>CAXMWW010000033.1:0-2923 GCA_963422245.2 uncultured Sulfitobacter sp. | reverse complement strand
GGTCGGCTCGGTGGTCCCCAACTCGTTGATGCGAACGCCAAGGACCTCTATTGATTGCTGTACCGCCCTGCCGATCCGTGTCTGCAGGCCACCATCGGAAAAGGTCAGGGTAACTGACTGCCCACTGCGGGCGACATCAAACTCCTGAACCTGCACGCCCTGCCCGAACAGGCCGGTGTCAAGCGGCTGAGAAATGCCCTGCAATATCGTGAAGGCTTCATCGTAGCGCGCCGCATCGGGAATTGTTACGGTCGCGCCATCGGGAATTGCTCTCAGATTGACATAGCGGATTTTGGCGTCCCGCAACCGTAAGCGAATATCCCCGACCAGTTGCTTCCGGAGCACATCCTTCAGGGACGGCACGTCTACTTCCAGCAGAATGTGACTGCCACCCTGCAGGTCAAGCCCCAGGGTCAGTGCCTGGTTTGGCAAGTAAATGTTCGACAGTGTTTCCCGGGATTTCTCGGCCAGCAGGTTCGGCAAGGCCATCAAACCAGCCAGCAAAACAATCCCGACAACGACGAAAGCCTTGAACTTTGAAAAATGCAACATGGCAGTCTGATCAATCCCCTAAACGGAGGTACGTTTCTGGTTTGCATTTGCCCGTCAAAGGCCGCCGGTCCACATTGGCGGGCAACCCGCTTGCGGTCTAGTCGGATTTAGCCGGCTCACCTTTGACTCGGACTTCGGAGATGGCGGTCTTGATCATGCGAAACTTTCCACCTTCGCCCGTATCGACAACAACCTCAGCGTCATCAACCACTTTGGTAATCTTACCCACAATACCTCCGGCAGTCACAATCGTGTCACCGCGGCGCACATTCGATATCAGTTCCTGATGGGCTTTCACCCGTTTTTGCTGCGGGCGCAATATCAGAAACCAGAAAATGGCCATGATCAAGATGATCGGGGCAAGCAGCGAGAAGATGTCTGCGCCTGGTGCGCCGCCAGCCTGTGCGTAAGCGGGTGAAACAAACATGGTTTAAAACTCCTGAAACCGAATCCGTGAACTGGTATATAGCCCCGGGTGAGTGCATTGCAACAGTAACGCCCTGTTACCCACCGGCCTTGCAACACAGCTTATCAGGCCCTAAAGCCATCTCACCCGAATTTCAACAAACCCCCAAGCTCCTGAAACTGCCTATGTCCAACAACCGTACCGATGAAATCCTGCATCATCTTGACCGCATCGCCTCAGCTTTGGAACGGTCCGCACCGGCTCCCCCGCGGGAAGCCGATTATGATGCCGCCGACGCCTTCATCTGGCATGCGACGTCCAGCACGCTACAACCCGTTGCGCGGGTAAACCGCGTGGAAATGGTGCTGTTGCACGGATTGACCGGGTCCGCGACATTCTTGTCGACAATACGGTTCGCTTCGCCAAAGGGCTGCCCGCCAACAATGCGCTGCTGTGGGGCGCGCGCGGCATGGGCAAAAGCTCATTGGTCAAGGCGGCACATGCTGCCATCACCGATGAACATGGCCACACGCTAAAGCTCATCGAGATCCATCGTGAAGACATTGAAGGACTGCCTGTGTTGATGGGGCAGTTGCGCGACCTCACCCATTACCGCTTCATCATTTTTTGTGACGATCTGTCATTCGACAGCCAGGATACCTCTTACAAGTCACTGAAAGCAGCGCTCGACGGCGGAATCGAAGGCCGCCCGGACAATGTCGTGCTTTATGCGACGTCCAACCGGCGTCATCTGCTGCCTAGCGCGACATGATCGAAAACGAACGTTCCACCGCGATCAACCCGTCAGAGGCAGTCCAGGAAAAGGTGTCGCTGTCTGACCGGTTCGGGCTCTGGCTCGGTTTCCATTCCTGTTCACAGGATGAATACCTGGAAATGATCCGGGGGTATGTCAACCACTTCAAGCTGGACATAGCAGAGGATGAAATGCGAGCCGAGGCCATCGAGTGGCAAACCACACGCGGCAGTCGATCGGGTCGTGTCGCCTGGCAATATGTCCAGGATCTCGCCGGGCGCCTTGGAAAAACCCTCTCCTAGAAGACAGCCCGGACCAGCATGATCCGGGCCACCGTTCAATCTGTGCGGGAACCGGGTCAGCCAAGCATCTTTTCGTTGGCATTCCATTCTTCCGGCGAGTGGCCCACCGGCACCATGCCCCATTGCTTGAATGCATCGCGTTCCTTGATCTGCTCCATCCAGCGATCCAGGTTTGGGAGCTTGGGCCGCTTGGCAACATCAAACGCCAGGTAACGCCAGTAATACACGCCCAGCGCGATGTCGGCATAATTGAAGTGACGACCGGTCAGCCAGGGTTTCCGCCCAAGCCCACGATTGGCGATCCTGAACAGGTCGCCAGCCTTCTTTTCGGCATCCTTGAACCGCAGCCGGATTTCTCTGTTCCGGGGTGGCACGCACCGTGTTGAACAGGATGGTGAACATTGGCGGGTTCAGCGTGGTCGCTGTCCAGTCGGTCCATTGGTCAGCCAGCGCCCACGGTTTCTGCCCACGCGGACGGATCGTGTCCTTGCCGTACTTGCGTGCCAGGTAACGCATCATGGTGTTGGACTCAAACAGGGTAACCGTGCCGTCCTTCATCACCGGAACCAGCCCGTTGGGGTTCATCTTAAGGAATGCCTTGTCATCAAGACCGCCGAACTGGCCGCCCGCAGCGTGGCGCTCAAATGGCTGACCGGTCTCGCCCAGCGCCCAGAGAACCTTCTGCACATTGATGGAAGACCGTCTTCCCCATACTTCAATCATATTGTTTTCCTTCGTTAAGAATCACGAGTGGCGCCATAATCCCCAGAAATTCGGCGATTACAAGAGACAATACGCTGCTTTTGAACGACACATGCCGATCCAATGGAACAGGCCCGGTCTCGTCAAAGACCGGGCCCGTAATCCTCCGGGAACTGTCCAGTTTGCAGGGTTCCTGCAGTTCCTAGT
>CAXMWW010000032.1:0-331745 GCA_963422245.2 uncultured Sulfitobacter sp. | reverse complement strand
AGGATCAATGCGAGGAAAGCTGAAACGCGCCGGATGGCAGGATACATTCATGCTCGAACTCATCAGAACCGCGACCAAATCTCAAAAGCGATAGCCCTGAATTTAGGGTCAAGACGCATTGATCTCCTTTTGGCGGCATGACTCACGGTCAAAAACTGAGCGGTGAACATGTCTGATCTACTTTTGCTGTCGGATGCGCAGATGGCGCGTTTGGAGCCCTTCCTTCCAAATCCCACCGCAAACCTTGCCTCGATGATAGGCGTGTTTTGAGTGGGATTATCATCAATCGCAATGGGTTAAGGTAGCGTGATGGACCTGCTGCGTATGGTCTGCGCAAGACACTCTACTATCGTAGGAAACGTTGGAGCGACTAAGATTGAGCCACTCCCCAATTCTTGGACAGTTTCTGGCGTAGATTGAGCTACTCTTTGCTCCTGCTGATCGGGTTGTATGGCGTCTTTATTTAACCAGTAGACCACGGCAAGCGGTTTACCGCCATGGGCACTGTGTGGGCGTTTTTGATTGTAGAACTCGATCCACTTGGCGATCCCGGCGCGGGCCTCTGATCCGGTTTCCCAAGCATGTAGATAAACGCATTCGTATTTCAGGGATCGCCACAGCGGCTCGACGAAGATGTTGTCGAGGAACCGGCCTTTGCCATCCATCGAGATGCGGACGCCGGACCGGCGCAGTTGATCCGCCCAGGCAAAGGATGTGAACTGGCTGCCCTGATCGGTGTTCCTGATCTCAGGTGGGCCGAACTTGGTGATTGCTTCGTTCAGCGCCTCGACGCAGAAGTCAGCTTCCAGTGTGTTTGATATCCGCCAGGCCAGCACCTTACGGGTGTGCCAGTCGATGATCGCCAGCAAATGCAGAAAGCCCCGTCGCATCGGAATGTAAGTGATATCCGCCGCCCAAACCTGATTGGGCCGCGTCACGCACAGCCCCTTCAGCAGGTAGGGATAGGTTTTGTGGCCCTTTGCAGGCCTGCTGGTGTTGGGCTTTTGATAGATGGGCATGAGGCCCATCAAACGCATCAGCCGCCCGATCCGCTTCTCATTGACCAGATGGCCGTCGTTGCGCAAATGCTAGGTCATCTGACGGACACCGAAGAATGGCGTTTCGAGGAACTGTTCGTCGATCCGGCGCATCAACATCAGGTTCATCGCCGTCTCGCCCTTGGGTTGGTCGTAGAAAGACGACCGAGAGATCGATAGCAACCTGCACTGCTTGCCAATCGATAGGCTAGGGTCTTTACTTTCGACCATGCTGCGCCTCACGTCAGGCCCCAAGGCTTGAGCTTTCGTGACCAAAAATCATTGGCCACCGCCAACTCCCCGATCTTGGCGTGCAGTTCTTTGACCTGCTCTTCGTCGATCTCAGGGGCTTTCTTTCCACCCCGCTCGAACACGCCGGATGCACCTTCCAGCAACGCTCGCTTCCAGCTGTGGATCATAGTGGGATGGACGCCAAACTGGCTCGACAGTTCCGCGACGGTCCGCTCACCTTTCAAAGCCTCAAGAGCGACTTTGGCCTTGAACTCAGGGCTGTGGTTCTTCCGCTGCGACATCTCTGATCTCCTTCTCGTCGAAGCCCAGCAAACAGCAAATCATAGCTTACGCCAGTGTCCGAAATTCAGGGGGGGGAGCTCAGTGAACTGGAAGAAGCTGTACCGGCTCTACCGCGAAGAAGGATTAACAGTCCGTAAACGCACCTCTCACACATGCTTTGCATATGTTGCCGGGCAATGGGCGGACGCAAGCGCGCAGTGGGCACCAGGGCACCCATGGCGATCCCTCAGGGGCCGAACCAGAGATGGTCGCTTGACTTCATGTCGGACGCGCTTGAAGACGGGCGGCGGTTCCGCGTGCTGAATGTTATTGACGTCTTCAGCCAGGAATGATGAGCCTTTGTGCGCCATTGGTTCAAGCACAATGGCGAATGCCGCAGTCGTGGACACATCGATTGGCGGCGCACGTGTCGCCTGCGAGTTGGATCGCATCGCCGAATTGCGCGGCTACCCGTGCAAAGTGCTCTCGGACAACGGCACGGAACTGACGAGCAACGCGATGCTTAAGTGGCAGAAAGACCGCAAGGTTGGTTGGTATTACATCGCACTGGGCAAGCCCATGCAAAATGGTCTGGTAGAAAGCTTCAACGGGCGGATGCGCGAAGAGTGCCTCAACGAACACCTGTTACCGTCTCGTCGTCCATTGGGCTCGAACCAATGGCGCCTTCAATGGACGACCATGCCTGCCGCACAATTGCGGCATGGCGCGCCGACTACAATCACAACCGGTCTCACTCTAGCCTCGCTGGCTTGACGCCACACGAATATGCTAACCGGTCACAAGAAGATCAAAACCTGAACAGAGCTAACCTAAATTAGCGGACCCAAAGGAGAGCAGGTCAGCCGTCCTCCCCATCTCCGAGCAAGCTCTTTTTGAGCGGCCGCAGCTCCAGGGACTGTTCAGCGACAACCTCTTTCAAATCGCGGGATTCTCAGCGCAGGTCTTTGACTTCAGTCGAGGTCGCCGCACGAGCGGTGTCGCCGCAAGGCGTTTCTTGCCCGCCTCAAGGAACTCCTAGGACCAGCTGTAGTAGAGGCTCTGTGCAATGCCCTCGCGACGGCACAGTTTAGCGATGCTGCCCTCTCCTTTCAGGCCGTCCAGCACGATCCTGATCTTCTCTTCGACAAAACACTGTTTGCGCGTTGCACAGCAGATGCCTTTCACGACCTTCTCGCCGTGGCTCCGCTTGCTTCCGGGCTTCTGTCTCATCTCAACTCCTTGGTGGTTACGATGTGCCAGAATCCCTCCCTTATCAAATCAACCTAAACTGCCCCATTGGCGCTGGCGTTAGACACATGGGACCTGTTTGCGCCCCAAGACATCATAGCCCATGTCATGGGCTAGGCATTCGCGTTCAAGATATTCTTTGCGATTACGTTCGGCCGCAGTCACGCCATCACACTTGCCGGTATCCGTCTTGTGCTGTTTGATCCAAATTTTCGGGATATTGCTGCGCAACACTCTTCCGATCAGTGGAGACGTAGGCTGTCCCTGCTGCACCTAATCTTCTGAGACCTCGACAGAATTGCCGCTATCCGCTCTTCTATTCGCCCTCGTGATCCTAGACCATCCACACCGTCCTCGCGCGCAATTCTTCTGAATAGCGTGTTCCGTCCTTCATCTTTCCGATGACACAGTGCCCTTACTTCTGGATCTCCGGCCAAAAAAGAGTGACGGTCCACACGGACAATTGCCGGTATTCATGTTGTCGGCAATCGCTTCAGTAGAGCATAGTGGACTTGGACCTTGCTAATCCGCCAGAACCGCAAGCAAGCTAAGATCAGCATGCAGTAAGGCGCAAAAACTCAAAGCAGCTTAGGCTCGACGCTAAACCTTCACCCATGCTGAGTTTCTACTGGACGACCTGACGCAGGCATCCACAAACTCAACACCACGCAACCCGTCCTGGACGGATGGGAAGTGCGCGTCCGGAGGTAGCTTCTCCCCATTCCGGTGAGCAACTATCGCATCCGCAGCTTCGGAATAGATATTCGCGAAGCCCTCAAGGTAACCCTCAGGGTGACCGGGCGGGATCCGGCTGACACGAGCAGCCGCTTCACCGGCACCCGACCCGTTGCGAGTGATAAGACGCTTGGGCTCACCAAAAGGCGTGTGCCACAGATAGTTCGGATCTTCCTGCGCCCATTCAAGGCCCCCGGTTTCACCGTACACACGAATGCGCAGCGCGTTTTCATTACCCGGAGCCACCTGAGAGCACCAGAGCATGCCCTTAGCACCCCCTTCGAAGCGCAGCATGACGTGTCCGTTGTCGTCTACACGACGCCCCGGCACAAAGGCGTCAAGATCAGCAGCCAAGCTCTCGACTTCTAACCCCGTGATAAAACGCGCCAGGTTATGGGCGTGGGTGCCAATGTCCCCTGTTGATCCGCCCGCCCCAGAACGTTCGGGATCGGTCCGCCACTCGGCCTGTTTGAAATCTTGCTCGACCGTGAGCCAGTCTTGTGGGTACTCCACCTGTACAACCCGTATTTTGCCGATCTCGCCGTTCGCGATCATCTCCCGTGCTTGACGGACCATTGGGTAGCCAGTGTAGTTGTGCGTGAGAATAAAGAGAGCGTCCGAACTCTCTGCCGCCTTCACGAGCTTCTTTGCGTCTGCCAAGGTCGATGTCAGTGGCTTGTCGCAAATCACGTGAATGCCACGCTTGAGAAACTCGCGCGCAGCGGCGTAGTGCACATGGTTCGGCGTAACAATGCTGACGGCTTCGATGCCGGCTTTCAACCGCGCCTCGCGGATCGCCATCTGTCTGAAGTCGTCATAAATGCGCGGCAGCCCAAGCGCTTTGCCGGAGGCCTGAGATTTTTCGGGTGTCGAAGACAGGGCACCCGCAACCAGCTCATACCGATCGTCGATGCGCGATGCGATGCGGTGCACGGCACCGATAAACGCATCATTGCCGCCACCGACCATGCCAAGTCTGATCCGTTCCATCATGAAATCCCCAGCATCTTGCGGTTGGCAGCCTCATTCGTTCCGCCATCCGCGAAATCGTCAAAAGCGCGCTCTGTCACGCGAATGATATGGTCCGAAACAAACTGAGCGCCCTCCCGTGCGCCGTCTTCTGGGTGCTTGAGACAGCATTCCCATTCAACCACAGCCCACCCGTCAAAATCATTGGCCGCCATCTTGGAGAAGATTGCCGCGAAATCGACTTGGCCGTCTCCAAGCGAACGGAAGCGCCCGGCCCGATCCACCCAGGATTGGTAGCCGGAATAGACGCCTTGTTTGCCTGTCGGATTGAACTCAGCGTCCTTGACGTGGAACATCTTGATCCGGTCTTTGTAGATGTCGATGTGGTCGAGATAGTCGAGGCATTGCAGCACAAAATGCGATGGATCGTAGAGCATGTTGCAGCGCGCGTGATTGCCGACGCGTTCAAGGAACATCTCGAACGTAATCCCATCGTGCAAGTCTTCACCCGGGTGGATCTCGTAGCAGATGTTTACGCCGTTTTCTTCGGCATGGTCGAGGATCGGACGCCAGCGGCTTGCGAGCTCATCAAATGCGGTTTCAATCAGTCCTGCGGGGCGCTGAGGCCAAGGATAGACGTAAGGCCAAGCCAAAGCACCGGAGAATGTCACATGATCACTGATCCCAAGATTGGCGGAAGCGGAGATCGCCTTCATCACCTGATCAACGGCCCATTCTTGCCGTGCGGCCGGGTTGCCATGGACAGACGGGTCCGCGAACCCATCAAAGGAGGTATCATAGGCTGGATGCACAGCCACGAGCTGGCCCTGAAGATGGGTCGATAGCTCAGTCACTTCAACGCCGTTGGCGGCGGCTTGCCCCTTGAATTCATCGCAATAGTCTTTGCTTTCTGCGGCTTTCGCGAGGTCGAACAGTCGATCATCCCAACTGGGTACTTGCACCCCTTTATAGCCGCAATCCGTGGCCCATTTCGTGATTGCGTCCCAAGAATTGAACGGTGCGTCGTCGCCCGCAAATTGCGCCAAGAACAGCGCCGGGCCTTTGATGGTTTTCATGAATGATCCTCCCAAATCAGTAGTCGCCTAGCTCGGCATGTTTTCCTTCAGATAAATGTCGATCCGGATGCGCTCTTGTGCGGCGTTGATCGGAACGCTGTCGGCCTTGGCGCGCATGATGCGCACGGCACTGCGGACGAGATGGCCCGAGTCCTGACTGATCACCGCATCTAGAAGCTGATTGTTCAATGCATCACGCGACAGGGGCGTAAGCTCATGCGCCACGACGGTCGGGCGCTGATAGTCGGGATTCTTCTTGAAGAAACTCAACAGGCCTTCGTTGCCCGCCGCCGAAGAATAAATGCCAATAATGTTTGGATTGTCCGCCAGAGTGCCTGGCATCAGTTTCTCAATGAGCTCCGGATCGTCCCGGCCTTCCAGGGACGCAAGGATGTTCAGTTTCGGAAAGTCCCGGGCCATGACTTCGTCAAAACCAAGGCGTCTTTCAAGATGGTCGCGCGCCAGCATACTGCCTGTGAGAACCAGAATACTGCCCTCTCGCGGACCAATAAAGCGCCCCAAAAGCTGGGCCGCCGTGCGGCCTGCGGCGATGTTGTCGATGCCAACGTAAAAGTCGCGCTCAGAGCTGGGGATGTCGGCAACCAACGACACAACCGTCACGCCGTTGGCGCGAAGGTGGGCGATGGAGTCACGAACGGACGGTGTTTCCGGTCCAAAGATCGCCACGCCGTCTGTGCGCGCCGTGTCGATTTGCTCTAGGGCGTTTGCCAAAGCAACAGGATCAAAAGCTGCGACCCGCACGAAAGACAGGCGTGTGCGTTCGTGGCGAATGCTCTGGTTCAGTTGCTCAATCTGCGTTTCAAGCGACGTGAGAAACTCGTTGTGGTTGGACGGCAGAATGAAGACGAAATTGTAGATGCGCCCGCGCGCAAGATTGGCGGCGGCTGTGTCGCGCACATATCCGAGGTCAGCGATGGCTTTGTTCACCCGCGCAACTGTCTTTTCGCGCACACCAGGACGTGCGTTCAAAACCCGGTCCACGGTGGCCAAGCTTACTTCAGCGACACGGGCGATGTCGTTGATTGTCGGAGCAGCTTTGGTGTCAGTGTCTTGCGTCATCGCATCCTATTTGGTCGTTACATGGCTTTGGCCAGCCCTTCGAATAGACGCGCCACAGCCTCGGCGCCAGGGTCATTATGTCCAATCAGATTCTCTTCAGGGACATATGACGCGCGCCCTGCTTTGGCACGGCCCATGGACGCTGTTGCATTCGCCCCCTCACGGGCAGCATGTGCAGCGTTCGCAATTCCGTCTGGCAAGGCCTGGAGGGCGGGTTCCAGCGCGTCGATCATGGTGCGATCTCCTTTGCTGGCTCCGCCGACCTCAGAGATACGCTCAAGCCCCGCAAGAAGCGCTTTGGGGATCGGTTTTCCACTGGCGCAGGCATCGCCCGCTGCCCCAAAGAAAATTGCGAGGATAACGCCAGAAGATCCTCCCATCGTCTGGCTCAACTCCTCTCCAACTGCGCGGAAAAGCTGCGTGGGGTCGGCCAGAGGCATCCGGTCCAGCGAACCTTTTAGCGCTTTGGCGGCGGTTGTGAGTGTGCTCCCGGTGTCCCCATCACCAGATTTCGCATCAAGCTCGTTCAATTCGGTCTCTGCCGCAATCAAGAGATCGCAGCACTGCTCCAGCACCGCCTTTGTCTTTGGGTTTTCGGACGGGATCGGCTTGATCGGGCTCAGCCCGTCGGGGAGCGGCCTTACGGCAGGTTCAGAAATCGCGTTCATGCCGGGCCATGCGGCTGGGCCAACCGATGCCTCCAGATGAGCCTGATTGAGGTCGTCCACAGGCAGAACCGAGACCGAGAAGCCATGCATATCGAGCGAGGTCATCAACGGCGCAGGCCCGATCATGTGCTTGATGTTCTTCGCCTTGGGCGAGGTTGCAAGCTCATGCGCCAACACGCTCATTTCCAGCGGCGTCGTGGACCCCAGATTATTGAGGATCGCGACATGCGGACCAGAACCGATTTTTGGCTCCAGCTTCTCCAACACCAGATCCATCGCGTCTTTGGCATTCTTGAACACCACTTGCTGAACGCCCGCTTCCCCGTGAATGCCAAGTCCAAGTTCCGCCATGCCGGGCGCGATGCGGTCTTCCTTGGCAGAGCCGGGAACCGTGCAGGTATCAAGCGATGTACCGATGGATGCCATGTGCGTGATTGCCGTTTCAGCGGCTTTGGTCACTTCTTCCAGACCGGCCCCGGCTTGCGCAAGTGCGCCTGCAATTTTGTGAACAAATAGCGTGCCAGCCACACCACGAGGCTGGGGCAAGTCAGGCAAGGCGATGTCGTCATCCACCACAACCATAGATACCTTGTGTCCGAAAGCCCGCGCGCGTTCAGCGGCAAGGCCAAAATTCAGCCGGTCGCCTGTATAGTTTTTCACGATCAGAAGGCACCCGGCAGGCCCCGTGACGGCAAGAATGCCTGCCAATACCGCATCGACAGATGGCGAGGCAAAAACTTCGCCACAGACTGCGGCGGTTAACATCCCCTCACCCACAAAACCCGCATGGGCGGGTTCGTGCCCCGATCCCCCACCGGAAATGAGAGCAACCTTTGACTTGTCCCAATCGGCGCGGCACACGACCTTGATATGGGGATACCCATCGAGGCGCGCGAGCATCCCCCCAGAGGTTTCAAGCAACCCATCAATCGCGTCGGTGACAAGCGTTTCTTTCTCATTGATGAACTGAGGCATGTCTATGATCTCCCTAACGAATTCTGTTGCCGTCGGCATCGAAGCAAAGCGGGTTTCTAGGCGCGATTTTTATGTGTGCGCCGGGTTCGTAGTCGGTCGACGGATCTGCGATGGTGGTGATCGGATGACCTTTGAGGATCAGATGCAGACGGTTCTGATCGCCCAAGTGCTCTACCCGCTGAACTTCTGCCTCTTGCCCGACACCTTGCTGAATATGCTCCGGCCTCAGACCAATCTGCATCGCGCCCGCGGGGGCCCCGCCAAAGAGATCAGCGGGCAAGATATTGATGCGGGGCTGCCCAAGGCGGCTCGCGACATAAAGCGAGTTGGGGTTCTCATAAATCTCCCGCGGGGTGCCGAATTGCACAAGGCGACCATTATCAAGAACACCGACATGGGTGGCCATGGTCATGGCCTCGATCTGGTCATGGGTCACATAAAGCAACGTCGCCCCGAGATTTGCCTGAATGCGTTTGAGTTCCACCCGCAAGTCGGTACGCAGTTTCGCGTCGAGCGAACTGAGCGGCTCATCCATCAGATAGATCGCGGGGTCGCGCACCAGCGCGCGGCCAATGGATACCCTCTGCATCTCGCCGCCCGAAAGCTCTGTGGCCTTGTTTCCCAGCTTGTGGCTGATCTGCAGAACTTCGGCCACTTCCGCGACTTTGCGCTCAATCTCGGCCGCAGGCGTGTTGAGAATTGGTGATTTCAGCGGAAAGGCAAGATTGTCCTTCACCGTCAGATGCGGGTAGAGCGAATATTGCTGGAAAACCATCGCCACGTCACGTTGCGCGGGCGTTTCACCTTCTACGTTGCGCCCATCAATCCAGACTTCACCCCCGTCCGGTTTCTCAAGGCCGGAGATAAGCCGCAAGGTCGTGGTTTTGCCCGCCCCCGTGGGCCCAAGCATCACGACAAACGCGCCATCGGGAATGGTCATGGAGATGTCAGCCACACCAATGTCACTGCCGAAGGATTTGGACAGATTCTTCATGATCACCTCAGCCATGGGACAAGACCCCCTGATTAAGCTCTGACAGCAGCGCTAACCCATTGGAGGCATCGAAAAGCGTGACCTTGGGGGCTTCGAAGTTGAGGCCGACCTTCTCGCCAACCTTCGCCACTTGCGTGCTGTCGATGCGGGCTTTTACTTCGCCGTTGGGTGTGTCGAGCGTCACGATCTGAGTAGTGCCGAGGTATTCGGTAGCCAGCACTTCGCCGCGATACTCCCCCGCATCAGAGAGCGAGATGTGCTCAGGCCGTACCCCAAAGACGATGTTGCCGGAGCACCCCTGCATTTGGCGGGGCACCGCGATGGACTGTCCGTTGAGGGCAACGGAGGTTTCACCTTCGGACACGACACCGTCAAATTTCAGAAAGTTCATCGAGGGGGACCCGATGAAGTCTGCGACGAACATAGTGGCAGGTTTGTCGTAGATCTCCTGCGGGGTGCCGAATTGTTCGACCACGGCATTGTTCATCACAACGATCTTGTCGCCCATTTGCATGGCCTCCAGCTGGTCGTGGGTCACATAGACGGTTGTGGCGTTCATACGATCGTGGAGCGCGCGAAGTTCCTCGGCCATATGCTCCCGAAATTCAGCGTCCAGCGCACCAAGGGGTTCGTCCATCATGAAGGCTTTGGGATCGCGGACAATGGCGCGCCCCAAGGCCACGCGCTGCCGATCCCCTCCAGACAGACCGCCGACGGGCCGGTTCAGAATGTCCGTGATGCCAAGAATGCCCGCGACCTCTTCGACTTTGGCCTTAACCTGCGCGCGGGGCATGCCCTGGCTCACCAAAGGGTAGCTGAGGTTCTTGCGCACGTTCATGTGCGGATAGAGCGCAAACATCTGAAACACAAAAGCGATATCGCGCTCGGACGGGGGGCGCTGGCCGATCTCTTCGCCGTCGAGGTAAATTTCCCCCGACGTCGGCAGTTCGAGCCCGGCGATCATACGCAAGGTCGTGGTCTTGCCGCAGCCGGACGGGCCAAGCAGCATAAAGAACTCGCCGTCTTCGATCGTGAAGGAGCTTTCCTTCACAGCGACGAAATCGCCGAACTCCTTGCGGACATTCTTGATTTGGATCTGCGCCACGAACGTTACTCCGGGAAGTGGCTGACGATGATGAACATCACCGTACCAGCCAGTGTGGTTATGAAAGAATAGGTGAACCCCCAAAGCACAAAGGGCTGCATGAGCATGAAGACCCCAAGGCCGATCAGTATGGTTGCCACCATTTCCCACGGGCCGCGGCGAAACTTCAGAAGTCCGGCGAAAAATGCGCTCATGTCAGGGCCTCGTGTGGTTGGCGTGTCGCAGTGAGGTCTATGCGGCGGGTTCGTGTCATTTGCGCACCGCTCCGAATGTGATGCCTCTGAGCAGGTGCTTGCGCAAAAGGATGGTGAAGATCATGACCGGGATCAGGAAGATCGTGGCACCGGCCGCAACGGCAGGCCAGTCAAGGCCGCCCACGCCGATGATGGTCGGGATAAACGGTGGCGCAGTTTGGGCCGTGCCCGAGGTCAGAAGCACCGCAAAGGCGTATTCGTTCCAGGCAAAGATCAGACAGAAGATTGCGGTCGAGGCAATGCCGGTCGCGGCCTGTGGCAGGACCACTTTGTAAAAGGCCTGAAAGCGCGTGTATCCGTCGATCAGTGCTGCCTCCTCATACTCGCGCGGGATCTCGTCAATGAAGCCTTTGAGCAGCCAGACCGCGAGCGAGATGTTTACCGCCGTGTAAAGCAGGATCATCCCCAGATGCGTGTCAGACAGCCCCAGTTGCCGGTACATCAGGAAGATCGGTATCGCGACGGCGATGGGTGGCATCATCCGTGTTGACAGGATGAAAAACAGCAGGTCATCCGCCAGAGGGATCTTGAACCGGCTAAACGCATAGGCCGCAAGCGTGCCCAAGAAAATCGACAGGAAGGTCGACCCAAAGCCGATGATGACCGAGTTTAGGAACCGCTCTCCGAATTTCGAGGGGCCGACGATGACCATATCGTATTGCCGCACGATTTCGTCGCGCCAGTTCTCAGGCGGATTGGCGTCAAGGTATTCCTGCGTTTGCCGCGTGCGCTGCGTAAAGAGGTTCACGTAGCCCTCAAGCGTCGGCTCGAACACGACCTTCGGCGGATAGCTGATCGCGTCAGCCGGTGACTTGAACCCGGTCAGCATGATCCAAGCAAGCGGGATCATTGTGATCAGCGCGTAGAGGATCACCAGCGTGCCGGCAAACCATTTGGAGCGCTTGGACGGCTCGGTGACGGAAAAGCTGCTCATCTTTCTTTCACCTTGTTCAGGGCTTTGACGTAGATCGAGGCAAGGCCAAAGACCGTGACAAAGAGGATGATTGCATAGGCAGAGGCATAGCCTGTCCGCCATTTCTCGAACGCCTCACGCTTGAGGTTGATCGAGGTGAGTTCAGTGGTCGAACCCGGCCCCCCACCGGTCAGTTGCACCACGAGGTCGAACATCTTGAAGTTCTCAATCCCTCGGAAAAGGACGGCAAGCATCAGGAAGGGCAGCACCATGGGGATGGTGATCGTAAAGAACTGGCGGAGCTTGGAGGCGCGGTCGACCTCAGCCGCTTCGTAAATGTAGTCAGGGATTGATCGCAGCCCTGCCAGGCAGATCAGCATCACAAATGGCGTCCACATCCAGGTATCAACTATGACAATCGACCAAGGGGCCAGGTTGACTGATCCGAGCATTTCGAAGCTGGAGGGTTCCTTGCCGGTGAAGAAGGCCACGATGTAGTTGAACAGCCCGATTTGGGGTTGATAGAGGAACTTCCAGAAGTTCCCGACAACCGCAGGCGACAGCATCATCGGCAACACGATGATCGTCGTCCACAGATCATTGCCCTTGAACTTTTTGTTGATCAGATAGGCCAGCGTGAACCCGATAAGGACCTGAAAGAAGATGGTCCAAAAAAGGAAGTGCGCTGTGGCCTGCATGTTCAGCCAAATATCGGTATCGGTCAGAATGCGCTCATAGTTGCGCAGACCGATGTTCTTTACCTCACGGCCAATGCGGTTGGCCTTGTAGTTGGTAAAGCTCAGTTGGATCGTCCAGATCAGAGGAAAGATGTTGATCGCCAGCAGCAGAAAGATCGTCGGCCCGACAAAGATCCACGCGATAGCGCGATCACTGAGGCCTTTGATCTTGCGCGCGACCCGAGGGGGTGTGGCGCGTGCGGCGCGGGACACGGGGGTGTCGGACATGGGGGTCTGATCCGGTCGTTAGGGTACAGGGAAGGCGTGCCCCGGAGGCAGTCTCCGGAGCAGCCCGTCGGTTTTACTGGCCAGTTGTGGCCAACAGGGAGGTCTTAGAGCTTGCCCTCATCTTCGAAGACTTCGGTCCAGTCTTCGATCAGCTTATCAAGCGCTTCCTGAGCGGTGCCCTGATCCGCAACCACGTAGTCGTGGATGCGTTTCTGCATGGCCAAAAGCAATTCGGCATAGGCTGGCTCCTGCCAGAAGTCCTGCACACCACCCATGGCATCAAGGAAGTCGCCCGCGAAGGGCTGACTGTCGACGAAGCCCGGATCGTTCAGCACGGAATTGTGCGCCGAGTAACCACCAAGCTCCCACCATTTCGCCTGAACATCGGGGTTAGCAAACCACTTGATATACTCCAGCGCCGCGTCCTGCTTGTCGGAGTAAGCCACCACCGAGATGCCCTGCCCGCCAAGTGTCGATCCGGCCTGATTTTGCGGCGGATTGACGAAGAAGTCGATCTTGTCGCCACCGGTATTGGGGTCGGCATAAAGGCCCGGGAAGAACGCAAACCAGTTCATCGCCATCGCAACCTGACCGGATTTGAACGCATCGAGGCTCTCGCCCATGTAAGAGTTCGTATAGCCTGGCGGCGTCGCTGTTTCGTAGAACTCTTTATAGAATTCAAGCGCTTCAACAGCTTCAGGAGAATTCACTGCCCCTTCCATGTCATATGCACCAGGGGTGTTTTCATACTTGAAACCCCACGGATACAGCGCGGATGTGACGCCCATCGTGATGCCCTCTGATCCACGCTCAGTAAAGATCGCGGCGCCATAGACGGTCTTGCCGTCAATCTCGCGACCCTGGAAGAACTGCGCGATTTCAAGCATTTCCTTTTGGGATTTGGGTTCGCCAAGATCGCGGCCCGTGGCCTCTTTGAAGGCGGCCTTGATGTCGTCGCGCCCGAACCAGTCCTTGCGATAGAACCATCCGTTGGCATCGCCCATTGCGGGCAGCGCGTAATAGTTTGGCGTACCCTTAGGCCAGGTTGAATAGGCATAGACAGTCGCAGGCGCGAAGTCGTCCATTGAAATGCCTTCATTATCAAAGAAGTCGTTCAGCTTCACGTAGTGGCCATTCTCTGCCCCGCCGCCGATCCACTGACTGTCGCCAATCAGCAGGTCGCAAAGCTTCCCGCCTGAGTTCAGCTCGTTCAGCATACGGTCGGCAAAGTTGGGCCAGGGAATGAACTCAAAGCTCATGGTGTGGCCCGACTGTGCTTCAAATTCTTTGCTGAGTTCCACAAGCGCGTTTGCGGGATCCCATGCCGCCCAGCAGAGCGTCAGATCGTCCGCTTGTGCCGTGCTTGCAAATGACGCAGATGCAATCGCCAGAGCGCTGGCCGAAGCCAGTTTCAATTTTTTCATCAATTTTCCTCCCAAGGTAAGTCCGAACAAATGTGGTTCGTTCGAATCGTCTATCAGACCTCCTTGAGGCTAAATGAGGTACGTACCTCAAGTCTACAGCAAAATGAGGTGCGTACATCATGTTGGATCTAAGTCTCTAATTTTAAAAGAATCTTAGGTGCTACAACTGCTCGGGCATCACGCGAAATTCTGCCGTGTTTTCAAAGAGAACCGACAACAAATCAGGACTACTTGGTGAGCTCCCCCCCTGAATTTCGGACACTGGCGTAAGCTATGATTTGCTGTTTGCTGGGCTTCGACGAGAAGGAGATCAGAGATGTCGCAGCGGAAGAACCACAGCCCTGAGTTCAAGGCCAAAGTCGCTCTTGAGGCTTTGAAAGGTGAGCGGACCGTCGCGGAACTGTCGAGCCAGTTTGGCGTCCATCCCACTATGATCCACAGCTGGAAGCGAGCGTTGCTGGAAGGTGCATCCGGCGTGTTCGAGCGGGGTGGAAAGAAAGCCCCTGAGATCGACGAAGAGCAGGTCAAAGAACTGCACGCCAAGATCGGGGAGTTGGCGGTGGCCAATGATTTTTGGTCACGAAAGCTCAAGCCTTGGGGCCTGACGTGAGGCGCAGCATGGTCGAAAGTAAAGACCCTAGCCTATCGATTGGCAAGCAGTGCAGGTTGCTATCGATCTCTCGGTCGTCTTTCTACGACCAACCCAAGGGCGAGACGGCGATGAACCTGATGTTGATGCGCCGGATCGACGAACAGTTCCTCGAAACGCCATTCTTCGGTGTCCGTCAGATGACCTAGCATTTGCGCAACGACGGCCATCTGGTCAATGAGAAGCGGATCGGGCGGCTGATGCGTTTGATGGGCCTCATGCCCATCTATCAAAAGCCCAACACCAGCAGGCCTGCAAAGGGCCACAAAACCTATCCCTACCTGCTGAAGGGGCTGTGCGTGACGCGGCCCAATCAGGTTTGGGCGGCGGATATCACTTACATTCCGATGCGACGGGGCTTTCTGCATTTGCTGGCGATCATCGACTGGCACACCCGTAAGGTGCTGGCCTGGCGGATATCAAACACACTGGAAGCTGACTTCTGCGTCGAGGCGCTGAACGAAGCAATCACCAAGTTCGGCCCACCTGAGATCAGGAACACCGATCAGGGCAGCCAGTTCACATCCTTTGCCTGGGCGGATCAACTGCGCCGGTCCGGCGTCCGCATCTCGATGGATGGCAAAGGCCGGTTCCTCGACAACATCTTCGTCGAGCCGCTGTGGCGATCCCTGAAATACGAATGCGTTTATCTACATGCTTGGGAAACCGGATCAGAGGCCCGCGCCGGGATCGCCAAGTGGATCGAGTTCTACAATCAAAAACGCCCACACAGTGCCCATGGCGGTAAACCGCTTGCCGTGGTCTACTGGTTAAAGAAAGACGCCATACAACACGATCGGCAGGAGCAAAGAGCAGCTCAATCTACGCCAGAAACTGTCCAAGAATTGGGGAGTGGCTCAGTGGTTGCGCACATGAAACTGACGAGCTAGAGGTTAGACACCTTCGCCGTCATGTATTCGTACTACGACACTCTTGATTGGTCATGACCTTGACGATGACTGAAGGTCCGCTTCCCACAAAGCAAAGCAGCTTTTGGGACTAGCGGCGAACGACAGAATCTCACCTAGTAATCCCAACTCTGTTCGTTGCTGATTCATTCCTTTTTGCCCAACTTGTCGAGTTCATGGTGTTGATAACCAGCACACGGATTGTATCTCAAATCTCAGCGCAACTTGCCCTGGCCACCAGCCTAAAGGACAGGGTCGAAAAACAAATGGATTCTCTGCATTTTGCTGACTTTCGGACAACAGAAACCCCATGATCAGCCGGCCAACCGCTTCCGTCACAAAGCTATCGGGTACGATGGCTAAGTTCACTATGGTTGCCAATAACTCGCGGACGAGACAGCTTTCGGGACGCAGATCGGCAGGTATCCTGGGGTCAGGGCGTCGCGCTACTCCCACGTCAACTGGCGTGCCAACTTCACGCTGTTGCGAAAAGCTAATCGTCAGCGCACCCTGATTTTGAGCTTGATGTCAATTCTCTGGCCGCCTTTGACCGCAAAAGCCGCGCGGTCGTTGCCCTTTGTGGAGCCCGCGACGTAGTAGATCAGCAGCGTTCTGAAGCTCTTGCCCCTGCAACGCCCCTTGCGTTCTACCACGCGCTTTCGGACAACCCGAAACCGGCCAAGACTTGGCTTTTGGGTGACAGCGAATTTGGCATACCCGTTGTCGCGACACGTTCGGTTGTCATAGTTGCTCCATGTAAATTCGATCTGCTTGCCAACGCCGACCCTCCGGGTCAGGTTCCGGGTCTCTTGCGCGCTGGCGCTGTGTACGTCCGCCAGGACAAGCGCAAATGCAAAAATCGCAACGGTGAAGAAGCCAAAAGCCGATGTCTTTAAAGTCATAATCAAAGTCCCCACTACCAAATCTATGCACCCATCCAAAAAGGACCGGGCCCACTTGTCAACTTTGCAAAGCTTCAGTCAGATGCGGGCGCGCTCCGTTCAAAAGCCTCCAGAAGTGCGGCGTCAGAGGGGATCGTGGTCCCAAGTTCTTGCATGATCGTCGCTGCGGTCTGAACGACTTCCCTGTCCACCTTTGGGGTTGCTCCCGCCGCAATGAGGCCGTTGTAGGCCACAAACAGATCCCTTTGCCACCATCCGTTGCCGGGGCTTTCTGTTGTCAGGCGAAGGGCGATCTCAAGGCTCCTTGCGAAAGCCTCAGCAGCCTCGTCGAATTGATCGTACGAAAGATGCGCTTCCCCGATGGTACGCGAGGTAACCCCCGTAAAGCGCAGAACCCACAGGCTATCTGGATTTGCACGGCTTGCCGCGGTCATCCGATCCAGACTTGCCGTAAATTCCGTCAAAGCCCTGTCCACGTTACCAGCAGCCAGATGAGCGCGCCCAAGGTGTTCGTTTACGAATGACACCGCCCGAGCCCACCGCAGGCTGTCGGGATCCTGATCGAGCAACTTGGACATAACCTCCAGTTCGGTCTGATAGGCTTCCACCGCCTTCACAGGTTGATCAACGCGCATGTAGGCGTTGCCGATCAGTTCGTAGCTGACACCCAACAAAAACCGCCAGTCGGCGTTCTGTGGATCATGGGCGACCAGCTTCTTGCGGTGTTCCAGCCCAGCCTGATAGTGGGAAATCGCCTTGTCACTTTCCCCCATGTCCATCAGCACGTTGCCCATATGGCTTTCGGTGTGTGAGAGAAAGCGATTGAGCTCCATGTCGGTCGGGCTGGCATCCTTGATCGGCGTCATGCGATCCAGACTGCTTTGATAGTACCCCGTCGCTGCCTTGTGATCGCCCCGGTTGTGCGCCAGCCCGCCCAACCGCTCGTCGGCGACCGAAAGGTCCCTGAGCCACCGCACATTAGTCGGGTCAGAGGCCGAAAGCTGCGAAACGATCCGGTGCTTGGTCTCATACGCGACCGTGGCCCCAGCGACGTCCCCCAAGCTCATAAGCACGTCACCGATTTGTTCATGGCTCAGCCCCAGAAGATGTTGCCAATCCGTATTGGCCGGGTCTGTTTCCACCATCGCAAGACGCAGATCACGGCTTTGCTCAAACCTTGAAAGCGCCTCATCAAGGTTCTCCTGATCCAGAAAGACACGCGCCGCCCGGTCTATCGCGATGGAGATGAACCTGCTGAGTTCAGGATCGTCCGGATTTGCCTCCCGGATCGGCAGCATCCGCTCAAGGCTGGCCATATAGTGCCCCATCGCCCCTTCCAGATCACCGCGCGCACGCTGGATATCGCCCAGTTTTTCGTTGCTGACAGACAGATCGCGCCGCCACCAATAGTCATCAGTTTCTGAGGCGGCCCTTTCTTCCGCGAGGCGGTACTTGGTCAGATAATAGCCTTCGGATGTCTCCAGTGAACCCTGCCTGAAGTAAATGCGCCCCAGCCGACTGTGGCTGACACTGTAGGCCGAAAGGTAGGCGTTGTTGTCCGGGTGGGCATCGACCAGGCGCGCTCTGACGTTGTGGCTTTCGCGATAGTGGACAAGCGCTGCGGCGATCTGACCTTGTTCAAAAAGCACGTCGCCCAGATTGTCCTGCGCCTGGGCGAGGCTCAGCAGCAAATCCGGGGTGTTGATATGGATGCCGCTTGCTGCAAGGGCTGCTGATCTCTGGCGTTCAAAGGCGGCTGAGGCTTCGGGCAAGTTGCCGATGGTGATGTTGATATGACCCAGCGCATCCAGCGCGTCGATCTGCTGTTCCCATGCCTGCTGTGACAAGAGGTCAGGTTCGACCTCCTCAAAGAGCCCCAAGGCTTTTTCATAGTCCGCGACCGCAAGCGCATACCGCAGTTCAGCCAGTGCGGCACCGCCGTTCAGATAATGGGTTGCAGCTTCGGACAACGTGCGCTCCACAAGGTTCGCCTTAAGCGTTTCGCGAGACAGCGCGTCCGTCCGTGCAGCTTCGGTCAGCAGGTCCCGGGCGCCTTCAAACGCACCCAGCGACAGCTGTTCCTCTGCCTGCTGGCGCAGTTCTGTCACACGCGCATCACCAGAGCGCAGGTTGGTCAGCTCAGCGCGCACCTTGGTAAACGCTTCGGCGGCCTCTTGCAGCTTGGCACGCCGTTGCTGGCGATTGGTTGCCCTTAGGTCGGATGAAATCAGGGCGCTATAAAGCGGGGCCAACGGCACACCCGCATCACTTGCTACGCGTTCGACGTCTTGACGCACGTCGTTATCGATGTCGGCCATGGCCAAAAGCAGCCGTTCCCGTTCCGGCAGATCGTCAGCGGCACTGCTGGCAAAGAACAACTGTGGCAAACCGCTTTCGACGTAGGGCAGCTGTTGCCCCCGGGTCCGGTCATAGACCTCTTGCTGCACAAGCGTCAGAACCGACCGTATTTCAAGCCCGTCGGTCCGCAGGTATTTCGTCAGCGCGGTTGTGAAGGGGGAGTTTCCGCCCTCCCCATCTGAGGCAGTCTCACCCGGGGCTGCGGCAAAGGCAAAAAGCGTCTGATCCGCTGATCCCATGCGGCCAAAGCCGGGATTGACCGTACCGGTTTCAAACAAGCTGACGGCCCCGCGCCCCGCTGCGCCAGAGAATGCCCCAAAAGGATCATCCCGGCAGGCGTCCAGAACAATCAGCGCTGACTTGGCAACCCGGGTCACTACATCGTGGACCTCGTTCAGGGAAAGGCTGGACGCCTCAAGCGCCTCTGGCGAAGACGCATCCGCGTCGGTGGGCAGCAACCTGTTGTCGCCGGATATCTCGACCCCATGCCCTGCAAAGAAGACGAACGCCACGTCGGCACCTTCGGCATCTTCCTCAAAGTCCGACAGGGCACGGCGCATGCGTCTGAGGTCCCGGTTCTTTTCGGAAAAAACCTCAAAATCGAGCGCTTCGAGCGCTTCTTCGATGGCACGGGCATCGTTGACGGCATTCTGCAACGGCCGCAGCGTGTCATATCTGTCTGACCCGAAGACCAGCGCCACGCGGCGTTCGGCGAAGGCTGAAGTCGCCCAAACAACAAGGGCAATCGCGAAAACAAAAAATCTCATGCGAAAAATGGTCTCCCGCAGGCGATTTTGGACATTTTCACGATTGGCTCAAGCAGCAATGCGGGAAAATAAGGTGACCTGTTCGGTCAGGCGATTGATGTTCGTTCTGATTTACGGTCAAATCGC
Organism: uncultured Sulfitobacter sp.; assembly: GCA_963422245.2. Taxonomy (GTDB): domain Bacteria; phylum Pseudomonadota; class Alphaproteobacteria; order Rhodobacterales; family Rhodobacteraceae; genus Sulfitobacter. The sequence continues at coordinate 312,079 of CAXMWW010000032.1, read as the reverse complement.
GCGGCAATAGTGAAGGTTGCGCCAGACACCTTCAAAATCCATTACGTTGATCTTCAACAGGAATTGAGGACCAAATGGCCGAAGCGAGCCAGCCAGAAGACCCCCGGCACATGAGCTTTGCCGAATTGGTTGCGCTGAACCTTCAATTGAATGGTCGGTTGGACCAGTTGTGGCAACGCGTGTTGTATTCGCACGCCGCGATTGTCGGTGTGATGGTCTTCTTCGGCTCAACACAGGAACTTTATGCTGTCCCGCGGCTGTTGGTATTTGGGTTCTACAGCGCCAACGTGATCATCACCCTGTTTGCCTTTCACGAGACTTTGACAGGCATGCGGGCCGTCATCGTCGATCTGCGCAACATGCGTGAAGGGGAGCCGGAGACGGAGGTTCAGCGATGGATATTCAGCCGTAACTATGACCGCCATTCGACCGTCCGCGTGCTGGTCCTTGGGATCACCTGGGTCCTGTTGGGCTACGTGCTGATCAGACCGTTGATCTAGTCTTCGACCATGCGCGTGAGCACGGGCGCAAGCGCGTTGCGTACTTCGTCGTCGTCCACGGCTTTTTCGAGCAGTTGACGGACCTCGTCGCCGGATTGCACGTCGCTGGAAGCCATCAGCGCCATGGCGTCGATCAGGTTCTGACTGGAACAGGCGCCGCGTTTGTAGGTCCAAAAGGGTCTGGCGATGCCTTCCGTCTTTGTTTCCTCCAACCCGCAACGTCGCTGGGGCGAGGCGTTTTGCCAAAACAGGGACATCATGTCGGCAAGCGCAGAACTGTCATCAGCAAAGTAACTATGCGCGAGCATGTCTTCCCCAAGTTCTGACATATCCACGCTGTCGATGTTGTCATCGACCAGAACATATTCGCCCCCCTGACCCGCACGCGGCGCGTTGCCATGCAGGCGGCGCGAGGTCTCCAGCGCCCAGTCTTCGTGGCTGGCATAAAGGGTCAAACGCTGCGCCAGCGGTCGTATTGTCTGGATCATCTGCGCAAAAAGGCCTGCGTCCACATCGGGGGCCGCAAAAAGGATCTGCCCAAAGACCGGTGCCTCCCCGGTTTCAACGTCTCTGCGGGCGGCCATCAATTCTAGCGCATCCGTCAGCGCGCGATTGCCCATGGAGTGGGCCACGATGTGGACGGTGCTTGCACCGGATCGCGCAACAAGCTGCTCCAGAAACTGCGAAAGCCGTCGGCCACTCAGACGCACCACTGCAGTGTCAGAGATGTAGCCAACCGTGGACCCGGCAGAGGGCCAGGAATAAAGCACCGGGAGCCCGCCGTAATTCATGTCATAGGAAATCTGCGCTGCGCGCTTTGCCGCTTGTTCAAAATCAACGTTGTAGCCGTGGATAAAGACAAACAGCTCTTTATTGCTGCGCGCCTCAATACGGGATTGCATCGTGGTGTAGAACAGATCCTCCTTCACCGGTGTGACGCTGCGCAAGACTACGTGTTTGGCAGGGTTCGGCCCGAACTCAAGCCGCCAGATCGATGGGGATTCCACCAGCCCCTTTGTACGCGTGTCCGGAACCGTCACGATCAGCGTCCCAAGCTCCAGCGTACCGCGCCCCCAACCGTAAAAGGTCTCAGGTTCCGCGTCCCCGGTGCGTGCACGATCGGTGGCATAGAAGACCTCTACCTCTCGGTAGCCAACGCTGTCGCTGCTTCGGGTCGCTTCATCCTGAGGGATCAGCGCATTAGCCGCGGCCTGTTCGTAGCGTTGCTGATCCGCCTCCCGACCCATTGCGGCAGAAAGCCGAGCCAATTCCCCATAGGTTTCCGCCAGAACCGCACCCGGCTCGGCCCCATCCTGTTGAAGCCCCAGAACGGCGCTCATCTGCGCCCGGGCATTTCGCAAATCGCCAAGCTCTTCGAGCAATTGCGCGATTGTTTGGTGAATTGGCCCCGGATCGATATCAAGTAATTCGCGATTTCGCCTTGCTATCGCCGCTGCTTCCGCCAACCAGCGCGCCCCTTCCGCCTTTTGATCCCGTTCGAGCAACAGATCCGCCTTCAGGCGCACCAGATCAAAAAGAACTCTGGGATCCGCTGGGTCAGATGCGGCGGCCTCCGTGTACAACTGATCAATCGCTTTTATCGCAGCCCCCGGGTCCTCCTGCACAAGACGCTCCAGCACGACCATGCGCAACGTCATGTCTTGCGCTTGGGCCGTGGCGCCCGCAACGAACAGAAAAACAAAAGCAAACAGGAGCCGGCCAGCACTTTGACGCATAAGATCGCTACCTTTGGCGACGAAAGACAGTTTCAAAATTTGCGCTCCAGCTTAGGCGCGAGAATTGAGATGTAAACCTTGGTCAAAGGGGTACAAAGCCCGGAATTTGGCGTTAAGCTGTTGGTCGTTGTCTTGATGCGATCACGATTTAGGGGGTTTCATGAGGTGCCTGTCTGCTGCTCTGGCGGCTTTGATCCTGTTTGTCGTTCCCGGATGGGCAGAAACACGCGCGCTGTTGATTGGCGTTTCAGACTATGACGACGCCACAGGCATTGCAGACCTTAATGGTCCGGCAAACGATGTGCGCCTGCTGCAAGACGTCCTGAAGGGACGCGGCGTCACAGACATCACCGTGCTGGCTGATGGGGTGGAAAATGGTCGCGTGCCGACCCGCGCAGCCATCCTAGACGCGTTTGCCGAACTGACGGACCGCAGTACAGCAGGCGACTTTGTCTATATCCACCTGTCAGGTCACGGCACGCGGCAAGCTGATCTCGACGGGGACGAAACCGATGGGCTGGACGAAGTATTCCTGCCCGCCGACACCGCTCGGGCAGAGGCGGGTGACACCACCATACCAAACGCCTTGGTTGATGATGAGATTGGACAGGTCGTAACCCAACTGCGCGCGAAAGGGGTCGATGTCTGGCTGGTGCTTGATGCCTGCCATTCCGGATCCGGAGTCAGGGCGGCGGACCCGAAAACGGCCCTGCGATTTGTAGATCCGGCCGCGCTTGGCCTCAATCTGCTGCCGAATCCAATGCCGGAACAAACCCTAGTTGAACAAGAAACGTCTGAATCTGGTGGCAACTTCATCGCTTTCTATTCTGCTCGTTCCAGCGAGCTTGCGCGTGAAGTCAATCTCGCCCGCGATGGCGAGGCGGATGCGTGGTACGGGCTTTTCACGGCAAAACTCGCAGCACGGTTGCAAAGTGCGGGGGCCATCAGCTTCCGGCAGCTCTTTCAAGCGGTTCTGAGCGATATGAACAGTGACGGCATCCCCGGTGCGGCGCGGTTGCAAACCCCCTCCTGGGAAGGCGCGCTGATTGACGCAGTCCTCTTTGGCGGGACAGAAACCATAAATCTGCGCCGCTTTGCGGTCACAGACGACGCACTGGCCGCTGGTCTGGTTCACGGTATGCCTGAAGGAACGTTGGTTGGCTTGGTCGCTGATGTAGCGGACGCACCGGACGCGGTGATTGGGTATGCTCAGACAGAAGAGGTCAGCGCCGTCCTAAGCTATCTGCGTCCCGTGGCTGCAGACTGCGTCCCTGTTGGCAATCAACTCTGCCCCTGGGCCGGAGAGTTGCCCGCAAATGCCAAGTTTGCACAAGTCATCGCGCACCCGCTGGACCAAACCACCCTGCTGTCGTTTCCGCGCGATCTTTCCGGACAAGGCTTGCCAGAGGGGCATCCGGCAAGGGCCGCTCTGACCGACGCGATAAGGGCTGTGAATGCTCATAACGGGCCATCGCTTGATCTGTCACAAAGTGATTATGATGTAGATGTTGCGTGGGATGGCGAGGCACTGTGGTTTGGCCCGCGCGCCGTCATCGGGAACAGCGCCGTCGGGCTGGCCTGGCGTCAGGGCGCGCCAGACCTCGACAGACTGATTACCCGTATTGCCCGTGCCGAACAGATGGCCCGCATGCTGGGGGCCGTGTCCCGCAGTGAAGCAAGCCTTTCACCAAACCCGGTTGAGGTTTCGGTCGACCACACGTCTGTGAACGTGCACGATCTTGCCCCCCTTGAGCATAATTTGTCGATCAGACGGGAATGTGGCGGCGCGCATGCTGCGCTGGATGCCAGCCACGCCATGCCGTTGACAGCCTCCGCAGATCTTAAACAATGCGACCGCCTGACGTTCAACGCGCAAGGAAAGGTATCAGGCTCGAGAGATGTGAACCGGGTCTACATCGACAGTCAATTTTGCATCCACACCGCGTATGAGCGGATCGAAGACGCAACCTCAGCCCGTTCCCTGGGCAGTGATATGTTCCTCTGTTCGGACTGCCCCTCCGGCTATTCCGCGGGTGAAGAACGGTTGTATATCATTACCACAGAAGCCGTAAACAACACGGAAGCGCTGAACTTGCAGGGCTTGATCGAAAACTGCGGGCCCGCAGGGGGCACGCGCGGCACTGGGGCCACAGACCGAGCCCTTGAGTTTCTGGAGCAGCTGTCGGCACGTCCCGGGACGCGCGGCACAATCGGTGGCTTTGGCCTCTCGGACATCTGGGTGGAGACATTCAATTGGCGTGTTCTGCCTCGCCGAGAAGCGTTCCTCAAAGCAGGACGAGCCTTGGATGAGTGATCCTGCAGAAAACCTACTCAATCCCGAAGTTGAAAATACAACCTCACCCCTTTGGTTCGGTATGTTCAACCGAACATTCACCATGTGGTGTCTTTGGGCGGTTGCTCGTCCACTCATTCGCTGGCGACTTGGGATGCGATCAGAAGGGTCGCTGTCACAACCAAGGAACGCATCACAGCCTCTCCAAAGGACGGATCAAAGCACCACGATCTTCTAGCGACATATCAATCACTTCGTCACGTTGAGACTGCCCCCCTCCTCCGTGCCAGAGGGTATCCGCGCAAGTGTCGAGCACCGCCGCCTTGGTGGCATATCCTTCCGCCGTGTCTACGGTGCTGAGCCCATGGGCAAGGACACTCGCGGCAAGGGTCAGAGGGTTCATTGACTCCTGTCCTTCTGAGTGGAGAGTTTTCGGTTTTGCGATCGGCCGGTTGGCCTTGATGGCCATGCGCTTCAGCGCAAAGCCAAAGTCCTGCGGCAGCCCAACAAGGGCTGGTGCCATATCCGGACGCACAATCGTTGTTGCGATCAGATGGGCGTCTTCCCGTTCGCCGTCGCTGGCGTATCCGATGAAGTTGGCAAAACAGGACTCATCTGCTCCGAGGCACTTGCAGGTCACATGGTGGCGCATCAGGGGGCGGCGCCCATGACGAACGCACATGTCGCAAAGACACCCGAATGACTGCAGTACCTTCTGGCCGCCCTCCTTGCCAAGAGCGGTGGCAAAGTCTTTGCTGACCTGGGCCTGTCCGTCAGGCCCATCACACCAAAGACGCAGGTACAGAACCGCGCCAGCCTCAACCGGTCCAAGTTCCGTTACGTAGCCGACGGGGGCTCCCCCGCGATGTGGGACCATCGCGTTCATTTCGTCAGTATCAGCTTGCCCGCGCGGGTAATGCGGAGCGTATAGAGCTGATCCTCAAGTTTGATCTTGGCAAGGTCTCCGCCCTTGGTAAGGTCAGAGGCATCATATACCGGCAAAGCCTCCTCAGGCCGAACAGACAGTTCCCTGGCAACGCTTACCACCATAGCCCGCCCCATTCGCCGCATTCGGCTTTGTCCATGAGCCATTCGAGGTTGAAAAAGCCTGGCAGTCCCAGACCAAAGGAGACGTACAGCGTTTCGCGCCAGTCCGCTTCCGCTCTTTCAGCTTGTGTATAGGCGAGTTCCATAAGCCCACTCCCTTCGGGGTTCTGGGTGGTCGGCTTGCCCCAGATTCGGTGGCTGGCTTTGAGATATAAAACTGAGTGATTTACTCAGATATGTCAATCCGACAATTTTTATCAACTTTAGACTGCCTCGCATTATTCCTATTGACCATCGCGTCGGACTTCGATTTGGTCATCGCGATGGTTCTCAACTGCGCTAAGCGCAAATGAGATGAAATGGGAATACGGTGCGGTGTCGCCATGTGGCACCAAATCCGTGACTGCCCCCGCAACTGTAGGCGGTGAGCGACCCGAAATGACCACTGGGCAAATGCCTGGGAAGGTTCGGGGAAGCGACGATCCGCAAGTCAGGAGACCTGCCATCACGCGGCATCGAAAGATGTCCGCAACCTGTAACTGACCCAGGCGGGGTGTCCTGGAAGGAGGCTTTGATGATACGCGCGACGCGTGACGACATAGTTGGACCCTTCCGCCCGCACTCGGCCAAGTGTGGAGCGGGCGATGGCAATCCACTTCACAACTAGCACAATCCCCGCCCACGCAGCGCCTTGTCTAGCTTTGATTGAGGTCGCGTCATGAGCGTCGCCCTGTCTGTGCGCGATGTATCAAGCGTCGCTTCCAGTGGTGCTATCCTTCTTCAGGATGCGTCCTTCGAGCTGGAGCAAGAGGCGATCCTTGCTATCGCCGGGCCGAATGGCGCGGGCAAAACCACGCTGATGAACATGCTGTGTGGGATCAACACCCCGACCAGTGGCGAGATACGGATCAACGACCGTCCCCTATCTGCAATGCCCGCCGCCGAACGCGCACGTCAGATTGCCGTTGTGGGCCAGCAGGACATGCCCGATGGTCGTCTGACCCTGCGCGAATACGTAACGCTCGGGCAAATTCCCATTCAATCCGACCGCTCCGCCGCCGCACATGCCAAGGCCCTTGACCGTACTTTGGACGTCACCGCGCTGACGTCATTGGCGGATAAGAAAATGGCCGTATTGTCCGGCGGCGAAAGGCAACGTGCGCATATCGCCCGCGCTTTGGCGCAAGAGCCCGCCATTCTGTTCCTTGATGAACCCACCAATCACCTCGATCCTGACGCCAAGGGCCGCGTGCTGTCACTGGTCACCGGGCTGGGCATCACGGTGATCATGGTGCTGCACGACCTCGTGCTGATCCCGGAATTCGCGACTCATGTCGCGCTGCTGAAAGATACGCGCCTCACTGGCTTTGGGCCTGCAAGCGACATTCTGACCCCAAACAACGTGCGCGACACCTTTGGTGTCCCGTACCTCCAATTCCAGCACGAAGACCGGACCGTCGCGGCGCTGGACATTCGAAACACCTCTGATCCAACTCAAAACAGGAGCTTCCAACAATGAAACACATCTGGTCCGCAGCCGTCCTCGCTGCATTTGCCACCAGCGCTGCCGCCGATATCACCGTCGAAAATTGCGGCGAACCGCTGACCTTTGACGCCACGCCAGAGCGCATCGTCGTGCATGACATGAACATGACCGACATGGCCTTTGCCCTCGGCCTGCAGGACAAGATCGTGGGCCTGACCGGCATCACAGGTTGGTACAAGACCAGTGCGGATTTTGACGAACTGCGTGGCGATATCCCAGAACTTGCGCCGAAGTATCCGACAATGGAAAACCTGCTCTCTGCCAACCCGCAGATGTTCTTTGCGGGCTGGTATTATGGCATGAAACCCGGTGGTGACGTGACGCCTGACACGCTTGCCGCCTTCGGGATCAAGACGATGGTTCTGACCGAAAGCTGCGTGCATCTGAACAAAGACCGACCTGAGGCCAGCATGGACCTGTTGTTTGACGACGTGATGCGTCTGGGCACAGTCATGGGCGTAGAGGTAAAGGCAACAGAGCTTGTGTCCGGTTGGAAAGAAGAGCTGGCCGCGATCGAAGCAAAAACAGCCAGTCTGGCAAAGCCGCGCGTGTTCCTGCTTGATGGTCCTGCGGATGCACCGTTCACGGCCGGCAAATTCGCGATACCGGATGCGATGATTAGTGCAGCGGGCGGCGAAAACGTCACCCATGACATGGAAACCAGCTGGGGCCGGACATCCTGGGAGACCGTGGCGGCAGCAAACCCAGAGTTCCTGGTGTTGCTGGACTACCAAACTGGCAATGGTGCAGCGGATACTTTCAAGTTTCTGCAAGAGCACCCTGTGATGTCCCAAACAGATGCGGTCAAGAACGAGGCCTGGATCGGCCTGCGCTACGAAGAGCTGACACCCGGGCCTGCCAACATCGACGCCATTTCCAAGATGGCCGCGGCCATGCATCCGTCGCTGAACTAGGTGGCGCGACAAGGCCTCATCTACTTGCTGGGGGCGGTCGTTCTGATCGCCCTCGTGCTGCTATCTACCGGGTATGGTACCACGTCTATCCCCGTGCCTGACGTGGTACAGGCGGTCCTTCTGGGGCTCGGCCTTGTGGACGGAGAGACCGGACCTGTTCACCGGATCGTCTTTGATCTGCGCCTGCCGCGCGCCTTGTTTGCTGCGGTGATAGGAGCAGGCCTCGGGATCGTCGGTGTGGTGTTGCAGACAACAACCCGGAACGATCTGGCCGATCCCTTCCTTTTTGGGCTGTCCTCGGGTGCGGCGGCTGGGGCTGTCTTTGTCATCACCGTCACGGGCGACATTCTTGGGTTCTGGACATTGCCGCTGGCTGCCTTCACTGGCGGCATCATCGCCTCCGCCATTGTGCTGGGATTGGTGCATAGCTTGCGGACCAGCGCGCCGGAAAAGCTGATCCTTGCGGGTCTTGCGGTGTCATTCCTTTTCGCAGCCATCACCAACTACCTCATTTTTGCAGGCGACAGCCGTGCTGCCCATTCCGTCATCTTCTGGATGCTGGGCGGGCTTGGTCTGGCGCGATGGGAAAGCTTCCCCCTCGTCTGCGCGGGCCTCGCTCTGATCCTGGCCTATACCCTCTACCGCGCGCGTTGGCTTGACGCGCTTCTGACAGGCGACGTGACCGCAACGACCCTGGGTGTGCCGGTCCAGCGGCTGCGGTTTTCGATGTTCTTTATCGCCGCACTGGCCACGGCGGTCTTTGTTTCGGTCGCAGGTGTGATCGGCTTCATCGGCCTCATGGTGCCACACATCGCGCGCGGCATCGCAGGCCCCTTGCATTGCAACCTGATCCCAACGGCAGCACTAGTCGGCGCGGCGCTGCTGGCCGGGTCCGACATCGTCAGCCGCGTTATTCTTGCCCCGCAAGAGCTGCCAGTGGGGATCGTCACGACGTCCATCGGATCGCTTTTTGTCTTCTTACTCCTTTACAGGACAGCCAAGTCATGATGCTGGAACGCACCCTTTCGCAACTGGACATCGGAAGTGTGACCGATGATGTTGCTGAGAAGATGGGCCATCTTGGCTATACCCAATGGTTAGGCGCGCTGAAGGGCAACGCCGGGTACTGCAAAGAAGCAATGCGCGCCTATGAGCTGGCGCAGCCCTTTGCGCAAAATTCCCCAGCGGTTGCCGTCTTTTGCCAGCTACTGATGGCTTCAGCCACAGCGCCCCTCAAACCGCTGGACCTCAAGCTGCCTGTCCCCGCGCGCCGGGGCGGCGCCAAAGCGCGTAGAGGGATGATCTGAGCCATGCGCCACTTTCCCCCTCAGCGCATTGTCTGCCTGACCGAGGAAACGGTCGAAACGCTCTATCTGCTGGGAGAGGAGGACCGTATTGTCGGCGTCTCAGGCTACGCGGTGCGCCCCAAGCGCGTGCGCCGGGAAAAGCCGCGAGTGTCTGCATTCACCTCGGCGGATATCCCCAAGATCCTGGCCCTTTCCCCCGATCTTGTGCTGACATTTTCCGACCTGCAGGCTGATATCGCTGCGGCGCTGATCCGCGAAGGCATCGCAGTAATGGCCTATAACCAGCGCGACATTGCAGGCATTCTGGCAATGATCCGCCATCTTGGCGCGATGGTCGGCCAGGACATCAAGGCCGCACAGCTGGCAGATCAATACAAACAGCGGCTTTCGGACATAGCCTCAGCAACGGCGAAACATCCGCGCCCCAAGGTCTATTTCGAGGAATGGGATGAGCCGATGATTTCTGGCATCCGATGGGTTTCGGAACTGGTGGAGATCGCGGGCGGGCAGGACGTCTTTCCTGAACTCTCCCTTCAAGCCGCAGCAAAGGATCGGTTTGTCACCTCAGATCAGGTGATCGCGGCAGCCCCTGATGTCATCATTGCGTCCTGGTGCGGCAAGAAAGTGCGGTCTGAAAAGATCGCCGCGCGGCCGGGGTGGGAGAAAATCCCGGCGGTACGCACCGGCCGCATTGTCGAGATCAAGTCCCCTCTCATCCTTCAACCCGGACCAGCCGCACTCACCGATGGATTGGACGCGATCCTTGCAGCGCTGACACTCGAAAAGGAGGCCCTGACATGACCGTTGCAAGTCCTTGTACTGGCATTTGCAAGCTCGATGACGCGACAGGTTGGTGCCTGGGATGCGGGCGCACTGGCGCAGAGATGAACGGCTGGGGCATTCAACCCGAGGCGTCCCGGCAGGACATTTGGGATCAGATACCCGGGCGTTTGCAAAAGCTGGGGATCACGTGCCGCAGGCTGCCCTGGACGACAGAAGAGCTGCGTGCCTTTGTCGCCTCCACCCTTGAAACCGGGCGCGGCAGCTGGGTCATCGGCGTGGTGGGCGCGGTCGCTGAGTTTACTGCGCCGCGGGACGCAAGTGTTGATGTGCACGTCGACGGTGACGACATCACCGCCTTTACAGACAACGGCGCACTGCGGGTCAGAATTAACGACGACGTCCGCGCGCTCACCTTTGACCCACCTGACTGGATCGCAGAGCCTCGCATTGTGTTGGCGGTCAAACGGGAGCGTGGACGCCTGCCAATGGCAAGAGGCGTAACAGCGCTTGGGGCTGACGCGCACGCCATTTTGCCACAGGACAACACGACGCTTTACGACCTGGGGCTTGGCCGTAAAGAGGCCCGCTTCTGTGTGAGGTTGGCCAAAGGCGCTGCGCAAGGTGGCCTGGACGCCGTAACTGGCCTGAAGGCTCAGCAAGCCTTGCCACTGATCGGGAGTTCACTGATCGCGCAAGGCCCCACCCGGGTTGTTGAAAGCGCGCTTGGGCGTATCGAAGTGCAAGGGCCAATCCCGCTCGCTGACGGGACCTCCCGTGATGGCCCGCATACCCGTCTGCTGCCCGATCAACTGGAAACAGGGCGTGCTTTGCCCGCGGGAATGGACCTGCCGCGCGCGTATCTTCCAGGGGCGGTGTTCTATCCGAAAGGTGCCTAGGTAGTTTCAGATTTGGACGGCTGAAATTTGCCCTGCCTCCCGCTCCGATCGGTCAGATATTGTACTGAAACCCACCTAACTCTGAAACGTTAGGCGTGGTCTTTCCAAAGCCTTGCACAGGCCGGAGGAATACGCGCTTCAATCGCCTGCATCGCATCCACGATCAGGTCCTCGCGCCATCTACGCCCTGCAATCTGCACCCCGATGGGCTGGCGGCCGGTTGGAAGATCAGCGATATGCGTGGGCAAGTTGCCCGCGGGCAACCCGGTGAAGTTCATCACGAAGGACCAATGTGACTGCCCCAGCGCCTCTTTCGCGCCCTCGCCGCCTTCCGCGTCACGGCCAGCAGTGAAGAACGGCTGCAACAGGAAGGGTGTCAGAACCAGCGGATAGTCTTCAAGGAACATCGACCACGCACGCGCATAATGCGTGCGCTGCGCCATCATCGCCAATTGTTCAGCCCCCTCATAGGGCGGAAAGGCTTCATAGTAAGCCGCAAAAATTGTGTTCAGTGTTTCAGAGCCGTAGGCCTTAATGTCTTTGTCCAACAAGGCCTGAACCTCGCCCATCAGCGCGCGGTAACCGACCTCACCGGTTTCACGTGCAAACGGTGGATCGACCGCCTCCACCGCATATCCGGCATCCGAAAGGGCCGAGGCTGCATTGTCGATTGCGGTTGTCACGTCGGGGTGCGTCCCAAAGCCAAAGTCATCGCGTGTCACAGCGACGCGAATGGGTGCCTCAATCGCCTCACCGCGCCAGGGCAGTGGTACGTGGAAGGGATCACGCGCATCCGGGGCAATGAGGGCAGGCATGGACAAGTCCAGGTCAGCTGCGTTGCGCGTGATCAACCCCTGCACGGACATGCATTGGGCCAGCAAGCCGCGCTCTGCCTTCTGGCTCGGGTTCCAGGCTGGCACGCGGCCAAGGCCGGGCTTGACTGTGACCGCGCCGTTGGCCGAGGCCGGAAAGCGCAGGGAGCCGCCAATGTCGTTCCCATGGGCCAGTGCGCCGATCCCGGCCATCACCGCAGACCCCGCCCCGCCCGAGGACCCGCCCGCCGACAAATGCCGCCCCCAAGGATTGTACGTGCGCCCATAGAGCGGATTGTCAGTATCCGCGCGGAACGAAAACTCCGGCGTGTTTGTCCGCCCGATCACCACCGCCCCCGCCGCTTTGAGGTTGCGCACCACGGGGGCGTCATCTGGCGCAATCAGGTCCTTGAAAGCGGGCACCCCGTTGCTCGATGGATGGCCCGTCTGGTCGACGTTGATCTTGATCGTAACAGGGACCCCATGCAGCGGGCCTTTTGGGGCGTCGCTGGCATCAAGAGCCGCCGCTTGTGCCCGCGCCTCCTCTGCAAGGTTCTCAACAACCGCGTTCAGGGCAGGGTTAACCTCATCCATCCGCGCAATGGCCGCTTCCGTTGCGTCCGTGGCAGAGATCGCGCCCGTTGATGTCGCCTGCACGATCTCAGTCGCGTCCCATTGCCAAATCGGTTTGCTGTCAGACATTTCCCATCCCCTCATTCCCTCGACCATAGCGTTCAGCCTGCGGGTGCAACAGGCAGACCGGCCAGCATTCTCGCAATCTCATACAGACCGCCCTGGCCCACTGGACATACCGCTTGCTGCGACACTCCCAGTTTGGCGCCTCATTTCTTGTCGACCGACAAAGCGCCTGCACAATCCGACGGCAATTGAACCGGGATTTTAATAGCGCGCATCAGGTCAGTCGGCCAGCCATCTCGTCCGCGTCAACTATTAATGGCACCGTCCCTTCCCCAATCGTCCTGAACTGAGAAGCTTTTGTGCAGGCAGGAAAAATCACACTTCAATGGTCTGCAAGTTGTCCAATGCAGACTTTAAGGCAGTGCTCCATTGCGAGGTAGTCTGGGTGTAGGCCGCATCGGTTTCTTCAATCCGCCGCTGCCGGTCTGCATGAAAGCTGTCGTTCTCATAAAGATGCAAGTCCAGCGGCAACCCAACAGAGAGGTTCGACTTGATCGTTGAATCGAATGAGACAAACAACAGACGCACGGCATTTGCAAAACTCATTTCCCGATCATACGCCCGCACCAGGATCGGCTTGCCGTACTTCGTCTCACCGATCTGAAAGAAAGGCGAGTCTTCGGTGATCTCGATGAAATTCCCTTCGGGGTAAACCAGAAAGATCGTTGGGCGACCGCCCTTGATCTGGCCACCCACTATGACCGAGGCGCTGAACTGATCGTCCGCGCTTTGCCCGGTGGGGCTGCTGTAGGCGATCACCTCTTTCAGGGTGGCCCCCACAAGACGTGCGATCTGGAACATGCTGGTCTGGCTCAGAATGCTGGGATCACGATCCTCTGCCGCCTTGGAACGTTCATCCAGCAGCGCCACCACCGCTTGGGTTGTCGCCAGATTTCCAGCGGTCATCAACGTGATCGACCGTTCACCCGGCACGGTCCAGGTGAACATCTTCCGCACGGAAGAGATGTTATCGATCCCCGCATTGGTGCGTGTGTCCGACATGAATACGAGCCCGTCGTTGAGGCGCATGGCGACGCAATATGTCATGGGAGACCCCTAGAGCTTTCCATTCAGCGGGATTTACTGCTGGACCTGTAAAGATACAATCATTGCTTCACTGCCAGCGCCCAGTCTGAGACCCGAAATGGGTGCCGCATCCTGCGCGTCGCGGCCAATGGCGATGCGCAGATACTTTTCATCTGGCGAAATACCGTTGGAGACATCAAAGCCGACCCAACCCAGATCATCCAGATGTGCCTCAGCCCAGGCATGGCTGGCGTCCTGATCGACACGGTCAGGCATATAGAGATAGCCAGAGACATAGCGCGCCGGCAGTCCGGCATGCCGCGCGGCGGCAATGAAGATATTGGCATGGTCCTGGCAGACGCCATGGCCGATTGCGATGGCATCCTCTGCCGTTGTCTCGGTTTCCGTTTTGCCGGTTTGATAGGGCACGCGGTCCAGAATGGCCGCCGACAAGGCGTGCAGCCCATCGAGCGCCTGCTCTGTCTGAGCAAAGACCTCCGCCAATTCGGCAATGGTGTCTCCGGCGCGCGTCACCTTTGTCTGTTGCCGGAATAGCCAAAGCGGCGCGTGCCCATGGACCTTGCCCAGAATGCCTGCCGCGTCATGGGTGGTCACAGTACCCTCTGCGGTCAGTGTCATCTGCTGAGTGCCGGGCGTGGCGCTGACCAGATCGACATGATTGCCAAAATGATCGGTGTAGCTCGCCTCGATCTTCCCGCCCTCAACGTCCAGCGCCCAATCCCCTACGTTTTGCAAGGCGTTATCCAAGGGGCGAAGCCGCACCTTCTGAAGCGCATAGTCGACCGGCGCGTCATAGTCGTAGCGGGTGGCATGTTTGATGTTGAGCAGCATCTAGGACGTGAACCTGTAGTCTTCTTCGATCTGCATGCCGATCTGCGCCGTGTCGCTCAGGACCGAATTCAGAAACTCGTGCAGCCCTTCGTCAAAGATCGCCCCGATGTCGCGCCCCTTGAGGCGTTTGTGCAGCACCTCGGCCAAGTCGAGGCTCTTGGTGGGCCTGTCATAATCTTCGGACAGATAGGTCAGATTCTCAACAAGCGTCGTCGCGCAATACGCCAGCGACCGCGGCATGCGCCGGTCAAGGATCAGGAAACGGGCGATATTTGAGGCGTTGTAGTCATCGTCGCTGGCCCAGCGGAATGATCGATGGGCCGAGACCGAGCGCAGGATCGTTTCCCACTGCACATTATCCATGCGGCTGCCGACAAAGGAGGGCGACGGAAGCAAAGCAAAGTACTTCACGTCGATGATCCGTGCGGTGTTGTCTGTGCGTTCGACAAAAGTGCCAAGACGGCAGAAGTCATAGATATCGTTGCGCAGCATCGTGCCGTGCAGCGCACCGCGCACCAACGCGGACTGACGCCGGATTTCGGCAAGCACTTCTGGAAGATCCGTTTCCGGGATCGGGCGTTTTAACCGTTCCGCCAAAAGCATCCAAGTCTCATTCACCGCCGACCAGACTTCGGTCGTCAGCGCGGTCCGCACAAGCCGCGCGTTGTCCCGCGCGGCCTTGATGACCGAAAAGACAGAGCCCGGGTTCTTCGGATCCCGCAACAAAAAGTCTGTCACCCGCGCGCTGTCATAACCTTCGTACTTTGCCTCATAGGCCGTTTGAGCAGCGGAAGTCACGATCACGGACTTCCATTCAGAGGCAGGATCGCTGGACCGGGTCAGGGCAATCCGAAACCCTGCCTCGATCAGGCGCGCAGTATTCTCCGCCCGCTCCAGATAGCGAAACATCCAGTAAAGCCCACCTGCGGTTTTTCCCAGCATATCAGTCTTCCAATACCCAGGTGTCCTTGGTGCCCCCACCCTGGGACGAGTTCACCACCAGACTGCCTTCAGTGAGCGCCACACGCGTAAGCCCTCCTGGAACGATGCTGACGTCGCCGGGCGAAACCAATGCGAATGGGCGCAGGTCCACATGACGTGGTGCGAGCCCTGCATCGGTGAAGATCGGCACAGTGGAAAGCGAAAGCGTTGGTTGCGCGATGTAGTTGGCGGGTCTGGCCTTCAGCTTTTTGGCAAATTCCGCGCATTCCTCTTTGGTCGCTGCCGGACCCACAAGCATGCCATAGCCGCCGGACCCATGCACTTCCTTCACGACCAGTTCGGCGAGGTTATCCAGCACATATTGAAGCGCATCGGGTTCCGCGCAGCAGTACGTCTCCACGTTCTTCAAAATGGCCTTTTCGCCGGTGTAGAACTCAACAATATCAGGCATGTAGCTGTAGATTGCCTTATCGTCAGCCACGCCCGTCCCGGGTGCATTGGCGATCGTGATGTTGCCCGCGCGGTAGACATCCATGATCCCGGGGACACCCAGCATCGAGTCGGGGTTGAAGGTCAGCGGGTCGAGAAACTCATCATCAACGCGACGATAAAGCACATCGATGACCTTGTAGCCTTCCGTTGTGCGCATCGCGATATGGCCATCGACGACGCGCAAGTCATGACCTTCGACCAGTTCAACGCCCATCTGATCCGCAAGATAGCTGTGCTCATAATAGGCAGAGTTGTGGATGCCAGGGGTCAGGACAGCGACACAAGGCCGACCATTGCAATTGGAAGGTGCCGCAGCCTCCAGCGAAAGACGCAGGTTTTTTGGGTAGTCGCTGACCGGCTGCACCCTGATCTTGGCGAAAAGCTCGGGGAACATCTGCAACATCGTCTCGCGGTTTTCCAGCATGTAGCTGACGCCAGACGGGGTCCGCGCATTGTCTTCCAGAACGTAGAAATCGCTTTCGCCTGTGCGCACAATATCAGTGCCCACAACATGCGTGTAGACCCCACACGGTGGCGTGAACCCGATCATCTGGGGCAGAAAAGCATCGTTTTCGGCCACCAGTTTGGCGGGCACCACACCGGCGCGCACAATTTCCTGCCGGTTGTAGATGTCGTGCAGGAAAGCGTTGATCGCGCGGACCCGCTGTTCGATCCCGTGCGCGAGCTTGGTCCATTCCACATTCGACAGGATGCGCGGCACAAGGTCGAAAGGGATGAGCCGCTCTTCGGCATCCGCCTGGCCATAGACATTGAAAGTGATGCCCGTGCGCCGAAAGAAGGCCTCGGCCTCGTCCGCCTTCTTGCGAAGCCGAGCGTTGTCCTGCCCGGCAAACCAGCCTTCATAGGATTGATATGGTGTACGAAGGTTGCCGTTCCCTCGCATTTCATCGAAATGCGTCTTGCTCATAGGGTAACGATAGATGTCTGTCGCTGAATTGCAAATGCTTGCTTGAACGCTCCGCCCACCAACACACACATGACCCAACAACAGCCTGCCAATTGTGCAGTACAGCGTGGATGCACGGATCAAACGGCCAAATCAGGGTCTTGTAGGAAACGAGGCAAGGTATAAGACCGCCTGAGGAAGCGACCTATGGTGGTTGGGTGCGTTTCGTCAGGCAGTGAGTGATAGCCGAGAGTATCGGGCACGCGTTTGTGCTGCGTGTTTGGGCCAGCGCGCGATGATAACAGCGCAGCCGGTAACCAAATGCGTCGCGATGTCACTGTTCAACGTAGCTACGGTCGAATGGATGACCCTCTGCGTAGGCTTTGTTGCATCCACCACGACATCGACAGGCGCTGTGCCGGAAAGCCCCTTCTCTTCTAGTCCGGCCGACAGGCGCGCGGCCTGTGAAACCCCCATATAGACCACAAGTGTCGACCCGGGGCTTGCCGATCTGACCGCATCAGGAAGCGGGTCCGCCGCACTGCCCGATGCGGTAGCGAGTATAAGCGCATCCGATACGGACCGCTCTGTCAAACTCTGACCGAGCGCTGCACCAGCGGCCAAAGCGGCAGTGACACCCGGCACAAGCTCAACCTCCAGCCCCATATCCCGCACGGCTTGAAGCTCTTCACCTGCACGACCAAAGACACCTGGATCCCCCGATTTCAGGCGGACAACACGACGGCCCTTCTGCGCCTCGTTCACAATCATCTTGTTGATCTTCTCTTGGGGCCAGGCATGGGCACCTACGTGTTTTCCGACAAATACCCTTTCCGCGTCTCGGCGGGCCAGTTCCAAAACGTCTTCCTCGACAAGTCGGTCGTAAAAGATAACGTCGGCCTCTTGCAGGCGCTGAACAGCGCGCAGGGTCAGAAGGTCACGGGCGCCGGGCCCTGCACCAACAAGGCTGATGTGTCCCTTCGCGCGGCCCTCTGGCGGTCCACCCCGTGCAATGGCGTCTTTGATGAGCCGTGCCGCATCTCGCTCTTGCCCATGCGTCCATGCTGTACGCGGGGTCCCTTTGAAGACCCACGCCCAAAGCGCGCGCCGCTGCGCCCGCGTGACGGAGCGTGCGACCGACGCGCGTAACCGCCCCGTCAACGCCGCAAGCCCACCGATGCTGTTGGGCAGCATCTGCTCCAGTTGCGTTTTGATGTCACGTGTCAGCACGGGGGCCGTGCCTTCGGAACCAATCGCGACCACAATCGGGTCTCGGTCCACAATTGCCGGTGTCGTCAGATCGCAAAGATGCGGTTGATCCACGACGTTCACAGGGCACCGCGCGGATTTGGCCAGCGCGTGCGCTGCAACATCAAGGGCCGGGCATCCTGTGCCTATGAACGCCATTGCGGCCTCTTCAAAGACAGCCTCTGACAGGTCCTGAGCGTGTGTTGCGCGCCCTTCAAGAACCAGCGCTTGAAGTTCATCGGTTAACCGATCCGCGACCAGTTCCAATGACGCATCGGTCTTGAGCATCAGCCGGGCTTTTTGTGCCGCTTGTTCACCCCCGCCGACGATAATGACCCGGCGACCGGAGGTGCGGATAAACATTGGAAAGGCTTTCATGGCGCGTCTCCTTCAGGCCGCAAATGCGGTCTTGTTGTCTTGGCCAGCCGTGCTCAACGCGAGCGTGGTTGTGCCCTCCACGATGGCGCTTTCAAAACCGGGACAGTCGGCACCCGCAGGCCAGTGCGCCCATGTTTCGATCAGCTTCTTGCCGGTGTGCACATGCGGCGGCACGCTGTGCTCCCAGAGCTCCCCGTCGCGCAGTCCAAAGCAGGCGATCGCTTTGGCTGGATAAACCTCGAACTCACCACCTCCGCCTTTGATGACAGTCAGGTTTTGCCACCCAAGAAGGCGCGCGGCATCCGCCTGCAAAAGTCGGTAAGACGGGTGGAACACGCCCTGAACGGATGCCCTGGCGCGCCCGGGGTTGAGCATTCGGCAAACCGTGTTGATGCAGGACCGCAGGCCCAGAACGTCACGCAGGCGCAACAGCTGGAACAAGGTAGGGTGCATCATCTCTAGCGGGACATACGCGATGCAATGCTGGTCGATCAGCGCGTGTGCCTCGTCAATGGAGCGCGCGGCGGGGATGCCAGCAGCCTCCAGACCGTCACGCACACTCCCATTATTGCCGTTCCAACCATGAATGAGAACTCTCTTTCCGGTTTCTGCGACTTCTTTGGCAGACAGCAAGAACCACGGCGCGCCACGGGTGCGCCCGGCGGCATAGCTCGGCCAATCCAGATCGACCTGCGGCATAACGGGCCCGCATTTTTGGGCAGCACTTGCAAAGCCTGCGATCTCTTGAGCAGTCTCGCCCTTCATCCGAAGCAACATGAGCAGCGCGCCGATTGCCTCTGGTGCGGCATCGCCCGCCAGCATGAAACGCATCGCGGTCTGTGCTTCGTCCTCCGTCAGACTGCGCGACCGCCCGGGCCCGCGTCCAAGAATGCGCACAGTCTCTGCAAGACTCATTCGGCAGCCTCCTTTTGCAGAACCGATTGCAGCAGCGTTGCGATCTCGGGGCGGCAAGAGCCACAATTCGTGCCTGCCCCCAGCGACGCACCAATTGCCGCCACGCTCATCGCCTCGCCCGCCTCTATCGCGTTGATGATGGTGTTGACACCGACACTGAGACAGGAACAGAGCGTGGGGCCGGGATCGGGCAGATCGCCAGCCCGACGCCCCGAAAGCGCAAGCAAATCGCGCGTACCCGGCACGGCCGCGAGGTAGTCTCGCATAATCGCAAGGGGTTCCCGCGCAACAAAGAGCGCGGCAAGGACAACCCCACCCTCGTGCAGCAGGACCCGGGCGCTGCAGCGCCGTGGATCGACAAGCGTCACGGCACTGGCAGAAGGCGCTTGGAAAAGCCTGCGCGCCTCTGCTTCCCAGTCATCTATGACTGCGCAGCCTGCCAGCTCGGAGCGGTAGCCTTGAGCGGTGCGCGCCTGCGCCCAATAGTCCGCTTGATGGATCATCGGGCTTTGGGAGACCGCAAATCCATACCACGCTGCGTCAAATCGTTTGGCGGCCACCGCACTGGCCTTGCTTTCGGGCTGGCCGGAAATCGGGTCTGTTGCTGCCGCAACAAGCGTATCAATCCGTGCAGACGGGGCTGTTTCACCGGTCCAGTGCATGGGCGCAAAGAGCTGACCGGGTTTGACATCCCGCGTGATCCGCGCCCGCAAAATCCCTTGGCCAGTGCGACTGGTCAGCTGCACCAGATCAGCAGATTTGATCCTGAGCGCTGCGGCGTCCTGCGGGTGTATGTCGACAAAAGGTTCGGGCAAGTGCGCAGATAGCTTGGGGCTGAGCGCAGTGCGTGTCATCGTGTGCCATTGATCCCGCAAACGGCCTGTGTTCAGACGAAACGGATAGCGTGGTTCGGTCTGTGTGGCGGGAGGTTTGCACGAAACGGGAAGAAAACGCGCCTTGCTGTCTTGATGATAAAACTGGCCGTCTGCAAAAAAGCGCCCGCCGCTGCGGGTCTCACTGACAGGCCAGCGCTGCGGCGTCAGATCGGCATAGGCGTCATCTGTGATCTCGGACAGACCTGAGATATCGAAATCCCGGCCAAAGCGCCCCGCGATGCCAGAAAGGGCGGCGTATTCGCGGAAAATCTCAGCCTCAGACCCATAGTCGAAGGCCGCCCCAAAGCCCATGCGTTTGGCCACATCGACGAGGATCCGCCAATCCGCACGCGATTGCCCGGGCGGCGGCAGCACAGCACGCTGACGGCTGATCGTGCGGTCCGAATTTGTGACGGTGCCGTCTTTCTCTGCCCAAGCCGTCGCAGGCAAAAGCACATCCGCCAATCGCGCGGTGTCCGTTTGCGCGGTGATATCACTCACGACCGTGTAGTCGCATTTCGCAATGGCCTCGCGCACTGCGTTAGCTTCAGGCAGAGAAACCGCCGGGTTGGTGTGTATGATCCAAAGCGCCTTGATCCGTCCGTCGCCCACGGCTTTGAACATGTCGACAGCTTTCAGGCCGGGTGCATTCGGCAAGCTTTCGCAGCCCCAGAAGTCTTGCACAGCCGCACGGTGATCCGCGTTCTCCAGATCAAGGTGACATGCCAGCATATTCGCCAGCCCGCCGACCTCACGGCCCCCCATTGCATTGGGCTGACCCGTCACAGACAGCGGGCCGCAGCCCGGTTTGCCAATACGCCCGGTGGCAAGATGGCAGTTCAGGATCGCATTGACCTTGTCGGTGCCGGATGTGGATTGGTTCACGCCTTGGGAGTAGATGGTCACCACCTTTTTGGTGGCCATCCATAGCTGGCAAAAGGCGTCAATCTCTGCCTGTGGCAGGCCAATTGGATCGCAGCTGTCCGTCATGGCGGCAGCAAGGGCCGCCTCAAACCCGTTTGTATGCGCCAGGAAATCGGGGGCAACCGCACCGCCCTTGTGCAGAGACACCAGCAATCGATTGAAGAGCGCCACATCGCTGCCCGGCTCAATCGCCAGATGCATGTCCGCCTGATCACAACTCGCTGTGCGGCGCGGGTCGATTACAACGATCTTGGTGCCGCGTTTGGCGCGCGCCGCAAGCAAACGTTTATAAAGCACCGGGTGGCACCACGCCAGATTGGAGCCGATCAACACCAGGGGAATCGCTTTTGAAATATTGACTATGCATCACGTCTGATTGGATTCATACGGATTGCGTCATTAGTAAAGGATGCGACCGCGATGGAAGATTTTTCTCATATTTTTGAGGGCGTTGAAGACCCTCGTACGAGCAACGCTACACGGCATGATCTTCATGAGATGCTTATGATCGGCCTGTTGTCGACCATGTGTGGCGGCGAGGGTTGCTGCGACATGGCGCTATTTGGCACGACGAAAGAGCCGTTTTTGCGCACATTCATGACACTGAAGCACGGAATACCGAGCCACGATGCGTTCTCTGACCTGTTCAACGCCCTCGATCCTGGCACGTTTCAGTCAGTGATGCTTCGCCTGACAGAGGGGTTCGCTGACCAGTTGGGCGAGGTGATTGCGGTTGATGGCAAGTCGTTGCGGCGCTCCTTCGACAGGGCGAAGAAGCAGTCGGCGTTACACCTCGTGCAGGCTTTTGCGGCTGAGGCCAGGCTCGTACTCGGGCAGGTCGCTGTTGACGAAAAATCCAACGAGATTACGGCGCTGCCCGCGCTGTTGAACATGCTGTCGTTGAAGGGGCGGATTGTGACGGCGGACGCTATGCACACGCAGCGCACTACAGCCGAGACGGTAACGCAGGCTGGCGGTGATTATGTTCTGGCGCTGAAACGCAATCAGGAGACGCTGCACGAGGATGTGGCACTCTGGCTGGATGATCCTGGAAATGTCGAAAACTGTGAAACTTATCAGAATGTTGACGCAGGACACGGTCGACTGGAGACGCGCAAGGCGTTGATCTCGCATGACGTTGCCTGGCTCGACGAGCGGCATCACTGGCCCGGGCTCAGGGCCATCGGAAAGGTCGTCGCCACCCGCGAAGTCGGCGATAAAACCTCATGCCAAACTCGCTACTTCCTCATCAGCGCGCCGCTCTCTCCCGAGCGTTTCCTGTCCATCACCCGCGCCCATTGGAGTATCGAGAACAGCCTTCACTGGGTGCTCGACGTCTCCATGAACGAGGACGCCGCGCGCAACAGAAAAGACAACGGACCCGAAAATCTCTCTATCCTACGGCGCATCGCTCTCAACCTCGCCCGCTCCGAACCGTCAAAAGGATCAATGCGAGGAAAGCTGAAACGCGCCGGATGGCAGGATACATTCATGCTCGAACTCATCAGAACCGCGACCAAATCTCAAAAGCGATAGCCCTGCGATCAACACCACCAGATCAGCTTCATCAATGTCTTCATAGGTGCCCGGAACCGTGTCAGAGCCAAAAGCGCGTTTGTGACCGGCCACGGAAGACGCCATGCATAACCGCGAATTCGTATCAATATTGGCCGACCCGATAAACCCCTTCATCAGCTTGTTGGCGACATAGTAGTCTTCGGTCAGAAGCTGGCCCGAGACGTAGAAGGCCACGCTATCTGGCCCGTGTTTGGCAATCGTGTCTGAAAAGGTGTTGGCCACTTGGGTCAGCGCGGTGTCCCAAGTGGTTTGTTCTCCGCGCACCTGAGGCGCAAGTAGCCGTTGCGACAGCCCCACAGTTTCGCCCAGCGCGGCCCCTTTGGAGCACAGCCGCCCGAAATTTGCCGGGTGTTCCGGGTCGCCCCGCACGTCAAGACCGCCCTGCCCGTCGCGGCGCAACAGCACGCCACACCCCACCCCGCAATAGGGGCATGTGGAACGCGTCTCGGGCAGACCAGAGCCATCCATCACGCAGCGCTCCGCGCGGCAAGGCTGGCACCATCGATCAGGATGCGGCCGTTCATCACCTGCACTGGGAATGTAGCGACTGTGCCGTCCTCTTGCTGGGCGCGTCCGGTGTTCAGGTCAAACACCCAGTTGTGCAGCGGGCAGGTCACCGATTTCCCATGCACGATCCCTTCCGATAACGCTCCGCCCTTGTGCGGGCAGGTATTGGAAACGGCAAAGACTTCGGTCTCATCCGTGCGAAACACCGCCACGCAGCCCAGTTCTGTCTTGATGACCCGTGCACCGCGCAGGGGAATGTCCGTCACGGGGCCAATGTCGATCCAGCTCATTCTGCGGCCTCCAATGTCAGATCAGCGAGCGGCTGATAGCGTTGCGCGTCTTTGGCGTGCTCCGCCCAGGGGTCTTTGCGGTAGATGCTTTGGGAAAGCTCAAAGGCGTCGACCAGACGGGCGCGTTCCGTGTCATCGGCCAGCGTCTCTTTGACCCAGTCCAGCCCGACCTTTGCGACCCATTTGAAGGCCCGGTCCAGGTACTTGGCGTTTTCGCGATAAAGCTGAACAAAGGCGGTGGTCCACTCAATCGCCTCAGCTTCTGTCGCCACATCAACCAGACGTTCGGTTTCTTTCACGTCCATGCCCGCGGCCCCGGCGACGCTGATCTGGTAACCGCTGTCCACGCAGATGATACCGACGTCCTTGCAGGTTGCCTCCGCACAGTTACGCGGACACCCGGACACACCCAGCTTGACTTTATGCGGGGTCCAAGAACCCCAGAGCATCTTTTCCAGCTTGATCCCAAGGCCGGTGCTGTCTTGCGTGCCAAATCGGCAATGATCCGTGCCCACACAGGTCTTCACCGTGCGCAGGCCTTTGGAATAGGCATGACCAGAGACCATCCCAGCCTTGTTCAGGTCTGCCCAAATGAAGGGGAGGTCCTCTCCCTTCACGCCCAGCAGGTCAATGCGCTGACCCCCGGTGACCTTTACGGTCGGGACATTGTATTTGTCAGCCGCGTCTGCAATTGCACGCAGCTCGGTCGGGTTGGTGATCCCGCCCCACATGCGTGGCACAACGCTGAAGGTGCTGTCTTTCTGGATGTTGGCGTGCTTGCGTTCGTTCACGAACCGGCTTTGCGGGTCGTCCTGATACTCGACCGGCCAATCGGCCAGCAGGTAGTAGTTCACAGCCGGGCGGCACAAGTGGCAGCCGTTTCGGGTTTTCCAGCCCAGCTCTTGCCAGACGGCTTCTTGTGACTTGAGCCCCTGGGACTTGATCAGACGTCGCACGTCCTCGTGGGTCAAATCGGTACATCCGCAAACGGGTTGAGCCACCGGCATCTGAAAATCATCGCCCAGCGTGACCTGCAACAACTGCTCCACCAGTCCCGTGCATGTCCCGCAAGAGGCACTTGCTTTGGTGGTGGCCTTTACGGCCCCCAGATCGGTCGCGCCGTTTGCGATGGCGTCGGTGATGGTTCCCTTGCAAATGCCGTTGCAGCCGCAAATCTCCGCATCAAGCGGCAATGCTGCAACGGCTGAGAGAGGGTCCGCAGTATCGCCTCCCTGAAACGCAGGTCCGAAGATCAGCGTCTCTCGCATCTCCTCAATCTCGGTGCCGTCCTTGATCAGCCCGAAGAACCAGTTGCCATCGGCCGTGTCGCCGTACATCACAGCGCCGATCAGGCGGTCGTCTTCGATCACGAGGCGTTTGTAGACCCCCTGCCCCGGATCGCGCAGGACGATGTCTTCGCGGCCCTCCCCGTCGGCGAAATCGCCCGCAGAAAAGAGATCACAGCCCGTGACTTTCAACTTGGTAGCTGTGTCTTTGACGATAAAAGCCTCAGCTTCGCCCAGCAGTGTCTTGGCGAGCACCTTGGCCTGATCATAGAGCGGTGCGACGAGACCAAAGAGGTTGCCGTCAAACTCGACGCACTCACCCACGGCAAAGATGCTGGCATCCGAGGTCTGCATCTGCGCGTTCACTTCGATACCGCGCGCCACGTCGAGGCCTGCATCCGTGGCCAACCGCGTTTCAGGCCGGATACCGACGGCCATGACAACCAGATCAGCGGGCAGGGTCTCATCCCCTTCCAGCAGAACAGCCTCCGCCTGGCCATCCCCGATGATCGCTTTGGTCGAGGCCTGCGTGCAGATGGTGATGCCACGCTTTTCCAGATCGCGGCGCAGCAGATAGCCTGCAGCCTCGTCCAGCTGCCGTTCCATCAGGTGACCCATCAGGTGCACCACGGTGACGTCCATACCCCGTTCGGTTAGACCGGCTGCCGCCTCAAGCCCCAGCAGGCCACCGCCGATGACCACTGCCTTGCCGCCCTTGGCTGAGGCGTCGATCATCGCATTGGTATCGTCGAGATCACGGTAGGTAATCACACCGGGCAGATCCTTGCCCGGCACAGGAATGATGAAGGGTGCAGAGCCCGTGGCGATCACCAGCTTGTCGTAAGGCACCGGACCGTTCTGACCTGTGACGACCTTAGCCTCAGGATCAATGCCCACCACATGTTCACCGAACCGGCAGGTGACGCCATTCGCGGAATACCAATCCTCATCATGGGTAACGATGTCCTCATATGTCTTCTCGCCCGACAACACCGGGCTGAGCATGATGCGGTTATAGTTCCCGCGCTGCTCTGCGTTGAACAGCGTGATGTCGTAGGCATCTGGATCAGTCTCAACCAGCGTTTCGATCACGCGGCCCGACGCCATGCCCGCGCCGATGATAACGAGTTTTTCTGCCATTTGCTCACTCCGCTGCGATAGACTTGGGGGAGACAGACACCTTCGGCTTGGGTTTGGCCCCGTGCTCATATTCCTCAAGGAAATCGAGCACTTCCTGCCGGTAAGCGTAATAGTCCGGATGCTCCAACAGCGCTTTGCGCGTACGCGGGCGGGGCAGTTTCACATCCGTGATCTTGCCAATTGTCGCCTGCGGCCCGTTGGTCATCATCACCACGCGGTCGGCCAGAAGAATGGCCTCGTCCACGTCATGGGTCACGCAGATCGCGGTGACCTTGGTACGCGACCAGACCTCCATCAGAACCTCTTGCAGCTCCCACCTTGTGAGGCTGTCGAGCATGCCGAAGGGTTCATCCAGTAGCAGCAGTTTGGGCGACAGGGCAAAGGCGCGCGCAATACCCACGCGCTGCTGCATGCCGTTGGACATGTCTGACGCAGGCTTGTCCATCGCATCGGCCAGCCCCACCCTTTCAAGGTAGTATTCGACCACATCCTGCCGCTCTTCCCGGCTGGCGCGGGGGTAGACCTTGTCGACGCCAATCGCGCAGTTCTCGCGGGCCGTGAGCCAAGGAAAGAGGTTCGGGGATTGGAATACGACCGCGCGTTCAGGGTCAGCCCCTTCAACGTGACGGCCATCCAGCTTGATGGCGCCTTTTGAGATCGGATTGAGACCCGCAGCCATAGTGAGCACCGTGGACTTGCCGCAGCCGGAATGGCCGATCAAAGAGATAAACTCCCCACGGTCGATCTTGAGGTCGAAATCCTCAACAACTGTCAGCGGACCCTTCGGCGTCGGGTAGACCTTGTGCAGCATGGAGAAGTCGAGGAAGCGGTTGTCGATCAACCCCTTCTGCGCCTCGGCCACCGCCGTTGGCACACCGTGGATCGGCGTGACATCCGGCAAAAGGCGCGTGCCTTCGACCTTGGCCTCAATGCCCACATCCATCAGATACTTGGTCACATCCGCACGCAGCTTTTTGAACGTCTCGTTGGTGTTCATCGCCGTGCGCTCGCGAGGGCGCGGGCATGTTGACCTTGAATTCTTGATCCCAAAGCGTGCCATCGGGGTTCAGCGCGATGATCCGGTCGGCGAGGATGATCGCCTCGTCCACATCATTGGTGATCAGGACGCAGGTCTTCTTGTCGGCCTCCCAGATCCGCTCGATCTCGTCCGCGAGGTTGGCGCGGGTCAGCGCGTCCAAGCGCAGACAGCGGCTCGTCCAGCAGCAGCATTTCGGGATTCATGGCCAAGGCCGCGGGCCACATTCACACGCTGGCGCATGCCGCCAGACAGCTCTGCCGGGCGGCGGGTGGCGGCGTGGCTCAGCCCCACCATCGAGACGAAATGCGCAACCTTTTCGGCCTTTTCCGCCTTGCTTGAGGTTATGGAAGACAGCATCGACCGCGAGGCCTACATTGCCGTTCACCGTCAGCCACGGCATCAGCGAATAGGACTTTGAAAGATCAGCCCCTCGCTCGGGGCCAGGTGACCTTTGCTTGGGGCACCCTTGAAAGTGGCCTCGCCTGCTGTGGGCTGTCTCAAGACCCCGCCATCAGGTTGATCAGCGTGGTCTTGCCTGTGCCGGAGAAGCCCAGAAGGACAAGGAACTCGCCCTCCTGCACATCCAGATTGATGTCTTTCAGAACATGGGTGGCATGGGTGCCGGTCCCAAAGCTCTGGCTCACGTTGTCGAGTGTCAGAATACCCATCGCGATCACCGATTGTTCGTGAAGGTAAAGAGCGACTGCAGCGCGTACATCACGCGATCCAGCAGGAAGCCGATGATGCCGATGGTCAGCACCGCAACCATGATCTTGGCCAGCGAACTCGACGATCCGTTCTGGAATTCATCCCAGACAAACTTGCCCAGCCCCGGGTTCTGCGCGAGCATTTCAGCAGCGATCAGCACCATCCAGCCAACGCCCAGGCTGAGACGCAACCCGGTGAAGATCAGAGGCAGTGCGGAGGGCAGGACCAGCTTGGTGATCTTGGTCCAGGTGTTCATTTTCAGCACCTTGGAGACGTTCACGAGGTCCTTGTCGATCGACGCCACGCCAAGGGCGGTATTGATCAACGTCGGCCAAAGGGAACAGAGCGTCACAGTCACCGCCGAGATCACGAAGCTTTTGGGCAAAAGGCCATCGTTGGAGGCCGCAAGAGCTGAGACGATCATCGTCACAATCGGCAACCATGCCAGCGGAGAGACCGGTTTGAAGATCTGGATCAGCGGGTTCAACGCGGCGTTAGCTGTCGGAGATAATCCCGCAGCAATGCCCAGCGGCACGGCAACAACCGTTGCGATCAGGAATCCGAAAAAGACGGTCTGAATGGAGGTCCAGATCTGCTGATAGTATGTGGGCGCGCCTGTATAGGCCCGCACAACAGGCTCTTTGCCCTGCTCAATGCGGCGTTCGTTCAGTTTGGCTACTTGCGCGTCGAACTTGGCTCGGCTTTCTGCTTTTGCCTGCGCGTCTGCGTGCAGATTGACCGCCTCAGACCAGACCTGTGCAGGACCGGGGACCGCCCCAAGGGAGGTCTGCACCTTCGGGGCAAGCGTTGCCCAGAGCATCAAAAAGGCACAAATCGCAAGGATCGGCACCGCCAGAAGGCGCCAAATCTCCTCCACCTGCGCGGCAGGGTTATCCCCGGCTGCGGCCTTCAGGATCGGCGTCAGCCAGCTGAGACCCAGCACCTGAAACCACTTGTCGGCGGCATTGATGCGGGTGAACAGACGGGCGCGGCGGGCTTCGCGGGCGCTTTCGTCAGTGAAATTCGGATCAACCGTGGTCATGGCACACGTCCTTGCGTCTTTGAGGGAAATTGGCGGGATACACGAGGCACCCCGCCGTAAAGTGGCTTAGCCCTGTACTTCGGAGCCGACGACGATCTGCTCGCCCTTCAGGCCAATCGGCAGGCTGTCGAGATAGGCGTTGGGCGCTTTGCCGTCATAGGGAATACCGTCGATAATATCGGTCGCAGGCGTGGGGGCCTTGTAGCCATCGCTGTCCCAGGGGAAGTCAGCCTCGTTCGCCAAACCTTCATCCACCAGCAGGCGTGCTGCGGCGAGATAGATCTCGGGCTTGTAGACCGACTTGGCGACCTCATCATACCAAGCGTCTGACTTGGGTTCAGCGATCTGCCCCCAGCGGCGCATCTGCGTCAGGTACCAGATCGCGTCCGAGTAGAACGGATAGGTCGCGTTGTAGCGGAAGAAGACGTTGAAGTCTGGGATGTCCCGCTTGTCGCCTTTCTCAAACTCGAAGAAGCCGGTCATGGAGTTGGCGATGACTTCATAGTCCGCGCCCACATACTCAGGACGGCTGAGCATTTCGACAGCTGCGGGACGGTTGGCGTTGTCATTTTCATCCAGCCACATGGCGGCCCGGATGAGCGCCTTGGTGATCGCAAGCGAGGTGTTGGGGTTCTCATCCGTGAAGGCTTTGGACAGGCCAAAGACCTTTTCGGGGTTGTTCTTCCACAGCTGATAGTCAGTGATCACCGGCACGCCGATGCCCTTGAACACCGCCTGCTGGTTCCAGGGTTCACCCACGCAGTAGCCGTGGATTGTGCCCGCTTCGAGCGTCGCTGGCATCTGCGGCGGGGGCGTCACGGAAAGAAACACATCCGCGCCAATCTGGCCCGAGATGTTTTCGGGGCTGTAATAGCCGGGGTTGATCCCACCCGCAGCCAGCCAATAGCGCAGCTCGTAATTGTGGGTCGAGACGGGGAACACCATGCCCATGTTGAAAGGCTCGCCCTTGGCGTTGAACTCTTCAATCACCGGCACCAGGGCTTCGGCGCTGATCGGGTGTTGCGGGCGTCCGTCATCCATCGAAGGGATATGCGGGCGCATCTTTTCCCACACCTCGTTGGAAACAGTGATGCCGTTGCCGTTCAGATCCATCGAGAACGGCGTGACAATATGCGCCTCGGTCCCATAGCCGATGGTGGCCGCTAGCGGCTGGCCTGCTAGCATGTGTGCGCCATCGAGCTGGCCGTCGATCACGCCATCCAACAGCACCTTCCAGTTGGCCTGTGCTTCAAGCGTGACGAACAGACCCTCATCCAGGAAATAGCCCTGCTCATAAGCAACGGCGAGCGGCGCCATATCCGTAAGTTTGATAAAGCCAAACGTCAGCTCGTCTTTTTCAAGATCAAGCAATTCAGCAAATGCCGGGCTGACAATGAAGGTCGTGGCAACAAGGCCCAAAAGATGCTTTTTCATGTCTTTTCCTTTCCTAGCGCCCGGGAAATTCTTGGCAGGAAACCGGGCGGAAAACGCAAAAAGGCCGCTGACCAACCGGTGCTGAGGGAGGATGCACCGACCGGTGAGCGACCTTGCTCGAAATTTCCCAATCATCGGGAAAGAGGGAAACGACCCACGCCATTGCGCGCCGTTGAAGTGAGCATGCCGCGATGCAGCATGAAGAAAAAAGGGATACTTCCGTATTATTAGCTAATTTGAGGACTGAATGCTGCTGCGCCGCAAAATTCGCTCAAAAAATAATCAAATGCCGTGCGAAGGATCAAAAACGCGCCCATCAAAGAACGCATTTGGCAGGAGCGTCAGGTGACCACGAGCAGAGGCCACAGCCGTCTGCTGTCGAATCGCACCCTCCAGCTTCTCGGACGCGCCGGGCATGTCGCACCCAAGCGGGGCCAGATGCTGGCGAAACAGGTCCGAGCGGAAAACCTGCGCCGCCTGCCCCCAACGATCCGACCCAATATCATGGGTTTGCATCTGGTTATGGGCGATCCACTTCGCCTGACTGCGCCAGGGAAAATTCGCGGCACCTTCATGCAAAACAACGAACTGATCCACGGACCGCTGCTCGCCCGTCTGAGAAATCGTCAGTTGACCCGACAGCGCGCGGTCTATCAGCTCGGGTGACACGTCGAGGTAGGATTTGCGCGCAAGAAGGCTACTCACCGTTGTATGGACCTTTGGATCAGAGAGCCATTTGCCCGCACGCCAAACGGCGCGCATCAGACGCCCAAGTAAATCCGGCTCAGTCTCCGCCCAATCGGTGCGCACGGCGAGCACTTTTTCAGGCGCAAAGCTCCAAATAGCGGCCCCGGGCAGCAACAGCGCGCCAGCACCCGTTTCGACGGCAACGGACCCCCAGGGTTCACCAACACAGAACGCATCAACGTCACCAGACGCCAATGCCCGCGCCATCAGGGGCGGCGGCACGGTGCGAATTACAATCCCATCTGGACCAAGGCAGGTGGCCTTACTCCAGTACCGCAGCAATTCGACATGCATGGAAAACGGAAACGGCACGCCAAAGGTGATCGGGCCATCCTGCACCGAGGCGAGCGCTTCGGCCGCTTTCGCGGCGTCGGCAAAGTCAAAGTCATGCCCAATCGCACGCAGCTTTTCTTCGAGCGGCTTGCCGACCCCTATGACGTTCCCGTTCACGGACAGGACGGACACCGCCGAAAGCGCGGTCGAAATCCCGCCAAGCCCCATCGCCGTTGCCACTGGGATCGGAGAGAGCATATGCGCTGCATCAACCCGCCCGAAGGCCAACATATCACGGACCGAGGACCAGGACGGCGCCGGGATCAGATCAAGTGCGATGCCTTCTGCATCCGCAAAGCCCATTTCCTGCGCAGCAATCAAGGGGGCCGCATCCACGAGCGGCATATAGGCGACGGGAACGGTGACGGTTCTCATCGCAAAAGGTCCGCGGCTGAGACAAGGGATTGCGCCACTTCAGCAACGCGCCGGCCCTGATCCATCGCGGCTTTGCGCAACAAGGCATAGGCTGCGTCTTCGTCAATGCCCTTGGCTTTCATCACCAGACCTTTGGCCCGGTCGATGACCTTGCGCTCTTCCAGGGCCTGTCGCGTTTCGGCCAGTTCGATGCGCATCTGCCGCACCATCGCGAAACGGGCGATCGCTGTGTCCATCACAGACTTGACCCGCTCTGGTGCAAGGCCATCCACGACATAAGCAGACACGCCTGCTTCAATTGCGGATTCCGCAAGCCCGTCGAGGTTGCCGGATACGAACATTGCCACCGGACGCTCCAATGGGCCGGACGCCAGCGTCAGTTCTTCCATCATGTCACGCGTGGGATTGTCGATGTCGATCAGCACGATATCGGGCGCGTGCGCCGCAATCTGACGGGCCAGACCACTGGGGTTTGCGACAATGAACACGTCACAAGCACAGGCGTCCTTCAACGCGTCGACGATCGACAGCGCCCGGTCCCGGTCTTGTTCGACAATGACAATGCGAAGAGGATTTTGCATCCTGCTTGGATGCGAGCAACTCAGCCAAGTTGCAATTCTGGAGGGGCCGAGATGCTGAATTTCGCGGCCAAATGCCAACCAGAAAGCCTCTTTGCTTGCAAATCCAGCAGTTAGAGGACGCTCACCCCTTGACCGACGGGTGAGAACGCCGCGCTTGCTTGTCAGCCTGCCCGGACCTCAGGGAATTGACTTTGAATGTGTCATCGCAAAGTCCGTTCTGAAATTGGTATCGCTGTTTTCCCATCGACCCGTGGCCTTTCAAATCGGTCCTTTCCAGCACTGTCGCCAACATCGATCAAAGGTGGGCCCATGCGCGACCACCTCGACCTTGCCAAGCCTCGGCTCGCGGAAAATTCAAGAAGAGAGAAAATCTGCAGCGAGTGTCGATTGAGGCAACGCCCGGTCGTAATGTTGGTGAAGGGGCGCGGTGCCTCTTTGCAATTCAGGAGACACGACACATGACACATACAGCAATCAAGACGGGACTTATCGCACTGACGATGGCATTTGGCATTGGTGCCGCGCAGGCAGATGACGCGGGCCAAAACGAAGTCGCCGTTTTTCTGACCATCAAAACGCAAGACGGTCAGCGGGACGCGCTTGTTGAACTTTGGGACGCGCATCTCAAGACCCAAGCAGCGACCAATCCCGACCACGTAAGCTACGTTTTTGCGGTCGACATGCAGGACCCGAACACGGCCTATATCTCAGAGGTTTATGCAACGCAGGCCGCTTTTCAGGCCAACACCCAGTCGGAGTGGTTTGCCGCCTATATGACCAAGGTCGGACCCCTTTTGGCAGGTGAGTCCGCGTTCGCGATGGCTAGCCCGCACTGGGTGAAGTGACCCTGTTTGGCCATTATCATGGGGCGGATGCACAAGCCGTCCCATGTCCTTCATCAGAAGGCCCTAGGCAGATTGGCTCCCAAGCCCCGCCCTTTTCGCTTCAAGAAACCGCTGTAATGGCGGTTCTGTCGTTAAGACGATTGCACGTTCGTAAGCCTCGCAGGCCTCCTGGGTCTTGCCCAATTCAGCGAGCAGATAGGCCCGTGTTGCTTCCGCAGGTGCAAACCCTGCGCGCACCTTGGGATCGATCTGCAAAAGTACGTCCAGACCTTGCTGCGGTCCAACGGCTTTCCCCAGTGCCGCTGCAAGTCCAGCTGACGCGCCAACCGTCGGGGCGATATTGGCCAGGCCGAGGTGCAGTTGCACAAGCGCCTGCCAATCCGTCTCCCCTGTCACGGCGCGGTCTGCATGGACCGCCTGAATCGCCGCTTCAATCTGGAACCTGCCGACATGATCGAACGACTTTGCGCGCGCCAGATGAAGCCGTGCGATATTCATAAGCTCTGCGTCCCAATTCGTTGGATCCTGGTCCTCCAACGGAACAAAAACACCGTCTTGTACGCGTGCCGCTTCGCGCGACAATGTGTAGGCGATCAATGCAAGCAACCCATGGACCTCTGGATCGTTAGGCATCAATTCGGTGAGGAGCGAGGCCAGATAAAGGGCTTCTTCAGCCAACGTTCCCGCCTCCAGCCAATCGGTGGAGAACGCCCCGTAGATGGCTTCCAATACGGCCGACAGACGCGTCGATATGTCCTCGACATCCGGAATCTTGAAGGCAATCCCGGCGTCCTTGATCTTGCGCTTGGCGCGGACAAGCCGCTGGGCCATCGTAGGGGCCGAAACCAGGAAGGCCCGCGCGATGTCTGCGGCTTCCAACCCAAGAACGGTTTGTAGCATCAAGGGCGTGTGCATGCGGGCATCAATTGCCGGATGCACACAGACGAACATCAGCTTTAGCCGATCATCGGGCAAGTCTTCGGAGCTCACCTCCGATTGCGCCATATCCGGAAAATCGCCTTGCAAATCGATCCGGGCGTCCCGGCGTTTGATATCCGTCAGGCGGTTGCGGGACACGGTAAGCAGCCAGGCCTCTGGGTTGTCTGGCATGTTCTGCGGCCACAGGGTCAGTGCCTTGGCAAAGGCGTCTGACAGTGCATCCTCTGCCGCCAGAATGTCACCGGTGCGACTGGCCAGGATGGCCAGCAACCGGCCATAAGACGCGCGCATGACGTCGGCCACGCGCGCATCACTGTTCATTATGCCGGCATCGCGGAAGGGCGGATTTCCACTGATCCGTATTTGGCCGCCGGGCATTTCTTGGCCCAAGAGATGGCCGTGTCGAGATCAGGCACCTCGACGGTAATATAGCCGCCGAGCGTTTCTTTGGTCTCAGCAAAGGGGCCATCGTGGATCCGGTCGCCACCGTCAGATACGGTTGTCGCGGCCGCATTGGGTTGCAACCAATCGACCCCAACAAGGATCCCGGCTTCCTTCAACGCACCGATATAGGCGCCAAAGAGGCCCTTGAGCTGCCCCAGCTCTTCGGGCGGCACGTTCGCAAAGTCCTCGGGGCGGGAATAGGTCAGAAAAGTGAAACGCATGTGTAGTCTCCAATTGTCAAAAGCATAAGCGCTTTCTCCAACATGACGAACTATGGCACAGCCAATCGACATCATCGGCAAAAAAATTTTCCAATGGGTGTGAACAGGCCAGACCTACTCTAAGACCACGATCAGACGGTGCGCTGCTTGTAGTAGGTATCCTTGTGGACAATCAGCCCTGCCTTGAAGGTCAGGATATCTACGCTGAGGTACTCTTCGGTGCTGCCATCCTTGTGACGGGCGGTCCGGCGATATTCGCAGTACGCCTTGTCCCCGGCGATGCGGCAATCCAGCGTCTCCCAATGCACATTGTCCACCTTGTCGAACAACCCGGCAAAGACCCCGCGAATGGTCTCAGCGCCTTCAAAGCGAACGCCATGCGGGTCTGGCCCGACCGCATGGTCGAACACGGCGTCATCTGCAAAGAATGGCATTACAGCGTCGAGGTCATTGGCGTTGAATGCATCGCCAACGGCATCAACAAGGTCTTGGGTCAGGTCGGTCATTTTGTGCTCCTCAAAGGCCAAGCATGGCGCAGGTTTTGGCGAAGAACGGGCTTGCGGCGTCCGCGAGCATATTGAGTTCGTCAAAGTGGTCGACATCCGGCACCACATAGAGCGTGACATCGCGCTGGGGTGTCGCAAAGGTTTCGGCATACATGCGGGCTTGTCTGTGAAACTCATCCGTCTCGGCCCCGCCAACCACAACCATTTGCGGGGCGTCCGTCAGGGGCGGATGGTTGATCATTGGGCTTTGGGCTTCGGCCTCTTTTGCATCCATGCGGATCCCCGCATTCAGCGCCTGGGTTAAGCGGACAGGTTCGAGGTAGCTGAGCGGAGAGACCGGGATACCGGCCTGAACCAGATCGGCGGGCAGATCATCACCATAGGC
This sequence comes from uncultured Sulfitobacter sp., assembly GCA_963422245.2. Taxonomy (GTDB): domain Bacteria; phylum Pseudomonadota; class Alphaproteobacteria; order Rhodobacterales; family Rhodobacteraceae; genus Sulfitobacter. The sequence goes on along the minus strand of CAXMWW010000032.1, from coordinate 276,587 downwards.
CGGCCAGTCCGTGGCCATCATCATCTGGGTCAGATGACCGCCTGCGGAGTGTCCCATCACGGTCAAGCGGTCCGCGTTGAGGCCCAGATCAGCACTGTTGCGCCAGACAAAGGCAACGGCCTCGCGCAATTCTTCGGAGATGCGGGTGATGCTTACCGTGGGGCAGAGGTCATAGCCCACGACAACGACGTTGACGCCTGCAGCGACGAGTGGCGGGGCGAGGAAGCTGTAGATCGACTTGTCCCCCCGCTGCCAATAGCCGCCATGGATATAAAGCAACGTCGGCCCCGATAGGTCGCCACCTCGAAAAACGTCCAGCTTTTGTTTTTCACCGCTGCCGTAGCGTACATCCAAGGTGCAATCGAGTGACGCGCGTGCGGCTTCGCTTGCGGCAGCCCAACCCGGGATCACCGTTTCTTCGTAATCGGGACGGCCCGCGCGCAGATTGTATTGGGCGTCAAACCAGGCCGGGTCTCGCCCCTCGTGATAGGTCAAATGGTCGCTCATCACAGTACTCCTTCGCTTGCGCAGGCTTTTTCAAGCGCCGCCCATTCATCCGGGTTTGTCCCGAAATGACGCATCACATGGTCCTTATAGGCCGGGCGTTTGGTCAAGCGCTGATACCACGCTTCAACATGTGGCACGGACGGACGATCCACGTCGACGTTGAAATAGCGGTAAGCGACGCAGCCCAGCGGGATGTCCCCCATCGTAAAGTTATCGCCGCAGACATAAGCGCGATCCGCCAGGTGGCTGTCGAGGATAGTGAATGCCTCATGGGCCTCGTCCCGCAGCTTGGCGATCTTGGCAGGATCACGCTCCGCAGGCTGCGTGCGCACTGTCGCGAAGAAGAGGTAAATCACCGGCATAAAGGCGCGGCTGGTCGACCATTCCATCCATTGGTCTGCTATGGCGCGGATCTGCGGATCAGATGGCGAAAGGCCGCCCGCGCCGTGGCGATCGCACAGGTAACGCACAATGGCGAGGCTTTCCCACAGGGCGAAGTCCCCATCGCAGATGGCCGGGATCATCCTGTTGGGGTTGATCTTTGCATAGGCTGGCGTGTCCAGCTTGCCAAAGCTGCCGCCTGCGAGCTGCAATGTGTAATCCAGTCCCAGCTCATTTGCGGTCCAGATCACCGGTATGACATTCGACGAATAAGGGCGCCCCCAAATCTCAAGCATGTTGAAGAGCCCTTTTCTGCGCGATGGACTGCGTGCCGAACTTTGGAACCACATGTTCAAACAGGCGATCCCAGCTGGCGAGGATCTTTTCGTAAGCGACGCCGGTGTATTGCTGCATCAGCATCAGGTGATCCAGACCAATGGTTTCCTGCTTTTCCGCAAACCGATCAGCCACATAGGCCGCATCGCCGACCACAATGATGCCGCGTTTGTTGAGGAAGTCGAACCAGTCCATGGCATCATCCTCCGCGCTCATTTCCTCGCCCAGGTCGAGATAGCCATTCTTGGTCCATTCACCTGCAGGGCGCGAACCACCCAGGAACTCGTAGTAGGCGTTGATCGCGGGCCGGATCGTGCGCACGGCTTCTTCCATGCTCTCGCCCACATAAAAGGCGGTGCAGACGCCGACGCCTTCGCCCAGTTTGACATCTCGTCCTTCGCGTTTTGACAGGGCGGCGCGATAGGGCTCCCAACAGGCCAGAGTGGCCTTGGGCCCCGCCGACATGGAGATCACGCCCCACCCACGCTCGCCCGCCAGTTTGAAGGTCGGCGGCGCGTTGGACATCAGCCACACGGGCGGGTGTGGGTCGGTGTAGGGGCGCGGATGCAGGTACATGGCTTTGTATTCGCCGTCATCGGCGTGGTAGCGCGGGTCGAGCGGTTCAAAGAAGCAGTTCTTTTCCTGCCAGCCCGGCACCGGAAATTCGTAGAACTCCCCCTTGTGGGTAAAGGCGTCCTCGGTCCAGGCCTTCAGAATGATCTCCAGGCTCTCCTGATAAAGGCGCATCACCTTCGCATTGTCCCGGCGGTCGGCGTCTTTGTTGAACTGAAGGGTCGAGCGTTCATTGATGCCTTTTGCCACGCCGAAATCGAACCGCCCTTGGCTCATGTTGTCCAGCATCGCCGCGTCCTCAGCGACACGCAGCGGGTGCCAGTCAGGGAGCACGATTGGCGCTGTGCCAACCCGCAGCTTTTTGCAATGCGCGGCCACATGGGTGCCCATCTGGATCGGATTGGTTGGCGCGTTCATGTATCCGTTGTGCGCAAAATGATGCTCCGTAAACCAGGCGGTGGTGAAGCCCGCCTGCTCTGCCAGCACGCACTGCTCCAGAATCATCTCAAGCGTTCGGGTCCAGGGAATCGTCTCCCCCGGGCTGAAATTCGCAATTAAATCAAAGCGCATCGCGTCCTCCCAAACGGTCAAGCTGAGTTGAATTTCTGCCGTCAATTCAACAAGATTGAATTCGAGGAAAAAAATCAACTAAAAATGGGTATGACAAACGACGATCAATCCCCCGACACAGCACGCCAAGGCGGCGAAATCCGCGAGCTGCGCAAGGCCCGTGGCCTGACACTGAACCAGTTGAGCGCGCAGCTGTCTTGCTCAACCGCCTATCTCAGCCGGATCGAACTGGGAGCCGCCCGCGCCTCTGACACTTTGCTGAACGAGATCGGCGTAGCCCTGAATGTCCCACCGCAATGGTTTACCCCAGTGGTGTCCGGCGACGGCCCACTGGAGCGCCAGCATGTTGTGCGGGCAGAGAACCGTCGCGCTTTGTCGGATATGTACACCCGCAGCGAGCATGAACTTGGGTTCCGCGATGAACTTCTTTCCAGCACGCTTTCGGGGCAATGTTACCTGATCCTGTCGCATTTCCCGCCGGGCACGGGTGAACCCCCTGCGCGTCTGGAAGGCTATACGTTTGAAGGTGAACAACACGCCATCGTGCTTGAGGGAGAAGTCGAGTTGCGGCTTGGCGACGAGATCATTGTGCTGAAAGAAGGTGACAGTTTTTCCTACCCCTCTCTGATCGCCCACAGGTTTCGTAACCGGACTGAGCGTCCGGCAAAGATGGTCTGGGCGATGTCGCCTGTTCGGGTGAGTTGGTAGCGACCGCTGTCAAATGCGCTGCGGGAAAGCCTCCGACGACCTGCTCTGAGATCAAATCTCGAACGTATCCAGATCTTCGAGAATGCCCGCCTCGCCTTCGAAAAATTCATCCAGGTCGGCCAACGCCTTTGCATGCCCGTCTTCTGAATCCATGTGAATACGGAAGTGGGTCAGAAACAGTCGCTTCACACCGACACTTGCGGCCATGCGCGCTATTTCACCGGGATCAGGGCTGAAGGCCATCAAAGCCGGGTGCAAGGCTTCCCCGCTGCCGCGATAACACCAGTGCAGCAGGAAGTCGGCATCGCGGCAGAGCTCAGTCATCTGCGCATTGATGCCTGTGTCGCCCGAATAGACGAACATCTTTCCCTCCGCTTCGATTGCATAACCAAGGCATTCCAGGATCGGCTGGGCATGCGTGGCCTGCGCAGAGGTCAATCGCCAGCCGTTGCCTTCAAAGCTGAAGCCAGGATCAATCTCGGTAATCTCAGGCGCGGGCCAGGGCCGCGGGAGCGTACCCCCCCTTGCAGCCCAGACCTGCTGGCTTTGAGTGAGTTCCGTCCGCGCGCGCAGATCGTTGCTCAGAACGCCATCAGGGCCGAAATAGCCCTCTGTGATCTCTGCCAGCGGTTTTGGTCCAAACACTTTGAGCGGCTTTGCCCCCTCATCCCAAGCCGCATGCACCAAACGCGCATAATCCATCATGTGGTCGGTGTGATAATGCGTGAAGAAGAGATGCGTGATGTCCTTTGGCAGACGGCCAGAGCGTATCAGATTGTCAACGACCCCGCCGCCGCAGTCGAATAGAATGCGATACTCGCCGACCTCGATCAGATAGCCAGACGAGGCACGGCGCGCGTATGCTTCGGGGGAGCCGGAGCCCAATACGGTCAGTTGCACGTCATGCTCCGCTTGATGGAGGTGGTGTGGCGCCGGGGGCACCCAGCTTCAGTGCAGCTTCGCGACCACCGTGATGTTCAATCAGGGCGGCCTGATCAGCAAACGCCTGCGCATCCATCGCCTCTGGGTCGCAGATGTCGCGCAAAGCAACCTCTAGCTCTGCCAAAACACTCGCAAAGGCAGGGTCAGGTGCCAGATCGACCAGTTCTTCGGGATCATCTTCCAAATCAAAGAGCTCGGGCGGGAAATCGACGTAGTAGTTGAGCTTCCAACGACCTTTTCGCAGCATAAATCCACCCGAAACGGCTCCAACCGCATGGTATTCGCTAAAGATGGGCCGTTCCAAGTTGTCCGCTTGTCTGGCGATTTCGTTTAAAGACTGCGCACCCTGCGCGGCTTCAATGTCAGTATCAAAATGAGTGGCGATGGTCTTTGACAGATCGACCAGACTGACCGGTGTATCGCAGGTTCCGACCGCGACGTCTGGTCCGGCCATGATCATCGGGATGTGCACGCTTTCCTGATAGAAGTTCGATTTCCCCCACAAGCCACGCGCACCAACGTTGTCACCATGATCAGAGGTATAAACGACGGTTGTATCCTCGGTCATTCCAGCAGCCTCCAACGCCTCCAAAATCTGACCGACGTTGTGGTCCAGCCAACTGCATAGCCCATAGTATGCTGCCATCGCTTGCAACCGTTCTTCGGGGCTTTCGAACCTTGCTTCGCTGTCCATGGTTGCGTTCTGCTTTTCCACCCACGGGTGGCGCTTGTACCCGTTGCTGGGGTGCAGCTTTACGTCCGGCATTTGGTCCAGCGGGTAGAGATCGTAGAATTCCTGCGGAACAACCAAAGGAAAGTGCGGGGCCACAAGACCCACATAAAGACACCATGGCCGGTCATCTCCAGATGCGACCCGATCTTGCAGCCATTCCTTGGTTCTTGCGGTGACGGAGGCATCGTAGTCGGTGTAGGCCGACGTGCCCGGCCCGATATATTTGCCCAACATCCGCCCACCACCGGGGGGTGCGATGCGCTCTGCCTCCTTGCGTATGGAGGCCCAGACCATGCCAACGCCCCCCACCACCTGCATGGGAATGTGTTCGACATCAAACCCGGCTGGATCAGCCGCGTCCCGGTAGTGCAGCTTGCCTATGCTTTCGACCGGGATGCCCTTTGCTTGTAACGCATGCCCCCATCCGGTGGGCTTGCCCGTGTAGGGCATCGCATTGTCCCAAAGCCTGTTTTGGTGGGCGTATTTCCCGGTCGCAAAACTGGCCCGCGCGGGCACACAGATCGGGCTGGGCGTATACGCATCCGTAAAGCGGGTTCCTCTGGCGGCCAGTGCATCAAGGTTGGGGGTCTGCGCAATGGGGTGGCCTGCGCAGCCCATGGCCCGCGCCTGATGTTCGTCGGACATGATGACAAGAAGGTTCGATTGGGTCACGCGGGCTGCTTACTTTTCGGCTGCTATTTCGAGGTGGTCCAGGACCTTGTGGAAAACGCGCAGTTCTTCATGGGTCAGGCCCTCGCGCAATTGCGCCTGCCTGGCCCGCGTCACCGGAAGAGTCTTTTCGAAGATCACGCGCCCTTTGTCCGTCAAGCAGAGGTTTTGCACACGATGGTCGCCGGCATCTGTCTTTGAGTGAACAACGCCCTGTTCGATCAGGGTTTTCAGATTCCGGCTGACCAGTCCTTTGTCCAGTGCGGCCTCTTTCGACAAGGCGGAGGACTGGGTTTGCCCAGCCGCCCCGATCAGGGCAACCAACCGCCATTGAGCCAGGGTAATCCCGCTGGCTTCACGCAAAAGTCGGGTCGCTTGGGTATTCAATTTCGCCTGCACACGAGAGATACGGTAGGTCAGGAACCGGCGCAGAGGCAGTTCATCCTGAACATCGATGAGATCCGTACCTTCGCTTTGCACCATTTCCGCGCCCCCTTCCCGCTCTCTCTAGGATGAAGATGATTGGTTGATGGGTCAATCTTTTTGTTGACCCATCAACCAATATGTGGCTGAATTTGCGGAATAGGGAGGAAAACATGAAAAAGATTCTGAAAGCTGCAGTTGCGGCCATTGGCCTGACTGCTTTGACAACCGGTGCTCAAGCCGACGATTGGACACCACCCGGCCCAATCAAACTGATGATCGCCTTCGCAGCAGGCGGTGGTGCCGATACACAAGCACGCATGATCGCGGAAGAGCTGGAAGCCGCAAAAGGTTGGAAAGCCAATAACCTCCACTTGAAGTGGAGGTTTGAAACGCTTCGCTTGAACCGCTCGAAGCGGTTGGGGTTACAGATTACCTGTTAAACAGGTCGTCGAGGCGTTTGTCCTGTTGCTCTTGCGTTTGGATATAAGCTCGCACCGTGCGCTCATCTGCGCCGACCGTCGAGACGAAATAACCACGTGCCCAGAATTTATGCCCCGCAAAATTGCGGCGGCGGTTCTTGATGTTCTGCGCGATCCAGATCGAGCTTTTTCCCTTCATGAACCCGATCACATGCGCGACCGAGTGCTTGGGTGGGATGCTCAACAACATATGCACGTGGTCTGGCATCAGGTGCCCCTCTTCAATTGAGCACTCCTTCTGGCGCGATAGTCGGTGGAATACTTCACGCAATTCTCGGCGCAGGTAGCCGTAAAGTTCCTTCTTTCTGTATTTGGGCGTGAAAACCACGTGATATTTGCACTCCCAAGTACTGTGGTTAAGGTGATTTGTCGTTTCTGATGACATTGGAAGATTTCCCTTGCAGGGCTTCGAGCGGTCGAAACCCTCTAGGAAATCTTCCTCATATGTAGAACATCAGGGGTCCCCCAGCAAAGCTGGGGGCTTGTCAATGGGGACAGTCATTCCGGAGCAGGTCACCGGCAAAGGCGGGTTGAACGCTGTCAAGGCGCTCCAAGGCGAGCCCAAGGATGGCACCGCAATCGCAATGATCGTGACAGAAACTCTAGGCTACAACCTGGCCGCAGCAGACGCGGGCGATCCCAGCATCGCAACAGCAATCACGTCCACTGCCGGTAGCCAGATGGCCGTCGTGTCGATGACCTCCAAGGGCTACAAGACGTTTGCCGACGTCATCGCTGCCGCCAAGGGCGGCGAAGAGATCCGGTTTGGGGTCATGAGCCCGTCACTGGCTGATCTGGCCTACGTGGTCGGCAAGGAAAACGGCATTGAATTCAACATCGTCTCCGTGCGCGGAGGCAAAGCAGTGATGAACGGCCTGACCGCAGGCGACATGGACATCGGCTTTGGCGCTGGCATTCAGGCCCGCGCAGTCGCGGCAGGTGATATGGTTGAACTTGCCTCAGCCAAAAGCGGCCCGCTTTCGGGCACGCCCGATGCACCGAACCTTGCTGAGTTTGGGTCCAAGTTTCCAAACGACACAATGTTCATGATTGCAGGTCCCGGCGGCATGGACCCTGCTGCGCGCGCAGCCATTGCGACCGCAATCGCAGAGGTCGTCACCGCTGAGGGATCAAAAGCCGGCGGCTTTATCAACAAGGCCTTTGGTGGTGTAGACCTGCGTACAGGTGACGAGCTTGATGCGATCATCGCCAATGCCTACACAAACGCAGGCGAATTGCTGGAAGCTTCGGCAGAGTAACACTGCCTGCGATCCATCGTCTTGGCCCGGCACAATGTCCGGGCCAAGTGTTTAATTCGGAGCTGAAATGCCCCCGCACTCTCGCAGCAATCTGTATCTGGGCATCCTGTGCTTTGCCTTTGCGGCCCTTGTGGCTTTTGTCTGGGTGCCCCTTGATGCGGAAACCGGGATCATCGAGAAAGTCCGGTGCCGCACTGTCATTGGCGATGGTCTTGCCCCAACTGTTGCAGCCTTTTTTGTCGGGCTTGGTGGTGTGCTTCTGCTTGTTTTCGAACGAAATGATCCGGACCAACCAAGGCTGACAGCGGCCAACATCCGGTTCATCTGCATCCAGCTTGGCATCCTGGTCTTCGGGTTTCTGATCATGCTCTATGCGGGACCATTGGCGGTCTATCTGCTGCAAGACGGCGCTGAGTACCGCCTGCTGCGGGATACCGCACCCTGGAAATACATTGGCTATTTCTTGGGGGGCACATTCGTTGTCACCGGTTTGATTTCTCATGTCGAAGGCAGGTTCGCTGCCCGCCATGTCCTGATCGGCGTCTGCGTCGCTGCTGCGCTCATCGTCATTTACGATCTTCCCTTCGAAGACCTGCTCTTGCCCCCCAATGGCGACGTCTGATGACTGTACTTGACTACATCTGGCTTGGCGTTCTGGCGGTTTTTCAAGGGCCTGAGGCATTTGCCCTTCTCGGCATTCCGGTCTCTGTCACGCTGGTGATGATCCTGGCAGGCTTTCTGTTGGGGATCATGGTGGGGGCTACGCCGGGAATGGCCGGTCCCGTTGCCATGGCCATTTCATTGCCCATCCTGATTTCGGTTTTTGGTAACTGGTCAGGTTATCGCTAGCGCTTGTCCAAGCAGGGGAATCGATTGAACGCTAGTTGCGCAGCAATTGCTCCATATATGCGTCGTCCCATGCGGCTGAGCGTCGTTCCTGCGGCATGCTCATTTTGCCAGGTCCCTGCCGCAGCAGGTTTATTGCAGCGTGGTTGATCGCGGCAAAATTGGCTGCTGCATTCCCGGTTCTGATGCGGCAATCGTCCTGCCGGAAGGTGACGTCCAGAACCCAGTGCAAACAGTTTTCCACCTGCCAGTGGTTTCGGATGTGCGCGGCCATCTTTTCCGCATCGGCGGTCATTGATGAGATGTAGAACTGGCGTATTCTTTTCACCTTGCCTCTGATTTCCCGCGTGTACTGGGTCATGATGACGGCCTTCAGGCCCGGCCAGTGATGGCGTTTTTCCAACCATTCGATGTCTGTGCAAACGGTGTAGCGGCGTGTTTCAAGTCGGCCATGATCGGCATCTGTCGTTTCGCTTTTTCGCAGAAACTCGCCACCGATACCCCGGTCCAGATGCTCCTCAAAGAACAGTTTGACGTCTTCGTGCAAGCTGCCCTGATTACCTTTCAGACCAATGACATAATCTGCGTCTTTGTCCATGATTTGTTGACAGATTTTGCGCTGACAGCCCATGGCATCGATCGAGATGATCGCGCCTTCAAGCGCCAGTATCTCCAGCAGTTTGGGAATGGCTGTAATCTCATTGGACTTGTCCGCGACCTTGCGCTGGCCGAGGACCAGTTTCTGCTCGCAAGACCAGGCCGAGATCATGTGGACCGCACCCGTGTTCGACGTGCTGTCGAAGGATCGCCGAAGCGTCTTGCCGTCAACCGCGACAACGCCTTCAAGCATGTCAGGCCAGCTTGCAACCCAATTCGTGAAGCTGTTCTGCAAGGCCTCGGGATCGAGGCGGGAGAACAGAATACCGAGTTGGTCATGGCTAGGCGTGCCATCCTTGAACGGCAAGAAGCGCCGCAGAAAGTCCAACTTCTTTCGACCGTAGAGGGCGACGGAGGTCCATCCATCCGCACCAGAGATCACAGCGCACAAAACAAGCAGGAATATCTCGTTCAGCGGGTAGATCACTTTCGCCGCCTGACGCGGGTCTGGGATGGCCTCAAAATGGGTCAGAAACTCAGGGATCAGGCGGTCTTTGGACGCTTCCGACATGGAAATCCTCCAGATACAGGGTCATTTCATGTCTTTGATTCAGAAAAATGCAGCCTTGTCAGCAATTTATTCAGTCGATTGCCCTGCTTGTCCAAGTGTGGCGAATTGACTCGCCGGGCATCTTTTTGCTTTAGTGATCGTTCATTTTGTGAATCGTTCAGGGCATGTCACCTAAGCCTCCCCATACAGGCAATTCAGCCGACCTTTCAAAGGTGGAATGGATCGAGTTGGTGACCACTCTCCATGCTGAGAACATGGAGTTGCTGGAAGCCAATGCGCTGCTTGTCGATGAGAACCGGCGGCAGACTGAAATCATTGAGACCCAAGCAGATATGATTGCCGCCCTTGAACAGCGCGTTGAGGCTTTTGAGCGCCGCCTTTCACTGCACAGCAAAAACAGCAGCAAACCCCCGTCGAGCGACGGGCTGTCGAAACCGCACGCCAACCGCACGAAAAGCCAAAGAGGAAAATCGGGGCGCAAGCCCGGCGGACAACCGGGGCACAAGGGTACGACGCGATCCCAAGTCGACAATCCGGACGAGATCGTTGATCATCACCCGCAGACCTGCCCGCAGTGTCAGCACGACTTGTCACACTGTTCGTCACAAGGTTTTGTTGCCCGCCAGGTGTTCGACCTGCCACCGCCGCCGCCTCTTATGGTCACTGAACATCGATCCCATAAATGCCTGTGCCCGGGCTGTGGCAAGCTTGCACGCGGCTCTTTCCCGGCAGGGGTTATGGCGCCAGTTCAATACGGTGGTCGCATTGCGGCCGTGGCGGCCTATCTTCAGACTCACCACTGCATTCCCGACGATCGTCTTTCTCAGGTGTTTTTCGACGTGTGCGGTGTGCGGATCGCGACGGCGACCCTATCGCGTCTCATCGCAAAGATGGCGCATAAAATGCGGTCTTTCTCGGATTCTGTACGTGAAGCGTTGTGCGGTCCGAAGGTTGTGGTCAAACATCTGGATGAAACGGGCCTGCGGGTTGGAGGTCGGACCCGGTGGCAACATGTCATCTGTTCGCCGACGATGAGCCATTTCCGAATGGGAAGCGGTAGAGGCGATTTGTTGTCCGGCGTGTCGGGTATTGTGGTGCACGACAACTGGGCATCCTACGGCAGAATGGAAGGTGTCGAGCACGTCCTGTGCAATGCCCATCACCTGCGTGAGTTGCAAGCACTGGTCGACATTGAAAAAGAAGACTGGGCATTGGCAATGAAGAACATCCTGCTGGATGCCAGGAAAGCGACCGAAATCGCCCGTGAAAACGGGTTAGACAACGTCTCGGCGACTGTGATCGCAGCCATCAACGAACGTTACGACGCCTGCATCACAAAGGCCATTTTGTTCCATGAAGGCCAGCCCCCTCTGAGCCCGACCCCGATCGGCAAAACCAGACGCGGGCGACCCAAACGACGGACCGGCCACAATCTCGCGCTGCGATTGTGCGACCGCAAGGCCGATGTGCTGCGTTTCCTCAACGACCTGCGTGTTCCCTTCACCAACAATGAGGCCGAGCAGGCTTTGCGGATGGGTAAGGTCCGCATGAAAGTCTCAGGAGGCTTCCGCACCATGGCCGGAGCAGACAATTTCTGCATACTGAGAAGCGTAATCGAAACGGCACGCAAACAAGGCTGGTCGATACTCGCAACGTTGACTACAATGTCTACTGATCAAATTACACTCAAACTCAAACCAGCATGAGCCATGGAGTATCCCCCGTTCCATGTTGATGGGCAACAGAGAGTTTAATCTTCAACGCTTCGCGCGACCGTTTCCAGTATAGAATTTGTTCGGTTTTGCAGTGCCTCCGCGGTCGCAGAGAGACCCTGCAAACGTGAAGAACATGACGTTGAAAGCTCTTGAAATTCCAATTCCAACATCGAAAGCGACGATGCAAGAAGCGCCGCCGCGTCCGATGCATTGCCGATCATTTCTATCGAACTGCCTTCGCTTTCGGCCAATAATCCCACTGCGGCGGATATACCAAGGAAATTTGCACGGTCGACTTGTTTTGGGAAAGTAAGCGTTTGCCCTGGTTGAATATCTTCAGGGCCGTTAATCGGCCACATGTCAATTGCAGCTAGAAAACCACCCATTAGCCCCGAAAACCTATTCACGGTTTTGCCTTCCGGCGTTCCGCCACAGGTGACGATGGCGTTGGACAACTGGTCTTGGGCTAGACGAATATCGTCGTTAGCTACGTCAGAATTCGTGATGGAGGCGGTAAAGACAAGCCCAACGGCTTCAAGGACATCGGTAAATCGATACCACCCGCGCAATGAACCTGCGTTGCTTGCTGTTACGACAATCTCGCCAGTGCTTGCCAAATTCGCGAACGTCTCAGCAGAGATGTAGGGGCACGGGTCGTCCTCAAAACACACCCGTATAACTTCACCCTCACCAAATGTTGCAGCGCTGATCTCATTAACCGTGTCTGGAATAATGACGAACGGCGCTATAAAATCCTCGTTCAAAGTCTGAACAGCCCGACGGACATCCTCTACCGATTTTCCAATTTGATCAACGGAAGTCAGGCTTTCTTGCAGAAATTGCGCTGTTTGAACCTCGGACTGCCTGCTCAAAAGTATGTTCTGTTCTTCAATCCGGCGGGTCTGCACATACATCATACCAGCTTGGGTTAAAAGAACGATTTCCCCGAATAACACCAGCAGAATAGAGAGCGTAAAGAAAAGCGTGATAGCGCTGACAGTCCGTGGAACAGCGGTGCGTGCCTGCCCGATAATTTCATGTACTTCCGCACGGGTGATTGGAGCAGTCGGATCGCCCACGATAAAGCGGTTGACAATGTTTATCACATCGCCGGTGGCTTCTTCGGCCCGGCGAACCTGCAACGCCAACGCCCAACGAACAAAAATGAAAGCCGCAATTGCTGCAGCGGCGGAAAGGCCCGCCAGTAGCAAAGTCCACGACAGTATTTCCAGACGCTCATAAAGCTCGTAGCCGAGCCATATATAGACGACGACAGCAAAACCAGTCGACAATCCATAAAGCAATGCATTGCGCAAATCGGGTCGCGGCATAATTAACCTCATTTACATTTTGCCCTACTAGGGAAAGCGCAAAGTCAAATGTGCTATCAATGGCCCTAAGATGTAGCGCGTTCTTGCCATATCCCATCGAAAAGCAGAGTTTAGCATTTTGCAGTCCATCATCAACCAGCGCGGCAACACCCAGCACCTATGGTAAGCCGCCAAATTGGTTCGCCGCAAGTCATTCAACTGCACCTGCGCAAATAATAACCTGACCAGCCAATAACCTCCACTTGAAGTGGAGGTTTGAAACGCTTCGCTTGAACCGCTCGAAGCGGTTGGGGTTACAGATTACCTGTTAAACAGGTCGTCGAGGCGTTTGTCCTGTTGCTCTTGCGTTTGGATATAAGCTCGCACCGTGCGCTCATCTGCGCCGACCGTCGAGACGAAATAACCACGTGCCCAGAATTTATGCCCCGCAAAATTGCGGCGGCGGTTCTTGATGTTCTGCGCGATCCAGATCGAGCTTTTTCCCTTCATGAACCCGATCACATGCGCGACCGAGTGCTTGGGTGGGATGCTCAACAACATATGCACGTGGTCTGGCATCAGGTGCCCCTCTTCAATTGAGCACTCCTTCTGGCGCGATAGTCGGTGGAATACTTCACGCAATTCTCGGCGCAGGTAGCCGTAAAGTTCCTTCTTTCTGTATTTGGGCGTGAAAACCACGTGATATTTGCACTCCCAAGTACTGTGGTTAAGGTGATTTGTCGTTTCTGATGACATTGGAAGATTTCCCTTGCAGGGCTTCGAGCGGTCGAAACCCTCTAGGAAATCTTCCTCATATGTAGAACATCAGGGGTCCCCCAGCAAAGCTGGGGGCTTGTCAATGGGGACAGTCACGGTTTTTGGATACCACCCGGACGCCATGTTGCCTGTCGTGGGCTTTCTCATTGGGATCATGAAGGGGGCCACGGTTGGGGGCGCTGTTCCCGCGATCCTGTTCAATACGCCCGGCACCCCTGACGCCTATATGACCACGCTGGACGGCTATCCAATGGCGCAGCGCGGCAAGGCCAAAAAGGCGCTGCGTGTGGCGCATCTGTCGTCGGCCTCTGGTGATACGTTCTCTGACATCGTGCTGTTTGTCTGTGCACCGTTCCTTGCCATTCTGGTCGAATCCTATCTGGATCTGCCCGAGAAAACGGCGCTATTGATCCTGTCTCTCAGTTTCATCGCAGCCGTGATCGGAGGATCACCTGCCAAGGGTCTGATCTCGACCGGGCTCGGCCTTTTGGCAGTCTATATCGGGACCGGCGAAGACTTTTATCCACGTATGTCACTGGGAACTGAACAACTCTCAAGGGGCTTTCCAATCGCCACCTCCGTTCTTGGCGTTCTGATCATCGGTGCGGTTTTCAAAGGTCTGGATGACCTTTGGCGTCAGCGGCAGACAAAGGGTGTTATATCCGAAGTGGCTGAAAGTGGGGATCAACGTCTGCCTTGGGCCGATGTGCGCCGGTTGTCGCCCTACATCGCGCGGTCTGCGGTCATTGGCACGATGATCGGTGCCCTGCCTGGTGTCGGATCAACCCTGGCCGCAACACTTGGCTACACCGTTGGCAAAGCCCGGCATGAAAAAAGCAAGACGCCTGAACAAACCAAGTTCGGGGATGGGGCAATGGAAGGGATCGCAGCAACAGAGGCGGCAAATTCCTCCGTCTCAGGGGCAAATCTGATCCCCGTTCTGTCCCTTGGCATTCCGGGCAATGCAGCTGCGGTCTTTTTGATCCTCGCCATGGACTCGATCGGTGGCTTCAACCCCGGTCCTTCCGTCTTCAAATTCTCTGCTGAGCAGGTGAACACGGAACTGGTGATTGCCTTTGGCCTCTTTACGGCAATGGTATTTGCCAACCTGCTCAATTGGACCATTGGTGGACTGTTCATGCGCTCCATGGGCATCATGATCCGGATCCCCAAACAGATCCTCTTGCCTTCCGTCCTGCTGCTGACACTGACGGCCATCTACGTGCAGGAAACCCGGATTGAGGCAATCTGGTTCGCCCTTGGCTTTGGCGTTCTGGGATACACCATGCGCCTGATCGAGATGTCGCCCCTGCCCTTCGTCATTGCGTTCATCCTGGGCGGCAGACTGGAGGCAACAGCGCGTCAGGCCTATTCCGCCACTGGCAATGATCCCTTCTTCCTGTTCAACAACCCAATCGCAGCGGTCCTGATGGCATTGGCAATCGGCGTCGTGATCCATGCTGCACGCAATCGGAAAGACCTGTCATGAGCCGTCCCAATATCTTGCTGATTTCAGCCGACCAGCATCGCGCTGACTGCTTTGGTTTCATGGGACGCAAGATCAAGACGCCGCATCTGGACCAGTTGGCGGCGGATGGCACGCATTTCGACGCCTGCATCACGCCATCAGTAGTATGCCAGCCCGCACGCGCATCTATCCTGACCGGGCAGCTTTGCCGAACCCATGGTGTGCATGACAATGGCATCGACCTTGATCCGGAGATTGGCCAGAAAGGCTTTGCCGGGGCGATGGCTGCGGCGGGGTATCAGACCAGCTATTTTGGCAAGGCCCATTTCTCCACCTACCACACCTATGAGCCAACCGGGACGCCGGAATGTCTGCAGTCTTCCGCGACTTACCCCGAGGATTGGAACGGGCCCTACATGGGGTTTGAGCATCTTGAGCTGATGCTTGTCGGCCACAACTGGTGGGCTCCTGAAAAACCACCTGGCGGTCATCACTATGAACGGTTCTATCACGCGGATGGCCGCGGCGACGAGCGCACGAAACTGATGGGGGAAAACGCGGGCGACACCAAAGGGGCCGCACAGACCTGGCACTCAAAACTGCCAGTTGCGTTTCACAACTCTCCCTGGACGGCGGATCGCGCCATCGAATGGCTCAAACATGGCCGCGACAGCGACAAACCGTTTTGTACTTGGGTCAGCTTCCCCGATCCCCATCATCCGTTTGATTGCCCTGAGCCCTGGTCGCGCCTGCATGACCCGGCAGACGTCGACTTGCCGGAAAACCGAACGCGCAGTTTCGACGGCAAGCCGTGGTGGCACAAAGCAGCGATCGAAGGCGAGCCTTCCGATCCGAAATTTGCCGAGATCCGCAAGGCTTACAGCCGCATTGCGCCACAGACCGATGCGCAACTGCGCGAGATCATCGCCAATACTTATGGTCAGATTTCGCTCATCGACGACCAAGTTGGCCGTCTGATGAACACGCTCAGGGAAACCGGTCTCGATGAGAACACCATCGTGATCTACATCTCGGATCATGGCGACTGGCTGGGCGATCACGGGCTGATCCTGAAAGGCCCCATGCACTACGAAGGGCTGTTACGGGTGCCGATGATTGTACGCGGCCCGGGCGTGCCAGCTGGCAAACGGGTGTCCGAGCCGGTGTCCACCCTTGATCTTGGTGCGACCTTCTTTGACTACGGCAACGCAGAGCCGATCCTCGATCAGCACGGGTCAAGCCTGCGTCCATTGATCGAAGGGGACGCCACGCGAGAGTTTGCCCGAAACGAGTGGGGCCTGGGCCCCGGCCGCGTTGGGGTCGCGCTTGAGCTGCGCACTGTGCGCACCAGAACACACAAACTGACGGTTGATCTGAACTCTGAGGACGGGGAGCTTTATGACCTTCAAAGCGATCCGGGGGAGTTGAACAACCTCTTTGGCAAACGCGATGCCGAAGCCATTCAGGAGCAGTTGATGGCTTATGTGCATGCGCGGCCTGATGATATGTTGCCCGACCAACCACGCGTAGGAACCGCCTGAAGTCCGCCAAGTCTGGTCGTCGTGAGGGGATGGCTCGAAAGTCTGCCGCGCAAGGCTCCGACATCCTGACGACAAATGGTGGCTCCGCTGATTGACGGCGCAGAGTTTTCGCTAGTCGGTCAGGCTGCGCGGCCCCGGGTTATGCAGGATTGCAGACTTGAACGGCAATTCGCCTTCATGTTTCATGCTCCTGTCAGGGGACTTTCGAAACCAAAGGCACACTATGGCCAAACCCAACGTGATCCTCGTCTTCACCGACAACCAGATGGCAAAAACCTTGCGGTGCTACGGCAATGATGAGGTGAACACACCCAACCTGGACCGCCTCGCGTCACAGGGGATCAGGTTTTCGAATGCCTATTGTGCCAATGCGTTCTGTTCGCCCTGCCGCGCCTCCGCGCTGACCGGGAAGCTTCCCAGCCAGCACGGCGTGCATTCCTGGATCGACGACCGCAAATCAGCCGACTGGCCCGAAGGGTGGCATGCGCTGGAAGGTCATGTGACCCTCCCCGAAGTGTTGAAGTCGTCAGGCTATGCCACCGGTCTTTTTGGCAAATACCATTTGGGAAACCCAACGACCCCCGCACCGGGCTGGGACTGTTGGATTACGATGGCAGATGGCCATGTCCGCAGCTTTTATGACAATCGGATCTATGACAACGGGGCGGTCTATCCACAACCGGGCCATTCCGTTGACTTCTTTACGGACAAGGCTCTGAACTGGATTGCAGAACAAGACGGCCCCTACTTTGCCTACCTGCCTTTCCCCGCACCCTACGGCCATTGGCCTGCAACGAATGACGGAAACCGAAACCGGCACGCGGCGGAATATGACGACTGCCCAATGCATTCGATCCCGCGCGAAGGTCTGTCGGCTGAGGCCGTCACCAACTACGACATGATCAAATCGCAAAGCGGTCACGGGCTCGATTTCTCGCTGTTGATGCGTGCGCCCAACCATCTGCCGAGTTTGCGTAACTACTATAGCCAAATCACCATGATTGACGACGCGGTGGGCCGGATCATGGAGGCCGCACCCGACGCCTTAATCATCTTCACCACCGACCATGGGTTGTCGCTTGGCCATCATGGGTTTTGGGAACATGGCGGCGCAACCTACCCTTCGAACCTGCACCGCGCGGCACATTCTATTCCCTTGATCGTTCAACACAAAGGCAGCGTTCCGGAAGGCCGTGTTGAAGATTTGCACATCTCGAACGCGGACCTGTTTTTAACGATTGTTGATTACGTCGGAGGGACCGTTGATACCAGCTTGCCAAGCCGGACCTTTGCGCCGGTACTTCACGGCGCGCAGCCATCTGATTGGGGCGAGGATGCGGTCTATGCAGAGCAAGAGGAAACGCGCGTGTTGCGCACGCCAAAATGGCTGTTCTTCCTTCGGTTCAATGGTCCCGATGCGCCGCAGCTGCCACATGCGCTTTATGATTTGGAAACCGATCCGGATGAAACGTCCGACTTGGCGGATGATCCGGCCTACACTGACGTTGTTGATGAATTGACAGATCGCATTGAGCGGTATTTTGGCCAATACAATCAGCCGTCTGTGGATCTCTGGCAAGGTGGGACGCCTATTCAAAATTCCATGATGCAAAGCTATTGGCGTGACATCTGGGGGACGGGCTGGGAGCCAAAGCTAACCAATGATGGATCCACCTATTGACTGGCGGATTGTGGGTATGAGACTCCATGCGATCTTCAACCAACGATCAAATCGCCTCGCTGTGCAGGTGCTGCGGCTGCAAGGCCCTGTCGACATGGGCCGCCAACACCCTTGCCAGTGCTTCCATGCCTGACCGCAAAACCAATCTACTGCCCTGTCGTTCTAGAGCCCTTGGATAGGTCGCAATAAGGTCATCAGCGATGCGCTGCATTTCTGTTGCAAAAGACGGGTGTTTGGTCGAAAGCTCCAGCGCGTCCACGTAACCGTAGCACATGATCTGGTCCACGAGGTCCGCAGTCGCGATATCCTCAGGTCCCATCCTATAGCCTTTTTGTCCAGCCAACCCTCCTGCCCGAACGCGAGCCTGATACGCTGCTGTCGCGACCGCGTTTTGTGTGAACCCCTGCGGGAATTTGGAAATGGCGGAGGCACCAAAGCCGATCAGAGTCTCGCAAGGATCGTCAGTGTAACCCTGAAAATTGCGCTTTAGCGTCCCGCGTTTTGTGGCCTGTGCCAAGCTATCCGACGGCCGGGCGAAATGGTCTATTCCGATGGCATCATAGCCCGCAACCTCAAGCATATGGCGAGCAGATAACGCGGCAAAGAAGCGCTCTTGCGTGCCGGGAAGCGCCTCATCAGGGATCATGACCTGACGTTTCGACATATGCGGCACGTGGGCATAGCCATAAAGCGCCAGCCGGTCCGGTTGCAGCGCATGAACCTGGTGCAGCGTGGCCTGCAGGGTTTCGAAGTCCTGATACGGCAGCCCATAGAGCAGATCAATGTTCAGGCTGCGCACCCCGTGTGCGCGCAGCTGGTCAATCACAGCACGGGTCTGGGCGTAGCTTTGCGCCCGTCCGATGGCCTCTTGCACCCTGGGGTCAAAGTCCTGCACGCCAATGCTGGCCCGACGCATGCCGCGGGCCGCAAGAAACGCCAAAATCTCCGGCGCGGCCTCGGTGGGGTCAATTTCGACTGAGAATTCGAAATCGGGCGCGCGGGCAAATGCACTATCCAGCGCATCCAGGACCGTCTCCATCTGATCCACATTCAGAAGAGTCGGTGTTCCACCCCCAAGATGAAGCCGCGCCATCTGGCGTCTTTCGCCGATCAGGTCCGCGACCCTGCCGATTTCCCGCGCAAGGTCTTCAACATAGGCGGCAACAGGCTGCATCGTCTTAGTCCCTTGCGTGCGGCAGGCGCAAAACCAGCACAAGCGGCGACAAAATGGGATATGTACATAGACAGAAAGCGGCGCATCATTGCGCAACCCAGACAACCATTCAGCCTGCTTCTCTTCGCCAATCGTCGGCTCGAACCGATTGGCCGGCGGATAGCTGGTGTAGCGGGGGACCTTTGCGTCAAAAAGTCCGTAGGCCCTGAGGACGTTTGCATGTTCCATGCCCCATGCTTAGGCTTGTCGCAGCCAACAAACCTTGATGCAGATCAACAACGATGACGCTCATCTTCAACGAACGGGAAAAATGCGGGTCATGCCCCATCAGGCACCGGGCCATCTGTGCGCGCTGCGACGACGATGAACTGTCGCGACTTGAAACGATCAAGTCTTACAAGAGTTTCGAAGCAGGCCAGCCGATCATCTGGCGCGGCGATGAACTGGTGACATTTGCCTCTGTGGTTGTGGGCATCGCGTCCTTGTCGCGCACCATGGAGGACGGGCGTACGCAAGTGGTCGGGCTTTTGCTGCCCTCTGACTTTATCGGGCGTCCGGGGCGGGAGTATGTTGATTTTGACGTGACCGCCGTGACTGATGTGACGCTTTGCCAGTTTCAGCGCAAACCGTTTGAGGCCTTGGTCGAAGAGGTGCCGCATATCTCGCAGCGCATGATGGAAATGGCGCTGGATGAGTTGAACGCTGCGCGGGAATGGATGGTCCTTTTGGGGCGCAAGACAGCCCGGGAAAAGATCGCTACATTCCTTGAGATGGTCGTGCGACGCAGCACGATCCCGAGCCATGCGGTCAAGCAATACACCCTGCCCCTGACACGGGAAGAGATCGCGAATTTTCTTGGCCTGACGCTTGAGACGATCAGCCGCCAGCTTTCGGCCATGAAGAAAGAAGGCATTGTCGCCTTCGAAGGCCGGCGCAACTTTGTGATCAAGGACCTTGCCGCCCTGCATCTTGCCAGCGGTGACGATGCTGATGGCGGCATGATCGTCTAAAGCAGAAATCGGAAAATCTGAATCATCCAACCCTGCCTGAAATCAAGAATTTCAACGGGTTGGGTGATGCAAGGTATTTCAGGTTATTCCGATTTCGCTATAGTTTAGCTCATTTGACCTAGATCAAGGAACGCCCTCCTTCCCCAAGCCTAAACCTGCCCCAAACGGTGGAACGTGATTCCGCCTTGGCAAGTTTTGGAAAGGGTTGGCATGGCAGATGCAGTGAAACTCATCGCGTTGGGGTTGATTGCCCTTGTCGCAGCTTACGCGGCGGATCAGGGCAATGACCTGGCGTTTCGCGTACACGGGCTGCTTATCATGTTCGTCGCGGCGGGCCTGTTTGTCTGGGTGCTGCGCAGCACGGACAAGCCGCGCGCTGCGGTGGCGCAGGGCGACTATATGGACGGCCCCGTGCGGGCCGGGGTCATCGCGACGGCCTTCTGGGGCATGGCGGGACTTGCGGTGGGCACCTACATCGCGTTCCAGCTGGCCTTTCCGGCGCTCAATCTGGAATGGGCGCAACCCTACGCCAACTTCGGCCGCCTGCGCCCGCTGCATACCTCTGCGGTGATCTTTGCCTTTGGCGGCAACGCGCTGATCGCGTCCTCCATTTATATCGTGCAGCGCACGTCGCGCACGCGCCTTTTTGGCGGCAATCTCGTGTGGTTCGTGTTCTGGGGTTACCAGTTGTTCATCGTGCTGGCCGCAACCGGCTATCTGCTGGGGGCCACGCAATCCAAGGAATATGCCGAACCTGAGTGGTACGTCGACATCTGGCTGACCCTCGTCTGGGTGGCCTATCTGGTCATTTTCCTTGGCACGATCATCAAGCGCAAAGAGCGGCACATCTATGTCGCCAACTGGTTCTTCCTTGGGTTCATCGTGACCGTCGCCATGCTGCACGTGGTCAACAACCTCGCTGTGCCGGTGAGCCTCTGGGGCAGCAAGTCCGTGCAGCTGTTCGCTGGCGTGCAGGATGCGATGACCCAATGGTGGTACGGGCACAATGCTGTGGGTTTCTTCCTGACGGCAGGGTTTCTGGGCATGATGTACTACTACGTACCCAAACAGGCGAACCGCCCGGTTTACAGCTATAAGCTGTCGATCGTGCACTTCTGGGCGCTGATCTTCCTCTATATCTGGGCGGGGCCGCACCACCTCCACTACACCGCGCTGCCGGATTGGGCCTCTACCCTTGGCATGGTGTTCTCCGTCATCCTCTGGATGCCGTCCTGGGCTGGGATGATGAACGGTCTGATGACGCTCAATGGTGCGTGGGACAAGATCCGCACCGACCCGATCATCCGCTTCCTTGTGGCCAGCCTCGCCTTCTACGGCATGGCGACCTTAGAGGGGCCGATGATGTCGATCCGGGCTGTGAACTCGCTCAGCCACTACACCGACTGGACTGTGGGGCATGTGCATTCCGGTGCACTTGGTTGGAACGGGATGATCATCTTCGCGATGATCTACTTCCTGACACCACGCCTGTGGAACCGCGGGGCGATGTATTCGACCTCTGCCATGAACTGGCACTTCTGGCTCGCGATGATTGGTATCGTGCTCTACGCCGCCTCAATGTGGGTGACCGGGATCATGGAAGGCCTGATGTGGCGCGAGGTTGATGACCAGGGGTTCCTCGTCAACAGCTTTGCCGACACCGTCAGCGCCAAGTTCCCGATGTATGTGGTCCGTGGCCTGGGTGGGGTGCTCTACCTCAGTGGTGCGGCGATCATGTGCTGGAACATGTGGATGACCATCCGTGGATACGAACGCGTCACCCAGCCGGTGTCCCAGATGACACCGCCTGCAGGCGCAACCGCTGCCCCTGCCGCAACCCCCGCTGAATAAGGAGACGAGCAATGGCTTTGATCGACAAACACGTCATTCTGGAACGCAGCCCGTCCCTTCTGCTGGCCTTCTCGCTCAGCGTTGTGACCATCGGCGGGATCGTGGAAATCGCGCCGCTCTTCTGGCTAGAAAACACCATCGAAGAGGTGGAGGGCATGCGCCCCTACAGCCCGCTGGAACTGGCCGGGCGCGACATCTACATCCGCGAAGGCTGCTATGTCTGCCACAGCCAGATGATCCGCCCAATGCGCGACGAGGTGGAACGCTATGGCCACTATTCGCTGGCAGCAGAAAGCATGTATGACCACCCGTTCCAATGGGGCTCCAAACGTACGGGGCCGGATCTGGCACGCGTTGGAGGGCGCTATTCGGACGAATGGCACCTCGACCACCTGATCAACCCGCAATCGGTCGTGCCCGAAAGCATCATGCCGAAATACGGCTTCCTGATGCAGGCGCAGCTGGAGGGCGACCAAATCGCTGACCTGATCGCAACTCACCGCTTAGTGGGCGTGCCCTACACGGATGCACAGATTGAGGCTGCTTACGCTGACTTCCGCGCGCAGGCTGATCCGGACAGTGACTATGACGACATGCTTGAACGCTACCCGGGCGCTGCCATCGGCAACTTTGATGGCCAGCCTGAGCTGACAGAAATGGATGCGCTGATCGCCTACATGCAAATGCTTGGGACTTTGGTCGATTTCTCGACCTTTGTACCGGGCGAGAGCCGATAAGGAGTACCGGAAATGGAAACCTATACCCTTCTGCGTGAGTTCGCAGACAGCTGGTTCCTGATCGCGCTCTTCTCCTTCTTTGTGGGCACCTGCATCTTTGCCTTCTGGCCTTCCCAGCAGGCAGCGCGGGACGAGGCAGCGTCAATCCCGATGCGGGATGAGACCGCCAAATGCACGGGCAGTTGCACCGCCTGCAAAGCAAAATACGATTTCGAGAAAGGGGCCGACCATGGGTGAGCCGCGCAAGGATGAACTGACCGGTCGCGAGACCATGGGTCATGACTTCGACGGGATCGAAGAACTGAACACGCCAATGCCAAGGTGGTGGCTGATCAGCTTCTATCTGACGATCATCTGGGGGATTGGCTATACAATCGCCTATCCCGCCTGGCCGATGATCTCAGGCGCAAGCGCGGGGCTTTTGGGCTACTCAACGCGCGGCGAGGTGGCGCAGCAGGTTGACGCGCATGAGGCCGCAAATGCAGGTCTGGTTTCAGAGCTGAATGCCGTTGATCTGGCCAGCTTTGATCCACAGTCTGATCTGCACCGCTATGCCGTAGCCCGCGGCGCGTCGGTGTTTCGCGCCCAATGCAGTCAATGCCACGGCGCTGGTGCCGCCGGGGCCAAAGGCTATCCGAACCTGCTGGACAATGACTGGCTTTGGGGCGGCAGTCTGCAAGAGGTTGCCCACACCGTCCGCCACGGCGTGCGCAATGAGACAGACGGGGATGCCCATTGGTCAGAAATGCCGGCGTTCGGAGATATCTTGGAGCGAGATGAGATCACAACTCTGGTCGACTTCCTACCCAATCTGGCCAATGCCGATTGGGACAGCGAGGGCGGTGTTTTGTTCACCGACAACTGCGCCTCGTGCCACGGCGAACAAGGTCTTGGCGACCGCTCTCAAGGGGCACCCAATCTGGCGGATGCGATCTGGCTATATGGGGGCGATCCGGACAGCCTGACCCAGACCATTACCTATTCCCGCTTTGGCGTGATGCCCGCTTGGGGCCAACGCCTGAATGAGGCCGACGTCCGCGCGGTATCGGCCTTTGTTCACAGCCTTGGAGGAGGCGAGTGAACTTTTCCGCCCGGGGCGTGCACTTCCCGGGCGGAACTTGATCTGTGTCAAAGAGCCGATGGGCCGACGGATCTAGGAACACGTCATACATTGAAAGGGATACAGATGACCTCCACATCTGACAGCCTTTACGCCCCGCGCGAACCCATCTTTCCCAAGCGGGTCTACGGCAAGTTTCGTACGCTCAAATGGGCGGTGATGATCGTCACCCTGGGCATCTATTACCTTACCCCCTGGATCCGTTGGGACCGGGGGCCAAACCTCCCTGACCAGGCTGTCCTGGTCGACTTGGCCGGGCGTCGCTTTTACTTCTTCTGGATCGAGATTTGGCCGCACGAGTTCTACTTCGTCGCGGGCTTGCTGATCATGGCGGGGCTCGGCCTTTTTCTCTTCACCTCCGCGCTTGGCCGGGTCTGGTGCGGGTATACCTGCCCGCAAACCGTCTGGACCGACCTCTTCATCCTTGTGGAACGTTGGATCGAAGGCGACCGCAACGCGCGGCTAAAACTGCACCGCGCAAAATGGTCGCTGCGCAAGGCGCGCCTGAGGGTCACGAAGTGGACGGTCTGGGCGCTGATCGGGCTGGCAACGGGCGGGGCCTGGGTGTTCTATTTTGCCGATGCGCCCAGCCTGCTGCGGGACCTGCTGGCGTTTGAGGCCGCCCCCGTCGCTTACATCACCATTGCCGTTCTGACCGCGACCACTTTTGTCTTTGGTGGCTTCATGCGCGAGCAGGTCTGCATTTACATGTGCCCCTGGCCGCGCATTCAGGGCGCGATGATGGACAACGACACGCTGACCGTGGGCTACCGCGATTTTCGCGGAGAGCCGCGCGGCAAGGCGCGGGATGCAACTGCGGGCGATTGTGTGGACTGCATGGCCTGTGTGAACGTCTGCCCCATGGGGATCGACATTCGTAACGGGCAACAGATGGAGTGCATCACCTGCGCGCTTTGCATTGATGCCTGTGACGACGTGATGGCCAAGCTGGGGCGCGAACGGGGGTTGGTCGACTACCTCGCCCTGTCGGATGCGCCCCGTGAAGAGGCTGGCGAAAAGCCCCGCCCGATCTGGCAACACATCCTGCGTCCGCGCACGATCCTCTATTCCTGCATCTGGGCAGCCTTTGGTCTGGCGATGCTTTACGCGCTGTTCATCCGGCCCGAGATTGAAATGACCGTGGCCCCCGTGCGCAACCCCACCTTTGTCGTGATGTCGGATGGGTCCGTGCGCAACACCTATGAGTTCCGGCTGCGGAACAAACATGGCGAGCCGCGGATGTTCGGCCTGCATGTGAACGGCGACATCGCGCTAAACCTGGGCATCGAGGGCAGTGTTTACCAGGCGGTTCGGGTGCCTGCCGACGACACCATGAAGCTGCGGGTCTACCTGACAGCGCCCCCTTCCAGCGATGCAGCCAATCGCTCAGAAACCGCGCTCCGGTTCTGGGTCGAGGACCTCGGAAATGGTGAGCGGGCCCATGAAAACTCGATCTTCAACGGGAAAGGAGGTACGGGATGAAACAGCTGACCGGATGGCACGTATTTGTCATGTTCGCCTTTGGCTTTGGCACGATCATTGCCGTGAACCTGACGCTGGCCTTCAATGCGGTGCGCGGGTTTCCAGGCCTTGAGGTCAAGAACTCCTACGTGGCTAGCCAGGCGTTTGATCAGGCCCGGGCCGCGCAAGAAGCGCTTGGATGGGATGTCTCCGCCGTTCTGGAAGGGGACCGCCTTTTCCTCAGGATTGACAAAGACGGACAAGCCGTCGCGCCGCAGATCGTGAGTGCCACTTTTGGGCGCCCGACAAGTGTCGCGGTGGATCAATCGCCAGATTTCAGCTTTGAGCAGGGCGCATTCAGCGCGCCGGTCGAGGCGCGCCCCGGCAATTGGAACCTGCGGCTTGTCGCACTGGCAGCGGATGGCACCCGGTTTCAACAACGTGTCGTCGTGAAGGTGACGCCATGACCGCCGCCTGCCCAGCCTGCGTGGCGGTGCCCGCGCCTTCTGAACTGGTCGAGCTTTCGGCAGGCGCGCAGTTTTCCGTGCCTTCGATCCGATGTGCGGCCTGTATCGGCACGATCGAGCGGCACTTCGCAGCCTTGCGTGGTGTTACCAACGCCCGTGTGAATGCCACGCAAAAGCGCGTCACCATTCATTCCAGCCTGCCAGACAGCGCCATCGTGGCTGAGCTGAAGTCCATCGGTTACGAGGCCTATCCCCTCGGTCAAGCGGCCCTGACCATAGACGACGACCCGGTGGGCCGTGATCTGATCCTGCGCATGGGCGTGGCGGGCTTTGCGATGATGAATGTCATGCTCCTGTCGGTTGCCGTCTGGTCGGGCGCGACGGATGCCACACGGGACCTCTTCCATCTGATCTCTGCCGCGATTGCGCTGCCCGCAGTGATCTTCTCGGCGCGGCCCTTCTTTGAGCATGCGGCGCAGGCCTTGCGCGCGGGACGTCTAAACATGGATGTACCCATCGCTTTGGCGATCGCACTGGCCGCTGGCATGTCCTTGTATGAGGCGCTGCACGGTGGGGCCCATGCCTATTTCGACGCAGCCCTGTCGCTGACATTTTTCCTGCTGATCGGACGTTTCCTTGAGCACCGCACCAAATCCGCCGCCCGCTCCGCCGCATCGGAACTTGCGGCGCTTGAGGTGCATACCGCGCAACGCAAGACTGGACGCCATATCGAAACGGTGCCCGTCAAAGCGCTGAAACTGGGCGATCTGATCGTCGTTAATTCCGGCATGCGCGTACCGGTCGACGGCCAGCTACAGGCAAATGATGCCTATACAGACAGATCTTTCCTGACCGGGGAAAGTGAGCCCGCCGAGCATGCGAAGGGCGACGCATTGTGCGCAGGGGAAATCAACCTCGGCGCGCCTTTTGAGCTAACCGCAACAGCGATAGGTCAAGACACCCGCCTGTCGCGGATTGCCGCCCTTGTGGACACCGCAGAGAACGCTCGCAACAGCTATACCTCACTGGCCGACAAGGCCGCGCAGATTTACGCGCCCGTGGTCCATATCCTTGCCGCCGCCGGTTTTCTGGGATGGCTGATCGTCGATGGTGATGTGCGCCATGCTCTGAACGTGGCCATCGCGGTTTTGATCATCACCTGCCCCTGCGCGCTTGGCCTTGCGGTCCCGGCCGTCTCAACCGCCGCGATCAGCAGGCTTTACCGCATGGGGTTCCTAGTCAAATCCGGCACCGCGCTGGAGCGGCTTGCAGGCATATCCACCATGGTTTTTGACAAGACCGGTACACTGACCGCGCCGGGGTTCTCTTTTGACGTGCGCGAGTTGAGCGACACCCAAGCCCGGGTTGCCAAGGGTCTGGCAAGCCAGTCTGCACATCCCATATCGCAAGCGCTGGCTGCGTATCTGGAAGATGTCTCTGCGGAACAGATCGTATCTGTTGCCGAACATCCCGGTGCCGGGGTTTCGGGGATTTGGAACGGTCAGCGCGTTGCCCTCGGTCGGGCTTCTTGGCTTGGCAGTGGCGGCGATGGGTTGGCACTATCGATTAAGGGTGAGGTCAAGCCCCTGGCCAGCAGCCAGAAGCTGTTGCCCGGTGCGGGCGCATTGGCGGGGGAGCTGAACGCCCTGCACATCGGCACCCAGATCATGTCCGGCGACAGCGAAGTCAAAACCGAAGCGCTCGCAAAAAGTGTCGGCTTTGCAGAGTGGCGCAGCGAGGTCTCGCCAGAGCAAAAGGCACAGCACATCCACGCGCTCAGCCAGACTGGCTCGGTCTGCATGGTCGGCGATGGCATCAACGACACAGCTGCCTTGGCCCATGCGACCGTTTCCCTCGCGCCCGGGACCGCGCTGGATGCAACCCGCAATGCAGCAGACATCGTCATGCTGGGTGAGGCTTTGGGGAAAGTGCCAAGTCTTGTTCGTGTCGCCCGCAAATCCGTCGCCCTGTCGAAACAGAACTTCGCCATCGCGATCCTCTACAACCTTGTAGCTGTCCCTATCGCGATGGCAGGCTTTGCAACGCCGTTGATTGCAGCTTTGGCGATGTCTGCGTCCTCAATCACAGTTCTGGTGAACGCCATGCGCGTAAAGGTCTAAGACATGAACGTACTCGTGGTTCTGATCCCCGTTTCACTGACCCTTGGCCTACTCGGACTGGTTGGCTTCCTTTGGACAATTCGAACACACCAATATGACGACCCGCTGGGCGAAGCGTCCAGAGTGTTACTAGAGCCTGATGAAGGCTCAGAGCGACCTATTGGAGAGGAAAGCTAAACTCGTTGGGGGCCTGTCTTGTGGCCGCCACGACCACCTCACCAATCAACGTCAAAAGCGCGAACCACTGCCCCTATTGCCTCGTCATCCAGCGCTTTCGGGGACATGCCGCGGGTCAACAGAGCAAGCTTGGCCGTCTCCTCAAGCTCTTCCATCGCAAAAGCGGCAGCCCAAAGGTCTTTGTCAGCCACAACCGGCCCGTGATTTGCCAGCAAAACTGCCGATCTCTTGCCTGAAAGGGCGCGCACGGCATCGCCCATCTGAGGGTCACCGGGCACAAAGAACGGCAACAGCTTGACCTTGCCCACCCGCATGATCGCATAGGGCGTTAGCGGCGGCAGGACGTTGTCCGGGTCTATGTCCGGCAACATCGACAGCACAACCGAATAGGTTGAGTGAAGATGCACAACCGCACCTGTGCTGGTGCGGGTATCGTAGAAGGCGGAATGAAGCGAAACTTCCTTTGTGGGTGCCTCCCCTGAAACCAAGTTGAGATCCTGATCCAGATGGCTGATCTGTGCAGGGTCCAGAAACCCCATCGAACTTCCTGTTGGAGTGATCAGCAAAGAACCATCAGACAGCCGGGCAGAGATGTTACCAGAACCGCCACATGTCAGGCCGCGGTCGAACATTGACTTGGCGAGGGTACAGATATCTTCGCGCAGCTTGCTTTGCTCTGTCATGCGTTTTCTTCCATCAGCGCAAGCGTTTCTTCAAAAAAGCCGACCCCACCGAAATTACCTGACTTGAGCGCCAGCGCCATACCGTTCCATTGCATCAAGGGAACACCGGCAGCGGCGCGTGGTCCGATGTCCAGCTGGCCTGCGCCAAGGCCCTTTACAACCGCACCGGATGTTTCGCCCCCCGCCACCACAAGGCGGCGCAGGCCGCGCGCTGCTAGTTTTGCTGCAAGGTCGGAAAATACAGATTCAATTGCGGCTGCAGCCTCGTCGGTTCCAAAGCGGGACTGGGCATCGGCAACCACCTTCGGATCAGCGGAGGAATAGATCAACGGGGCCTTGTCCTGAGCCAGGACCCAGTCGGCAACCTCGTCCACGTCAAGCTCTCCGAGGACGGCTGTGTCAGCATCGACCTGCCACGCGGGGGCTCCGGTTTCGAGGTAGGCCGCCACCTGCCCCCGTGTGGCTGTGCTGCAAGAGCCACTGATCACCGCACCTGGGCCAGAGATCGCTGTCCAGCCGGGGCGCGCCGGGGTCAGGCCAAAATTCGCAGGAAGGCCCATCGCAATGCCCGATCCGCCGCAAAGCAGGGGCAAGGGCTTCGCTGCCCTGCCAATTTGCATCAAGTCCCCATCGCTGATTGCATCCACAATCACATGCGCGTCGAGGGTCAAACCTGCGCTGATCGCATCTGCCCCCTTGGCTACCGTCAGCGCAGGCAGATGCGCGATGGGACGCGCGGACTGCGCCGCAAGCACCCGGCGGATGTCCGCGTCTTTCATGGGGGTCAGCGGATGGTTCTCCATCCCACTCTCATTCAGCAGCCGGTCCGCCACAAACAGATGCCCCTGATAGACGCTGCGGCCGTTTTCCGGGAATGCCGGACAGACAATCACAGGCCCGGCCCCAAGCCGCGTGGCAAGCGCGTCGAGCACGGGGCCGATGTTGCCCTTGTCTGTGCTGTCGAAGGTGGAGCAGACCTTGAGGATGATCTGGCCAGCCCCCTGCGCCAGAAGCCACTCGCAGGCCGCCATGGAGGTCGCTAGAGCCTCCTCAACCGGGGCGGTACGAGACTTGAGCGCTATGACACCGACATCAAGGTCCGGATCGGCCTGTCCACCCGGGACACCGATGAACTGAGTCGCCGTCATCCCGGCCTCTGCCAGCGTCAGCGCGATGTCGGACGCACCGGTAAAATCATCTGCAATCACACCGAGCTTCATCTTGGGATGTCCTTTACCGGCCCTAGGTCGAGCCGAAAGATGTGATCGGCCAGAGCGCTGTCAAAACACTCACGCACAAGCGGATCATGACCCGGGATGATCAGCCCTGGGGCGGAGGCAAGTCGTTCCAGAGTGTCAAATCCGTCAAGCATGTTTTGCAGGTCCACCACAATCGGGAAGGGCTTTCGGGCAAAGACGTTTTCGTAGTAATGCGCGGCATCCGAGGCCAGCACCATCCACCCGGCCTTGGTGCGCACACGGACGCATTGCAGACCCCGGCTGTGCCCACCAATGCAATGCACGGTCACACCTTCGGCGACCTCCGCTTCTCCATCGTAAAAGACCACCTTGCCCGCATATAGCCGCAGGATCGCTTCGCAGATGTGCCCGGCGGTGAAGGGCATGCGCAGCGTGTCGTGGCACATGCAGGGGCCTGTGGCATAGGCCATCTCTGCCGTTTGCAGATGCAGCTTTGCATTGGGAAACAGATGCAGCCCGCCCGCATGGTCGTAATGCAGATGGGTGACGATCACGTCCGTGACCTCCTCCGGGCGGATGCCGAAAGGCGCCAGCGCTGCAACCGGGTCCAACCGGATGGGACGCCCGCGTGCTGTGGCCTCTTGCGCGTCATAGCCTGTGTCCACAAGGATCACCCGCCCCTCGCACCTCAGCAGCCACATGAAATAATCCATCGCATGCGGCGCATCATGGTTGTCATCAAATATGAAACTGTCCGCGCGGGTTCTTTCGTTCCGCTCTGCATATTTGATGGCGTAGACTTCCCAGGTGCTCATCGGATCACCGTCTCGTAGGTGTGTACGGTCTTGGTGGCGATCAGATCGGCGACCGCTTTGTCGAACACTTTGAAGTGGGCGCTTGCCAGATGAGCATCAAAGGCCGCACGGTCCGAATAAAGCTCGTAAAGCAAGACCTCATCTGGCCGCGCGGGGTCCGTGCAGACGTCAAAGACATTGCATCCCGGCTCTTCCCGCAAAGAGGCCCGCGCATTTTCTGTCATCAAGGGAAAGAACACCTCCATCCCGCCGGACTTTATCTGGAATGTCACAACAACCGCAAACATCAGGCCCCCTTTCTGCGCAGCTTGGCAAAAACCTGTTTGATGACTGGAATTTGGCTCAGAACCAGCGCGATGTTCAACCCAAGCAGGATCGCGGCAACGGGTCGTGAGACAAATGCGCTAAGGTCTCCGCCTGAAATCAGCAGCGACCGCCGGAAGGTTTCGTCAAAAAGGCTGCCCAGGATCACGCCAATCACAAGGGGCGCAATCGGGTATTTCATCAGCTTCATAAAATAGGCGGCAAAGCCCACGCCCAGCATCAGATAAAGATCGTTGATACCCCCGCCCACGCTGAAGGACCCGATGGTGGTCAGAACCATGACGATAGGCAGGAAAACAACCTGCGGGATGCGCAGGATCTTGATGAAGATACGCGCGGTGAAAAGCCCCATGATCAGCATCGTGAAGGAAGCCAGCACCATGATCGCGACCACCCGCAAGATGATCTCCGGATCGATGGTAGGGCCGGGAATGACGTTGTTGAGCTTGAACGCCCCCATGAGAGCTGCGGCGGGGGGAGAGCCGGGAATGCCCAGCACCAGCAGCGGGATCAGCGCGCCGCCAATGCAGGCGTTGTTGGCAGTCTCGGACGAAAGCAGCCCTTCAAGCGAGCCTTTGCCGAATTTATGCCCTTCCTTGCTGACCGTCTTGCCAACGCCATAGCTCACCCAGCCGGCCACATCCTCGCCCACGCCGGGCAGCGCCCCCACGCCAGTGCCGATCACGCCAGAGCGGGAGATTGTCGGCAAGTACCGCCGTATCGCAGCAAGTTTTGGCGTGATGCGACCCTTCATGGCTACGACCTGCCCCAACTCCATGTGCCGCATGCCTTCGATGATTTGTGGCACGGCAAAGGCCCCCATCAGCACCGGCACCACCTGAAAACCGCTCAACATGTAGGACCAGCCAAAGGTATAGCGCGGCTCGCTCAGTAGGGGGTCCAGCCCCACCATGGCCATCGCCAGCCCAATGAGCCCCGCAATCCAGCCTTTGACCACCAAGTCTTCGGACATCAGCGTCCCCGACAAGAGGATCCCGAAAAGCGCCAGCAGCGCCTTTTCCGGGCTGGCGATGTTCTGGGACAAAAGCAGCAGCAGCCAGACAAACACCAACAAGGCGATGGTGCCAATCAGCGTGCCGATGAAGCTGGCCGCCGTGGTCAGGCCCAGCGCCTCACCCCCGCGGCCCGCCTTGGCCAGCGGATGGCCGTCCATGGCGGTGGCAGCACTAGCCGCCGTGCCAGGGATATTGAGCAAGATCGACGGGTAAGATCCCCCGTAGATCGCACCGACGTAAGCCCCCAGTAAAGCAATGAGTGAATAATCAAGCGGTATCTTGTTGCCAAAAAAACCGGTCAGGATCGTGACCGCCAGCGTTGCCGTAAGCCCCGGCAAGGCCCCAAAGGTGATGCCAAGGAAGACTGAGACGATCAGATAGGCATAGGTCAGCGGGTCTATCACAAGGGCCGTGAAGGCGCCGCCAAAGCCAGCCAATTGGGTCAGCAGGAACTCCACCTCAGGACCTCCAAAGCGGGCGGAGCGTGACGAAGTAGTGGTATTCGATCTGCTTGAAGATCAGCCCACCCCGGTTTGGCACATTCTGGCGAAACCCGAAGGCAATAGCACAGACCAGCACCACCGGGGCCAGGACCGCGACCACGGGCACGGCCCTCAGCACCCGATCCCCTTTGGCCCTGAACAGAACGATCAGCGTCAGCACAGCCCAAAAGCCCAGCGTCAGCCAGTCATCACCATGCAGGTTCCACTCTGACTGCGGCAGGTGTGCCATCAACGCATAGGCCCCCGGCACCACAACAAAAGCTGCCGCAAGAACCATGCGCTGCCGCTGCCCTTTGCAGAACCCGAACGTCAGCGCCGTGATCAACAGACCGCTCGCAATCACAAAATCGACCCGTGGCACCAGCCCCGCGATGTAGAAGAAAAGGATCGCCCCCAGCGTGGCAAAGCGCAGCGCCTCCTCCGCGTTCCAGCCCAAGCCTGCGGCGGACAGTGCCTGCCGCCCGCCCCCTGCCCGGATGGCAATCACCAGCAGGACAACCGACAGAATGAACAGTGCAGAGAAGATGCCCAACGGTACCACGGCGGCGGAGTTGTACCACGCCGCCGTGCTCACGCCCGCGCGGTTACCGCCCCAGAGCGGGATGTCGAACGTGCGCCACAAAAAGAACAGCGACAGCCCCATCAGCACAAGTGCGCCCCAGAAGTCGCGGGCGCGCAGGGTCTTGGTTTCTGCGTCCATTGGTCTTTACCTGCTGAAAAGAATGTCGTTCAGGCGCACGACTCTCGCGCACCTGAACGCGGCCTGAATTTGATCAGGGCTTTTCGATGCCCAGGCTCATGGGATCGACGGTGGTCGCCCCAAGTTCCTTGAGCGTATAGGCAAAGTTCGCTTCAAGCGTGGTGAAGATGGCCTGCGCCTCGGCACCGTATTGACCGCCCACGTCATAGTTGTTCGCCGCAGCCCACTCAGCCACCACATCAGACGCAATTGCGGCCTCAAAAGCTGTACCCAGCTTGGCCTTCACATCGTCGGATGCGCTGTTGTGCACGGCAAAGCCAATGGCCTGTTTCAGCGGCAGATATTTGTCGAGCCCGTCATAGATGTCGAAGGCCGAGGGCACGGTCATGCCCGCAATCTCCGCCGTTTCCGGGGTCAACATCGCCAGCGGCTTGAGCTTACCGCCCTCAATCAACGCCGCCTGTTCAGCAAGTGACGTCACAACCAAAGCAACCTCGCCCGCAAGGGCCGCTTCCTGACCGGGGGCCGAGCCCTTGTAGGGGATGAAGTTAAAGGTCGCGCCCGTGCCATTCTCAATGGCCAGCAGGTTCAGGTGGTGGATCGACCCGGCACCGGAGGCCGCAGCGGGGATGGTCCCGGGGGCTGCCTTGGCCGCATCGACCAGCTCTTGAATGGTGTTGTAGGGGCTGTCTGCGGGCACTGAAATAAGATCAGGCGAGCCGCCGACGATGAAGGGATACCAATAGTCGAACTTCTTGTCCCAGCCGCCCTGCACCGCTGCGGTCACGTTGGATTCGGACAAGCCAACCAGAGTGTAGCCATCGTCCGGCTGGTTCATAACGTAAACCATGCCGTTGGAGCCTGCGACGCCGCCGGTCTGGTTGATCACGTTGATGGACACCGGCAGGTGCTTTTCCATTTCCGCCATGATCATCCGGTTGATGCTGTCCGTGCCGCCACCCGCGCCCCAGACCACCGCTGTTGTGATGTCACGGAACGGGTAGTCCTGCGCCATCGCCGCACCCCCGATCCCTACCGAAAGCGCGACCGTGGCGGCCAGTTTTCCAAGTCCAAATTCCATTTGATGTCCTCCCAATGGATTCTTTATTGCATTTTTTTGAGTATGCATTAATAAATCCGCTGTCAACTTCTTCGTTCGATGAAGTTCCCCGAAAGACTGACGTTCTGTCGCAAAAAGAGGCCAATGAATGACCAAGACCTTTAACATTGCAGTGTTCAACGGTGACGGGATTGGTCCCGAAATCATGGCCCCCACCGTCGATATCCTTGCTCAAATGGCAGAGAGGTCAGACGCCTATGATCTTGAATTTCACGAGGCCCCCGCGGGTGCCGAATACTATGCCGTCACCGGAGAATCGCTGCCTGAAACATCCATGCAAACGGCGCGCGATGCGGATGCGATCCTGCTTTCGGCCATGGGTCTTCCGAATGTGCGCTATGCGGATGGCACTGAAATCTCGCCACAAATCGACCTGCGCAAGGCCTTGACCCTCTTTGCGGGCGTGCGGCCTGTCACGGTGCGGCCCGGCCAGCAGACACCGCTGCGCCTGCGCGCGGGGCGGGCGATCGACTTTGTCCTGATCCGCGAAAGCACAGAGGGCCTTTTTCACACGCAAGGCTGCGGCGAGGTTACCGAAAATGAAGCGCGCGAGACGCTGTTGATCACCCGCGACATCT
Source organism: uncultured Sulfitobacter sp. (assembly GCA_963422245.2). Taxonomy (GTDB): domain Bacteria; phylum Pseudomonadota; class Alphaproteobacteria; order Rhodobacterales; family Rhodobacteraceae; genus Sulfitobacter. The sequence continues at coordinate 241,443 of CAXMWW010000032.1, read as the reverse complement.
CAGAAAAGCTGTTTCGCTTTGCGTTTGAGCTGGCGCGGACACGCAAAACCGCAGGGCGCGGGCCCGGCCGGGTGACATGCGTCGACAAGGCCAATGTGTTCCGCGCCTTTGCGTTCTTCCGCGACCTCTTTGATGCGGAGGCCGCAAAACACGCGGATCTGAGGGCTGATCATGCCTACGTCGATGCCACCGCGCTCTGGATGGTCCAAAAGCCATGGGACTTCGATGTGCTGGTGACGGAAAACATGTTCGGCGACATTCTGTCTGATCTCGGTGCAGGTCTGATGGGCGGGCTGGGCCTCGCCCCCTCTGCGGACATTGGCCTTGAGCATGCGGTCTTTCAGCCCTGCCATGGGTCCGCACCCGACATTGCGGGCAAAGGGTTGGCCAACCCAATGGCCATGATCCTGTCGGCTGCCATGATGTTGGACTGGCTCGGCCTCAAGCACGGCAATCAGGCCATGATCCAGGACGGCACCCGGCTGCGCGAAGCGGTCGAAGCGGTTCTGGCAAGCGGAGACGTGCTGACCCGCGACATCGGTGGAACCGCAAGCACAGCGCAAGCAGCCCAAGCCGTGCTGGAAGCCTTGCCCGTCGCATGACGAACGCTTGCCTCAGAGTGGCCTGCGTTGGCGCGGGATACTTCAGCCGGTTCCACTACGGCAGCTGGGCCCGCTTGCCCCGTGTTCAGCTGGTGGGGTCTTGCGACAGTGAAATCGCCAAAGCGAGCGCCAAGGGGCTGGCGCCCTATGCTGATCTGACGCAGATGCTGACGGAACAGGCGCCTGATGTGCTCGACATCATCCTGCCGCCCGTCGCCCATGCAAAGGCCATTCGCACCGCCCTTTCGCAAGGTGTGAAATGGATCATCTGCCAAAAGCCGTTTTGTCAGGATCTGCTTGAAGCCCAGGCCATCGTAAGGGAAGCTGAAGCCGCTGGCACGTCCATCATCGTGCACGAAAACTTCCGCTTCCAACCCTGGTATCGCGCCATCAAAAAGGCGCTTGCGCGAGGGGACATCGGAACGCTCCATCAGGCCACCTTCCGGATGCGCCCCGGCGATGGCCAGGGGCCGGAGGCTTACTTGACCCGTCAGCCTTACTTTCAGAAATTGAAGCGTTTTCTGGTACATGAAACGGCGGTGCACTGGGTCGACACATTCCGCTATCTGCTGGGCGATCCGCTGTCGGTCTATGCCGATTTGCGCCAGATCAACCCGGTGATCGCGGGCGAGGATGCTGGCTACATCCTGTTTGAACACCCCAACGGTGCGCGCGCCCTCTTTGACGGCAACCGGCATCTTGACCACGCCGCAGACAACCTGCGCCGCACCATGGGCGAAGCGCATTTTGAAGGAACCGAAGGCACTTTGAATTTGAGCGGTGACGGGGCCGTGCGCCTGCGCAAATTTGGACAAACCAAAGAGCAAACGCTGCTGCCACCAGACACCTGGGCAGGCTTTGGGGGCGATTGTGTTCACGCGCTGCAAGCGCATGTGGTTGCGGGCATCCTTGACGGCACGCCGCTTGAAAACCTGGCGAAAGACTATCTTACAGTTGAACGTATCGAAGCCGCCATTTACTTGTCAGACAAGACCGGAAGAAAGCAAAGCCTTCAGGATCATTGACGGTATGTCCGACAAAGCCCTTTCAAGCTCCCAGCGTGCCATCCACGAATTGCGCGACCGCATATTCTCAGGCGAACTTGCTGCGGGGTCTGACCATCTTGAGTCAGAACTGGCGGACCTGCTGTCGATGTCCCGCACCCCTGTCCGTGAGGCGGTGCTGACCCTCGAAGGGCAAGGCCTGCTGGAAATGCGCCCCCGCAAAGGCGTGCGGATATTGCCGGTCTCTCCGGAGGATATGGCAGAGATTTACGATGTGTTGACGGAGTTAGAGAGCCACGCCGCAGAACAGGCGGCGTCCGCAGGATATGATGTCGAGGCGCTGTCAATTCTCGCCCGGGCAATTGACGACATGGACGCGGCCATCGAGACATCGGACCTTGATGCCTGGGCAGAAGCAGACGACCGCTTTCACCGCGAACTTGTAAGGTTGGGCGGCAACAGCCGGATTGAGGCCATCGTTACCATGATGAACGATCAGGTGCGCCGCGCGCGCACGATGACGCTGTTCATCCGCCCCCTGCCCGTCAAATCGAACAAGGACCACCGCCAGGTCTATCAGGCGATCCGCAAGGGCGACGCCGAAACCGCGCGCCAGTCTCACAGAGCGCACCGCCAGCATGCAAAAGACGTGCTCGTGGACCTGATCAAGAAGAACCGGCTGCACTTTCTTTGATAGTCGCGCATTGGGCACGTGCCAAACGGGTCTCTAAAGTCGCTGATGCGTCAAAGACAGCATACCCAACTAACCTTCGCCGCTCCTCCAACCGGGGGAGGATTGTCATTGGGGAAATTCCCCGGTCAACCAGCTGATGGCCCAGCCAGGCATTAACAAGGTCTCTGTCTGATTGGGTACGCATAAACTGGACGGGCCATGAGGCGACCCGCGCATCCCCTTTCTAGCAGGGATGAAGCGTCCGACAGCCTCTGGTAGCAGTATGCAATCGCTGCCTCGGGATTCACGTTAAATCAGAGTGTGAACAGAAGTTGCCTCACGCGGTTCAATCCGCTAATCCGCCGTGCATATTGGTCTCACTCAGCTGCAACACGATAAATCGCGAAGGGTGCTGAGCCCGCCATTGTGGCGGCGTCAGACGGCTCACCGAAGGGCCCCAAAAGGTCGGTCAAGCGGCTGTCTGTGAACCAGATGTCGCCATTTGGCGCGACGGCGACGCTGTCTGCCCAATCGACGCCTTCTATCTCGACAAGGGTCCGCAATGATCCGTCCCGCAGCACAGCAAGGCCGCCGTTTTCCACGTCCGTGATCACAACACCCCCGGCTGCGTCCAGCGCGATCCCGTCGCTCATCGGCGCAGGCCCCAATCGCTGGATTGCGGCGCTCACCTGCTGATCTGAAGTCTCCGGATCAAGCAGCACGTTCATCGGAACACGGTAAACACTGTCATGCGTCATCGTCGCATAGACCAGCCAATCGCCATCTGCGCTGATCTCGATCCCATCAACGCCCACCTGAAATGTCACAAGCCCGAAGCCTAGACGATATGGCCTCCCGTCCGTGCGGCGCATAACCCAGTCCTGAGGCGCGGTTGTGTCGTGGTCTTCCAACACCGTCCGGAAGGTCTGGTTTTCCGTGTCGAGTACGATCAGGGCGGCAGGGGTAAACCGCAACAGACCGGTATCGGCCAGAACAACGTGGCGCCCGTCTGAGGTCACCCGCAAGTCCTGCGCGAACCCTGCACTGCCCTTGGGAAACTCGAATTCGAAAAGGAGCGTACCGGTGTCAGGGTCTAGCGCAAGCACCTCGGTCGGTCGCCCTTCCATGGCACCTGGACGCACAAGCCACAGCCATCCTCGCGCATCCACAGTGATGCCAAAGACACCCTGCAACCGCCCTGCGAGGTCAGGCGCAACCGGAACTCCCGCCCCGTCCCGCCATTCAAACACCAGATGATCGGTATGATCCTGCGGCCGGTGAAAGGGATGATAGGTATAAAACACCCGCCCCTCTGCCCCGACCGCGACCATTCCGGGCGGATAGGGCAATTCAATCGCACGCTCATCCCCCGCCACCATCGGCGGTGTTGCAACGCTGGGATACAGCATGCCGCCGCCGTAGATCAGTTTCACAGCCACCAGAGCGGCAACAAGAAGAATGCCGAGAGCGGCAAAAAGTCGGATGAGTATGCGTTTCATCAGGAGCTCTTGGGTTGTTCAGAAATTGGCAGGCAGGAGGGAAACGTCGCTCTAAGTTGCGAAGGCTACGCGGCTGCGCTTTCCGCAGTATCCCGGCGCAGAAACGCCAGCGACTGGTCCACGACCAACCGCCCAAATGCCGGGTCCTCAACTTTGCCCCAGACATCCGTCGACACCTTTGCGTGGTGGTCGTAAGTCGCGCCGGAGATGCTTTGAGGGTCCATCAAGACCAGACACCCAGCTTTGGCCGACGCCGCTGGCGTGCTTGCACCGGGCATCAAAGGAATAGCGAGCGGCAGAATGAACTTCCACGCGGCCTGAATGATCCTGGGGGCCGTCCGAACCAGCCCCGTTCCGGGCATCAGACCCGGATTAAGTGTCATGAACCGCGTGTCAGGATGCCGCCGCGCTAGCTCAGCAGTTGTGGCCATCGCAGCCAGCTTGCTGGTCGCGTAGCGGTCCATCCCCGCCTGGCGCTCGCTTGTCGCATCCGTCACGCCTTTTGCCAGCGCCTCGATGGAACTAAACCGACCACCACGGAAGCCAAACACCCCCGCGAGCTTGTCATTTGGGTTATGCGTCCCACTGCCGATGGTCATCACCGTCCCGCCGCCCAGCAAGCGCAGCAGGCCCATTGTCAGTTGAAGAACCCCAAGGTGGTTTACCGCGAGCGATAGCTCAACACCGTCCTCGGAATACGCAACTGGCCCGTGCACCTGCAACCCGGCATTATTGATCAATGCGTCAACAGGCGCGGTCCATGCCTCCAGAAAGGCCCCGATAGACCGGCTGGAAGCCATATCCAGATGAACCGCTTCGACATTCTTGCCCAGACGCTTTGCCAACTCTTGGCCCGCATCAAGATCACGAACAGCCAGAACGAGACGGACGTCGCCAACCTCTACGTGGCGTTCGGCAAAGGCGAGGCCCAAGCCCCGTGTCGCCCCTGTAATCAGTATCGTTTTCATGATCGTTCTCCGTTGAAGAAAGCTGCGCTTCGTGTCACAAGGAATATATGAATAATCCTTCAGGTTTGACATTCGCATTTGGCGAAGCCCCCGTCAGCACGGCAAAAGCCAATAGAAAACAACCGGTTCAGTCTCGGTCCCAAGCGACTTGCGCGGCGATACTGGAAGCAACCATTCAGGTTTTGGTGCAACAGGGGATTGAGCGCCTCACGACAACCCGCGTGGCAGAACGCGCCGGTGTGTCTGTTGGAACGCTTTACCAATACTACCCGAACAAGGCCGCGTTGACGGAGGCCGTGCGCACAGAGTACTTCCGCGTGATGTCCGAAGCGGTCACGTCAAACCTGGCCACACCCGAAACGTCTGACCCGGTCGACCGCTTGGGTGCGGCATTGGAGGCCATTCTTGAGGTTAAAAGAAAACACTCTGCGCTGAGCCTTGCGCTAGCCAAGGTCCCGACGGATGAAAATGGCAGTGATTTCTCAGCCGACGTCGTCCGCCATTTCGCGTCCGTTCTGGTCCCAATTGTTGCAGGAAGCGCTGAACCCACCTTGGCCGCCCAAAAAGAGGCACTTGCAATCGTCGCGGCAATCGAAGGCGCGCTTTCATTTGCCGTGAAGAACGAACCTGATTGGCTCTATGAGCCTTGGTTCGTGGACAACCTGAAAGGCCTGGCCCAGGTCGGCGTGACCCGGATGGCAAAGGCCTTGGCCACCCCCCCTCACCCGCGCGCGCTTCCAACACTCCCGGCTGAGAAGACTACCGAATAAACTGATCCACGTAGTCTTCGCCCAGTCCCACTTCTGCAAAGTGCTTGCGGCACAGGTCGATCTTGCTGAACACGTCCTCGTATCCGGTGACTTCTCCCCAAGGATCGACATAGCACATCACGCCATTGACCTGAAAATAAGTGATCATTTCCTCCACATCATCCGGCACAACCAGCGTGTGGGTCTCTCCCGGGGGCTCATAAACATAGCCGCCCTCCTCTGCGGTCCAGTCGTGTTCCAGATAGTGCCAGCGCCCTTTCAGCACGAAACCATGCACCGGCTGCGGGTGACGGTGGCGCGACAGTACGCCCGCCTTCTTCACCTTCAGCAGGTTCATCCAATACCCCTGCGACCGGTTCAGACAGAGCGGGCGGAACCAGACGTTCTCCGCCTGCTTCACCCACAGCCGTTCATCTTCGCTTGCGGCATTGGGGATCACGATCTCCTCCTGCGCGTCCTTGGGGAACGGCAGTTGGTAGGGCATGCGTGATGTATCTTCGTCTTTCATCTTTCTCTCCTCACATCGCCAGATAGCCACCATCAACCGGGTAGACCGACCCGGTGACAAAGCTGGCGTTTTCACTCAAGAGCCACGCAACCAGCGCGCCCACTTCCTCTGGCCGCCCCCAACGGTTCATGGGGGTACGGGCCATGATGCCTGCGGTACGCTCGGGGCTGTCACGCAAGCCTTGGGTCATTTCCGTCTCAATCCAACCGGGCGCGATGGCGTTGACGCGGATGCCGTCCTCCGCCCATTTGCCCGCCAGCGCCTTGGTCAGCTGCGCCACGCCGCCCTTTGAGGCCGAATAGGCAGGCACAAGCGGCCCGCCAAAGGTGCTGAGCATGGACGCGGTGTTCACAATCGCCCCTTTGCTTTCAGACAGCAAAGAGCGTGCCGCCAGACAGCAGCGCATGGTGCCGGTCAGGTTGACGTCCAGCACCTTTGCAAAGATGTCGATATCGTACTCTTCACCCCGCACAAGAATACCGGCGCAATTCACCAGCGCATCGAGCCGGGTTTGCGCGCCAAAAAGCGCATCCACTGAGGCCTGATCGGTCACATCAAGAAGCGCGGTGCTGATCCCATCTTGCGGCTCAAATGCGTCAATCTCCGCCTGGGAGACGGACGCCGCCACCACGGACCAACCCGAGGTGGCCAGCACCCGCGCGACCCCCGCGCCGATGCCCCGCGTGCCTCCGGTGATGACTGCCTGTTTCATGCAAATCCCTCCGCTGCCGCGCCTTAAGGCAACCCTTGGCCGCATCATCCATGGAATGGCCCCGGTTGAAAAGCACTGAGGTCAGTCGACCCTTATGTGTGGTTGGAAACCTTTAACGGATGACTGGCATATGTCTTTGTCTTGGTGCAGAACTTCCACTTGGGAAGGATCAGACATGCGCACACAGGTTGTCATCATTGGCGGAGGGCCGTCGGGGCTCTTGCTGGGTCAGCATCTCACGCGGGCCGGGATCGACAACGTGGTGCTAGAGCGCAAGACCAAGGACTACGTGCTGGGCCGCATCCGCGCGGGTGTGCTGGAGGTTGGTACAGTCAACCAACTGCGCGACTTGGGGCTGGGGGACCGCATGGACCACGAAGGCTTTGTGCATGACGGCACGGTCATTGCCTACAACGACGACCGCATCCGCATCGATCTGGCGCACCACACCAACACGACCGTCATGGTGTATGGCCAGACAGAGGTGACCGCCGACCTCTACGCCGGGCGCGAGGCAGATGGGGCGCAGGTGATCTACGAGGTCGAAGACGTGGTGATCGACGACCCCAAAACCGACGCGCCTTATGTAACCTTCACCCAAGGCGGGCAAAACCACCGCATCGATTGTGACTATGTCGCAGGCTGCGACGGCTTTCACGGCGTCAGCCGCCAGACCATCCCGGCAGAGGCGCGGCGCGAGTTTGAGAAGGTCTACCCTTTCGGTTGGCTCGGCATCCTGTCGGAAACGCCCCCCGTGCATGAAGAGCTGATCTACGCCAACTCAGACGCGGGCTTTGCCCTGTGCTCCATGCGCAATGCGAACCTCAGCCGATACTACGTGCAGTGCGAGGCGGGCGATGATCCAGCCAACTGGTCCGATCAGGCGTTCTGGGACGAGTTGCGCCGCCGGATCCCCGATGAATTTGCTGATACGCTTGAAACCGGCCCCTCCATCGAGAAATCCATTGCCCCTTTGCGGTCGTTCGTGTGCGAGCCAATGCAATGGGGCCGATTGTTCCTGTGCGGCGATGCCGCGCATATCGTGCCGCCGACCGGGGCCAAGGGGCTCAATACAGCTGCCAGCGATGTCTATTATCTGGCAGAGGCCTTGAAGCAGCAGTACCTTGAGGGTGACGATCAAGGTGTGGCGCGTTACTCCGAACGCGCGCTGGCGCGGGTCTGGAAGGCGGAACGGTTCAGTTGGTGGATGACGTCCCTGCTTCACCATTTTCCGCATCAGTCGGAGTTTGACCACAAGATGCAGATGGCTGAGGTGGCGTTCTTGAGATCCAACGATGAGGCGCAATCCGTGCTCGCGCAAAACTACGTCGGCCTGCCTTACTGAAGGACGATGAGATGATCGCCTATATCACCATCGGTGTTGACGATATGGCCGCGGCAGAACGGTTCTATTCCGCCTTCCTGCCCGCGCTTGGATATGAACTGGAGCACTACCACGGTGACCTGAGCTATGTATTGCCGGTGGGTCCCGATGGTCGGCCTGCGGGCCCGGATTTCTATGTGAAAAGACCGTTTAATGGCGCAGCGGCTTCAGCCGGGAATGGCAACATGGTGGCTTTTGAGGCGCGTTCCCAGCAGCAGGTGCGTGACCTGCATGCAGCAGCCCTTGCAGCGGGCGGGTCGGATGAAGGCCAGCCCGGGTTCCGTGCGGATTATGGCCCGACGTTTTTTGTGAGCTACCTGCGGGATCCGCAGGGCAACAAGATTGCAATTTTCTCCAGCAATCCGGATGAACCCGGTAGACCGGATTGAGAAGCGTCGCAGCTTGCCGATTTGATGCGTGATCCTGACGATGGTTTCCGTCTCTCAGACGATCCGGTGTTCAATCGGAGCACTTAGCACCACTAAGACGGAAAACACTCGATTCGGACTTCATGTGAGCCATTGCATGAACGCAAATCGCTGAAAATGTCATAAATAACAGAATTTTACGCCCCTCAAAATTACAGACACCGCTCTGTAGACGCGTCTACACAGCGGTGTCTAAATCGCATAGGCACACAATTTCAGCGCGGAAAAAGCGCCAAAGCCCGCTCCCGTAAAATGTTCAAATATCGAGTGTAATCTCCTCGACCCCAGCCGCCGCGCGGGACTGACAAGTGATGATCTCGCCTTCGCGCTGCGCCTTGGAGAGCACAAAATCGCGGTGCTCCACCTCACCCTGATAGCCGCATTTGCAAACCCCACAAATGCCGTCCGCGCACTTCACATCCACCGGGACACCATGCGCCAGCAGCACATCCGATATCGACTGATCTTCGGGCACCTCAAACACCCGACCGTCCCGCGCCAGCTTCACCCGGAATATGTGGTTCACATACTCCGGCTGCTCAGGGACAGAGAAATACTCCAGATGTCGCGCCTCTTCGGGAAAACCCTGCCGCTCCGCCGCATCCATCACGCCCGTCATGTAACGGTCCGGCCCGCAGGTGTAGACGTGCCAGCCGTCGGCATACCCCCTCAACACCGCATCCAAATCCGCCCGCGTCCCTTCGTCCGAGACGTGGTAGTGCACCCTGTCCGCCCAGGGCATCGCCGCCAGATCCTCCAGAAATCCGGCATCCTCCCGACAACTGACCGAATAGTGCAGCGCAAAATCCGCGCCCAGTGCGTGCAGACGGTGGGCGAATGCGATCATTGGCGTGATCCCGATGCCACCGCCCATCAGAAAGGTCTTTGTCGCATCCTCCACCAGCTCGAAATGGTTTATCGGTTTGGAAAGGAACACACGCCGCCCTTCGTTAAAAATACGGTGCAGCATCTTGGAGCCGCCGCGTCCTTCATCCTCGCGCAGCACGCCGATCTGATATTTGGACGTATCTGCCGGGTCCCCAGACATCGAGTACTGGCGCAAAAAATCAGGCGTGACGACCACATCCAGATGCCCACCCGCCGTCCAGGCCGGCAAAGGCGCGCCGTCCCATGCGGTGAACTCAAACTTGGTGACATCCGCTGTCATCGCCTCCACCTTCGACACGCGGGCCATAACCACCGGCGCATCGTCAAAGCTGCGCCTTTCATGCGCCAACCCTTCGGTTTCACCCCGTGCAAGCCGCGCCTTGTACTCGACGGGTGTGATCAGCTCCTCATAGGCCTTGATCCCCGCCTCGCGGTCCATCGCAAAGGGGTACGGCCAGGGCCAGGGGGTCAGGTGCGCGGGGTAAACGGCCAGCGTCTGGTCTTCGTACTTGACCTCCAGCCCCACATCGAGGTCGCGGCGGTTCACCGGGGCAGCCGGAGCCTTGTAGCCGCCATCCTGCTTCAGCTCCAAATCCCACCACCACTTCTTGGCATCGTTCAGCCCGCCGTTGCCAACCTTGTCATCCAGCCGCGCCAGCGCAGGAGCAGCAGAAGGCAGGTTCATCGCCAGCCAGCGAAAAGGCTTCTCTGCGAAAATCCCTTCCAGGTTCCACGGGCAGGTCTTCATGCAGCGGCCACACATCGCCCCACCTTCGGTGGTGATCCGGTAGGTAGTGCATTTCTGGCTGTCAGACTTCCAGATCTCATAGCCGTTGAACATCAACTTCGGCCCAGCCGTGATCGCACCCGAAGGACACTCCCGCGCGCACTTCTTGCAGCTTTCGCAGAAATTCTGCAGGCCAAAGTCGATAGGTTTGTCGTGGGCCAACGGCATATCCGTGGTCACCACACCCGATTTCAGCCGCGGCCCCAGAAGCGGGTTCAAAATGACCTCGCCAATGCGGCTGACCTCGCCCAGCCCGCTCAGCAGCAACAAGGGTGGTTGCAGCACCTCGCCATCCATCACCGTATGAGCCTTGGCGGCATAGCCCATATTGCGGATTTGGCGCGCAATTACACCGCCGAGCAATGAGAACCGCAGATAGGCCCGCATGGATTGCGCCACGGCGATCCAGTCATCGCCAGAGGCCCCCTCCATCGTCTCATACCCCTGATCAATGATCATGGAGACCGCGTTGTCATGGGGCGGGATCAGTTCAGCCCCCGTGGCATCATGACTATACCACGTCCAGTCCGGACAGCGCGAAATGCCAACTGCATCGACGCCCAGAAAATAGCTCGCCGCCTTGACGTTTTGCGCATTGCGTTCGGCCTCGGTGGGTTTCGGCGCTTCCGGCTCCCCTTCCCCGCCCTGCAGCAGGACAAAGGCCCCCAGAATACGCCGCTGCGCAAAGGCATGGGCGCTCTTGCGCGCATACCAGCCGCCGCGCGTGCCCTCCTGCGTCTTCTTGCCCAACTCCCCGAATTGGGAGCGTGCAAACATATCCGCCCGTTTCGGTACCCGGGCCACGCGGGCTTCATCAATGAAAGTCGTGGGCTCCTCCACCCGCTTGAGCGTCTCGAAAGGGTGCGCGCCATCCACATAGCGCCGCTTGCGGTAAGCATCGCGGTTGAACGCACTCTTCACCGTGCCTTTGCCGACCCACCAAGCAGGGCCATAGCTCTGCTCGGACCAGGGAGCCAGTGGCTGGTCCAGGCTGATCTCCATATTCGTGGTCACGGCCGCCAGCCCAAAACCCTCGCCCACATATGGCGCAAATAAGCGGCCGAGCTCCGGCGTCGCCAACCCGGACGCCACAGCAAGCTGGTTGAGGTCAACATCCGAGGACGTCGCCGTATGCGCCTTGGCCTCGAACCCCAACAGATGCAGATAGTTCGACAGGATCACCGCTGTTTCCGTCGCCCGCAAGGCAGACCGGTGACCATCGGCCCCGGCAATCCACTCATACCCCGGCTCCCCTTCGCGGGGCGGACGGGAATTTTCAAACAGGATCACAAGGCAATGGGTGTGGCCCGCAATGGGGCTGGGCGGACGGGCCGTGCTTTCCTTCAGCTCGGCCATGATCACATCAATGCCGGTGGCCAGCGTTTTGGTCTGCTTGGTGCGGATATCATCCACCAGCCGGTTGATGTCGGGGTTCCGCGTGGGCTCAGCCAAACGCGCCCCGTCCGGCAGCCGGCATACACCCATCATGGAGGCATCCTGAAAATATCCAAAAGCCTTCATGTGCTGGGCGCGCGCATCCGGGTCTTCGGGCGCATCAGCCAACGTCGGGTTCACCACACCGTCGCGCAGCACATCCATCATCGCCTGATATTCGCCCATCGCATTGACCAGCGAATGGGGCGTCTCAAGCCTGCGAAAATCCAAGGGCCGGAATGCAGGCACGGCGCTCAGATCGGCCTCTGCCACACGCGGCAAGCGCTCCAACGGATAGGGGCCCAAGTGAAACGGGCGATCTTTGGTTGAGAAAAACCGTGTTCCCACGTCTGTGTCCCTGTCTGGCTGGCGCAGCTGCTGGATGAAGCACTCTGCGTATGGTCAAGGGTAAGGTCGCCAGAACGGGGGATCAATCCCAACAGTTCACTTGTTAAACAAGGAAGCTGGTGCCAGGCTCACCAACTTGTCACAATCCCCGTCGAATCGAGACACCGCCCCGCCGCGCTAGAGGAGCCTAACCCTTTGAATATCCTCTTTATCATGTACGACCAGCTCAGGTTCGATTACCTCAGCTGCGCGGGGCACCCCAGCCTGCACACGCCAAACTTTGACCGCGTGGCAGCGAAAGGTGTGCGGTTCACGAATGCGTATGTGCAATCCCCGGTTTGTGGCGGGTCACGGATGTGCACCTATACCGGGCGCTATGCGTCCTCCCACGGGGCGCATTGGAACGGCTTTCCGCTGCGTGTGGGCGAACAGACGCTGGGGGATCATCTGCGCAAGATCGGTGTCGACTGTTGGCTGATCGGCAAGACCCACATGAAAGCGGACGCCGAAGGCATGGCGCGACTGGGTCTGAGTGCCGACAGCGTGATCGGCGCGCGGCAGGCCGAGTGCGGCTTTGACACCTGGATCAGGGATGATGGCCTTTGGGGTCAGGGCCCCGACGGGTTCTATGACGAAAAACGCTCGCCTTACAACGAATACCTAAAGTCCAAAGGCTACGAGGCCGAAAACCCCTGGGCCAACTTTGCCAATGCCGGTGTCGAGGGCGATCAAATCGCAACAGGCTGGATCATGGGCAACGCCGACAAGCCCGCCAACATCCGCGAAGAAGATTCCGAGACCCCCTGGCTGACCACCAGGACCATCGAATTCATCGAAGAACAGCAAGGCCCGTGGCTCGCCCACGTCAGCTACATCAAGCCCCACTGGCCCTACATCGTGCCCGCGCCCTACCACGACATGTACGGCCCCAACCACGTGCCCGCGCCGGTGCGCCACGATGTCGAACGTGAAGACCCGCATCCCGTCTATGGGGCCTACCAAAGCAACAAGATCGCGCAGGCCTTTCATCGCGATGAGGTCCGCGACAAGGTGATCCCCGCCTACATGGGCCTGATCAAGCAATGCGACGACCAGCTGGGTCGCCTGCTGGATCATCTGGAGGACACACGCCGCATGGAGGACACCATGATCGTGCTGACCTCTGACCACGGCGACTATCTGGGCGATCACTGGATGGGGGAAAAGGACCTTTTCCACGAACCCAGCGTCAAAATCCCGATGATCATCTATTGTCCCCGGGCGCAGGCTGACGCAACACGCGGCACTACCTGTGACGCGCTTGTCGAATCCATCGACCTGACCGCTACTTTCATCGACGCCAGCGGCGGCACGGTGCCCGATCACATCGTGGAGGGGCGGTCCCTGATGCCGTGGCTGCGTGGTGAAAGCCCTGATGATTGGCGAAACTATGTGATCAGCGAATACGACTACTCCGTCACACCTCAGGCCGCAAAACTGGGGGTGGAGCCCCGCGACGCGCGGCTCTTCATGGTCTTTGATGGGCGCTACAAGATGATGCACGCCGAAGGCGGCTTTCGCCCCATGCTGTTTGACCTGCAAGAGGACCCGCAGGAGTTCCACGACCTCGGCAAAGGCAATGCCCACGCGGAGGTCATCGACCGTCACTATGGGCACCTCGCGCAGTGGGGGCGGCGGCTGGCTCAGCGCGTCACCAAATCCGAAGATGACCTCAAAGCGATGCGCGGGCGCTCCCTGCGGCGGGGCATTCTGCCGTTCCTGGCGGACGGCACGGAAGTGGACGAGGAACTGCTGGTCGCCTATCGCGGCACAGTCGATCAAAAGTTCACGGACCAATGAAAGCCCACCCGGATCTTGTCGCACATAACGCACAGTTGCGCCGCGATGTCATCGAACTGGCCCCCGGCATCTGGACCGCCGTAGGCTTTGCGGCCTCTAACGTGCATATGATCGAAGGGGCGGACAGCCTCACGATCATCGACACTACGGAGACAACAAAGGCGGCCGAAAACATCCTCGCCGCATTTCGCGAACGTACCGATAAACCCGTAGGCCGGATCATCCTGACCCACAGCCACCGCGATCACATTTCTGGCGCAAGCGTTTTTGCCGAAGGGCACGACGTGCCGGTGATCGCCTCGCACCTCTTCAAGTCCGATCTGGTGGGCGTCGATCCCGATGCGATCACCCCCGCCAAAGCCCTGATGCGACGCACCGTGATGCAATTCGGCATCGGGCTTTCACCGGACCAGCGCATCAGCCTCGGCCTCGGCCCCGGCGACCGCCCGATGGAGGGAATGGGCGCAGGCTTTATCCCGCCCAATCAGTTCATAACCGAGGATTGTGACATCGATCTGGGCGGCATCCCCGCGCGCCTGATCCACGCCCCCGGAGAGACCGCAGATCACCTGATGGTCTGGCTGCCCGAACAGCGCGTCCTTTTTTCGGGTGACAACTGGTATCACACCTTCCCCAACCTCTATGCCATCCGCGGCACGCCCTACCGCGACTTTCAGGCCTGGGCGGATAGTCTCGCGCTGATGGAAAGCATGAAAGCGGAGATCCTCGCCCCCGGCCACACGCGCCCGGTGGTGGGACGCGTGGCAATCGCAGAGGTGCTCAGCACCACCCGCGCCGCGATCCTGCATGTGATGCGTCATACGGCAGATGGCATGGACGCAGGCCTCAGCATGGACGACATCGCCGCCACGATTGCCCTGCCGGATGACATCGCGGACAGGCCCTGGCTCAAGGAGTTCTACGGCAGGCTCGACTGGTCCGCCCGCGCCTTCGCAACCGGGACGTTGGGCTGGTACGATGGCAACCCAACCAACCTCGGGACGCTGTCCAGCCGTGCCCGCGCGCAACATATGGCCGACCTCGCGGGTGGCACGGATACGATGTTGGCAGCAGCAAAGGCCACCGACGACCTACAATGGCGGTTGGAGCTTTGCGATCACCTGCTGGCCTTGGGCATCCCTGTTCACTTGCTCAAAGCCGAAACGATGGAGGCCCTGGCGGAGACCCAGATCAACACAACCGCCCGCAACAGCTATTTCGCGGCGGCCAAGTCTTTGCGAGACGCAGCGGCGGACACATAAGATGCAGGAGACCCCAAGATGCACGTAGCCCTGACAGGCGCGGCCACCGGCATTGGCGCGCAAACCGCCCTCAAGCTCAAAGCCGCAGGCCATACGGTCACTGCCTTTGACATCACGGACCCCGGTGCCGGTGTGGACCGCTGGATCAAAACCGACCTGGGCGATCCGCCCTCCATTAAGGAAGCCGCTGCGACAGCCGATGGCCCTTTTGACGCGCTCATCAACAACGCAGGCCTGCCCCCGCGCGACGGGATGGCGGAACTTGTGTTGCGGGTGAACTACTTCGGGCTCAAGGCTTTCACCGACGCCATGCTCGACAAACTGACGCCCGGGGCCTCAATCGTGAACACCGCTTCGCGCGCCGGGGCCATGTGGCGGGATAACATCGATCAGGTGAAGGCGCTGATGGCGCTGGAGCCCGCCGATTTGCCCGCCTTCATCGCGGACCAAGGCATCGACGCCACCCGTGCGTACAACCTGTCCAAGGAAGCTGTAATCGTCCTGACGATGGCCCGGACACAAGAGATGATCGCCCGCGAACTTCGGATGAACGCGGTCAGCCCCGCTGCCGTCAGCACCGGGATACTGGACGACTTTGTTGCGGCCTTCGGGGACCGGGTGGCGAGGAACATCGCAAAGGTAGGCCGCGCCGGACTGCCGGAGGAAGTGGCGGATGTGATTGTCTTTCTTGCCAGCCCACAGAGCCATTGGATCAAGGGCACCGACGTGGTTGTGGACGGGGGCATGGCCGCACTGGCGCAGTCTGACGGGCTGGGATTGAGCTGAAGCCCCCTTCAATCACCCAGATACCTCTTTGAAAGGATGACCAGTTCCTTAACGCAGACGCGTCGATTTCGACACGTCTGCGTTAAGTGTTTGTTGGGCTTTTACCCGGGGAGTCCTCGGTGCCCAGCGGCAAGGACTTGAACCGCCGGCCAAACGCTGCTGCAATCCGCCTGCTGCCACCCGCCCCCAAAGGAGAGCCCGCCATGAAAATCCTGATCGCCGGTCTGGCCACTGAAACGAACTCTTTCTCGCCGATCCCCACGGGCCGGCTGGCCTTTGAAAGTTCTTACGTCAGCCGCAACGCCACCTCCGAGACGCCCAACCTCTTTTCCGCCCCGATGCACGAATGGCGGCGCATGGCAGCGGCGCGCAGTTGGGAGGTCACCGAAAGCCTCGCCGCTTTCGCCCAGCCCGCAGGTACCACGATCCGCAGCACCTATGAGGGGTACCGCGATGAAATCCTTGAGGATTTGACAGCCACCAAACCCGACATCTTCCTGATCTCCATGCATGGCGCGATGATTGCTGAAGGCTACGACGACTGCGAAGGCGACCTGCTGACCCGCGCCCGCGCTATAACCGGGCCGGACGTTGTGATCGGGCTGGAAATTGACCCCCACAATCACCTCACCGACGAGATGTTGAAAGCTGCCGACCTGATCATTTCCTACAAGGAATACCCCCACACCGACAGCCCCGACCGCGCGCGCGAACTGTTCACGCTGGCCGCTGACACGGCGGAGGGCAAGATCACGCCCGTCATGCGCGACTACGACTGCCGGATGATCACCATGTACCACACGACCCGCGCGCCAATGCGCGCCTTCGTGGACGACATGCAGGCGCGCGAAGGCAAGGATGGCATCCTGTCGCTCTCCCTCAGCCACGGGTTTCCCTGGGGCGACACACCTCGTGTGGGGACGCGCATGCTGGCGATCTCGGATGGGGACGCCAACAAAGCCGCCGCTACCGCCCAGGAATTCGGCGAAAGGCTCTGGAGCTTGCGCGAGCAGCTCCGCCCCGATTGGCCCTCCATCGACGAGGCCGTGAACCAGGCGGCGGCAGCCAACAAAACCCCCATCGTACTGGCAGACTTTGCCGACAACGCGGGCGGTGGTGCGCCCGCAGATTCCACGTTCGTCTTGCGCGACATTCTGGACAAGGGGTTAACCGACGTCGCCCTCGGCATCTTCTGGGACCCAATTGTCGTGCACATGTGTCAGGATGCCGGCATCGGCGCCGAAATGCCCATCAGGCTTGGCGGCAAGGTGGGTGAGATGTCAGGCGACCCCATCGACCTGACGGTCACCGTGCGTGGCATCCGCGAGGACATGCACCAACTGATGGGCGAGACGCAAATGCCCATGGGCACCGGCGTCTGGCTGGAAACGCAAGGCGTGCACCTCATCCTGTCGGACAAGCGCACGCAGGCCTTCCACCCCAAGGCCTTCACCGATCTGGGCCTCGATCTGGGTCAGATGAAGATCATCGTGGTCAAATCCTCGCAACACTTCCATGCGGGCTTTGGCCCCATCGCGGCGGAAGTCATCTATATCTCCGGCCCCGGGGCGATCACGCCAGACTACGCGAACATCCCCTACACCAAACGAAGCGGAAATTATTGGCCAAAGGTCGAAAATCCCTTTGATTGATGCATAAAAATGCAAACAAAAAATTGACTCGTTAGGGTGTTCATCGCAACCTTTAGAGGACGTTCGAAGAAGCGTTACAAAAACAGGGAGAACTCTAATGTTTGGAATCGCAACACGCGGTTTGGTGAAGGGGGCCGCTGCGGCCGCCGTCCTGAGCCTCGGTCTGAGTGTCGCCGCGACGCCGACGCTGGCCGAAACAGAACTGCGGGTGGTGCCGCATTCGGGTCTGAAGATCCTCGACCCGATCTGGACCACCGCCTACATCAGCCGCAACCACGGCTACATGATCTATGACACGCTCTTTGCGCTGGACGCGGACGGCAATATCCAGCCTCAGATGGTCGATACCGTCTCGCGCTCCGATGACGGGCTGACGGTTACGATCACTCTGCGCGACGGGCTGATGTGGCATGACCTGCAGCCAGTGACAGCGACAGACATCGTGGCCTCCATTGAGCGCTGGGGCTCCAAGGACGCCATGGGCCAGAAGCTGATGAGCTTCACCGAAAGCCTGACAGCTGACGGCGACAAGAACGTGGTGTTCAAGCTGAGCGTGCCCACCGGTCTGGTGGAACTCGCCCTGTCCAAGCCTTCGTCCAACGTGCCCTTCATGATGCCTGCGCGCATCGCGGCCACGCCGGGAAGCGAACAGATTGAGGAATACATCGGGTCCGGCCCCTACAAGATGAACCTGGATGAATGGGAACCGGGCGTTAAGGTCGTCTACGAAAAGTTCGACGAATACGTGCCCCGCTCCGAGCCTGCCTCCGGTTTCGCAGGCGGCAAGCTGGCCAAGGTGGACCGCGTGACATGGACCCCCAACCGCGACATTCAGCAGGCAATCAACGCGCTGAACGCCGGTGAGGTCGATATCATCGAATCCGTGCCCGCAGACCTTGTGCCCTTGGTCGAAGGCGGCGGTGAGGCCTACATGAAAGACGCCAACCCACCAGGCTTCCAGTACACCGCGCGCTTCAACGTGTTGCACCCACCGTTTGACAACCCCAAGGTCCGTCAGGCGCTGCTCTATGCGTTCAACCAGGAGGACTTCCTGGACGCGACCGTGGGTAACCCGGACTTCTACCGGACCTGCATGGCGCTCTTTGGTTGCGGCATGCCGTTTGAATCCACCGCCCATATGGATGGGCTGCTGCAATCGAACTTTGCCAAGGCAAAGGAGCTGCTGGCAGAAGGCGGGTACAATGGTGAGCCTGTGCTGCTGATGCACTCCACCAACGTGCCGTCGCTGACCAACCTTGCCCCTGTGGCCAAGGAGTTGATGGAAGCCATCGGAATGAACGTGCAGATGGAATCGATGGACTGGTCCACCCTTGTGGCGCGTCGCTCCAAGCAGGAAACACCCGCTGACGGCGGCTGGAACATGTTCATCACAGCCTGGACCATGGGTGACCTGATCAACCCGCTGGCCATGGCCTTCCTAAATTCATCCTGTGACCAGGCGCTGTTCGGCTGGCCCTGCAGCGAAAAGATCGAGGACCTGCGTGACCAGTTCGCCAAGGCCACCTCAGTCGAGGATCAAAAGCGTCTGATCGACGAAATCCAGGCGGCCTGGGTTGAGTATCCGACCCACATCCACCTGGGTCAGTGGAACACTGCCTCTGGTCTGCGCAACAACATCGATGGCTACCTGCAGGCTGGCGTGCCGGTCTTCTGGAACATCGAAAAGAAGTAATCTCGCTTCACTTCGCGCCGCCGCCCCCATGGTGGCGGCGCGTCCCCTTCTGCTGAACCCCCGGGGCCCCCATGGCATTCTACTTGATCAAGCGACTGCTTGCGACGATCCCCGTCATGCTGTTTGTCGCGATCTTCATTTTCCTGCTGTTGCGCCTCACACCGGGCGACCCCGCCGCGATGATCGCAGGCGACTTTGCGTCTGAGGCGCAGATCGCCGAAATCCGCGACAAGCTGGGCCTCACCCAGCCGCTGATCCAGCAATTCTTTACCTGGGCAGGCAACCTGTTGCAGGGCGATCTGGGCGAAAGCTTTTTCTTCAAGAAACAAGTGAGCGAGCTGATCGCTGCGCGCATTGAACCCACACTGTCGCTGTCGCTTGTCACCATCATCATGACCGTTGCCATCGCTGTACCGATGGGTGTGATCGCCGCCTACAAGCAAGGCAGCTGGATGGACCGCGTGGTCATGGGCTTTTCCGTGCTGGGCTTTTCGATCCCCGTCTTCGTGATCGGCTTTGGTCTGGTCTACCTCTTCTCCATCAAGCTCGACTGGTTCCCGGTGCAGGGCTACAAGCGCATGGCAGACGGCCTGGGCCCGTGGATCCAACACCTGATCCTGCCCGCCATCGCGCTGTCGATCATCTTTGTCGCCTTCATCGCCCGGATGACCCGCACCTCGGTTTTGGAGGTGCTGGGCGAGGACTACATCCGCACGGCCCGCGCCAAGGGCCAGACCGAAAACAAGGTTCTGATCCGCCACGCCCTGCGCAATGCGGCCGTACCCATCGTGACGGTGATCGGCTTTGCCTTTGCCATCCTCATCGGCGGCGTCGTGGTGACCGAAAGCGTTTTCAACATCCCCGGCCTTGGCCTGCTGACAGTTGAGGCCGTGCTCAACCGCGACTTCCCGGCCATTCAGGCAGTCGTGCTGCTCTTTTCCTTCATCTACGTGCTGATCAATCTGGTGATTGACCTCAGCTACACCGTGCTCGACCCAAGGATCCGCTACTGATGTCGGTTGTCACCACCTCTGCACCCGAAGTACCTGAAGCCAAAGGGGCCTCTCCACTCCGGCAGACCCTCAACCGGATGCTCAGCCACCCCTCCGTGATGATCGGCGGCGCGCTGGTGATCATCGTCTGCGCGATGGCGATCATGGCCCCCTTCCTGGGCACGCAGGACCCCAATGCAATCTCTCCGGCCAACCGCCTTGCCGCACCGGGGTTTGAGGGTGAAACCCGCATCTACACCGACGAAGGGCGCGTGAAGATCCCAGTCACCTACCACCTCGGCACGGACTCTTTGGGCCGCGACATCTATTCCCGCGTAATCTATGGAGCGCGTGTCTCGCTGATCGTTGGCGCAGCTGTGGCTTCTATTGCTATTGCCATCGGCATGATTCTAGGCCTGATCGCGGGCTACTTCCGCGCGCTCGACGGGATCATCATGCGGATCATGGATGGCCTCATGGCCATCCCCGCGATCCTCTTGGCCATTGCGGTGGTCTCGGTCTTCAACGCAGGCCTCGGATCAGTCATTATCGCCATCGTGGTGCCAGAGGTGCCACGCGTGGTCAGGCTCGTCCGCTCCATCGTTCTATCCATCCGCGAAGAACCCTATGTGGAGGCCGCCATCTGCGCTGGTACCCCCACGCACCTGCTGCTTTCGCGCCACGTGCTGCCCAACACGGTCGCGCCCCTGATCGTGCAGGGTACCTTCATCGTCGCCTCTGCCATCATCGTCGAAGCGATCCTCAGCTTCCTCGGCCTCGGCATCCCGGCGGATGAAATCCCCACTTGGGGCAACATCATGGGCGTCGCGCGCGAAAACTTCCAACTACACCCGCACCAGATCCTCTATCCCGGCGTGATCCTCGCTGTGACGGTGCTGGCCGTGAACATGCTCGGCGACGGTCTGCGCGACACGCTTGACCCGCGCTTTGCAAAGCGGGTGTGACGATGGACAACGTGCTAGACGTCAAGAACCTCACGGTTCAACTGCCCAAAGACGGCGACCGCGAAAACGCCATTGAGGACATCAGCTTTACCGTTGCACCGGGCGAGATTGTCTGTGTCGTGGGCGAAAGCGGGTCGGGTAAATCCGTCACCGCTTCTGCCGTCATGGGCCTGCTGCCGAATGTGCTGAAACCCACGAAGGGCGAAACCCTGTTGCAGGGCGAAGACACGCTGCAAGCGGGTAAAACCCGCCTGCGCAACCTGCGTGGTACCAGCATGGCGATGATCTTTCAGGA
Source organism: uncultured Sulfitobacter sp. (assembly GCA_963422245.2). Taxonomy (GTDB): domain Bacteria; phylum Pseudomonadota; class Alphaproteobacteria; order Rhodobacterales; family Rhodobacteraceae; genus Sulfitobacter. The sequence continues at coordinate 219,954 of CAXMWW010000032.1, read as the reverse complement.
GCCCATGACGGCGCTGAACCCGGTCACGCGGGTGGGCGAGCAGATTGGCGAGATGCTGGAGATCCACACGTCGATGTCGGCCGCTGAACGCCGCACGCGCGCCATCGAGATCATGGAGGCCGTGCAACTCCCCGACCCCGAAAAGATGGTCGACAGCTTCCCGCACCAGCTGTCGGGCGGGCAACGCCAGCGCATCATGATCGCCATGGCGCTGGTGCTGGACCCGGCCTTGCTGATCGCGGACGAGCCCACGACCGCCTTGGACGTGACCACGCAAGCTCAGATCCTTAAGCTGATCAAGGAAATGCAGGAACGGCGCGGCACGGGCGTGCTCTTCATCACGCACGACTTCGGCGTCGTGGCCGAAATCGCCGACCGCATCGTCGTCATGCAAAACGGCCGCGTCGTCGAATACGGCGACCGCGACGACGTGCTGCAGCGCCCGCAAGAACCCTACACCAAGATGCTGATGGCTTCCGTACCTTCGATGACGCCGCCCGAACGCGAAGAACGCGGCGGTGAGATGGCAATTGATGTCGCGGGTCTGAACAAGGTCTACGGCCGCACAGGCTGGCTCAGCCGCGACCGTATCGTGCATGCAGCCCAAGACGTGAACCTGCACGTGCGCAACGGCGAAACGCTCGGCATCGTCGGCGAAAGCGGCTCTGGCAAATCCACCGTGGCCCGCTGCATTGCGCGGCTCATTGATCCCACGTCGGGCTCCATCAGCCTGCACGGCACCGAAATCGCGACCATCCCGGAATCGCAACTGCGCCCGCACCGGCGCAAGGTCCAGATCGTTTTTCAGGACCCCTACCGTTCCCTGAACCCCCGCCGCACAATCGGCCTATCCCTGATCGAAGCCCCCATGAACTTCGGAGCCTCCAAAGAAGATGCGATCCAAACCGCCCGCGACTTGATGGAGCTAGTGGGCCTGTCGGGCGACGCGCTGGAACGCTACCCCCACCAATTCTCCGGCGGGCAACGGCAGCGAATCTGCATCGCCCGTGCGCTGGCGGTGGAGCCAGAAGTGCTCATCGCGGATGAGGCCGTCTCCGCCCTCGATGTCTCCGTCCAGGCGCAGGTGCTCGAACTGCTCGACGACATCCGCGAGAAATACAACCTCGCCATGCTCTTCATCACCCACGACCTGCGCGTAGCCGCACAAATCTGCGACCGGCTGATCGTGATGAAGAAAGGTGTGGTGGTCGAACAAGGGCCGACGCGGGACGTCTATATGAACCCCAAGGACCCCTACACCCGCCTGCTGCTGGATGCTGCCCCCGGGGCTGATGTGACCTTTGGGTACGAGGGTGCCACTGCCTAAGGAAGGACGCAAAATGGGAATTCTGCCGATCATCGCTGACGCTACGGACGAACTTGAGGCGATCTTCAAAGACCTGCACGCGCACCCCGAGATCGGCTTTACCGAGGTACGCACGGCGGGCGTCGTCGCCGAAAAACTCCGCGCCTACGGCGTGGACGAAGTGCATGAAGGCATCGGCAAAACCGGCGTTGTGGGCCTGATCAAAGGCAAAGGCGGCGGCAACCGCCGGATCGGATTGCGCGCAGACATGGACGCGCTGCCCATCCACGAAGAAACCGGCCTGCCCTATGCCTCGAAGAACGATGGCGTGATGCACGCCTGTGGCCATGACAGCCATACCACCATGCTGCTGGGAGCCGCCAAACACCTGGCCGAGACGCGAGATTTCGACGGGACCGCCGTGCTGATTTTCCAACCCGCCGAAGAGGGCTTGGGCGGTGCACGCGGCATGATCGCCGATGGCCTTTTCCAGCGCTTCCCCTGTGATGAGCTTTACGGCATGCACAACTGGCCAAACGGAGAGGCCAACCAGTTCGGCATCGTAAAGGGGCGCGCGATGGCGGGCTCCAGCTTTTTCGATATCAGGATCAAGGGCAAAGGCAGCCACGGGGCCATGCCCCACGACGCGCGCGACCCGCTGATCGTGGCGTCTTCGCTGGTCGGAGACATCCAGACCATCGTATCCCGCAACGTGCGCGCGCTGGACGCCTGCGTGGTTTCCGTAACCCAAATCCACGCTGGTGCGGCCTACAATGTGGTGCCCGACACCGCCACGCTCGCAGGCACCATCCGGTATTTCAAAGACGAAGTCTGCGCTTTAGCCGAAGAACGCCTGCAAACGCTTTGCGCAGGCTTTGCACAAGCCTACAACGTCGAAATCGAAGTTGAATTACGCAACGTCTTTAACGTGTTGCAGAACGACGCAGCCCTGTCCGACGCCTATATGGACGCCGCCGCCGACGTTGTAGGCGCAAACAAGGTCGCTGAACGGGATGAACCGGTCACCGGGTCCGAAGACTTCGCCGATATGCTGCGCGAGATCCCCGGGGCCTATTGCACACTGGGTCATGGAGGGAAGGTGTCGGTGCATCACCCGAAGTTCGAGATTGATCCAGGCATCCTACCCGTCGGAGCCTCCATCCTGGCCCGTATCCTCGAAAAACGTCTGCCACTGACAGCCTGACATGGCCCTGTTTTCCTGCGAGGAAAACACCCGGAAAAGTCGACTTTTCCGTTCTGAAATCCTCGCAGGATTTCAGGCGTGCTATGCTTCGGGCCCTTCGCTCAAAATGCACAAAACCCGTGATTGCGCGTTCATCTCCAGCTCTGCCCGCTGTGCCTCCGACAGGGCCAACAGCCCGGCAACGCCCGCAGCCCCTGACGGGGTCGAAGCCAACCCGGCCACCTTCGCGGTGCCTGCACCCACTTGCGCCTCTTCTTCCGTGATCAACGCATAGGCATCCGCGTCCCGCGCCAGCCCCTTCAGGGCAATCAATGACGCCATCTTGCAATCCAGCCGCCCCATCTCGCTCACTGGGCCGGACGTCTCAACGGGCCGCCCAGCTTGAACAGACGCATGGATTGCAGGCGCAAAGGCAGGCTCCACCACCACAATCTTGGGCGCATCCCCCCACCGGTCGCGCACCAAAGCAGCCACAGCCGCCGCCAAACCGCCCACACCAGCCTGCAGGAACACATGGCTTGGCACGCCTTCAAATTGGGCGATCGCCTCGGCCGCCATCACAAGATAGCCCTCCATCAATCGATGGGGCCGCGCCACATAACCCTCCCAGGACGAATCCGACAACAGCGCCCAGCCATTGGCCTCCGCTGCGGCCTCCGCCGCGGCCATCGAGGCTTCATACATCGCCCCTTCACGCACCACCTCGGCCCCCTGCTCTGCCAACCGCGCGGCAAAGGCCTCGGGCACTGTCTCGGCAATATAGACAACCGACCGCGCGCCAAAAGCATGCGCGCCCGCGGCCACCGACATCCCATGGTTCCCCGCACTCGCCGTGACATAGGTCCGGCCGGCGATCTTACCCTCTGCCGCATCGCAAGCCACCACATAGGCTGCACCCAACGCCTTGAAGCTGCCCAGCCCCATGCGTCCACGTTCATCCTTGATCCAGACCTCAGCAACAGCGGCCTCATTGGCAATCGCCTCTGAGGACACCAAAGGCGTCTCCCCTGCCGCCGGACACCGGGTCAACATTTCGGTGGGCTTATCGGCATCCACGGACGGTACGGGAAAACCATCGAGCTCAGCCATCGGCGCGGGGCGGGTTACACACAAAAGGTCCATGCCGCACCGGAACGCGCCAACCGGGCAAGGTCAAGCCTTTCCCGCCACTTCTCCACCCGCGATGTTCGCCCCCGGACAAGCAAATCGGTCGCTCAAATGCAATTCTGTCGGAATAGAACAAGGATGCGGCCCATGACCACTGAAGCTTTACCCCGTTCCCGCGCCGGTGGCCGTGCGGCCCGCCGAGCGATGCGCACGGCTGTGGATTTCACAATGCTGCCGGGCATCAACAACAAGATCCCCACGTGCGAAATCCTCACAGGATCACAGGTGGAGAAGATCGACGCCGCCTCCATGGACATCCTCGAAAACGTTGGGGTGATCTTCCGCGATGACATTGCCCTGGCCGACTGGGAACAGGCCGGAGCCAAGGTCGAAGGCGAACGTGTCTACCTCGACCGCGGCCTCGTGCGCGATCTCATTGCCACCATCCCCAGCTCTTTCACCTACCACGCGCGCGACCCGCAAAAGAACGTGGCACTCGGCGGCACCAAATCGATCTTCGTCCCCATGACCGGTGCCCCCTACCTGCGGGACCTCGAGGATGTGCGCCGCAACCCGACGCTCGACGATCTGGCGATGTTCCACAAACTCAGCCACATGCTGCCCAGCCTGCATTCCTCGGCCCATCATATCGTGGAACCCTACGACCACCCGATCAGCCAGCGCCATCTGCGGATCACCTATTCCTCGATGAAGCATTCTGACAAGACCTTCATGGGCATGACCACCAGCCCCAAAAACGCTGAGGACGTCATCGACATGTGCCGCATCCTCTTTGGGTCGGATTTCATCGACACGCACCCGGTGGTGACCGGCAATTGCAACGGCAACTCCCCTCTCGTGTGGGACGAAACCATGCTGGGGGCGATGCGCGCGTTTTCCCGCGCCAATCAACCGGTGCTCTGCTCGCCCTTCGTGCTGGGTGGGGCCAACACGCCCGCCTCTGTTGCAGCCTCTGTCGCCCAGCTCAACGCTGAAGCGCTCTCCGCCCTGGCCTACACCCAAGTCATCCGCCGCGGCGCACCCGCGATCTACGGCCACTACCTCTCCACCGTCTCCATGAAGTCCGGCGCGCCTATGGCGGGCACCCCGGAAATCAGCCTGATGAACTTCATGATCGGCCAGATGGCGCGGTTCTACGACGTCCCCTGGCGCACCTCGAACACACTCGGCGGGGCCAAAACCTTTGACGCGCAAGCAGGCTACGAAAGCGCCACAACACTGCAGGCCGTCATGCATGCCGGTGCCAACTACATCTGGCACTCGGCGGGCTGGAACGAGGCCGGGATGCACTGCTCTGTCGCCAAATTCATTGTGGACGCAGAACAATGCGCCATGGCGCACCGCTTGGCGCAGGGAGTGAACTTTGACGACTTCGATGATGCCCTGGCCGCCGTGCCGGATGTGGGCCCCGGCGGGCACTATCTGGGCCATCCACATACGCAGGAAAACTTCCAGACCGCCTTCTTCATGCCGGAGCTTTTCGACAACAACTCCATCGAACAGTGGCAGGCCGAAGGCGGCGTGGAGATCACCGAACGCGCGCTTAATCATGCCAAAAAGCTGCTCAGCGAATACCAGAAACCCTCGCTCGACATTGCCAAGGACGAAGAGCTCCTCGCCTATATCGCGCGCCGAGAAGCTGAAATCCCCGCCAGCGACGAGCTGAACCAAAGCCACTGACCTCCGGTCTGGAGCCGCCCTTGCTTGAGAACGGGCGCGCGCGCGGAGGGCGGAGGGGCAAGCAGAATTGCCGAGGGGCCCCCCGAAGGTGGGGATACGGCCATTGTGCTTGCCCCTCCGGCAGCCGAGTGCGAGGCCAGAGATCAATCAAGGGCGGCTCCAGATTTCCGGGATGGTGAGCCTGAAGCGCTTTCCAAGGCTGCAACATCCACAGTCTCATACTCCTCGGAAAACACATCGCCCAACACGCAACCCAAAACATATCTTGCGGCGCAGCCGCTCAATCAGGTCAGCGCTCGGAATAGCAACGGAGCGTTGGGACCGCGCCTTTGCTCCGCAAAGACTCTCGTCCCGATGGACAGAACGCTGACGCGTTTGTCCTAATCCTGCGGACAAGGCTGCCCCGCCACACCCCAGGCCAACACGTCATCCGCATGTTCCTGCAGCGAATACGGGGCCGCCTCTCGCCCGCCTCCGGGCGACCAGGCCCAATGCAGGATCACGTCGTGACCCAGATGGCCGGCAAGCTCCAGAAACGTCCTGTCGCCATTTAGCTCCGGGTCACGCAGCTGCGCACAGATCTCCTCGCTGGATTTGCCAAACCAATCCGCCTCCACCGGGGCCAACTGCCAAGCCGCCGCCACCTGCGGGGCCGCGTGGGGCGTATCATTGCCGCCAACGTCATTCGTGACATGACAGGTCCGGCAGGGAATGGTCTCCGCCCCGATCCGACTGTCGCCTGCGCGAATGCCCATACCGTGCGCACGGGTGCGGCCATAGCTTGGCCCCGACCACATCGGCTGATCACTTGCCCCCACATGGCAATTCGCACAACGGGGATGAGAGGCCACCTGATAAATCCGCTCCCAGGCCGCCAAGCCTTCCTCTACACTCACAGAGCCCTCCGCAGGGGGATCAATCGTGATCTCGTCCCCTGCCGCCATCAATGGCCCAGCGGCCAAAACTGCTGCAAAGACAAATCCAATACGCATCACACAAACTCCACAAACTTGTTGAACGGCATCTCTCGTAGCCGCGTGCCGGTGGCCGCAAAGATCGCATTGGCCAGCGCCGGAGCAGCAGGCGGCACGGGCGGCTCGCCAATGCCTCGGATGGTGAAGTTGTTCGACAATCCGCGCACCTCAATCTCGGGCGTCTGATAGAGGCGCATGCCCTCCGCCGCGTGATAATTGCTCTGCTCCGCCATACCGTCCGAATAGGTAATTTCGGAGTTCATCGCATGGCCCAGACCCCAGACCACGGCCCCCTGCACGTGGTTTTCAAAGTTCACCGGATCGACGATCTGACCCACGTCAGCAGCCACCCAGACCTTGTCGATCTTGATCGCGCCATCCACGGTGCTCACCTCAACCACTTCGGCCACGGGCACACCAAAACTCTCCACCAAAGCGACGCCCCGGCCGCTGCCGGCAGGCAGATCCGCACCCCAGTCAGACATCTCGGCGGCCGCCTCCAGCACACCGCGTGCCACATCCCAATTGCACAGGCGCAAGCGCTCCTCCATCGGGTCGGCCCCGGCGGCATGGATCACCTCATCCAGGAACCCTTCGATGAAGAACCCGGCAGAGGACGCGCCTACCGAGCGCCAACTGGAGACTGGCGCAAGCTCAGGCGCGGCATAGGCACGCAACCGGAAATTCTCGATCCCGTAAGGCGCATTCCACGCCCCTGCAGGGATCTGCGTGTCCGGCCCCATGGCAGGCACTCCAAGGCGGCCCATTTGCGACCGGATGGGTGATGGCGACGCGATATCCATCGCGACAGCTGTCACCTTGCCACCCGCAACAGCCCCTTGGGCACGTGCCATCCCGATGTGGCGCGGGAAATCGCAGGCAAAGTCCTCTTCCCGGCTGAAGGTCAGCTTCACCGGCACGCCACGCATCTGGTTGGCCACTTCGGCACAGACAGTCACGTTCTCAAACTCCAGCCGGTGACCAAAACTGCCGCCCGCATATTGGTTGTGCAGGATCACCTGCTCCGGCTCATGTCCCGTCACGCCTGCCACTTTCTGCTGCAGGAAGCGCGGCACCTGGTGAGACGTCCAGACCTCCACCTTGTCATCCTCCACCCGGATGATGGCTCCCAAAGGCTCCAACGGCTGGTGCGCCACATAAGGCGCGCGGTATTCGGCCTCTACAGCGCCCTCGCCAACCGCGGCCCCGACGTCACCGTCGGCACGCCACTCGGCATCCAGAGCCTCCTCGGTAAACGACGCCTCCAAAGCTGCCCAATGCCCGGCTTGTTCCGCTGGATAGGGCGCGGCTTCCCATTCAATCTCAATGGCTTCCGCCGCCTGAAACGCCCGCCAGGTGTTGTCAGCCACCACTGCCAGACCAAAAGGCACTTCCAGCACCGCTGACACACCACGCATCTGGCGCGCCGAATCCGCGTTGTAGGATTTCACCGCACTGCGACGCGGGCTCAGTCGGACAGAGGCATGGACCATCTCGTCGACTTTCAGGTCGATCCCGTAGTCCAGCGTGCCGGTGGACTTGGCCAGAATATCCTGACGGATGGTTTCCTTGCCAATCAGACGCCATTGGGATGCATCGCGCAGCGGCACATCCGTGACCGGTTCAATACCCGCCGCAGCGCCTGCCAATTCGACGTAGGGCACCGCCGTACCATCAGGCAGGATCACCGCACCGCTCTCGGTTTTCAGGTCCGCAACCGCAACGCCATGCACCTGTGCGGCGGCTGCTTTCAACGTCTCCCGCGCTGTCGCACCCGCAGCGCGCAGCTTGTCAAAGCTGTCGGGAACAGAGGTCGATCCCCCCGTCCCTTGCAAGCCCATCACCTTGCCCAAGGCCCCCATCATGGAGCGCGCCGAACGAGCGCCAAAGCTGTCGTCCGTCACTGCAAAAAGGCGCCGTCTCACTGCCCAGGACCGTATTGTAATACGCCGCCGCTGGCGGGCCGAAATCGGTCTCATACTGGCCGACGTCGAGGTCCATTTCTTCAGCAATCAGCAGCGCCTGCATGTGGGCAGAACCCTGCCCAATATCCACATGGGGCGTGATCAGCGTGATCTTGTCACTGTCGATCTTGACCCAGGGGTTGAACGTCGCCTCGCCTGCATCCAGCCCTTCAGCCAACGGGTTGTCATGGGGTTTGCGCACCATGTAGGTGCCAAAGGCCACGCCGCCTGCGATAGCAACTGCGCCCACAAGAAAGGTCCGCCGTGCAATGGTTCTCATACGTCCCATGTCTTAGCCCTCCGCTAGGTTTGCTGCTGCCGTCTTCACCGCGGCCCGGATGCGCACGTAGGTGCCACAGCGGCACAAGTTGCCGCTCATCGCCGCATCAATCTGATCGTCTGTCGGCTCCGGGTTCAGGTCCAGAAAGGACGCGGCCTGCATGATCTGCCCGGCCTGGCAGTAGCCACATTGCGCCACCTGATGTTCTACCCAGGCCTTTTGAACGGCATGCAAACTGTCGGGCGTGCCCAAACCCTCGATGGTGGTGATGTCGCCATCCACATCTGCGGCAGCCAGCTGGCAGGACCGCACCGCGACCCCATCCATATGAACCGTGCAGGCCCCGCATTGGGCAATCCCGCAGCCATACTTCGGGCCAGCAATGCCCAGCTCATCGCGTAGCACCCACAACAGCGGCATGTCGTCTTCGACATCCACCTCGTGCTCAGTTCCATTGACGGTAAGTTTCATGCGTTCCTCCGTGGCGGTCTCGGGCTATCAAGGAATTCAACAATCGTTGACCCAATCAAACGCGATTCTGAGCGCTTGTCAACAGGCATTGACAACGCGCGTTGACAAAATCCCGCAACCCCTTAAAAGAAAGGGATGAGAAAGGCCGACGCCACACGTGAAAGACTGCTGACCGAAGGCCGCAAACTGATGTGGATGCGCGGCTACGGGGCCGTTTCCTTGCGCGAAATCGCCACGGCGGCAGGCGTGGATGTGGCCCTTGTCTCGCGTTATTTTGGCGGCAAACGCGGGCTCTTTGAGGCGACGCTCGAAGGGGCCTTTGCCCAGGAAGCGCTGAATGAGCTGACACCTGATACGATTGTCGAAGCCGTCGTGACCCTCTTTGCCACGGCCCCCCGAAACACCGACGACCCGCACGTGATGCGGCTCATTGTGATGAACGCCCATGACGAAGACGTGGGCGAACTTGTGCGTGCTGCACAGGCAGAACAATTTCAGGAACCGCTGGCCGCAATGCTGGGGAGTGCGGAGAAGGCCGCGCTATTCATGGCTGCCGCCCTTGGCCTCAGTGTCGCGGAAAAGTCCATGCATCTCAGCGGCATAGCACCTGTAGGCACCCCGACCTATGAAGCACAAGTGCGCCACATGTTGCAGGCCGCTTTGGACTTTAGCAGTTAGCCCCGCAGCCTTTTCGCCGCATAGACCAGGCCCCCTGCAAGCAAGCCCCGTACAGGCGCGCTCAGATCATAAATCGTGATGCCGGATGCTGTCACCAGCAGGGTGACCACCGCTGCATCCCGTTCCTTTGGATCCGAAAAGGCAGCCTGCGCCGATCCCGCAAGCACGCCCATCAACGCGAGCCCTGCAAGGGAGGCGATGACCATAGGCGGGGCTGAAGCGGCAAATGCCGTGACCAGCCCTGCGAAAAGACCAAAAAGCGCATATCCTAGCCCCGCCACAACGGCTGCCAGATAGCGTTTGGCCGGGTCAGGATGCGCGTCCTCGCCTGCGCACATGGCCGAGGTAATGGCGGCAAGGCAGGTGTTATAGGCCCCGAAAGGGGCGGACAGGATCGAGGCAATCCCGACCGTCGATAGCAGGGGCGCTGTCTGCGGCGTGTAGCCATTGGCCCGCAGGATCGCGATGCCCGGGATGTTCTGCGTGGCCATGCTGACGATATAAAGCGGTACCCCGATGCTGATCGCCGTGGCGAGTGAGAACGCCGGGCCAGTGAACACAGGGGCTGTGATCCACCCGGTCTGTGCCACATCCGGCAGACCGCTCTGCCATCCGATCAGGACAGCTGTGGCCAGCACGGCGCAGGGCACGGCGGCGAGCCGGTTGATCAGGCCGCCGATCAGCCAAGCTGCGAAAATGGGGATCACGAACTGCGGGATCTCCGGCAAGGCCCGTGCCGGGGCCAGACAAATGGGCAAAAGCACCCCTGCCAGCATAGCCTGCGCAAGGGATGTGGGGATCGCCGCCACCATCCGCCCGATGGGCCGCCAAAGCCCGCTGATCAGCACCAGAACGCCCGCGACGATGAATGCCCCGATCGCCTCGGCAAATCCGCCCCCGGGCACTGCAAGAACCGCCAACAGCGCAGCCCCCGGTGTGGACCAGGCCACAGATATGGGCTGGCGGAACCGCAAAGCCAGTACAACGCCAGTCAACCCCATGGCCACAGCAGCGGCCATCAGGCCGGATGCCGCCTGGGCATCCGTCGCCCCCATGCCATAAAGCCCCTGCAGCACGATCGGGAAAGAGCTGAAAAAACCCACGACCGCGACCACAATGCCCGTGGCGATGGTCTGTACTGGCGGCATGAGCATTGGCTTTCGGATGATGGACAAAGCAGCGTAAGGTGGGCATCTTGCCCACCCCGCCGTCGTGGTGAACAAAGGTGGGCGACACGCCCCCCTTACGAAGGTGAGACCTTGTAAGTCGGGCCTATCGGCCCGACCAGCTGGGCGGACGATACGCCCGCCTTACACTTTAGAACTCGACAACAGCTCGGATCGATTCACCCTCATGCATCAGGTGGAAGCCATGGTTGATCTCGTCCAGCTTCAGCTTGTGCGTGATCATCGGGTCGATCTCGATCTTACCGTTCATGTACCAGTCCACGATCTTTGGCACATCCGTGCGCCCCTTCGCCCCGCCAAACGCAGTACCGCGCCAAACCCGGCCCGTGACCAGCTGGAACGGCCGCGTTGAAATCTCCGCACCCGCCGGGGCCACGCCGATAATGATCGATTCCCCCCAGCCCTTATGCGCGCATTCCAGTGCATCGCGCATCACCTTGGTGTTGCCCGTGGCGTCAAAGGAATAATCCGCGCCGCCCCCCGTCAGCTCCACCAGATGCGCCACCAGATCACCATCGACCTTGGTGGGGTTCACAAAGTCCGTCATGCCGAAGTAACGGCTCATCTCTTCCTTGTCGTCGTTGAGGTCAACGCCCACAATTTGATCGGCCCCGGCCATCCGCAGACCCTGAATCACATTCAGACCAATGCCGCCCAGACCAAAGACAACGCAGCGTGCGCCAATCTCGACTTTGGCAGTGTTGATCACCGCACCAATACCGGTCGTCACACCGCAGCCGATGTAGCAGATCTTGTCAAAAGGCGCGTCCTTGCGAACCTTCGCCAGCGCGATCTCCGGAATGACGGTGTGATTGGCGAAGGTCGAACAGCCCATGTAGTGGTGAATGGGCGTGCCATCCTCCATGGAGAACCGCGTTGTACCATCGGGCAGCAGGCCCTGGCCTTGCGTCACGCGAATGGCCTGGCACAGGTTTGTTTTGCCAGAGGTGCAGTATTCGCAGTTCCGGCACTCCGGCGTGTAAAGCGGGATCACATGATCGCCCGGCTCCACGGTCGTCACACCTTCACCCACTTCCAATACCACGCCCGCCCCTTCATGGCCCAGAATGGCCGGGAAGATACCTTCGGGGTCGTCACCCGAACGGGTGAACTCATCCGTATGGCACAGACCCGTGGCCTTGATCTCAACCAGAACCTCACCGGCCTTGGGGCCTTCGAGGTTCACCTCCATGATCTCCAAGGGTTTGCCAGCCTCAAGGGCGACGGCGGCGCGTGTTTTCATCATGGGGGATCCTCCTTAGAATATTTGAGGCAGAAGGCCTCACCAGACGGGCTTTTGTCAAGAAACATCGCCGGTTAAGAGGTTTGTGATAAAAAGCACAGCCGCTGACAATAGTCCCGCTAGGTGTGAAAAGTAGACAATTCTCAGAATTGCCGACCCTTGCTTTCCTTTGATAGGCGAAGGCAGGCAGCCTCGAAAGGAAATCCGATGGATCAAAGAAAACGCACCGTTGTTAAGGCGATCACCTGGCAGCTCATGGGTTTTGTTGTGATGATCTTTCTGGGCTACCTCACCACCGGCTCAATCAGCGCCGCAAGCGGATTGGCCTTGGCTACTTTTGCCGTAGGGACAGTCACTTACATCTGCCATGAACGGGTATGGGCGAAAATCTCATGGGGCCGCGGATAAGCGGGAAACCATTAGCCAAAGGCCGATTTCGCCCCGCCAGACTGCTGCAACTTGAAAATCGAAGAATTATCCGCAGGCGGCGGGTATGGCAGCCGGACGGGCACCTGTTCCAACCGTGGCTCAAGCACCGGGGTGCCGCATATCATGCGGTCCTGCACATCCTGCCACTGCGCGCCCTGCTCCAGCCGCTGGATGTAGGCAGACCCGCCCATCAGCGGCCAGGCATCGGCTGCGGCGCATTCGTAAAACAGGATCTTTCGGGCCCGATCGCTGGTGTTGGGGGCAGAGCCATGTAACGCACGCACGTGGTGGATTGTCATGTCCCCCGCCTTGCCCGTGAGCGTCACCGCCTTTTCGCCCTCAAACGCCGGGTCATCGGGATCTACCGCGCCACAGAAAACACCTTCGCCGTTCTGATGGCTCAATACCGGGCCACGATGACTGCCCGGGATCACCTGCAGGGGACCATTTTTTTCGTCCACGTCTTCCAGCATCACGCCAAAGGCCAGCAGATCATCATTGGTGTGTGGGTAGAACGCCCAGTCCTGATGCCATTCCACTGCTGCCCCGCCGCCCGGTGCCTTGGTGTTGAGCTTGGAGGTTTGCAGCAAGACATTTTCACCCAGAAGCTGCCTGAGGATATCCGTCAGGCGCGAGTTCACCGCGATCTCCCAAAATGCCGGGTCCTGTAAATGCGGCAGTTTGATCCGCGTAAGGCGAGGGGCATTCGCACTGTGACCTTCATCCAGATCATAAATGTCGTTGCTCTGCGTGACAGAGCGAGAGGCGTCGATCAAGCGGTCCGTGATGCGTTGAAGGCGCGCCAGCTCCTCTGCGTTCAACGCCCCTTCCACCCGCAAAAAGCCATCACGGCGATAGGTCTCGATCTGGTCTGCGGTCAACATGGCGGTGCCCTCTCCGCCGTCAGCTTACTCCTAGGATGCGCCAAGGCAAACCATCACCGTCCATGCGCCTTTTCGGTATAGTCCAAAAGCGCGTCAATCTCCGCCTGTTGCGGCGTGCGCCCCGTGAAGCTCAGCACATAGTTCCACACGCGTTTCATGCGCTCTTCGATAGGCTCGGAAAGCTCCAGCGCGTAATAGCCCACCTGCATGTAGTACATCACCCGCGCCCGCACTTCAGCCTCATCCGGGTCATAGTCAAAGCGCTCAAAAAGGGCGGCAAAAGCGGCGACCCGCGCCGCATCAGTCTGGTCAATCACGCGCCGGACCGCCCCATCACGGCGCGCCCACTCGCGGATCGCAAAGTCCAGCTTGTGGTTGAAAAGGGCCGGGTCCACCCAGCAGCGCGAGATGTTGCAGACCCCTTCGGTGATCGTCGCGGCAGGCATCTCGGCATGACGGATCAACAATGCCGTGTTCGTCTGTTCCCACTGCTCCAGCAAGGCGCTCAGCAGGTCCTGACGGCTCTTGAAGTACCAATAGAACGACGACCGCGAAACGCCCAGCCGCTCCGAGATGGACAAGACCTTGACCTGGCCCACGCCTTCACTGACCAGCAGGTCCATGGCCACCGTCAGCCAATCGGCTCGGGTGACCTTGGTGTTGCCGTAAAGCGGTGTGGGGTCTGTCATCTTACTGTCCTTCCCTGCGGGCCCCGAAATTCTGCGAGAATTTCGATCCGGAAAAGTCGACTTTTCCCTTCCGTTTTCCTCGCAGGAAAACGCCCCGTCAACTCTCAGGCGGCGCGCCCCCGGCTTTTGTCCCTTTCGCGATATAGGCCTGCAAGGCTTCCAACCTGTCACCATCCACGTCCGGCCGCGCATCCTTCTCCAGGATCCCCTGCCAGTACCGCGTGGCGCGCGCGTTGATGTCCTCCGCCCCCCGCTCTGTCCAGGTGCCAAAGTTGGCGTAGTCGTGCACAATGGGCTCATAGAACTCCGTGTTGTACCGTGCCATGGTCTGAGGGGCGGCAAAGAAATGCCCCGACGGGTCGACATGAGACAAGGCGTTGTCAAACCCGATCTCATCCTCCCCCGCCTGCGCCCCTGCACAAAGCTCGGCCACCATGTTCAGCACTTCGGCATCCGTGACCAGCTTTTCATAGGACACGCTCAAACCGCCCTCCAGCCAGCCTGCCGAATGAATGACCACCGTCGCCCCGGCCATCAGGCAGCCCCAAAGCCCCATCTGGTTCTCATTGGCGGCCTGCACGTCATTGAGGTTCGCCGCCGACCCTGCCGCCGACCGCCAGGGCAGCCCCACCTGCCGCGCCAATTGCCCGGCGGCGATCGAGGCATGGAAATGTCCCGGCGTACCAAAGGCCGGTGCGCCTGACTTCATGTCCACGTTTGAAGTGAACGTGCCATAGCACACCGGCGCGCCCGGTTTGGCCAACTGCGTCAGCGTGATCCCAGCCAGCGCTTCGGCATGGGACAGCGTGATCGCCCCTGCCACCGTGATCGGTGCCATGGCCCCCATCAGCGTAAAGGGCGTCACAATCGACAACTGCCCAGCGCGCGCAAAATCGATGAGCCCTTGCGCCATGGGGATATCCAGCGTGCGCGGGGAATTGGTATTGATGATCGTGTAGCAATGGGGTGCCGCCGCAAAAGATTCATCATCCAGCCCCCGGAAAATCTGCAACATATCAAAGGTTTCGCGCACCTGCGGTGTGCCGCGCGAAAAGACGAAGGGAAACTTATCCGTCAACGTCATCTGCACTTCGGTCGTAAAGTAATGGCGCAGATGGGTGGGCACGTCCTGCGGCTCCACCGAAGGCGACATCATCTGAAAGACATCAAAGTGATGCGCGATCTGGGTGTATTCGCGAAAGTCCTGCGCGGAACCGGGCCGACGCCCCCGCACCAGATCGGTGGCATGCGGCGCACCAGCACCCGGCTGAAAGACCAACGAGCCCAGCTCCAGCGTCACATCCCGCGCCCGGCTGCCCGCGCGCCCCAAAATCGACCGAGGCGCAGAGGCAATCGCCGCCTCCACGATCTCGCGACCCAGATAGACCATCTCCCCCTCGATCCGCGCACCCGCTGCTTTGAACAGCTGCACCGCTTCGGGCAGCAGGACCTTCAGGCCCAGCTCCTCCAACGTGCGCAAAGCCGCGTCGTGCATGTTGGCAATCTCATCCTCGGAAAAGACCGTCATCATAGGGAACGGGTTGCGCAGGTTGTGGTAGTCCACCTTGCGCCTGGGGGTGTCGGCAGCAGCCGCAGCCCCGCGCCTGCCGCCGCGCCTGCTCATGCCCGCATCGCTTTGCCGTCGGGATCGTAAGGCGAGGCGGGGATGACCTTAGCCTTCCGCTCCACGCCAACGACATGCACGGACAGATCGGTCCCCTCGCCCGCATGCTCCTTGTCGATCAAGGCCATCGCCAGCGACTTACCCGTGGTGTGGCCATAGCCGCCCGAGGTGACAAAGCCGATCTTGGCCTCGCCCGCCCATACGGGCTCATAGCCTGCCGCATCCGCGCCATCCGCTTCGACCTCCAGCGTCACCAGCACCTTGCCCGGCGCGTTCGCGTCGCGCTCTTTGACAGCCGCTTCCTTGCCGACAAAGTCCTTCGACCAGTCGATCCAGCGGTCCATGCCGGTTTCACCCGGCGTGTAGCCTTGTGTGAATTCCGCCGACCAGATGCCAAAGGACTTTTCCAACCGCAGCGACAGCAGCGCGTTGAAGCCGTATTCGATCATCCCGTGATCGGCTCCGGCCGCCAGCAGCGTGTCACGCAAAGCCTTCAGATCACCCGCACGGCAGTGGAGTTCATACCCCAACTCGCCCGCAACCGAGAGCCGCCCAACCGAACACCGGACCAAGCCCACATCCATCGGCGCACACCCCATGAACTTGAGCGCATCCACATCGCCATCGGTGACCACATCCTGCATCACAGCCCGCGCCTTGGGTCCGGAAAGCGACATACCTGCCATTTCGTCCCCCAGGTCGCGGACGCTGACACCATCCTCCATGTGGTCGTTGAACCAGCGCATATGCCAAGTGCGCAGATAATAAGACCCAGTGATCCAGTAGCGCCCATCGCCCCAGTTGAAGATGGTCAAGTCGCCTTTCATTCGCCCGTCATGGCCCAGCATCGGGGCCAGCTTCACCCGTCCGGCGGCTGGCAGTTTCGACGCCATCATCTTGTCCAGCCATGCCTCCGCATTCGGCCCCGTGACCTCAAACCGGGAGAACGCCGTGATGTCCAGCAAGCCAACATTTTCGCGCACCGCCCGGCACTCCGCCCCAACGATGTCATGAGCGTCGGAGCGCTTCAGCGACGGCGTTTCCTCAAAACCCTTCGGCGCGAAATACAAAGGCACTTCCAGATCCCAGCTTTGTCCCCAAACGGCCCCTGCCTCGGACTGATCGGCATAAATACCCGTCATCTTCAACGGACGCCCCGCAGGCAACTGCTCATTCGGATAGGTCATCACAAAGCGCCGGGAATAGAACTGCCCTGTGGTTTCCTTGATGTACTGCTTGTTCTCGGCCCAGATGCCGTAGCGCGCGACATCCATGCCATAGACATCCGCCTCCGGCTCGCCATGGATCATCCACTCAGCCAGAGATTTGCCCACGCCGCCACCCTGTAGGAAGCCCGCCATCACCGCACAGGCGGACCAATAGCCACGCTTGCCCGGCACCGGGCCGACCAACGGGTTGCCGTCCGGCGAGAAAGTAAAGGCCCCGTTCACCCAGGTCTTGACGCCAACCTCCTGCAGGCAGGGATAGCGCTCAAACCCGAGGATAAGCTCTTTCTCGATCCGGTCGGTGTCTTCTTGCTGCAGCTCAAACCCGTAATCCCAAGGCGCGCCATCCATGTTCCAGTGCTGGTGGTCGATCTCGTAGATGCCCAGCAGGACGCCCTTCTGGTCCTGTCGAAGATAGGTGAAGCCTTCCAGATCGACGGTCATTGGAACCTCAAAGTCGATCTCTTCCAACGCGGGGATGCTGTCGGACACCAGATAGTGGTGGTTGAGCGGGCTCACGGGCAGTTCAATCCCTGCCATGCGCCCTACCTGCTTGGCCCAAAGGCCTGCGGCGTTAACCACATGCTCGCAGGTGATGGTGCCCTTCTCAGTCACCACTTCCCAGCCTTCCAGCGTCTGGTTCAGCTCCAGCACGCGGTTGTGTTCGATCACCTCCGCCCCGTGTTTCTTGGCCGCGCCCGCATAGGCATGCACTGTGCCCGTGGTGTCGATATATCCCTCACGGTCGGCCCACATACCGCCCAAGAGGCCGTCGCCCGACATGATCGGGTTCAGCTCCACCGCCTCTTCAACGCTCACCAACCGGCAGTCTTCGATGCCGATGGATTGGAACGTGCGATAGGCCGATTGCAGCCATTCCCAACGGTCAGGCGTGCCGGCCATGGTCAAACCACCGGTCATGTGCAGACCGATGTTCTGGCCGCTTTCCTTTTCGATTTCACTCAACAAATCAATGGTATAGGCCTGCAAGGCCGCGATGTTCGGATCCGCGTTCAGCGCATGAATGCCGCCCGCTGCATGCCAACTGGACCCGGCCGTCAGAACCGAGCGCTCCACCAATGCCACGTCCGACCAGCCCATCTTGGCCAGGTGGTAAAGAACGGACGCCCCGACAACACCGCCCCCGATGACGACAACTCTGTAATGCGATTTCATGGTCCGATTCCCCTGATGCTTTGAGGCGAATAGACACCTCTGTCCAGTTGCGGGTCAAGACGGTTTGCGACCTAGCGTGGCGCAAATGGGCTTTGAGAGCGGGCAGTCGGTGTCAAAGCAGCCTATTCGGTCAGAGAAGACTGCGGCACCACTTCCGCTTTCGGCAGATCGTAGTAGTCGCCCTTGTCCTCCGGATAGAGCTGCCGGTCCATCTGCAAGCCTGTCGGCCCATCCAGCGTTCCTGCCATAATCGAGGTCTCATCCGCCCCGACCCTTCGCCAGAACAGCGAAGACCCCAGAGCACACAAAACCCGCGCTCGGCCGTTTCAGAGGATCGATACCACTTTAGCGCATCGCCGCCCGCCACCAGCAGGTCAGCATTCTTTGCCTGCGTCGCCGCTACAAAGTGACCGCTCGTCTTGCGACACTGCGCGCAGTGGCACCCGACAACGGACCGCAGCTCGCCAGTGACCTCATAGATCACCGCCCCACACAGACAACTTCCCTTCATGGCATATCTCCTTTGCCGACAGGCTCAGTCTGGCAACCGGGGCAAACCCGTCCGTCCCGTTCGCGAACATCAATCACGCGCGGGCGAACTCAGCCCGCTTTCACAGCCTCAGCAATCAGCCCCCCGGCGCGATAGCCGATCATCATCGAAGGCGCATTGGTATTGGCGGAAGTGACCTGAGGCATCACAGAGGCATCGGCAATCCACAACCCCTCTATGCCTTTGAGCGCAAGCCCCGCGTCAACCGGACCACCCTCCCCCATCGAGAGCGTACCCACTGGATGATAAGCCGTTCCGCAATGGGTGCGGATGTAGTCTGCCACCTCGTCCCGGGTTGTGACTGCGGTGCCGGGATAGGCCTCCGGTGCCGCGCGGCTCTCAAACGGGGCGGTGGCGAGGATCTGTCTCAGGCGCAGAAACCCGCTGGTGAGGATGTCCAGGTCTGCGGGGTCGTTGAACAGCCCAAGGTCAATTTCGGGGGCAACGTTGGGATCAGCGGCGCTCAGCCGCAACGCCCCACGCGACGTCGGTCGACACACGCAGACATCCGCGAAGTAGCCCGATCCCGGCACGATCTGCCGCCCCTGATAGCCCATCATGTAGGGGATGAAATGCACCTGACAGTCCGGCCGTTCATCCCCATCAGCCCCCACGGGGGCCGCGCGGAAGAACGCGCTGGCCTCGACGAAGTTCGACGTCATCCGCCCTTTGCGGCGCAAGAGCCAGTCAAAAGGCGACCACGCCCAGCGCGGCAGTTGGTCCAACGTCAGCCCATAGCCCGAACGTGGACCCGCATGATGTAGCCCCACGGCCGGATGGTCATGCAAATTGGCCCCGATGCCTGGCATATTGCGAAGCACCTCAATGCCAAGGTCCTGCAAATGGTCAGCAGGCCCCAACCCCGACCGCATCAGGATCGCAGGCGAGGCGAGACTGCCCGCGCTCAGCACCACGCCGCGCCGGGCCTGCAGGGTACGCCCACCCACAAGGTGGACCACGCGCGCCGCCCCATCCTTCAGCCCGATCCGGTCCACGACGGCTCCGGTGATCACGTCCACCCGGCCCGTCGCCAACGCAGGGCGCAGAAAGGCATCCGCCGCCGACCAGCGCCGCCCGCGCCGCATGTTGACCTCAAAGACGCCCGCACTTTCCCGCTCCGGCGTGGGTGGCGCCTGGCCATTGTCGCCCAAAGCACGCGCAAACCTTTCAGAGAGCGGATGCGGATCCGGCAGGCGCTGCGGCGTAATCACGGCCTCGACTTCCTCAAAGGCAGGCGCAACCTCATCCCAGGACCAGCCGGGCACTTGCCAGCCATCGAAATCGTCTGACCGCCCGCGAAACCAGACCATGGAATTGATCGACGATGACCCGCCGATCATGCGCCCGCGCGGCACTTTGACCGCGCGCGCGGCAGCCCCTGACTGCGGGGCTGTCTGGAACCGCCAATCCCGTCCGCTTCCCATGCTGAACAGCAATCCGAAGGGCACTTTAACCTGCGGTGCGGCGTCACTTGGCCCCGCCTCCAACACCGCAACCGTGCCGAGGTGCGCGCGCGCCAATTGCCCTGCAACCGCACACCCGGCTGAGCCTGCCCCGATCACAATGAAGTCGAACTGTTGCATGATGCCTGTGCCTTGCGCGCGCTGGTGCTACGCGTGGTTTACCGCGAACGGTTAGAACCCGCCACCGTAGCTACATCGCCGGTATAAAGCACCTTTCCGGCACCATAGGATCAGAGGCGCGAAGCACTGCGCCGTCTTGAATTCAGGATGGTGGGCCTTGGCCCATCTCGATGATATCCGACAAGCGGCGCCGCTTCTTTTGCTTTGGCTTCCCCGCATTCTTGATGAGCCGATCCACCCTGCCGGGACCTTCCGGGCGGGGCCTTTGGTGTTGGGTGTCAACACCGACATACCCTGCTGTGTAGACGCGTCTACACAGCAGGGTATGGTTTAGACTAGCCGCAGAAGTATGGCCGTAATCATCTGATAAATTGAGATTTTTGGGATTTCGCAACGCGCCTTACCCAATAGACACCGCCACGTAGACGCGTCCACATAGCGGTGTCTGCCCGCAATACTGGCCTTTGCTCATCCCAGGATCACGCGCGGGGTCCCGTCCAGCATTGCAATCTACGCCGCTCAGTAACCGCGCACCGGGTCCACCACGTTCTGCAACGGCTCCCCCGCTTCCCAACGTCGCAGATTGTCCAGAAACACCTCGAAGGAGGCCGCCTCCCAATCCGCATGCACCGACGAACAATGGGGCGAGATCAAAACGTTCGGCTGATCCCAAAGCGGACTGCTTTCCGGCAGAGGCTCCGTCTCAAACACATCCAACGCGGCTCCCGCGACCCGGCCCTCCGCCAAAGCCCCCAGCAGCGCTGCGTGATCAATCACGCCACCGCGCGACACATCGGCAATCACGACACCGGGTTTCATCGCCGCAAAGGCCGCTTGCCCCAAAAGCCCGCGCGTGGAAGGCAGCAAAGGCGTCGCCACGGCCACGAAGTCCGCGCACGGTAGCGCCTCCAGCAGGTCATCTGCAGCAAAGACTTCGTCGACATGGGCGGTTTGCTGTACCCGTGCCCGCGTGCCCAGCACCTTCATGCCAAAGGCCTGCGCCCGCGCGGCCAGCGACCGCCCCGTATGGCCAAGCCCCACAATCAGCAGCGTCTTACCGCTGAGCGGCCGCACCATGCGCCGTGTGTCCCAGCGGCGTGCGGCCTGATCCGCCCGCAACCCCGGCACATCCAGCGTGAAGTGCAAAAAGCCGCCCAGGATGTACTCCGCCATCATGTCCGCCGCGACACCCGCCGTGTTGGTCACCGTGACCCGGGTGCCATCCCAGACGCCCAAGTGGTTTGTACCAGAGCCGCCGTTGGCCAGCCAGCGTGGCCCGTGCGGCCCCAAAAGCGCCTCGGTCGGGAACCCCTCCCCCGCAAAACGAATGGAAAAGACCACGTCGGGCTTAAACGTCTCCAATGCTGCTGCCATCCCCGCGTGGGTCTCACACGTGGATACCTCCACCCCCGAACCAGCCTCTTCCAACCAGCCTTGCAAATGCGCCGTCCGGTCGTTGTGCAGCAGAACCTTCGTCATCCAAACCGCCTTTCCAGCAACGCGCCATACCCCGGAACAGCATCATCAATCCCCGCCAACTGCATTCCTTGCAGCATCATTGCCTGGTTGGAGGTGATCACCGGCTTGCCCAGCGCCTGTTCCAGCGCCGCGACGGTTTCAACCGACCGCATGTCGGTACACGACAGCACCACGGCCTCCGCCTCTGCGTGATCCGCAGCACGTCCCAACTCAAACACCCGTTCCGGTGTCAGCGCCCCCTGCCCGTCATTATCAAGCCTCTCTTCAACCTCTGAACGGGTCACGGTCGTAACACCTTCTGAGGCCAAGAACGCAATCGCCATGTCATTGATCGCAGGCACATAAGGCGAGGCGAAGCCGATCCGCGTGGCCCCTACCGCGCGCAAGGCGTTCACCAAAGCGCCTGCCGCCGTCACCGTTGCAGCCCCCGTGTCCCGCTTGATGCGTGCTGCCAGATCGCGGTCAAAGGCCACCCCGTGGGTCAGCGTGGCAGAGGTGCAGCCATAGAACACCACATCCGGACGCACGCCTGCGATCATCTCCAACTCGGCCTCCATATCCGCAGCCCCCAGCCCCTGCATCTGCGTCTCGTCCGGGATCTCGTCACGGTCATACCCGCCAAGCCGCGCGTAATGCAGCGAAACGCCTTCGGGCCGCAGCAAGGCGAAATCCTGCTCCAGGTTTGAGTTTGTAAATGGCACCAGTACACCAAAGCGCGCCCGACCCCGCGACGGATAGTCACTCATAGCTTGCCCCCATAGATGTCGCGCGCAGCATCGCGGCTCACAAGCCCGTCTTCAAGATCGGTGGCCAAAGCCTCCGGCGCGCGCGCAGCCGGATTGCCAAAGCCCCCGCCGCCCGGGGTCTCAAAGATCAGCCGCTCGCCTGCCGGGATGCGCACGACACCTTTGCCCGGAAGGTCCCGTTCTCCCAAACGGATGCGCCCTGCAGCCCCCGCAGCCCCGCCATCACGCCCCGCAGCGGGCGCATCCACCCGCTCAACCGACAAGAACAGCATCAAGTCCTCGCCCTTGGCGCTCTCCATCTCGATTCGCTGACCCAAACCGCCGCGCATCCGGCCTGCACCCCCACTGTCCACGCGCAGCTCTCGCCGAGTGATCAGCACCGGGGCAGCCGCCTCCGTTGTCTCCACTTGCGAGCCCCAAACGCCAGAGGGGAACGCCGTGGCCGACAAGCCGTCCAACCCCGGTCGTGCGCCTGTGCCACCAGAAAACACCAATTCCAAAGCAAATTCCGTATCGCCGCGGGCAACGGCCTCCGGCGTATGACGCAGGGGCAGATCGTACATGCAGGACGCCCCTTCCGCAGGCACACGATCCGGCAGGGCTTGAGCCAGACAGCCGTAAACCAGATCAGGCGTCATCTGCCCAATGGTGTGGCGCATGGCCACCGGCGCGGGGGCCAATGCGTTCAGAATACAATTGTCAGGGGCCACCACCCGGAAGCGTTCCAGGGACCCGGCATTGTTGGGAATATCCGCGCCAATCAGGCAGCGCAGGGCAAAGACAGAATAGGCCGTGGCATAGTTCAGCGGCACGTTGATGCCCTTGGGGCTCAACCCATCCGTGCCGTCAAAATCTAGCTCGACGTGATCTTCGGCCACCGTCAACGCCGCCCGCAACGTGATCGGCGCATCGTCGCCATCGATCACCAGCGTGTTGAGGTAAACCCCCTTCGGCAGGGCCGCGATCTCCGCCAAAGTACCCTTGCGCGAGGTCTCAATAATATGCTCCGCCAGTGGCCCCAGGTCGTCCAGACCGAATTCCGCCATCATTCCAGACAATCGCTGCGCACCCGCCTCGCAGCAGGCGATCAGAGCATAGATGTCACCCTCATTCGCCACAGGTTCCCGGCTGTTGGCGCGCACGATATCCATAAGCAGTGCATTCACCTCGCCCGCATCCACCAGCTTGCAAGGCGGGATCAACAGGCCTTCGTCATAGATGTCCGATCCTTCGGGCCCCATGCCGAGCCCGCCTAGGTCCACCAGGTGCGAGGTGCATGAGGTGAAGCCCACCACGGCCCCTTCATGAAACACAGGCATCATCAGCAGGAAGTCGTTCAGATGCCCCGACGCGATCCAGGGGTCGTTGGTCATGTAGATGTCGCCCGGCTTCATCTCTTGCAACGAAAACCGCGCGCGCAGGGTTTTGACCGCCTCGGCCATTGTGTTGATATGCCCTGGCGTGCCTGTCACGGCCTGCGCCAGCATCCGGCCCTGCAGGTCAAAAATCCCGGCAGAGATGTCGCCACACTCCCGTACAATCGGCGAAAAGGCCGCACGGATCAGCGCCTGTCCCTGCTCTTCCACCACCGCCAAAAGACGGTTCCACATCACTTGGTAGTCGGTCTGGGAATGGGTCATGCGATGCGCTCCATGATGATGTTGCCCGCGCCATCAAGTCGGGCGGTGAAGTCCGCACTCACCAGCGTGGTGGTCTGCGGCTCCACGATCAGCGCAGGCCCTATGATCTTTGCCCCCGGTATAAGAAGCGCTCGCTCGTAGATGGCTGCTGCAACATTTTCCCCCGTCACATCACAGGTCATTTCAGCCGTGCCTTGTGCTTCCACGTGGGATGCCTCATCGGCTTTGAGCGTATCGTCATGTGGCGGTGCGGGCGACGATACCTGAACCGCCCAGTTCAGGATTTCGATCTGCATACCCGGCACCGCGCGGCTGAACTGGCGGGCGTATTCCGCCTCAAAATCCGCCAACATCCGGGCCAGCGCGCCTGCGTCCAGCTCACCCTCCGGCAGGCTCACTTCAATCTCATGCCCCTGCCCGTGATAGCGCATGAAGGCCTGCCGCCGGACCGTAAGGTGCGCCCCCGGCGCACCCTCCCTGACAACATCGGTGGCTTCATCAACCATGGTATTGAGGAAGCCGTTCACCGTCTCAACCTCCAACCCTTCCAGCATCGTGTGGCGTGAGCGGACGATCTCGAACGACACCGGCGCATATAAAAAACCAACGGCAGAGCCCACGCCCGGATCGCGCGGAATCAAAATGCGCTTCACCCCAGCCCGCCGCGCCAGCCGCGTGGCATGCAATGGTCCGTTGCCACCAAAGGCGATCATCAGCCGCGTTTCGGCTTGTTTGCCTGACTCCACCGCATGCATGCGCGCTGCACTGGCCATGCTTTCGTCAACGATGGCGCTGATGCCTTGCGCGGCCTCGACCGGCTTTATCCGCAGCACCTGCCCAACGGAGCGATCCAGCGCCTGCCCGGCGGCTTCGGGATCGATCTGCAACCGCCCTTCAGCAAAATAGGCTGGCTGGATGTAGCCCAACACGATGTCCGCATCACTCACCGTCGCTTCCACCCCGCCCTTGCCAAAGGCGGCAGGCCCCGGCTCCGCCCCCGCGCTCTGTGGCCCCACAGTCAGACGACCCAGCCGGTCCACAGCGGCGATGGACCCGCCCCCCGCACCAATCTCGATCATCTCCAGCACCGGGATGCGCACCGGCATGCCGGAGCCTTTGATGAACCGCTCGGCCCGCGCGATCTCAAACCGTCGCGCCATTTGCGGGCGGCCCTGATCGATAAGGCACAGCTTTGCCGTGGTGCCGCCCATATCGAAGGACAGCACTTCGTCTTCACCCGCCTGACGCGCCATGCGCGCCGCCAGAATGGCTCCACCTGCGGGGCCGGATTCCACCAGCCTGATCGGCAGACGGGCTGCGGTCTCAAGCGTGGTCATACCGCCGCCTGCCGTCATCATGAGGATTGGGCAGGTTAGACCTTCATGGCGGAATTGCGCCTCCAGATCAGCCAGATAGCGGGCCATCAGAGGCTGCACATATGCGTTGGCAATGGTGGTGCAGAGCCGGTCGAATTCCCGGGCCTCAGGGCTGACCTCATGGCTCAAAGAAACCGCAATACCCGGCAAAGCCTGTGCCAGAGCCTCCCTCAAGGCCAACTCATGGGCCGGGTTGGCATAGGCATGCAGCAGGCAAACTGCCACCGCCTCTGCCCCGCATCCACGCAGGGCCTCAACCAGCGCAGGCACGGCGGCCAGATCCAGCGGTTCCAGTTCCTCCCCCGCCACGTTCATGCGCCCTGCGATGGTAAAGGACCGGGCGCGAGGCACGATCAGGTCCGGCTTGACCAGGTCGATGTCATACTGGGCGTAGCGCCGCTCGTAGGCGATTTCCAGAATGTCGCGAAAGCCCGCATTGGTGATCGTCGCCACCCGTGCGCCGCGCCGCTCAATCAGTGCATTGGTGGCCAGCGTGGTGCCGTGGATAAAGCCTTCGATATCCGCCCAAGCGGCATCGGCCTGGCCAAGCACGTCCCGCACCCCGTCCAGCGCACCCCGGGTGGGGTTGGTGGGTGTGGTCGCCGTCTTGGCAGTCAACAGATCAGTGCCGCGCGCCAGCACGGTATCGGTGAAGGTGCCGCCAATGTCGACGGCAAGCCGTAGCTTGGGTGAAGTGGTCATGGAAGTTCGCAATCGGTCAGGGTGGGCAGGATCGGGCGTGCGTGCCCTTCAGGTGACCAGATCACACCCCGTGGCCCTGCGGCCCATATCCTTGACGGCTGATTCCATGAGCCAAGACTGCGCCTGACCCCACGCGGCTGTCAAAGAAAAAGGGCAGCACCGCAGCGCTGCCCTCCTTATTCAAAGCAGAGGGTGGAGGAGGCCTCCACCTTACGTAAGGTGGGCGCACCGCCCACCCTACCTGCAGGATCAGATGTCGAAACGATCCGCGTCCATGACCTTGGTCCAGGCGGCAACAAAATCTGCAACGAATTTGGCAGAGGCATCGTCCTGCGCATAAGCCTCCGACAATGCGCGCAGCTGGCTGTTGGAGCCAAACACCAGATCGACGCGTGTGCCGGTGCGCTTGACCTCGCCTGTGGCGCGGTCTTTGGCCTCGAACTCTTCGCCGCTGGAGTCAGTGGCGACCCACTCCACACTCATGTCCATGAGCGCCTTGAAGAAATCGTTGGTCAAAGCACCCGGCGTGTCTGTCCAGACGCCATGCTGTGACCCGCCGTGGTTGGCACCCAGCATCCGCAAACCACCGACCAGCACCGTCATTTCAGGTGCCGAGAGGCCCAGCAATTGCGCGCGGTCGACCAGCATCTTTTCGGTCGGCACAGCATAGCTAGCCTTGAGGTAGTTGCGGAAGCCATCGGCTTCGGGCTCCAGCACGTCAAAGCTCTCGGCATCGGTCTGCGCGTCGCCCGCATCGCCGCGCCCGGTGCTGACAGCCACGCTCACATCGTGACCCGCCGCTTTCGCCGCTGCCTCAACGGCAGCTGCACCGCCCAGCACGATCATGTCAGCGATGGACACACCTTCAGGCTTCACACCTTCCAGCGCGCTCAGAACCTTTGCCAGCTGCTCCGGCTGGTTCGCTTCCCAGTCCTTCTGCGGGGCAAGACGCACACGGGCACCGTTGGCACCCCCGCGATGATCCGACTTACGATAGGTGGAGGCCGAGGCCCAGGCCGCGCCCACCAGGTCAGAGATGCTCAGCCCAGTGCCCATGATCGCGGCCTTCACATCGGCCACCTGGGCGTCAGACATGGCCGTACCTGCGGGCACCGGATCCTGCCAGATCAGCTCTTCGGCAGGCACTTCGCTGCCAAGGTAACGGGCCTTGGGGCCCATGTCCCGGTGCGTCAGCTTGAACCACGCACGCGCGTAGGCATCCGCGAACTCTTCCGGGTTGGCGTGATAGTGGCGCGAGATTTTCTCGTAGGCCGGGTCCATGCGCATTGCCATGTCAGCGGTCGTCATCATCAGCGGCACGGTGTCGCCTGAGCCATCTACCTGCGGCGCGCGCGGGCAGTCATCCGACTTGGGCTGCCACTGGTTGGCGCCTGCGGGCGACTTGGTCAGTTCCCAGTCGCAGCCGAACAGCACGTCGAAATAGCCCATGTCCCACTGGGTCGGATTAGCCGTCCACGGGCCTTCGATCCCAGATGTGATCGCATCCACGCCCTTGCCGCTTGCGTGGCTGGACAGCCAGCCAAGGCCCTGAGCGGTGATGTCTGCGCCTTCAGGCTCCGCCCCCACAAGGTCCGCGTCACCATTGCCGTGGGCCTTGCCAAAGGTATGGCCCCCGGCGACCAGCGCCACGGTTTCTTCGTCGTTCATCGCCATGCGGGCGAAGGTTTCACGAATGTCGTGGGCCGACAGCAGCGGATCGGGGTTCGCATCGGGGCCTTCGGGGTTTACATAGATCAGACCCATCTGCACGGCGGCCAGCGGGTTTTCCAGATCACGCTCACCCGAATAGCGGCTGCCTTCTGCTTTGGAATCGGCCAGCCACTCGGTCTCGGTGCCCCAATAGACGTCTTCCTCAGGCTCCCAGGTGTCCGCGCGGCCACCCGCAAAGCCGAAGGTCTTGAAGCCCATAGTTTCCATCGCGACGTTGCCGGTCAGGATGAACAGGTCCGCCCAGGAAATCTGGTTGCCGTACTTTTGCTTGATCGGCCACAGCAGACGGCGCGCCTTGTCGAGGTTGCCGTTGTCGGGCCAGGAATTCAGCGGCGCAAAGCGCTGCTGGCCGGTGCCGCCACCGCCCCGGCCGTCGGCCGTCCGGTAGGTGCCTGCCGCATGCCAGGTCATGCGCACGAACATCGGGCCGTAGTGGCCATAGTCCGCCGGCCACCAGTCCTGCGAATCTGTCATCAGGGCGGCGAGGTCTTTCTTCAGCGCGTCCAGATCGAGCTTCTTGAATTCCTCGGCATAGTTGAAATCCGCCCCCATCGGATCACCGGCAGGGGAATTCTGGTGCAATACCTTGAGGTTAAGCTGGTTCGGCCACCAGTCCTTGTTCGATTGCACGCTATGGGTTGCCTGCACGCCGCGCCCGTGCATGACCGGGCACTTGCCGCCTGTTGGGATATCGTTGCCGTCCATGGTGGTTCCTCCTGATGTGAATTTGGAATGGTTCTAACACCCGCAATTCAGAGGTTTAAGTTGTAAATACTGATCACGTCGATAAGTAGAAGTTATGACGAATATCACCCTGAAACAGCTGCGCTATTTTGAGGCTTTGGCCGAAAAACAGCATTTCGGCCATGCCGCCGCGGTCTGCGCGATCTCTCAGCCTGCGCTGTCAGTGCAGATCAAGGAGATGGAAAGCGAGCTGGGTCAGCCGCTCTTTGAACGCGGCGCGCGCCAAGTGCGGCTGACGCACTATGGCGAGGGTTTTGCAGAACACGCCCGCGATATCCTGTCACGTGTGGACGCGCTGGCGGATTATGCGCGCACGGCCAGCGATCAGCTGGCAGGTCGGTTCCGACTGGGCGTGATCCCCACCATTGCGCCTTACCTTTTGCCCCGTGTGCTGAAGGCCCTGGGTCAGAGCCACCCGGGTCTGGATATCCACGTGCGCGAAACACTGACGCCCCGGCTGGTGCAGGAACTGACCAAGGGCCGCATCGATTGCGCGGTTGTGGCCCTGCCGGTGTCTGAACCGGGCCTGAGCGAACTGCCGCTTTTTGCCGAGGATTTCCTGCTGGTGCGCCCCGCGAAAGATGCCAGCGCCCCCGCACCCGGCCCGGAGGACCTGAAAGACATGCGCCTGTTGCTCTTGGAAGAAGGCCACTGCTTTCGCGAACAGGCGCTGGCGTTTTGCAGCACGGGCCCCAATCTGCAGCGGGATGGGCTGGACGGGTCTTCGCTGGCAACACTGGTCCAGATGGTGGGGGCGGGCATTGGCGTCACCATGATCCCCCAGATGGCCCAAAAGGTGGAAACACGGTCGGCAGAGGTCGATTGCACGCGTTTTGAAGGCCCGCAGCCCAGCCGCACCATCGGGATGGTCTGGCGCAAGTCCTCTCCCCTGGAGGCGCAGCTGCGCGAGATTGGCGAGGTCGTGCGGCTTGCGAGCACGGGCTGATCCGGGTGCCCGAATTCTGCGAGAATTCGGAACGGAATTTTTCAAAAATTCCGGCGCTTGCCTCGCTCGGTCATTCCAGCCTTAATCGCGCCCATGACAGAACCGGATTTGCCCCGCGGCTTTGAACCCGTCGAATATCAGGCCCGCCTGACCCGCGCCCAGACGCTGATGGCGGAAAACGGACTCGCTGCGCTGTTGCTCACAACCGAAGCGGAGGTCCGCTATTTCACCGGTTTCCTGACGCGTTTCTGGGAAAGCCCCACGCGCCCCTGGTTCCTGGTGATCCCATCTGCGGGCGACCCCATTGCCGTGATCCCTTCCATTGGTGCCGCCCTCATGGGGCAGACCTGGATCACGGACATCCGCACCTGGATGTCGCCTGATCTCAATGACGACGGGATCACCTTACTGGCCGACACCCTGCGCGAAGTGGCCCCCACAGGCTCTATCGGCCTGCCTTCGGGACACGAGACGCACCTGCGCATGCCGCTGCAAAGCTACTACCGTCTGGATGGCGTTCTGGGCGTCGACCGTCTGGTCGATGATGCGGGCATCCTGCGGCGACTGCGGATGGTGAAATCCACCGCCGAGATCGCCAAGATCAGGCAGGCCTGCACCATTGCGGGCCGCGCCTTTGACCGGGTGCCAGAGATCGCACAGCCCGGCACGCCGCTGGATCAGGTGTTCCGCCACTTCCAGATGCTCTGCCTGGAGGAAGGAGCCGACTGGGTACCCTACCTTGCGGGGGGTGCCGGACCGGACGGGTATGGCGATGTGATCTCTCCCGCCGCGCCCGTGCCCTTGCAACAGGGCGACATCCTGATGCTCGACACAGGCTGTGTCTGGGACGGCTATTTCTGCGACTATGACCGCAACTTCGCCGTCGGCACACCCTCCGCAATCGCCCGCGATGCCCATGAGCAGTTGATGGAAGCCGTGGCCGCAGGCCTTGACGCCGCCCGCCCGGGTGTCACGGCGGCAGACATTTTCCACGCCATGGACAAGATCTGCACCGGCGGCGCGGGCGGTTCTGACGCAGGGCGGCTGGGCCATGGCTTGGGCATGCAGCTGACCGAATGGCCGTCCTTCATTGCGCAGGATCTTACCGTGGTCGAACCGGGCATGGTGCTGACGCTCGAACCCGGCGTTCAAACGCGTGAAGGCCGGCTGATGGTGCATGAAGAAGACATCGTGATTACCGAGACTGGGGCCGAATTCATTTCCCCCCGCGCGGGATCAGAACTGGTGGTTCTATGACCCATTTCGACTACACCCTCGACGGGCCCATCGGCACCCAAGCCACCCTTGGCATGATCGTGCTGCAAACGGATGAAACCCTCGAACACGACTTGCGCCGCAGCTTCACCGCGCCCGACATCAGCCTCTACGTCAGCCGCGTGCCGTCGGGCGCTGATGTCACCCCCGACACGCTGGCGCAAATGTCCGCTGCCCTGCCCGTGGCCGCAAAACTACTGCCGCCGGAACTGAGCTACGATGTAGTCGGCTATGGCTGCACCTCCGGCACCGCCGTAATCGGGGCAGAAAAGATCGCCGAACAGGTGCGCGCCGGGTGCCGGACCAAACACGTGACCGATCCGCTGACAGCCCTGTCAGCGCTTTGCGAAGCCAAAGGCATCACCCGCCTCGCCTTCCTGTCCCCCTACATCGAAACCGTCAGCCGCACCCTGCGCGATGCGCTAGCGGCTGAAGGGGTGACCTCCCCCATATTCGGCTCTTTCAATGAAGCGGAAGAAACCAAGGTCGCCAAAATCTCGAAAGACTCCCTCTATGAGGCCGCCATGACCCTCGGCGCGGCCCCTGAAGCCCAAGCGATCTTTCTCAGCTGCACGAACCTGCGGACACTAGACGTGATCCCAAGGATCGAAGCAGACCTCGGCAAGCCGGTCTTTTCGTCTAACCAAGCGCTGATTTGGCATATGAGGGACCTCGCAGGGCTGCCGAACCGCTGACCGCGCTACAAGCGCACCCACTCAATCCTCGGAAACCACGCCGCAAAAGGCGCTGCCCAAAAACATGTCTTGCGGCGCAGCCGCGCAATCAGATCACGGCTGCCGCTCACTCAGCCTTTGCAAGAGCGCGATGCATTCCGCCAGCTGAGAAACCTCCAGATACTCATCCGACTTATGGGCCTGTTCAATCGACCCCGGTCCACACACCAGTACATCCATCCCCAGCGTCTGGAAAATCCCCGCTTCGGTCCCAAAAGACACCACATCGGTACTGTTGGCCCCGGTTAGCGCCATCACCAGATCACGCGCCGCATTTTCAGGCATGGGCGACAGGCCCATGACCTCCGCAATCACCTCCGTCTCAATCGCGGCATCAGGCCAGATCTGACGCATCTCTGGCAGAAGCTGATCCTCGATCAGCCAGGCCAGATCGTTCTTTACATAATCCGCATCCCCCGGCGCCACAGGCCGCATCTCCTAATTCACCGAGGCCTTGCCGGGGATCACGTTGGGCGCGATGCCGCCGTTCAACGACCCGATGTTGATTGTGGCATAAGGCGGGTCAAAAGGGCTGCCTGCGGGTGCGCGCGCCTTCAGGGCCTCGCGCAGCTCCAACAGCCGCGACACGTAGCGTACCGCATATTCGACCGCGTTGACCCCCAGATCGGGCAGCGATCCATGACCCTCTCGCCCGCTAAAATGCGCGCAATACTCGTAACAACCCTTGTGGCCCTCAATCAGGCGCATCTCAGTGGGCTCACCGATGATGCCCATCGCAGGCGTATCGTCGCGCCCAGCCAGCTGTTCCGCCAAAGCCTGCGCGCCGAAACATCCGATTTCCTCATCATAGGTAAAGGCAAAATGCACCGGCTTGCCGCGCATCGCCAAATCAGGGGCCAGCGCCACGCAGGCGGCAATAAACCCCTTCATGTCACAGGTCCCGCGCCCGTAAAGCCGCCCACCGTCGCGGCGCATTTCAAACGGGTCCGAGGACCAGTCCTGATCCGTCACCGGCACCACATCCGTGTGTCCGGCCAGCAGCAGACCGCCCGGCTGATCCGATCCCAACACACCGTAAAGATTGGCCTTCTGCCCGCTCTCATCGTCAAAGACCTCAACCCGCGCGCCCGCTTCTTCCAGCCGTCCGGCCAGATCATGGATCATCGCCAGATTGCTTTCGATGGACACGGTGGGATAGGCGATCAGATCGCTGAGGATGTCGATGCTGCGCTCCAGATTGCTCATCGTTCAGTCCTTCACAAAGAGCTTACGATCGATGCTACAGAACGTCTCCGCCGGGCCATCATCCGTGATCAGAATGCTCTCCGTAATCTCCAGCCCCCAGCCGTCCATCCAAAGGCCGGGCATGAAGTGGAATGTCATGCCCGGTTGCAGAACAGTCTCGTCCTCGGGGCGCAAAGACATCGTGCGCTCGCCCCAATCGGGTGGGTAGCTGAGCCCAATCGCATAGCCACACCGCGCGCCGCGGTCGATGCCCGCACGTTCCATCACATCGCCCAGCGCATTGGCGATGTCCTGTGTGCGATTGCCTGCCCGGGCTTTCTCCAACCCCGCCTCCAGCCCTTCGATCAGCGCCGCCTCCCCGTTTAGGATATGCGCAGGGGGCTTGCCCAGGAACACGGAGCGCGACAAAGGCACGTGATATCGGCGGTAGCAGCCTGCGAGTTCAAAGAAGGTCACTTCGCTCGCGCGCATCTCCTCACCATTCCAGGTCAGGTGGGGCGCGGCGGCGTCCGAGCCTGAGGGCATCAGCGGCACAATGGCTGGATAGTCGCCCCAGCTGTCCCCCACACCTTCGATGCCTTCGGCCATAATCTGAGCCGCCAGATCGTTCTTGCGCACGCCGGGGGCGGCGCGGTCGATGGCGAGGCGTGTGATCTTATCAGAGATCAATGCCGCCCGGCGCATGAAGGCGATTTCCTCATCTGACTTGATGGCGCGTTGCCAGTTGACCAAAGCTGTGGTGTCCTTGATCTCTACACTCGGCAGAGCTTCAGCAAGCGACGTATAAGCCTTTGCCGAGAAATAATAATTGTCCATCTCGACGCCCACCGGCCCTACCGCCAACCCGCGTTCGCGCAGCTTCTCTGCCAGATCCTGCATTGGGTGCCGCTAGGTCGATTGTACAAAGTGATCGAGGTAGAATTCTATGTCCGTGGCGTCCGGATCGACGGTGCGCTCCGCCCCATTGGCATCCTGCCTGCGTCCCCACCAGAACGGCTTGCCTTCCAAGGGAACAATCACTGCCTGATGCACATAGAACGACCAGCCGTCATAGCCTGTCAGCCAGTTCTGATTGGAGGGGTCGGTGACCACCAGAACGGCGATCCCGGCCTTGTCCATCGCAGTACGGGTCAGCGACAGGCGGCGGGCATATTCAGGCGCGGTAAAGGGCATCTGGGCGGTGGTCAGCATGGGCGTAAGAACTCCAAAAGGTGAGGTCAGACTGCGGCAAGGCCCTGCGATGCTCAAGCCAGTGATTGACAGAATCGCTTCTGGCGCACTACGACTTCCCCACCCGCGATGGCGTCGCGGGGGTTCAAAACAGCGATCCTGTACGCCCGGATATTCTTTGATGTCCGGGCTTTGTCTTTCCCGGACCTGACGGAGGACATTTGGATGCTCGACACCACCACCCACACCCGCCCGCAGTTCTTTTCGCGCCATGACGGCGAAAAGGTGCTGCCCTTCTCAGCCGCGGAGTATGAGACCCGCCTGACCCGCCTGCGTGCCATCATGGCCGCTCGCGATGTGCCGGCGGTTCTGCTCACATCCATGCACAACATCGCCTACTACTCAGGGTTCCTTTATTGCGCGTTCGGGCGGCCTTATGCCTGCGTGGTCACGCAAGACGCCTGCACCACGGTCAGCGCTAATATCGACGGCAGCCAGCCCTGGCGGCGCAGCTTCGGCGACAACGTGATCTACACAGATTGGGAGCGGGACAATTATTGGCGCGCCGTTGCAACCTTGACCAATGGCGCAGGTCGGATCGGGATTGAAGGGGACCACCTGCCCCTGGCGGGCCGGAGTACGCTGGCCGATATGCTGGGCGGTCCCGAGATCGTGGATATCGCGCCCGACACCATGGCCGCGCGGATGATCAAGTCGCCCGAGGAAATCGCACTGATCCGCGAAGGGGCGCGCATTGCCGACGTGGGCGGCTATGCGGTGCGCGACGCGATCCGTGAAGGCGCGCGCGAGATTGACGTGGCCATGGCAGGCCGTGACGCGATGGAGCTTGAGATTGCCCGCAGCCATCCTGACTCAGAGCTGCGCGATACCTGGGTCTGGTTCCAGTCGGGGCTCAACACCGATGGGGCCCACAACCCGGTGACCACGCGGACGCTGCGGCAAGGCGATATCCTCAGCCTCAATACTTTCCCGATGATCAGCGGCTACTATACCGCGCTGGAGCGGACCCTGTTTCTGCGCGATGTGGACGCGGCGTCCTTGAAGCTGTGGCAAGCCAACGTGGCGGCCCATGAGTTGGGCCTGCGCCTGATCAAACCGGGGGCGACCTGCGCGGGCATCTGTGCCGAGATCAACCGCTTCTTTGCCGATCAAGGCCTGCTGGACTATCGGTCCTTCGGCTATGGCCATTCGTTTGGCGTGCTCAGCCACTACTACGGCCGCGAGGCGGGGCTGGAGCTGCGCGAGGACATCGACACGGTGCTGGAGCCCGGCATGGTTGTGTCGATGGAGCCGATGCTGTGGGTGCCACAGGGCACCCCCGGTGCGGGCGGGTATCGCGAACACGATGTTCTGGTCGTCGGCCAAGACGGGGCAGAGAATATCACAGGCTTTCCCTATGGACCGGAGCATAACGTAATTGGCTGAATTCAGGGCATTTCGCAGCCAAATCGCACAGGCAAAAGGCGCATTCCGCACCTTTTTCCCAAACCGCTGCCTCACGCGCGGGAATCGTTGCAAAGGACATAGTGGCGTGTATTGTCTGACATTGAACTGCCGGAACGGGCGGAAACGGACACCTGGGGAGGTGCGGATTGCTGGATAGTGGAACGAACGACGGCTTCGTCGTTTTCGATCGTGTGCAGAAAAGCTACGATGGTGAAACACTGGTCGTGAAAGACCTCAACCTGTCGATTGGCAAGGGCGAGTTTCTGACCATGTTGGGGCCATCGGGGTCTGGCAAGACGACTTGTCTGATGATGCTTGCGGGGTTTGAGACCGCGACCCACGGCGACATCCTGCTGGATGGCAAGCCCATCAACAACATCAGCCCCCACAAGCGCGGCATTGGCATGGTGTTCCAGAACTACGCGCTTTTCCCACACATGACGATTGCCGAGAACCTCAGCTTTCCGCTGGAGGTCCGCAAAATGGGCAAGTCGGAGCGTGAAGAGAAGGTTAAGCGCGCGCTCGATATGGTGCAGATGGGTGAGTTTGGCGGACGCCGCCCCGCTCAGCTGTCCGGTGGTCAGCAGCAGCGCGTGGCGCTGTCCCGCGCGTTGGTGTTTGAGCCTGATCTGGTGTTGATGGACGAACCGCTGGGGGCTTTGGACAAGCAGTTGCGCGAGCACATGCAGTTCGAGATCAAGCACATCGCGGATAACCTTGGGATCACAGTGGTTTACGTGACCCACGACCAGACCGAAGCGCTGACCATGTCGGACCGTGTCGCCGTTTTTGAAGACGGGCGCATTCAGCAGCTCGATCCGCCAGATGTGCTTTATGAAGAGCCGCGCAACAGCTTCGTGGCGCAGTTCATTGGCGAGAACAACACGCTCGAAGGTGTGGTGCAGGAGATCAAGGGCGACATCGCGCTGGTGAAGCTGGACGATGGCAGCCTGATTGATGCCAAGCCGGTGAACGTCAACACGGCAGGC
Source organism: uncultured Sulfitobacter sp. (assembly GCA_963422245.2). Taxonomy (GTDB): domain Bacteria; phylum Pseudomonadota; class Alphaproteobacteria; order Rhodobacterales; family Rhodobacteraceae; genus Sulfitobacter. The sequence continues at coordinate 183,473 of CAXMWW010000032.1, read as the reverse complement.
GAGCGCACAACCGTGTCGATCCGCCCTGAACGGGTGGAGATCAACCCCAACCTCGGGGCCGATGCCCATACCATCAAGGCCGAGGTGCTGGAGTTTATCTACATGGGTGACGTGTTCCGCACGCGGCTTCGGGTGGCGGGGAATGACAACTTCATCGTCAAGACCCGCAACCGGGCCGATCAGGAACGGCTGGAACCCGGCACCACAGTCGACATCGGCTGGTTGCCACAGGATTGCCGCGCGTTGGATGCCTGATGCGCGCTATACATCGCGCGGGAACCCTCGCGCGATCAACACCGGGACGCGATCAAACCCGACATCACGTCCTTTGACCTAAACGACGGGTAAAACTGGGAGAACCTAAATGAAACTCACCAAAACACTTCTGGCCACAACGGCTTTGACAGTTGCCGGTGCTGCAGCACATGCCGAAGACATGACCATCGTGTCCTGGGGCGGTGCCTATTCCAAGTCACAGCAGCTAGCCTATCATGACCCCTACATGGCCGCCAATGATGGCGTGAACATCATCAACGACGACAGCTCTGCCGAAGCGGTGGCCAAGCTGCGCGCGATGAACGAAGCGGGCAACGTGACCTGGGACGTGGTTGACGTGGTTGCGGCTGACGCCCTGCGTCTGTGCGACGAAGGTCTGGCGATGGAAATCGACGCCGACGAAATGCTGGCTGCGGGCGACGATGGCTCCACCGCAACCGAAGACTTCGGCGACCTGCTGGTTGGCGACTGCTTCATCCCGCAGATCGTGTATTCCACCACCTTCGGCTATCGCACCGACCTGGTTGGCGACACGCCTCCGACCGACGTCTGCGCCGTGTTCGACACCGAGGCCTATCCCGGCAAGCGTTCGCTGGAGAAGCGCCCGATCAACAACATGGAATGGGCGCTGATCTGTGACGGTGTGGCGTTTGAAGACGTTTATGACGTGCTGGAGACCGAAGAAGGTCAGCAGCAGGCGCTCGACAAGCTTGCCACCATCAAGGACGACGTTGTCTGGTGGTCTGCCGGTGCCGACACGCCTCAACTGCTGGCGGACGGCGAAGTCGTGATGGGTTCCACCTACAACGGTCGTCTGTTCAGCCTGATCGAAGAGCAGAACCAGCCCATCGCCATGCTGTGGGACGCGCAGGTGTTCGACCTTGACGGCTGGATCATCCCCACGGGCCTTTCCGAAGAGCGTCAGGCGCGCGCACTGGACTATGTCAAGTTCGCGACAGACACGCAGCGTCTGGCCGATCAGGCCAAGTACATCTCCTACGGTCCGGCACGTAAGTCCTCCGCACCGCTGGTGGGCAAGCACGCTGATCTGGGCATCGACATGGCACCGCACATGCCGACCGACCCCAACAACTCCAAACGTACGTTCCTGTACAACTACGAGTTCTGGGCTGACTATCGCGACGACATCGACGCGAAGTTCCAGGCGTGGCTGGCACAATAAGCCGCTGTTGAAGATAGGGGTGGGCAGCAATGCCCACCCTACCCAAGCCCAGGAGACCTCCATGCCCAAAGGCTATCTGATCGCATTCGGCACCGTGTCGGACCCCGAGGCCTACAAGGGCTACGCGGCCAAGAATGATGAACTTTTCGGCCGCTATGGTGGCCGGTTTCTGGTCCGTGGTGGCCAGAATGAGCGCCCCGAGGGCTGTGCGCACCCCCGTCAGGTTGTTGTGGAGTTTCCCAGCTATCAGGCGGCTCTGGATGCCTATAACGACCCTGATTATCAGGAAAATCTGAAAATTCGCCTTGGGGCCTCAACCTCCGAGATGGCCATCGTCGAAGGCTGGGAGGGCTGACGTGACCGATACTGCAGGCCCCGTCCTTGCCGCCGATGGCACCCCGCTGAAAAAATCGCTCAACCGGGCGCTGCGGCTGTCCAAGTTTCGCGCGCTCATTCTGATCGCCCCCCTGCTGATTTTCGTGCTTGTCACGTTTATCGCCCCCATCGCGGACATGTTGTTCCGATCCGTCGAAAACCAGATCGTGTCTGACACCCTGCCCCGCACAGTGGTCGAGTTGCAGGAGTGGGATGCAGAGAGCGGTGATGCGCCTGCCGAGCCAGTATTCGAAGCGCTCTATCAGGACATGTTCCGGGCGGTAGAGGCCAAGAACCACACCAAGCTCGGCACCCGCCTGAACTACGAACTCACCGGCATTTCATCGCTATTCCGTAAGTCTGGCCGCAAGATCGAGGACATCGGCGAGGTTTATCAGGACCAGTTCGAAGACCTCGACAAGTACTGGAAAGATGGTGAGAACTGGAACGCCTTCATGGGCTCCGACGATTGGCAATCCGCCATGGAGGCGTGGGACACCAAAGACAAGGCCGCACAGCCTGCATTCCGCCTGCGCGATGGTGTTGCGGCGATGCTGCCCGAAACGGCAGAGGCCTTCAGCGACTACGCCGCCTTTACCCAGTTTGAAGACGAAAAGAACCTTGCCAAGAAAGACCCCTGGGCGTTGGTTTACTCCGCGCTTTACAACGATCTGGCTGGTGGTGCTGATGTGTCCGGTTACGCGGGCCCTGCTGCTGCCGAGCTTCAGGCCGCGGCTGAAGCCGCCCGTGGCTTTGAAACAGTCACTTACGCCGCTGCTTTCGAGGACATCGACGAAGATTGGCTGGACCCCGAGGTCTGGAAAACAATCCGGCTTTATGCCCCCAACCTGACAAGCGGCTACTTCTTGAACTCGGTAGACATGCAGAAAACGTCCGAAGGCGTAGAAGCCCGCCCCGAAAACCAACAGATCTACATCACGCTGTTCTGGCGCACGCTGGTGATGAGCCTTGTGATCACCGGGGCCTGCATCCTGTTGGGCTATCCCGTTGCCTGGATCCTTGCCAACCTGCCGGCGCGCACGGCGAACCTGCTGATGATCCTCGTGCTGCTGCCTTTCTGGACCTCGCTCCTGGTGCGGACATCCGCGTGGAAGGTGATGTTGCAGCAACAGGGCGTCGTGAATGACACGCTGGTCTGGTATCACTCCACAGCGGTGGGCAAGTTCCTGGACCCCGTTGTGGTCTTCCTGATGAACATCGTGATTGGACTGCTGAATGGGATCGTCTGGTTGTGGAACATGATCAACGGCATCTGGGGCGGCGTGGATGCAACGCTCTTTACCTATGCGGTGACGGGCTTTGAACGCCTTGCGCTGATCAACAACGTCACGGGCACGATCATTGCCATGACGCACATCCTTTTGCCCTTCATGATCCTGCCGCTCTATTCGGTCATGGCGACGATCCCGCCAAGCTACCTACGTGCGGCCAAATCGACTGGGCGCGACCAATTGGACCGCCTTCTGGCGGGTATACTTCCCACAATCCGTGCCGGGCATCGGCGCGGGCTCAATCCTCGTCTTCATCCTCGCCATCGGCTACTACATCACGCCGGAAATTGTCGGCGGCACCAAGGGTGTCTTCATCTCCAACCGGATCGCCTATCACATCTCTTCAGCCTTAACTGGGGCCTCGCAGCGGCCTTGGGATCCATCCTGCTGGCCGCCGTCCTGCTCCTCTATTGGGCTTATGACCGGATCGTGGGCATCGACAACGTGAATCTGGGGGCTGAGGACATGGCCACACGTTCCACCATCTCCAAAGCCACCCCCCTGGATCGGGGCTGCGGTTCTGGCGGCCATCGGATTTGGCACCGCAGGTGCAGCCTATGGCGTGCTGGGGGCTTTTTGCGGCTTCATCATCGGATGGCTGGCCTTTTGGCTGATCGAGCGGCGCTACCGCGATGGTGTGCCAACCTACTACACTGCTGGCCAGACGCTTTGGCACTACGCTTTCCGCGTGATTTGCGGTGCGATCTTCCTGTTCCTGATCACGCCGATCCTCGTGGTGCTGCCCCTGAGCTTCAACGCCCAGGACTTCTTTACTTTCACCCCTGAGATGCTCGCCTTTGATCCCGAAGGCTACAGCCTCAAACACTACCGTGACTTCTTCAGCAATTCCGACTGGCAGAACGCGCTGAGGAACTCCGTTCAGATCGCGCCCATGGCCACATTGCTGTCGGTGGGTTTTGGCACGCTTGCCGCCATTGGCCTCAGCCAACCCCATGTGCCGTTCCGCCGGGCCATCATGGCGATCCTGATCTCGCCCATGATCGTGCCTTTGATCATCTCTGCGGCGGGTATGTACTTCTTCTACAGCCGCATTGGCCTGCAAGGCACCTACCTCGGCGTGGTGCTGGCCCATGCGGCGCTTGGCATCCCCTTTGTGATCATCACGGTAACAGCGACGCTGGTGGGCTTTGACAATTCACTCACGCGGGCTGCCGCCAACATGGGTGCCTCCCCAGTGCGCACGTTCTTCAAGGTGCAAATGCCGCTCATTCTGCCGGGCGTGATCTCTGGCGGTCTTTTCGCCTCTATCACGTCCTTCGATGAGGTCGTCGTGGTGCTGTTTGTGGGCTCTGCGGGTCAGAAAACCCTGCCCTGGCAGATGTTCACCGGCCTGCGCGAACATGATCAGCCCGACGATCCTGGCCGTCGCCACAATCCTCGTCGCCCTCTCCATTGCGCTTCTGGCAACGCTGGAACTGCTGCGCCGCCGGTCAGAGCGCCTGCGCGGCATGTCGCCGGGGTAACCTTTCCGGACCGGAGCCGCCTTCGCTTGAGAACGCGGCGGGCGCGCGACTGGGTGACGCTCAAGCAGAATCGCCGAGGGGGCCCCCTGAAAGAGGGGATACGGCTATTCTGCTTGAGGGGCAGCCAGACGGGTGCCAGACACGGGATCAATCGATGGCGGCTCCGGTTTTCCGAACGGTGAGCCTGAAGCGCCAATCAAAAAATGTAATGCGGCGCAGCCGCTCCGCTTAACAACGGCAACCTCAGGAAATCCCGGCCGCGGCTTTCTCCACCGCCGCTGCCGTCAGCGCCAGATCCTCATCTGTGATCGCCAGCGACGGGTAAACCTTCCCCGGTGCCTTGAAGACCCCGTTCTCACGTAACACCGCGTTGTAGCGCGCCGACACAGCCGGATCATCATGCCGCGCGCTGCGGTAGTCCAGACATTCCGCTTCGGTGAAGTATATATCAAAAAGCGTCGGGTCGCCCACAATCCGGTGCGCGATGCCAGCCTTGCCCAGCGCATCGCTCTGCATGTCCATCACAGCCTGTCCAGTGGCCCGCAGCTGATCATAGGCCCCCTCACGCGTCAGGACCTCCATCGTCTTCAGCCCCGCCACGGCGGCAACCGGATTGCCCGACAGTGTCCCAAGTTGCATCAGCCAGCCCTCTGCCCCGACCGTGTCCCTTGTCGAAGTGCTTCATGATCTCAGCGGAAGCTCCCAAGGCCGCCAGCGGGAACCCCCCGCCCACGATTTTGCCAAGCGTGCAGATGTCCGGGATCACGCCATAGCGCTTCTTGCGCACCGCCATAGGCCAGCCGGAAACCAGTGACAATCTCGTCAAAGATCAACAACACGCCACGTTTGTCACAAAGATCCGCCCGCAGCCCCTCAAGGTAACCGGGCAGCGGCCGGCATGATCCGCTGCAGCGGTTCGACCATCACGGCGGCCACGTCATCATGCTCGATCAACAGGCCTCTCAACTGCGGCCATATCATTGAACGGGGCAATCAGCATCTGATCCGCCACGCCCTGCGGGATGCCCGCAGAATCCGGCACGGCTTGTGGGAAGTTCACTTCGCGGGCAGGGGCAAGGCTCATCTGCGCCTCCGCAGACATCCCATGATAGCCGCCTTCGAACTTCAGGATCTTGTCCTTTCCGGTGTAGGCGCGCGCAAGCCGGATGGCGTACATGTCCGCCTCCCCGCCCGAGGCCACAAAGCGGACCTGTTCACAGCAAGGCACGGCCTCCACAATCGCTTCGGCAAGTTCCACACCAGACTTTGCATTGTTGGCAAAGAAGGTCATGCCACGGGGCAGCTGTTCCAGCACCGCCTCCATCACCTCAGGATGGCCATGGCCCAACAGCATCGGGCCGGAGCCGATCAGATAGTCCACATATTCGCGCCCATCCATGTCCCAGACGCGGGAGCCTTGCCCGTGGCTGATCATGATGCCGGGATCAAAGTTGCCAAAGCCGCCTGCGGGCAGCACCGCGCGGGCGCGGGTGATCCATTCGTCTTGGGTCAGGACTTTTTGCATGTGTTCACTCCAAAATCAGATCGGGGGTGCCCAGAAGATCAAGATCGGGCGAGACGCCAAGGCCCGGGCCTTCGGGCGGCGCGATACGGCCAGCCTTGCGGGTCGGTGCATCCGGGGCGATCCGGGGGCCGACATAGCCTGACAGGTCACAGACATTCAGCACCCGCGCCGGATCGGTCGCGGCCCCAAGGTGAAGCAAAGCCGCTGTGGTGATATCGCTGCCCCAGGTGTCTTCGATGCACATCTTTGCGCCCAGATGCAGGCACAGATCACGCGCGCGGCGCATGGCCGAGAGCCCACCGAACTTCGACAACTTCAGCGCCACGGCGTCCATGATCCCGAGGCGATGCGCCTCCAGCAGCGATGCCGTGTCATGGGCCAGCTCGTCCATCTTCATCGGCAGACCCGCCGCCCCGCGCACGGCGGCGCATTCGGCCATGGTGGCGCAGGGGGCCTCCAGCATCACATCCAGATGCGCCACGGCGCGGGCCACGCGGGTGGCGTCAAGCTGCGTCGCGCCGCAGTTCCAGTCACCATAAACCAGCGGCCCCGGCCCCACGGCCTCGCGCACTTGGGTGAGCCGCGCCAGGTCCGCTTCCCAATTGGCGTCTGCCCCCAGCTTGACCTGGAATTGCGTCATGCCTTGGGCTTGCGCCTCACGCGCAATGCGCGCCATCTCTTCCGGGGCGATGCAGGTGATCGAGTGATAAAGCGGCATGTCCGCCTGCCTGCGTCCCCCCAGCAGCGCATAAAGCGGCAGGCCTGCTGCTTGTGCAGTGAGGTCCCACAACGCCGTGTCCAGAGCGGATTTTGCGTAGTCGTGACCGATCAGATACTTGTTCGCCGCATCCATCAGCGCCTCCGGTCCCACCGGGTCGGCTCCGATCAGCGCAGACGCGAGCTCTTGCAGGGCAGGCCCCACGCCCCGCGCATAGGCCGGCAGGTAATGGGGGATGGGACAGACCTCGCCCCAGCCGGTTACGCCTTCATCGGTCTCCACCCGCAGGACCTCGGTCTCGACCGTGTCACATGTCTTGCCTTCGGCCATGTAGTAGGTCTCGTGGCTGGTCAGCGGGACGTGCCAGAGGGAAAGGCGTTTGATTTTCATTGAGGTCGTTCCAGTTGGCAGGTGCGCCAGTGCCAAGCCCGACCTCGGGTGGGCTCGTGCAGCTTGGCTGTGCGGTTGTTTTTCAGAATGTCGGCGAAGCGCGCGAGGCGGATGCGCCACAAAAAAGCCCTCCCGTGGGGGAGGTCGGGCTTGGCGCTGGCGCGCCGGAGTGGGCGGCAAGGTTCAGGCATAGGTCGCCTCCGGCTCGCCAAGTTGGTCGGGATCAGGCGCGACCCCCAGCCCCGGCGTCGTTGGCAGTTCCACGTGCCCTCCCAGATTGCGCACCCCCTGCCCTGGCACGGGATCGACGGCGAGGTGATCGTGCGCCAACCAGCTGGCCAGCCGGTTTTGTTCTGGAGTGGAGGCGGCAAGGTGCAGCGCCGCCGTGTCGGCCAGCGCCGTGCCGCCCACGTCTTCGATATGCATCTGCCAGCCGACGGAAACACCAAAGTCACGCGCGGCGCGGGTTTTGGTGAGGCCGCCAAGACGGTTCGGTTTGACTTTGACCCCTTCACAAGCACCACGCTTCCAGGCCGTGTGATGGTCCTGCACCGTGGCCATGCACTCATCCAGCATAATCGGATTTTGCACCCGCCCCGCCACATGGGCGCATTGATCCAGCGTCTCGCAGGGTTGCTCCACCCAGTCACGCGCCTTGACGGAGTTCAGCACTTCGACAGCCACAGCAGGCTGCCACGCGCGGTTTACGTCAAATGTGACCTTGTGGCCCATTGGAAGCCCCGCTGAGATTGCTTCGATCCGGTCGACGTCCGTGCCGATATCCGTGCCGCCTACCTTGGCGGAATGGACAGTGTAACCCTTGTCCGCCGCAGCCTTGATCAGCGCGAGCATTTCATCCGGCGTACCGGTGGAGATGGAGGAGTTGACCAGCACCTTTTGGTCCGCTTCTCCACCAAGGAGCTGCCAAAGCGGCAGACCACTGACCTGCCCAAGGATGTCCCAACACGCGATGTCGATGGCCGATTTGACGTATGGGTGTCCCGGCAACGCCACGTCCATCGCGCGCATCACCGCTTCGGGGCTGCGCGGGTCGAGACCGATGAGGCTGGGGGCCAGCGTGGCGATACCAGCGCGGATGCCGGGGCCGTGCGCGGGCAGATAGGTTTCGCCCCAGGGTGTGCCTTCGCCCCAGCCGCTGACGCCTGCGTCCGTGTCGATGCGCACAAAGGTGCCGTCGAGTTGTTCAAACTTCAACCGCCCGCCGGAGAGCCAGTAGGGTTTGCTAAGCGGCAGATCCATTTGCCAGACGGTGATGCGGGTGATCCTCATGCGGCGTACTCCGCCACCGGATCGCCAAGGCTGTCAAAGTCGGGCCGCACGCCAAGGCCGGGTGTGTCTGGAGCATAGAGCTTGCCGCCTTGCGCCGTGGCACCGCCGATGCCCGTGGAGCGGGTGTTGTAGTTCATCAGGTCAGTGGAGTTGATCAGGAACTCGCTTGGCGTGGAGGCCGCGAAATGCGACAAGGCGGCGGTGGCGATCTCTCCGCCCCATGTGTCCTCAGCCACCACCGGGATGCGGTTGTCGATGAGGTAGTCGCGGACCCGGCGGGCTTTTGAGAGCCCCCCGAGGTTTGAGATTTTCAGGCAGCAGATTTCTGCGCCCCGGTCGTGCACGATCTGTTGGGCGGCCTCGATCCCCGTCACGCATTCGTCGAGCTTCATGGGCTGTTCGGCTACGCGCCGCACTTGCTGGCATTCGGCATAGGTCTTGCAGGGCTGTTCGAGGATGTAGTCGAGCCCCTTGGTGGTATTGGCCACCCTGATGGCGTTATCCACCCGCCAGCCCTGGTTGGCGTCGGCCATGGCTTTCTCGCCCGGTTCCAGCAAGGTGACGCCCGCATGGATACGGCGAATGTCCTCTTCCCAGTCGGCCCCAACCTTGATCTGGAACTGCCTGTAGCCTGCGGCCCGGTGGACCGCCATTTCAGCTTTGGTATCTTCGAGGTCCTTCTGCGGTGCCACGCGGTACATCGGCGCGCCATCGGTCAGCTTGCCACCCATGAGCATCCAGACGGGTTGCTCCGTGGCCTGCCCCAGAAGATCCCAACAGGCAGCGTCGAAGGGGGCCTTGGCGTAGCCATGGCCTTGGACGAGGTGGTCCATCAGGCGTTCGATATGCGCCACTTGCCGGGGGTCTTCGCCGAGCAGTTTGGGAGCCACAAGGCGGGCCAAAGCCTCCACCCCTTCGGAGTGGGCGACCATGTAGTTTTCACCGCAGGGGGTGAATTCTCCGCAGCCTTGAAGGCCCGCATCCGTGTCGATCACGACGACGCTTGCGATTGCCGTGGTGATCGCATTGCCCGCACCCCAGACATAAGCCCCGCCCACGTAGGGCAGAGGTGTCTTGTAGATGCGGATGCGGGTGATTTTCACGTCTCGGCCAGCGCTGCGTCGGTTCTTGGCAGCAAGCTTTGCGGATCATAGGGCGGCTCGCCTAGCACTTTTGCGGCGCGGGGGTGGCCTGCGACGACAACTTCGAGCGCCGTACCGGGGGTGGCGGCGTGCGGTTTGATGTAGGCGAAGGCGAGGATCTCGCCGACCGTGTGGCCGTAGGCGACGGATGCGGTGGAGCCGACGACTTTGCCGTCCAGCATGACCGCTTCGCCGCCGTGGCCGTCTTCGACGCCGTCTGGTTCGATTTCGAGGTAGGCGCAGACCCATGGCAGGTCGTCCGTATTGGCCAGCGTTGCCTCTTTGCCGAGGTAGTCCTTATCGGTGCGCACAAAACGCATGACGTCAGCCTCTGGCAAGGTGACTTCGTTGGTGAGTTCCCCTGCACCCTTGAACCCTTTCTCCATTCGCATGACGTTCATCGCGAAGGATCCGTAGTTGGCGATTTGGTGGGGTTCCCCGGCGGCCCAGAGGGCGTTGTACACGTCAAGGCAGGCGGTGTTTGGCATGTGGAATTCCCAGCCAAGTTCGCCCGCGTAGGACATGCGGAAGGCCCAGATCTGGTGGCCTGCGACGGTGATTTCCTGGGCGGAGAGCCAGCGGAAGTTGGCGTTGTCTAGCGGCGCGTTGGTGCAGGCGCGCAGGACATCGCGGGCGCGTGGGCCGTTCAGCGATAGCGCTGACCAGCTGTCGGAGAGTGCCGTGATGGTGGCGTTTTCACCGTCTATGTGCTGCGTCAGGTGATCCAGAAGGCGCTGTTCGAAGAAGGCAGCGCAGACGAGGTAGAATTTGTCATCGGCCATGCGGACGATGGTGGTCTCAACCTCGATCCGGCCCCGGCGGTTGAGCATGTGCGTCAGCGTGATCGAACCCGTTTTCTGCGGCATGCGGTTTGCCGTCAGACGGTCGATCAGGGCGTAGGCGTCGGGGCCTTCGACCATGACCTTGGTGAAGGCGGTCACGTCCATGATGCCGACGCTTTCGCGCACGGCTTTGACCTCGGCCCCGACCATGTCGTGCACTTCGTTGCGCTTGAAGGAGTAGTGATCTCGTTGTTCAACGCCATCGCGGGCGAACCAGCGGGGGCGCTCGAAGCCGTAGACCTCTTCATGCACCGCGCCGCGTTCTTTCAGCAAGTCGTGCAGCGGGGACGGCTTGATCGGACGGCCCGCGAGGCGGTTGAAATGCGGGAAGGGGATTTCGTGGCGCAGGCAGTAGTCTTCTTCGGCCTTGATCACCTGCCAGTCCTTGGTGGCGTATGACCCGAAACGGCGCGGGTCGTATTCGCGCATGGAAATGTCGGCGGCCCCATGCACCATCCAGCGGGCGAGTTCGCGGGTCAGGCCCGGCCCCCAGCCGATGCCGATTTGCGTGCCGCAGCAGCACCAGTAGTTCCGTACGCCCGGTGCGGGGCCAATGAGCGGGTTGCCGTCCGGCGGGTGGCTGATGGCGCCGTGGACTTCACGGGTGATCCCGAGTTCTGCGAAGATCGGCATGCGGTTGAGCGATTCCTCAAGCCAAGGCATGACGCGGTCGTAGTCTGCGTCGAAGAGCCAATTTTCGTAGTCCCACGGGCAATGATCGTGCCAGACAGAGTTCGGGTTGGCCTTTTCGTAGATGCCGATGAGGCCCTTTTTCTGCTCCATCCGGATGTAGCCCGAGACCTTTTTGTCGTCGCGGATGACGGGGAGTTCTGTGTCGAGGTTCTGGAATTCCGGCACGTTTTCAGTAACGAAATAGTGGTGCGTCATGGAGGTCATAGGCAATTGCAGGCCCGACCATTCACCCATCTGGCGCGCGTATGTGCCGCCCGCATTGACCACGTGTTCGCAGCGGACCGTGCCCTTCTCAGATTCCACCACCCATTCGCCGTTTGGATCTTGCGTGATGTTCGTCGCGCGGCACTGGCGGATGATCTTCACACCCTTCTGGCGCGCGCCTGCGGCCATGGCCATGGTAACGTTCGTGGGGTCCACGTGCCCGTCATCCGGCGTGTGCAACGCGCCCAGGACGCCTTCGAGATTGTAGAAGGGATGCAGTTCGGCGACGCGATCCGGCCCCACCAGTTCGATGTTGAAGCCGAGGCTCCGCCCCACCGACAGCGTGTGGCGCAGCCAGTCCATTTCATCCTCGGTATAGGCCAGCCGGAAAGAGCCGCAGCCGTGCCAGGTGACGGGCTGGCCGGTCTCTTTTTCCAAGCCTCCAGAGTAGAGACCAATGTTGTAATCCACGCATTTGCCAAGGCCAAAGCTGGAGGTGGAATGGGTGATCTGCCCTGCCGCGTGCCAAGTGGACCCACTGGTCAGCTCTGCTTTTTCCAGCAGCACCACGTCCGTCCAGCCTTCGTGTGCGAGGTGGTAGGCAAGGCCGCAGCCCATGACGCCCCCGCCAACGATGACAACCCGTGCCTGGGTCGGGAAATTGGAATCAGCCATTGCGCCCTCGCAGCTTCAAAATGTCCTCGACAAAGTAATGGAACATTTATACCATCGTCAATCATGAATGGCACAAATGTATCACCACAGGTTTTGGAGCGAATCTCGGCGGAGTGGGAGGCCCTGACGCCAGAGGTGCAGAAAGCGGCCCGCTATGTACTGGAGAACCCGCGTGACGTGGGTGTCAGCACAGTGCGCGAGATCGCAGCGGCCGCAGAAGTGAAGCCCAACACAGTTGTCCGCATGGCCCGTCAGGTGGGCTTTGACGGCTATGACGATTTCCGCGAGCCTTTCAGGGAGGCGATCCGGCGCGGGGCGGCGGACTTCCCCGACCGGGCGCGGTGGTTGCAGGATATCCGGCGCTCGGGGGCCATGGGTGGGCTTTATGCCGATATGGTCGATGGGGCGTTGAAGAATATCGAGGAAAGCTTCTCCAACATCTCCGCTGACCAGCTTGAAGCCGCAGCCGAAGCGATCTGGAACTCGCGCAACGTCTTTACGCTGGGCGTGGGCGTGAACAACTCCAACGCGCGCAACTTCACCTATTTGGCCTCCACCGGCATGGTGCAGTTCCACGCGATCCCCCGCCCCGGGTCTACCGCCATCGACGATCTTGCCTGGGCGGACAAGCGCGACGTCTTGTTGGCCATCACCTGCCGCCCTTACCGGACAGAGGTTGTGGAGGCCGTCAAGATCGCCCGCGAACAGGGCATGACGGTCATTTCAATATCTGACAGCTTGGCCAGCCCGATCCTGCAGGGCGCGGATCATGGCTTTGTGATCTCAGCCGACACCCCGCAGTTCTTCCCGTCGTCGGTGGGAATCATTGCGTTGCTGGAAACCTTGCTGTCCTTTGTCATCGCCACGGCCAGTGATGAGATCGTCGAGCGGGTCGAGACATTCCACAAACGCCGCCACGCGCTGGGGCTTTATCATGCGGAGGACAAATGAACCCACCCATCCAGTCACTCGCAGCGCGCTACTACACCGACGCGCAGGTCTTTGAGGTTGAGAAAGCCGGGCTGTTGGCCCGCACCTGGCAATTTGCCTGCCATACCTCTGATCTTGAGGGCGTAGGGGCCTATGCCACCTTCGAGATCGCGGGCGAGAGCCTGTTTGCGATCCGGGGACGGGATGATCAGATCCGCGTATTCTACAACGTCTGCCAGCACCGCGCGCATCAGCTTGTGGAAGGCACCGGGCAAACCCGCGTGGTGGTCTGCCCTTATCACGCCTGGACCTATGAGCTGACGGGCGAGCTGCGGGCGGGCCCGAACATCAAGGCGGTGGAAGGCTTCGACAAATCATCGGTTTGTCTGACCGAAGTGCGGGCCGAAGAGTTCCTGGGCTTTCTGTTCGTGAACCTCGACCCGGACGCCAAGCCGATGGACGACTGGTTCCCCGGCGCGCGCGCCGAGCTGGAAGAATGGGTGCCGCAATGGGCGTCTCTGAAGCCGCTCGAATGGGTCGAGATCCCCGAAAACTGCAACTGGAAGGTCTCGGTCGAAAATTACTCAGAATGCTATCACTGCTCGCTGAACCATCCGACTTTCGCAAATGGTGTGGTCAAGCCGGAGACCTATGACATCCAGCCGCAAGGCATGTGCCTGCGACATACAACAGAGTGTCAGGCCCTGGATCAGATGACCTATGACATCAATTCAGGGTTTGAACATCAGCACGAGTATTCCAGCTGGTTCTTGTGGCCCATGTTCTCGGCCCAGGTCTATCCCGGCAATGTGCTGAATACCTACCACTGGCGCGCGGTGGATGCGGATCACGTGGTGGTCTGGCGGGGGTGGTATTCGGTCGACGGTGTGGATGACGAGACCGTGCGCAAGCTCGCCAAACAGGACCGCGCCACAACCGTTGAAGAAGACATTCACCTGGTTGAAAGCGTGCACCGCGGCTTGCAGTCGCGCGGCTATGTGCCCGGTCCGCTGGTGGTGGACCCCAAAGGTGGCGTGAACTCCGAACACCCGGTCATGCACCTGCAACGCTGGATGAAGGAAGCCATCGATGGCTGAGCGTCGCGGCGGTGGGTGCGCCTGTGGGGCCGTGCGCTTTGAAGCGGTTGGGCCACCGAAATGGACCGCGCTCTGCCATTGCGAGAGTTGCCGGCGTCATTGCTCGGCTCCGGTCGTGGCCTGGATGGGCTACACGCCCGAGACCGTACGATGGACCGGTGAGCGCAAGATGCGCCGCTCCTCCGACATCGCGACGCGCGGCTTTTGCGCCGATTGCGGCACCCAACTCAGCTTCGAATCCACACGCTGGCCGGGGGAGTTGCACCTTTACGCCGTGGCGCTTGACGATCCGAGCGACTATGCGCCCGACCTGCACTGCCACATGGCTGAACAACTGGCCTGGCTGCATATCGAAGACGACCTGCCCAGATACCCCGCCACAGCGGAGACCGCGCCATGATGCCATCAACCTGGAAACCCGAACACAAGCTCTTCCCGCACCAGGTGGGATTTACCTGCCCGCCCTTCGACTTTGACGCCGCCCCGTCCGATTTTCTGCGCATGGCCCCGGCGTCCGTGGGGGTGCACGGCTGGATGCTGCATGTGCCCGATTACGTGCACGGGCTGGACCAGCGCAAGCAGAACTTCGGCATGCTGGAGGACTTCGTGCACTGCATGTCGCGCAATGGGGTCGATGTCTGCGGGCAAGTGGGCTCAAACTGGGTGCATGCCAGCGGCTTGGGGGTGGAAGGCATCCGGCAGCACTGCCAGGACCTGTCAGACAAGTATGAAACCCCGTTCCACATGTCAGGTTATGCCATGGTTGAAGCCCTGCGTGCGCTCAATGTGGAAAAGGTCGCGCTGAATGCAGCCTATCACTGGCCCGCCTAGTGGCAGGGAACGGTCGGCTTTCTGCGCGAAGCAGGCTTTGACGTGATCTGGGCTGGGAATTTCCACGATCAGGGATGGTTTGACAGCCAGGAGGCAGTGAACAACTGCCGCTGGGTGTTTGAAGGCGCGCTTGCAGAAAAAAGCTTTGCCTATGTCGCTGAACAGGCCCCAAATGCCGATGCCTACCTCATTAACGGCATGTGCAACTTCCGCAGCGGGCCAGAGGGGCAACCGCAACGGCCCATACACCTGACCACCAACCTCGAAACTCTCACCGGTAGACCCGTCATCGGCCATGACACGGCCCTCTACTGGCGCATCTTCAAAACCCTCGGCCTCGCCCCCACCACACCCAAAGGCACATTGTTGAACACCCTATGAGCCTCTTTATGCCAAAAATACTCTCCCCCAACCGCCCTCCAAATCACAACACCAGACGGGCCCATTCACCCCTCCTGAAGCACACAAAATTTTTGCAAAAAATTTTCGCCAACGCTCAAGGCAGCAGGCCTTCGGCCCGCTGGTTGGCGCACCCCTCAAAGCGAAGTTCCATTCGGCGGGCGCCAGCCCGACGCTTCCCCCTTCGTCAGATTTTTTCACAAAATCTGCCCTGACCCGGAGAGACCCTTATGCATAAGATCATCGCCCTTTGGGCCATCCCCCGCTCCACGTCCACAGCCTTTGAATGGATGATGCGACAGCGAGGCGATCTGGATTGTCTGCACGAACCTTTTGGGGAGGCCTGGTATCAAGGCGAAGACCCCTTATGGCCGCGCTTTCGCGAAGGAGACAAAACCACCCCGGGCCTCACAATTGACAGCGTTTGGGACGACATTCAGCAGCGCGCCACCAAAGGCCCCGTCTTCCTCAAAGACTTCCCGCACTACATCAACCACATGTGGACCCCTGCATTTCTGAGCCAATTCACCCATGCCTTCCTGATCCGCGATCCGGCCAAGACCGTGACCTCCATGTTCGACAAATGGCCCGACTTTGACGAGGCCGAGGTCGGCTTCCCCGAACAACGCGCGCTGTTTGATCTGCTCACCGCTTTGAACGGTAACCCGCCTCCGGTGATCGACAGCGACGATCTGCTGGAAGACCCCGAGGGCGTGACCGCTGCCTTTTGCGCCGCCGTTGGCATTCCTTATCTGCCTGAGGCCCTGACGTGGGAGCCCGGGGCCGACACCGGGGAATACAGCTGGTGGGACGGCGGCAGTTTTCACGCAAACCTGAGGGCCTCCACGGGTCTGAGACGCCAGAAACGTCGCTATGTGGAATTGGACAACGCGCCAGAACGTGTGGCCCGCGTCGTGCGTCGCATGATGCCGCATTACCAGCACCTTCACACCCACAGGATCACCACATGAAAGACTATTGGCAAAACTACATCGACGGTGGCTGGGTCGACGGCGGCGCTGGGCAAATCGATGTTCTGAACCCAGGCACTGGGGAAAAGCTGGCCGCGCATGCGCTGGCTGATGCCGCTGATGTGGACCGTGCCGTGCAGGCTGCGCGCCGGGTGCACTTGTCGGGTGCCTTGAGCGACCTGCGCCCGGTGGAGCGCGGCCGCATGGTGCAGGCCATGGGGCGCTATCTGCTGCAGCATCTGGACGCGATTGCCGAAGTCCTCACCCTGGAGCAGGGCAAACCGCTCTGGGAAGCGAAGATTGAGATCGAAGGGGCCGCGCGCTATTTCGAATACTACGGCAATCAGGCGGAAACGGTCGAAGGGCGCTCGATCCCGCTGGGTGGCAGCTATTTTGACTTCACCACCTATGAGCCCTTTGGCGTCTCGGCGCAGATCATTCCCTGGAATTATCCCATTGAGATGACGGCCCGGTCACTCTCTGCCGCACTTGCCACCGGCAATGCCTGCGTTATCAAGACCCCGGAACTCACCCCTTTGTCCAACGCCTGGTTTGCCCATGCCGCGGAAGCTGTGGGCTTACCGCAAGGCGCAGTGAACATCCTCTGCGGTCTGGGGCAGGAAGCCGGTGCCGCCCTATCAAGCCACCCGGACGTCAATCAGATCGTCTTCACGGGTTCCGTTCCCACCGGCATCGCCATTGCCACGGCAGCTGCACAAAACGTTGTGCCTTGCGTGTTGGAACTGGGCGGCAAATCGGCCGCCATCGTGCACGAAGACGCGGACCTTGAGGCCTTTGAAAACGACATCCGCTGGGGCATCTATTTCAACGCGGGGCAAGTCTGTTCCGCCATGTCTCGCGTGATCGTACACGAAAGCCATCATGACGAGCTGGTCGAACGCGCCGTGAAAGTCGCCCGGTCGCTCAAGGTTGGACCGGGCGTGGATCAGCCGGCATTTGGCCCCACGATGGGGTCCATGGTCTCTGACGCACAGCGCGACCGCGCAGCGGGCATGGTATCAGCGGCAGACGCCGCCGGGGCCACCGTCGCCACGGGCGGGCGCAAGATGAACATCCCCGGCGCTTTCCTTGAACCCACGGTCCTCAGCGGCATCACCCCCGATATGACCATTGCGCAGGAAGAGGTCTTTGGCCCCGTCCTGTCCGTCCTGAAATTCAGCGAAGATGCCCAGGCCATCGAAATTGCCAATGGCACGCCCTACGGTCTGGTCGCGGGTGTTTTCACACGTGATCTGGACCGCGCCACGCAGGCGGCAGGCCAGTTGCGGGCAGGTCAGGTCTTTGTCAACGAATGGTACGCGGGCGGGGTCGAAACGCCGTTTGGCGGCTATGGCAAGTCCGGCTATGGCCGCGAAAAGGGCCGCGAGGCGCTGTGGAACTACGTGCAGACCAAGAACATCGCGATTGCCCGGCGATGACCGCCCGCGCGCCCTCATCTGTCCGCGAAGTTGTCGAGAACGGCCTGTGCATCGGCTGCGGACTTTGTGAGGCCCTGGCCATGGAGCGCTGGAAAATGCGGATGACGGCTGAGGGCCGCCTCAGGCCTGCATTGATCGGCCCTCCCGGGCAAGACGGTGCGATCCTGGCCGCCTGCCCCGGCGCGGTGGTGGAAGCGACCGCTGAACCGGACGCGAAGATGGACCCCACTTGGGGCGCATATCTGCACATGGGTGAGGCCTGGGCCGGGGACGCAGACGTCCGCTACCTTGCAGCAACAGGCGGTGTGCTGACCGCCCTCGGGCAGCATTTGCTAAACAGTGGGCAAGCGGCCTTTGTGCTTCACTGCGCGGCGGACCCCAAACGCCCCATGCGCACACGCTGGGTCATGTCGGAAACCGCAGATCAGGTGCTGGAACGCGCAGGCAGCCGCTATGGGCCTTCAGACACGCTGGCTGGGCTTGAGATCGCTCTGGCCCGCAACGAACCTTTTGCCGTGATCGCCAAACTCTGCGATGCCACCGCGATCCGCGCGCGGGCGCAGGCTGATCCACGCATCGATCAATTGATCGTGGCGGTACTGGTCATGGTCTGCGGCGGTGCCTCAGAGCTGGGCAAATCCCAAGCGGTGCTGGCAGATCACGAAATCGCGGAAGACGACGTGACCCTCTTTCGCTACCGAGGCCACGGCAACCCCGGGCCTACCCGGATCGAAGCACGGGGGCACGGGCCGGTGGAGCTCAGCTATCTCGACATGTGGGCAGACGAAGGCAGCTGGCGCCTGCAAAGCCGCTGCAAAATCTGCCCCGACGCCATTGGGGAGGCCGCAGACATTGCGGCGGCCGACATCTGGCCCGGCGGCGCGCCAACGGGCGATGACGCAGGCTTTAACGGTGTGATCATGCGCACGCGGGTCGGCCAATCGCTCTTTGAAGACGCCGTCGCAAATGGCTCGCTGGTGCGGGGCAAAGACCATAAGCCCCGCGATTACGACGATTTCCAACCCCATCAGGTGCGCAAAAAGCACGCTGTAGCCGCGCGGCTGCGCGGGCTTGTTGAAGCAGGCCGTCCGGTCTTTGCCCATTCCGGCCTGCGCATCGATACATTGGACAGCAATGACCCTGCTGAAGAGGCAGGCACCCTGAAACGCGCCCGCGACGGGCGTTTTGATGAACCTTTCCCGGGAGAGACCACATGAGCATTTTTGACGAAGACCTGTTTCTCAAAGGCCTGGAGCAGCGCAAAGGCACGCTGGGGGCAGACTATGTCCAGAAGTCACTGGATGCCGCAGATGATTTCACCCGCCCCTTCCAGGAGGCGATGACCGCCTGGTGCTGGGGCTTTGGTTGGGGTGACGACGTGATCGATGCCAAGACACGGTCGATGATGAACCTGTCGATGATCGGAGCGCTTGGAAAGATGAACGAATGGGAGCTGCACTGCCGCGGCGCGCTCAACAACGGCGTCAGCCCGGAGGAAATCCGCGCCATCATCCACGTGATTGCGATCTATTGCGGGGTGCCACAGGGGTTGGAATGCTTCCGTGCGGCGAAGAAGGTGCTCGCGGCTGACACGTAAGGTGGACTTTCAGTCCACCCCGCCACGGCGCTGGCGGGTGCTCTGTCCAACACCCGTAAGGTGGGCTTCTAGCCCACCTTGACCCTCAGATCCGCAGGCCCGCTTTGTCGCATGACCAGACGCATGTTGGGCAGATCATTTCCTTCGATCCAGGCGCGCGCCTCGTCGTCAGCAACCTGATGATCTTGCCAGCGCTGGACCAGTCGCCTCTCCAGCTCGGCCTCAGGCACGTCCAGAAACACGCTGACTTCCCAAAACGCCCTCAGGTCCTGCCAGCCAGGGGCATCAAGCAGCAGGTAATTACCTTCGACCACCACGGTGGACAGGCATTCAGCAATGACAACGCTTGACCCGATGGCGGCATCAAGGTGGCGATCAAATCGCGGGGCAATCACTTCACCTCCTGTTCGCAACCGTTCAAGCAGGGCGGTGAAACCGGCCAGATCAAAGGTCTGGGGTGATCCTTTCCGGTTCCGCAACCCGCGCGCATCCAGAACAGCATTGTCCATATGAAAGCCGTCCATGCTGACAAGACCAGCGGGGGTGCCTGCCTCCTCCAGCGCTTCCACCAAATGGGCTGCAATTGTCGATTTGCCCGACGCAGGCGGGCCTGCCAGCGCGATCAACCGGCGTCCCGCCTTCACGGGCCGCACCAGAACCTCCTCCGCAATCTGTTTCGCAATCTCGGCAGCGCTTGACATGGCGGATCAGGCAGCCTGCGGCGCGTCGGGCTCTTTCGCGCCGGTCATATAGGCCACCGCATCAGACATGGAGTGTTCCTTGGGATCAATCACCGTCAACCGCTTGCCCAAGCGGTGCACATGGATGCGGTCGGCCACTTCAAAGACGTGGGGCATGTTGTGGCTGATCAGGATGATCGGGATGCCCCGGGATTTCACGTCCAAAATGAGCTCCAGCACCCTACGGCTTTCCTTGACGCCAAGCGCTGCCGTGGGTTCATCCAAAATGATCACCTTGGAGCCAAAGGCCGCCGCCCGCGCCACCGCCACGCCTTGGCGCTGGCCACCCGAAAGGGTTTCCACCGCCTGATTGATGTTCTGGATGGTCATCAGTCCCAGTTCAGAAAGCTTCTGCCGCGCGAAATCCTCCATCGCCTTGCGATCGAGCCGTCTGAAGACGCTTCCCATAATCCCCGGTTTGCGGATCTCGCGGCCCATGAACATATTGTCGGCGATGCTGAGCGCAGGCGACATCGCAAGCGTCTGATAGACCGTCTCGATCCCTTCGGCGCGCGCCTCGATGGGGGAGCGGAAATCGACTTTTTGCCCTTCGAGATAGACTTCGCCCTCGTCCGGGATCACCGCACCGCACAGCGCCTTGATCAGCGTGGACTTGCCCGTGCCATTGTCCCCGATCACGGCAAGGATTTCGCCGGGGTAGAGCTCAAAATCGCAGTGGTCGAGCGCGGTGACCTTGCCATAACGCTTGACGAGATTCTTGGCAGAGAGAATGGGTGCATCCGTCATCCTGATACCTTTCTAATCCACTGGTCGACAGTGACGGCCCCGATGATCAGCATGCCGATCAGCATGAAGGTCCACTGCGGGTCGGCCCCGGCCATTCTGAGGCCAAGTTCAAAGACACCCACAATCAGCGCCCCAAAGAAAGCGCCAACAATGGATCCCCGGCCGCCGAAAAGGGAGATACCGCCAATCACCACAGCGGTGATCGCCTGAATGTTACCCACCACGCCGGTGGAAGCTGAGGGCGAGACAGAGCTGAACCGCCCGATCATCACCCAGGCCGCCAGCGCACAGATGAAGCCCGCCAGCATGTAGACGCTCATCAGCGTGCGGTGCACATCGACCCCTGCAAGCTCTGCCGCTTCCGGGTCATCACCCACAGCGTAGACGTGCCTGCCCCACGCCGTAGATCGCAGCGCGTAGGCCAGCACGAACACCAGCACCACCATCAGTACCACGCCAAAGGTAAAGGTCGCGCCGCCGAACTGCAGTTTGGTGCCGAGGAAATGCAGGAAGGGAGCCTCTGCCGCGATGTCCTGACTGCGGATGGTCTCATTGGCCGAGTAGAGATAGTTCGCGGCCAGCACGATCTGCCACATGCCCAGTGTGACGATGAAGGGGGGCAGTTTCACGCGGCTCACCAGCCATCCGCTGATGGCCCCAAGGGCCGTGCCCACGGCAAGGCCTGCGGCCACCGCCATGGGCGCAGGGATGCCATAGCGGAAAGTGAATTGCCCCATGATGACGGTGCAGAAGACGGCCACGGCCCCGACCGACAGATCGATGCCAGCGGTCAGAATGATCAGCGTTTGGGCTGCGGCCAGCACGCCCACGATCTGCACCTGTTGCAGGATCAGCGTCAACGCGAAGGGCGAGAAGAATTTGGAACCCAGAAGGATGGCAAAGAGGATGAGAGCGGCGATCAGGACGATCAGCGGCACCAGTGCTGGGGTCACGTGCAGTGCGTGCTGCAAGCGGCCTACGAAACCTTTGTGCTGGTCTTCGAATTCCGCAACCGCCTCTGACGCTCCGGTTGTCACGGATTCGTAGTCGTTGCTGGATGTCATGATGCTCCTCCCCTCGGGTGCGGGCCCTTGTCGCGGGCCCTGACCAAATCGGGGGCGGACCGAAGCCCGCCCCCGATCTAAACTCAGCCTGACAGATCAGGCGGTTATATCAACCCCAGCAGAGCTCGGTGCCCTTGGCGACGTCGATGCTGTTGACACCGTCCACGGCTTCACCGGCCACCAGCGACACGCCTGTGTCGAGGAAGTTCTTGCCTTCGGTGTTGGCGGGCAGCGTGCCGTCTTTGGCGAACTGGGCAATCGCTTCGATGCCGAGCGAGGCCATCAGCAGCGGGTACTGCTGGCTGGTCGCACCAATCACGCCATCGGCCACGTTCTGCACGCCGGGGCAGCCGCCGTCGACGGAGACGATCAGCACATCGTTTTCACGACCGATGGATTTGAGCGCCTCGTAGGCCCCTGCTGCCGCCGGTTCGTTGATCGTGTAGACCACGTTGATCATCGGATCCTTGGCGAGGCAGTTTTCCATCGCCGTGCGCCCGCCTTCTTCGTTGCCGGCGGTGACTTCGTTGCAGATGATGCGCGCATCATCCTCGTCGCCCCACTTGTTCACGTCCTTGACGTCCACGCCGAAGCCCGTCAGGAACCCCTGGTCACGCAGTACGCCCACGGTGGGCTGGCTGATGGCCAGATCAAGCATCGCGATCTTCGCATCTGCGGCGGCATCGCCCATTTTGGCAGCGGCATACTGGCCGATCAGCTCACCGGCGAGGAAGTTGTCGGTGGCGAAAGTGGCGTGGGCTGCGTCGATAGGCTCAAGCGGGGTGTCCAGCGCGATGACCAGCAGCCCTGCGTCCTTGGCCTGCTCGACCGATGGCACAATGGCGGCGGTGTCAGAGGCGGTGAGCAGGATGCCAGATGCGCCATCCGCGATGCAGGTTTCAATCGCGGCAACCTGGCTTTCGTTGTCGCCGTCGATCTTGCCCGCGTAAGACTTGAGCGTCACGCCCAGTTCTTCGGCCTTGGCCGCCGCCCCTTCGCGCATCTTTACGAAGAACGGGTTGGTGTCTGTCTTGGTGATCAGGCAAGCGGAAACGCCATGCCCGTCTGCCATTGCGGCCCCTGTTGAAGCGATCAGCGCCAGTGCCGAGCCTGCTAGAAACTTTTTCATCGGTATCCTCCCAGTTTGTCGGCCGGAATCATGGCCGGTGCAAGAAAGTATGAGGATTCGCCTGAAGGTCGTCAATAAATTAATAAAGTTGATTTATAAATTGACAGGTCCATTGCACCTCCACAGACTATGGCCCATTCAGGAGCCCGCCATGTTCGAGAGCAAAGACCCCCTGATCATCGACCCCAAGGGGGCCACCAACCAGTCCGGTTTGCGGGACCAGAATGCGCGTGTCGTGCTGTCGTTCCTGCGCCGCCATGGTGAGATGCCGAGCGCCGAGATTGCGCGACGGTCCGGCCTGTCTGCCCAAACCGTATCCAACATCGTGCGGGCCCTGGAGGGCGACGGGCTGCTCCGGCGCGGCAAGGCGATCAAGGGCAAGGTGGGCAAGCCTTCGGTTCCCATGGCGCTGAACCCCGATGGTGTGATGTCGCTGGGGCTGAACATCGGGCGACGGTCCGCGGAACTGGTGCTGGTTGATTTTCACGGCCATCCCCTGGAGACCTTGCAGACCACCTATGCCTACCCCGTTGTTGCGGAGGTCTTTGCGTTTCTTCAAAGCGGGATCGAGGAACTGGCCCGACAGCATCCTGAGGCCCCGGCCCTGTTGACAGGCGTTGGCGTGGCGCGGCCCAACAAGCTGTGGGAGTGGCTGGAGATCGTGAATGCGCCAGAAGAGGCGATGCGCAAATGGCGCGATCTGGAGATCGGCGCAGAGATCAAGGCACGCACCGGGCTGGACGGGTTTGTTGAGAACGACATGACCGCCGCCTGTGTCGCAGAACATCTTCTGGGGCGCGGCGCGGAGTTCACGGATTTTGCCTATATCTTCATGGGTGCTTTTGTTGGCGGCGGTCTGGTGCTGGACGGCAAGGTGGTGTCGGGGCGCACGGGCTTTGCGGCGGCCTTGGGTCCCCTGCCGGTGCCGGACGGCAAAGGCGGGACACGGCAGCTGCTGAACACGGCTTCGCTTTATCTGCTGGAGGAGGCTTTGGCAGACGCAGGCGAAGAGCCCGATGCCTTGCGTAAGAACCCTGCCGACTGGTCGGCTTTTTCTGATCTTGTGACGCCTTGGCTTGAGGTGACCAGTCGCCATCTGGCTATCGCGGCCACGTCGATCGCATCGGTGGTCGAGGTCGAGGCGATCCTGATTGACGGGGCCATGCCAGCCGACCTGCGGGCGCGGCTGACGGCCCAGACAGCGAAAGCAATGGCGGGGCTGGATTTGACCGGGCTGGTGGCCCCTCGGGTCGAGGTTGCCTCCGTCGGGCGGCGGGCACGCTCGATTGGGGCGGCGTTGCTGCCGATACATGCGCGGTATTTTCTGGCCTGAGGGCCTTCTTTCGATTGGCATTGAGTCGAGCCAGATTGGCGAGCTGGGGCCTTGATCGAACCTTGGTGCCGTTCGGCTATGGCGGTGTTACCTGTTGCTTTGATGGTGACTGGTCAGGTTATTATTTGCGCAGGTGCAGTTGAATGACTTGCGGCGAACCAATTTGGCGGCTTACCATAGGTGCTGGGTGTTGCCGCGCTGGTTGATGATGGACTGCAAAATGCTAAACTCTGCTTTTCGATGGGATATGGCAAGAACGCGCTACATCTTAGGGCCATTGATAGCACATTTGACTTTGCGCTTTCCCTAGTAGGGCAAAATGTAAATGAGGTTAATTATGCCGCGACCCGATTTGCGCAATGCATTGCTTTATGGATTGTCGACTGGTTTTGCTGTCGTCGTCTATATATGGCTCGGCTACGAGCTTTATGAGCGTCTGGAAATACTGTCGTGGACTTTGCTACTGGCGGGCCTTTCCGCCGCTGCAGCAATTGCGGCTTTCATTTTTGTTCGTTGGGCGTTGGCGTTGCAGGTTCGCCGGGCCGAAGAAGCCACCGGCGATGTGATAAACATTGTCAACCGCTTTATCGTGGGCGATCCGACTGCTCCAATCACCCGTGCGGAAGTACATGAAATTATCGGGCAGGCACGCACCGCTGTTCCACGGACTGTCAGCGCTATCACGCTTTTCTTTACGCTCTCTATTCTGCTGGTGTTATTCGGGGAAATCGTTCTTTTAACCCAAGCTGGTATGATGTATGTGCAGACCCGCCGGATTGAAGAACAGAACATACTTTTGAGCAGGCAGTCCGAGGTTCAAACAGCGCAATTTCTGCAAGAAAGCCTGACTTCCGTTGATCAAATTGGAAAATCGGTAGAGGATGTCCGTCGGGCTGTTCAGACTTTGAACGAGGATTTTATAGCGCCGTTCGTCATTATTCCAGACACGGTTAATGAGATCAGCGCTGCAACATTTGGTGAGGGTGAAGTTATACGGGTGTGTTTTGAGGACGACCCGTGCCCCTACATCTCTGCTGAGACGTTCGCGAATTTGGCAAGCACTGGCGAGATTGTCGTAACAGCAAGCAACGCAGGTTCATTGCGCGGGTGGTATCGATTTACCGATGTCCTTGAAGCCGTTGGGCTTGTCTTTACCGCCTCCATCACGAATTCTGACGTAGCTAACGACGATATTCGTCTAGCCCAAGACCAGTTGTCCAACGCCATCGTCACCTGTGGCGGAACGCCGGAAGGCAAAACCGTGAATAGGTTTTCGGGGCTAATGGGTGGTTTTCTAGCTGCAATTGACATGTGGCCGATTAACGGCCCTGAAGATATTCAACCAGG
The DNA here is from genome assembly GCA_963422245.2 of uncultured Sulfitobacter sp. Classification (GTDB taxonomy): domain Bacteria; phylum Pseudomonadota; class Alphaproteobacteria; order Rhodobacterales; family Rhodobacteraceae; genus Sulfitobacter. Next base: position 157,760 of record CAXMWW010000032.1, on the reverse strand, counting down.
GCAAACGCTTACTTTCCCAAAACAAGTCGACCGTGCAAATTTCCTTGGTATATCCGCCGCAGTGGGATTATTGGCCGAAAGCGAAGGCAGTTCGATAGAAATGATCGGCAATGCATCGGACGCGGCGGCGCTTCTTGCATCGTCGCTTTCGATGTTGGAATTGGAATTTCAAGAGCTTTCAACGTCATGTTCTTCACGTTTGCAGGGTCTCTCTGCGACCGCGGAGGCACTGCAAAACCGAACAAATTCTATACTGGAAACGGTCGCGCGAAGCGTTGAAGATTAAACTCTCTGTTGCCCATCAACATGGAACGGGGGATACTCCATGGCTCATGCTGGTTTGAGTTTGAGTGTAATTTGATCAGTAGACATTGTAGTCAACGTTGCGAGTATCGACCAGCCTTGTTTGCGTGCCGTTTCGATTACGCTTCTCAGTATGCAGAAATTGTCTGCTCCGGCCATGGTGCGGAAGCCTCCTGAGACTTTCATGCGGACCTTACCCATCCGCAAAGCCTGCTCGGCCTCATTGTTGGTGAAGGGAACACGCAGGTCGTTGAGGAAACGCAGCACATCGGCCTTGCGGTCGCACAATCGCAGCGCGAGATTGTGGCCGGTCCGTCGTTTGGGTCGCCCGCGTCTGGTTTTGCCGATCGGGGTCGGGCTCAGAGGGGGCTGGCCTTCATGGAACAAAATGGCCTTTGTGATGCAGGCGTCGTAACGTTCGTTGATGGCTGCGATCACAGTCGCCGAGACGTTGTCTAACCCGTTTTCACGGGCGATTTCGGTCGCTTTCCTGGCATCCAGCAGGATGTTCTTCATTGCCAATGCCCAGTCTTCTTTTTCAATGTCGACCAGTGCTTGCAACTCACGCAGGTGATGGGCATTGCACAGGACGTGCTCGACACCTTCCATTCTGCCGTAGGATGCCCAGTTGTCGTGCACCACAATACCCGACACGCCGGACAACAAATCGCCTCTACCGCTTCCCATTCGGAAATGGCTCATCGTCGGCGAACAGATGACATGTTGCCACCGGGTCCGACCTCCAACCCGCAGGCCCGTTTCATCCAGATGTTTGACCACAACCTTCGGACCGCACAACGCTTCACGTACAGAATCCGAGAAAGACCGCATTTTATGCGCCATCTTTGCGATGAGACGCGATAGGGTCGCCGTCGCGATCCGCACACCGCACACGTCGAAAAACACCTGAGAAAGACGATCGTCGGGAATGCAGTGGTGGGTCTGAAGATAGGCCGCCACGGCCGCAATGCGACCACCGTATTGAACTGGCGCCATAACCCCTGCCGGGAAAGAGCCGCGTGCAAGCTTGCCACAGCCCGGGCACAGGCATTTATGGGATCGATGTTCAGTGACCATAAGAGGCGGCGGCGGTGGCAGGTCGAACACCTGGCGGGCAACAAAACCTTGTGACGAACAGTGTGACAAGTCGTGCTGACACTGCGGGCAGGTCTGCGGGTGATGATCAACGATCTCGTCCGGATTGTCGACTTGGGATCGCGTCGTACCCTTGTGCCCCGGTTGTCCGCCGGGCTTGCGCCCCGATTTTCCTCTTTGGCTTTTCGTGCGGTTGGCGTGCGGTTTCGACAGCCCGTCGCTCGACGGGGGTTTGCTGCTGTTTTTGCTGTGCAGTGAAAGGCGGCGCTCAAAAGCCTCAACGCGCTGTTCAAGGGCGGCAATCATATCTGCTTGGGTCTCAATGATTTCAGTCTGCCGCCGGTTCTCATCGACAAGCAGCGCATTGGCTTCCAGCAACTCCATGTTCTCAGCATGGAGAGTGGTCACCAACTCGATCCATTCCACCTTTGAAAGGTCGGCTGAATTGCCTGTATGGGGAGGCTTAGGTGACATGCCCTGAACGATTCACAAAATGAACGATCACTAAAGCAAAAAGATGCCCGGCGAGTCAATTCGCCACACTTGGACAAGCAGGGCAATCGACTGAATAAATTGCTGACAAGGCTGCATTTTTCTGAATCAAAGACATGAAATGACCCTGTATCTGGAGGATTTCCATGTCGGAAGCGTCCAAAGACCGCCTGATCCCTGAGTTTCTGACCCATTTTGAGGCCATCCCAGACCCGCGTCAGGCGGCGAAAGTGATCTACCCGCTGAACGAGATATTCCTGCTTGTTTTGTGCGCTGTGATCTCTGGTGCGGATGGATGGACCTCCGTCGCCCTCTACGGTCGAAAGAAGTTGGACTTTCTGCGGCGCTTCTTGCCGTTCAAGGATGGCACGCCTAGCCATGACCAACTCGGTATTCTGTTCTCCCGCCTCGATCCCGAGGCCTTGCAGAACAGCTTCACGAATTGGGTTGCAAGCTGGCCTGACATGCTTGAAGGCGTTGTCGCGGTTGACGGCAAGACGCTTCGGCGATCCTTCGACAGCACGTCGAACACGGGTGCGGTCCACATGATCTCGGCCTGGTCTTGCGAGCAGAAACTGGTCCTCGGCCAGCGCAAGGTCGCGGACAAGTCCAATGAGATTACAGCCATTCCCAAACTGCTGGAGATACTGGCGCTTGAAGGCGCGATCATCTCGATCGATGCCATGGGCTGTCAGCGCAAAATCTGTCAACAAATCATGGACAAAGACGCAGATTATGTCATTGGTCTGAAAGGTAATCAGGGCAGCTTGCACGAAGACGTCAAACTGTTCTTTGAGGAGCATCTGGACCGGGGTATCGGTGGCGAGTTTCTGCGAAAAAGCGAAACGACAGATGCCGATCATGGCCGACTTGAAACACGCCGCTACACCGTTTGCACAGACATCGAATGGTTGGAAAAACGCCATCACTGGCCGGGCCTGAAGGCCGTCATCATGACCCAGTACACGCGGGAAATCAGAGGCAAGGTGAAAAGAATACGCCAGTTCTACATCTCATCAATGACCGCCGATGCGGAAAAGATGGCCGCGCACATCCGAAATCACTGGCAGGTGGAAAACTGTTTGCACTGGGTTCTGGATGTCACCTTCCGGCAGGACGATTGCCGCATCAGAACCGGGAATGCAGCAGCCAATTTTGCCGCGATCAACCACGCTGCAATAAACCTGCTGCGGCAGGGACCTGGCAAAATGAGCATGCCGCAGGAACGACGCTCAGCCGCATGGGACGACGCATATATGGAGCAATTGCTGCGCAACTAGCGTTCAATCGATTCCCCTGCTTGGACAAGCGCTAGCGATAACCTGACCAGTTACGGTTGTTTTTCTTATGTCGTAGGAGGAGCTTTCGGAGCTTTGGCCCTGACGCAAATGGTAGAGCGGGAGACTGGGGTATCGATAGTAACTCTTCTGACAATGCCATACTCTCGGGTAGCAAAATTTCAGCATCTAAGGTTTGTACCGCTCGCTTTCCAAGAAAGAGGCTTTCTAGAGGAGCGTCCTCTGCGTTCAGAACAACATGATCATCGCAAAGCACATGAAAGTACGTCAACGATTCAAGTGTTTTGTCGATTGAAATTCCAGGGAACCCAACAAGCTTAATGGCTGGTACAAGTACAGCACTTGTACCAAAAACACGGTCCACAATACGGGATGAAACAACCACCCGATGCTGACGCGACACGACTATGTCGTTTGACGGCATTTCGTGGCCCAAAGCACCCTTACAAATACGCACTGGATAGAGTTTTTTGTTGTGCAAGAAATCCTGCTTTGAAATCGCCCTGGACCCGATCCAACGAATGACGGTGGAACCGCCAAAAAACGTTTTCAGGACATCACCAACCTTGAGATCCTCGACCTTTGACTGCCCTGTACCAGAAGAAATTTTTGTTCCATTCGTAAAACAAACGACATCAAAGGAGGTATCTTCAATGCCGACTTCTACAAAATCCCAGTTGCCCGCGTTGGCTCCGGAGCCGTAAGCTCCAAGGCTAGTAACAGGAAAATTAAAGACAAAATCTGCAATGCTGCCATCACTGTGGTGCCCTCCGTTTAAGCCGCCGTCGGGCCTAATAACATGTGTGGATGCACCACTTTGAGCAAATGTGACATCGCCGTTTGCAATGAGGACATTCAGATCAACCGTCGACCCATTCACTTCGATGAAGTATGGCTCCGAAGCGTCAGAACCTGAGAACCTCATCGCTGCACCGAAGACTGGTTGATCGAACGTCAACGTGAACGACTGGGTGCCATCGCCGTTGACACGTGCGCCTCCAACTAAGCCCATCCAGTTCGTATTGGGAGATGTCCCTGATACCGAATACCCAACGGTATCGCCATTTACATCAGTCAGTGTTCCTGTTGCACCGTTTGAAAAATCATTGATGACATTTGAGTAAGCCACAACAAACTCCGGCAAATAGACACCGGACTTCTCTCGGCATCGATCTCTACAACACTCACTACGTCACCCGCTTACACTTGACCTAGGTCATCCACCGAGTCTTGCGCAGGCGCCAGCTTTGGCAAACACTCACCTCTTTGAGGATCAATTCACCTCGCGAAATGATCCATTTTCGGAGCAAAAGTGGAAGGACACTTCTCGCCAAATAGCGGACAAAGGGCGCTACGTTCATTTAATTTTCTGAAGTTTTTCCGAGCATTCTAAATAAGTGTTAGGGACTATTCATCGCTCTATACTTATGCTCTGACTTGTCAGTGTGGCTATCTTCACTTGGATGGTCCGAATTGATTGTTGGTGCATGACCGGTCAGTGTCGTCGCAAAGCGGTAATCTATACCCGGAGGCGGTTTGTCGTCGCAGTGCAGTACATTGGTGGCTTGGGCGTATTCGGGCCATTTACTGCTACACAAAAAACGCAAAGGGCGCACAAATTAACATAGAATTCTCCCGTTCCGGAGGAAAGCGGAGTGGTCCTGTTTTGCTTGCGAATGCGATGGGCGGGGGAGGGCTGGTGCTTGACGGCGAGAGCGTTGCGAGCGCACCGGTCAATAATCATGCTTATGGCTATTTCCATGCGGAGCCGACAAGTGCGGCTGTGGCTTAAGCCAACAGCCAGATGATCTTGGCAGCACTGCCAATTGCATTTTCACGGACATTTCAATCAGACGGTTCAGTTTTTGGTGCGCACGGCCAATCGCATGATCTCCGACAATGTCGAACCATCGGCACAATCTGATTTGGGTATCCACGCTCTCGAGTGAGGTACCGGATTCATCATAAAGCAGAGACATCATCACTATCTCATGGTTACCAAAAGGTGACTACTGGTCGAGTCGTTACCTCCTCTGGTATGCTCAAATTGAGGTTGGATGAAACAAAAAAATGAACCCTGACCAATGAAAGAAAATTTTGAGACCGACTACACTCTGGAAGTGGTGTCCGACCTGATCTGTCCGTGGTGTTTTATAATGAAGAGACGTCTTGATGAGGCGATTTCTACCCACTCATATGAGCCCCGACTTGAAGTTCGATGGCGCCCGTATGAACTCAATCCGGACATGCCGCGGGAAGGGCTCGATCGGGTCGCGTATAGGTCAGCAAAATTTGGTTCGTGGGATCGTTCTCTCGAATTGGATGCGCAAGTCACAGAAGCAGGCTCCGGAGACGGTCTGACGTTTCGCCACGATCTGATGAAGCGCACCCCGAATACGCTGGCCAGCCATGTATTGGTCCATCATGCCGGTCAAGTCGGCAACCAGCCTGCGGTCGTCGAAGCACTCTTCCAGGCGTACTTCTCTGATGGCCGAGACGTGGGTGAAATCGATACTTTGTTGGAGATTGGCATCGAGCAAGGGATGGATGCGGCGACCATCAAGCAAGCTCTGTCCGATGAAGACTTGCGGTCGAAGGTTGCCCAACAAGCTGGGTCCTATCGCGCCGCCGGCTTGAATGGTGTCCCGACGCTCTTGCTCAATCGGTTTGTCCTGACCACTGGTGCCGTTCCAGCCAAGCAACTCGCTAAGCTGCTCCAAACCGGCATGAACGACCGACGGGTCATTGAAGTCGGTTCTCGCGCGAAATCGGCTTGACAGCGTGGAAGATCATCCGGAAATCGCAATCGCGGGTGGGTCGATTGCTGGGTTGTGTGCTGGGGTGGCGTTGCGCTCTGCAGGATTTGACGCCCATATATTCGAACGATCGAAATCACGTCTTACCAGCCGGGGTGCGGGTATCGTGGTTCAGCCCGAGCTGCTTGGTCTTCTCGGTTATGTAAAGGCGCCATCCCTGGCGGTGACGGGTTGCAGCCATCGCCGATTGGTTGATGCCAAAACGGGCCGTTTCGAAGATCGCTATATGCCGCAGGACTTCACATCCTGGGAGGCCATTTATACGTCACTGCGTGCCGCTTTTCCGACCGAGGCCTATCATACAGACGAAGCTGTAGCTTTCACCAATCAATCCGAAACTCAGGTTCGGCTGCAAGTCGGCGACAAGGAGACTTTGGTAGCGATGCTGGTCGGTGCCGACGGGTTTCGTTCATCCTTAAGACAATCTTTTGCGCCAGAAACGACCAGTCGATATGCGGGATATGTCGCATGGCGTGGGGTATTGGATGAGGCTGACGCACCTGAAAGCCTTGTCGATTTCTTCGATGACAAATTCACGTTCTGCAACGCGAACGACGGTGGCCACGCCCTCTGCTATTTCATTCCCGGTGACAATTTGTCGGTGACAAGGGGACGCCGCAGACTGAACTGGGTGTGGTACCGCATGGTCGACGAGGGCCCGGCCTTCGACGCGATCATGACAGATCGCGCTGGCCAGCATCGCGATGCCTCTGTTCCAGAGGGTGAGGTGCGTGACGAAGTTTTGGCGGACATGCGCGATCAGGCCTTCAACCTCGCAGCACCTTTCGCGGAGGTGGTCCGCGTCACGCCGCGCCCGTTCATTCAGGCGATCTACGACATCGCGCCTCCGCGTATGGTGTTCGGGCGAGTGTGTCTGCTTGGTGACGCGGCGTTCGTAGTACGGCCACATACTGCCGCTGCCGCCGCAAAGGCCGCCGCGGATGCTGCGTCATTGGCACGTGCATTGCGAAGCAGCGCACCAGATATGAGCCGCGGTCTCGAACTTTGGGAACAGCAACAACTCGTAGCGGGGCGAGAGCTGGTCAAATACGGCGTGATGCTCGGCGAACAATCAAATCGAACAGGAGCACGATGATGGAGCAAACCATTCACCCGGCGCAAGCTACAGAGGCAAGGGTCTTCGATCGGGTCGGCTCAACTGCCGGCTATCAGATCCGTGACTTTCTGAGCCGGACAGTGGTCAATTACGAATGGGTCGAGTTGACTTGCGAAGAAGATTGCCGAGAGCTGCTCGGTCTCGCCGATTTCGAAGAGCTCCGCTTTCCGATCGTCGATCTGCCTTCAGGGCAACGCCTGTTCGCACCGAGCGTGCGCGAGATCGCAGACCGCCTCGGATGGGTTCAAAAGCCCCGGTATCGCGAATATGACGTCTCGATCTATGGCGCAGGCCCTGCCGGGTTGAGTGCCGCTGTCTACGCGGCTTCCGAGGGTCTGCGTACCGTTCTGATCGAGCGCCATGCGGTCGGCGGGCAAGCGGGCACGAGTTCGTTGATTGAGAACTACATGGGTTTTCCGGAAGGCATTTCCGGCGCAGCACTGGCTGAGCGTGCCCGGCAACAAGCGGTCAAGTTCGGTGCCGAACTGATCATGATGAGCGAAGGCGTTGAGGCCAGTTTCACGGACCACAAGATCCATGTGCGCCTTGCTGATGGAGACTATCTGGTCGCCAAATCCAACATCTGTGCCACCGGCGTTGAGTATCGTCGTCTTGGTGTTGAGAACGAGAGCCGCTTCTTGGGATCGGGACTGTTTTATGGGGCCGGGGCCGCCGAGGCACCCTATTGTCGCAACCGTGAGGTCTTCGTTGTCGGTGGTGGTAACTCGGCAGGTCAGGCGGTTATGCATTTTGCGGACTTTGCAGAGAAAGTCACCATGCTCGTACGTGGTGCTTCTTTGGCCGAGTCATTGTCGCAATATCTTGTCGAACGCATAGAGCAACGACCGAATGTGGAAGTACTCTATAACACTGAGATCGCAGCGATTGCTGGCGACGAGGCATTAGAACAGATAACCCTCCGCGACCGTACAACCGATCAGACGCGCGACATACCAGCGAGCCGGGTATTTGTCTGTATTGGCGGAGTGCCCAACACGGATTGGGCCATCAATACAGACATTATCCGCGACAACGCGGGCTATCTTGTCACGGGACCTGACCTTTTGACCAATGGTGACATTCCGGGGTGTTGGGATCTTGATCGACAGCCCTATTACTTGGAAACCAGCGTGCCTGGTTCCTTCGCGACCGGAGACGTGCGGCACGGATCAATCAAGCGCGTCGCCTCATCAGTCGGGGAGGGCGCCATGGCGGTGTCTTTCGTGCATCGTTTTCTGGAGGAGCACCATTGATCGGGGGACTGCTGTCCGACGCTAGCGCATGTGGTTACTGTTGTGGCACTATGCCCAACATGGCAACCGAAAAACACCCGCCCGTCTATGACACCACCTATCCGGCGCGCCGGGTCCTGGAACTCATCGCAGATAAGTGGACACCCATCGTCTTGTTCTGTCTCTCCGGGGGGACCAGGCGCTTTTCAGAGTTGCAGCACCAGATCCCCGGCATCTCCAAGAAAATGCTGATCCAGGTACTCCGACGTCTGGAGAGCGATGGTTTGGTGGACCGCCAGGTCTTTCCGGTAGTCCCACCAAAAACCGAATACAGTTTGACTGACCTTGGGCGAAGAATGCATGAGCCGGTCGCAATGATCTGCGCCTGGGCCACCGAGAACCACGAGGACATCGATGCTGTGTTCGCGCGCCGGCAGCGAACCCAAGCGCCCCGTCCCGATGCGTGAGAAGGCTGCCGGTACAATGGAACTCAAACCTCTGAAGAACGCTCCCTTCGGTATGGAGGTCCTGGGGCTCGATCCGGTTCTCGCAAGAGCATCACAGGTTGAGGCTCTGAAAAAGGCGCTCTGGGAACAAGGTCTCTTGCTGTTCCGGGGCCGGGTCCTGACCAAGGGTGAGCAAGTGGCCTTCAGCCGCAATTTCGGCGATTTGGAAGTGTTTCCGTCAAACCGGTTCGTGTCAGAGGAACAGCCTGAGGTCTATCCGGTCTCAAACCGTGCTGACCGCGGCTATACAGAGGTCGGTCAATATTGGCACGCGGACGGTTCGTTTCGCCAGAAGCCCACAGAGCTATCTTTTTTCCACATGGTAGAGGCAGCAACTGAGGGCGGCGATACCGCCTACGCAGATATGCAGGCAGCCATAGATCATCTACCGGCAGCAACTCGGGCGATCATGGACGAGCTTTTCACCATACATGGCAATGGTCGGGTACATCCACTTCTGCGCGGGCATCCGATCACAGACCAGCAGGCACTTTACGTCAATTTCGGCATGATGGTCGGTCTCACGCGTCCGAAGAGCCCTCCGATCGGCGTTACCCCAGCAACCAGCCGCCGCATCCTCGAAGAAATCGAGATCATTCTCGATAATCCGGTTTTGCACTATCGGCACCAGTGGCGCGCTGGCGATTTGGTCGTCGCTGACAATCGCCGCATCGCCCACAAGGCCTTTCCGGCTCCCGCGCACACAACCCGTCTGTTGCACCGCACGACCACTAAGGGGAATTGAGACCTAATAGGTTAAGGTGAAGTGTTGGCAAAGCCGCACAAGATCAGCGGCACCAGCGGCGGCCTCTATCCTGCTTTAAAGTCAGGTTGATCGCGGCGTATGTCTTGCAAGCGCGTTTTTTGTTGTCCGAATTCGTCAAAGTTTTCCGGCGAGAGCCACTCTTCAAATGCAGTTCTGCAATGATGCCATTCACTTCGGAGAATTGAGAACCACGCAATATCGCGCTGCCAGCCGTCGTGGATCATTGCGTTGCGCCACGTGCCTTCATGGTGGAAACCGAGGTTTAGCGCCGCGCGGAATGAACTTTCGTTTTGAGCCTGGCAACGCCAGACCAACCGCTCATACTCATGGTCGTCCATCCCCAGACACATGAGAAGAAAGATGGCCTCACGTGCTTCACGCGTACCCTGAAGCGACGGCGAAAACCAAATACTTCCAATCTCAAATGCGCCATCATTCTGATAAACATCACATATGGACAGCCAGCCTTCTGCCCTGCCGTTCTTCCGGAACACCGACCAGAAAGGTTGATCTTGCCGGGTACTTAGATCGGCTATCACCTCTGACAGCGACGCGCGGGTCTCGAACGGTCCGTAGCGCAAGTATCTGAAGCTATCGTGCGCAGAACTTGCCGCGGCCCACAGGTCGTCAAGATGGTGGTCATCGAGCGGTTCCAAGCGCACGTACCGGCCAAGAACGGGCGCTTTTTCTGGGAAGCCCCATGGACCTCGATTATTGGGCGTGCCGAGTGACAAATCTAAGTACCTTTCAAAATCTTCTCTGACCGAATGACACCATCGCCGGCATTTCTCAACGATTGCCTCTGACGCGGACCCGCACATTTGGTCTTTTGCTATCTCCTGGCCAATGTCGGTCGTCGGCTTTCCGAGGATCGCTTGCATTGGTCGCGGGTACGGTCAGCAACTGTAACTATTCAGGTTGTCTCTGGGGCGTTTCAGACGCTTGATTTTGTCAGGTCGGTTCGAGTTTCTGGATGAGTTGATCGGCGGTTTTCTGGAGTGTTTCGATTATTGACCAGCCCTGTTTGCGTGCCGTTTCGATCACGGTTCTGAGGGTGCAGAAGTTTTCCGCGCCGGTCAGTGTGCGGAAGCATCCCGAGACCTTGATACGGACCTTGCCCATTCTCAGATCCCTCTCGGCCTCGTTATTTGTGAAGGGAACCTGCAAGTCGGTAAGGAAGCGCAGGACATCGGCCTTGCGGTCACGCAATCGCAGCACGAGATTGTGTCCGGTTCGCCGTTTTGGTCGTCCTCGGGGGGATTTGCCGGGCAGTGCGGGTTTCAGCGGTGGCTGGTTTTCATGTAACGACAGCCCCTGCGCGATGCAGGTGTCGTAGCGCTCATCGATGGCCTTGACCACATGCGCCGCGACATGATCCCGACCGTTTGCCCGGGCGCTGGCGGCCGCCCTTTTCGCGTCCAGCAGGATAGTCTGCATCATCGCAGCCCATGCTTCCTTTTCGATATCGACGAGCGCCTGCAACTCGCGCATGTGATGGGCATTGCAAAGGCCGTGCACGACCTCCTCCATCCTGGCGTAGGATGCCCAGTTGTCATGCACCGCAATCCCCGATACGCCGGACAGCAGATCGCCTCTGCCCGCCCCCATCCGGAAATGGCTCAGGGTCAATGAGCAGATGACATGCTGCCACCGGTTTCGGCCTTCAACCCGCAGACCTGTTTCATCCAGATGTTTCACCGCCACCTGCACACCGCACAAGGCGTCACGTACAGCGTCTGCAAAAGACAGCATGCCCTCCGCCACCTTCGCAATCAGCCGCGCCAGTGTGGCGGCGGAAATGCGCACGCCGAACAGGTCACGAAAGACCTGCGACAGACGGTCATCGGGAATGCAATGGTACGTCTGAAGATAGCTCGCCATGGCCGCAATATGATTGCCGTACTGAACCGGTGCCCTGACCCCTTCCGGGAACGTGCCGCGCACGTGCTTTCCGCAGTTCGGGCATGTGCACTTATGAGCCCGGTGCTCAGTGATCGTGAGGGGTGGCGGCGGCGGCAGGTCGAACACCTGCCGGGCTGCAAACCCCTGCGAGGGGCATTGCGTCAGATCATGATCGCAGTCGGGACAGGCTTGTGGATGATGGTCGACAACCTCGTCGGGGGTGTCCGTCTGCTCCAGGGTCGTGCCCTTGTGCCCCGGCTGACCGCCGGGCTTGCGATCCAGTTGCCCGCGCTGATCCTTCCTGCCCTTCGCCGTCGGCTTCGCAGGGCTGTCACTCGACGGAGGCTTGCTGCTGTTCCGGCTGTTCAACGCAAGGCGACGCTCAAGCCCCTCAATCCGCTGCTCAAGCACAACGATCATCTCTGCCTGTCGCCGGTTCTCCTCGACAAGATACGCAATCGTCTCACGCTGCGTTTCGATCAATTCAATCAGTTGGGACTTCGAGAGTTCAGCAAGTCCGCTGGTATGGGTGGGTTCGCCAGACATGCCCTGATCGACTCATGAAATCCTCAATCAGAAAACCGGAATGTGCTCCCCCGAGTCGATTTGACGCAGCCGAAAAACGCCACCGACAACCTGGGCAGTTACCAGCAACTTACCTGCGTTCGGATAACACATCATTTTGTCCAAGCGGCAAAACACCAACAGCTCCTGCCTCAGTTGATTTGAAGACAGATCAGCAGCCCGGAGACGGTTAGAACGGAAGCTGCCGTCGAAACGACAATCGCGGATGATGCCCGCTGCACGAAGACGTTGTACTGTTGCGCGACCACAAAAACCAAAGCACCCGCAGGTAGTGCTGACAATACGATAGCCGCTTGCGCCCAATTCTTATCGAGTTCGAACACGTAAGTGACCAAGAGAAACGTCACAAGAGGGTGTACGACGAGTTTGAGCAATACCATGCTACTCACCTGTTTCGCATCACCCAGGAGCTTCCGGCCCACAAGAGACAAGCCTAACGCAAAGAGCGCTACTGGACCTGCAGATGCTGCCATCAAATCCAAAAAATTGCTGACGGGGACAGGGATTGGAAGACCTGCCGCGGATGTAAGGATGCCCAGAAAAGGGGATACCAAAAGGGGATTGCTCAGGAGAGTTCGAACAACCAAAACTAGGGTCCGGAAATACGAGCCGGATGAGTTCTGCAGCGCCTCGAGGGCGATGATCGCACCGCCTATAAGCAATGTGTTTCCTGCAAGCGTGGCGATGATGGCTGGCAAGGTTCCTGAGGCTCCAAAAGCCGCGGCAAAGAGCGGTATTCCCATGTAGGCTGTGTTCGAAAAAACGCTCGTTAGCCCTAGTAACGCCAGCTCTCGTTTATCTCTGTGTTGAAACGCATATCGGCCGACCGCAAGGGCAATGACCAGAGCGAATAGAGAACCAACGAGGAAACTCGCGATGAATGGCCAATTGAATATCTGATCAATCGGTGCGCGCGCCGTAAAAGCAAACAGGAGCGGAGGCAGCGCAAAAAAATAGACGAAGCGATTGAGTGCGACCGCAGAGTCTTCTCCCAAAACTCGGTAGTGGCCGGAAAGGTAGCCAGCCAGAATGATTGCGAAGACGGGAAAGACAACTTCGACGAGCGTTGCCATCATTAGACCCTTTCTGGTGCCTTAGCTGAAATGGGGCATTGGCGATCCGAAGACGGCGCTCCAGTCAAGCTTAGGTTTGAATGCGGCGAGGCCGCCCTCTTTGGTCCAGCGCCACAAATGTGAACATCGCGTCGGTCACTTTTTCACTGAGGTCCCCGTCCCGGCTGCGTCGCCAGGCTTCAACGTGGATCCTAAGAGATGTTCGACCTGTTGTAACTGCCCAGGTTGTCGGTGGCGTTTTTCGGCTGCGTCAAATCGACTCGGGGGAGCACATTCCGGTTTTCTGATTGAGGATTTCATGAGTCGATCAGGGCATGTCTGGCGAACCCACCCATACCAGCGGACTTGCTGAACTCTCGAAGTCCCAACTGATTGAATTGATCGAAACGCAGCGTGAGACGATTGCGTATCTTGTCGAGGAGAACCGGCGACAGGCAGAGATGATCGTTGTGCTTGAGCAGCGGATTGAGGGGCTTGAGCGTCGCCTTGCGTTGAACAGCCGGAACAGCAGCAAGCCTCCGTCGAGTGACAGCCCTGCGAAGCCGACGGCGAAGGGCAGGAAGGATCAGCGCGGGCAACTGGATCGCAAGCCCGGCGGTCAGCCGGGGCACAAGGGCACGACCCTGGAGCAGACGGACACCCCCGACGAGGTTGTCGACCATCATCCACAAGCCTGTCCCGACTGCGATCATGATCTGACGCAATGCCCCTCGCAGGGGTTTGCAGCCCGGCAGGTGTTCGACCTGCCGCCGCCGCCACCCCTCACGATCACTGAGCACCGGGCTCATAAGTGCACATGCCCGAACTGCGGAAAGCACGTGCGCGGCACGTTCCCGGAAGGGGTCAGGGCACCGGTTCAGTACGGCAATCATATTGCGGCCATGGCGAGCTATCTTCAGACGTACCATTGCATTCCCGATGACCGTCTGTCGCAGGTCTTTCGTGACCTGTTCGGCGTGCGCATTTCCGCCGCCACACTGGCGCGGCTGATTGCGAAGGTGGCGGAGGGCATGCTGTCTTTTGCAGACGCTGTACGTGACGCCTTGTGCGGTGTGCAGGTGGCGGTGAAACATCTGGATGAAACAGGTCTGCGGGTTGAAGGCCGAAACCGGTGGCAGCATGTCATCTGCTCATTGACCCTGAGCCATTTCCGGATGGGGGCGGGCAGAGGCGATCTGCTGTCCGGCGTATCGGGGATTGCGGTGCATGACAACTGGGCATCCTACGCCAGGATGGAGGAGGTCGTGCACGGCCTTTGCAATGCCCATCACATGCGCGAGTTGCAGGCGCTCGTCGATATCGAAAAGGAAGCATGGGCTGCGATGATGCAGACTATCCTGCTGGACGCGAAAAGGGCGGCCGCCAGCGCCCGGGCAAACGGTCGGGATCATGTCGCGGCGCATGTGGTCAAGGCCATCGATGAGCGCTACGACACCTGCATCGCGCAGGGGCTGTCGTTACATGAAAACCAGCCACCGCTGAAACCCGCACTGCCCGGCAAATCCCCCCGAGGACGACCAAAACGGCGAACCGGACACAATCTCGTGCTGCGATTGCGTGACCGCAAGGCCGATGTCCTGCGCTTCCTTACCGACTTGCAGGTTCCCTTCACAAATAACGAGGCCGAGAGGGATCTGAGAATGGGCAAGGTCCGTATCAAGGTCTCGGGATGCTTCCGCACACTGACCGGCGCGGAAAACTTCTGCACCCTCAGAACCGTGATCGAAACGGCACGCAAACAGGGCTGGTCAATAATCGAAACACTCCAGAAAACCGCCGATCAACTCATCCAGAAACTCGAACCGACCTGACAAAATCAAGCGTCTGAAACGCCCCAGAGACAACCTGAATAGTTACGACCTGTTTTGGTGAGATCCGAAAAGATTGAGACCTCATCTCCAACAAATACCGGGCTGAGGAACTCTATGGCATCGACGGCAACGGTGGAGCATCGGCCGCGGGCGACACGTGCTGCGACATTCCCCGCGGCGAGGTCCATTTGCGCCATCAACCAGCCTCCGAAAATATCGCCCGCAGGGTTTGTGTCAGAGGGCATCGCAATCGTTCGGATCGCGGGCTGTCCCTCAGGTAGTGTAGGGGCATTGCCGGTTTTGCTGTCAGCTGTCATCACAGTGCGCTCCCTGTCATGCCGACGACGGCAACCATGTGACCAACCCTGGGAAGGTCAGGATCAGAACGCCAGCAATGAGAATGATGATCCAATACGGCACAGAGCCTCGGAAAACCTCCCCAAGGGACACGTCTTCAGGGACAGCGCCTTTGACGACGTACACAAGTAATCCAAAAGGTGGCGTCAACAATCCTGCTTCAATGATAAGGATACCGTAGATCGCGAAGACGAGCGGATCGTAGCCAAATCCCATTGCAAGAGGTGCAAAGATTGGAACCGTGAGCAGGATAATGGAGGTAGAGTCCAGGATCATGCCCAACACCAACCAGATCAGCGTCATCGCGATGATCAAGCCGACGGGCCCAAACCCGGCATTCTCTATAGTGTCGGTGATTACGCCAATCGCACCGCTTGTCACCAAGAATTGGGAGTAGAGTGCCGCAGACAGCAAAAGAAACATGATCGGTGCGGTCGTTCGGCCTGCTGCAATAATGGACTTGAGCACATCAGATGGGCTGAGACCCTTTAGCATCGCCAGGATGAGAGCCCCGATCGCACCAATACCTGCGGCTTCGGTTGGTGTGAAGAAGCCACCCCAGATGCCTCCGATGACCAGAAGAATCAAACTGACGATGCCGATGCCGCTGGCAACAAGCGAAAACGTCAATTCACCTTTGTCTTCACCTTCCAGCGGTGCGTACGGCGTCAACTCCGGACGCCGCTTTGCGACTATATATAGGAATGCCATGAACATCAGGGCGAGAAGGATGCCTGGCACCACTCCGGCGAGGAACAAATCCCCAATCGAGGTTTCCGTCAAGATGCCCCAGAAGATGAGGAGGATTGAAGGTGGTATCAGCATCCCAAGCATTGCGCTGCCAGAAATGACACCCAAGGCCAACGGGCGATTGTAATCATAGCGGCGCATTTCCGGGTAGGCGACTTGGCTGAATGTTGCTGCTGCTGCAACGCTAACGCCGGAGATGGCTGCAAAGATTGCGTTACCTGCAACTGTCGCAATTGCCAGACGTGCCGGGATGCGCTTGAGCAGTCGGTTCATCAGCGTGAAGAGGTCAGATGCGGCTCCGCAAGACGATATGAGGTTCCCCATTATTATGAAGAGAGGAATGGTCGCAAAGATGTAGTTTCGAAGGATGCTGAAAGACGCATTGCCTGCTGTGAAGATGGCGAGCTCAATGCTGTCAAAGAGGAAATAGGTACCAATCAATGCTGTTGCGGCGAGACTGAAACCGATGGGAATACCAATCATAATCAGCAACACAAGCGCGGCAATGGTGATGAGAGTTAGTGTTTCGGGTGTCATGCCGCAGCCTCCTCATCGCTGTCGTCGTGGTCATTAGGCAGCGTCGCGCCGATCAGGGTTCCAATGAACAACATCGCGAAACCCAAGGCGCACAGACCTGAGAGAATGACGATAATGGTTCGGACGGGGTAGACGGGGACACGAAAGGCGCCTTCGCCTTCAAACTCTCCGATTTGCCAGCCGATGATCATGTCTGGCCAACCGCCATATGCCATTGCGCCAAACAGACAGAAGCCGATGATATACCCTGCGCCATCGATCACTCGACGTATGAATGCGGGAAACATGTTGTAGAGAAGTGTTGTCCTCAAAAACGCCCGATCACGGACCGCGAGCGGGAATTGCAGAAACACGATTGCGACGATCGAGTTGGCCACAATTTCCTTTGTCCCTTGAAGCGGCTGCCCCAGAAACGACCGGCCAATTACGTCCATCAAAATGACGAGTGCGAGCAAGAACGCCCACATCGTCGCTAAGCTGTTCATCAGGCTTGCTGATTGGCCGATAAATTTCTTCATTATGTCCTCCCTCAGGCCGCTGATGGTCCAACTCAAGGAGTCATCCACGCGTTTCTGATATTGACAGGGCTCTAGCACATCGTTATTTATCAATCAATAACTTAATTAATTGAAGTGATGCAAACCCAAGGGAGGACCCCAATGGATCTGAAAAGAAAAATCAAAGGGCTGACGTTTGTTGCGGCCAGCGTTTTGGCCCTTTTGCCAACCACACAAGCAAGTGCCGACAACATCACGCTTCGAATCGGAGCAGGGCACCCGGAAGGACCCGTTGCCTACGTGCGCCTGACGTCAGAGTTCTTTGTTCCAGAAGTGGCGAAGCGCGTGGAAGAAAGGACCGAGCATACTGTTCGGTTTGTCGAGGCCTATGGCGGCACGATCGCGAAGCTGCCCGAAGTGTTGGAAGCAACGCAACGCGGGCTCCTCGACATTGGCCATACGTGCTTCTGTTTCGAACCGACAAAGGCCTTCGCGCAAAATCTGAACTATTACATCCCGTTCTCGACGCCCTCGGCGGTGCAGCAGCTGCGGGTGACACGTCAAGTATACGCAGCGCATCCGGAGCTCTCAGAGCATTTCTCGGACAACTACGGCCAGACGATGATCGCGTTGACTGGCTACGACAACTACAACCTTGGCACAAGCTTCGCCTGGGAAACTGTTGAAGAGCTCGCAGGCCATAAGATCGGTGGTGCTGGGCCAAATCTTCCTTGGCTCGAAGGAACTGGTGCGACGGTCGTTCAAACCAGCCTGAACGAGATGTACTCGAGTGTCGCCACCGGCGTTTTTGAGGGCATGCTTGTCTTCCCCGGCAGCTACTATGGCTTCAAGTTCCACGAAGTCGCGCCAAACTACAAACTTATCGACATCGGTGCCGTGATGGTGAATGGCATGATGATCAACAATCGGACAAAGGACCGGTTGCCGCCAGAAGTTTACGACATTATCGTCGAAGTCGCTTTGGAGTATGAGGCCCTCGTTGCAGAGGAGTTGGACAAGGCTAATGCGGACGGCATTGCGCGCCTCGAAGAAGCCGGAGCAATCATAACACGGCTTCCAGACGACCAGCGTCAGGCCTGGGCGGAAAAACTGGCTGACTGGCCGAACGAGATGGCGCAAAAAGTCACCGAAGCCGGATTTGACGGCACAGCGATCTTCAATGACTACATTCGGTTTCTTGAGGAAGATGGCGCGACTCTTCCGGTGCGGTATCAGATCGATTGATCAGCGCGCGGCGCAGTCCGGCGTTCCACTGGCCACCCGATGATCTTCGGGTGGCCATTTCTTTGACCTCATTAGGAAGATACCAATGCAAGCCAGCACAGCAACGCTCATTGCACTGACCGTGATTGCCGGCGGTATGTTACCGATTCAATTCGCGATCAACGCTAGGCTTGCGACAAAGCTTGACTCTACAGCTATTCTCGCAGCTCTGATTTCAGTGATTGTTTCAACCATTGCATTGCTGGTTGTTGCATTTGCAACACTCGACAAATGGCCGCGTTGGGAACAGTTGAAAGATGCTCCGAGTTGGATGTGGATCGGTGGCGTTTTAGGCGCGGTCTTTGTCGCATCATCGACTTTTGTCGTTCCAAAAATCGGCGCAAGCGTCTTTGTTGCTGCTGTCCTCTTTGGCCAGATCGTCGTCTCAATGTTGATTGACCACAACGGCTATTTGGGCGTACCAACTGACCCTGTTACGCTTCAACGTGTGTTGGGTCTTACCCTGGTCTTTGCCGGGTTGCTCATTATCAGATGAATCTAACTGGCTGTAAGGCCCATTTGGCGCGCCAGTCCTTGCACCCCTTCGAGGTAGGTGGTTACCGCCCCATTGATTAGTTCATCGGTCGAGGCGGAGACGGGTACTCTGTAAACGAAGCGACGCACACCGTAGTAAAAGATGCCGCCATGCATGGTCCAGACGGCCTCGAACTCTTCGTTCGCCAGCGGAATCTTGTCCAGGCCGGGCAAGTTGTTTGCATCGCGTGCCTCGATACATACCCGACGAATAGCACGCTCTTCGACTAACGGCGCATATCGCTGGTTGATCTCCATGTTTTTCAAACCGGAGTAGAGGAACACCCGAATCCAATCTGGCGAATGGATGACCTCGCAATACCGCGTGTAGAAGTCGACCAACCTCTCCTTGATCGGTCGCGAGCGGTCCGACAGGATCCCGTCCCACTCGTCGTTCCAGCGGTTTTGGAAGAGATCTTCATAGACCGCATCGATCAGATCTTCCTTGGTCGGATAGTACTTGTAGATCAACGGTTGGGTCACGCCCAGAAAATGGGCGAGTTGGTGCGTGGAGCCGTCAAATCCGTTTTCAGCGAAAAACTCGATAGCACCTTCGAGGATCATCCGACGGCGCTCTTCGGGCGAAAACCGTTGTCGTTTGGCCTTAGGTTTCGTGTCCAGTTCTTCGGCCATTCATACTGCTCCCTACAACCGAAAATCTATCTCAGTCATTTACATTTATCAAATGATAAATTATAATCTCCTTACAAACAAGGAGATATGTCGTGACCAAGCAAGCTAAGGCCGATGGGTTCGATTGGCCACCTGAAATGATCACAGAGTTCAATGAAGCTTGGGGCAACGGGCAGGTCGGACACACGTTGGTCTCTGAAACCGACAAGGTGCGGGTTTGGCATCTCACCTTGCAGCCCGGCGAAAGGGTCGGATTTCATCACCATGTTCTGAACTACTTTTGGACAGCCATCACACCTGGCAAATCCCGTTCTTATATGGACGATGGTCGCGTTGTTGAAACGATCTATGAGCAGGGGACAACCAGCCACTACGAGTTTGGGGAAGGTGAGTTCATGTTGCATGACCTGGCAAATATCGGCGAGACACCGCTGTCATTTGTCACTGTGGAGCATCTCGACAGTCCAAATGCCCCTCATGAACTCGCAGAAGAAGTGCCAAGGCTCCGTGCCTGACGTGGTGGGCGCATTCGGCAACCAAAAGGGGACGCCCACGCTTGATGTCTTCCTTGAACCAACTTGCCCGTTTTCGGCGCGTGTCTACGGTAAACTGAACGCGATTGAAGATGCCATGGCGGCTGAGTCCCTGACCGTTCGCATTTGGCTGCATTCCCAACCATGGCATATGTTTTCTGGCCTGATTTGCAGGGCGATTGCCGCAGCTTCGGCTCAAGATCCGACCGGTCAAAGTGCTCGGGCGGTGATGTCAACTCTGTTCAAGAACCGCAAAAGCTATGAGTTTGACGCCCATTGTCGCGGTGAAAATCTCGATACAACACCGAGGCAATTGTTGACCCGTCTTTCGGAAGAAAGCGGCGTCGATTTCTGGCGCGCCTTTGATCAAGAAGACCTCCAGCATGAGATCAAGCGACATACAAAGTTTGCCCGACAGAATGGAATACATGTGTCGCCGTCAGTGATGGTCAACGGATTGCTGGCACAAGACCTTTCCAGTGGTGACACTGTTGAAACATGGGTGAAGACCATCAAGGATCTCCTTAGCTAAGCCTTTTCCATGCAGGCGATCTCCGATCATCTAGACCACCGAAGCGAAGTCAGGACCAAACTGAGGATGTGGTATTGAGCTTCTCTTGAAGGACACCCAATTTGGCTTTGGGTGGGGCCAGGGGCATTCCCGCCCAAGCGAACAGTTTCATCCTGCGTCACGCAGTGTCTATCAAGTCCGTATCCGCGCTTGGCGAGGTTGATTTCGTGCAAGGGCCGCAGCGATGCAACGTTTGGTGTGGAACTTGCGCGTTCAAACAGCTGTCGGAAGGCATGACGAACATGCCTCCGCGCAGACTTCCGATTTTTGTTCGTCGTCGGTAGGATGCCTCTGATAGGGCAGCCTTTCGATTTGGGGATCGACGATGGCGAAGTGCGCCTTCACAAAAAGGCGCACAAGGATCGCTCTTTGCTTTGGGCTCTAGTGGAAATCCTAGATAGGCGACATTCTCAGACCAGCGTCAATAGAAATTGAGCACCGCAGTGTCTCGCATGATCGTTTCGATATTGTGGTGCTTTGCCCATTCCGCCTTCTCTTCCGGCGTTCGGTACTTGGGCATAAGGAACTCGCCCAGGTATTGTGCCCGTTCGTAGGCCATCCGGTCGGCCTTGAGCCGCTGATCGTTATAGGCACTTAGCCCTGATTCCATAGTATCTGCTGCGCTCAGGCATTTTGCCAATGCGTGTGCATCCTCCGCCGCCTTGGTGACCCCAGCACCAATGTGAGGCCGTGCTACAAACGCTGCATCGCCTACCATCACTGCCCGGCCCAAAACCATGGAAGGACTCGCATGGTCGTAGATAGGCGTGAAAAACGGCGCCTCCACGTTATCAAGGATTTGTGCGAACTGCGGCGCAAGATACTTGTGTGCGTCTGCACGCAGGGCATTGATGATGTCAGGACGAACCAGAGGTGGCGGGATTGATATGTCGTGCGTTGTACCTGTCTCATCGGTTAACATATCCTGCAGGTCTTCGGGCTTTACCACCCGGTACCAAACCCAATTGTAGCGCCGATGGCCCTCGGCCAGATTGTTGTCGGTTCCAGCGATGGGATAGCCAATGACTTCGCCACCATCTTCGGGGAGGCAGAAACCGAACTGCTTGAAGACCCCGTTTTGGACCTCTTCTGGCAAAACACCTTCGTCCGCCACGCCTCGCCAAACGACATAGCCTGCGTATTCCGGTTGCACGTCGGGAAAGATCTGATTTCGAACGCCTGATCGGAACCCATCTGCACCGACAATTATGTCGGCTTCAGTGACATGTCCGTTTTTGAAGTATGCCGTGACCTTCTCGCCGTCATCATCGAACCGGTCCAGCCAATGATCGAGATGATAATGATCGTCAGGTATGGTCGATCGCGTCAGGTTCTGCAATCGGTCCCATGAAGTAACCAACTGTGGGAATTCAAATGAGTGTGTGACGTTGCCGGATTTGTCGTATGCCGCGCGCTCCTTGCTGACCACGCCAAGATCATTGGTACCTGCTCCGCAAGCCTCCAGTGCTTCGAGCAGGGGGGCATGCGTAACAATCCCGGCTCCTCTACCGGCAAGTTCCACGTCAACACGCTCGTAGACGTCAACTTCCCATCCCTCCTTGCGCAGCAAAGCTGCGGAAAACAGGCCGCCGATCGACCCTCCAATGACGATGGCACGTCCTTTCATGACAGTCTCCCTTTTGGCTATCGAAGCCTCTAGCAATTCCATTATTTATCATTTAATAAATAAAGCGAGAGACGAGTCGTGTCAACACATCGCATGCGACGCAAGCAAACGGAGGAAATGTCATGACAGCGTCCGACTTACCCGTGCCTGACTTCGCCGAGAACATCACTCTTATCGGGCATTCCGATCAAGGCGGTCGCCCCGACGGTGTTCAATTGATGATCAATAAAGGCTTCGCCTTTTCGGGTCACATGTTCTCAAAGGGCTTCAGCATCATCGATGTGCGTGATCCTCGCAACCCGGTGCCGGTTAAATATGTGCCTGCGCCAGAGAACACATGGAACATTCACCTCCAAACGCATGACGATCTTCTGCTTGTGATCAACGCCAAGGACATGTTTGCGTCCTCCGAGTTTCAAGACGAAACCGAGTACTATACCGGGGCGCTTGGAAAGAAGGTCGGCACAGCAGACCAGGCGCGAGCCAGAGATTGGACGGCGGGCATGTCGGTTTACGATATCTCCGACCCGGCCGAACCACGAGCGATCTCCTTTATGCCGGTCGAGGGCGGTGGAATTCATCGCATCTGGTACACCGGGGGACGCTGGGCATATGCATCCGTTCTTCTGGATGGCTTTACCGACTATATCTTCATGACCATTGATCTTGCTGACCCCGCCAAGCCGCGCGAGGCAGGGCGCTTTTGGTTGCCGGGCATGAACGTCGCCGCCGGCGAAACACATCCGGATGGCGCGCGTCGCGCCGGTTTACATCACGCGATTATCCATGGCGACACCGCATATGGTGCATGGCGCGACGCAGGGCTCGTGGTTATGGATGTGGCCGACAGAGCAAACCCATCTCTGATAGTCCATAAGAATTGGTCGCCGCCGTTTGGCGGTGGAACACACAACTGCCTTCCGTTGCCCGATCGCGATCTCTTAGTGGTGCTGGACGAAGCAGTGCTCGACAACTGTGCGGATGGGATCAAGCATATCTGGATGTTCGACATTCGAGAGCCATCGAATCCGATCAGCATCTCAACGTTCCCAATACCAACCGAGGCTGATTACCCATCGAAAGGGGCTCACTTTGGTCCGCATAACTTATATGAGAACCGACCCGATGGTCTTGTAAGCGATCAGCTGATCTTTTCGACTTACCAGAATGCGGGGATCCGCGTCACGGATATCTCCGATCCCTACAGACCCGTCGAGGTTGGCGCGCTGGTTCCGCCGAAGCCCGAACGCTTGGTCGATCACAGACCGAACCGACCGCAGGTGATCCAATCTTGCGACGTTTGGGTTTCCAGGGATGGGCTCATCTATGCCAACGACTACAACGGTGGCCTTTACATCATGGAGTTTGGAGGCTGACATGGATGGTGTTTTTCCGCCCCGAGAGATCGAAACTGTTGATGAAACGACCAAAGCATTTCTCTCCGCGCTGGATCAGGCTGGGTTCACAGGCAACATGGAAACCAGTCTTGCAAGCCGATTGGTCAACGCGACAGACAACTCAATCTATCAGGTGATGCCGCAGGCAGTGGTCTTTCCGCGTGGCGGAGATGATTTTGAGCTGATTTTGGATGTGGCGAACAAGGATGCGTTTCGCGACCTGAAGTTTTTTCCGCGCGGTGGCGGCACCTCAACCAATGGTCAATCGCTTGGGTCCGGCATCGTCGTCGATACGTCCCGGCATATGCGTGCGATCCTGGACTACGACCCAGTGTCGGGGCTCGTGCGCATCGAGCCCGGGATCGTTCGTGACAATCTCAACGAATTTCTTGCGCAGCATGGCCGTTTCTTTGCGCCGCACGTGTCGACAACTGCCCGCGCAACGATTGGTGGGATGGTCTCAAACGACAGTTCGGGCAAGGGATCTGTGGTCTATGGCAAGACCTCGGATCATGTTGCCTCGATCGAATGCGTCCTCGCGACTGGCGAGACCGTTGAAATCGATACATCGACACCCGCAGATGAACCCAATGGGGCAGGGGCTTCGGTGCTAGCGAAAGACATTGGGTCTTTGATCGCCCCACACAAAGACGAGATCGCGGAGCGATTTCCGGATATGAAGCGCGGGTTTACGGGCTACAACTTGAAAGAGGCGCTTAATCCGGACGGTAGCATTAACCTGGTCAAGCTCGTCTGCGGCTCCGAAGGCACGCTTGTGCTTATCAAGTCGATCACGCTCAAGACTGAAAAATTTCCCAATCATACGGTCCTTGCCGTTCTGACGTTCGAAAACCACGATGCAGGATTACGCGCAATCCCGGACCTCCTTGCGGCAAAGCCACACGCGATCGAGTTCATCGACGACAAGATCTTGAGCGCTGCCCTGCGGTCGCCTTTCTCGGAGGACGCGCGGCAAGTCCTCGGCATCAATGAAACCGCACAGGCCATGGCGGCACATTTTTTTGAAATGTCGGACGATGACCCGGACATCCTGGAAGAGCGTTTAGAGCGTTTTCTGAGGCAAGTCGAAAACATGCAGGAGCCGATCAGACCGACTTCTGTTCGCGTGGTCCGAGAGGGCAAGGAAATCGGCCGCGTTTGGGAAATCCGCCGCGCATGCCAGGGCTTGCTAGCGGGATTTGATGAGAACAAAAGGGCAGTAGCCTTTATTGAGGATTGCGCGGTGCCTCCTGAGAAGCTCGCCGACTTCGTCGCTGAATTGGAAGAAGAACTGGCGGCGCGGAAGATTCCGCTTGGCATGTACGGACATGCGGATGTCGGTTGCGTGCATATCAGACCACTGATGAATCTGACGGTTGAGGATGAGCGGTGGCAAATTCGCGAGATTTCTGACGCTGTTTTCGACCTGACGCTCAAGTTCGGCGGCTTGATCTGGGGTGAGCACGGCAAGGGGCTGCGTGGTGAGTATTCCCAAAACGTAATCGGCGAAAATCTCTATCAGGTGATGCGACACGTCAAACAGGTCTTCGACCCTGAAAATCGCATGAACCCAGGTAAGATCGCCCGTCCCATCGACGAACGCGCGCCACTTCTTGCCTTAGACGGAGTCACAATGCGAGGGGCGTTTGACGAACAGGTCGGCAAAGGCCTGGAGAAGAGCTTCGCAAATGCGCTGCGCTGTGATGGCAATGGTGCGTGCTTCAATCTCGACGACGCGCAACCGTTCTGTCCGTCCTATAAGGTGACCGGTGATCGACGTCAGTCGCCAAAAGGCCGTGCAAGCCTATTGCGCGCCTGGGCGCGCGAGAGATCCCTTGGAAACGAAACAGCGGCCCGTAACATGGCGGGAGAATTGAACCAGACACTGGATACGTGCCTTGCCTGCAAGGCATGCGCAGGTGGCGGCTGCCCCGCCCGGGTCGATATCCCGGAAATGAAGTCACAGTTCCTGAATTGGTATCACAGTACGAACAGGCGTCCGTTATCGGATCTATTTGTATCACGACTTGAGAGCCTTGCCCCAGTTCTGGACCGTGTAGGAAGCAGGTTCATCAACAGCGTTTTGTCGCTGACGCCCACAAAGGCGTTGATGTCTCGGGTCTTCGGCCTCGTGGATGTGCCTCACCTGCGCGACCGGAAATCTGTCCTCGCAAGTTTGCGGAAGATGAATGTCCAGACGCTCAGTGCAACTCAAATTCTGGGAAACGGCAGCTTTGATCGGCGACGCACTATTGTCATCGTCCAAGACTGTTTCACGTCCTTTTTTGACGCTGACGCGCTCATCGCCCAGGTGCGCCTCGTCCAGAAACTTGGCTACGCAGTTGTCCTCCTCGAGTATAAGGCCGGCGGAAAACCACTGCATGTCCGTGGATTCCTTGAGCACTTTGAAAGGATCGCGCGCCAGAACGCCAAGGAGTTTTCAAGACTTTGCTCGGACGGATTCACGCTTCTTGGTGTCGACAGTGCATCAACGCTCATGTACCGGCACGAGTACAAAGAAACGCTGACAGATTGCCCGCCCTTTGACGTAAAGATGCTCAGCGAGTGGCTTGCCGGCATCGAGCTGCCAAACATTGATGGAGGCCCAAAAGCTGTTCTTGTTCAGCACTGCACAGAACGGTCACTCGCAACTGAAAGCACAATGCAATGGTCAGATGCGTTCAGCAGACTGGGGCTCACGTTTGAGGTTCGCAACACAGGATGCTGTGGCATGTCTGGGCTCTTTGGCCACGAAGCACATCACAGTGATATGTCTGCCACTCTATATGATCAGAACTGGCGCCAGATCGTCGACGAAGCCGAGTCAGACACTCTCATTGCGACGGGATATTCTTGTCGTTCTCAGGTGAAGCGTAAGTCGAACATCAACGCACTTCACCCGGCTAAGTTCTTGCTTCGAGTAATGCCCTGACGGGCCGCAAGTCATTTCAAGTGGAAGGCAGGACAGTTTCGAGAAACAGCGTGGACGCACACCGTATGATGCCGCCCAGCGTTCCCAATGAGGCGGTTCCGATCCGTCAGCACTTTGCTTTAGATGTCGATGATTTCACACAGGTCTATGACGAGGCGATCCGAGTTTCGCAGCCATGTCTGGTCATTACAAAGTTGAGCAGGCAATGCTGTTCGGATGGATCAAGAACAAATTGGCAAGATTCTTTGGATAGGAGGCGCCGCAGCGACGGTTGGCTTGGCGTCTTGTGTTCATGCAGCAGCGGAGTACATGCCGCTGGGGCAGATCATAGCATTTCGAGCATTGATCTCAGGATTGCTAATTCTGGCATTTGGCCTCTGTTTCAAACCGCATAAGGAACTGTTTCCCAAGCGTTGGCGACCCCATCTGATCCGTGGAGCTTTCGCCTGCGGTGCCATTTGGTTGAGCTATGTTGCGTACGCGAGTCTTCCCGTAACGCAGGCGCAGACTCTATTGTATCTTGCACCGTTGATTGTAGTGCCGCTTTCAATGATACGCCTCGGAGAGGGGCTCACTATCCGCTTGGCCTGCGCGCTTGCCCTTGGCTTCTTGGGTGTTCTCTTGATCCTCGGCATTTCTGTCGAGATTGGACATCGTGCGCTCTATGGTGCCATTGCCGGAATTGGGGCGGCGGCGTTGATTGCGCTTGTACAAATCAACGTTAGGTCGATGACAGCGTCAGAGACATCCATTTCGATCGCTCTGTCGTTCACGGTAATCGTGGCTGTTGTAGCGGCGCTCAGTGTCTTCATATCTGATTGGGTTTGGCCGACCACTTCGCTCATCTGGATCCTAATTGGTGCTGGTGTCTTTGGTTCCCTAAATCTGATCCTCTTTACCGAGAGCTTGGCTCGTGCATCTGCACCGACTGTTGCGCCCTTGGACTACACCGGCCTGCTGTTTGCGGTACTGGTTGACGGGTTGATATTTGCACAATTTCCAAGACCTTTAGGCATTCTGGGAAGCGTTGCGATAACCATTGCCGCATTGCTTGTTCTGATCAACCCGGTCAAAAGACCGACTACTAAGCCTTGCAACGCTTCTGTTGGAAAATCCGAATCCCGGCTTCATTGATTGCAACCAGAATTATTGGACTTCGCAGTGTAGATGGAAAATACTGACTTGCTCTTGCTGTCACGAGTGGGTGAATTGTCGTCCTTGCTCCTAGAGCCAGTGAATTAGAAATAGCACTATGAAATTTTTCGGCTGAGGGGCAACTTGCATCAACACAAGTCCATCTTTTCGTATGAATTTGAGCAAGTTATTTGCGGGATTTCTACGAGCGCGGCTATGTGAGTTTTGATGCTTAAATCGAGCATCACGTTTCATCAGAAATGGCCAACTTCATTCCTGTGCGTTTGTCGCGATTTGATGCTCAAGACCCGTTATGTGCCCTGGACAATTCATTCGCTATTGCGGAGGGCTCTGGGCCCTAATCATTCGCGATGGGAAGCGTCGGAAGGCGCGTGTCTGGATTGCTCTTTTCCAGTGATCAGACGGGCACCTTTCGCATGAAGTACGTAGGAGCCAAGCCAACTCAGCACCACAAACAATCGACGTCGTACGCCAATTAGGAAGTAGATGTGCGCAAACCCCCAAATCCACCACGCCAAGAAGCCAGATACCCGAAACTTGCCGAAGTCGATCACAGCTGCGTTTCGACCGATCGTGGCAAGATTTCCCAGGTGCCTATAGTGAAACGGGTCCGGAGCTGGCTGAGCAGCCAGTCTAGCCTTGAGAACTCTCGCAACATACTCACCGCCTTGTTTGGCCGCAGGAGCAATTCCAGGCACAGTTCTGTCGTCCGCCCAGGGAACGGAGGCGGCGTCGCCGATTACAAATATTTCGGGTTTGCCGGGAACCGTTAGGTCGTCCTGGACCAGTATTCTGCCCGACCTGTCAGTTTTTGCGCCTATCCATTTGCCTGCACTTTCTACCTGTACACCTGCCGCCCATATAACCGTCGCTGCCGGACAAAGTTGCCCGCTGACCAATACCCCCTGATCATTGATGTCTTCGACCATTTTCCCTGTCCGGACTTCCACGCCCAGAGTTGTGAGCGCGTTTTGGGCAATTGTAGACAAACGCTCTGGGAAGGCGGCCAATACACGAGGTCCTGCTTCGATCAAAATAACTCGAGCCGTTTCTGTATGGATACGTCGAAAGTCCTTCTTGAGGCTGACACGAGAAAGCTCCGCAATTGCACCTGCCATCTCGACCCCTGTCGGCCCCCCGCCAACAACAACAAAGGTTAACTGACGGGATTGCTCATCAGGGCTTTCACAAACTTCGGCTCGCTCAAACGCCATCAAAACGCGCCGACGCACATCGGTTGCATCGGCAATGCTCTTCAACCCAGGAGCATATTCAGCCCAGTGGTCGTTGCCGA
The DNA here is from genome assembly GCA_963422245.2 of uncultured Sulfitobacter sp. Lineage (GTDB taxonomy): Bacteria > Pseudomonadota > Alphaproteobacteria > Rhodobacterales > Rhodobacteraceae > Sulfitobacter. The sequence goes on along the minus strand of CAXMWW010000032.1, from coordinate 128,663 downwards.
AGTAAGAGTGGTTCGATCCACTGGCGATGATGAGCGTATCATAGTCGACATGTGCTGTGTCGCAAACGACGCGACGAGACTGAGTATCGACGCGCTGAACGTCAGCAAGAACGACACGGACGTTTCTCTGAGAAGAGAAAATACTCCGAATGGGCCAAGCGATATCAGCGGGCGAAACGTCAGCTGTGGCGACTTGGTAGAGAAGCGGCTGAAAGAGATGGTAATTGCGTTTGTCGATGAGCCTGATTTCAATAGGGGCATCTTTCAGCGCCTGTGCTGCTGCGATCCCGCCAAAACCGGCGCCTATAATTGCTACCCGGTGCTTTTGTTCTGCGCGGATTGAATCACGTTTCATCTGACTAGCTCGCGTTCGCTTCGATCATACTGGCATCAAAACTCGACAATGAAGCTTCCCAGTCTGCGTCTAACGGAAGGCAGGAGACGCGCCGCAGCAACAAGTCCTCGAAAAACAATACGTCTTCCCAGATTTGGCCCAGTTGACATTTTGCGCCCTCGTTCAGTGATCGCTCTTGCCACCAACGCCTCGTCATGCCGTGCCTCTGAGTAACCCAGGAGCGTATTTTCAGTAAGTCTTTGAGCAAGTTCGGCGGCATCTGCGATGCCGAGGTTCATCCCGCGTCCGCCTACAGGTGAATGGGCGTGAGCAGCGTCACCGGCCAAATGTATGTTGCCGGTGGAGTAGGTGTCGGCGATACGCACCGAGATTGTAAACGCACCTTCCCGACGTATGTTGCTGACCTTGAGGGGTAAGGGCATCGCTTCAAGTGCATTCTCTCCGACAGCGACAATTCGGTAGCGCCCTTCACCAATTGGCACAACGACGGCGACCTTTCCCGGTCCGGCCTGAACAACGGTCAAGCAAGCTGGGTGCAGCCAATCGTCGAGGTCAACATCTGCCACGGACCAACGTTCGGCGAGATCGAAACCTTTGTACGCAATTCCAGCCTGATCGCGAACTGTGCTCCTAATACCGTCTGCCCCAACTACATGATCGAAGGTGTTTTCTTCCCCCCCATCAAAAAGAGTGACAATACCGTTCTGGGTTTCACCCAGGGCGGTAAGCTTGACACCATATCGGATGGTGACGCCAAATTCGGAGAGTGTCTCAGCCAGAATGCTTTCCGTTCTATCTTGCGGCAAACACACAAGATTTGGGTGAAATGCAGTTTTCGAGACCAAGGACATCTCAAGAGCGAGCTTTTTGCCGTGATAGACGCGAAGACCATCCATCGCGATGCCTTCCGAAATCAGGGTTTCAGACGCTCCAGACGGCGACAAGAGTTCTAGGCTGCGAGGGGTTATGCCAACTGCACGGCTGAGCGTGGAAGTGCTCTCACGTTGATCGATAACCGTCGGAGATATGCCTCTCCTTGCCAATTCAATTGCGGTTGTAAGACCTGTAGGTCCCGCGCCGACGATGAGGACTCTCATTACGGTTGTCTCTGCCATCTTGTTGCTGTGTCACGGTAAGGTAAGTGACTTTTCGGTCACAAAATGACCTGTGGGTCATTTTGTGTCAATGGGTCAGCACATGATAACCGTTGCTGGTAACGGCGGTCGTCAGGACATGATTACCCATCTATTTTTTGAACCATTGATCCTGTGCGTGCCTTAGTGAAATTCGATCAAATCACTGGTGGGGACATTCCAGGCTGAAGAACACATAAATCGCCAAACCTTTGGGTCGATGCGTTCGGCTTTGAAAGCCGATCAATGGTCGGCCCTAGTCAGTGGCACCAAGGCCGTTGAGGATGACCTTCAGGAAATCTTCAGCAAGTTTTTCCGCATCAATTTCTGCCAGATCGTGAAACAAAATGTTCCAAACTGCAGCGTAGACCGGCGCACCTACCAGGACGAGGGCGTCAATATCTGCAATCTCTTTGCGGAACTCGCCCGTTGTAGCGCCATAATCCAGAGTGGCACGAAAGTGCTCCAAACCCTTTAGAACAACATGATCGTAGTAAAACTTTGCAATGCGCCCCTGTTGGGGAGCCGTTGAAATCATATGCCGTAGTAGGGTCTTCATTTCTGGCGATGCCATGCGTTTTGCGGCAATGCGAACTTGCAGTTGCAGGCGTTTAATCGCTGTTCCCTCTTGTGATTGACCAGCCGCCCCAATCTGCTGAAGCGTCGGAATGATCTCTTTCGCGATGACGCCTTCTAACAGCTCTGCCTTGGTATCGAAATAAAGGTACAACGTCCCTTTTGCGACTTCGGCCTCTCGGGCAATGTCGGACATCTTTGCTGCATCAAAACCATCCCGATCAAACACCTTAAGTGCTGCTTGAAGAATGTCGTCCTGGCGCCGTCTTTGAGACCGAGAAAGTCCTTTGGCTTCTTTCATTCTAAACACCACGCGCCGCTCAGCCGTTCTGCGGAAAAAATGCTTCAACGGAAATGCCGTCTGACTCAGTGACTTGACATTAATTGATCATGCGGTCAATCAGTGACCCATGGGTCATTTTATGACTGATTGGTCATTTGCAGTGGTTGGTAAAGCTGGCCACTGCTATAGCGATTTGGTGACGAGGAAGGGAAATCTCAGTTGATGCGCATCGGAGTAATCATGTTGGGCCTGTTGGTCCTGACAGCCTGCAACGAGGAGGAGGAAACGTCTGATCCACCCATCCGCGGGCTAAAAACTCATCTGGTTGCCGAAGCCAGCGACTCAACAGTGCGCCGTTTCCCGGCCGTCCTTGAACCGACGTCGCTGAACACACTGTCCTTTGAGGTCGCAGGAAAACTGGAGGCAGTCTCGCTTGAAGTCGGACAGCGGGTCGAAGCGGGTCAGACTCTTTTGGCGCTAGACACAACCTCGTTCCAGCTTCAACTCGACAATGCGGAGGCAGGGATCACAGCAGCGCGCGCAGCACGAGACAACGCCGCAGAGAACCTTGAGCGCCAGGAAAAGCTCTTTGAGCAGGGAACGACAACAAAGGTTGTCCTGGACAATGCCAAGACGGAAGCCGTTGCGACAGAGGCGCGCCTTGAACAGGCCATCAAGGCAAGGGACAGCGCCCGCGAGACCCTGGGAAAGACGACCATCGCATCGCCAATTGAAGGCATTATCAACGCGGTCGATGCTGTTAGCTTTAGCACTATTTCTCCCGGTGCCCCCATGGTCTCGCTTTACGCTCCTGACGAGTTTGAGATTTCGTTCAGCGTGAGCTTCGACACGGTATCTCAGATTGTTGTAGGAACCCCCGCAAAGGTCCGTTTGGCGGACTTGCCATCAGTGACACTTGAGGCCGTCGTTAGTGAATTGGGATCACGAGCTGATGCGGTGTCCAGTTTTCCTGTTGTTCTAGCGCTGCAAGAAACGGACCCGATTTTAAAGGCTGGCATGGCGGTGGAAGCATCGATTGAATTGCCTTTGCCAGAACAAGAAGGCTTCACCATTCCGCTCAGCGCAATCCTGAAGAAGGGACAGATCGGCTTTCAAGACGATCAGCCGCAAGGCCCAGGCAAAGCGCGAGTCTATGTCTACGACGCCGCGACAGAAACCGTAGTCGAGCGGGATGTGGGTGTCGGTGGCATTCGTGAAAATGCGGTTCTGGTTGTCGAGGGCCTCGAGGCAGGTGAACGCGTGGCGTCTGCAGGCGTGTCGTTCTTACGAGACGGCATGCGCGTTAAACTCTTGGTTGGCGACTGAGCATGGAGGCCTTGACCCGTTTCGGACTGGAGAAGTCCCGCCTGACCATCCTGGTGATGATTGGCCTGTTGATTGCTGGCAGCCTAACCTACTTGAACATTCCGAAGCGCGAAAACCCGGCTATCACAGTGCGCACCGCAATTGTCGCGGCGCAGTTTCCAGGTATGGCGCCGGAGCGTGTTGAGGACCTGATTGCGGTTCCTCTTGAACGCGCAGCACGGGAGATCGGGGAAGTCGAAGATATCGAAACCCGCGTCCTGACCGGCGTCGCAGTTCTCAAGCTGATCATTTATGATGCGGTACCCGAAGACCAGCTCGTCCGCGTGTTTCAGGATATTCGAAACAAGATGAATGACAGCCGGGGAGATCTGCCAGAAGGCACGCAGGGGCCCTTAGTGAACACCGACTTCGGAGATGTGGCGATCGCGACGATTGCCGTCACAGGCGAGGGTTTCTCTTACTCTGAAGTTTTCGATGCTGCCGATGAGTTGCGCGAAGGGCTTTATAGTGTCGATGGCATTACCAAAGTTTCGATTTTTGGCGCGCAGGAGGAACGGATTTGGCTGGAAATCGACACGCGCCGCCTGGCAGCCATTGGTGTGCAGCTCGAACGCGTCTTGGCGGACTTGCAGGCCCAGAACGTTATCCTTCCGGCAGGCGAGTTAAACTCGCGAGGCACGAAGATCACGATGGAAGCCAATGGTGATCTCTCGACCGTGGAAGAGATCGAAGACGTCCTGACCAAGGTGCCGGGCCTGAACGGGTTCGTACGCTTGAAGGATATCATGAGCGTGCGGAGAGGCTATATCGATCCACCAGACAAGCCTATGTACTTCAACGGTGAACCAGCGTTGATGGTCAGCGTCGAGATGGCCAATGACCGAGACATCCAGAAGCTTGGGAGAGCGCTGGAAAAGAGGATAGTGGAGCTCGAAAATCAGCAGCCCATTGGTATTGCCTTCAATGTTTCGACCTTTCAGGAAACGAACGTCACGGTTGCGGTAAACAACGCGCTGACCAACGTCGGGCAGACATTCCTCGTCGTCTTCGCGGTGATGATGGTGTTCCTGGGTCTGCGCCCGGCACTCATCATCTCCAGCATCGTGCCCTTCACGGTGATGTTTGCGCTGATCGTCATGGTGAATCTGGGCATCGACATCCAACAAGTCTCAGTGGCAGCCGTTATCATCTCGCTCGGGCTTTTGGTCGATAACGGACTGGTTGTCGTCGAAGACATCCAGACCAAGGTGAACGACGGGATGCCTGCTGATGAGGCGGCCATCGCGTCCTGCGGGCAGTTTTTCATCCCGCTTGCCGTCGCTTCGCTGACAACGATTGCAGCCTTTATCCCGATGTTGATCCTCGACGGATCTGAGGGACAATTTGCCTTCGCCATGGGCTCGGTCGTCGCCTCGATGCTGACGGGATCATGGCTAGTGGCGCATTACATCTTGCCATTCCTCGCCGCGCGTCTCGTGAAGCCCAGAAAGAAGAAGGTTGAGAAAGAGGGTTGGATGCTGCGGGCCTATGGCGGCGTCACACGCAAACTGTTGCCTTGGGGGCTTCCTATCATTGTGCTGTCTTACGGACTGGTTGTCGCTTCGGCCACCAATTTCGCCAACCTGAAAGCCGAGCTCTTCCCATTGAGCCAGCGTTCGGACTTCTTGGTGTACATTGACATGCCGAAGGGCACGGCCATCGAGGAAACACGAGCACAGGCGTTAGAGGTCGAGGCCTGGCTACGGGATACGGCAGTGAACCCGGAGGTGCGGGACACGACGATCTATGTCGGGGACGGGGGCCCGCGTTTCTACCTAGGCCTTGATCCAGCTGAAACCGACCCTTCCAGCGCGTTCTTTGTGGTTAACACCCAGAGTTTTGACGGTGCCAAAACCATGGAAGCTCGTGCGCGCCGCTATCTGACCGAGAACTTCCCGGCCTTTCGTGCGCGCCTCACTCGCCTCTCCATGGGCGGCAACGAGTCTGGAATCGTGGAGATCGGCATTTCCGGCCCCGATGCCGAGGTCTTGCTGGAAGCCGCAGATAAGGTGAGCGCTGCCTTCGAAGAGGTCCCAAACCTCGTGCGCAACGAAGATGACTGGGGCAACAAATCCGTCAAGATCGTCATCGATGTGGCGCAGGACAAAGCGCGTGAACTGGGCATAACATCGCGCGATGTTTCCAGCGTCATGGACACTTTCTTTAGCGGGGCCACCTATTCGACTTTCCGCGAAGGCACGGATGCCATTCCTATTGTTGCCCGCGCGCAGAGTGGGTTTCGCGACAGTTTGGAGGACCTTGCGAACCTCTCAGTGCCCGCAAGTGGCGGTCTGATCTCGCTCAACCAAGTGGCCACGTTCCGTCCAACGCTGGAATATTCACAGATCCGGCGCGAGAACCAAGAACGCAAGATCATCATCTCTGGCAAAAGCGAGACACTTGGTGCCGCTCAGGTGGAACGCTTGATTCAACCGACCCTGAATGCGCTGAACCTGGGCTCGAACTACGTGATTACCATCGGTGGTGAAAGCGAGCAGGGGGCCAAGATACGGGGCAAGCTGGCCGCAGGCATTCCCTATGCGCTGATCGTGATGTTAGTCGCCCTGACGTTCCAGTTCAATTCAGCGCGACGCGTGATCCTGACCTTTATGACCATCCCGTTGATCGTCGCGGGTGCCCCCCTTGCACTCGATCTTGCCGCGCGCCCTTTGTCATTCTTTGCGATCCTGGGTCTCCTTTCGCTGATGGGCATCATCATTAACAACGCAATCGTGCTGATTGATCAGATTGACATCGAGCGGAAGACACACGGCCTCGATGATGCCATTGTCATCGCCGCGAAAAAGCGGGTCCGACCAGTCATGCTGACCTCGCTGACGACGGTGCTTGGCCTGGTCCCAATGGCGCTCGGCGGCGGCGCATTGTTCGAACCAATGGCGACCTTGATGGTTGGTGGACTTTTGCTGGCCTCTCCTCTGACTCTGTTCTTCGTCCCGCCAGCCTACCGCCTGTTTTTTCGTCTACAGGCGCGTCGCACTGAGGACCGCAACATTCCCAACTCGATCTCAATAGCCGGAGGAAACTCATGAAACGTATAGTAGCGATCGCAACGCTCGCGACGATCATTGGGACCACATCGGCCTGGGCAGGCCCGATGACGTCCTCGGAGATTCAACAAAATGTCATTGGCCAGTCATTCGAAGCCAAGCGCAGAGGTATGCGCGCTACGATCACCTATTCTGCGGACGGAAAGGCCTCTCTGAAAACCCTTTTGTTCACCGCAGAGGGAACTTGGCGGTTTGCAGGAAATCAGCTCTGCATGAATCTCACAAGTGGGCCGCGCAAAGGCGAAAACTGCGTCACGCTCACCGACAACGGAGATGGGCAGTACGAGACATCTGACGGCGCAACTTTGAAACCCGTTAGTAACTGATCGGGTGCATCATGGACAGACTTCTACCACTCACGGAACATGGTGCGCCCGGTCAGCTCGACGACACCCAGGAGCACCATGATGAACGGCACCATCCAATGACTTGGTCCCGGCGTGGCGCATTATTAGGATTGGCAGCAACTGCAGGATGTACTGTTGTCGGTCCCGACTACAACACACCGGAAACGCGTCTTGAGGCCAGATTTGTCACCGGCGGGTCCGGAAGTGCCGGCGACGTAAGCTCGGATCCATGGTGGAAAGACCTCAAGGATGCGCAGCTCGATGGGTATGCCCAACGAGGGCTTTCAGCAAACTTGAACATAAAGGCCGCTTTGGCACGTCTTGACCAGGCCGAGGCGCGTGTGCGGCAGACTGGGCTGGCCACCCAAGCGAATGGCGGTGCCAGTGGTTCCGGTGTTCGCAGCGGCGGAGAGAACGTTCCGACAACCACAACGGAGACATATGCGCTTTCGGGCTCTTTTGTCTTTGACCTCTTTGGAGGCGCAAAGCGTGGCCGCGAGCAGAGCCTTGCCCAGCTTGAGGCGGCAGGGTTTTCCGTTGGAGATGCTCGGCTGGCACTCCTCAGCGCTGTGGTTTCTAACTACATCGCGGCGCGGTTTCACCAGACAGCCGCGGAATTGACACGACGCTCGGTCCAATTGCGTCAGCGAACATTGAGCCTGGTAGAATCTCAGTTGAACGAGGGGGCAGCAACTCGATTGGACGTCATAAGGGCACAGGCCGATCTGGAAGCCACCCAGGCGGACCTTCCCGGCTTCATTGCAGGCTTCAACGCGTCTGTCTTTGCGATTGCTGCACTATTGAATCAAGCCAACAAAGATATCTTGGGTCAAATGCAACCCGGAGCTCCACAACCTTGGCCACGTTCTGACCGAGCCCAAGGGGTACCAGCGAACCTTGTGAGGAACGTCCCAGCAATCCGCGTGCAAGAGCGGCAACTTGCCGCGTCAGTAGCCGCGATTGGAGTCGCAGAGGCACAGCTCTATCCATCTGTGACATTGAGCGGCAGTATCGGCACTGGCACCACTGACCGGTGGAGTTTCGGCCCGGAAATTTCGGTCCCTGTTTTCAATCAACCGCTTTTGAGGGCCCGACGCGACGAAGCAATCGCAGTCGCGAAGGAAGCAGAGCTGAACTGGAGGTCAGCGGTTGTTCGATCCGTGGAACAAGTCGAAGTGGCCGCGTCAAACCTGTCAAACAATAGGAGGCAGGTCTCTCTACTCAGGAAGTCAGTCACCTCCCAAGAGCGTTCGTTGGAACTGACTCGCGGCGTCTATCAGAATGGTGCAGTGAGCTTGTTGGATCTCATTGAAACGGAACGGTCGACGTTGGGGCTGCAGGTTTCCCTAGCGGCCGCGCGTAGAGATGCTGCGAACGCATGGGTTCAGTTGCAGGTTGCTACTGGACGAGGATGGAACATCTAGTCCCCCGACTATAGAGATCTGAGCTAACCGCCTATTGAGGGGCGGTTTGCAACGCAGAGCCTTTTTGATGCTAACACAATTGTCTTTGGGTCTCATAATGACAGCGATTACGGTCTTCTGTGGCACGTTGACCATTGTTGCATGTGCTGAACCGCTCCGCAGGAATAGATCTAACCTGATCGATCAAGGACGGTTTTCGAGCCACTTGCTGGTTTTGATATTCGTTTCGACCTGGCTGGTTCTCGGGATGATGCTGGTCATGCTGATCTGGGCATTCCTTTTCCAAGCTTTGGGGGTCTTCAGTGATTTCCAAACGTCTTTCTACTTCTCGATGATCTCATTCACGACGGTCGGCTACGGCGATGTCATTCCTCCGGCCGACTGGCGCCTATTGGCAGGGTTCACTTCCGTTGGTGGCTTTCTATTGTTTGGACTTAACACGGCCTTCTTGTTCGAAATCCTGCGACGCATGCGAGATAAGTAGACGCCCAGAGAGTCTGACAACTTTTAGACTTCGCTTATTTTCTTTGTTGATCTTGAATGGCTTGATGTATGTAGCTCACCACCACAGAGCCCTGTCCAACAGCAGATGCAACCCGCTTCACCGAGCCTTCTCTGATGTCGCCAACTGCGTAGACCCTAGGCCAACTGGTTTCAAACTCTGTGGGTGGGTGGTCCAGGGGCCATCCGCTCTCGGCCAGTTGCTCAATCTCCAATTTATTGCCCGTGTAAATGAAGCCTCTTTCGGAACGCGCGATACCCTTTGGAAGCCAATCTGAATACGGCGTTGCGCCGACAAACAAGTATACCCAAGGCGTTTCAAATCTGGTCACCTCGCCGTCCGCATTATTCCTGCAATCGATGGACGTTAATCGGTCGTCTTCGATCTTTGCATCTTGTAGGCCATTTAGAGCAGAAATTGTAACTATTCAGGTTGTCTCTGGGGCGTTTCAGACGCTTGATTTTGTCAGGTCGGTTCGAGTTTCTGGATGAGTTGATCGGCGGTTTTCTGGAGTGTTTCGATTATTGACCAGCCCTGTTTGCGTGCCGTTTCGATCACGGTTCTGAGGGTGCAGAAGTTTTCCGCGCCGGTCAGTGTGCGGAAGCATCCCGAGACCTTGATACGGACCTTGCCCATTCTCAGATCCCTCTCGGCCTCGTTATTTGTGAAGGGAACCTGCAAGTCGGTAAGGAAGCGCAGGACATCGGCCTTGCGGTCACGCAATCGCAGCACGAGATTGTGTCCGGTTCGCCGTTTTGGTCGTCCTCGGGGGGATTTGCCGGGCAGTGCGGGTTTCAGCGGTGGCTGGTTTTCATGTAACGACAGCCCCTGCGCGATGCAGGTGTCGTAGCGCTCATCGATGGCCTTGACCACATGCGCCGCGACATGATCCCGACCGTTTGCCCGGGCGCTGGCGGCCGCCCTTTTCGCGTCCAGCAGGATAGTCTGCATCATCGCAGCCCATGCTTCCTTTTCGATATCGACGAGCGCCTGCAACTCGCGCATGTGATGGGCATTGCAAAGGCCGTGCACGACCTCCTCCATCCTGGCGTAGGATGCCCAGTTGTCATGCACCGCAATCCCCGATACGCCGGACAGCAGATCGCCTCTGCCCGCCCCCATCCGGAAATGGCTCAGGGTCAATGAGCAGATGACATGCTGCCACCGGTTTCGGCCTTCAACCCGCAGACCTGTTTCATCCAGATGTTTCACCGCCACCTGCACACCGCACAAGGCGTCACGTACAGCGTCTGCAAAAGACAGCATGCCCTCCGCCACCTTCGCAATCAGCCGCGCCAGTGTGGCGGCGGAAATGCGCACGCCGAACAGGTCACGAAAGACCTGCGACAGACGGTCATCGGGAATGCAATGGTACGTCTGAAGATAGCTCGCCATGGCCGCAATATGATTGCCGTACTGAACCGGTGCCCTGACCCCTTCCGGGAACGTGCCGCGCACGTGCTTTCCGCAGTTCGGGCATGTGCACTTATGAGCCCGGTGCTCAGTGATCGTGAGGGGTGGCGGCGGCGGCAGGTCGAACACCTGCCGGGCTGCAAACCCCTGCGAGGGGCATTGCGTCAGATCATGATCGCAGTCGGGACAGGCTTGTGGATGATGGTCGACAACCTCGTCGGGGGTGTCCGTCTGCTCCAGGGTCGTGCCCTTGTGCCCCGGCTGACCGCCGGGCTTGCGATCCAGTTGCCCGCGCTGATCCTTCCTGCCCTTCGCCGTCGGCTTCGCAGGGCTGTCACTCGACGGAGGCTTGCTGCTGTTCCGGCTGTTCAACGCAAGGCGACGCTCAAGCCCCTCAATCCGCTGCTCAAGCACAACGATCATCTCTGCCTGTCGCCGGTTCTCCTCGACAAGATACGCAATCGTCTCACGCTGCGTTTCGATCAATTCAATCAGTTGGGACTTCGAGAGTTCAGCAAGTCCGCTGGTATGGGTGGGTTCGCCAGACATGCCCTGATCGACTCATGAAATCCTCAATCAGAAAACCGGAATGTGCTCCCCCGAGTCGATTTGACGCAGCCGAAAAACGCCACCGACAACCTGGGCAGTTACCAGAAATTTCCGTCTCAGGATGAAAGATGACGTTCTCGATCGCCTCAAGGCGCCTTACAAGGTATTCCGACATCGTTTCGCGAATGTCTGAGCGACGGAATAGAACCCTGACTTTGGTTGCAATTTCACTGAGGAACACAGCGGCCTGACCAGCAGAGTTTCCTGCCCCAACGATGGCGACTTCGTCACCCTCGCACCGCTTTGCTTCAATCGGGGTTGCGCCATAGAAGACACCGCGACCTTCAAAACGATCGATGTTACTGAGCGGTAGGCGTCGGTATTGTGCACCGGTTGCAACGACTACGGCTCGTGATTTGATTTTCCGCCCGTCCGCTAAATCAACCCGAAACCAATCATCTTGTCTTTCCAAACTGGCGGCTTGGACTGGCGAAGCCATCGTAACACCAAACTTCTGGGCTTGGACAACAGCGCGATCTGTTAATTCCTGTCCGGACAATCCGGTCGGAAAACCCAAGTAGTTCTCTATTTTCGATGATGTACCAGCTTGTCCTCCTGGATCGCTTGCATCAATTGCTATGACATCCAGGCCTTCGGAGGCAGCATAGACACTCACCGCAAGACCGGCAGGGCCAGCGCCGACAACAAGGACATCGGTACGTGATTCTTGGGGAAGTTTGTCAAAACCAAATGCGTCTGCGATTTTGCTTGTGTCGGGTTGGACCAAGACTTCATTGCCACCCCGAAACAAAACCGGCAAATCAGAGGCGTTTAGGCCGTGAGTATTGAGGAGTCTCTCTGCCAAAGGGTCTGTCTTTGGTGACAGCCAGAGGTGTGGAACCCCTCGTCGAGAAAGCAGTCCGCGGGCACCAACGACATCTCGATCTTGCTCATCACCTACAACGATTACTGATGCATGGTTCACGTCAAAGGCGTAGGCATGTCGCGCCGTTAAAGTACGAACAATTATGTCCGAGAGATGTGAATTCTCGACGAGCAGCTCCCGCAACCTATCATGCGAAATGTGCAAAACATCCCCCGCGTGTCCCATTATGATGCGTGCCAGCGAGGTCGAACCTGTGATGACTGAAATGTCGCCTGTAAACTGACCCGGCTCCATCCACCCAATCCGCGTCTGACCTTTCGGTGTCTCCGCAAAAATGTGGATCTCGCCGGACAGAGTGATCATAAAATCCGGGCGGTTTGTCTCTTCGTCGGCAAGCACCTCATCCGCTTCGTGTGAAATCACAATACCGTAGGTTGTCAGAGCTTGGATTTCGTCTGAGTTAAAGGTGTAGTTGATGTCCTGGTATGTCGATTTCACAGCTGGGTCCTCAATCAGGTCTTACGTAAGTTATTGATAAAAAATTGGTATCATGAGTTGGGCTCGCTTTGTTCGGCGTCACCCCGATCGAGTGCAACTTCGGGAGCAGCTTGAAGTGACCTTTGAGTCATAAAATGACTTTTGGGTCATTCGCAATGCAAATTTTTCTAATGTCAATGGTTTTGGAGCTCTCCGATCGAGAGCCATTTGCAACCCAAACACAGAATCCAGAGTGATTTTCCATCTGGAGTTTGTGTTGTTGTAGCTCACCGATCCCATGCTCTGACAATCGTGGATCTGATCAAAGGGCCGTAGCCACTTAACACTGAACCAAAAACCGTGAATGTCGCACACAAGCCGGCGATCCTGGGCAAGTGTCTCGAACGCAAAACAATTCGGCCATTCACCGGGGGTAGGTGAATGGCCTGTTCGAGTTCTTTCTGACCCACTCCAAAGCCTAAGCTTTCAAGCTATAGCGAAGGTAAAAGATACAGGCGATGATCATAGTGGTCGCGAATGCGGCTGTAGCGCCGACAAGCGCGCCAAACTGATAAAACTCGCTGGCGTTCACGCCGGCGCTGAATAGCGCCGCGACCGGTATCGCCACGACTGCGCCGATCGCCATGCGGGTGGGAAAGTTGAACGCGCTCGGCTGTGGGCCCGTGTGGCCACTCTGTTCGGCGAAGGCTTGGCCCAGGCCGTAGCGGATTCCGTTTCCGACGGGCAACGCCAGAAGGATGGCGAGGAAGATCCCCCAGAAACCCTGGAAGCCGAAGCTCTTGAGGATGGCCGCGGCAATCCCGCCTGCGATCATAACGCCGAGGTAAAGTGCCAGAACCAGAATGGATACGTTGAAGGGAAGGTCTTTCATTGGTTCTCTCATTTGTGTCGTGATGTGTTTGCGGCTGCAAAAAGGGTGGAGCCGGTGCTTCTGACCGGCTCCAATCAGGTCATCTGAACTCAAAGGCTTCGACGTGAATTGCTTTGCGCTTTACGCCTTCAGCCTTGAGGTCCTTCATCAGGCCGTCGACCATGGGTTTGGGACCGCAAATGAAGTACTCATAGTCGGTCAGCGCATCAGGGAGCCGTTCCTTGGCGGCATCGACCCGGGCGAAGTCACCGTCTTCCGAGAAGAAGTAGTAGAGGGTGAGATTGTCTCGCTCCGCCTCGATGGCCTTCAGTTCTTCGAGGAAAATCGCTTCTTCCTTGTTCCGTGCGGCATAGGCAAAATGGATCTCGCGATCATCATCTGGGGCCATTGCTCGAAGCTTTGATAAGAAAGGCGTCAAGCCGATGCCGCCCGCGATCCAGACCTGCTTTTTGCTGTCCGTGTTGGCAGCATCAAACCGTCCATAAGGTCCGCGCACGATGACCTCGCCACCGGGTTGCAGCTCTTCGCGCACTTTTCGGGTCCAATCACCCAACACCTTCATGGTGAAGCGCAGGCGTTCTTCGCTCGGCGCACTCGAGATCGTGAAGGGATGAGGCTCTGACCAGCCCTTGCCCTGAACCTCGACAAAAGCGAATTGGCCAGGTTTGAAAGCCAGCATTTCACCGACCGGTTTCAAGACCACTTCGGTGGCACGTTCCAGGGAGTTCACGGCCTCAATCGTAAAGCGCGTGGCGGTCCGCTTGTTCATGCCGAAGGCGGTGTAAATGAGGGCAACGGTGCCGACGACAGCCGCAACAATCAGGAGGATGCCGGATGCGCTGAAGCGTTCGAAGAAGATGCCCGGGGCATTCATGAAATGGCCAATCACAAGGATATAGACCAGCGCCATAACCTTGTGCGGGTTCCGCCAGCGCGAGTAGCTGATCTTCCGGTTGAGCGCGACGAACAGCCCGATCACCAGAAGGACCATGGCGGCCATCCCGATCTGCGCCGATGGAAAGGTCGAGTTCAGCACTGGATCCACGCCCTCAGGGAGTTCCTTCGGGATGGAGAAGAAGTGCACCAGCGCGAAAACGGCCGTGAAGGTGCCCGCAACCCGGTGGACCTGATACATGCGGTCCAGACCGCCAAACATCTCCTCAAAGACCTCAAGGCGCGTTGCCAGGATCACTGAGCAGGTCATCAGCAGAAAGCTGATGCCGCCCAGAAGTGTCGAGAACGTTGTTCTGATCGTGTGGTCTTCAGGCACAAAGGCCAGATGAAGGACGACGAAAGCTGCGATGAGAGCGATAACGGCATTGATGCCTTGTAGACGAAGCATGGTCTTGCCTCCTTTTCGTTGCTTTTTTAGGGGTTCAGGAGGTCTTCTCGGATGCGTATCCGGCCCGGATCGCGCAGAAGAGACCGAGGATGCTGACAATGGTCCGGAACCAATGCATCTGCTGCCAGGTTGCGAGTTCGGCGGTGATGGCTTCAGGGCTTAGTGTGCCGCCAGACAAGGCTGCATTGGCGGCTCCGAAATAGAGCGGTACACAAACAAGCATGACGAGCGTAGCGGCAGCACCTGCTGCAAGCCAGATGCGGCCGGGCAGCTTCTTCCGTAGTGCTAGTCCCGTTGCGATCACCATCGAGCCAGTGCCAAGAATGGTCAGAACGATCATGGTGCCGCCGACGGTGGTCAGACTCGGCCCGAAAGTTTGGTTGAACATGTCTGGGTCAATGGACCGCCAATAAGGCACTAGCCCGGTTGCAATCAGGAGCATGCCCCCGGCGAGAAGTCCGAACAGGGTCGTGGCGATTTGTGCGATGAGTTTCATGGGTCGTTCCTCCAAAGTTCTAAGTCGAGTTCAGGGTGCAAAGGCTCCTCCGATGCTGCGCATCGGTTGGACTTCGCTAGGACTTGATGGGTTGGTCTATGGCGCTGATCGCCGGGCTAAAGCCCTACTCAATCTGCTTGTTGAGTTGCCGTCGGTAGTCAGATGGCGTCTGCCCGACCCATCGTTGGAAGGCACGGCGGAAGGCGCGCTCATCGGAGTAGCCAAGCAAGAATGCGATGGAACCAATGTCGTTGCGGTTGTCCTGCAATAACTCCAATGCTCGGTGCTCGCGCACTTTGTCGATCAGTGCCTGCAGTGTCGTGCCATGCTCGGCGGTGATCCTTTGAGCGGTGCGGACACTCATATTCGCGGCGGCAGCGACACTGGACGTGTTGAACACACCTGCTGCTGCATTGTCCGCGGCGGCTTTCCTAAGCGCTTTCAGTTCCCTGGGTTCTTTCGCGGCTGCAATCTGCTTTTTGACACCGGACAGATGCGTCTGAACGTAATTGAAGAGGTCGACATTCGCCTGCTTGATCCGGGTATCCAGTTTTTCCGGTTTGAGGATCAGGCTGATCTCGGGCGCATTGAACTCGACTGGCACGCCGAAATAGTCTGTGTAATGCCCTTCGTCGAAATTGGGAGCGTGTGAAAAGGTGATGCGCCCAATGCAATCGGGGATTCCCAGAAATTCAGTGAAGAGCCGAGGGATGAATGCAGACCCGATCTCTGCTGACCGCCCACCATCCATATGGTTCATTGGATGGCTGTGGACGATTTTGGCCTCCGACGCGCTCTCGTGGAAGCTCATGACCAATTGGTCGGAAATGACAGAGCAGTTCTTGACCAGAAGATTGATCGCCGCGCGCAGATCGTCCGCATATCGGGCTCCGTCCGCGAGGCCGCCGAAGAATGAAAACGGTGCGGCCCGTGCGATGTCCAAAGTGATTGGCTCACCAGGAAACCGCTCGCCAAGCAACGCGACAACCCTCGGGAAAACGTCCTCAGGGGGACGCGCCTCCGGATTCATCAAAGTGCTGCACTCAACCCCTGCGGCGTCCTGAAGGTCTTTGAACGAAAGACCTCGCGACAAGGCAGAGGCGACCACGGACATTACCGATCCATTGCTCACCGTGGTCATGTCAGTGCCCTCGCACATTTGGTCCGGGGCAAAGCGCGACCAGTTAGGGAGTTGTTGGCCAAGGCACCAGTCCGTAGGCTCGTTCTCGGTGCTTGAAAAATCTGTGTCATCTCAACCCTCTGGGCTTTCGCTGTTGAGGCCAAGATGACTGTTCATCGTTCAAGTAGATAGGACAATTCTCGCCGAATGAGGGACAAATCTCGCCAAAAGGGGGCAGTTTGCGCCAAGGCTGGCGATGTGTGAATGCGCGCGGACTAATGTATGACCATCGAGCCCAAGGGCGGGCATCGAGAGCTTTCAGAAAGTTCGACGTCAAGCGGCTCCAAGTCTGGTTAGCATCGAATTGTCTGTTGCCACGCTGTGCCTGAACGACTGCCTATTGGACTTTGCTGCCTTTGGATGCTGCTCCATCAATTTCCGGTCTCCTTGAGCAGCGGTATTCTCGACGCTTCTTCCAGTTCGATACTCAAACTCGCGGCAAGGTCAAAAAACTGCTTTCTTACGGTCTCGGCGTAGGGATTGGCCTTTTCGATCGCTTCAAATACTTCGGGCGGATCATCCTGCACCATGGCGATCGCCTCGGATAACAAGTCAAAGCTCTTCGTTGTCATGCGCGTTGGTAGCGGGCCCATTCTCAGCAAAACTTTGGCGATGAGATGCGTGAGCCCTTGGACAACTGCTGCTTCTTGGTCGTGATCTTCTGGTGTTGTCATGATGACCGTCAGCCCTAGAGCCATGCGTAAAAAAGCAGCCAGTCTCGCATGTCTTTTTCCCTGAATGGGGCAGACCGCAATTTTCAGACCTTCAACACCTTCCATGGCACTTTGAGGACCGAACAAAGGGTGCGTTGCGACGATGTCTACGTTGTTCGGGAGCCGCCGCCGCATGATTTCGGAAGGAACGACTTTGACCGAACCAACATCGACAATCAGCGCGCCAGGTTTACAAGCAACCGCAATCTTGCCGACAACCTGCTCGAATGAGGACACTGGTGCCGCAATGAGGATCACGTCAGCCCGCGATAACGAGCGCAGAGATGAAAGGTGCACTCCGAGTTGCTTTGCGGCCACTGCGAAGTTTGGGGACGGATCGTAGGCCGTTGTCTCGAAATGCTGACCAAGGTGACGCGCTGCAAGTTGTCCGAATGCGCCAAAACCCACGATACCGAGCGACGCGTTTTGACTTCTGCTATTGTTATTCATTTCTCGACCTTTGAATGTGCCGCCCGGCACAAGGTCGTTTGAATGTTGACCGCTGTCAGGGCAGCGGAAAACCAATGATGAATGACCCGCAGCTATGAAAGCTGGGGATAATAGCCCTGCAGTACGAAGAACGATTTCATCATGGGCGCAGTGATAAGACACTCATAGGCACAGCGTCAAAAAACTACCGCGCAGCTGTCATTGGTGCATGGCACAGCGCTTGGAACATTGGGCTCAAAGCTATCATCTGACGCTGGCGAGCCTCGCGGGGGCATCCAAGGTCGGCTGTGCGGGACAAAGCGCCAATTCGCTGCGCTTGCGCCGATGTCCGCTAAGCGACCTGACCTAGCGCAATCGCAAGAAGTCTTTTGACCATCGTAAGACTTCCTTCTTGAAGGTCTCATCCTCGAATTCAGCCAGTGATGAGACCTTTTGGTAAGGATCGGAAAGCGCATAGAGCATTGCATTAACTTGATCGATGACGAAGGCTGCTGCGAACTCAGGCTCCGCATGACCGATCTGATCCTTGCGCGCCAACATCAAATCAAGCAGGGCCTGACTTCCTTCACGCTTTATTTCTGCCATGTGAGCCTTGAGTTCCGAATCGTCAGCCATGACCAAAGCGGCTGCTGACTTGGAAACACCGGCCATCCGGCGTTGTTGCAACCGCAGCTCTAAAAAGGCCTCGAGCAGATCATAGACGCTCGAACCTTCCCATTGGGTAGGGTCAGCGACTTGGCGTGTTTGCTCCACAAGCACAGCCGTCATCCGATGAAAAAGGGCATAGAGTAGCGCCTTCTTGTCTTTGAAATGATGGTAGACGGAGCCCACCGAACTGCCTGCGCGTTTCGCGACATCTGCCATGGACAAACCGTCCATGCCCTTCTCCACGATCAGTTCTTCAGCCGCATCGAGAAGCGCGGTTTGGGTTTTTTCACCACGTGTTTGTTGCGACTCGCGTCGCCAATGCAGGTCGGAAAGCCAGCGGTCTTTGGTCATGGGGTATCCAAAACAGAATTCTTATTCGGCTTCTTGACAGATCGCGACGCATTCGTCAAAACATAAGCAGAATTCTAATTCTAATATGGAGTTAAGTATGTCGAAGACGGCTTTGATTACGGGCGCATCCAGCGGGATCGGCGCGGAACTTGCGCGCATTCATGCTGCCAAGGGCGGCGATCTCATCTTGGTTGCGCGTCGCCAAGATCGGCTTGAGGCTTTGCAGGAGGAGCTTGGCGTGAAGGTCCTGATCCTTGCCGAAGACCTGACTGATGTTGCCGCTCCCGGACGTATCCAAGCTGCGGTTGCCGAAGAAGGCATAACGGTCGACTACCTGATCAACAACGCGGGCTTTGGCGGCCACGGCAAGTTCCACGAAATGCCTTGGGATGACATACTGTCGATGGTGCAGGTCAATTCGATTGCCCTCGCTGGAATGATGCGGATGTTCTTGCCTAACTTTGTCGCGCAGGGGTCTGGTCGCATCTTGAACGTGACCTCTACGGCAGCCGAAGCCTCTGGCCCCTTGCAAGCCAGCTACTTTGCTTCAAAAGCCTTCGCCGCGAACCTCAGCAATGCGCTTGTAGAGGAGCTTTCAGACACCAACATCACCGTCACGAACTTCATGCCGACGGCAACAGCATCAGAATTCGCAGAACGCGCAGGCATGACAAATACCAAGCTCTTTCAAAACACCACGAGCGCCCGGCAGGTTGCCCAAGATGGGTATGACGCGATGCTGCGTGGCGACATGGACGCTTACGGCGGTATGGGTACCAAACGGTGGCTCATGCAGCAGATGTTGAAATACATGCCCAAACGCTCCGCTCTGCGCGCGGTGCGCAATGCTCAAGAAACCGCGTAAGGAAAAGCCAATGAAGCTGTTTTCCCGCCGCGCCTTCCTTGTCGGCATTGCCAGTATCGGAGGCGGTCTGGCCTTTGGGTATGTTACGACACCGGAACCACCCGAAGGCGGAGAGCGTGCGATCCTTTGCCCCTTCCTCGCCATGAACCCACCGGACACGACCAATGTGTGGACCTTCGCGCGGGGCTGCGTGGACAACGGTCAGTCATACTCGATGGCTTTGATAGTGGCGACGATGGTGACCTATGCCCAAAAGGGGCTCTGGGCTGTTCTGCGGCATGAAGCGCCGGACATCTATCGGCTCGATCAGGTGCCGGGCATCTCGCATGATGATCTCTATCAGAACTACATCCCAGAGCTGCGCGAGATGGCAGTGGCGCGCGCTGTCGAAGGCCAAGTCACTCTGCAAGACTTGGTTGAGATGAAGGAGTGGGTCGCAGATCAAGTCGGGGTGACACCCGGAGAGGCCAGCAAAACCGAAACAGCGCTACTCTTCGTCAGATCAGGTGGTGATTTGACCAAATGGACCGTAGCACTCGAAGACGTTTTCCGGCTGCTAAACGGTCAAAGACCCGAGGCTGATACCGTGGTAACACCGGGCAAGCTCAATCAAGCAATGGATGCAGCAAGCTGGCGCGCGTAGCGCAAAGCAGACCTCCGTTACGGGCGCAGCATTCGTTACTTTGGGCTCACTCCGGTCATTTGCTGCGACATAGTGGACGCCTAGAGGGCTGTTAATTAACATAATAAACCGTATTGAACTCCAAAAAAATCCAATTAACATATTGTTTTTAATGGAAGGTTATGCGCAAATTTATTTGCGCATAATCGATCTTATGTTAAATTGAATCCCAAGCAACTCTGAACCCCTGATGCGTCGTTGTGCTCTCGGGCGAGTTTCCAGTTCGTGCTGCGATCCTGTAGCGATAACAGTAGCTTCTGTGGCACAAAAAGGAGCCGCCCTTGAGGACGCGAAATCCGCGCATGGCCTTTAAGCGCTCACGTACAGACTTTTTGAGCGATCTTACTTTGTAGCTGTCAGCTGTCCATTCCCAGACATTGCCAACCATATTGTACAAACCATACGCATTTTGCTCGAAGGACCGCGCTGGCGCAGTCGTTTTCCAGCCGTCTTTGCATGTGTTCTCTCCCGGAAAGCGCCCCTGCCATATGTTGCAAAGCACATGAGCGGTGTCGTCTGGCTCAGTATCTCCCCACGGGAAACGGACGTCGCCAAGCCCGCCTCGTGCTGCGTGTTCCCATTCGGCTTCAGTCGGAAGTCGACCGCCGGCCCACTTCGCATAAGCTTGGGCGTCCCGCCAAGACACATGCACGACAGGATGATCAGGTCGAAATGCGGTGTCCTGAGAACCAGGGCCATTGATTTCGCGCCAATTGGCGCCATCGATACGCCGCCACCATTCTGTGCCTTCCACGGCTTTGGACGCATCAATCGATGGGTCGACATCGCTCCAAAAAACGAAGGACCAACCAAACCGCTCTGCTTCGGTAGAATAGTCCGTGTCGGCAACAAATTCTGAGAACTCGGCATTTGTAACTGTCGCTTTGCCGATGCGGAAAGGCTTCAACTTCTTTGTTCGCAGTGGACCTTCGCCATCGCCAGGAATCTGAGGGGTGCTTGTCCCCAAAATAGCGTCTCCACCGGGGATCTCAGCTGCGGGAAAGCGCCTATTGGTGGAGGTGAAATTGAGAGATCGCGCTCCCGAAGCGCTCTTTATTCGCTCAGGAGTACAACATGCTTTCGAAAGGGTTTCATGAGCTTTGGCTGTCATGGTGATCGCAAACTGATTAGACAACACATAACAAACGTTTGTTGTCGTCGAAACCCACGTAGATCCGCTTCGATCCCGGAGAATCCCAATTCAAACATACGATTACATCATCGTTGGTTCAGGAACAGCTGGGTCAACATTGGCGTCAAGGCTCAGCGAAGACCGAGTTCGGCGCGTTTTGGTCCTTGAGGCCGGTGGGTCTGACAGTAGGTTCTGGCTTCGGCTGCCAGTTGGCTACTTCAAGTCGATCTACAACAAGGAAGTCTCGCATCTCTTCAAGGGGTCACGTGATGATGGAATAGCGGGCCGCGAAATGGATATTCCGCGTGGGCGGGTGGTTGGTGGATCAAGCTCTATCAACGGGCTGATTTTCATTCGTGGCCAGGCTCAAGACTTCGACGATTGGGAAGCCCTGGGAGCTACGGGATGGGCGTATCAAGACGTACTGCCCTACTTTCGAAAAGTCGAAACCTACGAAAGTCCCCCAAGTCAATTTCGCGGCAGCACAGGCCCACTCGGCGTGTCTGACCTGCGCAACGACAACGCTCTTTGTGAGGCTTGGTTGCAGGCCGCTCGCGAGACGGGATTACCGGACAACCCGGATTTCAATGCCGACAGCACTTATGGGATTGGACGATATCAACTGACGTTGAAAGGCCGATGGCGCGACAGCGCTGCGACGGCATATTTACATCCCGCACTTGTCCGCCCAAATCTGACCCTAACGTCGCGTGCGATAGTGCTTGGCATAGAGTTTGAAGGCAATCGCGCCGTCGGTGTTGCCTATCTGCAGGACGGGTACAAGCACGTCGTGCGGGCGAAGCAAGAGGTCATTCTTGCGGCGGGCGCTATACAATCGCCGCAGCTATTGCAGCTGAGTGGGATTGGTCCGGCAGAGGCGTTGCGTAACCTCGGACTGCCTGTGCGCGTCGATGCACCTGATGTGGGGCAGAACCTGCAGGATCACCTGCAAATGCGGACCATTGTACAATTGTGCACACCTAATCATTCGCTCAACACGCAAATTCGAAATCCTTTCAAGGCGGCCGGCTTTGGGCTTGACTGGCTAATTAATGGGCGCGGCCCGCTCACAGTTGGTGCGGGCCAAGTTGGTGGAGCCGTGTGCAGTCCGCTGGCAAGGAACGGCAGACCAGATCTCCAGCTTTTTGTAATGCCCCTGTCCGTCGATAAACCCGGCACGCCTTTGCACAGGTTCCCCGGATTTACGGTGTCTTATTGGCAGTGCCACCCAGAAAGCCGAGGTTGCGTCCGGCTGCGCTCAACCGATCCATTGGCTGACCCGATTATTGAAACCAATTACCTGTCATCCGAACGTGACCAAGCAGTTATGGTCGAAGGGCTAAAGATGGTCCGGAACATCTATGAACAGCCCGCCTTTAAAGAGCTTTGGTCAGACGAGCGCATCCCTGGGCGCCAATTCAAAACTGACGAGCAGATACTCACGGCGGTGAGGAAGTGTGCTGGAACTGTTTACCACCCTGTCGGAACCTGCCGGATGGGCAGTGATGAGCGCGCCGTGGTCGATCCAGAGCTTCGCGTTCGGGGCGTTCAGGGACTTCGTGTTGTTGATGCTTCAGTGATGCCAAAAATCACCTCGGCAAACACGAATGCTGCAACCTACATGATCGCTGAAAAGGCTGCTGAGATAATCAAAGAGCAAGTTTAGCGAGTAACCAGAACGATAGCGCCAATTGTCACGATGGCTGTCGCGGCACCGTGCCCTTTGGTAATTTTGTCATGCTTGAAAATGAAGTGGTCGAACAGAACGACCCAAATTGGCATAGTGGCAATAAATGGTGCTGCGACCACGACATCTCCAATGGTATAGGCCACCGAGAGCAGCATAAAGCCAAGGCTCAACGTGCACCCAGCAAGGACCAACCAAAGCAGGTTCGGACCGACTTCGAACCGAATGTCTTCGCGTGGTCGCAAGAAATGGCACGCGCCGATGAAAATCAAAGCCGCAGTGACCATCACCAGAGTGGCGAAGAACGGTTCCGGCAATTCTGTTAGGCCGAGTTTCGCGACTGGTTGCGCAATACCTCGAAAACCTGCAGCGGCTATTGCGAGCCAGATAAGTGTGAGTGCAAAGGCACCTGTTCCCTGTGCCTTTGCCCGAACGGAAAAGACGATTCCGGCGATCATCAGGGAAATGCCCACAAAACCCTGTAGGCTCAAGGTCTCGTCAAGAAAGAAAATAGCTGGTGCGATCGCAAATGCTGGGGCAAAGGCACCGACGGCGGCCGTAAATGTTGGACCCAAGCGTTCCACCGAAAGCATTTGAAACTGCTGTGCGATACCAGGTGCAAGAAGCCCGGACAAAAAGAATATCAAGGCTGCCTTAGTGGCAAACCATTTCCATTCCACAACAAACGGCGCGATCAACCAGAACAGGGTCGCAAAGGATGCGACGACAACCAATGCACCTGTGCGCCCGTCAACAGATACGAGGCCTTTTCTTTGAAACTGAGTGGTCAGCGCCCAAGTCGCCGCTGTCGCGAGCGACAGAAGGACTGTTAGAGCGACCATGGCATTTTCGTAGCCTCGAAGGCGGACTTAGACGCAGAACTGTCGGGCGAGAACCAGGCCATTTTCTCACATCGGGCGCCTTGCGAGTGAAAAGATCTGTCCTGTCGGCCCGCCAGAAGGATAGCTCGCCATCTGCAGTGCCATCTTTGCCACTTCATCGGGATGCTTTACGCGTTCCCATGCGGGAAGACCTTTGGGCAGCGAATCTGGTCCAGCGGACAAGATCTTTTCGGGGCTGCGTTCCGCGCCGGGCTTGGCGTTATCGAAGGTGGCGGTTGCCGTTGGCCCGGGCACAAGGCTGTTGACCTCGATGTCGCGGCTCCAAAGCTCATTGGCGAGCCCTTCCGTCATCATATTCAGCGCGGCTTTGGAGACGTGGTAAGCGCTGCTGTTTGCGCCTGCGGAATACCCTTTGCCGGATGTCAGGTTAATGATCTTGCCACCTTGCCGCATCGCGTCGATGAGACGGCGGGACATGAGGTATGGGCCGCGCACGTTTACCTCCATCGTCTGCCACCACAAATCGGGATCGCTGTCGATGAACGCCCCGCGTTCCAGATAGGCACCGGCGTTATTGACGAGAATGTCGATGGCTTCTAAGTGCTGCACGATATCCTTACAAAAGGCCTCTGTCTGAGCAGCGTCGGCAAGATCAACCACCCGGGCCAAGCAATGCCGGCCAAGCGCTTCGATCTCTGCGCACACAGCTTCAATTTCACCCGAACGCCGCGCGCAGATCGCGACATCGGCGCCCGCTTTGGCAAAGGCCAGAGCGATTGATCTTCCAATCCCACGCCCTGCCCCGGTAACGACAGCGACTTTTCCGGCCAGCAGAGCTTCGGTCATTTTGCCTCCAATGCGGCCAGTTTAGCTGAGATCTCAGCCACGCCTGCGTCCCAATCCACTGCGCCTTTGGCCGTATAATGCGCCATTGGCAGCGCCTGTTGCAGACAGTCGATGCCGTCCCAAAGCCGCGTGTCGCAGATCATCACAAACGGCTTGCCTTTGGTGGCGCGCGCCTCGTCGAACGTGTCCAGCAACTCGCCCATATCTGTTCCACTGATGCGGCGAGTCTCAAAACCGAATGCCGCGAATTTTTCGTGGACCGGCTCGACTCCCATCACATCCGCCGCGTGGCCGGATGCCTGCATGTCGTTATTGTCGATGATGTAGCAAAGGTTATCGAGCTTTTGGTGACCCGCGAACATGGCCCCTTCCCAGGTATTGCCCTCCTGCAATTCTCCGTCTGAGAACAGGCAGTACACCCGCGCGTCCGATCCTTTCTGACGCAACGCCCAGGCAAGTCCCGCCGATTGACTCGGCCCCTGCCCCAGCGACCCGGCCGTCATCTCAAAACCCAGCTGACCTTCAATAGGGCTTTGATCGACCCATGAGCCGTCCGCGTTGATCGTCCGCAGGTCTTCCATCGTGTAATGCCCGGTCTCGGCAAGGGCGGCGTAGGTCATGATCGCATCATGACCGTTGGACAACACGAACCGGTCGTGGAACCAGCCGTCACCATCGGGCCTGAGTTCGTCAAAATAGAGCGCTGCTGCGATGTCAGCGAGCGCGACGCCCTGCGCCGCGTAACCGCCGCGCTGGCGGCAGATTTCCAGAACGTTGGCGCGGATCTTTGCGGCGATGATGTCGAGGTCACCCAATGATTGGTTGCGTCTCATGCCGCCACCTCCGCAATGCGCTGCGCCAGTGTTTCAGCGTCCAGACCCAGGCTTTTGCGGATGAAGGGCAAGGTGCCGCCCGGGGCCCAACGGTTCGGCAGGCCCATGCGTGTGATCCGCGGCCCGCCCCCGACATCGGACACAATCTCAGTTACAAGCGAACCCAGCCCG
Organism: uncultured Sulfitobacter sp.; assembly: GCA_963422245.2. Taxonomy (GTDB): domain Bacteria; phylum Pseudomonadota; class Alphaproteobacteria; order Rhodobacterales; family Rhodobacteraceae; genus Sulfitobacter. The sequence goes on along the minus strand of CAXMWW010000032.1, from coordinate 103,155 downwards.
GTCACAATCTGGTGGTTCTCGACAGTCACGATCTGATTATGAGCGAAGCAGAAATCGGCGATCTCATTTTCATTGACTGGCTTAATTGTCGGCACATGCAGCAAAGAATGGTCGATACCTTGTTGATCCAAAAGGTGCGAGGCCTCCAACGCCCATTGCGAGCCATGACCGGTAGAGATGATGCCAATGCCTTTCCCGCTCTTGAGCAAATAGGTCTTGCCCAATTCAAAGGTGAATTTCTCAGGGTCCAGCAAGCGCGGCGTATCCCCGCGATGGCCTCGGATATAGGTCAGACCTGGCAGATTAACGGCGGCATTCACGGCGGCCCGGAAGTCGGTGGGATCCATTGGGTCAATCACAGTGGCGTTCGGAATGGCCCGCACCATGCCAAGATCTTCCGCCGCCTGATGGTGGATGCGCGCCGGATTGGCGATGCCAGGGGTAAAGCCGATGGCGATATTGGTTGGCCCGGTGTCTTGATTTGTGCCCGGGCCGCTTCCCGTGCCCATACAGATCATCATCTGATCATAGGCGCGGCGCGTGATGTAGCAGGCAAAGCAGGTAGCAATCGGGATATAGCCGCCTTTGGCCACACCCGCCGCAACGGAAAGAAGGTTCTGTTCGGCCATGCCCACATCAAGATGCTGCGCCGGCAATTCGTTTTTTACGCGCACGACCTGACAATATTTGCTTAGATCACTGCTCATGATGATGACGTCGTCGCGGCGCGAGGCGAGATCGAAACTGATGTCGTCAAAAGGTGCGGGGTCGAAGGTCGTGGATCCGGTCAGTAACATCAGTTCACATGTATCGCATTGGGAAGAAGGACCTTTTCAAGGTGCTTTTTGGCCTCGGCGTGGGTCACCCAGTCCGGGGGCGGGAAGTCGGCTGCCATGTCCCAGTCGTCGCCCGTTGCCTCCATATGTGCCGCAAGCTCGGCATCGAAGCTGTCCATCAGCTCGGTATATTTCGGGTTATCAACAAGGTTCACTTGCTCGTTTGGATCAGCCCGCTCATCAAACAAGAGGGCGCGGTGATCTTTCCGACGCATGTAAAGCCAGTCCTTTGTGCGGATGCCGCGCTCGCCAAAGGGTGCAAATTCGCCGGGATTGCCGCCGGTTTGCGTAAAGACCTGATACCAGATCGCATCGCGATGCTCGGCCCGTTTGCCATCAAGCACCGGGAGATAGCTCTGGCTGTCCCGTCCCTCGGGCATCTCGATGCCCACCAGATCGAAGAGCGTCGCCATCATATCGACACCCACATCCACCATCGCACCTGAGCGCTGCGGCGCAAACCGCGCGGGATATCGTACAATCAGTGGTACATGCATCGCGGCGCGATAGGCTTGGTTCTTGATCCCACAGAATGACCCGTGCTGACCGCACATATCGCCATGATCGCTCATGAAGATGACCATTGTGTCCTCTGCGATCGCAAGCGCGTCGAGCTGGTTCAGGATCCGCCCGACATTCCAATCAATGTTATGGATCATACCGTAATATTCGGCGATGAATTCGCGGATCTCGGCTTCTGTCTCGACCTCGCCAACCTTCTTGGTCTCATGGGATGCGTGGCTCTTGTGGCCAGAGCGCGGATCGCCGCCACACAGAACAGCGTTGCGGTGCTCCTGAACCCGTGCTTGCAGATCGGCGTCTGGGACACCGGGCGGCAATGGCACCTCTTCGGGTTTGTAGATGCGACGCAAATAGTCAGGCATATCCATCGGGAAATGCGGCGGGCCGTAGCTGATATAACCGAGAAACGGCGCGTCCTTTTGAGATGCCTTGGCGACGAATTCCATCAGCTGATCGGTCTGATAATCCGGCTCATATCGGCCGGAGTGATAGGCTTGCCCAGCGTCATCAAAATAGACCGACAGGCTGTAATCATGGCCCCGGTTGAACCCGATGAAATGATCAAAGCCGAAGCGACGGTCTGGTGGCACAAAGCCTGGCTTCGGCCCGCCCTCCAAGTGCCATTTGCCGATATAGCCAGTTTGATAGCCCGCATCACGCATGTATTCGGCAAGAAACCCCTGCCCGCCTTTCAGCGGGAAGTGGTTCTGCACCATGCCGTGGCCTTGGGCGTACTTTCCTGTCAGGACCGAGGCGCGGAACGGGCAGCAAATCGGATAGCTGGTATATGCCTCTTCGAAATGCACACCTTCAGAACTGAGCCTGTCGATATTCGCGGTCCGGATTACCGGATTGCCCGCGCACCCCATTGCGTCATAGCGCATCTGGTCGGCGTAGATGATCAAGATATTGGGCTGGGTCATCGCTTGAGCCTTGCTGTGATCGGCCCCCAAAGGATCGTCAGCGCGAGGGCCGCGTAGATCGTGAGGCCAATGGGTGTGTTGAAAAACTCAAAGACAGAGCCGTCCGCGATTGTCAGCGATTGGCGCAGGGAGTTCTCGAGGATCGGGCCGAGGACGAAGCCGATGGACAGCGGCGCAATCGAGTATCCAAGCTTTCGCACAACATAGCCAAGGATGCCCGCTCCAAGCAGAACGCTGACGTTAAAAAAGCTGTTCGAAACCGAGTAAATGCCGACAAAACTGAGGAGCAGAACAGTTGGCACGATCACGGATGTGGGCACGCGGATCAATTGCGCGGCGAAGCGGATGGCGATCAGGCCAATGAACATCATCAGAATGTTGATGATGAAAAGCCCTATGAAAATCGCGTACATCAGGTCCGGCTCATCGGTGAAGAGCTTTGGCCCCGGCGTCAGCCCTTGGATGAGCAATGCGCCAAGCAGGACCGCCGCGGCGGGCGAGCCGGGCACGCCAAGCGTCAGCGTCGGGATAAGCGCGCCGCCGACCGTTGCATTATTAGCCGTCTCCGGCGCAAGGATCCCTTCTGGAATGCCAGTCCCATATTTTTCGGGCGTCTTAGAGCGGCGCTTGGCCTCAGAGTAGGCGAAGAAGGCGCCAACAGCAGCGCCCTCGCCCGGGATGATGCCGATCACAGTGCCGATGATCGACGACCGCAGAATGACGTCCTTAAGCCGCCCCAGAGTTTTGAACCCCGGTAGTTTGACCGTCAGACTTTCCACCGAAAAGTCGACCTTGCGCGCGGCGCGTTCGGCCCCGATCAGCACTTCTGACATGGCGAAGAGACCCACAAGGAACGGCACCAAAGGGAGGCCTTCATAGAGATGATAGCTGCCGAAGGTATAACGCTCCGTCCCATTCAGCTCATCAAGGCCCCAAGTGGTCAGAAAGATGCCAAGCGCACCGACCAATAGCCCTTTGGGCAGGCTCCGCCCCGCGACCCGGACAACGACGATGAGGCCAAAGACCGAGATCGCAAGGTATTCACGGGGTCCAAACTTGGCGGCAAGCTGCGCCATGAAAGGGGCGATGAGAGCAAGGCATACAGCTGAGAAGAGCCCGCCGATGATGGAGCCTGTCAGCGAGAAGCCAAGTGCTTCACCGCCCCGGCCCTGCTTGAACATATTGTTGCCATCCATCACCGTCGCAATGGCCGCACCTGTGCCTGGAATACCAACAGCAATGGCCGAAATAGAACCGCCATAGATCGCCGCCGAGTAAATCCCCAAAAGCAGCACCATCGACGGAACCGTATCCATGTAGAACGTAAACGGCAGCGCCAGCGCAATCGCGATTGGCGGGCCCAGTCCTGGCAGTATGCCAATGATAAGGCCAAGCACGATGCCCAGAACGAGCAGCGCCATGGTAAGCGGGTCGGCCAGCAAACCCAGAGCGGATATGAGGGCTGCGCCATCCAGCATCAGATCAACTGGATCCCAAGGCCATAGATGAAGATTACCGAAATCAACCCTGTCAGCGCCCAGACCACCAGATAGATCATAGGCTTAAACACGCCCATAGCGAGCAAGCTTAGGGGGCCAAGCAGAAAGGCCATAGGAAGGAAACCAGCGTAGCGCCAGGTTACGTAGCTTACGACAGCCACAACCAGCATAAGCAGACCCTGCCTCGCTTCAATGCTGTCAGCGAAGACCGTGTCGCCTTTTTCGTCCCCTTCTTGCCCTCGTGCGACATAAGCATATCCCACGAGCGCTGCACAAAACGCGGTCAGCCCAAGTGTTAGTTGTGGGAAAAATTTGGACGGTAATCCCGAGCTTGCCAGCAGGCCCGAGGTTACAAACCCTTCGGCAACCCACGCGAAATACCCGCATGCGCCAAGGAGGACCGTGACAAAGACGATATTTGCAAGACGCTGGCTTAGCATCGGCGCATCTCCGAAGTCGGCAAAACGCCGCGTGGGGGTACCTCACGCGGCGTTCTGATTTTCAAAAAGCTATTTTTTGAGGAGCCCAAGCCCTTCAAGGATCGGAGAATACAAATCGATCCCCGCCTGCAACTCTTCGCCAACGGCTTCAGGACCCTGCACGTATTTCCAGTCAATTCCCGGAGGCAAGCTGCCGATGAATTCATCTGAACCTGCCACCGCAGACGCAGCAACCAGCTTGTCAACGATCTCTTGAGGCGTGCCAGCCTTTACGGCCCAGCCACCGCGGACCCATGCACCGGCTTGCTTGCCGGGAAAGGCCTCGCCCACAGTGCGCACGCCCGGGAGGTGCTTCTCCATTGCGGGCACGCGGTTGTTGTCGAGAATGATGAGCGGACGAATTTCATCTTTGAACGCGTTGATCGTGGCAATTTGGCCTACGGCGACGTCCACTTGACCGCCGATGAGCCCTGCAATCGAGGCGGGCACGGTCTTAAGCGCGATCGTCTTGAACTCCAGATCAAACTCGCTGGCCAATTGCACCGCGCTCAGGTTTGGCGGCGCCCCGAGGTTGTTCACGCCCATCGTCAGTTTGTTGGCCTTTGCTCCTTCGAGAAACTCTTCAAAGGTTGTGTAGGGGCTGTCAGCGCGCACATAAAGCGCATTGGTAGCAAAAGCGCCTGCAAAGATCGGCACAAAGTCGTCCTGCGGGCTGTAAGGCACGTCCCGAGTCAATGGCACAACCATAAAGCTGGGCGGCGCAAATTGAATGATGGTGTAGCCATCCGCCGGGGCTTCTTTGACGCTCATGACAGCCGGAATATGCGCGCCACCCGGCTTGTTGATTACGTTCACAGGAACGCCCAACTCTTTGCTAAAGGAATCCGCCACGATCCGGGCTGCGATGTCCGCGTTGCCGCCCGCTTTGAACGAGACCACGACGTTAATTGGCTTTTCCGGCCACTCCGCAAGCGCGGCACCCGCGCTCAGTCCAAGCGCCGCAAGACCCGCAGCCGCCAGTTTGATGAGTTTCATTTTGAAGCCCTCCCTGCTTCGTACCACGGCCTTTTGGCCATTAATGGTCTAGATGTACGTACCTTTTAGAGAACATAACCCGAAGTCAAGCCCGCTTTTTCAGTTTGCGTCCGTCGTAAATTCCATCTCCAGCTCGAGTAAGTCCGCAGGATAAGACAAGGTCGCCGAATAAATCAGCTTGCCGTCCTCGTCCAAAAACTCGCGAAAGACCCGAAAGACAGCCGAATTCACCTTTAGCCCAAGCGCCTGTGCCATAGCAAAATCAGCATAGGAAATTGTCACCCTTTGCCGCGCTTTTTGCACAGTCACGCCAAGGTCCCGCAGCACCGATACGACGATTTCCGTTGCAAAACGATCCGGAGCAAGATCGAAAATCCCGTCATCCAGCTTAATGTCCACCTGACAAAAGGGTTTCCCCAAACGCGCATGAATGCGCGTCATGGCCCGGAAATAGCGACCGTCTTCCGATTTTTCGATGACAGCCTCGTTGCGCGTGACCGACACCTCCATTTGATCTACCATTTCGTAGATCTGGCTAATGTCCGCCTTCATGTGCATTGTGTGACGGACCGGTACTTTCACCAATTTTACGAAAGTCCCCTTGCCCGAGTGCTTTTCGATTAGCCCTTCATCCTCAAGCGTGTTCATGGCCTGAACAATGGTCATGCGAGCCACGCCAAGCTGTTCGGTCAGTTCGCGAAGCGGAGGCAGTTTCGCACCCGCGCGCAGATCACCGGACATGATCTGGTGCCGCAGCACCTCTGCCACCTCTGCATGGAGCGGAACAGCAGCGCGCTTCATCGCCTGAAGATTCATATTGACAACCTCCCCGTTTCAATAGGTACAAAGGTCCATACCTTTCTACAGTAGCACGACGTGAGCATGAAAGCGAAACACAATCTCTCGGAGCTCGAAGCAATTGCCACGCGGCTTCGCTTGCACGTCGTGAACATGGTGGCGCCTTCAGGGCAAGGGTATGTGCAACAAGGACTTGGGGCAGCAGATATCTTCACGTCGCTCTACTTTGCCGAAGCCACGATGGATCCGGCCAACCCGTCATGGCCTGACCGGGACCGCATCTTTCTGACGACGGCCCATAACACCGCCATTTTCTACGCGACCCTCGCAGAACGGGGGTTCTTTCCGGTTGATGATCTGAGCAGCTATGTGACGGACGGCTCGACGCTCGAGATCAACTCTTCTGAACGCATGGGGCCGTTTGTCGAGGCGACTTGCGGCTCGTTGGGCCAGGGCCTGTCTGTCGCCATCGGCTGCGCGTTGGCCGCCAAACGGCAAGGCCGCGCGAGCCGATTTTACGTGATCGTCGGCGATGGCGAAATGCAGGAGGGCCAGATTTGGGAGGCCGCGATGCTGGCCGGGGCCAAAGGGCTCGATAACCTCGTCTTCGTCGTCGACTACAATTTCGTCCAATCTGAGGGGACAATGGACAAGGTGATGAGCCTTGAGCCGCTTATGGGCAAGATGGCGAGCTTCGGCTTCGCCTGCCAAGAGGTCGACGGCAACGACATCGCGGCTCTGCTGAGCGCTTTTGACACGGCCCGCGCAACGAAAGGCAAGCCCAGCTTCATCAAGGCAAATACTCTGATGGGCAAAGGTGTGCCATCGCTCGAAGGGTTGATGTTTCACCAGCTTCGCTTCCCGCCCGAAGTTGCAGCCTCCGCGCGGGCTGAGTTGGAGGCGCAATTATGAGCACATTAACGCAACTCGAAGCGGCGGACTTTATCAATCGCTCGTTCAAGCCCTTGCCCCGCGCCTACGGCGATGCTTTGGTCGAGGCCGCGAATAACGACCCTCGTATCGTTGCGCTTTGCGCCGACCTCGTGCCGCCGACTGAAACTGACCGTTTCCGCGACGAGCTGCCAGAACGGTTCCACAATGTTGGGATTGCCGAGGCCAATATGATCGGCATGGCGGGTGGTATGGCCAGGTCCGGGGAAATCCCGTTTTGCCATTCCTTCTGCGCCTTCATTACCAAGCGCGTGCTGGATCAGATCACAATGCAGGCGGCCTATCCGAACCTGCCGGTGAAAATCGTGGGTTTTTTGCCTGGGGTCGCCACGCTTTTGGGTGTCTCGCACCAAGCGATCGAAGACGTGGCCATCATGCGCGCTGTGCCCAACATGGCGATCTTCGAGCCATCGGGGCCTGAATACCACGCGGCCATGGTCAAACTGGCGCTGGACTGGGACGGCCCAGCCTACCTTCGTATGAAACGCCCGGAGACGACGCCCGAAGATTTCGAGCCACAGGCGTTGGAGGTCGGCAAGGGCGTGATCCGGCGTGAAGGCGGCGATGTGACCATCATCTCGGCAGGTCTATGCGTTGCCGAAAGCCTTGCTGCGGCTGAGACGCTCGCACAGAGCGGGATAGACGCGCGCGTGATCGACATGGCCTCTCTCAAACCAATTGACGCAGGCCTGATTCTTGAAAGCGCCGCCAAGACCGGAGCCGTTGTTACCACCGAAAACCACTCAATCATCGGCGGGCTAGGCTCGGCGGTGGCGGAGGTCCTGGTGGATGAAGGCATTGGCCTGCCTTTCAAGCGAGTCGGCATTCAGGACCGCTTCTGTGAAGGCGGCACCACACCGTATCTGATGAACAAATTTGGCATTGATGCCGCCGCCATAGCGAATGCTGTGCGCGGCGTGATGGAGAAGAAGACATGAGCTATCGCTTTGAATTTGGGTCCGGGAGCGAGACCTTTGAAACGGTCAATCCGGCCAATCCGTCCGAAAAAATTGGCCGCTATGGGATGATGTCTTCGGATGACCTTTCCAAAACCATCGAGCGCGCGAACATCGCACAGGCTGAATGGGCGAAAGTCCCGGGGCTGGAGCGGTCCCAAAGGCTCAATGCGTTCATCGATGCGGTCGAAGCACGCGCGGATGAACTGGCAACCGCAGGCACGCTTGAGCAAGGGAAGCTCTTCCGCGAAAGCAAGGGTGAGACGATGAAGTCCTGCGCCGAGGGACGGTTCTCGGTCGGGGAAGCCGCGCGTATGGGGGCGATGGCGATTGCAACCGGACGGGCAGGCTTTTCCAATCAAATCCTTCGTCGCCCGCGTGGCGTCATCTTCTGCATATCCCCTTGGAACTTCCCGATCTCGACGCCCATGCGCAAAATCTGCCCCGCCCTGGCGTTCGGCAATGCGGTTGTGATGAAGCCTTCGCAGTTCACCCCCGGCGCGAATTTCTTGCTGGCCGAGATCGCCAAAGAGTTCTTTCCCGAAAACCTCATCCAGGTTGCCATGGTCTCCGGGCGCGTGGCGTCCGAGGCGATTGCCTCTGCGGAGATTCACGGTGTCAGCTTCACCGGCTCCGTGCCGACCGGCAAGCTGGTCTACGCTGCCGCGGCGCAGAACCTGATCCCTGTGCAGCTTGAGCTGGGTGGCAAGAACGGCGCGATCCTGAACGACAGCGATGATCTTGAGGGGGCGATTTCTCAGATCCTCGGCGCGGCCTTTATGACCAGTGGCCAACGCTGCACAGCAATCAGCCGGGTGATTGTGCAAAGGGACATTGCGAAAGAGGCCAAAAATATCCTCGCCGCCAAAGCCGCTGCGATGAAAGTTGGCCCCGGCATGGATGCTGCCACCGACATCGGCCCGCTTTGCAACCAGCCCCATTGGCAGGATGTCTGCGATGTGACCGCAAAGGCAATTGCCGAGGGCGCGAAACCACTCACAGGTGGAGGTGCGCCGGGGGCTGCCGAAGACGGTTACTTCTACACCCCAACGGTCCTCGATGACGTGCAGCATCAGTCCATCGCCGGTCAGCATGAAATTTTTGGGCCTGTCCTGTCGGTGCTCGAATACGACACTTTTGATCAAGCGATGGACATGCTGAACGGCACGGAATTCGGCCTGACGTCCGCCCTGTTTTCGAACCGCAACGACCTGATCCAACGTTTCCTCGCGGAAAGTCAGAACGGTATGATCCACGTCAATCACGGGACAGTGCCGGATAACAACATGCCCTTTGGCGGCATCAAGAACTCTGGCGTCGGTGCCTATTCCGTTGGGCCAACGGCGGTCAATTTCTACACCTCTGAACACTCTGCTTACGTGGCATGGTAAAGTGCAGTTCACCCGCTCCATAACGCTGGCCAGTATTGAGGCGATCCCGATCCGCGCCAAAGGCGGTGTGTCGCCAAAAATGGCGCTTGGGACCATGCCGACGCGACCGGCCCTGCTTGTTCGGATCAAAGATACAAACGGCTGTTTTGGGTGGGGCGAGGTCTGGGCGAATTTCCCTCCCAGAGCCAATCTGCACAAAGCGCATGTCATTGAAGACGTGATCGCTGCGCATCTTGAGGGGCTGACGTTCTGCGATCCACGCGAAGTCGGAGACGCGCTGCGCACCAAATTGTCGGTCTTCTTCCTGCATGTCGGGCAAAGAGAGGTTTTTGAGCATATCCTGGCTGGCCTCGACACTGCGCTTTGGGATTTGTGCTTGCGGAGCGCCGGCCAGAGCTTTGCGGAGTTTATGGGGCTGGGCACCGGACAGGCCAAATCCTACGCCACATCGATAAACGCCGAAGATCTTGAACGGCTCATCCCGCACCACGCGGGCTTGGGGCAAAGCCATTTCAAGCTGAAGATCGGGTTTGCTGAACACGGGACCGCCAAAATCGTCGAACAGGCTGCCAGTCTGTGTCCGCAAGGGACGCGACTGATGGTCGACAGTAATCAAAGCTGGACCTTGGAAGAGGCAAAGAGCGCACTGGAGACGATTGAGGATTATGCCCCTTATTTTGCGGAGGAATCTTTGCGCGCCGATGCCCCGGATGCAGAGTGGGAAGCCCTCGCGCGATCAACGAAGATCCCGCTTGCGGGCGGCGAAAACATCTATGGCGTGGACGATTTCCTGAGGATGGCCGGTCTCGGGATGGCGTTCTTGCAGCCGGACGTTGCCAAATGGGGTGGCATGTCAGGTGCGCTTGATCTCGCTGCGCGGGTTCCGGATGGCGTGCAGGTCTGGCCGCATTTCATGGGAACAGCGGTCGGACAAGTGGCGGCCCTCTCGGTCAGCGCCGCGATCGGCGAGGCGTCCTCTTGCGAGGTCGATGTGAACGAAAACGCCCTTCGAACCGAGCTCAGCGGCGATGTTCTTGGCATCAAGAACGGCCTGATTTCGCTCCCAAATGAGCCCGGCCTTGTCGTGCCGCCCACGCCATCAGCCCTTGCCGAATTCAGGGTGGAGGCCGTTTGACGCCCATGTCCGCAAAATCCTGGTTGTCTCATTTCCAAACAGCGCTCTGCGAAGGGTACGCGCAGGACATTGCCGCGTTGTTTGCTTCAGATGGATTTTGGCGGGACTACCTCCCATTTGGTGGAACGCTTCAAACCCTAGAGGGGCGCGAAGATATCGGCGCCTTTGGGGCACGAACCGGGCCTTCTGCCGAACTGCGCGACGTCGTATTCGAGGACGATGAAGAGGCGTCTGAGGGGTTCTTTCGGTTTTCGGTCGCGTCCGGTTCAGGTCGTGGCTATGTGCGCATGTCGGACGGCCTTTGTGAAACGGTTTTCACGCAGTTGGATCACCTTACCGACCGTCGCCCAGAGCACAGCAATCCCTACGCGCCGTTTGTGCTGGTGGTTGGCGGTGGTCAGGGCGGGCTGGCGCTTGGCGCGCAGCTAAACGATCTTGGTGTGCCGTACCTGATCGTCGACAAACACCCGCGCGTGGGTGACCAGTGGCGATCACGCTACGACAGCCTCGTGCTGCACGATCCTGTTTGGTACGACCACCTCCCCTTCAAACCCTTTCCCGAGGGCTGGCCTGTCTTCACACCGAAAGACCAAATGGGCGACTGGTTGGAGGCCTACGCTGAAGACCTCGATCTGGATATCTGGACAAATACCGCGCTTACCGCTGCCCAATATGACGAAGCGCGCAAGACGTGGACGGCGCAGCTGGTTCAAGACGGGGAGTCCGTTACCCTGCACCCGACACATATCGTCATGGCATTGGGGCTATCCGGCTTTCCCAATGTGCCCGAATTTCCCGGCCAAGATGTTTTTGCAGGACCGCAAATGCACTCCAGCGCCTTCAAACTGGACGATCGCCTTAAAGGGCAAGATGTGGTCATTGTCGGCGCGAACAACTCCGCCCATGACATCGCGGCCGATCTGTTCAGCATTGGTGCACGGCCCACGCTGGTGCAGCGGTCCTCTTCGCTCGTGGTGCGGCAGGAAGACTATTGCGAGCGCGTCCTTGGACCACTCTACTCGGCTGAGGCGGTCGCAAAGGGGATCACCACGGACAAGGCCGATATCCTGCAAGCCTCGATGCCGCTGCGCCTTCTGGAAAAACGCCACAAGAAAATCTGGGACGAAATCCGCGAAGATCAAAAGGACTATTACCAGCGCCTGACCGATGCCGGCTTCACGCTCGATTTCGCGGAAGATGGCACTGGCTTAGGCATGAAATACCGCCGTACCGCGTCTGGCTATTATATCGACGTAGGCGCGGCTGAGATGGTGATGGACGGGCAGATCAAGGTCCGCTCTGGTCATGGGATCGCCCGCCTGAGCGAGAAAGCTGTGCATCTGGAGGATGGCAGTACTCTGGCTGCTGATGCCGTGATCTATGCGACCGGCTACGGCGACATGACCGACTGGGTCGCTGCGCTCATTGACCGCGCAACAGCCGATGAGGTGGGACCTTGTTGGGGCTATGGCTCGGGCACCCGTGGCGATCCCGGCCCTTGGATTGGCGAGCTGCGCAACATGTGGGTTCAGACCGCTCAGGAGGGTCTTTGGTTCACCGGCGGCAATCTGAGCCAGGCACGCTACTTCTCGCGCCTCATCGCATTACAGCTCGCGCAGTCTTTTCGAAACCAAACCGACAAAGGAGTTTGAACATGGCGCTCTTTGAGATCCGCACATACCCCGTGAACGAAGGCGCCATGGATGAATGGGTTACGTTCATGGAAAGCACAATTGTTCCGTTCATCGAAGAAAAAGGAATGAAGGTAGATGCGATGTTCCGCGGCGTCGAAGACCCGAACGCTTACATTTGGATCAGGCGTTTTGACGACGAAGCGCACCGTCAAGAACTCTATAAAGCCGTCTATGAAACCGACCACTGGCAAACCAATATCAAACCCACAGTGAGGCGTCTTGTGGACGTTGCAAATGCTGTCGTGCACGTTGCCGAGGCGACGGAAGGATCGCCCCTGACGTGAACCGGCTTGATGGAAAAGTTGCTTTGATTACCGGAGGGGCCCGCGGCATGGGTGCCTCTGAGGCGCAGCTTTTCGTTGAGGCCGGCGCCACAGTTTTTATCACCGATGTAGATGACGCCGAAGGAGTAAAAGTCGCGACAAGCATCGGTTCTGGGTGTCATTTCCTGCATCAGGACGTCTCTAATGAAATGGACTGGAGATCGGTCGTCGCGCAGATCGAAGCCTCACACGGACGCATCGACGTTCTTGTGAACAATGCAGGCATATTCCGCGTGATGGGAACGCTGGAGACCAGCCTGAGCGATTGGGACCAAATGGTCGCGATCAACCAAACCGGTACATTTCTTGGTATGCGCGCAGTGATCCCCGGCATGCAAAAACAGCGCGCAGGCAGCATCATCAACCTGTCCTCCATCGCCGGCCTCGCCGGGACACCACGCGCACCAGCCTATGCCGCGACGAAGTGGGCGGTGCGGGGCATGACAAAGTCAGCAGCTCTGGAGTTCGCTCCCTTTGGCATACAAGTGAACTCCGTGCATCCCGGCCTTATTGACACGCGCATGATGGATGAAATCCCGCAAACCACCGAAGAGCTCGACGCGCGGGTGCCTTTAGGACGCCAAGGCACCGCGGATGAGGTGGCCAAAATGGTGCTTTTTCTCGCGTCAGACGATGCCAGCCATTGCTCGGGGCACGAGTTCGTCGTCGACGGAGCACTCAAAGCATAGGAGACCCAGATGACTGGCAAACCGAATATTCTGCTCATTGAGGCCGACCAAATGGCCGCCTTCCCTCTTGATTTCTATGGACAGGGTGGACAAGCCATCACCCCGCACCTGACCGCACTGGCACGGGACGGCGTGGTTTTTGAAAACGCATATTGCAACTCACCGCTTTGTAGCCCGTCGCGCGCATCCAAGTTCACTGGCAGGCTACCCACCTCCCACGAGGTTTGGGGAAATGGGGCTGAACTGCCGTCCGAGACACCGACGCTCATGCATTTTTTGCGATCCAGCGGCTATCGCACCGTCTGTTCGGGCAAGTGTCATTTTGTGGGCGCAGATCAGCTGCATGGGTTCGACAAACGGCTAACAACGGACATGTACCCATCAAACTTTGACTGGTCGATTGATTGGGAGCCAGAAGTGGATCACCGACCTGGCACATCAGTGCAGAAGCTGGCGGTTTCCGGACAATGTCGAACGAACAACCAGATCCTCTATGACAGCGAGGTGCAGTTCAGGACCATCGAGTTCCTGCGCTACGAGGCGCTGGAACAGCCGGACAGCCCGTTCTTTCTGCACGTCTCCTACACACAGCCGCATGACAGCTATCAGTCGGTGCCAAAGTATCTGGAACAATACAAAGACATGGAGATCAAACCGCCGAGGCTTTCCAGCGAACCGATCCCCAACCCTGTGACCGATTGGCTGGCCGTGCACCACGGGATCGATCAATTTCCACCGACCGAGGAGCGTATCCGAGCCTCGCGCGAAGCCTACTATGCAATGATCACCCATCTGGACGAGTTTGTTGGTGAGATCATCGCTGAGCTAAAGCTACTCGGTCTCTATGAAGACACGCTGATCATATTTACCTCAGACCATGGCGACATGATGGGCGAGCGGAATATGTGGTTTAAGCGCACCTTCTGGGAGCATTCTGCCAAGGTGCCAATGGTGTTCCACCAGCCATCTCAACTCGCCCCGCGTAGGATCACGCAATCCGTTACGCTGGCGGATCTATGCCCCACCCTATCCGAGATTGGCGGCGCGTCTGAGGCCTGCAACGAATGGGGTAGCTCAGACAGTGCGAGCTTTGCCAAACTTCTGCGCGGAGACGACCCAACTTGGCGGGACACCGCGTCCATTCAGTACTTTGGCCCCGGGATAGAAGCTCCTTGGTTTGCCACCCGCAAAGGCGATTTCAAATACGCTTACATTCATGGCTGGGGCGGGGTCTTGATCAATCTGGCTGAAGACCCGGACGAGACCACCAATCTCGTGGATGATCCTGACCACGCGAAAATCGCAGCGGACTTACATGATCTGGCCGTCGGACGGTTCGACCTAGATACCCTGACGCAGGCGGTCAAACGCAACAAGAAACAGCGCTGCTTCTTGCACCAAACCCTCAAAGGCAGTCCCGGTTACGTCTGGGACCACCAGCCGGATTTTGACGGCTCCAAGCAGTACGTCCGCGGCGGTGTGAACAAGCCAGTGACCTGCTAAGACGCAAAGGAGAGAAAATGCCACCTCAATCACCTGTCTGAGATTTTGGCTGGAAAGCGCCGGAGTTCAGCTTGCGAACCCCGGAAGGCACCACGCACCTGATGTCTGACCATTTGAGCAAGGGTCTGCTTGTCGCCTTCATTTGCAACCATTGCCCCTATGTGAAAGCCATCGCCGATCGATTGGCGAAGGACGCGAAAGTGCTGCAGGACAACGGAATTGGTGTTCTCGCTGTTATGTCAAACGACTATCAGACATACTCGGCGGACGCGCCAGAATTGATGACCCAATTTGCAGCCCATTTCGGGTTCACTTTCCCTTATCTGGTGGATGAAGATCAATCCGTCGCACGCGCCTATGATGCGGTGTGCACACCAGATTTTTTCGGCCTCAACGCGCAAGGTGAACTGCAATACCGGGGGCGTTTCGATGACGCGCTCATGGGGGACGCATCAAACCGCGTCCCTGAGTTGCGCGATGCCATGTTGCAAATCGCTGAGACTGGAGAAGGCCCAAAACGACAGACCGCCACGATGGGCTGTTCGATTAAGTGGCGGTGATAGGGCCGACTTGCGTCAGTTGGGAACCACCGAAAAATCGATCAGGCTGCGCAGGACCCGGCCCTCTCTCATCGCTTGAAACCCTTCATTGATCTCGTCCAGCCGTATTTTCTGACTGATGAACACATCAAGGTCCATACGGCCTTGCATATAGAGCTCAACAATCCTCGGCATATCGACGCGGAACCTGTTGGATCCGAGAAGTGAGCCTTGAATTTTGCGTTCGCGCAGGAAGTCTGACCCGGTGAGCTCGATGGTCTCTCCCGCCTTAAAAAGGCCTACCAGCGTTGCTGTGCCGTCAAAAGCCAGCATCTTGAATGCGTCCTCGGCGGTGCGCTTTGAGCCGAGGCAGTCGAGCGCATGATCCACACCGCCGCCCGTCAATTCTAAGACTTGCTCGACCGCGTCGCCTGTCGCCGGGTTGACAATATCTGTGGCCCCGAGGTCCTTGGCAATCTTGAGCTTCTCGGCGCTCATGTCGATGGCTATGACACGCTCGGCACCGGCAATCCGTGCCGCGCTGACGGCAGACATGCCGACGCCGCCGCAGGCTATCACCGCCACCTTGTCTCCAGGCCCAATCTTTGCCGTGTTCACTACAGCTCCGTACCCAGTCATTACCGCGCATCCGATGAGCGACGCGCGGTCAAGCGGCATGTCCTTGCGGATTTTCACCAACGCGTTCTCATGGACGAGCATCTGCTCCGCGAATGAGGACAAGTTCATAAAGGTGTTCACCTTTTCCACCCGCTCCCACTCCAGGCGATCCGCTTTGCCGGGTGGCAGCTTTGCCTCTTCGTTGAAACACAGCGCTGGCCGTCCAGTGGTGCAGTATTCGCAGGTGCCGCAGAAGACCGACAAACAGGTCACCACATGGTCGCCGGGTTGCACATAGGTCACTTCGGACCCGACAGCCTCGACGATGCCTGACGATTCATGCCCCAGGACCAACGGCATGGGATATGGCGTTTGGGCTTCCATGAAGTGCAGGTCTGTATGGCACAAACCCGCATATGCGGTGCGCAGCAAAACCTCGCGCGGCCCTGGGTTGCGCAAGGATAGGTCTTCGATCTGCAGCGGCGTGTTGGGTTCGAATAAGACGGCGGCTTTCATGTCTGCGATCTCACATTGGACGACGCGCGATGGAATAGGTTTGGCCCGTCGGACCACCCTTGGGGCGCGTCGCGAGATAAAGCGCCAGATCGGCCACTTCGCTGACAGGCTTCATACGTTCCATCGGTGGGAACATCGGCGGGAGGCCATCCTTGAATTTCTCAAGCACCTCTTCGGCGGTGTAGGCGCGATCTTTGCCCTTCCAGTTAAACATGTCGGTAGCGACAGGACCGGGGATCAAGTTGTTCACATCAATGTTGCGCGGCCAGAGCTCATTGGCGAGGACTTCGGTAAAGACGTGCAAACCAGCTTTCGAAACAACATAACTGCTTTGCCCAGCAGCCGGAGTTTTGGCCATACCCGAGGACATGTTGATGATCTTGCCACCATCATTGATGTGATCCAGCAAGAACTTGGTGATCAGGTAGACCCCGAAGATATTCACTTCAATCGTGCGCCACCACGTTTCGGGATCACTGTCCTTGACCTCGATCCCATATTGCAGATCGGCGCCAGCATTGTTCATCAGAACATCCACTTTGCCCAAACTTGCGCCAATCTGATCTGCGGCCGCTTGCGCCGAAGAAGGGTCTGCCAAATCGGCTGTGACGACGTGGCACTGAACACCCAAAGCCTGCGCCTCTTGTGCAACCTTGTTGAGCTCTGCTTCAGTACGCGACAGGATCGCCAAATCAGCGCCTGCATGCGCGAACTCCAGCGCGATGGCCTTGCCGATCCCGCGGCTCGCACCGGTGACGACGGCGGTTTTACCTGCAAGCGGTTTGGGGTCGGTCATATCGTTCTCCTAGAATCCAACATTGTCCGCCCCTTTCAGGCCCAGCATTGCGCGGGCCTCATCCGGGGTGGCGATCTCCATCGATAGGTTTTCGAGAATGGAGCGCATGATCGTGACTTGCTCGGCGCTCGACTCGGCGAGCTTGCCCTTTCCGGCATAAACGCTGTCCTCCAGCCCCACGCGGATATTACCACCCATGATCGCGCCCATTGTGGCAAAGTTCAGCTGGTGGCGGCCTGCGCCCAAAACGGACCAAATGAAGTCATCCCCAAAGAGGCGATCCGCCGTGCGTTTCATATGCATCAGGTGGTCAATATCGGGCTGGATGCCGCCCAGAATGCCGAAGATCGATTGGATAAAGAAAGGCGGCTTCACCCACCCCTTGTCGACCGCGTAAGCAAGATTGTGCAGGTGCCCAATGTCGTAGCATTCAAATTCAAAACGTGTGCCGTGGTCTTCGCCCAGATGCTTCAGGATGTATTCGATGTCGGCGAACGTGTTCTTGAAGATAAAATCTCGCGTGCTCTCTAGGTATTCAGGTTCCCAAGGATGGTTGAAGCTTTCGAACTTATCGAGCACGGGAAACAGCCCGAAATTCATAGACCCCATGTTGAGCGAGCACATCTCGGGTTTGGCTTTGAGCGGCGTGATCAGCCGCTCTTGCACCGTCATGTTGTGCCCGCCGCCGGTCGTGACATTAATGACCGCATTGGTACCGGATTTGACACGCTCAAGGATCGGAAGGAACACATCGGGATCGGGGCTTGGCCTGCCATCTTCAGGGTCGCGCGCATGCATGTGAAGGATGGCGGCGCCAGCCTCCGCTGCGCCCAAGGCATCAGCAACGATCTGGTCTGGCGTCAGCGGGAGATGCGGCGACATGGTCGGGACGTGGATCGCCCCGGTGGTGGCACAGGTGATAATGACTTTTCTGGGTGCGGCCACGAGCTGCGTCCTTTCTCAAAGAGTTTCCACATTCCCGCAAACGCTGAGCGCCTGACCGGAGATATTACCGCCAGCGGGCGAACACAGGAACAAGGCCATGTCGGCCACGTCCTGCATGCTGACCATGCGGCGTAGAGAGATCTTGCCGAGATACTCATCGCGCATCTCATCAAAGTTGGTTCCCAAAGCGTCAGCACGGGCTTGAATGACCCCGTCCATACGGGGACCTTCGACAATGCCCGGCAATATCGCGTTCACGCGTACGCCATCCGGGCCCATCTCAATAGCAAGGCTTTTGGTAAAGCCAACGATCGCCCATTTCGAAGCAGCATAGGGCGTTCGGTTGGCATACCCCAGGCGCCCTGCGACCGAGGCAATATTGATGATCGCCCCATTCTTGGAGGCCTTCAGATGGGGTGCCGCCAATCGCGCACAGTCGAATTGGCCTGTTAGGTTTATCGCAATCGTCGCGTCCCAGGCGGTTGGGTCAATATCTTCGATCTGCGCAGTTGGCCCTGCTATTCCGGCGTTGTTGACAAGGATGTCCAGACCACCAAAGGATTCAGCGACTTCAGAAAAAAAGGCCTCTACCCCGGTTCGATCTGACACATCCACCACACGCGCAAGCACATCCGGATGGGCCGTCTTTATATCCGTCACAGCCGCTTCAGAAACGTCAAAAACAGCCACACGCGCGCCCGCACCAATCAAGGTATCCGCGATAGCCCTGCCAATTCCAGCTGCCCCGGCCGAGATCACAGCTGATTGCCCGTGCAAAACGCCCTGCGATCCGATGGTTTCATTCGTCATGCCATCTGCCCCAAGATTCTACTGCGCAAGCCAGCCGCCATCGATATTGATGGTTGACCCCCGAATTTCAGACGCCGCATCTGAACACAGATAAACGACGGCCTGTCCAATTTGGCTGGGCAACACAAAAGACTTGGAGGGCTGTTTTTCTCCCAACATACGCGCGATAGCTTCGTCTTCCGAGATACCCTCTCTCTCAGCGAACGCGTCGATTTGTTTTTGAACAAGCGGCGTGCGCACCCAACCCGGACAAATCGCATTGCAGGTAATGGGCGTTTCGGCCGTTTCCAGCGCAATCACTTTGGTCAACCCAAGCACGCCATGTTTCGCCGCGACATAGGCCGCCTTGTTGACCGATGCGACGTGACCATGGACCGACGAGATGTTCACGATCCGACCAGCGTTTTGCGCTTTCATAATTGGCAAAGCCGCTTGAACGGTGTGAAAGTTGGATGACAGGTTGATCGCAAGGATCTGATCCCATTTCTCGGCTGGGAAATCATCGATGGCATCCGTGTGCTGGATGCCCGCATTGTTGACCAAAACATCGACGGACCCGAATTGGGACTGACAAGTCGCCACGAGGTCGGAAATTTCGTCCGACTTGCTCATGTCAGCGCCGTGATAGACCACGCGGATCCCATGCTGCGTTTGAAGGTCCTGCACGATGGCTCCGATATCCGCCGCATCGCCAAACCCGTTTAGAACAATGTTGCAGCCCTGTTTCGCAAGCTCGGTGGCAACCGCCAATCCGATGCCACTGGTAGAGCCTGTCACAATCGCAGATTTACCCTTCAAACCATTTCTCCATCAATCGAGCGGTGCCAAAGTGTCCATGGAATTCGGGAGCCATAGGACGATGTCGGGGAACAGCGTCAGGAAGAAAATCACGACGACTTCGACGATCACAAAGGGGATGATCCCGCGATAGATTGTGGCCATCGAAACATTGTATTTCTTCGCGACACCGTGGATGACAAAGACGTTGATCCCGACAGGTGGCGTGATCTGCCCCATCTCCATCATGATCACCATGATCACCCCAAACCAGATTGGATCGAACCCCAGGCCCACCACCGTCGGGAACAGGATCGGCAGGGTCAGCATCATCATCGGGATGATGTTCATCACCATGCCCAGGACGAGATAGAGCAGCAGGATCAGAACAAAGATCACATAGCGCGACACATCCAGCGTATTCAGGAAGTTGGCAAACGACAGCGGCAAGTCCGTAAGCGTAATGAAATAGCCCAGAAGCCCAACCCCGATCAGGATCGTGAAAATCATCGCACTGGTCGTTGTCGCTTCCAACAGAGCATCAAAAAGCTTGTGGCGGTTGAACCCTTTGGAGAAGAGCGCGATCAAGAGCGCACCGCTTGCGCCCACGCCGCCTGCCTCGGTTGGGGTCAAGATGCCCGAGTAGATGCCGCCGATGACTGCTGCAAAAAGCGCGCCGACCGGCCATATGTTGAAAATCGACTCTGCAACTTCGCGCGCCGTGAATTTCTCGGATTTTGGCCCAAGCTTTGGATTGATGACGCATTGGATGTAGGCCGCAAACGCAAAGCCAAGCGTCAAGATGATGCCAGGCACGATCCCAGCCATGAACATCTTGCCGATGCTTTGCTCTGTTATGATGCCGTAGACAACAAAACCAATGCTTGGTGGGATGAGAATGCCAAGCGTTCCGCCAGCAGCAACAGAGCCGGTCGCAAGGCTGTCGTCATAGTCATATTTCTTCATTTCGGGGATTGAGACCGAACCCATCGTCGCGGCCGATGCGACGCTGTCCCCGCAGATCGCCGCAAACCCACCGCAACCCGCAACGGTGCCAACAGCCAAGCCGCCAGGCAAGCGACCAAAGACCTTGATGCCCGCATTATAGAGCTTCGCCCCAATCCCTGCGTGCAGGATCAAAAAGCCCATAAGCAGGAAAAACGGGATCACGCAGAAGAAGTAGACCGCGACAGAGTCGTAGGTGTTTATCTTGGTGACGTTGAACGCCACTCCGCTGCCGATTAAGTAAAACAGGCCGGTGAGCCCAGCAAACGCCATTGAGAACCCGACCGGAAAACCGAGCAGCAAGATCAACATGAGGAAGCCGGTGTAAAGAAGACCGATCGTCGGGGAACTCAAGTCTGGAGCGATCGTCTTTAGGATCAAACCGGACGTGGCGCCGACCCCGGCGATCACGGCGATTGCAACAAACCAACCCCAAAACGAGGCTTTGGACCCACTGGACTGATACAGACCTGACAGATGGGTGAAGAGTAAACTCACAAGTGTCAGAGCAAGTAACAGCGTGCCGACCGCGGCCACTGCGTAGATCACCCAAAACGGCATTTGGATAATGTCCGAAATCTCGTCACGCCGGAAAGCTTCCATCGAGCGCGAAGCCGTCAGCCAAGACATGGCCCCAAAGATGAAAGCCCCCCAGATGCTGAAGATGCTTTGCAGGATGCTGTTGGTGCGCGCAGACATCAGCGATGTGATCAAATCCACCGAGACATGCTGGTTCTTCAACATCGTGTAAGCGATCGAAAAAAACGCCATGAAAACGAGCATATAGGTCTGCAACTCGATCATCCCGGACAGCGGGCGACCAAAAGCCATCCGGCTGACCAGATCCACAACCATGGCAAGCGACATGAGCAGCGTTACGATGGCGGCCGCGTAGCACAGATACCGACAAACCGGATCGAGAACTGCGTGCATGGCGCGCGCAACAGAACCAAAGGCGTCATCGCCAGCCTCAGCTATCGGAATGCCACCACCCTCGAGAGCTGCGATGTTTATTTCAGTATCTAAGTCGGGGCTGTTCGATGCCATCGGACGATCCTTCGGGATACTCTGTGCATGGGCCGAGAAAGAGGTGCCGACGTCGCATCATGTGTAGAACGACATCGGCAGAATATGCCCGGCCGCCCAGAGGCGGCCCGGGCGGGGAGGAATATCATTCCATCCAGTCGTCACCCCACCAATCCGCAGGCGTGTAGTCCATGCCCTTGAATTCAGCAGTGTAGGCGCGGACGTTGTCCAGCAGGGCCTGACCATCGATGCCCTTCTCGTCCATCAGAGCAAACCATGCATCATAGGCAGGCTGCGCTTGAGCCACCCACTTGGCTTTCTCTTCATCCGACAAGCGAATGATCGTGTCGCCGCGGCCTTCCATCTTAGCCACCGACGAACCGCGGCGGTTGTCCACGAGCGCCGCCGTGTAGTTGGTCAGCTCATTCTCCATGTCTTTGAAGATCTGGCGCTGTTCATCCGTGAGGCTGTCCCAAACAGGTTGCGCCATGGTCATTGGAATCATCACGAAAGGGCCGCCCACAAGGCTGTGGTTAGATGTGTGGTCCGTCATCTTCCACTTGATCATCGGCGCTGTCGGGAACCAGATGCCGTCAATCGCCTTCCGCTGAAGCGACACGTAGAGGTCTTCCAGCTTGATGTTGCGCGGTGTTGCGCCGAGCAGCTCGGAATAGGTCACGCCGGACTTCGAAAACGCCCCAATTTCCAGCTTTTGCAGGTCTTCCAGTGTACGCACAGGTTCCACATCTTTGTGGATGTGAAGATTGAAGAAGTCCGACACGTGGAAACCCAAGGGAACCAGACCTTCAAACTCGGCCTGCACTGCTTCGTTTTCGTTATACATCTTCTGGAAGACGTGGTTGGCTTCGACGGTGCTGTCAAACTGGAACGGCAGGGTCATGACATGCGTTGCAGGGAACAGGCTTTCTTGCGTGAAAATACCTGTCGTTACAACGACATCGACAAGGCCTGACTTCAGACCGTCGACTGTTTGTGGCGCCTTCACCAGCGTGCCACCATGGAACCACTTGAACGTCAGCTCGCCATTGGTCCGCCGCGTAATCTCATCAAAATAGCGTTTATACGCGTATTCCACGAGGTAGTGGCTTTCTGGCTCGTAGCTACCGACTTTCAATTCGCGCGCGTCTGCAGTTGGCGCAAACGCGACAAAAGTCGCTGCCGCTAGGGCAAGTGGTTTCATCAGATTAGTAAATTTCATTAGTCGTCTCCTCCAAGTTGACTGATTGGTGCTTAAGCGCACTCTTTTGCGGTTGATTTTTGCGGCACTGATCTCACTCCATTGCCGCCAGTTCGTTTTCCAAACGCTCGATTTTCCCGAGAATTTCGTTCCAGCCGGGTTCCCACTCGAGGTACCCCGTATCCCACCGTCCGTTCGCGCCTACGAAATGTGCGAAGGGAATGGCGTCCTGATACACGTCGATGCCCGCAAAGATCTTGGTGTCAGCGATCATGCAGTATGGCTTGTCCTTGATGGACCGCGCCTCTTCGAACGCTTCCAGCACCTCGGGGATGGAATTGCCGTTGATCTGCCGAGCGGCAAACCCAAAGGCCTCCATCTTTTCTTTGACAGGCTCCACGGCCATGACGTCCGAGGTTTTTCCGGTGGCTCCCAAATCGTTGTTGTCGATGATCACGACAAAGTTCGACAGCTTGTAGTGGGCTGCAAACATGAAGGCTTCCCAGACGCTGCCCTCATGCAACTCGCCATCGGACAAGAGGCAGATGACCCGTTTGTCGCTGCCTTTCTTGCGTTCGCCCAAGGCAATGCCCGCCGCCTGGCTAACACCCGTCCCCAAAGAGCCTGACGTAATCTCGAACCCGCGCGCACCCTCAATCGGGCTCTGATCGATGGGGGAGCCATCCGCCCCCATCGTGCGCAGTTCTTCCATGGTGTAGATGCCTATCTCAGCCATGGCGGCAAAATTGATGATCGTGTCATGACCGTTCGAGTTGACGAACCGGTCGTGATACCACCCATCCCCATCCGTGCGCATTTCATCGAAATAGATGCACGCCCCCACATCTGACAGCGCTACGCCCTGGCCGGCATATCCGCCACGTTGCATGCAGATATCGACCACGTTGCGGCGCATCTTTGCGGCCCAGAGTTCAAGGGTTTTAACGCGCTTTTCGGAACTCATGCTCATTGCATCACCTCCTTGATCCGGCGTGCCAAGGTGGGTGTATCAAGCCCCAAATGCTGCCGGACATGCCCAACCGAGCCGCCAACGGCCCAACTGTCCGGCACACCAATCCGTGTAATCCGCGGTGCCCTTCCAACCTTGGACGTGACCACACTGACCAATCCACCAAGACCGGTCGAGATCTGGTGGTTTTCGATGGTCACGATCTGCTCATGCGCAAAGCAATAATCGATGATCTCTTGCTCATTGACCGGCTTGATCGTCGGCACATGCAGGAGGGAATGGTCAAAGCCTTCCTCGACGAGCACATCAGACGCTTCCACGGCCCATTGCGAGGCATGACCGCAAGAGATCACACCGACACCGGACCCGGTGCGCAGGGGATACGTCTTGCCCAGTTCGAATTTGAACGCCTTCGGGTCGAGCCAGCTTGGCGTCGATCCGCGATGCCCCCTCATATAAACCAAGCCCGGCGTGTCGCAGGAAATATCCAATGCTTGGGCAAAATCCGTGACGTCCATCGCGTCGATAACCGTCGCGTGGGGAACAGCGCGCAACATACCGAGGTCCTCGGTACCCTGGTGGTGGATTGGCGCAGGGCTTGTGATCCCCGGTGTAAAACCGATGCAGATACCAGTGTTTTTGCTCGTCCCCATGCAGATGACCATCTGATCAAAACAGCGGCGTGAGGCATAGCTTCCAAAAGTCGTTGTGATCGGTGTGAACCCCGCTTTGGCCAAGCCGGCAGCGACGCCAACAAGGTTCTGCTCGGCCATGCCGATCTCAACATATTGGTCGGGCAAGTCCTTGGTGACTTTGTAGAGATCGACGTAATGCGCCAAATCGGCGCTCATCATGAGAACGTCTTCCCGCCGTTTACAAAGATTGTAACTGATGTCGTCAAAGGCCGACGGAACCATTGAACGATCTTCTTTAGCTAGCAGCATGCAGTGCTCGCCTTTCTTCTTTCGGGATCAAACGGAGCCAGCGACATTAAAACCCCCGCCTCCAGCATCGATATGCGCACCTGTGACCAGCGATGAGGCCGGTGACATGAGCCAGAGCGCAATATCCGCGATTTCTTGAGGATCGCCGATCCGCCCCATAGGAATGGACTCTTCGACCGATTTCTTGAGTGCGGGATCGGCGTCCAGCGCCGCCGTCATTGGGCTGCTGACAGCGCCGGGTCGCACTGTGTTCACTCGAATGCCTTCCCGCGCGACTTCCTTGGCAAAGCCTTTTGTGAACACATCCACCGCCCCTTTTGAAGCGGCATAGACAGAGTGACCGGGTCGCCCACCAATTGTGGCCGCCATGGACGATACATTGACGATCGACCCGCCAGGCCCCCCGGCCTTCGTGGACATCAACCGCGCCGCCTCTCGGCAACAAATCATGAGGCCGGTCACGTTGACGGCAATCAGTTTCGAGATCGAGGCAAAGTCGAGATCCCGGACCATGTTGCCGACAAAGATACCAGCCGCATGAAAAACAGCGCTCGGCGCTCCGACTTTGTTTGCTGCGCTTTGATACCCGGCAACAACCTCTGCTTCGATTGACACATCCGTCGGAATGAACTGCGCATGTCCACCGCCAGAGCGAATGTCCTGCACCAAAGCTTCCGCCGCAGATCGCTCTGTCTCCAAAGACAACAGCGATATCGCGTACCCGCTTTTCGCAGCACCTTTGGCAACGGCAGCACCCATCGCACCAGCTCCGCCTGTGATTAAGCAATGCTGTGTCATGGCGAAACGCACATGATCAATTCCTCCCTAACCCGGAGGCGCGCGCAGTTTACTGCGTTCTTGCCAAACCGAGCAGAGGTCAGAGGTCTGACCTCTTGACTAGAGGTAAATACGGACTGGGCGCGGAGTCAACAAAAACTTCGAAAAGCTATCACAGATGATTTTTGAAGAGTTATACGGTTTCGACGACCGCGTGTTTAAGCCCGCTCAAATGAGAGCTGACATGCGCCGGGGGGAATGGTTTCTTGGCGACATTCGGAATTTGACCCAGAAAGTCCATGGCGTCAGAACGTTCAGCGCTGAATCTAATGTCGACCCGGGCGACATTGAACCATGTCACCGAATAGCTCAGCAACGTGCCGCGATCCGTGATAGTGCTGTACTCCACCAACAAAACTGGATCGTTTTCGCGCAGTTGAAGGCGTCGGGCGGTATCAGCGGGTGCGGGGACCACCGTCACGCGCCCATCCGAACGCTTTAGGCTGCTGTCCAGCTGCACTCGATACATGGCCACCAGCGTGTTGGTGTCCACATCGAACGCTGTTGCGTCAAATGGTTTGCCTTCAACATTGGCGCTGACGGCATCAATCGTTCGCTGGATCGGCACATCGTCGGCGCGCACTACACGGTCAACAAGCCAATAGTCGGACCCCACAGAAAAATTCAAAAGATCGGCAACTGTCGCGTCAGCCTGGCCTTTTTCTACAGACACATCCGACACAGACGGCATCAAACCGCACTCCCGGATCAGATTGGGTGCAGAGCGGATATAGGGCAACGGAACGACCACAGGCTTTAGGTCCTTCGGCTTGCGCACGATTGTCCCCACGCCCCATTTCTTTTCGATGAGGCCCGCCTGCCAAAGACTCCCGAATGCCTCACGTAACTTTGCTCGGCTTACACCTAGGCTCTCCGACAGCTTGACTTCTGATGGCAACCGATCGCCATCCTCGAAGTCCGCGTCGATCATCTCACGTAGACGCAAGGTTATGTCTGTCGGGTTTGCCAGCGCAATTCTCTCCGGAAAACAAGCGAATTCAGACGCACATCGAGAGGTCTGACCTCTTAGCGCTACAGCAAATTGGAAACCCAATCAAGCCGCGTGCTGATTCACGCGCAGTCGCGTTCCAGCTCGGTTTCCGCTTCTTCGATCGAAAGGCGAGTCTCTTTGAAGTCACTGCCCCAGGCCTGCATCGCAGCGATAATTGGTTGTAGGCTTCGCCCCAGCTCGGTGATCTCATATTCCACCCGAGGCGGCACTTCTGCAAAGACATGCCGGGTGATGATCCCGTCCGCTTCAAGCTCGCGCAATTGCAAGGTGATCATACGTTCTGTTGCATTCGGGGCCAGACGGCACAGCTCGCCGAACCTCTTTCGCCCCGCCATCAGACGGCAGATCAACACCGGTTTCCAGCGTCCGCCAATAACGCTGAGCGTCGCCTCAACATCACAGCCGGTTTTCCAGTTGTACTTTCGTGCCATGGCATAAACCTCGGAGAGCAGATTTCTAATACTTACAAAAATGTGGGTTCTTGTCAAAAGCGAGGTTACCTCGCAATTTGGTGCCAAATATCAATAATGGAGAACACCTATGAAAGCCCTTGGATACAACGAACGTGGCCCTGTTTCTGGCTCAGGCGCAGTCGTCGCTTTTGACGCCGACATGCCCACGCCCGGCCCGCGAGACCTGATTGTCGAAGTCAAAGGTGTCTCGGTAAACCCTGTTGATTTCAAGGTCCGCGCAAACCGCCCACCGGAAGGAACTGTCATCTTGGGTTGGGATGCTGCCGGCGTAGTGAAAGAGGTTGGATCCGACGTCACGTTGTTCAAGCCCGGTGACGAAGTGATGTATGCAGGCGAATTTACCCGTCCCGGAACAAACGCTGAATTTCAGGCGGTGGATGAACGCATTGTTGGTCGCAAGCCGTCCTCCATCGGCTTCGCAGAAGCTGCTGCTCTCCCGCTGACTGCAATCACCGCATGGGAAATGCTCTTTGACAGCTTTGGCATCGACGAAGGCGAAGACACAGGCGAGGCTCTGCTTGTCATCGGCGGCGCAGGTGGTGTTGGCTCCATCATGATCCAGCTCGCCAAGAAACTCACCGGTTTGACAGTCGTCGCCAGTGCGTCGCGTGATGACACGGTTGATTGGGTCAAGAAGATGGGCGCGGATCACGTGGTCAACCACCGCAACCCACTGAACGAAGAAATGGCATCGCTTGGCATTGCTCCGAAATACGTGGCTGCGTTGACAGGCACGGATGGGCATTGGGACGCGATCATCGAAATGATGAAACCGCGCGGCCACATCGGCATGATCGATGATCCGGCCGAGATCAACTGGAAGGGCCTGAAGATGAAAGCGCTCAGCTTCAGTTGGGAGTTCATGTTCGCGCGCACACTCCACAAGGCAGACGACGTCGATGCGCAAGGCGTACTTTTGAACCGTGTGGCCGACCTTGTGGACAGCGGTGACGTTGTCACAACTGCTAACAAAAACTATGGTGCCCTGTCCGAGACAAACCTGCGCGAAGCGCTGGCAGCGCAGGTTGAAGGAACGACCATCGGCAAGTCCGTCCTCGATGGATTTGGCGGCTGACCAATGACAGAACCCCTTAAAGGGAAGGTTATCATTGTCACCGGTGCCACAGGCGGCATCGGTGACGCGACCGTCAAGCGTTACGCGCAAGATGGTGCCACCATCGTCGCGTCAGGGCGCAATGCAGATCGCCTTACGGCATTGGAAGCCATCGGCCCGAATGTTGTCGGCCACCAATCCGATGTCTCCAAAGAAGACGACGCAATAGCGCTTGTCGAACGTACGATGAAGGATTTTGGCAGGGTCGATGTGCTGTGGAACGGCGCGGGGATCGTAGGCGAAAACCTGTTGATCGAAGACTACCCGCTGGATGATTTCAATCACGTCATGAACATTAATGTGGGAGGCGTATTTCTGATGATGAAATACGTTGTTCCGGCGATGCGTGCGTCCGGTGGCGGCTCCATCATCAACATCTCGTCGGTAGCAGGTTTGTTCGGCAGCCGCCCGACCCTGCCCGCCTATTGCGCCAGCAAACACGCCGTGATCGGTCTCACGCGCAACGGGGCAAAGGCCTATGCCGGTGAGAAGATCCGCATCAACGCTATATGTCCCGGCCAGATCGAAACCGACATGCTCCGCGCGGTTGAGGCCGACGCTGATCCCGAAGACGCAGCGAAAGCCCGCGCTGCCGTCATGGCCGCCATCCCTGCCGGTCGCTATGGCGAGCCCGAAGAGGTTGCCGCACTCAGCGCATTTTTGGCCGGGGACGATGCGACGTTCATCAATGGCAGCATTTACACAATCGACGGTGGATTCACACCGTTCTGAGCAAATCAAAAGGTAACTATTCAGGTTGTCTCTGGGGCGTTTCAGACGCTTGATTTTGTCAGGTCGGTTCGAGTTTCTGGATGAGTTGATCGGCGGTTTTCTGGAGTGTTTCGATTATTGACCAGCCCTGTTTGCGTGCCGTTTCGATCACGGTTCTGAGGGTGCAGAAGTTTTCCGCGCCGGTCAGTGTGCGGAAGCATCCCGAGACCTTGATACGGACCTTGCCCATTCTCAGATCCCTCTCGGCCTCGTTATTTGTGAAGGGAACCTGCAAGTCGGTAAGGAAGCGCAGGACATCGGCCTTGCGGTCACGCAATCGCAGCACGAGATTGTGTCCGGTTCGCCGTTTTGGTCGTCCTCGGGGGGATTTGCCGGGCAGTGCGGGTTTCAGCGGTGGCTGGTTTTCATGTAACGACAGCCCCTGCGCGATGCAGGTGTCGTAGCGCTCATCGATGGCCTTGACCACATGCGCCGCGACATGATCCCGACCGTTTGCCCGGGCGCTGGCGGCCGCCCTTTTCGCGTCCAGCAGGATAGTCTGCATCATCGCAGCCCATGCTTCCTTTTCGATATCGACGAGCGCCTGCAACTCGCGCATGTGATGGGCATTGCAAAGGCCGTGCACGACCTCCTCCATCCTGGCGTAGGATGCCCAGTTGTCATGCACCGCAATCCCCGATACGCCGGACAGCAGATCGCCTCTGCCCGCCCCCATCCGGAAATGGCTCAGGGTCAATGAGCAGATGACATGCTGCCACCGGTTTCGGCCTTCAACCCGCAGACCTGTTTCATCCAGATGTTTCACCGCCACCTGCACACCGCACAAGGCGTCACGTACAGCGTCTGCAAAAGACAGCATGCCCTCCGCCACCTTCGCAATCAGCCGCGCCAGTGTGGCGGCGGAAATGCGCACGCCGAACAGGTCACGAAAGACCTGCGACAGACGGTCATCGGGAATGCAATGGTACGTCTGAAGATAGCTCGCCATGGCCGCAATATGATTGCCGTACTGAACCGGTGCCCTGACCCCTTCCGGGAACGTGCCGCGCACGTGCTTTCCGCAGTTCGGGCATGTGCACTTATGAGCCCGGTGCTCAGTGATCGTGAGGGGTGGCGGCGGCGGCAGGTCGAACACCTGCCGGGCTGCAAACCCCTGCGAGGGGCATTGCGTCAGATCATGATCGCAGTCGGGACAGGCTTGTGGATGATGGTCGACAACCTCGTCGGGGGTGTCCGTCTGCTCCAGGGTCGTGCCCTTGTGCCCCGGCTGACCGCCGGGCTTGCGATCCAGTTGCCCGCGCTGATCCTTCCTGCCCTTCGCCGTCGGCTTCGCAGGGCTGTCACTCGACGGAGGCTTGCTGCTGTTCCGGCTGTTCAACGCAAGGCGACGCTCAAGCCCCTCAATCCGCTGCTCAAGCACAACGATCATCTCTGCCTGTCGCCGGTTCTCCTCGACAAGATACGCAATCGTCTCACGCTGCGTTTCGATCAATTCAATCAGTTGGGACTTCGAGAGTTCAGCAAGTCCGCTGGTATGGGTGGGTTCGCCAGACATGCCCTGATCGACTCATGAAATCCTCAATCAGAAAACCGGAATGTGCTCCCCCGAGTCGATTTGACGCAGCCGAAAAACGCCACCGACAACCTGGGCAGTTACATCAAAAGGGGGAATGGTTTATGGACCTGAACTTGCAAGGAAAGGCTGCCGCCATCGCAGGTGCGACGCGCGGCATCGGTCGGGCCATTGCCGATCTTTTGGCCGCGGAGGGATGCAACGTCTCGATCTGCGCACGCGATGCCGCAGCCGTTGATGACGTTGTGGCTGATCTTAAAGCAAACGGTGCACATGCCATGGGCCAAGCGGCTGACGCAACCGACCGGGCTGCGCAAGAGGCGTGGGTCGCTGCAACGGCAGAGGCCTTCGGTAGCATCGACATCTTCATCGCCAATGTAAGCGCCCTGAATCAGGGCACTGACGAGGATGCGTGGCGCCAAAGCTTTGAGGTCGATATGATGGCGTCCTTCAATGGCATTGAAGCGGCCCTGCCCCATCTTCGGGAGAACAAAGGCGGGTCAATTGTCCTGGTCTCATCCATCGCGGCCTTGCATGTTCCGGGTGGCCCAAAACCCTATGGAGCGATGAAAGCCGCAGTCATCAACTATGCCAAGGGCCTCGCCCGATCGCTCGCGCCTGAGGGCATCCGCGTGAATGCCGTGTCGCCGGGAAACATCTACTTTGAAGATGGCGTTTGGGGGAAAACCGAACGGAACAATCCAGAATTCTTTGCTAAGCAGGTCGCAGCCAATCCAATGGGGCGCATGGGAACACCCGAAGAAGTGGCTGCAGCCACGGTCTTTCTTGCAAGCCCTGCCGCCAGTTTTGTGTCTGGAACCAATCTATTGGTGGACGGCGCGCTGACGTTGGGGGTCCAGTACTGACGTATCTAAAGAGCGCCGCGGTAGACGTGGCGCACAATGTCTTCGCGGGTGAGCCCGGTCTTGGCCAGTTCCGCGTCGCTCAGAGCGCTCAGCCGTTCCATTTCGCGCACACGAACATTGGCCTCAGACAGGCGCGCCAGAAACGCACCGACGGCACGCTAAGGCGCAATGATCTTGTCACCAAGCGAGGATGTCTCGATTGCCGTTTGAACATGTGCCATGTGTGTGGCTCCTATACGTCTCTTGTCGTGTTATTCGCTAAGCGAATTAAGCCAAATCGGATCAAGTTACGACATACACGATTGCAATGCCGCGTTGCAGCACACGCAAATCTGGAAGGTCAAAAAGGTCTATTCAGGTGCTTTTTCCAGGTCTTCACCGGCATCCCCTCGGATCGACAATCCGCCATCGACAACAAGGGTAGACCCCGTGACAAACGACGCCCCTTTGGACGCAAGATACAGCGCCGCACTGGCAATCTCTTCGGGTGCGCCCCAACGACCAACCGGCGTGCGGTCTGCGATTGCCTGCTGGTTCAGTATACCCGCAGCCGCGCGGTTCTTCAGGACATCGGTCAAAATGTACCCTGGCGCGATGGCGTTTACGGTTATGCCTGCGCGGGCCGTCTCCAGTGCGAGCGCCTCGGTGACGCCTCGAATGGCTTTTTTTGCCGTCACGTATCCGATCCGGTAAGGCACCGCTGCGATCGCATTGACAGATGAGATATTGATGATCCGGCCGAATTTGGCTTCTCGCATAAACGGCAGGACAAGACGCGACCAGTTCAGCGTCCCGTTCACATGAATCGCCATCATTTCTTCGAAATGCCCTGCTGGCAGATCTTCTAGCCTGGCTTTTTTTCTGACAACGATCCCAGCGTTGTTGATGAGCACGCTTGGATTTCCAAGCTCTGCGCAGACCTTCTTCAAGGCGCACTTGCTTGCCTCCAGATCCCTGACATCCGCGATACAACAGCAGATATCACCGCCGGTCCTTTCCCCTATGGTCGCAGCGGCTTGTTGAAGAGCGCTTTCCGATATGTCTGTGAGAGCAACAGAATAACCAGACGCGGAAAACGCTTCCGCCATGGCGAACCCGATGCCACTGGCAGCACCTGTTATTACCGCGACCTTTCGAGATTTATGTTCAGACAACCATGCGCCTCCCGCACTACAGTTTGGCTCACCCCAAGCTGCCGGACGTCATCCCAAAAAGACCGGTGGCTGTTTATCCACCCGTTTGTAGTCATGCCGCTTTGCAACTTGCATTCGAAACACCCGATCGAAGTCATCGCGCTGAAACAGTGCACTCCCCGTCACCGGCGAGACGTTGAAAAACCAAAAGACCAGACCGTTGTATTACTCAACATCCAGAACACGTCGCTCGGAGTCGTACGCCGCAGCCGCCACGCTTCGCGAAAAGATGGATTTTCGGTCGAGAAGATCCGCCATAACTTGGTAGTGTTCTCAGACTTTGGTAATTTTTCAACCACTTACATTTTTGTAAGTGGCGGCACCCAAAGGGTGCAATCGATGAGGATGAGGTAACGGCTTTCTCGACTAACCGAGAAATTGCCCAATCCAACGGCCGAAGAGATTGATCAGACACTCTCGCAGATGTCGGACAAAACCCGCATCACGTCACTGACGTGCCTCTCATCCATAGCGGCTGGATGCGCCGACGCAAACTGCCCGCTGTCATTGTCGAAATAGCGACCCGACATACCGGCCCAATCAGGATCGAGCGATGCTGCAACAAGAATATCAGCCCCAACGTTAAGATCATTGCCAGCAAGGCCGAAACCTTCCTTCACCATTTTCGTGGCCAGCAGCGAACCCGGGTTCACGGCAAACACACTCGGCCCTTCTGGCAGAGACTTCGCCAACTCGGCCGACCAGATCGTAATGGCCAGTTTGCTTTGCGCATAGGCCTCCATGTCTCCCATCGGTTGGTATTTCGCCATCGCATCAACATCCACGGGCGCTTGCGCGGCAGAGGACAGGTTTACGACGCGACCGTCCTTGGGGATGATCGGCAATAGCCGTTTGGTCAGAAAATACGGCGCGATTGCGTTGACATCGAAACGGATATCTCGACCCGCCTCGGTCAAACCAGTGGGCGTTTTGAGAATGCCAGCGTTGTTGATCAGTACATCAAGCCGGGCATGATCCGTCAGGACGGCATCCGCCAGAGCGACAACATCAGACATTCGGCTGAGATCCGCACAATATGTGGAAGGTGAGCCACCAACTTGCGTCGCCACATCGGCTAGCTTCTCAGCGCTGCGACCATGCAGAAGTACCCGATGCCCCAGCTCTGTCAGTTTGCGCGCGCTCAACAGCCCAATGCCGTCGGTCGCACCGGTAACTAGGATCGTTTTGCTCATCGTATTTCCCTCAATGACTGAACTCAGGCAGCAGTTCATCCGCGATGCGACGCATTGTGTCTTCGACATCCGCGTTGTTAAATCGCAGGTTCAGCGCCACATGGTTAACCCCTAGCGCCCGAATGTCGGACAAGTATCGGAATAGGAAATCTGTTCCGGATGCAAAACCCAGATGGATAGGTCGCGGTGCAGCTTTGGGATCGGGCTGCAGGTCTACATATAGCGATTGCGTAACCGGCTTATTTGGCGACCCAGCCGCTGCGATCCGCGCGCGGTAGTCCGATATCACTCGGCTTTGGCTGGCCGGATCGCGGGGATAGGTAATCCAGCCATCGCTATTTTGCGCGACCCAGTCGGGATGCTGACGTGATCCGCCCGTGACCAAAAGCGGAAGACTTCCACCGCTTGGTTTTGGCAACATATCTGCTGCGCCCATTAGCTGCCCTTGCGCGAAATCGCCCTGAGGATAGGACTGGGCCATTTCTTTGATGTACGAAAAGCTGTCGCGAAACCTGTCTGCGCGCGTCTCGAAGTCCGCATTCATTGCTGGGTACTCTTCAGGGCGGTCACCTGAGGCAACACCCAATAACATACGCCCGCCTGACAACACATCGACCGATGCGGCGGCTTTCGCAACATGTGCAGGGTGACGAAGTGGTAGAATGATGGACGCCGCACCAAGCCCGACAGAGTTCGTAGCTCCGGCCAATAAACCTAAATAGACAAATGGATCAAAAGTCTGACCGGCATCCCCGAAACTGGGCACATTAAACGGCACATCACGCAACCAAAGCGCCGCGAAACCCAAGTCATCTGCTAGCTGTGCACGTTCAAGATGTCGATCAAGGTTCGGGACTGGCGAAACGCCATGTGCTTCTATCGGCATTACAAGCCCAAGCGTAAGCTTGTTCACTCGAAAGGCGCTTGCATAACCGCAATTAAACTGCGGGAAATCATGGTCTTGGAACTCTGGCATTCTCGTGACTGGTCAGGTTATTATTTGCGCAGGTGCAGTTGAATGACTTGCGGCGAACCAATTTGGCGGCTTACCATAGGTGCTGGGTGTTGCCGCGCTGGTTGATGATGGACTGCAAAATGCTAAACTCTGCTTTTCGATGGGATATGGCAAGAACGCGCTACATCTTAGGGCCATTGATAGCACATTTGACTTTGCGCTTTCCCTAGTAGGGCAAAATGTAAATGAGGTTAATTATGCCGCGACCCGATTTGCGCAATGCATTGCTTTATGGATTGTCGACTGGTTTTGCTGTCGTCGTCTATATATGGCTCGGCTACGAGCTTTATGAGCGTCTGGAAATACTGTCGTGGACTTTGCTACTGGCGGGCCTTTCCGCCGCTGCAGCAATTGCGGCTTTCATTTTTGTTCGTTGGGCGTTGGCGTTGCAGGTTCGCCGGGCCGAAGAAGCCACCGGCGATGTGATAAACATTGTCAACCGCTTTATCGTGGGCGATCCGACTGCTCCAATCACCCGTGCGGAAGTACATGAAATTATCGGGCAGGCACGCACCGCTGTTCCACGGACTGTCAGCGCTATCACGCTTTTCTTTACGCTCTCTATTCTGCTGGTGTTATTCGGGGAAATCGTTCTTTTAACCCAAGCTGGTATGATGTATGTGCAGACCCGCCGGATTGAAGAACAGAACATACTTTTGAGCAGGCAGTCCGAGGTTCAAACAGCGCAATTTCTGCAAGAAAGCCTGACTTCCGTTGATCAAATTGGAAAATCGGTAGAGGATGTCCGTCGGGCTGTTCAGACTTTGAACGAGGATTTTATAGCGCCGTTCGTCATTATTCCAGACACGGTTAATGAGATCAGCGCTGCAACATTTGGTGAGGGTGAAGTTATACGGGTGTGTTTTGAGGACGACCCGTGCCCCTACATCTCTGCTGAGACGTTCGCGAATTTGGCAAGCACTGGCGAGATTGTCGTAACAGCAAGCAACGCAGGTTCATTGCGCGGGTGGTATCGATTTACCGATGTCCTTGAAGCCGTTGGGCTTGTCTTTACCGCCTCCATCACGAATTCTGACGTAGCTAACGACGATATTCGTCTAGCCCAAGACCAGTTGTCCAACGCCATCGTCACCTGTGGCGGAACGCCGGAAGGCAAAACCGTGAATAGGTTTTCGGGGCTAATGGGTGGTTTTCTAGCTGCAATTGACATGTGGCCGATTAACGGCCCTGAAGATATTCAACCAGGGCAAACGCTTACTTTCCCAAAACAAGTCGACCGTGCAAATTTCCTTGGTATATCCGCCGCAGTGGGATTATTGGCCGAAAGCGAAGGCAGTTCGATAGAAATGATCGGCAATGCATCGGACGCGGCGGCGCTTCTTGCATCGTCGCTTTCGATGTTGGAATTGGAATTTCAAGAGCTTTCAACGTCATGTTCTTCACGTTTGCAGGGTCTCTCTGCGACCGCGGAGGCACTGCAAAACCGAACAAATTCTATACTGGAAACGGTCGCGCGAAGCGTTGAAGATTAAACTCTCTGTTGCCCATCAACATGGAACGGGGGATACTCCATGGCTCATGCTGGTTTGAGTTTGAGTGTAATTTGATCAGTAGACATTGTAGTCAACGTTGCGAGTATCGACCAGCCTTGTTTGCGTGCCGTTTCGATTACGCTTCTCAGTATGCAGAAATTGTCTGCTCCGGCCATGGTGCGGAAGCCTCCTGAGACTTTCATGCGGACCTTACCCATCCGCAAAGCCTGCTCGGCCTCATTGTTGGTGAAGGGAACACGCAGGTCGTTGAGGAAACGCAGCACATCGGCCTTGCGGTCGCACAATCGCAGCGCGAGATTGTGGCCGGTCCGTCGTTTGGGTCGCCCGCGTCTGGTTTTGCCGATCGGGGTCGGGCTCAGAGGGGGCTGGCCTTCATGGAACAAAATGGCCTTTGTGATGCAGGCGTCGTAACGTTCGTTGATGGCTGCGATCACAGTCGCCGAGACGTTGTCTAACCCGTTTTCACGGGCGATTTCGGTCGCTTTCCTGGCATCCAGCAGGATGTTCTTCATTGCCAATGCCCAGTCTTCTTTTTCAATGTCGACCAGTGCTTGCAACTCACGCAGGTGATGGGCATTGCACAGGACGTGCTCGACACCTTCCATTCTGCCGTAGGATGCCCAGTTGTCGTGCACCACAATACCCGACACGCCGGACAACAAATCGCCTCTACCGCTTCCCATTCGGAAATGGCTCATCGTCGGCGAACAGATGACATGTTGCCACCGGGTCCGACCTCCAACCCGCAGGCCCGTTTCATCCAGATGTTTGACCACAACCTTCGGACCGCACAACGCTTCACGTACAGAATCCGAGAAAGACCGCATTTTATGCGCCATCTTTGCGATGAGACGCGATAGGGTCGCCGTCGCGATCCGCACACCGCACACGTCGAAAAACACCTGAGAAAGACGATCGTCGGGAATGCAGTGGTGAGTCTGAAGATAGGCCGCCACGGCCGCAATGCGACCACCGTATTGAACTGGCGCCATAACCCCTGCCGGGAAAGAGCCGCGTGCAAGCTTGCCACAGCCCGGGCACAGGCATTTATGGGATCGATGTTCAGTGACCATAAGAGGCGGCGGCGGTGGCAGGTCGAACACCTGGCGGGCAACAAAACCTTGTGACGAACAGTGTGACAAGTCGTGCTGACACTGCGGGCAGGTCTGCGGGTGATGATCAACGATCTCGTCCGGATTGTCGACTTGGGATCGCGTCGTACCCTTGTGCCCCGGTTGTCCGCCGGGCTTGCGCCCCGATTTTCCTCTTTGGCTTTTCGTGCGGTTGGCGTGCGGTTTCGACAGCCCGTCGCTCGACGGGGGTTTGCTGCTGTTTTTGCTGTGCAGTGAAAGGCGGCGCTCAAAAGCCTCAACGCGCTGTTCAAGGGCGGCAATCATATCTGCTTGGGTCTCAATGATTTCAGTCTGCCGCCGGTTCTCATCGACAAGCAGCGCATTGGCTTCCAGCAACTCCATGTTCTCAGCATGGAGAGTGGTCACCAACTCGATCCATTCCACCTTTGAAAGGTCGGCTGAATTGCCTGTATGGGGAGGCTTAGGTGACATGCCCTGAACGATTCACAAAATGAACGATCACTAAAGCAAAAAGATGCCCGGCGAGTCAATTCGCCACACTTGGACAAGCAGGGCAATCGACTGAATAAATTGCTGACAAGGCTGCATTTTTCTGAATCAAAGACATGAAATGACCCTGTATCTGGAGGATTTCCATGTCGGAAGCGTCCAAAGACCGCCTGATCCCTGAGTTTCTGACCCATTTTGAGGCCATCCCAGACCCGCGTCAGGCGGCGAAAGTGATCTACCCGCTGAACGAGATATTCCTGCTTGTTTTGTGCGCTGTGATCTCTGGTGCGGATGGATGGACCTCCGTCGCCCTCTACGGTCGAAAGAAGTTGGACTTTCTGCGGCGCTTCTTGCCGTTCAAGGATGGCACGCCTAGCCATGACCAACTCGGTATTCTGTTCTCCCGCCTCGATCCCGAGGCCTTGCAGAACAGCTTCACGAATTGGGTTGCAAGCTGGCCTGACATGCTTGAAGGCGTTGTCGCGGTTGACGGCAAGACGCTTCGGCGATCCTTCGACAGCACGTCGAACACGGGTGCGGTCCACATGATCTCGGCCTGGTCTTGCGAGCAGAAACTGGTCCTCGGCCAGCGCAAGGTCGCGGACAAGTCCAATGAGATTACAGCCATTCCCAAACTGCTGGAGATACTGGCGCTTGAAGGCGCGATCATCTCGATCGATGCCATGGGCTGTCAGCGCAAAATCTGTCAACAAATCATGGACAAAGACGCAGATTATGTCATTGGTCTGAAAGGTAATCAGGGCAGCTTGCACGAAGACGTCAAACTGTTCTTTGAGGAGCATCTGGACCGGGGTATCGGTGGCGAGTTTCTGCGAAAAAGCGAAACGACAGATGCCGATCATGGCCGACTTGAAACACGCCGCTACACCGTTTGCACAGACATCGAATGGTTGGAAAAACGCCATCACTGGCCGGGCCTGAAGGCCGTCATCATGACCCAGTACACGCGGGAAATCAGAGGCAAGGTGAAAAGAATACGCCAGTTCTACATCTCATCAATGACCGCCGATGCGGAAAAGATGGCCGCGCACATCCGAAATCACTGGCAGGTGGAAAACTGTTTGCACTGGGTTCTGGATGTCACCTTCCGGCAGGACGATTGCCGCATCAGAACCGGGAATGCAGCAGCCAATTTTGCCGCGATCAACCACGCTGCAATAAACCTGCTGCGGCAGGGACCTGGCAAAATGAGCATGCCGCAGGAACGACGCTCAGCCGCATGGGACGACGCATATATGGAGCAATTGCTGCGCAACTAGCGTTCAATCGATTCCCCTGCTTGGACAAGCGCTAGCGATAACCTGACCAGTTACCTTTGATGAAGCATCCTACCTAAGGGATTTAGGTAGGTTTAGGCTTTGCACTCAATAGGTTGAACTGAAATAGGTCAGCCTTGGTACCCTTCTCTGTAGACGCGTCTACAGAGAAGGGTATGTACAACAACGGGCCGGTGTTCAGGCACGCAGAACGTCCAGGTTTCCAGTCAACAAGCCGCCCGGTCAAAGGCAGTCGCACCTCAAATCGTCCGCCCGAAGCGCATCCCGTCGAGCACCGCGGCATGGATATTCCGCGATGAAACCGCATCCCCGATACGATACAGGTGGAACGCACCATTTGCGGCTGCAGGCTGGGCCCTGCCCTCCACCAAAGCGTCATAATCCACCGCTCCGCCATTGCCGGACAAAGGCACAAGATCGAAATAAAGATCGGCCAGCGGGGCTACTCCATGGTTCACGACGATCTGGTCAAAGCACTGCACCTCGGTCAGGTCCTCTCGGTAGTCGCTGCTGATCTCTGCCGCCAGCTGGTTACCGTCCCGTGTCACGCCAACAAGGCGCTGCATGGGGGCAAAAGTGACATCCTGCGCCTGCAGCTCCCGAATGTAGGGCGTCAGGTTCATGCCCATCACGTCGGGTGCAATGGTCCGGTCTGGCCCCATGAACGTCAGCTTTGCCCCGGATTTGGCGATCACCTCAGCCGCTTGCAGCCCCGCGTGGTCACCGCCATCGTCAAAGAGCAGCACATTCTGACCAGGTTTGGCGTCCCCTGCGATGATGTCCCAGGTACTGGCTGTGAGGTCCTCGGCGCCTGCAAAGATATCCGTGTCTGCAAGCCCGCCCGTGGCGACAATAACCACATCCGGTTCCAGCGCGGTCACGTCCGGCGCCTCGGCCCAGGTGTTGAACCTGAATGTCACGTCCCGGTCCATGCATTGCTGCATGCGCCAGTCGATGATCGATAGCAGCTCGCGGCGGCGCGGGTTCTGGGCGGCAAGCGTGATCTGGCCGCCGGGGG
Source organism: uncultured Sulfitobacter sp. (assembly GCA_963422245.2). Classification (GTDB taxonomy): domain Bacteria; phylum Pseudomonadota; class Alphaproteobacteria; order Rhodobacterales; family Rhodobacteraceae; genus Sulfitobacter. Next base: position 62,895 of record CAXMWW010000032.1, on the reverse strand, counting down.
CGTTGGCGGCTTCCACCACAGTCACGCGATGCCCCCGGTCCGAGGCGACACGGGCCGCTTCCAGCCCCGCGACCCCTGCCCCCACCACGACAACCCGGCGCGGCTGATCAGCCTTGCCCAGCGCATGAGGCAGCTCCAACTCGCGCCCCGTGGAGGCGTTATGCGTACACAGCGCCGCCTCGCCCAGATAAATGCGGTCGAGGCAGTAGGTGGCCCCCACGCAGGGCCGAATATCGTCCTCGCGCCCTTCCATGATCTTTTGCACGATATGCGGGTCTGCCATGTGCGCGCGAGTCATGCCCACCATGTCCAACTGCCCGCTGGCCACCGCATGGCGGCCCGTGGCCACATCCGGGATGCGGGCGGCGTGGAAGACTGGCATGTCGACCATCGCTTTGATCTTGCCCGCGAAATCGAGGTGCGGCGCGCTTTTCATACCTGTCACCGGGATCACATTGACCATGGCCGGGTCCGTATCGCAGCGCCCCCGGATCACGTTCATGAAATCGACCAACCCATCATCCCGCAGGCGGCGGGCGATCTCAAGGCCCTCTTCTTCGGTGATGCCCCCTTCACGGTAGCCTTCATCCGCCGTCTGGCGAATGCCCACGATGAAATCATCCCCCACCCGGTCGCGGATGGCACGCAGCAGACGGTCGGAAAAGCGCAGGCGGTTTTCCAGTGATCCCCCGTAGCCGTCGGTACGGTCATTGGTTACATCCGACCAGAACTGGTCGATGAGGTGGCAGTAGGCCTGCCTCTTTCATCCGCTCCGCCGCATCCGCGTAATCGCGGATGATACGGTGGATGTCCCAATCCTCAGCCGGTTTTGGAAAGCCCCGGTGCGCTGTCTCGCGCTTGTCGGAGGCGGAGAGCAGCGGCAGCCAATCGCCCGTGTTCCAGTGCGACCGTCGGCCCAGGTGGGTGATCTGGATCATCACAGCGCAGCCGTGGTCGTGGCATTCCTCCGTCAACTGCCGCATCCACGGGACGATTTCGTCATTCCAGGCCAAAAGGTTGCCAAACGTCGGCGGGCTGTCGCGTGACACCACGGCAGACCCCGCCGTCATGGTCATCGCCAGCCCGCCCTTTGCGCGTTCCACGTGATAGGCGCGGTAGCGGTCCTTTGGCATGCCGTCTTCGGCATAAGACGGCTCGTGACTTGTCGTCATGATGCGGTTTTTCAGCGTGAGGTGCTTCAATTGAAAAGGCTGCAGCAGGGCGTCACGTGTCATAGGTTACCTCACTTCGATCTGGCCGCCGGGCAGCAGGGCGAGCCTGTCGCCGGTTTGGAAAGGGGGATCAGGGAGCAGAAGCACCGGGATCGTGGGCCAGTCCATCGTCTGGGCCACCAAGGCCCCGATGGGCAGAATGGCGTCGCGCTGGCCGAGGATCATGCCGCGCGGGGCGATCTTTGCGTGCAGAAGCTCCAACAGGATGGCTGATGAGCTGGAAGAACCGATGAGCTGCGGCAGGACAAGGATCGTATCCGCGATACGCACCCCGCGTTGCGGGTGGCTGGCCAGCGTAATCTGTGATGTCGTGGGGTCTACACCGCCCCAAAAACTGATGGGTGCGTCAAGCCGCAGAGCCGTGCCTGTGGCCGTGCCTGCCATCAGGATATCGGCCTGAACACTCATGACCAGTCCTCTGCAAGGCGGGTGACCTGGCCTGCCTGTGCGCTGGCCACGCATTCGGCCAGAGTGCCAAAGACCGCAAGATGCCCTGTGTTTCCAGTGGCGTAATGTGCGAACTTGGCGGAATTGGTCATCATGATGCCCGGCGCGTCCGGCAGGATCGGGGTGACCACAACGCAGGTGTCCACGACCAGTACCGCGCCCAGATCTTCGAGCCCGCGGTGGCTGTTGTCCTGTTCCAGTTCGGTCAGCGTATGGCGGCCCAAACAAATGTAGATGGGGGCTTTGAAAGGTCTGCCTTTTGCAAGACGCAAGACGCTGCGGCATTCCTCCGCGCTGAAGTGCGGGCTGCCCAGCGCCACACTGTCTATGGGGCCATCGGGGACCTGGCTGAGGCTGTCACGGGCTTGCCCGATCATCTGCGGGGTGACGCGGATGGTGTCCTCCGCTTCCGCCCCACCCAAGGCCGCCTCCAGCGTCGTGGCCTCGGGCGTGAGGCCCACCACATGGGTCAATGCAACAGCACCGGTGGCTGCGGCCCCGGCGCACATCGCCTTCAACTGATCCTCCGTTGCGTCCGCCGCCATGCCGGTGACCACCGGCACTGCGTTGCCTGCAAGCCGCCCGATCAGCGCACCCAACACCGGAAAGAACGCGTCTTGCGCGCGCAAGTCCGCCGATAGCGCGCCCACGTCTAGGACGATTTGCCCCCGGCGGTTGGCGAATTGGTGCAAGCCGTAATTTGGCGCGCGGCCTGCAATTGCGCAGGCGATGTCCAGAAAATCACCGTATCTGTTTGTGCGCGCGCCCAAGACAGTATTGGCGAAGGCCACGGCGTTGGATTCACCCCAGGCAATCTGCGCGCCCAGCCCGGGCCGGGCCCCCGCCTGATAAGGCGCGCAGGTCCAGCTGGGGGTACAGCCCATATTTTCGTAGGCCACTGTCTGGCGGAAGGCGGCCTTGCGTTCACTATCTGACAGGCGGCACTGGTCTGGGTTCAGCAGGTTTAGCGCGCCAACATTGGTGGTGGCAGGTACTGTGACCCGCGCCCTGCCCTGCGCGAGGGCTTCGGCAAAGAGCATGCCTGCCTGCCCATGGTAGAGGCAGCCATCAATGTGGGCCGAGGTGACCTTTACCAGATCGGATGCCCCCAGCATGCGGGCCGCGCCGACAACGATCTGCATCGCCATCTGGTCCCCTGCGCTGCCCTGCGCCCCAGACAGGATCGCCTGTTCGTCCCCCGAAAGTTTCATCGCCAAACTGTCGCATTGCACCGCATTCCTGATTTCTGCGCGGCCCGGACCCCCATGACAAGCCCGTGCGCGACCTTTAGAGGTCGGTAACACAGCCCCTGGCCCGGAGGACGACAGATGCAGACAGCCATTCCGTTTCATTTCATGCGCGGCGGCACCTCGCGCGGGCCTTATCTGAACCGGGCCGACTTGCCAGAGGATCTGGAGACGCTGGCAGATGTGCTGGTCGCTATGGTGGGCTCTGGCCATCCGCTCAACATCGACGGGTTGGGGGGCGGTGCTACGGTCGCAACCAAGGTTGCGATGTTGTCGGCCTCTGAGAACGACTGGGCCGATGTGGACTACTTTTTTGCACAGGTCAGCGTGGAAGACCGGCTAGTCGATTTCAAACCAACCTGTGGGAATATTCTAGTAGGCGTGGGGCCAGCGGCCATTGAGATGGGGCTGGTTGCGGCGACGGGCGAGGCAACAGAAGCCAATAACCTCCACTTGAAGTGGAGGTTTGAAACGCTTCGCTTGAACCGCTCGAAGCGGTTGGGGTTACAGATTACCTGTTAAACAGGTCGTCGAGGCGTTTGTCCTGTTGCTCTTGCGTTTGGATATAAGCTCGCACCGTGCGCTCATCTGCGCCGACCGTCGAGACGAAATAACCACGTGCCCAGAATTTATGCCCCGCAAAATTGCGGCGGCGGTTCTTGATGTTCTGCGCGATCCAGATCGAGCTTTTTCCCTTCATGAACCCGATCACATGCGCGACCGAGTGCTTGGGTGGGATGCTCAACAACATATGCACGTGGTCTGGCATCAGGTGCCCCTCTTCAATTGAGCACTCCTTCTGGCGCGATAGTCGGTGGAATACTTCACGCAATTCTCGGCGCAGGTAGCCGTAAAGTTCCTTCTTTCTGTATTTGGGCGTGAAAACCACGTGATATTTGCACTCCCAAGTACTGTGGTTAAGGTGATTTGTCGTTTCTGATGACATTGGAAGATTTCCCTTGCAGGGCTTCGAGCGGTCGAAACCCTCTAGGAAATCTTCCTCATATGTAGAACATCAGGGGTCCCCCAGCAAAGCTGGGGGCTTGTCAATGGGGACAGTCAAGATCCGCGCGGTGAACACAGGCGCGCGGGTGGTGGCAAACGTGCGCACGTCAGGGGGTGCCGTGGTCTATGACGGTGACGCGGCCATCGACGGTGTGCCGGGCACAGCTGCCCCGGTGGAGCTGATGTTCATGGATGTTGTGGGCGGCGCGACGGGCGCGCTTTTTCCAACCGGGAACAGGGTGGATGTTATCGACCGGATCGAAGTGACCTGCATGGACGTGGCCATGCCAATGGTCATCGCGCGCGCTGCCGATTTTGGGCTGACGGGGTATGAAAGCGCTGCTGATCTGGACGCCAACCGTGCGTTTTATGACCGGATGGAGCCCCTGCGCCAAAGGGCAGGCGCGCTGATGGGGATGGGCGATGTATCGCAATCGGTTACGCCAAAGTTCGGATTAGTGGCCCCTGCCCGCGACGGCGGCACGGCGGCGGTGCGCTACTTCATGCCGCGCAATTGTCACCCCGCGCTGGCTGTGACGGGATCGCAGTGCATCTCCGCCTGTTTGATTTGCCCCGACACGGTCGCGCAGGGTCTTTGTGATCTGCCGGATGCCGGGCCAACACCGATGCAATTGGAGCATCCCATGGGCATTCTACACGTGATGATGGATTATCGCCGGGAGGGTGATGCGTTCGACATGATCTCCGCCGGGTTGACGCGCACCGCGCGCAAGCTGGCGGCGGGCGAAGTGTTCATCCCCACGTCGGTTTGGGAGGGTTAAGCCGTGAAAGTGCACATTCTGGACGATTGGTTCGACACGCTGCAGACGCTGCCCTGCTTTGATTTGTTGAAGGACCATGAGGTCACCGTATGGACGGACCATATGCCTGAGCCGGGCCCATTGGCTGAGCGTCTGGCGGAGGCAGAAGCGGTTGTGCTTTTCCGCGAGCGTACGAAGATCAGCGCCGAGTTGCTTGCGCGATTGCCGAACCTGGGCCTGATCTCTCAACGCTCCGTCTATCCGCATGTGGATGTGGACGCCTGCACGGCGCATAAGGTGCTGCTCTGTTCAAATATGCATGCCGGCACGCCGTCTTATGCGGCAGCAGAGCTGACTTTGGGTGTCATCCTTGCACACTACCGACAAATTCCGCAGCAGGTGGCCTCCATCCGCGCGGGTGAATGGATGATGGGCGTGGGGCGGACCCTGCGGGGGCGGACGCTGGGGCTTTATGGTTATGGGCGCATAGCGCGGGCTGTTTCGGAATACGCAAAGGCGATGGGTATGAAGGTCCAGTGGTGGTCCTCGGAAGAGGGTCGCGCGCGGGCCACTGCGGATGGCGAGGTGGTTGCGCAGTCGCGAGAGGCCTTCTTTGCCACGTCAGACATTGTCAGCCTGCACGTGCGGCTAAAGCCCACGACCTATGGCATCATCACAAGCGACGACCTTGCCGCGATGCAACCCCGGGCGCTCTTGGTCAACACGTCACGCGCGGGGTTGATCATGCCCGGCGCATTGGAGGCGGAGGTGGCGAAGGGGGAGCTTTACGCAGCTGTAGACGTCTATGAAACGGAACCGCTGACGGATACCGCCAACGTGCTTCTGTCCCACCCGAATGTCCTGCCTACGCCGCACATCGGTTATGTGACAGAAGACGAGTTCGAGCTGCAGTTCACGGATATCTTCGAACAGGTGAACGCCTATGCTGCAGGTGCGCCCATTCACATGATCAACCCTGAGGTTTGGGAAGGTATGGATGCCGCTCGGACATAACGAACAGCCGCACTTGATCAGCCCTGTCAGACGCCGGAAACCTTAACAACCCGCCAACTCAGAGGCGTCGTTTTCGACACGTCTGCGTTAGGGCAATGGAAACTTTTGCTGCTCTGCGGAGGCCCTACAGGTTTGGCTGCCGCCCGAAAACCCGCTCCGCCAGTGGCCCGCCCAGGATCACCGTGAACATGCGCAGAATGTGATGCGCCACCACAAAGGCCGCATCGGCCCCCACGATCAACGCCAGTACGGTCAGTTCCGCCTGCCCGCCGGGCGCAAAGGCCAGCAGCGCTTCCATGCCCGGAGCAAGGTTCATCAGCACAATACCTTCGACAAAAACCAGTGTCAGCAGGATCAGGATCACGCAGAACCCCAGCCCCGCCAGCAGGTCGTGGCGCACCTCTGCCATTGTGATGCCCGCGTATTTGCTGCCAATGGTCATGCCGATGAAGAACTGCGCCGCCCAGATCGCTTCAGCCGGCGGGCGGTAATGCAGCCCGCCTGCCAGCGTCACAATGGCCGTCAGGATCAGCGGGCCAAGGATTGACGCGCCAAACAGCCCCAAGCGCCTGGCCCCCTGCCAGCCGATCAGCGCACAGGCGACCATTATGGCCAGCTCATGCAGCGGCAGATCGGCCATGGGTGCGCCGGGCGGATTGGTCAGATCAGCCTCCCAAATGCCCTTCAGCAGAAAGGGCAGCGCCACGACGATCACCGTCACGCGGGTGGCCTGAATGAGGCTGAGCGCGCGAACGTTTGCGCCCGCTTCTTCACCAAACAGGATCATATCCTGGAGCCCGCCGGGCATTGCACTGTAGTAGGCGGTGGCAAAGTTGTACCCGCAAAGCCGCGTGAAATAGGGCACCCCAAGCAGGCCAATCAGGGCTACCAGAACCGGTACAAGCGCCAGCGTGGGCCACATGGCCGGGAAAGTCGCAATCACCGCCGGGGTCAGAGTTGCCCCGACCGCCACGCCAAGGATCGTGCGCATGCCGTCGTTGAGCGGCTTGATCCCTTTCAAGGGCACGCCGACAAGGGCGGCAAGCAGGCAGGCCCCGATCGGGCCCAGCAGCCACGGCAGAGGTAGCCCCGTCAGATGGAACAGGGCCACTCCGCCAAGGGCGACACCAAATGCGTTGAGGATGGGTATCGCGCGCCTCATGCGACCAGCCCGCGCAATCGGTGCCTGAGCGACGTCTGCAAATGCGCTTCCGCCGCCTGCCCTGCTGCTGTCGCATCGCCCTTGCGCAGGGCCTCCACGATCTGGCGGTGTTCGCGCACCACAACATCGATCCGATCAGGGTCGGTATAGGTTGTTGGCCCCAGCAACAGCAGTGAGTTGTTGAGCGCCCGCGCGGCCTCCAGCAAGAACCGGTTGCGGCCTGCCAGGTAAAGGCCCCGGTGAAAGTCCTGATTGATCGCGGCTCCCAGTGCCGGATTGGCGCGCTCGGCCTCGATCCGGTCATTAAGATCACCAAGCGCGTCGAACTCCACCGCTGACCCGTGTTTGGCGGCCATTTCGGCCGCTGTACGCTCCAACACCAGCCGCATCTCGTAAAGTTCCACCACCTCAGCGTGGCTCAGCGTGCGAATGACGGCGCCGATACGCGGGCGGTGTTCCACAATGCCGTCGGCCTCCAGCCGCCGCAGGGCCTCGCGCACGGGCGTGCGCGAGAGGCTCAGACGTTCGCCCACGTCCTCTTCGCGCAGCCGGTCGCCGGGCACAAAAGCACCGGCCCGCAAGGCGCTCAGCAGCGCGTCATAGGCGGTTTCGCCGCTGGAGCGGGAGGGGGGTGTCCAGGGGAATCGCTTTTGAAATATTGACTATGCATCACGTCTGATTGGATTCATACGGATTGCGTCATTAGCAAAGGATGCGACCGCGATGGAAGATTTTTCTCATATTTTTGAGGGCGTTGAAGACCCTCGTACGAGCAACGCTACACGGCATGATCTTCATGAGATGCTTATGATCGGCCTGTTGTCGACCATGTGTGGCGGCGAGGGTTGCTGCGACATGGCGCTATTTGGCACGACGAAAGAGCCGTTTTTGCGCACATTCATGACACTGAAGCACGGAATACCGAGCCACGATGCGTTCTCTGACCTGTTCAACGCCCTCGATCCTGGCACGTTTCAGTCAGTGATGCTTCGCCTGACAGAGGGGTTCGCTGACCAGTTGGGCGAGGTGATTGCGGTTGATGGCAAGTCGTTGCGGCGCTCCTTCGACAGGGCGAAGAAGCAGTCGGCGTTACACCTCGTGCAGGCTTTTGCGGCTGAGGCCAGGCTCGTACTCGGGCAGGTCGCTGTTGACGAAAAATCCAACGAGATTACGGCGCTGCCCGCGCTGTTGAACATGCTGTCGTTGAAGGGGCGGATTGTGACGGCGGACGCTATGCACACGCAGCGCACTACAGCCGAGACGGTAACGCAGGCTGGCGGTGATTATGTTCTGGCGCTGAAACGCAATCAGGAGACGCTGCACGAGGATGTGGCACTCTGGCTGGATGATCCTGGAAATGTCGAAAACTGTGAAACTTATCAGAATGTTGACGCAGGACACGGTCGACTGGAGACGCGCAAGGCGTTGATCTCGCATGACGTTGCCTGGCTCGACGAGCGGCATCACTGGCCCGGGCTCAGGGCCATCGGAAAGGTCGTCGCCACCCGCGAAGTCGGCGATAAAACCTCATGCCAAACTCGCTACTTCCTCATCAGCGCGCCGCTCTCTCCCGAGCGTTTCCTGTCCATCACCCGCGCCCATTGGAGTATCGAGAACAGCCTTCACTGGGTGCTCGACGTCTCCATGAACGAGGACGCCGCGCGCAACAGAAAAGACAACGGACCCGAAAATCTCTCTATCCTACGGCGCATCGCTCTCAACCTCGCCCGCTCCGAACCGTCAAAAGGATCAATGCGAGGAAAGCTGAAACGCGCCGGATGGCAGGATACATTCATGCTCGAACTCATCAGAACCGCGACCAAATCTCAAAAGCGATAGCCCTGAACCTCAGCCCTGATGTGCTGGTGATCGGCGGCGGCAATGCCGCGCTGACGGCCGCGTTGACGGCGCGCGCAAGCGGGGCGTCGGTCGTGGTGCTGGAGGGCGCGCCCAAGCCCTATCGCGGCGGCAACAGCCGCCACACCCGCAACTTTCGCTGCATGCATGGCGGGCCTTTGGGCGTGTTGACAGGCAGCTACGGCGAAGAGGAATATTTCGAAGACCTGATGAAGGTGACGGCGGGCAAGACCGACCCGGGACTTGCCCGACTGGCGATCCGGTCGTCCGAGGCCGCTTATCAATGGATGCAGGACCACGGCGTACATTTTCAACCCTCGCTGTCTGGCACCCTGTCCCTGTCGCGCACCAACGCCTTCTTTCTCGGCGGCGGCAAGGCGCTGGTGAATGCCTATTACAACGCCGCTGCGGACGTAGGGGTCGAGGTGCACTACGAGGCGCAGGTGACACATGTGGCGGTCGAAGATCAGCGGATCGTCAATGTTGACGCGTGTTTGGGGAAGACCCCCGCCCGCTTCACACCGCGTACGGTTGTCGTGGCGTCAGGCGGGTTTCAGGCCGACATCGACTGGCTGGCAGATGCCTGGGGCCCCGCAGCGCGGAACTTCCTCATCCGAGGTACACCCTACAACCGCGGCGTCGTGCTGCGCGACCTGCTGGATCAGGGGATGCAATCGGTGGGCGACCCAACCCAATGCCACGCGGTGGCCATCGATGGACGCGCGCCCAAATACGACGGCGGGATCGTCACGCGGCTCGATTGTGTGCCGTTCTCCATCGTCGTGAACAAACACGGTGAGCGGTTCTATGACGAAGGCGAGGACGTCTGGCCGAAGCGCTATGCAATATGGGGGCGGTTGGTGGCGGCCCAGCCTGATCAGGTCGGCTATTCCATCATCGACGCCAAGTCGCGCGATCTGTTCATGCCTTCGGTTTTTCCGCCGATTGAAGCGGACAGTATCGAGGAGTTGGCTGAGAAGATGGACCTGCCCTCCGAAAAGCTGCGCACCACGGTGGACACTTTCAACGCGGCCTGCCGGGACGGCAATTTCCACCCCACCGAACTGGACGGCCTTGCCACGACAGGCATCAACCCAGCCAAGACCAACTGGGCCCGGCCGATCGTCGAGCCGCCATTCTACGGCTATTCCCTGCGCCCCGGTGTGACCTTCACCTATCTGGGGCTGAAGGTGGATTACACTGCGCGCGTACAGCATGAAAGCGGACCCATGCAGAACCTCTGGGCGGCAGGCGAAATCATGGCAGGATCGATCCTTGGACAGGGCTATCTGGCCGGATTCGGCATGACCATCGGCACCGTTTTTGGCCGCATCGCAGGACAGGAGGCCGCCGACCATGTTGGATAGCGCACACGAAGAAGCCCGCCGTCAGCTGCAAATCTGCAATGCCTGCCGCTATTGCGAAGGCTACTGCGCGGCGTTCCCGGCGATCACACGCCGCCGCGCCTTTGCGGATGGCGACATCACCCAGATTGCGAACCTCTGTCACAACTGCCGGGGCTGTCACTATGCCTGCCAGTACACCGAACCCCATGAATTTGCGCTGAACCTGCCACAGGCGCTGGCCGAAGTGAGGCGCGAAACCTGGGAAGACTACGTCTGGCCGCAAGGTTTGGGCCGGGTCTTCCAGCGCTACGGCTGGGCCGTAATGGCAGCATGCGTGCTCGGCTTTGCGGTGCTGTTTGCGGCATTCCGGGCTTTGGGATCTACGGGGGCGTAGGGGTCTACGCGGTACTGTCGCACAGCGCAATGGTGGCGATTTTTGCGCCTGCGTTCTTGCTGCCACTGCTGGGGCTCGCGGTTGGCCTGCGGCAATATTGGCGGGACGTTGGCGGCGTGCGTATTCGCTGGGCAGACTGCAAGCAAGCGCTGCGAGATGCGGCCACAATGCGGTCGCTCAAAGGCGGGCATGGGCAGGGCTGTAACTTCGAAGAAGGTGACCGGTTCAGCAAGGCCCGCGTGCACGCGCATCACGCGATCATGTACGGATTTCTGCTGTGCTTTGCCTCGACCAGCACAGGCACAGTGATGCACTATGTCTTTGATATACCTGCGCCTTACGGGCTGCTTTCGCTGCCCAAGCTTTTTGGGATCAGCGGCGGGGTCCTGCTGACGGCGGGGTGTTTCGGGATGCTCTTGCTCAAGAGCCGCTCCAATCCTGAACTGGCCGATAGCAAGGCCAACGGGGCCGACAGCGCCTTCACCGCCCTTTTGGGCTTCGTAGGGCTCAGCGGGCTGGTGCTTTACGCGCTTGGGCAAACCGCGCTGATGCCAACCCTACTGGCACTGCATCTGGGAGCCGTGCTGGCGTTCTTCCTGCTCACCCCCTTCACCAAGATGGCCCATGCGCCATTCCGGCTGGCCGCACTCCTTCGCGATGCGCAGGAACGGCTCTAAAGCAAGGGCGGGCGACACGGCCCGCCTTACGAACTCCATCGCAGCCTCCCCTTTCACCCTTCCCATAAACTCACACCTCAGATCAGCAGCCGTCGATTCCTCCCGATGCGCGAAACCTCTCCACACCCCGTAAGGCGGGCCGTGTCGCCCGCCCCCGCTTGAAAAGACACCGCGAAGCGGCTCTTATGCCCCGACGCAAACCGGAACACCCATGATCCTCACTTCACTCGGCTACATCGGCATCCAGTCCACCCGCGCGGCGGAGTGGTCGGCGTTTGCCACCGGCCTTCTGGGCATGCAGCAGGTAGACGCAGGCGCATCCGTGCGCGCCTTTCGGATGGACGACCGCAAGCAGCGGTTGGTGATCTCGGACGAGCTAGACGACGGGCTGACGTTCATGGGCTGGGAGGTGGACAGCCCCGCTGAGCTGGAGGCGTTGGCCGCAAAACTCGAAGGTGCCGGAACACCTGTCACACTGGAACCGCAACATCTGGCCGATCAGCGTCATGTGGGACGGCTGATTTCCTTCCACGACCCCGGCGGCAACCGGATCGAGGTGTTCTGCGATCCCGCCGTCGCCTCGGACCCTTTCCAGCCGGGTCGGCCCATCACCGGCTTCCGCACGGGCGCACTTGGCATGGGCCATGCCGTGCTGCATGTGAAGGACGTGGACGCGCTGTTGCCGTTTTACCGTGACCTTCTGGGCTTCAAGGTCTCCGACTACGGGCACACGCCCTACAAGCTTTATTTCTTCCACCTCAACGGTCGGCACCACACGTTTGCGATGGTGGGCAGCGGCAAAGAGGGGCTGCACCACTTCATGGTGGAGCTCTGCGCGCTGGACGATCTGGGACAGGCCTATGACATCGCGCTACAGGATCAGGATCGCGTGGCCTATACACTGGGGCGGCATACGAACGATCACATCACCAGTTTCTACGCCAATTCCCCCTCCCCCTTCTTTGTCGAATGTGGCTGGGGCGGGCGGGTGATCGACCCCGACACCTGGGAGCCGCACGAGACCTTCGACGGGCCGTCCTTTTGGGGGCATGACCGCCTCTATCTGCCCGAAGACTCGCCCGTGCGGCAGAAATTCACTGAAATGAAGCTGGACGCAGCCCAGCGCGGGCTTCGCGCGCCTGATCCTACGGGATGCGCCTGGCTGGATGGACTAAGGGAGAGACAGACATGAAACTTTGTTCCTACGAAGGCGGTTATGGCGTTATGGCGGGCGATCTGGTGCATGACGCGGGCGAGGCGTTTCGCGCGGAATACGCCGACCTGCAGGCTGTGCTGGCCGCTGGGGCGCTGGCTGAGCTTGAGACGGCGGCCCTTGCCAACCCCGGGGTGGCGGTGGACACGCTCGCCCTGCTCTCCCCCATCCCGCGGCCCGACAAGATTCTGTGTATCGGCCTCAACTACATGGGTCACATTCAGGAAACGGGCCGGGACAAGCCCAATTATCCCTCCACCTTCACCCGCTACCCGGACGCGGTGACAGGCCATGGTCAGTCACTCATTTGCCCCAAAGCTTCTGAAAAGTTCGACTTTGAGGGCGAGCTGGCCGTGGTGATCGGCACGCCCGCGCGGCATGTGTCAGAAGCAGATGCGATGGATTACATCGCGGGTTTCAGCTGCTTCAATGACGGGTCGATCCGTGACTATCAACGGCATACGTCACAGTTCTGGCCCGGCAAGAACTTTCAAAGCAGCGGTGCCATGGGGCCTTGCCTTGTGACGAAGGACGAGGCTGGCAACTGGCAAGATATGGTGTTGGAAACGCGGCTCAACGGGCAGCAGGTGCAGCATTCCTCCGTGGGCGATCTGGCGTTCGGCATCCCGGAGATCATTGCCTATCTGTCGACGGTCATCACCCTTCTGCCCGGGGATGTCATCGCCACCGGCACACCCGCAGGCGTCGGCATGGCCCGCGACCCGAAGCTGTGGATGAAAGCTGGCGACGTGGTGGAGGTTGAAATCACCGGCCTTGGCACCCTGCGCAACCCGGTTGTGGGCGAAAGCTGAGCCGCGCATGACCGACACCCCCGTCGCCATCATCGGGGCCGGGCCGGTCGGCCTGACCACCGGGCTGCTCTTGGCGGAATACGGTGTCCGGTCGGTCATACTGGAGCGTTACCCCGCCCCTGCCGACATGCCGCGCGCGATCATTCTGGATGATGAAGGCGCGCGGGTGCTACAGTGTTTCGGGCTGGATCGCTCTTACGTCAGCACGCTGAAAGGGGCCGATGGCGCCGCCTATTTCGACGACGCGGGCGAGATGTTTGCACGGGTGGGCGCGGGGCCCGAAGTCTACGGCTACCCCAAACGTTTCTACATCCACCAGCCGCAGTTGGAGGCCGCTTTGCACGAAGCGGTGGCGGCCACGCCGCACTGCGAAGTGCGCTTTGGCATGCACGTGACGGGGCTGGAACAGGATGCGACAGGCGCGTCGCTGCAGATCGAAGGCGCACCGGACATGCGTGCGGATTGGGTGGTTGCGGCGGACGGGGCCAACAGCCCCATGCGCTGTCGGCTGGGCATTGGCATGCGCGGGTCCAGCTATGCGCAGGACTGGATCGTGCTCGATACGCTCAATGATCCGGACCCGGCGAATTTCACCCGGTTCATCTGCTCTGCCGCGCGGCCCCATGTACTGGTCCCGGCCCCAAATGGCGGAAAGCGGTATGAGTTCATGATGCTGCCCGGAGAGACGCGCGAAGAAGTCTTGGCCGATACGTTCCTGCGCGAGCTGCTGGCCCCTTATCGCAGCCTTGAGGCGGAGAATCTGCAGCGCAAGACAGTCTATACCTTCCAGGCCCGGATTGCCGACCGGTTCCGGGTCGGCCGCGTGCTGCTGGCAGGTGACGCAGCCCATCTGACCCCGCCCTTTGCCGGGCAAGGCATGAACGCAGGCCTGCGCGACGCGAGCAATATCGCGTGGAAACTGGCAGCGGTTATCCGGGGTGACGCAGCGGATGCACTGCTGGACAGCTACTTTGCGGAACGCCGCGACCCGGCCTGGGCAATGATCCAGCTTGCGGTTGCCATGGGCGATGTTGTGATGCCGGAAACGTCTGAAAAGCTGGCCTTTCGCGAACAGCTGTTGGAGGCCATGGCCCCCTTCCCAGCCGTGCAGGATTATCTGCTGAAGATGAAGTTCAAACCCAAGCCACGCTATGATGCGGGCGTCTTTGTGGATCTTGATGATCAGCCGTTTGAGGCTTCTCTCGTGGGCGAGATGATCCCGCAGCCGGACGTGGCGGCGGCCAAGGACGCAGTGAAGCTGGATGCACTTTTGGGCAATGGGTTTGCCCTGATCGCGCAGGATCAGGCGGGAGCAGCGGCCTTGTCAGGTTTGGAACTGGACACGCTCGCAGGATTGCCTGTGGCTAGGGTTGTGCTTGATCTGAACGGAAAGAGTCCTGGCGCGCGCGTGAACGACCCCTGCGCCAAGCCACTGCGGACTCACCGCGACCAGATCATGCTGATCCGTCCGGATCGTTATTGCGCCGGAGCCTTTGCGCCAGAGGATTTGGGCGCGGGTTTGCGCGCCTTTGAAGCGATGCTGAACGAGGCGTGAGGAAATGACATCCCAATAAGGCCTCAATCACCTCATCCGCCTCTGCGTTTTCATCCAGCGGCAAGCACACCACGGTCTGAGACGGCGTTTCTTTCCAATACTTTGGGTCGTCCAGAATGCTGGGTGGCAGCGCGGCGCGGTTGAGGCTCCGGCGGTTGCCGTGCCGGACGCTCAACGCCCAGCGCGCGCCGCTGGTATCGCCGTTGGGGCGGCGGTCGAGGACGCGGCGACGCAGTTCTTCCTCTCGCGCTTTCAGGGTGCGGATGAGGGCGCGGATGTCGCCCAGCTCATCCGCGATCAGATGCAGATTCGACATGGGGCGAGCATCGCACCCGCATGGTTAATCGCGCCTTAACTCAGGCGCATTGACACCCCGCGCAAATCGATCAACCGTCGCGCCCATGCTGCGCTTTTCCGCCAATCTTGGGTTTCTTTGGACCGACCGCCCCCTGATCGACGCCATCCTTGCCGCCAAGGCGGCAGGGTTTGCAGCTGTGGAATGTCACTGGCCCTATGATGTACCTGCGGCGGAAGTTGGCAAGGCGCTGCGAGGCACCGGGTTGCCGATGCTTGGCCTCAATACGGTGCGCGGTGATGCAACCGCAGGCGAAAACGGGCTCGCCGCCTTGCCCGGTCGCTTGGTGGAGGCGCGGGCCGCGATTGATCAAGCGCTGGGGTATGCGCAGGCCGTGGGTGCCGGAAATGTGCACGTGATGGCAGGAAATTCGGCGGGGGCCGAGGCTGAGGCGATTTTTGCGGAGAACCTGCGCTACGCCAGTGCGGCGGCGGGACCGGATCGCGTGATCCTGATTGAGCCGCTGAACCCTTGGGATGCGCCGGGCTATTTCCTGCGCACCACGGATCAGGCGGCAAAGATCATCGACCAGATTGGCGCGCCCAATCTGAAGCTGATGTTTGACTGCTATCACGTGGCCCGCACCGAAGGGGACGTCCTGGCGCGGTTGGAGGCCCTGTTGCCGATCATCGGCCACATCCAGTTTGCAGGCGTACAGGACCGGGGACGGCCGGACGCGGGCGCGTTGGATTATGCCGAGGTGTTTGAGCGCGTTGCCGCCCTTGGCTGGCAGACCCCGCTGGGGGCAGAGTATCGGCCCGACGGGCCAACCGAGGAAACGCTGGGCTGGATGGAGAGTTTGCGGTCTAGCTAGGGTCCGGCGTCAGTCCAGCCGGAACCCTTTGGCCCGGACGAAGGCTCCGAAATCCGCCCTTTCCGGCTGGCTGTATTGCCGCGCCTTGTCCTCTGACCAGCCGTAGCTGTCGGACGTGCCGAACTGATCTTCGAACCGCTGCGCGCTGTAGGGCTGTGCGTCGGCGCGGTCGGCGTCGTAAGTCTGCACTGCTTCCTTCAGCCCGGCCTCGCTGTACCTGTCGACATGGCAGGTGACGCTGAGCGGCAGGCGCTTGGAAACGGTCGGCGGGGCCGCAGGATACCCAATCGCCAATCCGGCCAAGGGAAACACATGATCAGGCAGTTTCAGCAGGTCAGAGATCGCCTGCGCTTCATTGCGCACAGCACTGATCGGACAGCAGCCCACCCCCAGCGCCTCTGCCGCCGTGACGAAAGCCCCCAAAGCAATTGCCGCGTCGCAAGCCGCGTTGAAGAAGGCATCCAGGTGGTCATTGGCAAAGGGGATGTCGTGCCAGTTGTGCAGCAGCCGCTGGCGGCGGTTGTTGCCGCAAAAAACCGCAAGCATGGGGGCGTCTGCGACCCAGGCCTGCCTTCCCACCAATTGGGCCAGCGCTGCACGTTGCTGAGGTGACTTCAGGAGGATGAGATCGCGCTGCTGCAGATCGCTTTTGGTTGGTGCGGCAAAGGCGGCGGCGATGGCGAGGTCCAGAAGAGCCTGAGGCACAGGACGGTCCGCAAAGGCCCGCACCGATCCGCGGGACAGCATGGCGTTGACCGTGGGGTGAGAGCCCCATGCCTCAAGCCCCTCTGGCGCATCGCCATATCGGTACACTGCGCTTTCGAATGGGCTGGATGGCGTGGGATCGGACATGATTGGGGGCTTTCTGAAAGCTGCTCTGACATTAATGGTTAGAATTATTCAGCATCGGTAAGTGGTGCTATCACTTCAATTCTGGCATGAAGAGTCATCCGCGAAAAGGTTGCAGCCGCCATGACCACCAAGACACTTAGCGTGACCATCGACCGCGCGCCCGGGGCGCAGGCGCAGTTTGATGTGCCCGCCTATGAAAGCCAGACGGTGCTGGATGTCGTCAGCTGGATCCAGCAGAACGCGGATCCAACGCTCAGTTACCGCTTTGCCTGTCGTGTAGGCATGTGCGGGTCATGTGCGATGATGGTCAACGGCGTGCCGCGCTGGACGTGCCGGACGCATATTTCCAAGGTGCTGGACGACGGGGCGGTGCACATCGCGCCCTTGCGGAACCTGCCAGTGATCAAGGATCTGGCCGTGGACATGGACCCGTTCTTTGACAAATGGGTCGCAGCAGAGGGCGTGCATCACGGGGGCCTGACACGGGATGACCCGATCGCACCGGTGGATGAGGGATCATCGGCAAGGGTGGAGGCCAACGCCGGGATCGAATGCATCAACTGTTCGGTCTGCTATGCGGCCTGTGATACAGTCGCAGGCAACGAGGACTACCTGGGCCCTGCGGCCTTGCAGCGTGCGTGGACGCTGTTGAACGATGCCAAAGACGAAGGACGGCGGGCCATTCTGGACGCCGTGTCAGGCTCGGGCGGGTGTCACAACTGTCATTCGATGGGGTCCTGCACCGCCTATTGCCCGAACGAGCTGGACCCGATGTCAGCGATTGCAGGACTGAAACGCGAAACGGCCAGGAACTTCTTTCGGAGGGGGCGCTGATGTTGGGTGTCAGGCTTTACATGGCGCAGCGGATCACCGCATTGCTGATGGCCCCGCTTGTGCTGGGGCATTTGGCGGTGATGATCTATGCCATTCAGGGCGGGCTGTCGGCGGCAGAGATTTTGGGGCGCACGCAGGGGTCTGTCGCGTGGTTTTTGTTCTATGGCCTTTTTGTGCTGGCCGTCAGCATTCACGGAGCCATTGGGTGCCGCGTCATTGCTTTTGAATGGGGCGGCCTAAAGGGACGCGCGCTGGAGGTTTTCATGTGGGCTGTGGGCCTAGGGTTGTTCGCTTTGGGAGCACGGGCCGTCTGGGCCGTGACGTTTTCATGAGCGCGCGCAGCATCCCGTCGCGCGCCCATCCGTTGTGGCTGGCCTACATCTTGCACCGGCTTTCAGGGCTTGCGCTGGCGCTGTTCCTGCCGCTGCATTTCCTGCTTTTAGGCCAAGCGCTGAACGGCGCGGCGGCGTTGGATGACGGTCTGCGGTTTTCAGAGATCTTCGTGGTCAAGATCGCGGAATTCGGCCTCGTCTTTCTGTTGGCCGTGCACATGTTCGGCGGCTTGCGCCTGATGGCGTTGGAGTGGCTGCCGTGGCGACCTGCGCAAAAGACTTTGGCGGCGGGGGCTGCGGCGCTATCGTTTCTGATGGCGGTTTTGTTTTTTATGAGGGCGATTTGATGAACGTTAACGCGCAACCCGGCGCGCATGCGCCATGCCCGACCTCGGAAGGCCGTTCAACTTGGTGCGCGGCGTGTTTAGTCCACTCAGCTCGAAACTCACGCGGCAAAGGTTGCCTGATGCCCTCCCTGGGGGGAGGTCGGGCATGGCGCATGCGCGCCGAGGAGGCATGATGACCCCACGGCTCTCCAACATCGAACGGCACGACACCGATATCCTGATCCTCGGCACCGGGGGCGCGGGACTTTTCGCGGCGCTCCATGCCCAGCAAACTGCCCCTGAGGGGACCAAGATCACCATTGCCGCCAAAGGCCTCATCGGCAAATGCGGCTGCACGCGGATGGTTCAGGGCGGCTACAACGTGGCGCTTGGAGGTGGCGACACGGTAGAGCGGCACTTCATGGATACGATCCAGGGCGGCAAATGGCTGCCCAATCAGGACATGGCCTGGCGGCTGTGTGAGCAGGCAGTTGTACGTATCCGCGAGTTGGAGAACGAGGTTGGCTGCTTCTTTGACCGCAATGCGGACGGGTCGCTGCACCAGAAGGCCTTTGCCGGCCAGACCGCCGACCGCACGGTGCATAAGGGCGATCTGACGGGGATCGAGATCATCAACCGGCTGATGGAAAAGGTGTTGGCGAGCGGTGTGGAGAAGCTGCAGGAGCACCGGGCCGTTGGTCTGATCCCCACTAAAGACGGGAGCGCACTTGCTGGTGTGCTGATGATCGACATGCGCACCGGTGGGTTTAAACTGGTGCGCGCCAAATGCGTGATGATGGGTACGGGCGGCGGCCCGACCATGTACCGCTATCATACGCCTTCGGGTGACAAGACCATGGATGGGCTTGCGATGGCTTTACGCGCGGGGCTGAAGCTGCGCGACATGGAGATGGTGCAGTTCCATCCCACGGGGCTGCTGGCAGGCGATCACACGCGGATGACCGGCACGGTGCTGGAGGAAGGTCTGCGGGGGGCTGGCGGGCAGCTCATCAGCCACGCCGGTCAGCGGTTCATGTTTGACTATGACGGCAAAGGGGAGCGGGCGACCCGAGATGTGGTTAGCCGAGGCATCTATGCCGAGATGCGCAAGAACAACAATCCGGAGCAGGAGGGTGTATTCATCTCCATGTCTCATCTCGGGCCCGACAACGTGCGGGCCAAATTTCCGGGCATGGTCAAGCGTTGTGCTGACAGCGGCTTTGATCTGGCGGCTGGCAAGGTGGAGGTCGTACCAACTGCGCATTACTTCATGGGCGGCGTCGTTGTGGATGTGGACACCCGCACCGCAATGGAAGGGCTTTATGTGGCGGGCGAGGATGCAGGCGGCGCGCATGGGTCAAACCGGCTGGGTGGCAATGGTGTGGCGAATTCGACTGTCTATGGCGGGATTGCGGGGGATGTGATGGGGGCCGAGGTTTCGGGGATGTCGCTACGGGACCCGGACGAGGATGTTTTGGCGGCGGAGTTCGAGCGGGCAGTCTATCCTTTGACCCGCAAGGTTGATCTGGTCCTGCCCCTGCGCAAGCAGTTGCAAGAGGTCATGTGGGAAGACGTGGGCGTGATGCGCACAGCCTCTGGCATGAAACGGGGACTCACAGGGATTGCCGAAGTTTCAGAGGCGTTGATGGACGTGGGCGTGGATGCGTCGAACCTGGCGTTCAATCTGACCTGGCACGACTGGCTGAACCTGCGCTCGCTCTGTGATATATCCGAGGTGATCACAAAAGCGGGTCTGGCGCGGGAAAACTCGCGCGGGGCGCATTACCGAGAGGACTTCCCCGACGATGGCGGGATCGAGAACAGCGATTTCACGGTGGCCGAGATGAAGGGCGGCACGGTGGAGGTCACGCGGGAGCCGGTGGCGTTTACGGTGGTGAAGCCCGGAGAAACGGTGCTGCCGGAGGGGGAGCCAGAGACCTTGGTGGCGGCGCAGTGAAGTGAATCCAGCAACTATCCATAAGACGCTGAGCTTGGGAGTCGGCTCGTGGCTCCAGTTTGAAAGATGTTGCAAGCGAACTGAGGTCCTCTCGGAGGCATACATCAGCTATCCAATATGTCAGATACTCAACTCCCATACCGATAAGCGGATTGTCAGTGAATTTCGCCACCCTGTACTTACTGAAGAAAGACCTACAAAGCGGGGCAGAAAACCCTCAGTCGATTTCGTCGCCTGCGACCACTCAGGCGAAGTCGAAATTGCCATTGAGGTCAAGTGGTTAGGGCGTTCTGATGTTTCTCCTAGATCCTTGATTTGGGACTTGGTTCGGCTGGAATTGATTAGGCGCAAGTTTGGGGCTGACTGCTTCTTCATCCTAGCTGGTAGGATGGGAAAAATTGACACGTTCTTCGAAAGAAACAGGTACAGCGGCAAGTACGGTGGACCCAAAAACCGTTCGATTTTGAAGCACAAATCTAATGGGATAAACAGTCTTGCGCTGAACTCGTCCATCGCTGCACATCGCTCGATCTTTAGGTCACTCTACAATGACTATCCAGCAACAAAGTTCCCAAACAGGCTTGCAACGACAAGAGCAACACCCCTGATTACTGACAGAAAACCGACAGACTATCAGGTATATGTCTGGCGACTTGCAGAAATAAGTGACGAAGCATGGTTCAAACCAGAGAACATCCCCCACTTTTGAACTATTAGGGACTAAGGAAAGATTGTGATCCCCATCAACCTCATCCAATCCACCGCCGAAACCCTCATGGACAAGGCCGCTATCGAAATCCCGCAGGACTACCTCGACGGGCTGCAAGCCGCCGCCAAGACAGAGGACGGCGACCTGTCCTCCTTTGTCCTCAAGGCCATGCTGGAAAACTACGAGGCGGCCAAGGAGGACCGCCGCGCGATGTGTGGCGACACGGGCGTGCCGCGTTGGTTCGTGAAGTTGGGCAATGAGGCGCGCGTTGAGGGCGGCATGGTGGCGCTGGAAGCCGCTTTGCGCCGTGCCACGGCCAATGCCACCAATGGCGTGCCGCTGCGGCCCAACCGGGTGCATCCGCTCTGGCGGACAGATCATGACAATAACGTCGGGATTGGGGCACCGGAGATTGAGTATGGGTTTGAGCCGGGAGGCGAATGGATCGACCTGATCACGGTCCACAAGGGCGGGCTTTTTGGCACGGATTACCGCATGCTCTTCCCCTCGGACGGCATTCAGGGGATCAAGCGGTTCTACCTCGACAGTCTGATGGCCTTTGGCAAACGCGGCCTTGCCTGTCAGCCTGCGATCATCGGGATTGGCTTGGGTGGGTCCAAGGATATCTGCATGACATTGGGCAAGCGGGCCTCGACGCTCCGCGTGGTCGGTTCGCGCAACTCTGACCCGCGCATTGCGGAGATGGAGGATGAGTTCAAGGAGTTGGGCAATTCCATCGGCATGGGGGCCATGGGGTTTGTCGGCAAGAACATGGTGATCGATTGCAATATCGAAGTGGGGTACTGCCACACGGGCGGGATGCCCATGTCGGTGCATGCGTTCTGCCTGTCGTCGCGCCGTGCGGTGGCGCGCATTCATGCAGATGGGCGGGTGGAGCACCGGACGGACCCGGATTGGTTCACCGACTACCAGCGGCGGGAGACCGTTGAGTGGGAAGCGCAGCGGGAGGCGGCGGAGTGAATGACGCTGGATTGACCATCAATGGAACCCAGTTCACTTTGGATGCTTCATTATCAGACATCCGCTCTGCGCTGCACTCCGACGTGACTTACTTGGAGATATGGCTGACAAAGAAGGATGGGTGCGTGCTTTCTGCATTGGTAAACGCGCATTCCGGCTTTCTTGTTTGGATGACGCCTGATTGTCCTGAAGGATGGCATACGTGTGCGTCCGATTATCCGTATGATGATCCGGGCGAGTTGGAGTTTCGCCTCGCGAACGGTCAGGTCGATCGGTTTACCGAAGACCTTTGCATTCCCCGAAAAGCTGTCTTGAAAGCATTTGGAGAATTCTGGGAAAGCGGTCACCGCTCCCCTTCAATTAGTTGGATTTAAACCTGATGAGCTTACGCGAAATCACCCTCTCCACGACGCCCACACCCGAGGACATCGCGCAGTTGCGTCTTGGCGACATCGTCTATCTCGACGGCCTGATGTACACCGCCCGCGAAGGGGTCTACATGCGCGCCCTTGAGGACCGGGCGAATATTCCCATGGAGTTGCCGCAGCAGTCGGCTGCGAACTTTCATTGCTCGCCTGCCGCCGCCATTCGTGAAGATGGCTCTTTTGACATGGGGGCTGTGACCGCCACGGCCTCTTTCCGCTTTGCCAAGTGGTTGCCCGAGTGGATGGCCAAGACCGGGGCCAAGCTGATAGTCGGCAAAGGGGGCATGTCCAGCAAGGACTATAAGGAGTACTTCGTGCCCAACGGTGCCGTCTATCTGTCCACTGTAGGTTATGGCACTGGCGCGCTTTTGGGGCGCGGGGTGGAGAATGTGGAGGCCGTGCATTGGAACGAAGAGCTGGGCCTTGCGCAGGCCATGTGGGTGATCAAGTGCAACCGGATGGGGCCGTTTATTGTGGCCTCAGACCTTAACGGTGACTGTCTGTTCGAGCGGGAGAATGCCGAGATCGCGGAGAATGTGGCGCGTGTGTATGAGGGGACCAAGCCTGCGGTGCTGAAGCGCTATGGAGAGAGCGATGATCGGACCGATGAGGTGATCTAGAGTACCTCGCTCAGCAGCACCCCTACCCCAACGGCCAGTGTCAGCAGGATCAACAGGCGGCGAAAGGCGGTGTCAGTCAGCCTGCGGAAGACGGCGATGCCAACTTGGGCTGCCAACAGACCAACAGGTACTGTGATCAGCAGGGCTGTAACGGCCTGACCGTTGTATGCGCCTTTGAAGAACAGCAGCCCGACGGTCATGGTCAGGATCGCCATATTGAAGGATTGCAGGGTCACGCGCATTTCGGCCTTGGTCCAGGGCCGCAGGGACATCCACATTGAAGGCACCGCCCCTGCGAGAGAGGCAGCGCCGCCCAGAAAGCCGCCAATGAGGCCGATCAACCCGTCCAGAACGGGTGTATGGCGGGAAAAAGCCGGCAAGGCAGATCGGAAACCAAAATAGGCTCCGTAGAAGATCAGCAGCCCCGCAATGAAGAGCCGCAACGTGCTGGCGTCGATCCGGTCGAGCACCAGAATGCCCAGCGGCACACCAAGCAGGCCGGGGATCATGTAGCGCAGGATGCGGCGGGGTTGCTCCATGATGCCGGAGCGCACGATCCAGAGGCCCTGAACGCCCGAGATGATCGCCATGCCCGCGACTATGGCCACCGCTGTCACCGGGTCGAGCACCACCAAATAGAACCCCAACGCAAAGAGCGCGGTGGCGGTGCCTGCAAGGCCGTTGATGAACCCGCCTGCGGCAGCACCAAGCACAAGAAACAGAATGAATGTTGCGCTCACGTCGCGGCCTTTTTGATCACACCTCTGAGCGCCTCTTGCAGGGCATCCAGGGCGCGGGTTTTGATTTGATCCTCGCGGAAAGCAAGCCCCAGAATACGGTGGGGCGCGTCGGGTCCGAGGTCGATGCGTTTTACGGGCAGGGCCTCGGGCGCGGGTACGGTGAGGCGCGGCACGATGGAGACGCCGAGGTTGGCGTTCACCATGCTGGAGATCGCCTCTGCGCTGTCGAGTTCCATTGCTTCCGTCACGGCGATGCGATGTTCGCGGATCCAGTTGTCGATCAATGCCCCCAGTACCGCGTTGCGGTTGAAGCGGATGTAAGGACGCTTGCGCAGCAAGACCGTCGGGTCCGTTTCGTGTTCCTCTGGCGAAGCGATCAGGTCCATTTTTTCCCGCGTCAATTCTCGAAATGTGATCCCCACCGGCATCAGATGCGGTTTGGTGATGATCGCGGCATCCAGTGTGCCACGCTCTACATCCGCCAGCAGATCGCCTGTCAAACCAGGCCGGATGTGCAGGCCCACCTGAGAGTAGCGCGCCTTGAGGACGGCCATGGCCTGTGGTGTGAGGCCCGTCAGCGTGGTTGCAATGGCTCCCAGACGCACAACGCCACTGAGCCCGCCGTCGGCCAGCACGGAAGGCACCAAATTGTCATAATCGTCAATCAACTGCCGCGCCCGGGCAACGATCTGGCGGGCGACAGGTGTTAGCTCGGGCGTGCGGGTCCTGCGATCAAAAAGGGCAATGCCCAGATCCGCCTCCAGCGTTTGCATCTGCTGACTGACGGCTGCGTGGGTCACATGGACAACCTGGGCCGCGGCACTGAAGGTCCGGTTGTCGGCAACCGCCACAAGTGTGCGCAGCAGGCGAATGCTCATCGTCTGACCTTGAAAGTTTTTCTTTCGTTAATCCGCACCATGTCTTCCGTTCTGTAAGCCTGCCTGACCTCTACAAGAGTGCGGGTCTGCGTGCAAATCAGAGGATTCCTTGCATCAGGTCAGACACCAAACACCTTGGGCTTATTGGCGAATACCGATCCACGCGATAGGGCTTTAGTTAAGGGAAACGGGGGTTTCGACATGCGCGCTTTGACATTTGTCGCAGCGATGCTTTGGGCAGCAACGCTTTTGACGTTGGCTGGCACCAAGGCGGTTCAGGCTCAGGATGGGGCGCTGACTTTTCTGACCATAGAAAGGCCGCCCTTTGCGTTTGAACAGGACGGTGAGGCCGCCGGGTTCAGTATTGATCTGATGTACCAGATTGCCGGGGAGCTCGATCAGGAGATCGTCTTTGAATTTGTGGACGAGTTTCCCACCATGCTGGACGCCGTGCGGCGCGGCGAGGTGGATGGGGCTGTCTCCAACATCTCGATCACTTCCGAGCGCGAAGAAGAGATGGACTTCAGCCGTCCGATCTTTGGCAGTGGTTTGCAGGTCATGATCGCGGGCGGTGCATCGACTGCAAGCGTCTGGGACGTGGTCTTGCGGTGGGAGTTGCTGGTCTGGATTTTCGTGGCCTTCGGCGCGCTTTTTGGCCTTGGGATGCTGATGTGGGCGTTAGAGCGGCGCAATCAGGAGTATTTTGACCTCAAGGCCAAGGATGCGATGTTCCCGTCCTTCTGGTGGGCGCTGAACCTTGTGATCAACGGCGGGTTTGAAGTGACGGTGCCGCGATCTGTGCTGGGGCGCGTGCTGGGCGTTGCCATGGTGGTCTCCAGCCTCTTCATCGTGTCGATCTTCGTGGCGAATATTACAGCAGCCATGACGGTGGAGGCGATCACGGGCAACATTCGTTCGTTGGATGATCTGAGGGGTCGTACCGTGGGGACGACGTTGGGCTCAACCTCAAGCGCGTTTCTGGATGACCGGGATGTGGCCCATGTCACCTATGCCGACTTGCAGGATTTGCTGCGCAACTTTGAACAGGGCGAGCTTGAAGCCGTTGTCTTTGATGGCCCGATCCTGGCCCACTACCTGAAAGACAACCCCGGCGTCGAAGGCTATCTGCTGGATCGTCTGTTCCGCCCGGAAGACTACGGGATCGCCTTGCCGCAAGGCAGCGCGCTGCGTGAGCCGGTCAACCGGACGCTGCTCCGCTTTGAGGAGTCAGGGCGTTATGAAGCGTTAAGGGAGGCATGGTTCGGGCGGCCGGAATAGGCCCAATCCGAGGGTGTTATCGAAAAAGGCCCCAGCGTGTGCTGGGGCCTTTGGTCTGCTCGATTTTGTTTGCGTTTAGTCAGCGACCCGCAGGGTGGTCTTGCTGTCGAACCGGTGCAGGCGATGGGTCTCTGCCGCCAGACCGACCTCTTCCCCCTTTTTGAAGCGCTCCAGTTCAGTGGACTTGGTGATGAATTCCGCCCCCGTCTTTGTCCGGCAGTGAACCAGCGCGTATTCACCCAGGTTTTCGACAAGATCAGGGGTCGCGACAAGCTGCGCGTCTTCCATCGCCACCGGGGTCAGATGTTCGGGCCGTGCGCCCAGTAGATGGTCATCGCTGGCAAGCAAGGCCCCACCACTCTCAGTCAGGTCCGCCTTGCCGAAAAAGTTCATCTTGGGGCTACCGATGAAGCCCGCGACGAACATGTTGCGGGGCGTGTTGTAAAGCTCAATGGGGGAGCCGACCTGTTCGATATCACCGCCTTGTAGGACGACGATCTTGTCAGCCAGCGTCATCGCCTCCACCTGATCGTGGGTCACGTAGATCATCGTGGTGCCCAGGCGTTCGTGCAGGCGCGCGATTTCAATCCGGGTCTGAACGCGCAGGGCTGCATCGAGGTTTGAGAGCGGCTCGTCAAAGAGGAACACATCCGGTTCGCGCACAATCGCACGGCCGATGGCCACCCGCTGGCGTTGCCCGCCAGAAAGGGCGCGCGGGGTGCGGTCGAGCAGCTGCTTGATCTCAAGGATTTCGGCCGCTGCGTTGACGCGTTCCTTGATCTCGGGCTCAGGCATCTTGGCCTGTTTCAGGCCAAAGGCCATGTTCTTAAACACGGTCATATGCGGATAAAGCGCGTAGGTCTGGAACACCATGGCCACGCCGCGCTTGGCGGGGGCGACTTCGTTCACGACCTGATCGCCAATGGCGACGGTCCCGCCAGAGATTTCCTCAAGCCCGGCGATCATCCGCAGCAGGGTGGACTTGCCACAGCCCGAAGGTCCCACGAAGACGACAAATTCGCCATCCTCGATGTCCAGATCGATGCTTTCGATGACCTCTGTCTGGCCATAGGATTTGGCCACGTTGCGAAGCGTTAGTCCTGCCATTTTTCTTCCATTCTCTGAATTGCGCTGATGAGGTTTGGGACAAAGCTGTCAAACCGTGTGGGCAAATCGCCCCACAGCTGCGGCTCTGTCGCCAGTGCGGTTTCATTGCCCGGTGCAAGGAGCGGTTCCAGACGGTCCCACGCAGGCTCGACGTAAGGGATTGGCATGGTGCCGGCGTGGTGTTTCCGGGCGTAGACCACCCAGGACGCGACACAGTCGTAGCTTGCGGTCGGTTCTATGCCTTTGTTCAGGCATGCCTTTATCGTGGGGCGGATGAAGATGCCCATCTTGCCCCAGCCATCCATGCAGATGCGTTCAAGCTGGTCCGCGATGCCGGGGTTTTCAAAGCGCTGCGCGATCTGACCGAGATAAGCGGTCGTGTCGAAAGGCACGATGCCTTCGAGGCCGGGCAGCACGTTATCGCGCTCAAACCGGTCAAAGTAGGCGCGCAAGTCCGGGTCCAGCATGGCCTGATCAAAGGTCGCGTGACCGCCCAGCGCGCCCAGATACGCGAGGCCAGTGTGCCCGCCATTGAGGATGCGTATTTTGGCTTCTTCAAAGGGTTCGACGTCTTCCACCACCTGCACGCCTGCCTGCGTCAGGTCCGGCATATCGGCGGCAAAGTTGTCTTGCAGGACCCACTGCAGAAAGTCCTCTGCATGTACCGGTGTTGCGGCGATTTTGGGGAAAAGGCGCTTGGCTTCGCTTTCCAGCTCTGGCGTTGCGCGCGGTGTGATGCGGTCGACCATGGAACAGGGGAAGGTTGTGTTGGCCTCTACCCACCGGGCAAGCGCCCCATTGCCCGCTGCGTTTAGATAAGACAGCAACGCGGCGCGCAGCACTTTGCCGTTGTTGCGGATGTTGTCGCAACAGAGCACCGTGAGGGGCGCGTTGCTTGTCTTCATCCGGTGCTCAAGTGCGGCCGTCAGAAATCCGTAGATCGTCTGAATTGCCCCTCCTGACAGTTCATCAGCAATAGCGGATGCCTTCAGATCAAGGCTCCAGTCTTCGCGGAATGAATAGCCGCTTTCGGTGACAGTCATCGACACGGCATGGACGCCCGGGCGCGCAAAAAGGTCGAGGGCCGCAGCCATATCCGTCGCCGCATCCACAAAGGCGCGGTGCGAGCGGACGGTGCGGAATTCGATGGTGCCATCGGGTGCGATGGATTTCAGCAGATAGCCGCTGTCAGTGGCCGCAGCCTCTGCAAAGCTCTCCGATTCTGAGGCGCGCAGGTTGACCGCCGCAATGCCCCAACGCAGATCGCCCGTGGCTTGCATGTAGTCGTCCAGATAGACCGCCTGATGCGCGCGGTGGAACGCGCCATAGCCGATATGGACCATCCCGATCTCGCAGGCCGCGCGGTCATATCCGGTCTGGAAGAAAGACGTGTCAGTCATGGCTTGGTGCCCTTGTTCCGGAAAGCTCTGCCCGTGTGAGGCCGCGATAGGCGGAGGGCGTCATGCCTTTCACCTTGAGGAAATGGCGGTTGAAATTCGCCAGATTACGAAAGCCGACCTCATGGCAGATGGTCGCGATTTTCTCGTCCGTGGCCTGCAGCATCGAACAGGCCTGCCCGACCCGCACCTTGGTCACGAAGTCGCTGAACTTGGTACCCGTCAGCTTGTGAAAGTTGCGCGAAAAGGTGGTGGGGCTCATGTGTGCTAGGGCCGAGGCCTGGTCGAGGCTGATGTCATCGGCAAAGTGTGTGGTGATGTGGTCGACCACATCCGCGATACGTGACTTTTGCCCGGTGAAATCCGGATAGGCCACGTTGTGGTCCGACAGCCGTTCCTGCTGCGGACGGGCGCTGACGGCCACCAGCAGGTTGATGAATTTGAGGATGCGGTCGACCCCTTGGGCGTCGCGCACTGCAGCCATCAGGGCCTGGGACAGCGATGGGTCGAAGTCTGTGAAAAGCACGCCCCCGACGGATTTGTGCAGCATGTCATCCAGCGCGCGGAATTCGGGGAAGGCGAGCTTGAGGTGATCGACACTTTCCTGATTGAATTGCACCAGCATGTCTCGCAGGTTCACCGCCTCGCTGGTGCCGACGTCGTCGGTGATCCAGTTGTGTGGCAGGTTGGGGCCGGTGAGGTACAGCGAGCCCGGTCCGAAGGTGCCGATGTAGTCCCCCACAAACGCCTTACCGGTGGTCGCTGTGATCAGGTGCAGCTCGTATTCTTCATGTGCGTGCCAGCGGCACAGGTCCGTGGGCCAGCCGTGCTCCAGATAGCGGATGGATTCCGCGGCGCGGTCGACGAATTCGAGTTCCGGGTTCAGCATCGACATCACATCACCTCAGCACGTTGCCGCCATCGACGCTGAGCGTCTGCGCGGTGATGTAGTCGGACTGAGCGGAGGCAAGGAAGACGGCCACACGCGCCACATCGCGCGGCGCGCCCATGTAGCCCAGTGGAACGGCCTCCCCCACTTCGCGTTTCTTCTGGCCAATCTCCTTGCCTTCGAACTTGGCAAAGAGGCCATCAACGGTCTTCCACATGGGCGTGTCGATCACACCCGGAGAGATCGCATTGACGCGCACCTTGTGCGGGGCGAGTGCCAGTGCGGCGGATTGCGTATAGCTGATCACGGCGGCCTTGGTGGCACAGTAATGCGCGACAAGTGCTTCGCCCCGGTGGCCCGCCTGGCTGGCGAGGTTGATGATGGACCCGCCCTGCCCTTTGGCGACCATCGCCTTGGCCGCTGCCTGCATCAGCGCGTACATCGCGCGGACGTTGACGCTGAACAGCCGGTCGTATTGGGCAAGATCCGCATCCAGCACGGAGCCCATGTCAAAAAGAGCCGCGTTGTTGACCAGCACGTCGGGTTGCGCGGCTGTGATCCAGTCGCAAGCCGCCTGCAGGCCGTCGTCTGCCATCAGGTCAAAGGCGGCGTGAGAGGTCTCGCAGTCCCCCGCAAAGCTGTCCCCCACATCCGTGGTCAGCACATGCGCGCCCAGCGCGGCGAAGTGTTCCGCAATGGCGGCACCGATGCCACCGTTTGCCCCGGTGACAACGCAGGTCTTGCCTGCGAGGTCTATGGGGGCGGCAACCTGCATTACTTCACGGCCCCGAAGGTCAGACCTTGCACCAACTGCTTCTGGCAGAACCAGCCCAGCACGATGATCGGGCCAACAGCGGCGGCAGACACAGCGGACAGGCGGCCAAAGAACAGCCCCTCAGGCGCGCGGTTGCCTTCGATGAGTTTGGAAAGCGTCGCGGCCTCCGTCGTGGTCAGTCGCACGGTCCAATAGGCCTCGTTCCAACAGAAGATGAAGCACAGGAGCGCGGTAGAGGCGACCCCACCCCAGGCGAGGGGCAAAAGGATGTCCTTGATCTCCCCCCATGTGCTCACACCGTCCATCTTGCCGGCCTCGATGATCTCTTTCGGGATCTCCTTGAAGTAGGTGAAGAGCATCCAGATCACGATCGGCAGGTTGATCAACATCAGCACGACGATCACCAGGAAATGCGTGTCAAAGATGTTCAGGAAGTTCTTCGTCAGGAAGGTCATCGGATAAAGCACGGCGGCGGCTGGCAACATCTTGGTCGACAGCATCCACATCAGGATGTCCTTGGTGTGCCGCGTGGGGTTGAACGCCATGGCGTAGGCCGCTGGCACGCCGACAGCGAGCGCAAAGATCGTGGCAAAGACCGAGGTGATGACCGAGTTGATCGCAAAGCGCCAATAGTCGTAGTTCTCGGTCATGTTCAGGTAGTTCTCCAGCGTCGGCGTGAAGAAGAACAGATGTTCCGGCTTCACCGCATCCGCGTCGGTCTTGAAGCTGGTGAAGACCAGCCAGAAGATCGGGAAGAAAAAGATCAGCGCCACGACCCAGGCCACAGTGGGCCATGCGACTTTTGAGAAGCGGGATTCTTGTGCAACGATAGCCATGTGATCAATCCATCAGTGTCTTGCCGACCATCCGCAGCAGGAAGATCGCAATGATATTGGCCAGAATGACAGCGAAGATGCCCGCAGCAGAAGCCGCACCGATGTTGTTGGTGGCAAATTCACCGATGAGATACGGCAGGTTCTTGTTGCCGTTGCCGCGGCTCACGATCTCAATCTCGGCATAAAGCGAGAGGTGAAAGATCGCCTGGATCATCACCACGATGGCGATGGGCCGTCCCAGATGTGGCAGGGTAAGGTTGACGAACATCGACCATTTGCTGGCACCGTCGAGAATGGCGGCTTCCTTCTGCTGCTGGTCTTCGGACTGCAGCGAGGTCATGAAGATCAGCACCGCAAAAGGTGTCCACTGCCAGGTGACCATGATGATCACGGCGATGGCGGAGGTGTTGGTGCCCCGGAAGGAAATGGGCCTCAGCTCTGGCCAAAGCGAGAAGAACCAGCCCAGCACGGGGAAGTCACGCAGCCCGTCCACGAGGTTGTTGATTCCGCCCACGGCCACGCCCTGCAGGCCCAGCACCGGGTCGAGGATCATGTTGATCCACAACACCGCGTTCACCGCAGGCATCACAAAGAAGGGGGAGATCAGAAGAACGCGAACAATGCCCCGCCCCGGGAACGCCCGGTTGATCATGACTGCAATGGCCAGCCCCAAGATCACGGTCAGGAACACAATCGAGGTTACGATAAAAACGGAGTTGTAGATCGCCAACCAGAAACCATCATTGTTCCAGACAAACTGGTAATTCCCGAAGCCACGCCAGTTGGCAAAGGAAGGTGAGGTCCATTCAGGCCGGTTCAGGCTGTTGAGCACATAGCGGATGAACGAGAAGAACAGCGTCATGCTGAGCGGCACAAGCATCCAGATCAGCAAAAGGATCACAGCTGGTGTCTGAAGCAGGCGCGGAAGCCGTCGGTCGGCCATGTCACCATCCTCCGATTCTTGGCGATATCATCGCGTTAGATGTACGTTTCTTGGCAAGACTTAGCGTCAGTCGAAAGAGCTAAAACTGGCGAAGAAACGAAAAGTTGGGGTGAAAGGCCCGGAACCCCCGGGCCTTTCGAAATCAGAGGCGGCTTAGTAGTAGCCCGCTTCCTTCATGATGGCGTCAGCAGCAGCTTGGGAAGCTGCCAGCGCTTCTTCAACCGACTTGGCACCGGACAGAGCCGCCGCCATTTCCTGACCAAAGGCAGAGCCGATCTGCGGGAATTCCGGGATCGCCACGAACTGAACACCAACGTATGGCTTCAGGTCTGTCGCTTCGGGTGCCGCAGAGTCGATGGCTGCCAGTTCAGCTTCAGCGAACTTTGCAACGGCCTGGAACTCCGGGATGGCATAGGTCGACGCACGCTGACCGGTGGGCACGGAGCCCCAGCCGAACTCAGGATGGTTGCCGACGGCCTGGACGTAGTCCTTGGACGTGGCCCATTCAATGAACGCTTTTGCTTCGTCCGCGTTCTCGGTGCCGGCAGGCACAGCCATTGCCCATGCCCACAGCCAGTTCGCGCCAACCGGGTTACCGGCGTTTGGCGACTGGGCGTAAGCCACGTTTTCATTCTCAAGGAAGGAAGCCGCGATTGTGGCGTCAATCCACAGGCCGCACTTGTCTTCGTTGTAGAGAGCCAGGATTTCGTTGAAGGAGTTACCTTCAGAACCCGGAGGGCCGTAGTTCTGCAGCAGGTCAACGTAGAAGGTGACGGCGGCATTCCACTCAGCAGAATCCAGATCCGGCATCATGTTTTCGTCGAACCAGCGAGCACCGAAGGAGTTGGCAACGGTCGTGATAAACGCGCCGTTGTCACCCCAGCCCGGCTTGCCGCGCAGGCAGGCACCGTAGACGCCGTTGTCGGGGTCGTGCATCGCAGCAGCGGCTGCTTTCACGTTGTCCCAGCTGTCATTGTCGCCAATGGCAACGCCAGCCGCGTCGGCCAGGTCCTTGCGGTACATGACCATGGAGCTTTCGCCGTAGAACGGAGCGGCATAGAGCGTGCCATCGTGGCTGAGGCCCGCGCGCATGGCAGGCAAAATGTCGTCCACGTCATAGTCTGCGCCGAACTCGAGCGGTTCGATCCAGCCTGCGGCACCCCAGATGGGCGCTTCCTGCATGCCGATGTTGATGATGTCGTAC
Source organism: uncultured Sulfitobacter sp. (assembly GCA_963422245.2). GTDB lineage: Bacteria > Pseudomonadota > Alphaproteobacteria > Rhodobacterales > Rhodobacteraceae > Sulfitobacter. The sequence continues at coordinate 29,921 of CAXMWW010000032.1, read as the reverse complement.
TGGCCGCCACCGGTTGCGGTGTCGGATGTGACCTGCTCCCGCAGAACGCCTTCTTCGAGGCTGACCCAGTTCAGCTTTACACCGGTTTCCTCGGTATAGGCTTCTGCGACTTTCTGCATGTTGAGCATGTGACCGTTGTTCACGATCGCGATGGTCAGCTCCTTGGCATGGCCATCGGCCATGGCTGTGGATGCAAAACCTGCGGCTGCCAGCGCGAGTGCTGACACTGTCAGTTTCTTCATGGTGTCCTCCCAATAGGATATGCGGATTTGTTCCGCAGTGGACCAATTGAGCAATGAAATCTTGCGCCGCTCTACTACGATCCCCGCAGGCAGTGATACATTTTTGCGCCCAGATGTCAAAATTCAGGGTTTTTAGACCATGATAGTATTGCAGACGCGCGGATTGGCCCAACTTTCGCCACAATTCCCCCGTGAAGGGAATCATCAGAATCGCGTATCTGCTGCCGCTCTAGCGGATCGCCAAACCATCACTGTCATAGAAATGCAGCCGCTCTGGCGGGAAAATCAGCCCGACCTGCTGACCTGCCTTGAGGTCGGTTTCCCCTCCGACCCGCACGGTCAACTGCCCAAGTGGCCCGCAATCGAGGATCAGGAAACAATCAGCACCCAGGTATTCGACCACATCAATTGTGCCATCCACGGCCCCCGCACCGGGCTCTGCGATCTCGATATGCTCGGGCCGGATGCCAAGATGGTTGGCCGGGCGGTCATGGCCGTAAGCCCCGCCGCGCCCGCCTTCGAGCGTGAAAGCACCGCCTTCGGTCGCACAGGGCATGACATTCATTTTGGGGCTGCCGATGAACTGCGCCACAAACAGATTTGCAGGACGCTCATAAAGCTCTCGCGGGGAGCCCACCTGTGCGATCTTCCCAAACTCCAGCACGACGATTTTGTCGGCAAGCGTCATCGCCTCCACCTGGTCGTGGGTCACGTAGATCATCGTGGCCCCCAGCGATTGGTGCAGCTTGGCGATCTCGTAGCGCATCTCGACCCGCAGGGCCGCGTCGAGGTTGCTGAGCGGTTCGTCAAAGAGGAACGCCGTGGGGTCGCGCACGATGGAGCGGCCAATGGCCACCCGCTGGCGTTGGCCACCCGACAGGTCCTTTGGGCGGCGGTCCAGATAGCTTTCAAGTTTCAGGACGGCGGCGGCGTGGTTCACCTTTTCTGTGATCTCGGACTGCGGCGCGCCAGCCGTCTTGAGCGAAAAGCCCATGTTGTCGCGCACCGACATGTGCGGATAAAGCGCATAGGACTGGAACACCATTGTCAGGCCGCGTTTGGCGGGCGGTTCCGGGGTCACATCGCGCCCATCGATCAGGATCTGTCCGCGAGAGGTTTCCTCCAACCCGCCGATCATGCGCAGCAGCGTGGATTTACCGCAGCCGGAAGGACCCACGAAGATCACGAACTCCCCATCCGCAATATCAAGGTCGACACCCTTGATCACCTGCGCCTCGCCGTACCACTTTTCGACAGCTTTCAGTTCAATTGCACCCATGGTCGTTCCTCAAGTGTCGTTGGAAGGGGAGGCCCAGGCGAGCCAGACCGCTGCCGTCCAGGTAAAGGTGCCGCCGCCTGCGGCGTCCCCGGTGATCGGATCGAAATACTCGGCAAAGCCGTATTGCGTGATCAGATCGGCGGTGGAGCGACGCAGGGCTTCGGCCTGCTCGGTCAGACCCCGCTCGCGCAGGCCCATGGCAATGATCGAGTTCATGATCGCCCAGGTTGGACCGCGCCAATAGCGTTTGGCGTCAAAGCGGACAGAGGACGGATCGTGGCTGGGCACCGGGAAGCGGCAGATACGGGTGATCCGTTCCAGCTGCGCCTCCATCCCTTCATGGTCGATGCCTGCGTACCAGTTCAGGAAGGACGCATTCGACACGCAGCCCGCCCAGAGGCCAGAGTGTACGTTGCGCACGTCATAGCAGGCCAGATCGCGGTTCCAGAGCGTCTCTGCCCCTGCCTCCAGCGTGGTGATCGCAGCCTTAATGGCAGAGACATCCGCGCCAATCTCGCGACCGAGTGCGGCCAAGTCGCGCTGTGCACGCAGCAGGATGAAGGTCATGGTCGGGTCGGCCACACGGAACGGGTTTTCCCGCAAAAGTGCCGCGTCGTCCCAGCCAAGGCGTGCGCCCTGCTGGACCAGCCAGATGTAGCGGTCATAGTCGTACTTCGTCGGCCGCATCTCAGGGTTCACATGGGACGTATCGCGCCGCGTGTATTCGCCGACGCCTTCGGGGTTGATGCCAGCCATGGCCTCGTCCCAATCGGGCGTGTTGTCGCGCCCGGCTTCCCAGGGGTGGGTCACACAAACAGCACCCCGGTCCAGCCGCCAATCCATGAACCACTGATGCCAGGCCGCGAGTTTCGGAAAGAGCGCTTCGATCTTGGCGCGGCCCTGTGCGGGATCAGCCTCATAGACCTTGCGCGCGAATGTTGCTGCAACGGGCGGTTGCGTGATGCCCGACGATCGGATCGGACCGGTGCCTGCCCAGACGTCCGGCCCCGGGAAATACCCCGGATCAGGCTTGTGAAACAGGATGTGCGGGACCATGCCGCTGTCCCATTGGCCGTCCATCAGTGTTTCAATCTCTTCCCAGGCGCGGGGCACGTCGAAGGTGGCAAATCCCCACGCGGCAAAGGCGCTGTCCCAGTTCCATTGGTAGGGATAAAGGCCCGAGGTCGGCACGGTGTATCCGCCCCGGTCATTGCCGCGCAGGATCGCGCGGGCCTGTTCGTCAAGTGTTAGGGCGTTTGCAGTGTTCATCCTTTGACGCTCCCTGCGGTGAGACCTTTGGTCATGAATTTCTCCAACCCCAGGAACAGCGCCATGACGGGCACGGTGGCGATCACGGCCCCGGCCATCAGATGTTCACGGGGGATTTCTGAACTGTTGAGCATGGCCACCCCGCGCGTCAGCGTGAACTTCGACGGGTCATCCAGCAGCATGAAGGCCAGCAGGAATTCGTTCCAGGCGATCATGAAGACGTACAAGCTGACCGATGCCAGCGCAGGCAGCGCAAGTGGCAGCGTGATCTTCCAGATCACCTGCAGGCGGTTGAGGCCGTCCATGAGGCCGGCTTCTTCGACCTCTGCCGGTAGCCCCCGGAAGTATCCTTGCAGCATGTAAAGCGCGACCGGGATGGTGGTGACGGGGTAGATCAGGATGATACCCAGCACGGTGTTGCGCAGACCCACCATCGAAAAAACGATGTAGATCGGCAGCGCCAGCACGATCATCGGCACCATATAAATCAGCAAGATGGAGCGTGAGAAGGCCTTTTGGCCCGAGAACCGCAGCCGCGCCACGGCGTAGGCACCGGGGATCGAAAAGGCCAGCGTGATGAAGACCGTCAGCACCGAGACGTAGAAGCTGGTCCACATGTAAGTGCCAAAGTTGAAGTCGCGGAAAAGCTCTTGATAGCTGCGGAAGAGCGCCCAGCCCTTGTCGAGGTCCAGCGAGAAGTCGAGCGGGTTTTGCAAGAGCGCCGACTGCGATTTGATCGACGTCATCACCATCACGTAGAAGGGGATGAGCACGATTGCGGTAAAGAAGATGTAGCCGAACCCGGTGAGGAAGCGGATCCACGCCTCCTCCATTTCGTGGCGGGTGAGTGGGCCTGAGGGTACGTCCTTCATGATGCGCAGCATGGACCAGTCCATGATCAGCGCGAGGGCAAGGGCCGCGATCACCTGAGTTGTGAGATTGCTTTCCATGACCATCGGACCAAAGCCCGCAAGCGTCAGAAAGAAGACCACGAACCAGATGACAGCGCTGCGCAACTGCTTCGCCAAGGGCGCTGCCGCCACGCCGCCAAGTACCGCGCCTAGCAAAAGAGAGACGAGCAGGACTGGCCGGAAGGCGTCCCCCGTGGCAAAGGACATCGTGATGGCCACAGTGGTTGCCAGAATGAACAGCCATAGCGCGCCGATCACTGGCCCGGTGACATATCCGTAGCGCAGAAAGCTCATAGCCCCTCCTCCCGACTGATGAACCGAAAGAAGAAAAAGCTGAACATCAGCAAGCAGCAGAAGATCACGACCGCCACCGCCGCCCCTGCCCCGATGTTTGAGACCGCGAAGGCCTGTTCATAGACGTTCACCGTCAGCGTACGTGTACCTGCGTTGCCTCCTGTCAGCAGGAAGATGTCGTCGAACTTGTTGAACGTCCAGATGAAGCGCAGCAGGAAGAGGACGGAAAGAATGCCCAACAGCATCGGCAGGCTAAGATACCAGAACTTCTGGAACGGGCTTGCACCGTCCATGTCAGCGGCCTCGTACATGTCAGTGTCGATGCTCTGCATCCGCGCGAGGATGAAGAGGAACGACAGCGGGAAATAGCGCCAGATCTCGAACACCGTGACCATGATCAGCGCAAGCGGCCGCTGGCCGAAGAAGTTGATCGCCTCTTGCGTGACACCCATCTGGATGAGCAGCGCGTTGGCGGAGCCAGAGAACGGATCGAAGAGGTTCACCCATGTGAAGGCCACTGCGATGACCGGGGCGACGTAAGGAAAGAGATAGAGACCCCGCAAGATGCCCTGCCCCCGGAAGCTCTTGTTCAGCAAAAGCGCCGCGAAAAGGCCAAATAGCAGCGCACCGATGGTGCCAAAGACCGTGTAAAAGATCGTGGCCCACATGACGGTCCAGAATTCCTTGCCGTCAAAAACCTTGGCAAAGTTCTCGCCGGTGAACTCTGAGTTTGTCAGGATGGACTGCGCGCTGCCTGTGACCTGCGGGATGGAGCCTTCCGCGGCCTCCTCCATCGCGTCCTTGTCTGCACCATCGGCCAAAGTGACGGGGACACGAAGCCGTTCGCTGTAGCCCGGCTCAAGCGTGCCCAGATCGCAGGCAAAAACCTCAGCCTCTAGCGTGCAACCCTCGGGCAGATCGCCCGTCGCAACGAGCCCATCGGGCCATATGTCAAGGATTGTAACGCCGGTAATCTCGGTTTCCTGGCTGGAGTTGCGTAGCCGGTATTCGATGCGCATGTTGTCGTCTGATCCGCGCAAAGCTTCGCGCAAGATTGGCGTCGGCGGGCGCAGGTCCGCCAGTTCAATCGGCTTAAAGCTGATCCAGAAGATCGCCAAGAGCGGCAGGATTACCACCAGTGACACGATTGTAATCGTGGGCAGCAGCAATCCCCAGGCCAGACGCGCCTCGCGCCTTTGTAGGGGGCCTTTGCCTTTAGGGGCTGTGGCTGCTTGCATGGTGGGACCTCTGGGAAATCCGTCGGGCCTGCCCCGCACGAAGCGGGGCAAGCGAGGGGTGCGCCTAGAGCGCGCCCAGTTCTTCGTTCATCGCGGCCACAGCAGCGGCGGCGTCGATCTCACCGTCGATGTACTGGCGCACAATGCGGTTGATCGCCTGGCTGTTGATCATCTTGGACGCCAGTGCCAGCTGGCCTTCGGCTACGCCCCAGCGCTGCGCCACATCCAGACCACCCACGATCTCATCGATCATCTCTTGGGCATAAAGCTCACCCAGAGGTGCCTTGCGGTCTACGCCCACCGGCAGGGTTGCCCATGCGTCCTTGAACTTGGTCGGCGCATCAGCCGTACCAGCACGCACGGGGAACTTGCCCTCTGGCGCGATGGACAGCGTTTGGGTGTAGCCTTCGTCCATGGAGAACTTCACGAAGTCCATCGCCGCATCGGTGTCCGCATCATTGGTGATGCCGAAGTAACGTACGTCACCCCAGGCTGCCCCATCAGGGTTCGACGGACCTGAGAAGTTGGTCACGATGCCCGTCTTGGAGGCCAGTTCAGGTGAGGTCGGGTCGTCGTTGATGGTGGGCGGGGCGTTGTCGCGCAGACCTGCCAGTTCATCGAGGATGAAGGGCGACCAGATGATCATCGCGGCCTGACCTGCGAAGTAGAGCTCACGCGATTGCTTCCAGAAAAGCTCACCCGGAGGGGAGGCCTCGGCAATCGCCTTGTAGAAGTCGAGCACTTCGGTGGTCGCTGCAAGGTCAAGCTCCTGTGCGCCATCCGCGTTCACGGGCGAGACGCCGTTGGCGAGGAAGACATGCTCCAGCACCTGAGACATGAAGTTCTCGTCCACCTTGGTAGCGGCAACAAAGCCGTACATCTCTGGCGGGTTGTGCAGCTTTTCGATGGCTGCGAGCACGTTGGCGTAGGAGCTGGGGGCCTCAAGACCGTTGGCCTCGAACAGGTCGGCGCGGTAGACCACCATCTGGGTCCAGCCATCAACGGGCACGGAAGCTACGCCGCCGTCAACCGCTGCCATGGCCAGCGGTCCGGCAGAGAAGGTGTCACGGCCCAGCGCGTCAACCACTTCGGTCGCGGCTTCGGTGTCGAGGATACCCGCCTCAGCCCAAGGCAGCGCATACTGCAAGGTGTGATAGATCACATCCGGCAGATCGCCCGCTGCAAAAGCTGCAGTCGCGCGCGTGCCCAGATCACTTTCGGTGACCGGGATCACCTCAACAGCGGTGCCGGTGGCGGCTTCAAATTGCGCAGCCATTTCCTGCTGCTTGGCCAGACGCTCCGGCTGTTCTTCGGTGGTCCAGAAGCGGATGGTGTCGGCGCTCACGGTTCCTGCCAGCATGGCAAAGGCAAGCGCTGATCCGGTCAGCAGTCTGGTTTTCAGTCCAAATGTCATTGGTGATCCTCCCATTGGATAGTTTTGAACTTTGGATGTTGGGTGAGGCGCTGCGCCAGATCGGCGGATGTCAGCGCTGGGGATCGGTCGGACCCCCGCTCCACGAGCGTGGCCGGGGCCAGCTCGCGCAGGTCTTCAGGGGCCACGCCCCGGATGCGTTGGATCAAAAGCGTCGCAAGGCGCGCGCCTGCCTGATGGCTGTTGACCGCAAAAGTAGTAAGGCCGGGATCGGAATACGCCCCTTCCGGCACGCCGTCATAGGCAATGACCGACAGCTCGCGCCCGATGCGCAGATCCAGCGCCTTGGCCGCCTGATAAACGCCCAAGGCGGCGCGATCCACCGCGCAAACAATGGCCGTGGGCGGGTTTGGATTGCGGAGCAAGGCTGTCGCCGCAGCGGCGCCTGCCTGCTCCGTCATCGCCTCAGGACCAATGAGCGCGGGATCAAAAGGCAGACCCGCTGCGGCCAGTCCTTCTTTGTATCCGTCAATCCGCAGGCCGCTGTAGAAATACTGCGCCCCACCCGGGATATGCGCGATGCGTTCGTGCCCAAGAGACGCAAGGCGCGTCGTTGCGGCGCGCATCGCTTCCTCGCCCTTGATGTCATACCACGCGCAGCCGGTGGGATCAGGGGTCCGCCCGAACATGATAAACGGCACGCCCTGCGCCCGCAGCGAGGCGACGCGCGTGTCCTCAACCAATGTGCGCGGCAGGATAAACCCATCTGCCTTGCGTTCCTCGGTCAGCCGCGACAACGTTTCCTGCACTTTCGCCTCGGTCGGTTCCGCCGCAATGGTGACGGTCCAATGCTCGTCGGATGCCGCCTGCGTGATGCCTGCCACAAAATCCGCAAGGAACGGGCGCGCGCTGTCTTCGCTGTCGATCTGAAGGACCAGCCCCAAAGACCGCACCCGCCCGGTCCGGATCGCCTGCGCATGGCTGAGTGGGCGATAGCCCAAACGCTCCGCCGCACGGCTCACGCGCAGACGCGTCCCTTCTGCGATGTCCGGGTAACCATTCAAGGCGCGGCTGACCGTGCTTTTGGTCAGCCCAAGGTCCGTGGCCACGTCAGTAATCGTGACGCGCTGGCGCGGCTTTAGCCCAACAGAATCCCCCCGGATGGCCACGTGAATTAGTCCTCCCGGAATCGAGCAAAACTTCCGAAACCGGTTTCGGCAAGCATTTTTCGACTCTGGGGCGAATTTCAGCGGAACTGAAGGCCCTCATTGGCAACCCGCTCCGACATCCAGCCGAGGACTAGCGACTGGTGCGATTGCTGAGTATTATCAACCTAAATCAGAGACACGCTGTCCGGCTCTTAGCGCAGTTCAGCCAACGCGTTTTCAAGCATCTTTGCGCAGGCGGCCAGCTGGCTTTCGGACACAAACTCATCCGCCTTGTGCCCCTGCCCGGCCATGGAACCTGGGCCGCAGACCACCGTCGGCACCCCCATGTCGGCAAAGAACCCGGCCTCTGTCCCAAAGGCGACCTTGCAGGTGCCCTTGCCAGACCAGTCTTGCACTTGCCGTACCACATTATGCGTCGGTTCGATTACGAGACCCGGATAAGCGGCGTAGCGTTCGATCTCAATTCCGGCGCGTGCGCCGTAAGGCTGGGTCACGTTTTGCGCCGCTTGGCGAAACCGCGCCTCCAGCTCCTTAGGGTCGTCACCTGCCATGTGCCGAAATTCGAAAAGCAGGTCGGCCTTGTCCGGTACGATGTTGAGCGCCCGGCCACTGGTCAGCTTACCCACATGAACGGTGGTATAGGGTATGTCATAGCCGTCCTCGCGGGCACCATTGGCAATCAGGTCCTCCTGCATGCCGCGCAGGGCCATCACGAAATCAACACCAACCTGCAACGCGCTGACAAACTGCGGGGCCAGCGCCGAATGCCCGGCCTCCCCCGTCACATGCCCGCGATATGACCGTTTGCCCTTGTGGCCAATGGCCACTTGCATCTCTGTCGGTTCCCCCACAATCGCCAGCCGGGGCTTGCCCAGCATCGGGGCCAGACGGTCCTGCATGCGGGCAATCCCGTGGCAGCCGGTTTCCTCGTCATAGGACACCACCAGCTTGAGCGGTTCTTTCAGCGTCGTCTTGCTAGCAGCATCCGCAACCACCAGCATTTCCGCCAGAAAGCCTTTCATATCCGTTGTCCCGCGCCCAAACAGCAGATCCCCTTCGCGGCTCAGCTTGAAGGGATCGCGGGTCCAGGTCTGGCCTTCCACCGGCACCACGTCAGAATGCGCGGACAGGATCACGCCGCCCTCAACCTGAGGCCCAATCTCGGCATAGAGCCCGGCTTTGTCCTCATCCGCATCGGGCAAGGCGTGCAGGCGGAAGCCGCGTGATTTCAGGAAGTCGGTGACATAGTCCATCAGCGCAAGGTTGGACCGGGCGCTGACGGTGTTGAACCCAATGAGGCGGTCCAGGATCTCCAGTGACAGGCTCATTTTAGCGTCTCCCCTCCGATGGCCTCAAACGCGCCAGCCCGGACCTCAGCTTGTGCAAACTCGATCAGCGCGCGCACGGTGCGTGACCTTTCGGCCCCCTGCGCAGTCAAAAGCCCCATCCGCAAGGACCGCACCGGCCCCGCAATCGGCACGCAGGCCAGTTCGTGGCCATCGGGGGATATATCGCTTTGCGGGCGCACATTGGCAATCGAATAGCCAAAGCCGTTGCCTACCATCGAGCGCATCACGGCCATATCACGGGTGCGTTCGGCAATGCGCGGGCGCTTGGGGCAGGCATCAAAGAGCGACAAGAAGTAGTCCGTGCTGATCGGCAGATCGAGCAGGACCATGGGTTCTTGGGCCAGATCCTCTATTGCCACCGTGCTTCGCCGGGCAAGCGGATGACCCGCCTCCAGCAGCGCAAACGGGCTGAGCCGCACCAGCCCGGTGAATTGCAAATCGGTCGGTATATCAAGGTCATAGGTCAAGGCCACATCGATGTCAGAGGACCGCAGGGCGCTGAAAATTTCCGCCTGATTAAGCTCGCGTTGTTCAATACGGATGTCCGGGTATTCGCCTTCAAACCCCCGTCTGACACGGGGCAGGACAAGCTGCGCAAACGTCACCAGACAGCCCACGGTCAGCGGCCCCCGTGCGGTGCCTGAGACATCCGCCGCCACCTCCGCTATCGCTGACGCCTCATTCAGCACCCGCTTGGCCTGTTCCAACACCCGTTCACCGCCCTTGGTCAGCGACAGCCCCTGCGCGTGCTGGCGGACGAAGAGAGAAATGCCGAATTCCTCCTCCAGCTGTGTGATGGCCGATGAGATCGAGGGCGAAGAGACATTCAGCCGTTCGGCGGCGCGCGCGATGCTGCCCGTGTCGCCGACGGCCACAAGGTATTCCAACTGTCTGAGCGTGAAGCGCGGCACGCGGGCCCCTTTGCAGATCAAGATGGCCGCATAAGATCAGGTTGCGTCCTGGGCCGCCAGCCAGACCTGAAAATCGCGTATCGTGCCTTCGTAGTCGTCGCCCGCCAGCGGCCCGGATGTCGCGTGATCCGAGGCGAGCGCCACCTGCATCCGCTCGAGTTTCTCCTGGTCCTCTCGGTTGACCTCTTCCCACAGCGCGATGCGCTGCTGGATGGTGTCGTGGTCGAGGGAGTCGGCGTAGACGGACATGGTCCATTTTACGCGGATGAGGCCCGCGTGGATCGGGAAGATCGACAGGGATACCAGCAGGCTCGCGGCCTGACTGGCCACTTGCGTAGGGAATTTGGCAAAGAGCGAGGATCGTTTGCGCTCCGCGTCGCTCAGCCCCGGCGCGCCATCGCCGCGAGGCTGGATGTTGTCGGGATAGTTGGCGGCATAGGACGTATAGCCATCCCCGCTCACCAGTTTGCGGGAAAGCCCCGAGGGCGTGTAGCCATGCAGCGTTTGCGGATGCACAACGCTCAGATGGTAGCCTTCCATGAAGTTCTCAACGAGGCACTTCCAGTTGCAGTGCCAGTCTTCCTCTGCCACATGCACCAGCCGGAAATCAGCCGTCTCATAGGGGGCAAGCATAGCGTCGAGTTCGGGATGCGCGAAGGGTGCTGCCAGCGGATCGAGGCTAACGTAGATGAACCCGTTCCACAGCTGCACCTCGTGTTCAGGTAGGCGGCAATTCTTGGCTTCAAAGCCGGCGTTTTCCATCCGAGGCGCGCGCAGCAGCGCCCCGTCGCGCCCGTAGGCCCATGCGTGATAACTGCAGATGAACCGTTTTGTATTCCCGCGCCCTTCGGCCAGCGGCATGCCCCGGTGGCGGCAAACGTTGGCCATCACACGCACGTCACTCGCGTCATCGCGAACCACCAGCAGGGGTTCATTCAGCAACTGCGCGGTGAAAAAGTCACCCGGCTCCGGGATTTCATCAGCGCGGCCCAGACAATGCCAACCTTGGCGCAAGACAGTACGCGCCTCGTGCTCGAATTGCTCTTGCGAGGTGTAAAAGCCCCCCGGCATGCCTTGCGGGCGGTCGGCGGGTAAGGCGGCAAGGTCCTGAAGTGTGTCACGCAAATGGGTCATCCCTGCCTCCTTGCTCTTGTCAGGCGTCGCCGGGGACGCCGTAGGATGGTGCCGCCGCAGGGTCCAATGCGCGGCGCACATAGTCGTCGAGTTGCGGCTTGTAGACGTCCCACGCGGTAGCAACGGCCTCGATCGGGCAGTCCGTTGTCCAGTCGCAGCGCAGCTCGGCCACGGGCCAGCTGACCTTGTCGACCAACAACAAGCCAGCAGAATGTACCGGTCCTGCCTCGCCCCCAGCGTTCAGCCCCGCCCGCATGGCGGCGATCAGGCGGTCGCCGAGGTGTCCTGTGGTCCCTTCGAAGCCGGCGACGATGGCCGCTGGCACATCCACGTTGTCCAGAAGGTTGCCGCCAGAGGCGACATCGACCCCATGCGCCTCGTTCCAGTTTCCCAGCACCTGGCTGCCCGAGTGAATGGCTGTGCGGCCCTCCGCGTCCACGGCCAAGAGCTGACGATAGTCGATTTGTGCGGCCTCCGCCTTGACCTTGGCCACGGCATCCGGGGCCGCGAGCCCCTGTGCCATCAGAGCCAGTGTCTTGGGGCCCAGTGTCGGATCCGTCACGTTCTGGCTGGCCACAGCCCCGACCCCCGCGCAGGCGAAGGCGCAGCGCGCGGCAACGGCGGGCGAAGAGGAAGAAATCGCCATCCCGAACATGCCGGTGTCAGCGCAGCGGGCGACCAAAGAGAACGTCATCGCATCAGTCCGGGATCACGGCAGTGGCGTCGATCTCCACCAGCCATTCGGGGCGCGCGAGCGCCTGTACCACCAGCCCGGTCGAGACCGGATGCACGCCTTTTATGTATTCGCCCATGGTGCGATAGACCGCCTCGCGGTGGCGCACGTCGGTGATGTAGACGACGACCTTGACCAGATGCTCCATTGACCCGCCCGCCTCTTCGATCAGCTGGCGGATGTTCTGCATGACCTTGTGTGTCTGCTCTGCCGGGTCATGGCTGTCGATGTTGACAGCATCATCCAGGTTCTGCGGACATTGGCCGCGCATCCAGACTGTCTTGCCGCCATGGGTGACAACCGCTTGACACAGATCGTTGTCGAGCGATTGTTCGGGGTAGGTCTCTGCCGTGTTGAACTTGCGAATACGGGTGTGGGTCATGCGGCGGTCCCCGCTTCGATCCGAGCCATAAGGTATTGGGCAAAATCGTAGTTGGGCCGCTCAAGATGGCTGAGATGACCTTGAGTGGCTACGTCTGAGCAAAGGCCCTGATAGACTTTCTCGGTACAGCCGCGATCCTCGACGTTCACCTCATCCAGCAGCGTCTTGAGGGCCACAAAATTCTCATGTGCGTCGGGATCATCCGCATAATCATCCGACATGCCACCGCCAAAGCGGATATGCACCTGCCCCGGACCTTTCGGATGCAGCGACAGGTACCAGAAGTAGCCGGGCGTCAGCGTGATCATCAGGCTAGGATAGAGCGCCAGCAGAAAGGTCGTGCGCCGTTCATCCCCTTCCAAACGGTCATTGCTGGGATGCGCCATCGCGATGCGCAGGGAGTCGTCCTTGAGGATCGTGTGGTAGTTGAAGGCGTCGTGGCCTGGCGGGCAGATCATATCCTCCAGCCGCGACAACCCGCCGATGGTGCCTGCGTGGCAAACCGGCAGGTGATAGCTCTCCATGAAGTTCTCTGCCAGCACCTTCCAATTGGTGTCCCAGACGTGCTCTTCATAGAAGGTCTCAGTGTAGTTGGTCATGTCGTAGCCTGCGACCATGTCCGCGACTTCGCTCAATTGCTCGGCCACCGGGGCGGCCTCAGGGTCCAAACAAACAAAGACCCAGCCCAGCCATTCCTCGCAGCGCACCTGCGGCAGCTTGTACTGATCTTTACAGAACCCTTCGTTCAGCGTCATCGCAGGCGCGCCCCGTAGCTTGCCATCGAGGTTGTAGGTCCAGGCGTGATAGGGGCAAACGATGGTTTTGGTGTTGCCGCGCCCCTGCAGCAGGGTGGACATGCGGTGCAGACAGACGTTGCTCATGGCGCGCAATTCGCCCGAGTTGTCACGCAGCACTACGATGGGCTGACCTGCCAACTCGCAGGATACATAGTCGCCCGGCTTGCCCAGCGCGTCGACGCGTCCCACGCAGTACCAATCCTTGCGGAAGATATGCTCCAGCTCAGCGTCTACGAAGGCCTGACTGGTGTAAACTTCCGTTGGCATGGCGCGGGCGCGCTCAAAGGGCACAGCGGTGTTTTCACGCAAGGCGGCGATGGGGTCGATATGATCCTTTGGCATGGGCACATCTTTCGTATGTCGAGTCGTGCTAAGGGTCGTCAGCGCGAATATTGCGGCCCCAAGCGCCCAAAAGAAAGAGCGCTGGTGCCTTACCGTTGCTTAGTGCATTTCTAAGATAGATTAGACAATGCAAAATCAATGCTTCGCAAATCACTGGTTGGCCCCCTGCCCCGGTTGACGTTAGCAGGGGGAAACGCGGCAGGAACGGAACGCCTTATGGAACGGACCCATACCCTTGTTATTGGCGCTGGTCAGTCCGGCGTAGCCACGAGCGAGCATCTGACCGCGCAGGGGATTGAGCATATCGTGCTGGAGCGCGGGCGCATTGCCGAACGTTGGCGGTCTGAGCGCTGGGATTCACTGGTGGCCAATGGCCCGGCGTGGCACGACCGTTTCCCGAATATGGAGTTTTCCTGTGATAGGGACGTGTTCCCCGACAAGGAAACGGTTGCGCGATACTTTGAGGCCTACGCGCAGATGATCGGATCACCCTTGCGGACAGGGGTGTCGGTGACGGATGTCACACCGTTTGAGGGGCGCGAGGGGTTCCGGGTGGAAACCTCTGATGGACCGATAGAGACGCTGAATGTCGTTTGCGCCACGGGGCCGTTTCAGAAGCCTTCCATTCCGCCGATTGTGCCCGACACGGCTGACGTTATGCAGATGCATTCGACGGGCTACCGCAATCCGGGCGCGCTGCCTGAAGGTGGCGTTCTGGTGGTTGGCGGCGGGTCTTCCGGCACGCAGATCGCAGCGGAGCTGCATGAGGCAGGGCGTGATGTCTATCTGTCCATCGGGCCACATGACCGCCTACCGCGCCGCTACCGGGATCGCGACAATGTCTGGTGGCTGGGGGTGCTGGGCATCTGGAACATGGACACGCCTGCGCCGGGGACCGAACATGTGACGATTGCGGTGAGCGGGGCGCATGGCGGCCACACCATTGATTTTCGGCGCATGGGCAATGACGGGATCACCCTGCTGGGCATGACGGCGGGATATGCGGATGGAGTTCTGAGCATTGCGGATGATCTGAACGCGAACCTCGACCGGGGCGATGCCTACTACCTTACGCTGCTGGACGACGCGGATACTTATGCTGCCAACAATGCGCTGGACCTGCCGCTGGAGCCGACCGCCCGCGACATTCCGGCAAACCCGGATTGCGTGACCAATCCCATTCGCGACGTTGATTTGGCCGCAAAGGGGATCACCACGATCATCTGGGCGACGGGCTTTCGCTTCGACTATGGCTGGCTCAACGCCGACACGCTGGATGAAGCGGGCCGTCCGATCCATCAGCGTGGAGTGTCAAAGGTGCCGGGGCTCTACTTTGTGGGCCTGCCCTGGCAATCGCGGCGGGGGTCGTCGTTCATCTGGGGGGCCTGGCATGACGCCAAATTCGTGGTCGATCAGATCGCGATCCAGAACGCCTATATGGCCTACCGGCCCAGCACCCCTTAGATTTTCAGGTCGAGCCGGGGTTTCCAGAACGGGCGGAAAAGCTCGATCTTGGGGCAGCGGTTCATCACCACCTTCAGCCCTGCGTCCTCCGCCAGTTTGGCGGCTGCGTCATCATAGACGCCAATCTGACCCCAAAGCACCTTGGCCCCGATGGCGATGGCACGTTCCGCGAGGCCGTAAAATTCCTCCTTGGGGCGGAAAACATCCACCATATCAACGGGTTTTTCGATCTCTTCGAGCGAATGATAGACCCTGAGGCCACGAATTTCGTCCAACTTCGGGTTGGGGTTTACGGGCAGTATTTCATAACCGATCTCGCTGAGCTGGCGCAGCACGCCATAGCTGAACTTGGTCTTGTCCGCACTCGCCCCAACCATGGCGATTGTTTTCACCGACTTCAGGATGTCCGCGATATAGGCCGGGTCGTAGTCGTAAAGACGGTCAATGTTGGCTTCGGGCATTCAACCCTCCTTCGGGGTGGCGATGTCCGCCTTGAGTTCATGGGGCTGCAGCGGGTCGAGAAACGGGTTGCGATAGAGCGTGTCGTGACTTTCGACCCCAATCTCAAGCGTGATGTCAGAGGTCGCGCGCGCCACGCAGAGGATCACGTAACCGTTTGATATCTGGCGGTTGTTAAGCGCCACTTGCCGCCGCTGATCCACGTTGCCCATAGACAGCTTTGCCGCGCAGGTGATGCAGCCCCCGTACTCGCAACCGTAGGGCAGATCAACGCCCTGATCGCGCAGTTGCTCCAACAGCGGACGGCGTGCGTTAACCTGATAGGTCGCACCATCGCGGTTGGCCAAAGTGACGATATGCATCTTCACAACCAGATGTCGCTTGTGCAATCGCCACCTGGATAGCGGGCTTCATGGCAGCGGGACGGGCCGTTTGGTTCCTGCCCAAAGTCCACGATAAAATCCTCGTTGATCTTCATGCCGCCGTTCACCGGGTCGCAGTCGATCTGTACCATGACCCCACCCTTGGTGCGGATTTCCGGGTAGAACTGATTGTCCCAGGTGCTGAACAAGCTGGTCGTGACGTAGAGCCGCTTTCCGTCAAGGCTGAGTTGAAACATCTGCGGCCCGCCCGCTACGTCGACCCCATTGACCTTAGGCGCTTTCCCCAGAAGCCCGCCCATGTAGACCTGCCCTGTCAGGACTGGATGATGCGGATCAGAGATGTCGTACTGGCGCATGTCGCCGTGCAGCCAATTGTTGAGGTAGAGGTATTTGTCATCCATCGAGATCAGGATGGCCGACATCACCCCCGGCAAGGGGATCGGCCATTCAGGATGCATCTCGTTTTCCACGTCGATGATCTTTTCCCACTGCCATTTGTCGCCATCCTTCCACCAGTGAATCACATTGGAAGACAGCGCCGCGCCACAGAACCCATGGGTGCTGTCGGGGTTGTGGTGGAATTTCACCTCCAACGGCAAAAGACCATCTTCGCCGAGATAGAAGCTCTCCACCGGTTCGCGTTTCTCAAAATCCCAGAAATGCAGCTCGCGCCCGTATTTCAGGTGGCCGACCTCTTCCAGATCAAACCCCGGCATGAAGGTGTTGGGGGCCGCCCATTCAGAGCTGACCATGATGTTGTGGCGCGGCTGATACCAGAAGTCATAGCCGAACTTGATCGCGCCCATGGAGTTTTCCCAGCGGCCTTGAATCTCAAAATCCTTGTTGAGATGCAGATAGCCGCCCGGGGCCTCGCCCTTGGCATCGCCCAGCATGGAGATGATGATCTCGGACCCCAGACAGTGCACCGTATGGGGGCCGGAAAGGTTGGTTTTGGCCTTGATCTCTGCCCCCTCGATCACCTTGTGTAGACGCGGCGCACGCGGGTCGGTGGCAGTATCAACCACGTGAATGTTGTTGGACCGTACACCGGGCAGCAGCAGGTATTTTCGCGACATGGAGCCATCGTCAAAACACGACGAACAGGCGTTCCATCCCATGTGGTGCAACTCATCCCCGATGCCGGGCATTTCCAGCCGGTGAATGACCTCAGAATAGGTCGGGCTGTCCGGGTCCACATCGACCGTGGCCAGATAATCAGGCTTCTGAATGCCCGTCCCGGTGTAGATCGCGATGGTATAAAGCAGCTTTTCACGCGGGGCCTTGATGGCCTCGGCAGGCGAAGCATAGCCCGGGCCGCAGCATTCTGACATCTCAGGCTCCCATCCGGTCGGCGATGGCGACGATGCGGGACATCTCGCGCAGCGCGGGTTTTTCGATCAGTTTGCCGTCGATGACGACAAGCCCCGTATCGGCGGCTTCGAATTCAGCGATAACCCTGCGCGCCCGCGCGATCTGGTCTGTGGACGGCGTAAAGACCTCATTTAGCGCCGCGATTTGCTTGGGGTGCACCGATCCTTTGCCTGCAAAACCCATATCGCGGACCTTCGCAGCCTCGACCCGCATGCCTTCGGGGTCGTCCAGATCAAGAAACGGCACGTCGATCACATCAAGGCCCGCAGCGGCAGCGGCGTGCACGACGCGCGCGCGGGCATAGTAGAGCCCGTCAAAAGTGTTCTGGCAGCGCAGCTCTGCCGCCATGTCCACGCCACCAAAGAACATCGCATCGATTCGGTCTGAGCAGCGGGCGATGTCGAAGGCGGCTTCCAGCCCCTCGTTGGTCTCAATGATCACATGCAGGCGCGTGGCATGGCCTGCCTCAGACAGCAGCTGGTCCAGCATCACCACTTCATCCGGCGTGCGCACCTTGGGCATCATCAGGGCGGGTGGTGGCGTTGCCGTTGCAAGCACCGCCTGCACATCCTCGATCCCAAAGCGTTCACGCATTGCGTTGATCCGCACGATGCGTTCAACCCCATCATCCGCTTGTGGTTCCTCGAAAAGGGCCAGTGCATTTGTACGGGCCTCGGCCTTGTCTTTGGGGGCAATGCCATCTTCGAGTTCCACACATACAATATCCGCGCCCGAGGCCAGCGCCTTGGGATACATGTCCGGCCGTAGACCAGGAGTGAAGATGAAGGAGCGTCTTGGGCGGGCGGTGCGGTCGGTCATCAGTTGCGTCCCCAGAATCTGTCTTTGATTACCGCCTCACGCGGGCCATCCGGAGTGTGAACCACAAGCGCCGTGCCCGCATCCCAAAAATCCGCGCCAATCAGACCAATCGCAGCGTTGCAGTGAAAGCTGTACGCGCGGCAGGCTGAGGAAATGCGCCCGGCGTTTTGCCCTGCCACGCTCACTGACCAGAACGTGCTCAGAGGCGGCAACGGATCACCTGCAATCTCAATGGGTCTGAGCTGCCGCGTGGGCTGTTGCTTGTCGCGCAGGGCCTCCCAACCAAGGCAGCCAACATCCCGACCCATCTCGCAGAAATGGCCCAGCCCGGCCTCAAACGGGGTCATATCAAAAGTGATATCGGCGTTGAAGGACAGCATGCCTGCTTCAACCCGCTCGCTTTGGTGCGGGACACCAACACGCACGTCCAGGTCCCGACCGGCTTCCAACAGCGCGTTCCAAATGGCGCTGCCGTCCTGCCCTTCGTAGTAAAGCTCGAACCCGCCTTGCGTCGAAAACCCGGACCGCGCCAAGACCATCGGCGCGCCGTCTACGTCCACGCGCATGTGCCGGAAGAACCGCAAGTCGCGCACCCTATTGCCCCAGATGCGCGCCGCCAGTTCATCAGCTTTCGGCCCCTGGATGCCCAGAGGCGAGACTTCAGGCTCGAACACCTGTACCTCCAGCCCCAGCGCGGCCGCAACGCCCTTGTAATAAAGCAAGAGGTCGCTGTTGGAGATCGAGACCCAATAGCGGTCCTCATCCAGTTTCAGCAGCACCGGGTCATTGGTCATGCATCCCTGCCCGTCCACAGTGGGGATGTAATAGCATTGGTCATCCGCCATGCGGCTGATGTCACGTGGGGTCGACATTTGCACCAAATGGGCTGCATCCGGACCCACGATTTCGCACTGCCGCTCACAGCCTACGTCCCAAAGCTGAACAGCGGACTTCAGATGCGCATAGGTCTCCTCCGGCGCGCCGAAGATCGTGGGCATCAGCGTGTGATTATAGACCATGTAGCCCTGGGGCCCGTGGGCATCGCTGGCCTCAAAGAACGCGGAACGGCGTTCGCGCACGGTCAGCGGCATTTGCGCCGCTGTTCTGGGGGTCACGGATTGAAGCATCTTCGGTGGTCCTGACAAAAGCTAGAGCGCGCGGCCCTCGGCCTTGAGTTTCTTGTTGAGGATCTTGCGCACGAAGATCCCCGCGCCATCCGCGCCCAGCGTGACTTCGAGATAATCGAGGCCCCTTGGATCAGCCGCAATCTGACGCTGCATGATTTCCAGCAGGTGTTTGTCCTCGTCAAAGGCCGCGACGATGCTGTTCTTGGTCTTTTCAGCCACGTCATCCGTGATCGTGGGCACGTCAAATGCCGCGCCCCAGAAGTAATGCGTCCGGCCCCGCTGCGCAGGCGTCACGATATGGCAGCCGCGCATCAAAAAGTCCGCCCGCGCACCGGGCTCTGGTGCGGGGTCATGCACGACCCAGTCCGAGAAAGAGATCGCCAGCGAGGGCATCCGCCCCTTCTGGGTGCGCTTGATTGGCTTGTCCTCGGGCAGGCCCATGCCCGCGCAAAAGAGCGGCGACAGGGGCGCGAGGTCAAAGTCCTGCTCATAGCAGACCGTGTCGCCCTCCATGTAGTGATCGGGCGGGGTGATCCAGTCGTTCTGCTTGAAGGTGTTCTTATGCAGGAAGGCGATATGCGTGAGGTCCATCACGTTTTCGCGGATCAACACCCAGTTGGCGGCGACCTCGTAGTAGCCGTCGATGAAGGACCAGTCGGGATCGGTCTGATAGGCCACGTCAGGCGGATCGCAATCAATGGCATCCTGATCGCCCATCCAGATCCAGATGAAGGCCCCAGCCTCGCGCACGGCGTAATGTGGAATTTCGGCCCGTTTGGGTTTCATATGCTGGGTGGGGGCCTTGGTGCAGAGCCCTTGGGTGTTGAACTCCATCCCATGGTAGGGGCAGACGATTTTGTCGCCGTCCACATGCCCTTCGCTCAGCGGTGCCCAGCGGTGCGGGCAGCGGTCATAGAGCGCGGCGGGCGTGCCATCGGCGAGGCGGTAGAGCACCACCGGCGTCTCCAGAATCCAGCGGGCCAGCGGCTTTTCCGTCACTTCACGGGAATGCGCGGCGACCCACCACATGTTGCGCGGCGCGTTGTCTTCCAGCATGCCGTTGGGGATGGTCTGGCCATTCGGGTGCGGGGTGTTCGCCTGATCGTTCATCACATGGCTCCTTTGGCGTCCTCGCCGGACTGCGCGGCGTAAATCGAAGTATACCCACCAGACCAATCGGGCGGGATCTGACAAGGGCGTGGGTCATGATGCGCCCAGCGGACGGGTTCGCCACGCACAACGTCGTAGGCATGGGACGACGGGTCGGGGTGCGGCGTATAGGGTTTGGCATCCGCCGCAGAATAGCAGTTCAGCAGCAAAGGGCGCGGCAGCGGTGCCTTGCTGGAGGGCGAATAGTGCAGCGTGCGGGCGTTGTGGATCGTGAGCGTGCCTGCTTTGCCGGTGAGGTATTCGACGTCCGCCATGTCCACGCGCGCGGCATCCGCATCGCTCAACTGCCCGGTCCAGTTCCCATCGCCGTCATACTGATCAAAGAGCGGGTCGTTGTGCGAACCCGGCTTGGCCGCCAGCGGGCCGTTGTTCATATCCGTATCAGCCAAATAACACCCAACGGTCAGCACGTTATAATTGGTATGCGGGAAGAACTGTATGTCCTGGTGCCATTTCACCGTGTCACTTTCATCGAACCATTTGAAGTTCAGTTTGGAGTGGTGAAAGACCACATTCGGCCCCACCAGATCAGCGGCCACATCGGCCACGATGCCGGTGGCGAAATTCCAGTACACGTCATGTCGGTCATCCGGGCTCTTGAGACGGCGCAAAACGGGGCTCTCGGCGGAATGGCCGGGGCCAATGTCAAAGACGCGGCCCGAGGCGGTTTCTGCCCGGCTTTGATCGACAAAGCTGTCCGTGACGGCGACAAGTTCGGCCAAAACGTCAGCAGGCACCACATCTTCAACGCCAACGTAGCCGCTTTCAAAGTACTTTTCCCGCTGGGCTTGGGTCAGAACGCGGGCGGGATGCTTAAGGATGTCTTCAGGGGTCATTGTTTCCTCCCATCAGGTCATTGAACCGGGCAATTTCTTCCGGTTTCATCTGGTAGCTGTGATCGGCATCCGGGAACGCGCCGGAACGGACATCAGCGGCGTAATCGCTGAACGCCTGTGTCGCGATCTCGGCCAGATTTGCATAGCGCTTGGCGAACTTGGGCTTGAACGTATCAAAGGCCCCCAGCAGGTCATAGCCATTGAGCAGTTGGCAGGTGCCCGCAGCACCAGCGCCAATAGAGAAGGTGAAGATATCAACGGCCTCATCCACCGCCTTGCCGACCTCATAGGGCATCGCTTCAATCTCAAGGCCGATGGCACCGGCGTCTTCAATCGCACGCGCATCCTCGACAATCCTCACTGCCGCTTCAGCGGTGCGGCCTTGCGTCTTGAAACCGCCCATCAGGTGGACCTTGTGGGGCAAGAGCCCCACGTGGCTCATGATCGGCACGCCTGCGTCCGCAACCGCCCGGATGATATGCGCACCTTCCCCACCGAGTTGCAACTTCAAGGCGTCCGCACCGCTTTCCTTCATCATGCGCACGGCGTTTTCCACGGCCATTTCCGGCGTGGCATAAGAGCCATAAGGCATAGAGGTCAGGCAAAGCGTATTTGGCGCCCCCCGTCTGACCGCCTTCGTGTGCATGATCATCTGATCAACGGTCATCGCCAGCGTGTTTTCGTGGCCATGCAGCGTCATGCCAAGACTGTCGCCCACGCCGACGATATCGACGCCTGCACGTTCGGCCCAGGTCGCGGTCAGCACTTCGCCCACGGCAACCATGACCAGCCGCTCCCCTGCCGCTTTTCTGGCGGCAAGTTCCGGTATGGTCAGCCTTTGGCGCGGTTGAGACATGCAGCCCTCCCCAGGATGGAAACCTCTTGCGCATTTAGTTCCGATTGGAACAATATGAGCAGGACCTACGCATCTGGCAAGCAAAATTCGCACCCCTTCGGAGAGCCCCTTGAGCAAAGACAAGACTGACCGACAGCCCCGGGACTTCCGCGCGCTTTTTGATACTATCGCATTCCCCGAGGCTTACCGGATCACCTACCTTGCCGGATCCATCGCCAATCGGGGGTATGCCGCCATACAGCGCGACCTCGGTATCATCCGGGCAGAGTTTGTCTTGCTGGCCTGCCTTGCGCATTTCCCGGAAATGACCGCGCAGGAAGTAGCGCGGGTTTCCCAGCGCCCGCGCAATACCGTCTCGCGGGCGGTGCACCGGATGGTCGCTGAAGGCTACATTGAACGCGCGCCCGACGCTTCGGACGGTCGGCAAGCCCGGCTGCGCATCACACCTGCCGGGCGGGACCTGCAGGATCGCGCGTCCAAATACCTTCGGTCCCGTCAGGATGAGGTTCTGGCCTGCCTTGAGGCGGACGAACGCGCGCAACTCTCTGCGCTCTTGCGCAAGGTTGCGCGGGGTGCGGCTTTGCTGGGCGACTAGGTCGTGACGCTAATCCAACCGGACGCTTTCACTTGAATGGGTGTCCTGAGACGAAAACCCTGCCTGCCCCAGCCCGTACCAGGCAACAACACCGATGACCACGATGGCCGCAAATCCTGAGAGCATGGGTTTCATGGCGTTAGTCTCCTGAAGTGGCGTTTTGAAGGAAAGTGATCAGATCAGCCCGGTCGGCCGGCTTTGCGATCACCTGCATCGGCATCTTGGACCCCGGAATATAGTGATCCGGCCCCTGATCAAAGAGCGCGTCGATGGTCTGGCCCGTCCAGACAATTTCTGATCCATCGAGCGTGGGCGAATAGCTGTAGCCCTGAACCCTCCCGGCACGGCGGCCAAAGACCCCGTGCAAGGTTGGGCCGGCCTTGCGGGACGGGCCGGGCTCCAGCGCGTGGCAGATCGAACACTTGCGCATGAACTGTCGTTCGCCATTGGGCATGGTCGCCGCGTCCCGCAGGAAGCTGCGTTGGCCGTCAATAGCCGGGTCAAATTGGTCAAGCAGCGAAACAGGCCAGGCATAAACCACATCATCAAGTCCGCCCGCATAGATCGTTTCCCCATCAGTGGAGAACGCCAGCGCCCAGACCGGCCCTTTGCGGGCAGCACGAAAGTCGCGGGTGATCGTCCAGCCCTGCGTGTCGATCATCATGATATAGCCATGCCCGTCGCCCACCGCCAACTGGTGCGTGGGCGCGTGATAGGCCATAGCGAGGATGGGGCGGCGGTCGAGCGTGAAATCGGCGACCTCCTCCCCTTCCAGCGTTGTCACCCGCGTGCCACCATCGACTGCGCCGTAGGCGATCCAATCCTTGTCTGTGACAAGCGTATTGATACCAAAGCCATGGGTGATAAGGACCCGCGAGGTCGCATCATTCCACGGTCCTTCCCACAGCCGGAGAGTGCCGTCAGAGGATGAGGTGATCAGCCGGCCGTCCCTTGCGAATGCCACGTCTGTTACGTTGGATCGGTGGCCATTGAGTTGGTATTCGGTCACCGAAATCGGTGCGCCAGGAACCTCTGAGGGTTGTGGCACAAGCAAAACGCGGGCGGAGCCATCCCAGCTTGCTGTGGCGATATGTTCGGCATCATCAGAAACGGCGATTGCCGCAACCTTGCCTTGGTGCCGCGTCAATTCGATGGGTTCTGCCAGTTCAGGGTGCAGGGCCAATACTCGAAAGTCGTCCCCCCCAGACAGCACCAGCGGCGCCAGGCTGTAGTCCACAGCGATGACGGCGGCATCATGGCCCTCCAGCCACCTGGGCGTTGCCCCGGCCCAAACCCCGACGGAATTGTCAAAACTCGCCGAAGCGACTTGCCCCTCAGGCGAAACCGCAAGCCCCATGATCGGGCCGCCATGACCCTTGAGTGTCGTGAAATCCTGCGCGCTTGCGGGCGCTGGCAAAAGGCTGAGCGTCAGGGCAAGCCAGCGCAAGTGTCTACTCCGCAGGCGTGGCCCCTTCCGGAGCCTTGCCCTCTTTGGCTTTCACCTCTTCAAGCCAGAGCGAATGGTGCTGCTTGGCCCAGGCCTCGTCCACTTCGCCAGAGCCCATGGCGTCATATGCGCCCTCCATCCCCACCGAACCGATGTAGATATGCGCGATGATGATGGCCATCAGCACGAAGCTGACGATGGCATGCCAGGCTTGGGCAAATTGCATTTCCTCTTGCGGGGACAGGGTCGTCGGGAAGGGTGCCATCCCGAGCCACTCGTTCACGCCGACGTTGTTAAGCGCGGCAAAGGTCTTGGCAAAAAGCGGCATCTCGAACGGGAACAGCAGCGACAAGCCTGAAAGGCTGATGGAGCCGCCGAGCAGGATCACCGACCAGAAGATGACCTTTTGGCCTGCGTTGAATTTCTTGGCCGGGGGGTGCTTCTTACCCACGATCCCCCCGAACTGGGCGATCCATTTCAGGTCCGTACGGCTGGGCAGGTTGTGAATGACCCAGAATACAAAGACCATCACCAGTGCGATCATGAAAGCCCAGGACACGTTGTTGTGGATGAACTTCGACGCGGTCAGCAGGGTCGCGTTGAACTCCCGCCCCAGATAAGGCGCGATAAACTGGCGGCCCAGCAAAACAAAAAGGCCGGTCAACCCCAGCAGGATGAAGGACCCCGCCAGCATCCAATGCGCGAAACGCTCGATGGCATTGAACCGCTGTACCGTGCGCCCGGTCTTGTCTGCATCCACCCGGATACGGCCCCGCAACAGGAAAAAGATCACCAGCAAACCAAGCGTGCCCAGCAGCAGATAAGAACCGTATTGCGTCAGCGGCCCCTGCCGAAATTCGTACCAGCGCATGCCACCGTCCTGCACCAGCGTCTTGGCCACATCACCACCGGCTGAAACTGTGATGTTCGCCTCATCAAACCGCAGCGCGCGCCACAGGTCTGGGTCAGATGCCCCGCCCAGCGTGCCAAGCTGCTGCGCCAGTCCTGCCGCACTGTCAGGATTGCCAAATTTGCGCCGGAAGGACGTGTCCACTTCTTCCCCACGCTGGCGGGCCATAATGTCTTCGCGGGTTTGCGCGCCACCTGTCGCGGGGCGCGCGTCGATCTTGGCAGGCGCGACTTCGGAAACCGGTTGATCGTCCAGCCGCACATTTGGATTGTCCTGTGCTGCGGCGAAGCCTGCAATGAACAGAAAGACGAAGCAGAGAAGAGCGCGCATTCGGGTCCTCAATCTGTCAGTGAATTCGAAAGGGCCGGACGGGTCCGAAGAACCGTCCGGCAAAGGTGTTGGAAGGGCAGCGCGCCGCCCTTCAGGGGGTGGTCACCCCTCGCGCTGGCCGTAGGCAGACCCCCAGCCCCAGGCGCCCGAGCCGAAGCCGCGGGCGACCACGCGTTCACGGTAGATGGCCGACACAACGTCGCCATCCCCCGCCAGCAGGGCCTTGGTGGAGCACATCTCGGCGCAGATCGGCAGCTTGCCCTCGGCAATCCGGTTCCGCCCGTACTTGGCGAATTCGGCTGTCGAATGGGTTTCCTCCGGTCCCCCCTGGCAGAAGGTACATTTGTCCATTTTGCCACGGCTGCCAGAGTTGCCGGCCTGCGGGAACTGCGGCGCGCCGAAGGGGCACGCATAGAAGCAGTAGCCACACCCGATGCACAGGTCCTTGGAGTGCAGGACAACCCCTTCTTCGTTCTGATAGAAGCAGTCGACCGGGCACACCGCCATGCAGGGCGCGTCCGAACAATGCATGCAGGCCACAGAGATCGACCGTTCACCCGGATCACCATCATTGATGGTCACCACCCGGCGGCGGTTGATGCCCCATGGCACCTCATGCTCGTTCTTGCACGCGGTCACGCAGGCATTGCACTCAATGCAGCGTTCGGCGTCACAAAGAAACTTAGCTCTAGCCATTCTCTTTCCTCCTTACGCTGTCCAGATTTTGCAGAGAGTGGCTTTGGTCTCCTGCATCTGGGTTACTGAGTCATAGCCATAGGTCTGTGCGGTATTGGTACTTTCGCCCAACACATAAGGATCTGCGCCATCGGGGTATTTGTCCCGCTGGTCCACACCCTCAAAATGGCCACCAAAGTGGAACGGCATAAAGGCAACGCCTTCGCCGACCCGGTTCGGTGACCATCGCCATGACCTTGACCTTCGCGCCTTCCGGACCTTCTACCCAGACCTGCGTGCCATCCCGCACACCAAGGTTGTTGGCGTCACGCGGGTTGACCTCGACGAACATGTCCTGCTGCAGCTCGGCCAGCCACGGGTTTGACCGCGACTCGTCCCCGCCGCCCTCGTATTCGACCAGACGGCCGGAGGTGAGGATGATCGGATAGTCCTTCGAGAAGTCGTTCTTCTGGATCGACGCATACATGGTCGGCAGCCGGTAGAACTTGCGGTCCTCGTAGGTCGGATAGTCCGCCACAAGGTCCCTGCGGTTCGTGTACAGGGGCTCGCGGTGGATCGGGATCGGATCGGGGAAGGTCCACACAACCGCCCGCGCCTTCGCGTTGCCGAAGGGCGCACATTCGTGCTTGATCGCGACCCGCTGGATGCCACCAGAAAGGTCCGTCTTCCAGTTGGTCTTTTCTGCCGCAACGGCGTCGATTGCGCTGCGTTCCTCGTCCGTCAGGTCGCTGTCCCAACCCAGATCCATCAGCATCTGCATGGTGAATTCGGGATATCCGTCCTGGATTTCCGATCCCACGCTGTAGACCCCTTCGGCCAGCAGGTTGTCACCATCCCTTTCAACGCCAAAGCGCGCCCGGAAGGTGAGACCCCCCTCAGACACAGGTTTGGACATGTCATAGAGGTTCGGCGTGCCCGGGTGACCCATCTCCGCCGTGCCCCAGCAGGGCCATGGCAGACCGTAGTAGTCACCATCCGCCGGACCGCCAATCGCCTGAAGCGTGGTGCGGTCGAAAGGTATGCTGGTTCTCCATGTGCAGCTTCAGCCGCTCTGGTGATTGACCAGTGTACCCCACCGTCCACATGCCCGCGTTGATTTCGCGCAGCGTGTCTTCGATGTTGGGCGTCACACCGTCATCTTCCAGCGCGATGTTGCGGAAGAACCTGTCGGCAAAGCCGAACTCTTGTGCAAACAGGCCAATGATCTCGTGATCAGGCTTGGATTCGAACAACGGCTCAACCACCTTCTCGCGCCACTGGATAGACCGGTTGGAGGCCGTCACCGAGCCGTAGGTCTCGAACTGGGTCGAGGCCGGCAGCAGGTAAACGCCATCCGTGCGGTCATGCAGCACGGCAGAGACGGTCGGATAAGGGTCGATGACGACGAGCATGTCGAGCTCTTCCATCGCCGTCTTCATTTCCTTCATCCGGGTCTGCGAGTTGGGCGCGTGGCCCCAAAGCACCATGGCCCGCACCTTGTCGGGGTTGTCCATGTTTTCGGGGTCTTCCAGCACGCCGTCGATCCAGCGGCTGACCGGGATGCCCGTCAGGTTCATCAGGCTCTTGTCCTTGCCTTCTGAGTCCTTGGTCATCGCGAACTGGCCTTTCAGCCAATCCAGGTCCTCACCCCAGACACGTGCCCAGTGGGCCCATGAGCCAGCAGACAGGCCGTAGTAGCCCGGCAGCGTGTGGCTCAGAACCCCAAGGTCCGTCGCACCCTGCACGTTGTCGTGGCCGCGGAAGATGTTGGTGCCGCCACCGGAGGTACCCATGTTCCCCAGCGCCAGCTGCAACACACAGTACGCCCGTGTGTTGTTGTTCCCGTTGGTGTGCTGCGTGCCGCCCATGCACCAGATCACGGTGCCGGGACGGTTGTTGGCCAGCGTCCGGGCCACGCGCTTGAGCTGCGAACCGGGGGTGCCGGTGACACGCTCGACTTCTTCGGGCGTCCACTTGGCCACTTCTTCCTTGATCTGGTCCATGCCCCAGACACGGGTGCGGATGAACTCTTTGTCCTCCCAACCGTTCTCGAAGATGTGCCACAGGATGCCCCAGATCAGCGCCACGTCCGTGCCCGGACGGAAGCGGACATATTCATCGGCATGTGCGGCGGTGCGCGTGAAGCGCGGGTCGCAGACGATCAGCGGGGCGTTGTTCTGCTCTTTGGCCCGCAGGACGTGCAGCAGCGACACGGGGTGCGCTTCGGCAGGGTTGCCGCCGATGATGAAGATGGCCTTGGAATTGTGGATGTCGTTGTAGCTGTTGGTCATCGCGCCATAGCCCCAGGTGTTCGCAACACCTGCAACCGTGGTGGAGTGACAGATCCGCGCCTGGTGGTCGACGTTGTTCGTGCCCCAGTAGCCGGCGAACTTGCGGAACAGATAGGCCTGTTCGTTGTTGTGCTTGGCAGAGCCCAGCCAATAGACGCTGTCCGGGCCGCTTTCGTCCCGGATCGACATCATGCCGTCGCCGATCTCGTTGATCGCCTGTTCCCAGCTGATGCGCTTCCATTCGCCACCCTCTTTCTTCATCGGGTACTTTAGGCGGCGCTCGCCGTGGGCGTGTTCGCGCACTGCTGCACCTTTGGCGCAATGGGCACCCAGGTTGAAAGGGCTGTCCCAGCCGGGCTCCTGGCCCGTCCAGACACCATCCTGAACTTCGGCCACAACCGTGCAGCCGACGGAACAATGCGTACATACGGATTTCTTCAATTCGACCGCGCCGACCGCATTAGCGGCCGCATTGGCCTGCGTCACCGTACCGCCTGTGGCAGCAATTGCCGCAAGCCCCCCGATGGCAAGCCCCGACCCGCGCAGGAATGCACGCCGGTCGACTGAGGCATTTGCCGCCTCAGACAGGATCGAAGTCCGCTGGGGGCGTCGCGCAACCCCGTTGGTCTTTTTCCTAAGCATTTTCGTTTCTCCCTTGCTTGCTTGGGCTGCTGCCCGCGCTCGCTTGGCTCCCTGTTTTGACAATCAGCAGTCGGGCGTCACGCAACCAGTCGCGTCTTGTCGCTCATGACGTCGCCCGGTCAGAACCGCGCGCTGTCGTAGTAGGCCCGCGTGTGCAGGGTGTCCTGCATCTCCTCACGGGTCAGATCGGGCTCGGCTGCTTCAGCCGCACCACCGGAGGCTGCCACAACCGCCACTGCGGGTGCCGCTGTTCCGGCCAGTTTCAGAAAGTCGCGGCGGCTTGCCTCTTCTTTCTTCGACATTGTCGTCTCCTTCATTTGGTTTCGGCCCGGTCACCCGCGCCCTTGTTGACTGCCCTCCCGGCAGCCGGTGAACGTCAGTTGCCTCCCAACCGGAAGGCTTCTGTCTCAATCTCCATGAACACACGGCCCACAGTGCCGACAGGTGCGTAGAAGACGGAGTTCTTGGCACCCTCCAAATCGGAAAAGAAATGCCCGGCCCAAGGGGCGACGTGCTTGTTAAAGAAGGTCTTCTGTCGCTCCAGATCGGCGGGTGTACCAAAGCGTCCTACGATCAGCGCGCCCATCATTTCCATCAGGCTGGCGATGTTGTCCTCGGGTTCAAATACATTTGCTGCCCGTGCCATGCCTTGAGCCGACATTTCCTGCCGCAGCGCTGCCAAAGGTTTTTCGTTCAGGAACCCGGTCAGATAGTAGCTCGCGTAAGGCAGCAACTCGCCCGCCCCAGACCGATAAAAAGCTTATTGAACTCGGACTCAACCGCCCTGGGTATCGACAGCTTCGCCACCTTCGACAGGGTGGTGATCGCCTGACCCAAATCACTGTCATCCCGGACAGGCCCGCCGATTGGCTGATCAGCATGTCATCGGCAGGCCGCGCCAGGATGAGGCCGAGAAAGTTGTAAAGATCAGCCCGCAGGCGGTCCTCTTCGGCAATCTGAGGGGTCGTTTCGGCCAAGGTCATGTGATCCTCTGTTCGTCAAACGTGAAAGTCATGCGGCGGCGTGGGGCGGGGAGCGGATCATCTTGCTGTACGTCTGCTTCGGGGATCGGTGCTGGCTCAGCCTCTGCGACAGCCACCATCTCTACCTCAGGTTCTTCAACC
>CAXMWW010000031.1:0-5117 GCA_963422245.2 uncultured Sulfitobacter sp. | reverse complement strand
CGGTCAACCGCTGGAAGCGACACTGCCCATGCTTCTGGGCAAGGCGCGGGGCGCGGGCTGGCGGGTTGCGGTGCGCGGCACTGACCCCGCACGGCTGGACTGGCTGGACCAGCGGCTGTGGCAGGGGGCGGATGAAGGCTTCTTGCCCCACGGGCTTGCGGGCGGTCCGCATGACGCGCTGCAGCCGATTTTGCTGACCACAACGTCGGATGCCGCGAATGCCCCTCAATGCGTCATGACCATCGACGGGGCGGAGGTCGCGCCGGATGAGGTTCAATCGCTGGAACGGGTCTGTATCCTCTTTGACGGCAACGACGACAGCGCCCGGCAAACCGCGCGCGGCCAGTGGAAACGGCTGACCGACGCGGGGTGTTCCGCGCAATACTGGTCCGAAGAAAGCGGCCGGTGGGAGAAGAAGGCCGAAAAGTAAGCGCCCTCAGCGCGTCAGGATCAGCTCACCTTGGGTGATCTCGATCCGATCCCAGCGCTGCAGATAGGCCATGCCCAACAGCGACTGATCCAGATCGCCCTCATTCACCCAGGCCGGCACGTTGTGATCCACGATGGGCCCCAGTGCCATGCTGTCCAGACGAATGGGGGCCGTGCGCACCTCGCCATTGGCGGTCATCGCGCGGCCCATATAAACCAGCGCGTCCATTTCTAGCCCCATCCGCTCGGCGTCCTGCTGGCTCAGCACCACACCGGTGGCACCCGTATCAACAACAAAATCCACCGACGCACCGTTCACATCCAGCGTCAGGTAATAATGCCCGTCAGGTGATCGTGGCACGGCCACGCGGCCCTGCTCCTCAAAGATGGCCTGACGCGGCATGATCGTATGGCGCACATCGGCCCACAGCCCATATCCCGCGATCACGCCGAGGAACAAAAGTGCCCAGATTACAGCTTGTTGCAGCGTACGGTTAATGCTGCTTCTGTTCTGCGCCAGAAACCAGAACACGATCGCGCCTCCCAGAATAATCAGGAAGATCAATCTGCCAATGTCATTCTCGCTCATGCGCGGTCTCCCGTCGCTCCCAACTTTGAATATAGGTGGGTCCACGAGAATTCCCATGGGTTTTCGGACTTTCTGCACTGCGGAAAATGGCTGCTATCAATGTCTCAGAGATTGTTGCAAGTCAGCTACTGGAATGGCAAAAATCATTGTAACGAATTGATCGGAGACTTTGTTTGGACCTTGTCGACACACTGCGGAACAAGATCGATGCCCTTGATGATGGCGAACACATTTCCGGAATAAAGGCGACGTTGGGCCATATCGAAGTGGCTATTCGCCATTTGGCACGTGGGCAGAATGATGGCGACGAAACAGCATTCACAGACGTGATCTATCGAACCAATCAATCATTCGAAGGTGGTGTCAAAGAAGCATATAGGGTTCTAACCGGTCATGACCCGCACAAAAAGACGCCTTATCAAATCGAGCAATACCTGGAGAAAAACACAGTTTTTCGCGAAAGAGTATTGGACCAATTCAGCACTTACAGGACTAAGTGGCGGAACCCCTCGACGCACGACTACAAACTCTATTTTGATGAAAGCGAGGCCTTCCTCGCGATAGTCTCCGTATCAGCTTTTGCTTGCTTACTGTCAGATCAGATTGCTGAAAAGTTAGCATTTAAAGCAAGCAAAGCTGCAACAAAGTCTCAGGTCCAGTTGTCTTCCCGTGAAGCCACAGATGATAAACTGTTTAAGCGTGCATCAGAACTGGTCCTAAAATTTGCCGCAAACTACGCAGGGGTACGTCCGACTGGAGCCATGACTGAAGCATTGTTGACTGGATCACTGCATGGAGCAATCGCTTCCGCCATGCCGGACGTTGACGTGATAGTGGAACCTAAACTGTCATCTCACAGCAGCTATCGAGCTGATATGGTCTTGAGAAAGGGCGACGAGACACTGCTCGTCGAACTCAAGCGATTTTCTAAGAACCGCGATCGAGTCGTAGCGGGCAGAGAACAAGTTGAAGAGTATATGCAGGTTTCGGGTATCAATCAGGCATTTCTTGTTTTCATCCCGGAGAAGCCCGAAGAAATTGAACTTCTTGAGTACAATGCTGAGGAATCTGGCGCCCAAATCGCGATCTTTTTACCGAAAAGCGCGATCGCGCGCGGATGAATAAAGTGCACTACAAGCGGACATTCGAATACAGCTGCGGAAGCTCACTCCGTCCGCCAAGCCGCCATTTCGCTGTGCAAATGTCATGGATTTTCCGACATCACATGACGCTGCCCGCCCGGTGCGCTGCGAAAATGATCAGCGCTGCTCGGCGTCTTCCAGCTTTTCCAGCGCTTTCATCCAAATCTCTTCCGCGCGGTCCAGCCCGTCCATCACCTCGGCATATTTGCGCTGCCACGTGGCGATGGTGCCCGCATCGCCCGTCTCATATAGCTGCGGGTCGGCCAGTTTCGCAGCCAGCTTGTCACGCATATCGTTCAGCTTTTCGATCCGCGCTTCGCCTTTGCGCACCTCGGCCTTCAGCGCCAGCATCGTGTCACGATCCGGGCGTTTGGGCTTGGCGGTCTCGGCCTTGGCCTTGGCAGGCGTCTCACGCGACAAAAGCAACTGACGATAGCTTTCCAGATCCCCTTCATAGGGTTTGGTTGTGCCGTCCTTGACCAGCCAAAGCCGGTCGGCCACCAGCTCCAGAAGGTGCATGTCGTGGCTGACCAATATCACCGCGCCGGTATAGGCGGTCAGCGCCTCCACCAACGCTTCGCGGCTTTCGATATCCAGGTGGTTCGTCGGTTCGTCCAGGATCAGAAGATGCGGCGCGTCGATGGTGGCAATCAACAGCGACAGGCGTGCCTTTTGCCCGCCCGACAGCTGGCCCACCACCGTATCGGCCTGATCCGCGTTCAGACCAAAGCCCGCAAGCCGCGCGCGCAGCTTCGCAGGTGTTTCGCCAGGGCGCAGACGGCGCAGGTGATCCAGCGGCGTTTCATCGACGAACAGTTCATCCACCTGATGCTGCGCGAAATAGCCCACCCGCAGTTTCGAGGCCGACACCATTTTGCCCATCTCACGCTCCAGCCGCCCCGACAGCAGCTTGGAGAGCGTGGATTTGCCTTCGCCATTCTTGCCCAGCAGCGCGATGCGGTCGTCTTGATCGATCCGCAGGTCCAGTTTCTTCAGCACGGGATCACCGCCATATCCCACGGCGGCGCCTTCCATCGCGATGATGGGCGGGCTCAGCTCTTCTGGCGTGGGAAAGGAAAAGGCGCGCAGGGCGGCTTCCTGGGGCGAAGTGATGGGCTGCATCCGCGCCAATGCCTTCAGACGGGATTGCGCCTGTTTGGCCTTGTCGGCCTTGTACCTGAACCGATCCACATAGGATTGCAGATGCGCGCGCCGCGCTTCCTGTTTTTTGGCCATCGCCTCGGCCACGGCCAGCTTTTCGGCACGGGTGCGTGCAAACTGATCATAAGGCCCCTGGTAAAAGGTCAGCTTGCGATCCTCGAGATGCAGGATCGATCCCACGGCACGGTTCAGCAGGCCACGGTCGTGGCTGATCACGATTACCGTGTGGGGGTACTTGGCCAGATAGGCCTCAAGCCACAGCGCACCTTCGAGATCGAGATAGTTGGTCGGCTCGTCCAGAAGCAGTAGATCGGGCTGGGCAAAAAGTACCGCCGCAAGCGCTACACGCATCCGCCAGCCGCCCGAGAAATCTGAACAGGGGCGGGCGTGATCGGGATCGTCAAACCCAAGCCCCTTGAGGATCGAGGCCGCGCGCGCCTCGGCCGACCAGGCGTCGATATCGCCCAGACGGGTCTGAATTTCGGCAATCCGCGCGGGATCGTTGGTGGTTTCAGCCATCAACGCCGCGCGTTCGGTGTCAGCCGCCAACACGGTGTCCAGCAGCGAAACGTCGTTCGAGGGCACCTCCTGCGCCACCCCGCCGATCCGCGCGCCTTTGGGTAGGCTGATCTGGCCGCTTTCCAACGCCAATTCGCCCCGGATCAGCCGAAATAGCGTGGTCTTGCCGGTGCCGTTGCGGCCCACCAGACCAACCCTGTGCCCGGCAGGGATCACCGCGCTGGCCTCGTCAAAAAGCCTGCGGCCAGCAATGGCATAGGTGATCCGGTCGATGCGCAACATGATGCGCGCGGTTTGGCGCGGTGCGGAGCGGGTGTCAATGCTGTGCGGGCAGGCGGCAGCGCGTTTGTCTCAGGATCCCGCGAACGTCGTTGCTGGGAAGGAAAGGGAGCAGAAATTTGTAGGCAGGGGAATTCCTTCCCGATACCGGGCCTTCGGTGCACCAAAGCTGGATGTCAGGATGGTGGGACGACGCTGCCGCAAACCATGACTTGTTGGCCAACACCGTGAAACAACTGAGGCCATCCCAACTATCTCTGGAGCGCTCCGTAATTGTCGATGGCTTTCAGTCAGTTGAGAGTATTAGCCTGATTTCGAGCCGACGTGCTGGCATTTCCACTTCGACAAAATGTGGCAATTGGGCCAACACGTGAGAGCCATCGGTCGGTTCGAGTTCATTTTGCGAATAGGGGCCAAGTCATAGCCAATTACATTTCGCAAGCGGTGGCACTACATCTCGGTCCTTTGTATGTTCCCGTACTTTGCGACTGCGGTGGAGAGGGGAGTTGGCAAAATCCATTCACAAGTCTTCCACCACGCGCGGCGCATGCAGAGTTCGCTGACGAAGACGAGCGTTGTGTGGAAATAGATCGAGGTTGGGTAGGCGTGTACTGAGGAGGGCTGTAGTAAGGTTGTGGCTGTGCATTGTACGCTGCCAAACCTTGCGCAATACCTTCAGCCGCTTGTTCCGAGCACGCACATATCGAAAAACTTGAACAGATAACCAAGAGAGTTTTTACACGCATCAGCAAGAAGCCTCACCTATTTGATTGTTGTTTGCAAAGGTTGAAAATCGCATTCACTTACACTCGAATGACGCGTCAGCAACGCATGACCAGCCTTCTCGATCGCCTTCCGTATCCGGGTTGCAGATGACATTGTTTATACTAACATTTCTTGCACTGCCGCCTGCTTCTCGGCAGTAACGGTAGGCTTTACCCTTTGCCACAGACTCGGCTCGGCTCATGCCATTGTCCGGCGAAGTGGAAGAGAAGATC
>CAXMWW010000030.1:0-84477 GCA_963422245.2 uncultured Sulfitobacter sp. | reverse complement strand
GGCGCGTGGGTATTGACCGTTTCAGGACCTCTGGCGCAAGCAAGGTGACGTTTCCACGGCGCAGGGATGCGGTCGAAGCGATTGTGTTGAACACCTCCGGCGGGCTGACGGGCGGCGACCGGTTTGAAACCTCGGCCAGTGCCGGGCCGGACAGCCGGTTGATCCTGACCACCCAGGCCGCCGAGCGTGCCTATCGCAGCACATCTGGTACAGCCCGGGTCAGAACGCGTCTTTCGGCCGCCAAGGGGGCGGTGCTTCATTGGTTGCCGCAAGAGCTGATCTTTTTTGATGGCGGATCTCTCGACCGTCGCCTTAAGGTGAGTGTCACCGAAGGGGCCGAGGCTGTGTTGGTCGAACCCATAGCCTTCGGGCGCCGTGCGATGGGCGAGACGCGGGTTTCGGGCAAGTTTCGCGATCACATCACCCTCCATTGCGACGACCAGCCGATCTATTGTGACCGCATCAATCTTGACGGGCCGATTAGTGACCGTCTGGAGCGGCCTGCCGTTGCGGGCGGTATGACCGCGCTTGCCAGCGCGTTTTACTTCGGCCCCCGCGCAGAAGCGCTGCTGCCGATTGTCAGGCAGCTGCTGCCCAACACGGGCGGCGCAAGTCTGGTTTTGCCGAACCTGCTGACGATCCGGCTTCTTGCCCCCGATTCCTTTCTCTTGCGCAATTGGCTGGTGCCGGTGCTGGAACGCCTGACCGAAACCGCTTTGCCGAAATCCTGGAGCCTTTAGACCTATGCAGCTCACCCCACGTGAAAAAGACAAACTGTAACTGCCCAGGTTGTCGGTGGCGTTTTTCGGCTGCGTCAAATCGACTCGGGGGAGCACATTCCGGTTTTCTGATTGAGGATTTCATGAGTCGATCAGGGCATGTCTGGCGAACCCACCCATACCAGCGGACTTGCTGAACTCTCGAAGTCCCAACTGATTGAATTGATCGAAACGCAGCGTGAGACGATTGCGTATCTTGTCGAGGAGAACCGGCGACAGGCAGAGATGATCGTTGTGCTTGAGCAGCGGATTGAGGGGCTTGAGCGTCGCCTTGCGTTGAACAGCCGGAACAGCAGCAAGCCTCCGTCGAGTGACAGCCCTGCGAAGCCGACGGCGAAGGGCAGGAAGGATCAGCGCGGGCAACTGGATCGCAAGCCCGGCGGTCAGCCGGGGCACAAGGGCACGACCCTGGAGCAGACGGACACCCCCGACGAGGTTGTCGACCATCATCCACAAGCCTGTCCCGACTGCGATCATGATCTGACGCAATGCCCCTCGCAGGGGTTTGCAGCCCGGCAGGTGTTCGACCTGCCGCCGCCGCCACCCCTCACGATCACTGAGCACCGGGCTCATAAGTGCACATGCCCGAACTGCGGAAAGCACGTGCGCGGCACGTTCCCGGAAGGGGTCAGGGCACCGGTTCAGTACGGCAATCATATTGCGGCCATGGCGAGCTATCTTCAGACGTACCATTGCATTCCCGATGACCGTCTGTCGCAGGTCTTTCGTGACCTGTTCGGCGTGCGCATTTCCGCCGCCACACTGGCGCGGCTGATTGCGAAGGTGGCGGAGGGCATGCTGTCTTTTGCAGACGCTGTACGTGACGCCTTGTGCGGTGTGCAGGTGGCGGTGAAACATCTGGATGAAACAGGTCTGCGGGTTGAAGGCCGAAACCGGTGGCAGCATGTCATCTGCTCATTGACCCTGAGCCATTTCCGGATGGGGGCGGGCAGAGGCGATCTGCTGTCCGGCGTATCGGGGATTGCGGTGCATGACAACTGGGCATCCTACGCCAGGATGGAGGAGGTCGTGCACGGCCTTTGCAATGCCCATCACATGCGCGAGTTGCAGGCGCTCGTCGATATCGAAAAGGAAGCATGGGCTGCGATGATGCAGACTATCCTGCTGGACGCGAAAAGGGCGGCCGCCAGCGCCCGGGCAAACGGTCGGGATCATGTCGCGGCGCATGTGGTCAAGGCCATCGATGAGCGCTACGACACCTGCATCGCGCAGGGGCTGTCGTTACATGAAAACCAGCCACCGCTGAAACCCGCACTGCCCGGCAAATCCCCCCGAGGACGACCAAAACGGCGAACCGGACACAATCTCGTGCTGCGATTGCGTGACCGCAAGGCCGATGTCCTGCGCTTCCTTACCGACTTGCAGGTTCCCTTCACAAATAACGAGGCCGAGAGGGATCTGAGAATGGGCAAGGTCCGTATCAAGGTCTCGGGATGCTTCCGCACACTGACCGGCGCGGAAAACTTCTGCACCCTCAGAACCGTGATCGAAACGGCACGCAAACAGGGCTGGTCAATAATCGAAACACTCCAGAAAACCGCCGATCAACTCATCCAGAAACTCGAACCGACCTGACAAAATCAAGCGTCTGAAACGCCCCAGAGACAACCTGAATAGTTACGACAAACTGTTGATTGCCATGGCGGCCGAGGTCGCGCGCAAGCGCCTGGCCCGTGGCGTCAAGCTGAACCATCCCGAGGCCATTGCGTTGATCACGGACACAGTGGTCGAAGGGGCGCGCGATGGCCGCTCCGTGGCTGACATGATGGAGGCGGGGGCTGAGGTGATCACCCGCGCCGACTGCATGGAGGGTATCCCCGAAATGATCCACGAAGTGCAGGTTGAGGCCACGTTCCCGGACGGCACCAAACTGGTCACCGTCCACAATCCGATCCGCTAAAGCGAGGCGCAGATGATCCCCGGAGAGCTTTTTCCCGCAGAGGGCACATTGGAACTGAACCCGAGTTCCACGCCCATCACGCTGATGGTCGCCAATACAGGCGACCGGCCCGTACAGGTAGGCAGTCATTATCACTTTGGTGAGGCCAACAGCGCGCTCGATTTCGATCGCGACGCCGCGCGCGGCATGCGGCTGGACATTGCCGCCGGCACCGCCGTGCGGTTTGAGCCGGGCCAGCGGCGCGAGGTGCAGCTGATCCCGTTCAGCGGGACGCGGAAGGTCTATGGGTTCAACCAGAAAATCATGGGAGAGCTCTGATGCCCGCATCCATCTCACGCGCCGATTATGCCGCCATGTTTGGCCCCACCACAGGGGACCGGCTGCGGCTGGCTGATACCGATCTGATTATCGAAGTGGAGCGTGACCTGACCGCCGAAGCGGTCGGCAAGGCCCTGACAGGCGGTGATGGTGACAACGCCGCAAGCTACGGTGAAGAGGTCAAGTTTGGTGGCGGCAAGGTCATCCGTGACGGGATGGGGCAGTCTCAGGTCACGCGCGCCGAAGGGGCGGTGGATACAGTCATCACCAACGCGCTGATCGTGGATGCGACGGGCATTTACAAAGCGGATGTGGGTCTGAAGGACGGCAAAATCCACAAGATCGGCAAGGCAGGCAACCCGGACACGCAACCGGGGGTCGATATCATTGTGGGCCCCGGCACCGAGGCGCTGGCAGGTGAGGGCAAGATCCTGACCGCAGGCGGCTTTGACAGCCACATCCATTTCATCTGTCCGCAACAGATTGAAGATGCGCTGCATTCGGGCCTGACCACCATGCTGGGTGGTGGCACGGGGCCTGCGCATGGCACGCTGGCGACCACCTGCACGCCGGGACCCTGGCACATTGGGCGGATGCTGCAGGCCGCAGATGCCTTCCCGATGAACCTGGCCTTTGCGGGCAAGGGCAATGCGTCACTGCCTGCCGCCTTGGAAGAGCAGGTCAGGGCCGGTGCTTGCGCGCTGAAGCTGCATGAAGACTGGGGTACGACCCCAGGTGCCATTGATTGCTGCCTTTCTGTGGCCGATGACATGGATGTGCAAGTGATGATCCACACGGACACACTGAACGAATCCGGTTTTGTCGAGAACACCATTGCCGCCATCAAGGGCCGCACGATCCATGCTTTCCACACCGAAGGGGCAGGGGGCGGCCACGCGCCTGATATCATCAAGATCTGCGGGGAGGCGCATGTGCTGCCGTCCTCCACCAACCCCACGCGGCCTTTCACGGTCAATACGGTGGATGAGCACCTCGATATGCTGATGGTCTGCCATCACCTCGACAAATCAATCCCCGAGGACGTTGCCTTTGCCGAAAGCCGCATCCGGCGCGAGACGATTGCCGCCGAAGACATCCTGCATGACATGGGCGCGTTTTCGATCATCGCCTCGGACAGTCAGGCCATGGGGCGTGTGGGAGAGGTGATCATCCGCACCTGGCAAACCGCTGATAAGATGAAGAAGCAACGCGGGGCATTGCCGGAGGAAACCGGCGATAACGACAATTTCCGGGTGCGCCGCTACATTGCCAAATACACCATCAACCCGGCCATAGCGCATGGTCTGTCAAAGCACATTGGCACCATCGAGGAAGGCAAGCGCGCTGATCTGGTGCTGTGGAACCCGGCCTTTTTCGGGGTGAAGCCTGAATTGGTTCTGATGGGCGGCAGCATTGTCTGCGCCCAGATGGGGGATCCCAATGCATCCATCCCCACACCGCAGCCTGTCTACACCCGGCCCATGTTTGGTGCCTTTGGCCGCGCGGTTGAGGCCAGCGCGGTCACCTTTGTGTCTGAGGCGGCTCAGGCGGAGGGCGTGGGCGACGCGCTTGGTCTGGCCAAGAGGACGCTTGCGGTTGAGAACACGCGCGGCATCGGCAAAGCGGATCTGGTCCTGAACAGTGCCACGCCGGAGGTCGAAGTGCACCCCGAAACCTACGAGGTGCGCGCAGATGGTGAACTGCTGACCTGTCAACCTGCAACCGAGCTGCCCATGGCGCAGCGGTATTTTATGTATTGAGGCATCATGACTGATCTCCCCCTTGCGCAATCCTTCCATCCCGTCGGCACTTCGGAAAGCGCTACTGCTGATTGTGCCTTGACCTATGACGCGCGTTTCTTTCGCCGCAAAAAGCTGACGACCTCAGAGGGCTGGTCGTTCGTTGCGGATTTTGAGCATACTGTTTCGCTGAACGATGGCGATGTGCTGGAGCTTGGCGATGGCCGTCTGGTGAAAATCACGGCGGCCCCTGAGGAGCTGCTGGCCGTCACCGGCGCAAACTTGCCCCGGTCGGCCTGGCACATCGGTAACCGCCACACGCCCTGTCAGATTGAACCGGACCGCCTGTTGATCCAGAACGACCCGGTGATTGCCCATATGCTGAGCCATCTGGGGGCCACTGTGGCAGAGGTCACAGAACCGTTCACGCCAGAGGGCGGAGCCTATGGCCATGGCCGCACCCATTCGCACGATCACGGGCATTCGGCGCATGACCACACCCATTGATCCGCAGCTTCTGACGCTGACGCAATGGCTGTCGCCCGGTTTCCCGACCGGGGCGTTTGCCTATTCGCATGGGGTTGAGACCGCTTTCCACGAAGACTGGATCCGGGATGCGGAAGGGTTGGAAGACTGGCTGCGCGATTGTCTGAGCGATGGATCGGGCAGATCAGATGCGATCTGGCTGCGGCTGGCCTTTGCGGCAGATGATCCGCTAGAGGTCCACGCGCAGGCCAGGGCCTTTGCCCTTTCCCGCGAACGTCTGCGAGAGGCGGAACGGCAGGGGGTCGCCTTTGTTGCGACGGTCAATGCGGTCTGGGGTATGGATTTGCCCGAGATGCTGCTGCCCGTTGCGGTTGGACACGCCGCAAAGCGCGCCGGGGTGGATGTTGAGGCCACGGTCGCCCTCTATCTGCAAAGCTTTGTTGCCAACCTAGCGGCAGCGGCGCTGCGCCTAAGCCCGATTGGGCAGACAGCAGGGCAGCGCGTGATCCTGAACCTGCAACCTTTATGCCTGCACGTCGCCGAAGACACCAAAGGCGCTGATGTCACAGATGTATTTGGCAACACCTTCCTCTCAGACATTTCTGCGATGGCACACGAAACTCTTGAACCAAGGCTGTTCCAATCATGACCAAACTCAATGGCCCTTTGCGCGTCGGTATCGGCGGCCCGGTTGGCGCGGGTAAGACCACACTGACCGCACGTCTAGCCGAGATGCTGAAAGACGATCACTCCATCGGTGTCATCACCAATGACATCTACACCCAGGAAGATGCAGAAGCCTTGATGCGCATGCAGATCCTGCCGTCAGAGCGCGTCATTGGCGTTGAAACCGGGGGCTGCCCGCATACGGCAATCCGCGAGGATGCCTCGATCAATCTGGCCGCTGTGGCCGAGATGCGAGCCCGACATCCAGATGTGGAGATCGTGCTTATCGAATCCGGTGGGGATAACCTCTCTGCCACCTTCAGCCCGGAACTGGCGGATTTGACCATCTACGTCATTGATGTGGCTGCGGGCGAAGAAATCCCGCGCAAGGGTGGTCCTGCGATCACCCGGTCCGACATTCTGGTTGTCAACAAGACCGACCTTGCTCCGCATGTGGGTGCCTCGCTGGACGTCATGCGCAAGGATGCGGCGCGCATGCGGGGGGAGTTGCCCGTGGTGTTTACAAGCCTGAAGACGGGGCAGGGGTCGGCCGAGGTCTTGTCACAGCTGAGGTCGATTTCGGGCATTTGACGCGCGGTTCCTTCATGTGAGGAATGCGCTGGGGGCCGTTGATGGGGCTTTCAGACCAATGACGGTGTCACGCAGACTTAGCTCGCGCAGTAGCTGCACGTGCTGGGATGCACATCGGTGATGGTCGTTTCACGCAGCCGCTCCACAAGGTTTGCTTCGATGTCATGAAGAACCTCGGAGACACGGGCTTGCAGGCCGGATTCTACGCTGCATTGTAGCGCCGGAGCGGGGTCGCCGCCGTTCCCTGACACAAGCCGTTCATCAAGGGCCAGATAGATGTCCGCCAGCGTGATCTCGTGCGCGGGCCTTGCCAGTTTCCAGCCGCCCGCGTGGCCTTTCTCAGACGTCAGCAGGCCCGCCTCCCGCAGCTTTCCCAGCACGCGACGCACGACCACGGGGTTGGTTCCCGCATGCTCTGCAATGTCTGCCGACGTGCGCATGCGGTCGGGTTCCGCCGCCATATGGCTGAGCGTGTGGAGCGCAAGAGACAAACGGCTGTTCCGTTTCATGTGATTTCTTTCCTCGTGGCCTCTTTACGTAACAATTGCAGTTGCATTCGTCTAGTAACTGCGTAAGTTGCGTGATCGTCGCCACCCAACTTGGAGAATCCACATGTCTGACAATCGCCTTCCGGTCACGGTTCTTTCTGGTTTCCTTGGGGCCGGTAAGACCACTTTGCTGAACCGCGTTTTGAACAATCGCGAAGGGCGGCGGGTGGCTGTCATTGTAAATGATATGTCCGAAGTAAACATCGACGCTGACCTTGTGCGGGCGGATACGGAACTGAGCAGAACCGACGAAACGCTGGTCGAGATGTCCAACGGCTGCATCTGCTGCACATTGCGCGATGACCTGTTGGAAGAGGTGCGTCGGCTGTCAGCCGAACAGCGCTTTGACTACTTGCTGATCGAGAGCACTGGGATTTCTGAGCCGCTACCTGTTGCGGCGACTTTCGATTTCCGGGACGAGTTCGGCGACAGCCTGTCTGATGTTGCGCGGCTCGACACCATGGTGACGGTGGTTGATGCGGTGAACCTGCTCAACGATTTCTCAAGCCATGACTTTCTGCGCGACCGCGGCGAGGTCATGGGAGAGGAAGATGAACGCACGTTGGTGCATTTGCTGACCGACCAGATGGAATTTGCGGATGTGGTGATCCTGAACAAGGTGGCGGATGCAACAGATGCG
Organism: uncultured Sulfitobacter sp.; assembly: GCA_963422245.2. Lineage (GTDB taxonomy): Bacteria > Pseudomonadota > Alphaproteobacteria > Rhodobacterales > Rhodobacteraceae > Sulfitobacter. The sequence goes on along the minus strand of CAXMWW010000030.1, from coordinate 76,789 downwards.
CAAGTGGATGCGGCGCGCAAGATCATTCGCAGCCTGAACGCAGATGCCGAAATCATCGAGACCAACCATTCAGAAGTTGCAGCTGAGAAGATCCTCGACACCGGGCTGTTTGATTTCGACAAGGCCCATGAACATCCCATGTGGGCCAAGGAGCTTTATGGCTTTGCTGACCATGTGCCGGAGACCGAAGAATACGGTGTTACGTCCTTTGTCTACCGTGCGCGCCAGCCCTTTGTGCCCGAAAAGATCCTTGCGGCTTTAAACGGGGACATGCCGGGTGTGATCCGGGCCAAGGGTCATTTCTGGATTGCAACGCGGCCTGAGTGGGTTGCGGAATTTTCGCTGGCGGGTGCGCTTTCAAGTGTCAAACCGATTGGCACGTGGTGGGCCTCGGTCCCGCAAGACCGCTGGCCGGACCATCCGTCCGCACGCGCCTACATGGAGCAACACTGGATTGAGCCCTGGGGCGATCGGCGGCAAGAGTTGGTGTTCATAGGCTCTGACATCGACTGGCCTGCGCTGAAAGAGAAACTGGACGGCTGTTTGGTGCCGGCTGATTTGGCCTCTGGACCCGACGCGTTGCCCATGGACCTGCCTGATCCGTTCCCCGGCTGGCGACGTGTAGAGGACGCCGCATGAACGTCGCCGCAAAAATCGCGACGCTTCAGCCGGTAGGCGTGAGCAGCGTAAACGACGCGGAAGAACTGCAGGTCTTTCGCGACCCCGCTTGCGCGGCGGCCCTTTGGCAGCGGGAGATGCCTGCGGATGTGGAGGCCTGGCTTGCCGGACTTGACCCAGCCGTTTTGCCAAACGCGCGGGTTGTGGTTCCGACCACCGCGGTGAAAGAGGTCGCACGCCAGCTTTGCGATTTGGCAAAAATGCCGGAGGGTCCTCATCTGGACTGGCTTGTGCAGGACATTTCAGAATTGGCCAACAACTTTGCTGTTCTGATGGGCTGCGACCACCTGCGTCTGCGGCTGCAGGCGATTTCCACAAACGCCTGCCGCAAGTTCCATCGCGATGCGATCACCGGGCGGTTGGTTTGCACCTACCGGGGCCGGGGGACGCAATACGGGACCTCTGTTGAAGGAGCAGACCCCATGAACGTATTCAATGTGTCGACAGGCGTGCCGGTTCTGTTGCGCGGGTCGCTCTGGCCTCCAACACCGGCGGCCGGACTGTTGCACAGATCCCCGCCTATCGAAGGAACCGGGGAGACCCGCCTTGTACTGGTGCTTGATCCCGTCTCCGGTCCGGAAGAAGACGAATGAACCATAACCTGGGGCGAAGCAGCTTGCGCCGAAGGCGTCGGTCGGGCGATCCAATGGAGGCCTACGACGGCCTGCCTGCGCCCGTTCGGCAGTGGGTGGCCCATGCGGCATTGCCTTGGTCACCGGCCTCTGTCCGCCGCATCTGGTCCAAATCACGCGCCAAAGGTCTGTCCGACGACGAAGCATTATTGTCGCTGACCCGCGCCGAAGCTCGCACTCTGGCGCGGGATCGACACTCCACCATCTTCAAACTCAATGCGATAACCTGAAGGAAACACTGATGTCAGTCTTTTCACGCTTTGCTTGCGCCACTGCGCTTGCCCTTGCCACCGCCGTCCCTGTGGCTGCACAGGAAGGGAGCCTCACCATTTCGGTGGGCTTTGGTCCCACTGCCGAGGTGCCTGACCCCCGCGCCAGCTACAATGGCTGGATGTCCAACCAGACAGGTGTGACAGAAACGCTGATGGGGATCGACTATGACATGAACCTCTATCCTCGTCTGGCGGAGGGGATCGCGCAATCCTCACCCACAACCTGGCGTGTGACCCTGCGGGACGGGCTGACGTTCCACGATGGCACGCCGGTCACGGCGCAAGCGGTCATTGATGCCATCGCCCCCATCTCTGATGAGGCGCATCCGGGCCACAACGCGCGGGTGGCCAAACTGCTTGATCTGGCAGGCATGTCCACAGATGGCGACGGCGTTGTCGTGTTTGAGACCAACAGCCCGAATGCCGCTTTCCCTTGGACTCTTTCCGAGCCTGCGATTGCCATTTTGGGCGCGCCATCAGACGCTTTCCCGATCAATGCCACCGGGCCTTTTGTGTTCAAAGAGGCGGTGCCAGAGCAGCTCTACCGCGTGGAGGCCAATGACGCCTACCGTCTGGGCGCGCCCGGGCTGGAAGAGGTACGCGTGGTTGTCTCGAAAAACCCGGCAACCGCTGCACTGGCCTTTGAAGCGGGTGAGGTGGATCTGGTGATCAACTACCCCGAAACCGATTTTGAGCGCATTCAGGAAACCGGCGCGCAGGGGTTCTCTGCCCCAACGGCCCGGCTCTACTTCTACACCGTCAACGCGAAAAGCGGCCCGATGGCGAACCCCTTGATCCGCAAGGCGGTGTCGCATGCGATTGACCGTCAGGGTGTGGTGGACGCGGCGCTGTCTGGTGTCGGTGGCGTGCCCGCAGGCACGGTCTACCCGGACGGCAAAGGGTGGGCGGCGGACATTTCCGTGCCCTACGATCCGGCAAAGGCTGAAGAACTGCTGGCAGAAGCGGGCGCGGTGAAGGACGGCGGCGCATGGACGCTCGACGGGGAACCGCTGGAAATTGACATCGTGACATATTCGTCCCGTGCCGCCTTGCCGCCGACGGCTGAACTGACGCAGGCCTTCCTGTCGGCCATTGGCGTCAAAGCCAACATCACCGTCGGTGAATGGGGTGCCAGCAACGACGCGATCAAGGCGGGTGAGGCGGATCTTTTCCTGCAAGCATGGGTCACCACGCCGCAGGGCGATCCCGGGGCCGTGTTGGAGACCTTGCTGAAATCTGACGGCGGGTCCAATGCAGGTGGCTATGCCAATGCGAAGTTGGACGACCTGCTAGACAAGGGACGCCTGACCTTCGACCACGACGCACGCAAGACAATCTATGGCGACGTGCAAGAAATCATCGCAGCCGAGGCCGCAATGATCCCTGTCTTCCACGTCAGCCAGACCAATGTTGGCGTTGAGGGCCTGAGCGGCTACCGTGTACATCCGACTGAGACATATTGGATCACCCACGAGACAAAGCTGGCCGAATGACGCTGAAAGCAACCGGCCTGAGCGTCACACGCTCGGGCCGGACCATCCTCCATCCGACATCGCTGGAAATTGAACCACGGGGCCGAATTGGCTTCGTTGGTGCTTCTGGGTCGGGCAAGTCCACGCTGGGTCATGTCTTGATCGATCATCTGCGCGGTCAGGGCCATAAGGTGGCGCAGGTCCCGCAAAGCCCGGATGAAGCGCTCGACCCGTTGCGATCCATGGCCTTTCACTGGCGAGAGGCTGAGGTGGCATTGGGGCTTGCCCCCGGCAGCGCCGATCAAGGGGGGCTGTTTCGCGCGCTCAAGATTGAAGGCGGCGACCTAAGTAAACGGCCCTGGGGCTGGAGCCGTGGCATGCAGCAGCGCTTTGTGATTGCGATGGCCTTGATCGGCAGTCCTGACCTCATTGTGCTGGATGAACCTACCTCTGCGCTTGATCCCGTCGTGGCTGCCGCCACGATGCAGCTGCTCGGCGCGTTCCTCGAGGACAAAGAGACGGCGATGATCCTCATTACACATGACCTTGGGCTTGCCGCGCGACGCGTGGACAGGCTGATGGTGATGGATGCGGGCCGGTTGGTCGAACAGGGCGGGACAGAGGATATTCTGGAACGTCCAAACACCGAAGCCGCCAAAGCGCTGTCTGCCCATCGCAACTGGATGGCGCTGCCATGCTGATGGTCGAGAACGTCAGCGTGATGCGGGGGAAACGGGTGACCCTGCATGATGTGTCATTGTCTTTGCCCGCTGGACAGACCCTTGCAGTCGTTGGCGAAAGTGGCGCGGGAAAATCCACGCTGATCGCTGCGATCCTTGGCCTGCTGAAGCCTTCTGAGGGACAGATCACCTGGAACGGCGCGCCAACACGTGCAGTGCGACCCGCACTGGTGATGCAAGAGCCGCGCGCCGCGTTCAATCCGGTGCTGAGCCTGCACCGTTCGATTATGGAGCCCGTGCGCGCGCGAGGGATCACGCTTGCTGACGGGCGGTTGGAGCGGCTTTGTTCCGGGTTGGAACTTTCGCCAGAGCTGTTGGAACGACGCCCGGATCAGGTCTCTATCGGACAGGCCCAACGTGCCGGGATCCTGCGCGCGCTCATTGCTGCGCCGCCGTTGATCCTGTTGGACGAACCACTCTCTGCCCTGGATGCGGTGACCCAGAAGCACACCGCGCAGTTGATCACAGAGCTTCAGAAAGAAGAGGGCTTTGCCGCGCTGATTGTCACCCACGACCTTGGGTATGCGGTTGCTCACGGCGACCAGATCGCGGTGCTCAAGGAAGGGCGCATTGAGGAAATTGCCGATGCTCCGAGCTTTGCCGTGAACCCCCAGTCTGCCTATTGCCGCGCGTTGCGGGATGCGGCCATCGCCCTTGGGGCGCTTGAGGCCGCCGCATGATCAAAGTCATTGGCGGACTCCTTTTGCGCGCGTTGGTGGTCCTGTCCGGGACGGCCATTCTGACCTTCGCCCTGTTGTGGAACGCGCCGGGTGATCCGGCGCAGGCCATTGCCATGGCCCGATTTGATGCACTGCTTACCGATGATGTGATCGATCAGGTGCGCGCAGAGGTGGGGTTGAACCAATCTTTCTGGCAGGCTTTCTGGGCTTGGCTGGGCCCGCTTTTGACGCTGGACCTTGGATTCTCCGCCGTGACCGGCAGGCCCGTCGGAACGGACCTATGGGCCGCCATCAGTTATACCTTTCCGCTTGCGTTTGCGGCGCTGGGCCTTGGGCTTGTGATCTCCATTCCGCTGGCGATCATTGCCACGAAACGCCCCGGGGGATGGCTGGACCGTTTGGCGGTTGGGGTCGCGACCCTGGGCAATGCAATCCCGTCCTATTGGCTCGGCCTGATCCTCATCCTGATCTTTGCCGTCAAACTGGCTTGGCTTCCAGCACTTGGTGCGGCGACGCCAGCGCATGCGGTCCTTCCCGCACTCACGCTCGGCCTTGGCGTTGCGGCCTCGCTGACGCGGATCATCCGGTCCGGTATCCTGGAGGCGCGCGGTCAGCCGTTTTTGCCCGCGTTCACGCGGCGGGGCGTGTCAAAGCGGGCCGTCGGGCGTGATCACATTGCCCCCCATGCCGCCATTCCCGTTGTCACGGTCTTTGGACTGGAACTGGCCTTCCTGCTCGAAGGGCTGGTGCTGGTTGAGGTTATCTTTGGCAGGCCGGGGCTTGGCACCTTTCTGGTCGAGGCCATTCTGGCGCGGGACTTTTCCCATGTGCAGGCCGTGGTTGTTCTGACCGCGCTGATCTTTGTGACGGTCAATCTGGCGATTGACCTGATCTACCGTGTCATTGATCCCCGGATCGGAGAGAACAATGCGTAGCGTCGTGATCCTCGTGGCCGTCTTCGTCCTGCTTGCGGGTCTGGGGCCAATGCTGGCACCCTACGACCCCACGGCGATCAACATCCCTAAACGGCTGTCGCCCCCCAGCGCCGAGTTTTGGCTTGGCACGGACGCCTTGGGCCGGGACATCCTGTCGCGCCTGCTTCATGGGGCGCGGTGGTCGCTGGGGCTCGCGTTTGTGATCTCGGTTTTCAGCTTCATCATTGGCACAACAATCGGGCTTGTTGCCGCCCTTGGGGGCAGGGCGGCCGACTGGATCGTGATGCGCACGACGGATACCTTCCTAGCCTTTCCTGAACTTGTGGCGGCCATCGTCATCGCGGGGCTGCTGGGTGCAGGCACCTGGAGCCTGATCTTTGCGCTGAGCGTCACCGGATGGATGCGTTATGCCCGTGTCGCAAGGGGCATCGGCCTGTCCATGCAAAGCCGCGGTTATGTGGTGCAGGCGCGTCTGGCAGGGGTGCCGGGATGGTCCATTGCGCGCTGGCATTATCTGCCGTCGCTTATCCCATCGCTGACAGTGGTTTGGACGGGGATGTTTGCACGCGCGATCCTTGGCATTTCGGCCCTGGGCTTTCTGGGCTTTGGGGTGCAGCCGCCGAACCCGGAATGGGGTTCGATGCTGCTTGATGCGCGGGTTCACCTGCGCTCGACCCCGCTGCAGATGATCTGGCCGGGTCTGGCTGTTGTCATCTGCGTGCTGGCCATCAACCTGACCGGAGACGCGCTGAGAGACGCCTTGTCAGAACCGAACACCTCCGAATGAGCGAGATTGACCGCCCCGGCTTTGGGATCAGCCTGCGCATTCTGTCCGGCCTGCTGTTTGCGGGCATGTTCGTGAGCGTGAAGGCGGTCAGTGCAGACGTGCCACTGGGCCAAATCGTCTTTTTCCGTTCGCTCTTTGCGATCTTGCCGCTGGTGGTTTTCCTGTGGGTCCGGGGCGAGTTTCCGAGCGGTATGTCCACCAAACGCCCCGGTGCGCATTTTCTGCGCGCGGGTTTTGGGGCACTTGCGCTCTTTGGTTCCTTTGCTGCGGTCGCGCGGCTGAACCTTGCCGAAGCCACACTGATCGCGCAGCTGTCGCCGATTCTGATGGCGGTGAGTGCTGCGGTCTTCTTGTCTGAGCGCCTGACGCGGTGGCGCGTTTGGGGGCTTGTCTTTGGTTTTGGCGGTGTGATCATTCTTGTCTGGCCCGAGCTCAGCGCGCCCACCAACGAAAGTGACCGCCTTGTCGGGTACATCATCGGCCTTGGCGCCGCGGTTTTGACAGCGCTGGCGCTGCTTATGGTGCGCAGCCTTAACAAGACTGAAAGCCCGGGCGCGATTGCGCTTTACTTCGTTCTTGCCTCCATGATCGGCGGGATTGCGACGCTGCCGTGGGGCTGGGTCATGCCAGAGGGGTCAACGATCTGGTTCCTCATCCTCTCCGGCCTTTTCGGTGGCTTTGCCCATATCGCGATGACACTTGCGTTCCGCTATGCCGAAGCCTCGCGGCTGGCACCCTTTGAATATGTTGCTTTGCTGTGGCCGCTGCTGGCCGATCTGTTCATCTTCCGGCTGAGCCTATCCACCAGCTTCCTTCTGGCCGCGCCGCTGATCCTGGCAGGCGCGGCAATCGCGGCGGCGGAAAGACGGAAATAACCCGTGCAGGCAGGTTCTGATCCTAGTCCAGCCAGACGGGACGGCTGCCTATGTGTTCGATCAGAAAATCGATCAAAACACGGACTTTGGCTGAGACCACGTTGCTTTTGGGATAGATCAGCCAGAGGTCGGGTTGATCCATCACCTGATGGTCAGGCAGCACCTGGACCAGCTTGCCGGTGGCGAGCTCTTCATGGACCAGCCAAAGCGAGTTTATGGATATGCCCGCCCCGTTAAGCGTGGCAAATTTCTGCGTCGTGCCATCGTTCACAATTAGACGACGCGCCGCCCTTTTGGGCGCAAACTCTGCTGTGTGGCCCTCTGGTGAGGCCAACCCGGTCGGTTCCAGATCGCGAAAAGCGACCAGCCTGTGCGTGTTAAGGTCCTCAGGGGTCGTTGGGACACCGTTGCGGTCCAGATACGCAGGCGAGGCGCACAAGATCCGTTTGTCATCCGCAAGTTTTCGGACGGTCAGGCTGCTGTCCGCCAAGACCGCATTGCGCAGAGCAAGGTCATAGCTGCCCTCGATCAGATTGAACTGGGCGTCGGACAGGTGAAGGTCCAGCGTGATGTCGGGATACGTATCCATGAACTTCGGCAAAAGAGGGGCGATATAGATCTGCGCAAAGGTGCTGGGCGCGGCAAAGCGCAACCGGCCCGAGATTTTCGTCTGACCTTTGCCCAATGCCGCAAATGCTGCGTCTTCCTGGGCGATGATGTCGCGCGCGTAAGGCAGAAAGTCCTGGCCTTCAGAGGACAGGGATACTTTGCGCGTGGACCGGTGCAACAGCTCGGCCCCCAACAACCTTTCAAGTTTGGCGATGCGGGTGCTGGCGACGGCCGGCGCCATGCCAAGTTCGCGTCCGGCCGCACTGATGTTGAGCCGTTCACTTGCCAGAATGAAGAGACGAAGCGTCTGTGTGTCCATTTTATGCTTTTTCGAAATAGTGAAATCATTTTTGACCGGTTTTTATAATTTTTTGGAAGTGTATGTCAAAGCTCAAGCAAGCAAAGGATTGGGAAATGACACAGACAGCAACGGTAAACTACCACGTCCACAAAGCCGAACGGCAGGCGTTCGAGCTTGATGCGGGCGGCATCGTCGGCAACCTGATTTCGCCGGAACTGGCACCTACCCAAATCACCTTGCAGGATGAACGGGCGTTGGATCAGGCGACTACCTTTCAGGAATCTTCGGTCGGTTTTGCGACCGTGCCGACGGCTGTTGCGTCCTTTGAGGGCAATGAGGCGTGGAAGGCGACTTACGACACTGAGTTGACGCAACTGCTAAAGAACAAAGTGGACGCGAAAGAAGTCGTCATCTTTGACCATACCGTGCGCACGGACGATCCAAACGCCAGCCGGAAGCCTGCGCGGAACGTTCATAGCGATTACAGCGTGGATGGTGCCAAACAGCGGTTGATCGACATCCTTGGGGCGGAACGGGCTGCGGAATGGAGCGAGGGCCACTACGCTTTCATCAACGTCTGGCGTCCGGTGGGGGCACCGATCAACTCTGCCCCGCTTGGTTTTGTGCTGCCTGAAAGTGTCGCGGAGGAAGACTGGATCCTGCTGGACCTCATTTACCCGGATCGCATGGGGCAAATCATGGGGCTTGCCGCAAACCCGCATCATGCGTGGATCTACATGTCCAAGATGACCCCGGATGATGTGGCGTACTTCAATATCTTCGACAACCGGGGCCGTCCGTCCATCGCGCACAGCGCTTTGGATATGGTCGAGGACCCGACACTGAAAACGATCCGCAAAAGCATCGAGAGCCGGACGCTTGTCCGCTACTGAAACGCACACTTCGAAAGGGAACACATGTCCAAGACCATTCTCATCACCGGCGCAACCGACGGCATCGGCCTGTTGACTGTCCCCATTGACAAGCCCCCAGCTTTGCTGGGGGACCCCTGATGTTCTACATATGAGGAAGATTTCCTAGAGGGTTTCGACCGCTCGAAGCCCTGCAAGGGAAATCTTCCAATGTCATCAGAAACGACAAATCACCTTAACCACAGTACTTGGGAGTGCAAATATCACGTGGTTTTCACGCCCAAATACAGAAAGAAGGAACTTTACGGCTACCTGCGCCGAGAATTGCGTGAAGTATTCCACCGTCTATCGCGCCAGAAGGAGTGCTCGATTGAAGAGGGGCACCTGATGCCAGACCACGTGCATATGTTGTTGAGCATCCCACCCAAGCACTCGGTCGCGCATGTGATCGGGTTCATGAAGGGAAAAAGCTCGATCTGGATCGCGCAGAACATCAAGAACCGCCGCCGCAATTTTGCGGGGCATAAATTCTGGGCACGTGGTTATTTCGTCTCGACGGTCGGCGCAGATGAGCGCACGGTGCGAGCTTATATCCAAACGCAAGAGCAACAGGACAAACGCCTCGACGACCTGTTTAACAGGTAATCTGTAACCCCAACCGCTTCGAGCGGTTCAAGCGAAGCGTTTCAAAGCTCCACTTCAAGTGGAGGTTATTGGCTGCCAAGACACTTGCAGCGGAAGGCCACAAGGTTCTGATCCATGGCCGCAATCCGGCAAAGCTGGCAGCTGCGGCCAAGGAAATTGGCGGCGGGGCAGAGACCTATACGGCTGATCTGACACGCATGGCGGACGTCCATGCACTGGCCGCTGAGGTGCGCAAGGCGCATAGGCAACTTGATGTGCTGATCAACAATGCGGGCGTTCTGAAAACTGCCAATCGGGTGACCGAAGACGGCTATGATGCGCGCTTCATGGTGAACACCTTTGCGCCCTACGTCCTGACCCGTGCGCTGCTGCCTATCATTCCGAAAGACGGGCGTATCGTGAACTTGTCATCGGCTGCCCAGGCCCCCGTTGATCTGGAGGCGCTGTTCGGGCGCAAGCAATACGACGACATGGGGGCTTATGCGCAAAGCAAGCTCGCCATCACCATTTGGACGCGTGAGTTGGCCAAAGAACTGGGCGAGGGCCCGGTGGTTGTCGCGGTAAACCCCGGTTCGCTGCTGGCATCGAAGATGGTGAAGGAAGGTTTTGGCGTTGCGGGTAATGACCTCGGCATTGGTGCCGCCATCCTGCAAGAGGCCGCTCTTGATCCGCGTTTCGCGACAGCGACAGGGGCGTATTTCGATAACGACAGCGGTGCATTCGCTGACCCCCATGCGGCAGCATTAGACGATGCTCACAGTAAGGGCGTTATGGATGCCATCGACAAGGCCGTCGCGGACCTCAGCTGAGGCCGCAACCCCCGACATCAGAAAGGCAAGATGATGCAAGCAAATGCCCTGACACACGCCCGCACGATTGAGCGCCCCTCAAGAGAAGCGATGCTGCAGCGCCATCCTTCGGTGCATGCGTTCTGGAACCAGAACCGAGAGGCGTTCAAAGACGCCTGGGCCGCGTGGGAAGCGACGACCGAAGAGGGGCAGTCCGTCACGCTGGACGAAACGCTCTATGACCCGAGCCTGCGCGCCGCCGTCGCGCAGGCCTGGGATGATCCTACGCAGGAAGGCGCTGTGCGGGCGCTTTGGGAAGAGGTCTTTCCCGGCGTCTACAAGGCGCAGTTCTTCGATCCGGAGCGTCTGGCGGTTCTGCGCAGCTACATGGATAGGACAGCCAATGCTGACATTCCCCTGCGGCCGCCTTACGGCATATCGCTGAACCGCGGCGGGGCCATGCTGGACAGCCGGTCTGAAGGCCATCTCGCAGCCCCGAATTTTCAGCAGTTCTATCAGGGTCTGATGGACCGCTACATGCGCCCCATTTCGCGTATGCTGTTCCCGGATGTCATGGGGTTCGACACGCAGACCTTTGGCTTCTCCATCCAGTGGCAGGCGGATGCTGACACGTCCTTGCGCGCGCATACGGATGCCTCTGCCATGACGCTCAACATCAATCTGAACCTGCCCGGTGAGGGATTTCAGGGCTCTGGCGTGCGGTTCTTTGACCGGGCCAGCCGAAAAGTGGATGAGCTGAGCTTTGATCCAGGTGTGGCGCTGATCCATCACGGCAGCGTCCCGCACGAATCGATGCCGATCACCGAAGGTGAAAGGTCGAATTTCGTGCTGTGGCTTTATGGAGAAGGCGGGCAGATCCCCCATGTCGGAGCGACGCCTGTGCCAGCTGAACCGCAGGAGCGGTGGACCGTGCCAGATGCGGCCAGCGACGGTTTCGCGCCGTTCTGATGCGGGGCATTTACGTGGGGCGGGGGATCACCTCGCCCCTAGTTGTTTCGGGCCAAATGTGCGTCCAGGGCCGCCAGACCTTCGTCCAGATTTGACCGCCCGTACCCCAGCCGCAGCCGGTCTGTCGGTGTGGGGCCAAGGTCGGAGGTGTAGATCGTGCTGGGCAGGAAAAGAACGCCGCTTTCCTCAACAAGGCTGGCACAGAAAGCCTCAACCCCTTCAGCCCCTTTGTAGCGTGGAAAGCCCATGCAGGACCCGTCAGGCCGCTGCCAGTCGAACAGATCAGCGTGCCGGGCAAAGAAGGCATCCCACTTGGGCAGGTTTTCATCCACGATGGCGCAATTGCGGGCCAGGATGCGGTCCTTATTGCGCAGGGCAATCACTGACAGGCGCTCGCTGGGGCCAGAATTGCAGATCGACAGATAGTGCTTGAGCCGCTCCATTTTTGACAGGATTTCGGCGTCCTGACAGGCGATCCACCCGATGCGCAGGCCGGGCAAACCGTAGGACTTGGACATCACGCCAAGTGATAGGCCACGCTCGTAAACATCAGCGATGAAGGGCAGGTGCTGCGTGCCTGTGGGGCCCAGGCCATTGAAAATCTCATCATGCAGGATGTAGATGCCGTGTTTGCGGCAAAGCTCGATCAGCGCGTGGTAACGGTCCAGCGGCAGAATGGCACCCGTGGGGTTGTGCGGAAAGTTGATCGTGACCAGCCGGGTGTTGGGCTGGATCGCTGCCGCCACGCGGTCAATGTCGAGCGACCAGTTGTCCTCCGGGTCCAGCGGCACGCCGGTTGCGTCGCAGATCGCCACGGGTAACGTCTCATGCGACTGATAGTTCGGGGTGACCACGATGGCGTGGCTGTCGGGTTCAAGGATCACCTGATTGGCGGCAAAGATGCCCTCACTGGCCCCAGCAAAGCACAACACGTCAGAGGCCGACTGTTTGGTATATGTCCCCGCAATGGCCTCGCGCAGGTCGGGCGCGCCGAAGGTTTCGGTGTAGCCCAGCCACATGCCTTCGAAGGCCTCGCGTTCCTCCGGTGTTGCCATCGCCAACAGATCACGCATGGACATGGCTTCTGCGTCCGAGGCAGTCATGTGGTAGCGCGCCTTGAATTCCCATTTTGAAAAATGCGTTTCCAGTCGAAAATCTGGCAGTGTTGGCATAGGGTTAGGCACCTTGTTGGAGAACCCCTTGTGATTAGCCTATCGCGTTCCGAAATCGAAGCCCTGATCGATTTGCCTTTCGCCGCGCAGCGGATTGAGGACGCATACAGGGCCGCAAGCCGGGGTGAGGTGAGCTTGCCGCCGGTCGGGCACATCACCTTTCCGGATCATGACGCGGATTGCCACATCAAGTATGGCCATCTGAAGGGCGACGAGAGCTTTGTCATCAAGGTCGCAACCGGCTTTCCGCAAAACCCACAGAAGGGTCTGCAAAGCGGCAATGGGCTGGTGATCGTGATGTCGGCTGAAACCGGTGTGGTGCGGGCCGTGCTGCATGATGAAATGGTGCTGACAGACATCCGGACGGGCCTTGGCGGTGCCATCGCGTCGCGCGCATTAGCAAGGCAGAACAGCACGCGGGCTTTGGTTGTGGGGACCGGTGAGCAGGCCCGCCGTCAGATTGAGGCGCATTCGGCGTTGATGCCGCATCTGAGCTTTAGCCTTTGGGGACGTGACGGGGACAAACGCGACGCGCTGGTTGCAGATTTGGGCAAGTTGGCTGCGGTATCTCCAGCAGAAGATCTGGAAAGCGCTGTACGCGGTGCAGATGTTGTCATCACCGCAACCGGGGCGACTGTGCCGCTGATTCTGGACGCATGGGTGCAGCCGGGCACTCACATAACCGCAGTAGGGGCAGATGCGCCGGGCAAGCAGGAGATGGATATCGACCTGATTGCCAGAGCAGATGTTCTGGCCGTTGATCTGGCGTCACAGTGCCTTGATCACGGCGAGGTGTCGCATGCCTTTCGCGCAGGCAGGATCGCGGCAGGCAGTGTCTGGGAGATCGGCGCGGTACTGTCAGGGGCGCGGCCCGGGCGGACGGGCGAGGATCAGATTACCATAGCTGATCTGACAGGCATCGCGGCGCAGGACATCGCAATGGCAAATGCGGTGCTTTCGGCTTGGGAGAACACCTCCACCTAGACTGAACCCCCGGAAGGCGCAAAACCAGCGCCTTCCGGGGGTTCCGTTCATTGCTCGTCAGTTGCCGGTATTACTGACGGCCAGCGGTTACCCCGCCATCGACAGACAACACCTGGCCGGTGATCCAGGACGCCTTGTCGGAGGCCAGGAACAACAGCGCATCCGCCACATCGCCCGGCTGACCATTGCGGCCCAGGGGATGGAAGGCGTTGAACGTCGGCAGTGTTTCGGCCACCTGTTCAGGGGACATGAACGTCCCATAAACAGGCGTTTCGACAACAGCCGGGGCCACAGCGTTCACCCGGATATTGTCGCCCGCGAGCTCCAGCGCGAGGTTGCGCACAAGCGCGTGCACCCCTGCGTTTGCGGCGGAATAGGCGGCAGACGGCGTCGCACCGATGGCCTGAAGCGCCCAAAGCGACCCGGTTTGCACAATCGCGCCGCCGCCGCGCGCCTGCATGGCCTTGGCAGCCGCCTGCGCCATGAAGAACTTGCCTTTGAGGATGGTGTCGAGGAACCAGTCATATTCGGTTTCGTCGAGTTCCAGGAAGGGTTTGGGCTGAAATACGCCTGCGTTGTTAAAGAGAACGTCCACCCCGCCAAAGTCTGCTTGAGCCCGGTCAACCAGAGCCTTTGCGGTTTCCGGTTTTGCGATGTCGCCCGCTTCGGCGCGGACTTTGGCACCCGATGGATCAATCTCTGCTGCTGCGGCGGCGAGCTTGTCCGCGTTGCGGCCGTTCAGCACGACCTTGCCGCCTTGGGCCACAAAACGTGCTGCGACTTCCTTGCCGATGCCGGACCCGCCGCCGGTGACGATTGCTACTTTGTTGTCGAACATGTCTGTCTCCTTATCTATCAGTAGGTAGGTTGCGGGGATCGAGTTACGCCTCCCGCCATGGCCTTGCAATGCCTATCTATCAGTTGGTAGGTAACCATTTCGTGAGACAAGGGTGCCCAGTGGCTGACAAACGCACGCTAATCATGGGCGTGGCGTAGCGGGTGATCCGCCCCCGACGTTGCCCACGAGGCGCGCGCAGTCATGCGCGATGGCATTGAGACCATCGCCGGGCTGAAGGGGTATTGCCCCGAGGGCGCCGGCGTATCTTTGCCCAGCCGACAGGGGTGATGCTGTTTGCCCCTGCCATGGGGGATATCGCTGCCTTCAAAGCGGCGACCCGGCACCTCGGTTGACTGCCGGTGCGCGGAGGCGGGCCTATTGAACCGTCTGTTCGATCGCCTTTGCCAATATCTCTGCGCCATCTTCAAGCTGCGTGTCAGTGGCGATGAAGGGCGGGGCAAGAAGAACATGGTCCCCATTTTTGCCATCAATCGTGCCGCCCATCGGATAGCAGATCAGACCATTGGCAAAGGCGTGTGCCTTGATCTTGGCATGCAACTTGGCGTCCGGCTGCCAGGGTTCTTTCGTTTCCCTGTCAGCCACGAGTTCGACCCCGCAGAACAGGCCTGCGCCGCGGATGTCTCCGACATGGGGGTGTTGGCCCAGCCTGTCTCGCAAGGCCTGCCTGAAATGCGCGCCTGCAGGGGTGACGCGGGCCAGAACCTGCTCATCCACCAGCCGTTCAAGCACCGCAAGGCCGGCCGCACAGGCCACAGGATGACCCAGATAGGTATGGCCATGCTGAAAAAAGCCGGAGCCGTCCCGGATGGCGTCGTGAATGGTCTTGGTACACAAGGTTGCCCCGATGGGCTGGTACCCCCCGCCAAGCCCCTTCGCGATGGCGCAGATATCGGGGGCGACGTCGAATTGCTCGCAGGCAAAAAGCGTGCCTGTACGTCCCATCCCGCACATCACTTCGTCCAGGATCAGCAGAATGCCATAGCGGTCACACAAGGCGCGCACCCGGGCGAAATAGTCACCAATGGGGCCAACGGCACCCAGCGTTGCGCCCACCACGGGTTCGGCCACGAAGGCCATCACCGTCTCAGGCCCCAACCTCTGAAACTCCCCATCCAATTCCTCAATCAGACGATCCACGTAGCCTTGCTCGGTTTCTCCGTCTAACTGCCCGCGATAGGCATAACAGGCGGAGACATGGCTGACGTCGATCAGGATTGGCGCGAATTGGGCGCGACGCCATTCATTGCCGCCGGTGGCCAAGGCACCCAGAGTGTTGCCATGATAGCTTTGCTTTCGCGCGACGATCTTCTGGCGGTCCGGCTGGCCGATTTCCAGATAGTACTGACGCGCGAGCTTGATGGCGGATTCCATGGCCTCTGACCCGCCGGACACGAAATAGACGCGCTCAAGCTCCCCCGGTGCCAGAGAGATCAGCTTTTCTGCCAGACGCTCCGCAGGGTCGGAGGTGAAAAATCCGGTATGGGCAAAGGCCACCTGATCCATCTGCGCTTTGACAGCTGCGGTTACGCGGGGATCCCCATGGCCCAGGCAGGAAACGGCTGCATCCCCAAAGTTCAGGTATGACTTTCCCTGCTGGTCAAACAGATAAGCGCCGTCGCCATGAGACACGGCCAGTGGGGGGGCTTTTGAATTGCGCGGAAAAACGTGGGTCATCGGTTGCTCCTGCCTGAACCTTTGCCACCCCAGCTAGCCCGAAATTGCCTGTTGTTGTAAAGCGCCGGGCATGGGGCGCAGGTTCGACGCACCGCCGTCCAGCGCAATGGTCTGACCCGACAGAAAGCTGGCCGCGGGGGCGGCAAGGAAGACGGCGAAGCGCGCGACCTCGGCCAGCGTGGCCACCCGATGCGCCGGGCTTGCCGCCTGCCAGGCATCCCGCGTTTGCGGTTGGGGGGCCATGCCGTGCTGCACCGCACCGGGGGCCAGCACATTGACCCGGATGGCGAAGGGCGCCAGCTCAACCGCGAGCGCTCGCACCATGGCGCAAAGGGCGGCCTTGGACATGGCATAGGCACCCCGTTCCGGCACGCCAATCTGCCCATGGATCGAGCCAATGCAGACAATGCGACCACCCCCGGCGGTCTTCATCCGGGTGGCGGTGGCCTGAAGCACCCGGAAAGCCCCGATCACGTTGATCTCGTAATGCCGCGACAAGGCGTCCGTGCCGATATCCAGCATCGCGCCGGGATCCAGATAGCCTGACGCGACAAAGAGCTGCCCGATAGGGCTGGCCTGGGCATCGATCTGGGCAAAGACCTGATCGACGCTGTTCTGATCGGAAATGTCGACGCGCAGGAAAGGCACCGCAGGGTCACTTGGTGCGGTGCGGTCGAGAACCAGAACCTGTGCCCCTTGATTTTCCAGTTCGGCGACGATTGCGCTGCCAACCGCCCCGGCACCGCCAAGCACAATGCTCAGACCAAGATTACAGGTAACTTCTGCCATTTTTCGAATCCCTCTGGTCAAGCCTTGCTGATTTCATAATATGATCTGGAGAATCGCAAAAGGAAATTACGGATGCGGGAAACTTCGCTGTCCATTGTCGCCAACCTTGCGGGAACACTGCGGCGTGACATCTCTTTGGGGCTTTTGCCGCCTGGTGCGCGGTTGAACATTGAGGAGATCAAGCGCGATCGGGGGGTCTCTCATCCTTCGGTAAGAGAGGCTTTGTCCCTGCTTGTCGGCGAAGGCTATGTCGCCAGCACGGGCAACAAGGGATTTCGGGTGATCGAAGGATCGTTCGAGGTTGCGCAGGATGCTGCCCGGGTCCGCGCGGAGTTGGAGGCGCTGGCAATCTCGTGGTCGGTCGCCAAAAGCACGCGCGACTGGCGCGCAAGTGTTGTCGCAGCCCATCATGCCTTGACCGAGGCTGAGGCCGTGCTGGCGGACGACCCTGTTGGTCATGTGCTTGATTGGGACGAAATGAACCGTGGGTTTCATCTCGCACTTGCAAGCAACTGCGGATCACCACGCCTGTTGGAGTTGATCACCCACGAATACGACCGGGGGCGCCGCTACCGGCTGATGGCTCATGCTGCGGACCGTCCGGCAGACAGCCGCGCAGACTGGGTCCGGCAGAGTTCTGACGAACATAACCACCTTCGGGATGCGGTGCTGGATGGAAATGCGCAATTGGCAACCGATCTGATCCGGACGCATATCATGAAATACAGCTCCGACCGGAACGGAGTGCTGGACGGCCCCTTCGAAAAACCGCAGACTGGCAGGTAATGGGGGTGAATTCGAAGCTGTGGCTTTGAAGCTTCCTGCCGATAACACTGAAAACTCAATCCAATAAGGGAGACTTATATGTTTAAATCCTTCACTCTGGGGGCCACGCTGACCGCGGGTCTGATGACCGTTGCCTCAATGGGCAGCGCACAGGAGTTTATTTCCATCCGAACCGGCGGCGTAACGGGCGTTTACTATCCTACAGGTGGCGCGATCTGCCGTCTGGTGAACAAGTCCCGCAAGGAACATGGCATCCGGTGCGCCGTGGAATCCACAGGTGGCTCTGTCTACAACATCAACACCATCAAGGCAGGCGAGCTTGAGTTCGGTGTGGCCCAGTCCGACTGGCAGCACCATGCCTACAACGGCACCTCCAAGTTCGAAGGCGATGCGGCCTTCCCGAATATCCGTGCAGTCATGTCCGTGCACCCTGAGCCCTTCACCCTGATCGTGCGCGGTGATTCCGGCATCGACAGCTTTGAAGGCATCAAGGGCAAGCGTGTGAATGTGGGCAACCCAGGTTCCGGTCAGCGTGCCACTATGGAAGTTGTCATGGACGCTTTCGGCATCGGCATGGACGATCTGGCTTTGGCGACTGAGTACAAGGGTTCCGAGATGGCCAAGCAGCTCTGCGACGGCAACATCGACGCAATGATCTACACCATCGGTCACCCGGCGGCGGCGATCAAGGAAGCCACAACCACCTGTGACGCGAAACTGGTGAGCGTGACCGGTGCACCCGTCGAAAAGCTGGTTGCGGACAACCCGTTCTACCGCGTGGCGACCATTCCGGGCGGCATGTACAAGGGCACCGACGGTGACACCACGACCTTTGGTGTGGGTGCCACATTCGTGACCTCTGCTGATGTGTCCGAGGACGTGGTCTACATCGTCGCGAAGTCCGTGATGGAAAACATCGACGACTTCCGCGGCCTGCACCCCGCGTTTGCCAATCTTGAGCCCTCTCAGATGGTGGCAGACGGCCTTTCCGCCCCGCTGCATGATGGTGCGGCCAAGGCCTACAAGGAACTCGGCCTGATCGACTGATCTGGGCCTGCAAGACCAAGGGCTGTCCGTTCACGCGGGCAGCCCAAGCTATTCAATTCAAACAAAAGAAGTCTCGCAAAGAGACAGGGGGACATGATGGCACAGGATACCGACGCGCGTTCAGCCGATGACATGGTGGCCGAGGCCGATACCGGCGCACGCAACCCATCTGCCAAATGGCAAGCCAATCTGATCATTGGCACCTGCATCGTCTGGTCCCTGTTCCAACTCTACATCGCCTCGAAAGTGCCGGGCGTGCTTGCCCAGGCCACGGGCATGAACATCTTTGCCAATATCGTGGCCCAAGCCCGTTTTGTGCACCTGGCCTTTGCCATCATGCTGGCCACGCTGGCCTTCCCGCTGTTCAAGTCCTCGCCCAAGGATCGCATTCCCGTCTACGACTGGGCGCTTGTGGCACTTGGCGTCGCCTCCTGCCTCTATCTGGTGGTTTTCCGATTTGAGATCGCGGACCGCCCCGGATTGTGGAGCACGACCGACATCACCATGTCACTGATCGGGATGTTTGTGCTTTTCACAGCGGTCTATCGCTCGCTGGGTCTGCCGCTGGTGATCATCGCAGGCGCGTTCGTCGCCTTTGCCTTCTTTGGTGGGTACTCCGAATGGGCGCGCAACATCACCAACTATGGCGGTGCGTCGATGTCCAAGGCGTTGGGGCACTACTGGATGCAGACCGAAGGCGTCTTTGGCGTCGCCCTAGGTGTGTCCACGACAATGATCTTCCTCTTTGTGCTGTTTGGCGCCTTGCTGGATAGGGCAGGCGGCGGATCGTGGTTCATCAAGGTCGCTGTGGCTTTGCTGGGGGCCCTGCGCGGCGGACCTGCGAAGGCCTCCGTCTTGTCCTCCATGCTGACTGGCATGATCTCGGGCAGCTCGATTTCCAACACCGTGACCACGGGGACATTCACGATCCCCCTGATGAAGCGCATCGGCTTCCCGGCTGAGAAAGCGGGAGCGGTTGAGGTCGCATCGTCGACCAACGGCCAGTTGACGCCCCCCGTTATGGGGGCTGCGGCCTTCCTGATGGTGGAATACGTCAATATTCCTTACATCGATGTGGTCAAACACGCCTTCTTACCGGCGGTGATCAGTTACATTGCGCTGCTCTATATCGTGCACCTCGAAGCGCTGAAGATGCAGATGCAGGGGCTCAAGAAAGCCGGGCGGCATATCGGCCCCGTGCTGATCCTGATCCTGTTCCTGTCGGGCTTCATCTTCCTGGGCATCTGCACCTACGCGATGATCCTGCTGCGCTCTGTGCTGGACGGGTTCATGGCTGAAAGTGTCTATGGCGGCCTTGTCGTTGTTGCGCTGCTTTACCTGGTGCTGGTCTATTATGCCTCGCGCTATCCCGACGTGCAGATGGACGATCCGGATGGACCGCTGGAAGCCCCACGCCTGACGCCAACGCTGCTGGGTGGTGCCTATTTCGCACTTCCGATCTTTATCCTCGTGTGGAACCTGATGGTGCGCACCGACAGTCTGGAGCGGCTGTCGCCCTCGCTTTCAGCCTTCTGGGCGACGGTCTTTATGATCATCGTCGCGCTCACCCATCGCCCGCTCAAAGCGATGTTCCGGGGCGAAGGATTTGGCGGCGCAACCGCGCAGGGCTGGAATGACTGTCCCCATTGACAAGCCCCCAGCTTTGCTGGGGGACCCCTGATGTTCTACATATGAGGAAGATTTCCTAGAGGGTTTCGACCGCTCGAAGCCCTGCAAGGGAAATCTTCCAATGTCATCAGAAACGACAAATCACCTTAACCACAGTACTTGGGAGTGCAAATATCACGTGGTTTTCACGCCCAAATACAGAAAGAAGGAACTTTACGGCTACCTGCGCCGAGAATTGCGTGAAGTATTCCACCGACTATCGCGCCAGAAGGAGTGCTCAATTGAAGAGGGGCACCTGATGCCAGACCACGTGCATATGTTGTTGAGCATCCCACCCAAGCACTCGGTCGCGCATGTGATCGGGTTCATGAAGGGAAAAAGCTCGATCTGGATCGCGCAGAACATCAAGAACCGCCGCCGCAATTTTGCGGGGCATAAATTCTGGGCACGTGGTTATTTCGTCTCGACGGTCGGCGCAGATGAGCGCACGGTGCGAGCTTATATCCAAACGCAAGAGCAACAGGACAAACGCCTCGACGACCTGTTTAACAGGTAATCTGTAACCCCAACCGCTTCGAGCGGTTCAAGCGAAGCGTTTCAAACCTCCACTTCAAGTGGAGGTTATTGGCTTTTATCGAAGGGCTGATCCTCGGCGCGCGCAACATGATCGGGATTGGTGTGGCCACCGGTGCTGCGGGCATCATCGTGGGCACCATCAGCCTTACGGGCGCGCATCAGGTCATTGGGCAAGTGGTCGAGGTGATCGCGGGCGGCAACATCTGGATCCTGCTGATCCTCGTGGCCGTCATGTCCCTGATCCTCGGTATGGGCCTGCCCACCACGGCGAACTACATCGTGGTGTCCTCGCTGATGGCCCCTGTGATCCTGTCGGTAGGCGCCACAGCAGGCTACATCTTCCCGCTGATCGCGGTACACCTCTTTGTCTTCTACTTCGGCATCCTCGCGGATGACACGCCACCTGTGGGCCTTGCCGCCTACGCGGCAGCGGCAATTTCCCGAGGCGACCCGATCAAGACAGGCGTACAGGGTTTTGCCTACGACATCCGAACTGCGCTCTTGCCGTTCCTCTTCATCTTCAACACGGACTTGCTGTTGATCGATGTCGGCTTTGCCAAGGCGATCTTGGTCTTCTTTATCTCGCTAATCGCGATGCTCTTATTCGCGGCCGCGACGCAAGGGTACTTCATTGCCAAAAGCAAGATGTGGGAAACCATCGTGCTCTTGTTCATCGCTTTCATGCTCTTCAGGCCGGACTTTTTCCTCGATCAGGTTAGCGACAAATACACCTCAGCCTCTGGGCCCGCGGCACTTGAGCTGATGGCTAGTGCAGAGACCGATCAAGAGGTGCGCGTGATCATCGCTGGTCCGGACTTTGACACCGGCAAAACACGGCCCACCACAATCACGCTCCCTGCCGTAGCAGGGGACGCCGAAGGGGCGCTGGACGCGCAAGGGCTTGCCGTGCTGGCTGACGGGGACGTGTTGGCGATGGAAGAACCCTTCCCCGGCACACCGTTCTTCGAAAGCCTCGGGAACGAGTATGACTTCTATGGCGACAGCCCGGTGCAGATCACTGAAGTTCAGGTGGAGAATGAACGCATGCCCAAAGAGCTGTTCTTTATCCCGGCGCTGATCCTGCTGTTTGGCATCGTGATGATCCAGCGCCGCCGCGCCACGCAACCCGCATTCTGAGGTCCAGATCATGTTCAAGACACTTCTTCTCGCGGTGGATATCAATGACCCAGAAGGCGCGGTACGCAGCACGCAGGCCGCTGTGGCCATGGCAACAAGTGAAGCGGCGGTTCTTCATGTGGTGAACGTCGTGCCGGATCAGGGGATGGCGATTGTCAGCGCGTCTTTGGCACCCGATCATCAGGACGCCATTCAGAAGGCGGCTGAGGAAGGCCTGGCCGCATGGACGGCAGAGCACATTCCGCCGGATGTCATGGCCGAACGGCATGTGGTGCAGGGCACTGTTTATGATCAGATCCTGAAAACGGCGGAAAAGCTGAGCGTTGATTGCATCTTTGTGGGCGCGCATAGCCCGACGCTCAAGGATTACCTCATCGGCCCTAACGCGGCCCGTGTGGCCCGCCACGCATCGCAGTCGGTATTTGTGATTAGGTAGCGCTGGGGCGAAATCGCCCGTTTGCCGCAAAGGTTGCAACGGAGGACCTTGCAGGTTTTGCGCGCTGTGCCGATGGCACCAAAGGGTCGGAGGCTTTCTTGCCGGAAGTGACGAAGCCCGCGCCAGAGGATGTGGTGTCGGATGATCTGAGAGAGGCCACCTGTGTTTTGGCCACCTGTCTGCTGGAAACCACGACGCTCTCAATCGCGCTCTGGACAGAGCTTCAGAAGTGGACATCTTGGCTGTGACGCTGCGGCTGCTGACCTGCGGCGGAATTTTGAAAAATTCCGGACCGATTTCTTTCAAAGAAATCGCCCTCCTTTGCGATCGAAAGCTACCCCATGCCCCCTGACATCATCATTTATAGCGGCGCGCTGATCCCCATGGACACCGCGCACCACGCAGCGCAGGCGGTTGCGATTGCACGTGGCAAGATCACGGCTGTTGGGGCGAACGAAGAAGTGATTGCGCTGGCGGGGCCTGAGACACAAATCATCGACGCACAGGGCGGCACTGTTTTGCCCGGCTTCATCGACAGCCACGTGCATCTCTTTGGTGGCTCTTTCGAACTGGACTGCCTCAACCTCTATGGCGTCGAAGGCATCGACGCGATGCGCGCGGCCATCCTGCCCTATGCGGAAGCCAACCCAAATGACGCGATGGTGTTCTGCGTGATGGCGGATTACGGCATTCTGGGCACCGGCAGCACGCCCACGCGCCATGACCTTGACAGCATTCTGGCGGACAGGCCCTTGGCAATGTTCGCGCCGGATCATCACACCGTCTGGGCCAATACCGCTGCGCTTGAGGCCACGGGGCTGCTGCAGGGCGGAAAGGTCGACGCGGGCTCTGAGATTGTGATGGGGGCTGACGGGCGCGCCAACGGAGAGTTGCTGGAACCCGGTGCCTACGGTCCCATCCTGGAGCTGACCCGCCATGGAGGTCGCGAAATGCTGGGCCTGATCACGGGCCGCGATCCGGAGCCGCCCGCGACATCTGAGCAGCGCGAGATGGACAAGAATGTCATCGAACGTGGGCTGCGCCATTGCGCGGCCCAAGGCATCACCACGCTGCATCTGATGGACGGCAATCGTTATCAGCTGGAGCTGTTGCGGGAGCTGGAGGCCGAAGACCGCCTGCACTGCCGCTGCCATGTGCCGTTTCACATGAAAGGCACCGACCCTCTGGAGCGCATGACGGAGGAAGCGCCCAAGCTGCGCGCCGACTACGCCGAAGGCCGCGTGCGCTGCAGCCACGTGAAAATGTTCATCGATGGTGTGGTGGAAAGCGGCACGGCATTGATGTTGCGTCCCTATCCGGGGGAGATGGGGGCAGGTGGTAACGCAGGCGATGAGGTCTTCACGCAGGAACACTTTGTGGCCTGCTGCAAGGAGGCGGACCGTCTGGGCTTTCAGATCGCAGTGCATGCCATTGGCGACGCCGGGGTGCGGCGCACGATTGATGCTTTTGAGGCCGCGCAGGTCGCCAATGGCAAACGCGATGCGCGGCACCGGATTGAACATATCGAGATCATCCATCTGGACGACATTCCGCGTCTGGCAGCACTGGATATCGTGGCCTCGCTGCAGCCGGGCCACGCACCCACGGGGCATATCTTTCCAGCAGGTGCTGTGGGGCAGTACCTGCATGATGACCAGATCGCAGGGGCCTATGCCTGGCAAACGATCCGAGAGGCTGGCACGAAGGTCGTGTTCTCCACAGATTGGCCCGTGATCCCGGTCGATGTGATGCCCAACATCAGGGCTGCGATAGCGCCTTTGGATCTGGGCGAGGATTGGGTGGATCAGACCCAAAGCCTTTCGGATACCTTGGCCAGCTACACTCGCGAAAACGCTTGGGTGGCTTTTGATGAGGACAAATACGGCAAACTGGCGGTGGGCATGGATGCCGACATCACCGTGCTGTGCCGGGATATCACGACGCTTGCCCCATCAGATATCATCAAGGCTGAAACCGTCCTGACCATATCGGACGGCAAAGTCACCTATCAGCGCTAGGCGTCGGGGACTTCAAGCTCCTCCAGCAAAATCGCAAAGGACGCACCATGCATGTCGCGGTCTTCGCGGGTGCCCTGCACCTTGGGGCGGGGCAGGCTGAACTTCAGAACGCCGATTTCGGGCAGTGCATATCTTTGAATGACCTCTGCTTCCACGGCAAAGAGGGCCGCGATCTGCTCGTCGGTCAACAGGGCGGAGATCTCCTCGACCGGGCGGTCGGCTTTGCAGAAGACATCCACCGTCAGCCAGAAGGGCCCCGCGTTTTTGGACCGCACTTTCTCAACCAATGTTCTGAACTGCGCCATTCAGACCTCCACCACGTCGAGCCGGAAGGCCTGCATCGGATCATCGAGTGTGAGCACGTGATTGAGGCAGAACTCATAAAGTGGCCCACGTTCAATCTCGGCAGGGGAGAAGGGGAAGGCGAAGGTGGGCATGGGTTCTTCTGCTGTGAGTGGCAGATGCAGCAGGGCCGGGTTCAGCAGTTTGGCGATCTCTGTGGCGCGGGCCTGGGTATCGGCGGTGACGATGGTGAGCACGCCAATCTCTGCGGGCGTCACCTCTGAGGTCTCCAAAGCGCCCAGGGTCGCGTTCTTGCCGATCTGGCGGAACTCAACCTCAAAGCTGCCATCGCGGGCAGGGTCCAGGACCTCGCGGATGATCTTGGTCAGCCAATTATCGATGTTGGCCACGTAGTGGGCGTCGCGCACCAAGGTCAGAGAAACAGTCTGATACCCCGCCACACGCGCCCCTTCGAGCTTCACCGTGTAGCGATCATTCGGCACCCAGCGGCTGCCAGTGACACGGGTGCCGCGGTTGCGTTCTTCGTAAACGGCGTCTGAGACATCCAGATGCCCACCCGGTTCATAAAGCTGCCGGGGGTTACTGTTTTCATAGAGCATATGGGCCGACACCGTGCGCGGCGTGGCACGGGCGTCTGCGCCCATCGGTAGAATGGTAAAACCCTCGCGGTCAAACTCGACAAGGATTGAACCCGCCTCCGGATGCGTCGTGGCCAGCGCGCCGCATTCGCCGATCTTGGCCCCGTGCCAGGCCCCCCCGGCGTCACACCCGCGCGCCAGCGGCAGGGCGGCGATCACAGCGGTATCCGTGGTGCGGCCCGCGATGATGATGTCTGCGCCCGTGTCCAGAGCGGACTGTATTTGCTCCACCCCCGCTAACGCCACGATGTTGGTGCATTGGGCGAGGTCTTGGAGGGTGATCGTGGTTTCCGGGGGCAGGGGGGTGACGTGGCCTGCCTCAAGCGCGGCCTGCATCTCTGCCGGGTTTTGCCCGGATTTCAGCACAGCGATCCTGAGGTTCTGGCCCAGCTCACGCGCAATCTCCCCCGTGATTTCCACCAGCCAATCCACCGCCGTGTCCGCCCCACAGGTCCCGGCGGTGCCGATCAACAAGGGCACACCTGCCTCCGCCCGCGCCACCATCAGGTCACGCCACTCGGCCTTGGTGGAGGCGCGCGAGTACTTGCTGACCCCGCGCCCCAGATAAGACGGCCCGCTGTCGGTGGACCCACCATCAATCACGATGATATCCGGCCCGGCCGCCAGACCGTTGGCCAGCGCGGCCCGGCTGTATTTCAGACCCAGCGCGCCTGAAGGGATCAGAACTTTGACCATGCGGTGTCTCTTTCGACTTTGTGTGCCCCAGCCTTGCCTTTCTACTTCCGATAGCGCAATCATTTAAGGGCAAAGCAAAAATGCTTGCACAGGGAGAATGACATGAAACTTTATGAATTGGGCCGCCGCGCCCTGATTGCGTCCGCTTTGGCGGTTGGTGTGACCGGACCGGCATTTGCTGATGGTCACCAGGTTGTCGACAGCATCCACTTTCTGATCCCCGGGGGCGCCGGTGGCGGCTGGGATGGCACCGCACGTGGCACAGGCGAAGCGCTGACGGGTGCGGGCCTTGTCGGTTCGGCCTCTTACGAGAACATGTCCGGTGGCGGCGGTGGCAAGGCCATCGGTTATTTGATCGAGAATGCGGACAGCCAGCACGGCACGTTGATGGTGAACTCCACACCGATCGTGATCCGCTCGCTGACAGGTGTGTTCCCGCATAACTTCCGTGACCTTACGCTGGTCGCAGGCACAATTGGCGATTATGCCGCGATGGTGGTGGCGGCAGACAGCGATATTTCCGACATGGCGGGTCTGGTTGCCGCTTATGACGCGGATCCTTCCGGCACGGCCATCGGCGGTGGCTCGGTTCCCGGCGGTATGGACCACCTGGTGGCGGCCATGGTGATGGAAGCGGCGGGCAAGGACGCGCTCAACGTCAAGTACATCCCCTATGACGCGGGCGGCAAAGCCATGGCAGCGCTGCTGTCGGGCGAGATCAAGGCGCTCTCCACCGGGTTCTCCGAAGCGGTGGCTCTGGCGCAGGCCGGAGAGGTCAAGATCATCGGCGTGACCTCGGACGAGCGTGTGGCCGCGATGGACAGTGCGATGACCATGAAAGAGCAGGGCATCGACACGACCTTCGTCAACTGGCGCGGGTTCTTTGCGGCCCCCGGTCTGCCTGCCGACAAGCTGGCCATGTATCAGGACGCAATTGCAAAGATGTACGACACGCCCGAATGGGAAGCCGTGCGCGCGCGCAATGGCTGGGTCAACATCCACAACCCCGGCGACGACTTCCAAGCCTTTCTTGAAGGTCAGGAAAAGGTGATTGGCGATCTGATGAAGAAGCTGGGCTTCCTTTAAGGATCTTGAGGGCGCGGCTGAAAAGGCTGCGCCCAAGCCCATGCGAGGGACCAGTCCCTCGCGCTCCCTGGGATATTTTTGGCAAGAGGAAATGCAAGACGGGGAGAGCATCAGCCCTCCCCTCGGAAGTTCAAAGCCTTCCCCTTCCACGGCCATCGGCTTCCCAGCCTGTACCGCAATTGGACCTTCACCCGTTAAGGTTAATATTCTCTTTCCTCTTGCTTAAAATATCCCGGGGGTCCGGGGGCTGGCCCCCGGTCTGACCTCAAAAACCGGAGACCACCTCAATGGCCCTTGATCGCTGGATTGCCCTGTTCCTGCTAGGTGTATGCCTCGCCTACGGCTATACTGCATGGTTTACGATGGATGCCACATTGCCCCCGATCATGCGCAGGCTGGCGGTCTGGCCGTCATCCTTCCCCAAGGTGTTGTCCGTGGCCGGAATCGTCCTGTGTCTGATTGTCCTCAGCGGCGTCGAGAAGGGCGAAGAGAAAGTCGGCGACATCGATTACCGCAAGCTTGGCCAATACAACTACGGTCAGGCGCTGGCGCTGTTGGGCCTCATGGTTGCCTATGCACTGCTGCTGCGACCAGCGGGGTTCCTGCTGGCCACAAGCGGTTTTCTGATCGGCGGCTCGCTGATCCTCGGCGAACGGCGCTGGGTCGTCATGATCGTTGTGGCGGCTATTGCCACAGCGGGCATCTGGTATCTGGTGCAAGAAGTGCTGGGCATTTTCTTGCGTCCCTTGCCCTTCTTTATGGGGACGTAAGCCATGCTTGAGGGAATTCTCCTGGGCCTCAGCACGGCCCTATCCGTTCAGAACATCCTGATGGTCATTGGCGGCTGCTTGATTGGCACTTTCATCGGCATGCTGCCGGGTCTGGGCCCCATGTCGATCATTGCCATCATGATCCCGGTGGCCATCACGATCGGAGACCCCGCAACTGCGCTGATCCTGTTGGCGGGGGTCTATTATGGCGCGATCTTTGGCGGCTCGACGTCGTCCATCCTGCTGAACGCGCCAGGGGTCGCGGGCACGGTGGCCACCAGCTTTGACGGCTACCCGATGGCGCGTCAGGGCAAAGCGGGCAAGGCGCTGACGATTGCAGCCATTGCTTCCTTCGCGGGCGGCACGATTGGCGCGATCCTGTTGATGATCTTTGCGCCGATGCTGTCCTCGGTCGCGCTACTGTTTCATTCAGCTGAGTATTTCGCATTGATGATCGTGGGCCTGTCGGCCATCGCCGCCTTTGCTGGCACCGGACAGGTATCAAAGGCGCTCTTGATGACCGTGCTGGGCCTGATCATGGCCACCGTGGGTGAGACCGCGCAGTTCAACGCGCCGCGTTTCACCATGGGCATGATGGACCTGCAGTCAGGCTTTGGCTTCATCACGCTGGCGATGGCCATGTTCGCCCTGCCAGAGGCGCTTTATCTGGTGCTGAACCCGGCCCGGTCGAAAAGTGGGGAAAGCGGAGAGATCAAGGACCTGCGCATCACCCGGGACGAAGCGCGGCAGATCACGCCTGTGATCGGGCGTCAGTCGTTCCAAGGCTTCTTCATCGGTGTGCTGCCGGGGGCGGGGGCGACCATTGCGTCATTCCTCGGCTACGCGGTGGAGCGCAACATCGCCAAAGCGGATGAACAAAAAGAGTTTGGCAACGGTTCGGTCAAAGGCCTGGCGGCCCCCGAGACAGCCAATAACGCCGCCTGCACCGGATCGTTTGTGCCCCTGCTGACGCTTGGCATTCCGGGGTCTGGCACCACGGCCATCCTACTGGGGGCGCTGATTGCGCTAAATGTCACACCGGGGCCGCGGTTGATGGTGGATGATCCGCACATCTTCTGGTCGGTCATCATCTCGATGTATGTGGGCAATATGATCCTGCTGATCCTCAACCTGCCGCTCATTCCCTACATCGCCAAGGTGCTGGCGGTGCCGCGGAATTTCCTCATTCCGTTCATCCTGTTCTTCACCCTGATGGGGGCCTACATCGGGCAGAACAATGCGACGGAGTTGTTGATCCTTGTGGCATTTGGCATCTGTGCGACGATCCTGAAGTTCGCAGACTACCCGCTGGCCCCGCTGCTCATTGGCTTCATCCTTGGCACGATGCTGGAGGACAACTTTGCCCGCTCCATGAACCTTTATGACGGCGCAAGCTTTATCTGGAGCCGTCCGATGACTCTGGGCCTGCTGATCATCGCCGTGCTGCTTGTGATCCTGCCGAGCTACCGCGCACGGCGGGCACGGTTGAGGGCGCAAGGGATTGCCGATGGCGACTGAGCCGTTGGCGGGGGTCAGGGTTCTTGACCTGACCAACGTTCTGGCGGGCCCTTATTGCTGCTACCAGCTTGCCCTGATGGGGGCAGAAGTGATCAAGGTCGAACGCCCCGGCGCTGGCGACCTGGCACGTGTACTGGGGGCGGATGCTGAGCGTAATTCAGCGGGGCGCGGCATCAGCTTTCTGGCGCAGAATGCCGGGAAACGATCCGTGACGCTGGATTTGAAAGCACCGCAAGGCAAGGCGTTGCTCAAGAGGCTGGTGAAGACAGCGGATGTTCTGGTGGAGAACTTTCGCCCCGGGGTGATGGACCGTCTGGGGCTGGGGTATGAAGTTCTGAAGGTCGAAAACCCCACACTCATCTACTGCGCCATCTCCGGCTACGGCCAGACCGGCCCGCGAAAGGATGATCCGGCGTATGATCAGATCGTGCAGGGAGTGAGCGGCGTGATGTCGATCACGGGTGGCGCTGACACCGCTCCCTATCGGGTTGGCTACCCGTTGGCTGATACCATTGGAGGGATGACAGCGGCGTTTGCCATTTCGGCAGCTTTGAACGCTACCCCGCGTGGCGGCCTGCTGGATGTGTCGATGAACGAGGCGGTGCTGTCTTCGATGGGGTGGGTCGTGTCCAACCATCTGATTGGCGGATCCGAGCCTGCGCCGCATGGCAATGAAAACACGACCTCAGCTCCCTCCGGGACCTTTGCGACTGCAGATGCACCCATCAACATTGCCGCCAATCGGGACAGTCAGTGGGAGGCCTTGGCCCGGCACCTTGGGCGCCAAGATCTGCTGGATCACCCGGATTATGCCACCCGCGAGGACCGCAAGCACAACCGGGAGGCGCTGCGGGACGCATTGGAGATCAGTCTGGCCTCCAAGGGCGCGGCCGGCTGGGTGCGGGAACTCAACGCGCTGGGTGTGCCGTCGGGTCCGATCCTGACGGTGCCGCAGGCGCTGGAGGATGCCCAAATCGCTGAGCGTGGTCTGATTGGCACTGTACCGGGAGCCGAGAGGCTCCGTCTTGCAGGCAGTCCCGTAGTTTCCGATGGCAAGCGTCCCGCGCCGCAATCCGCGCCGCCTGACTTAGGGGCGGACAATCACGCGATCTGGTCTGAGCTGGGGCTCACAACGGAAGAGATCGAAGCGCTGGAACAGGAAGGCATTCTATGAGCGACGTGGCCGATTGGTGGCAAACCGCGATCATCGACATGGAGCCGGGGCGCATTGCCCTGCGCGGCCAGCCGATTGAAGAACTTATTGGCAACCTCAGCTTTGCCCAGATGATCTGGTTCATGGTGCGGGGCGGCGTACCGGACGCCGCGCAGGCGCGGCTCTTTGAGGCGGCCTTGGTGGCGGCAGTGGATCACGGGCCACAGGCCCCGTCGATTGCCACTGCGCGCATGGCCGTGACCTGTGGCTTGCCGTTGAATGGCGCGATGGCGAGTGCGGTTAACATGCTGGGCGATGTGCATGGCGGGGCAGGGGAGCAGGCGGTGGAACTGCTGCACTTTGTTGATGCCCACGACGCGGGGCTGGAGGAGGCCGTGGAGCAATGGACGCAAGAGCGCGGCCAGATACTGCCGGGCTTCGGCCATCGCTTTCACACGCCGACCGACCCGCGCGCGCCGCGCCTGATGGCGCTGGTGGGCGAGGCTGTGGAGGCTGGGGCCTGCACAGGCCGGTTTCGCGATGTGGCTTTGGCGGTGGAGGCGCATTTGGCCAGCGTCAAAGGCAAACCTGTGCCGATGAACATCGATGGGGCCACGGCGGTGATCTATGCCGAACTGGGCTTTGAACCGCCCTTGGCGCGGGGGCTCTTTTGCCTCTCCCGCTCGGTCGGGATTCTGGCCCATGCCTGGGAACAGCAACAGCAGGGTGGGCGCAACAAGGGGCCAACGCCGCCGGCGTACCGCTGGACATATACCGGCGACAAAGACTCAGAAACGGCTGGGTGAATAGGGCGCGAGGTCGATGTTACCCGGCGTGCCGCTAACCAGACGCGCGATTTCCTGACCGGATTTTGGAGCCATGAGCAGGCCATAGTGGGAATGGCCGAAGTTGAGGTAGAGACCGGGCAGGTCCGGTGCCTCGCCCAACATGGGCAGGCTGTCGGGAAAGGAGGGCCTGCGCCCCATCCAGAAGGAAGGCGCGCTGGTGTTGAGGTCGGGAAAGGCGTTCTTGGCGATCTGGACCAGCAGCTTACTGCGCCGTTCAGAGGCGGGGGCATCAAGAGGGGCGAACTCGGCTTGCCCCGCCACCCGGACCCCGCCTTCCATGCTGCTGGCCACGACCTTGGCGTCCACATCCATGACCGAGTTGTTGAGCGTGATCCCGGGGTCAGCAAACTGCGCATGATAGCCGCGTTCGACCATCAAGGGCGGGGAGAGGCCCAGAGGTTTCAGAAGATCCGTGCTCCATGCGCCCATGCAAAGCACCACGCGCTTGGCCTGCATGGCCTTCCCGTCACAGTCGATCTGCCAGCCTTCAGCGGTTTGGCTGAGACGACGAATGGAGGTACGTTTGAAGGTCGCCCCCACCGCGCGGGCTTTGTCAGCCAGCACCTGTCCCAACCGTCCAGGGGATCGCACGCGGGCTTGCCCCTTGATCAGCATTGCCGCCTTGAATTCGGGGCTGAGCGCGGGTTCGACCCGGGCGAGTTCAGCACCTTCAACGCGTTCCACCTCTGCCCCCGCTTCAGCGCGCAATTGGATATCCAACGCATCCAACCGGGCGCGGGAGGCATCGCGGAAGGCATGCACGTAGTAGCTGTCGGCGATGAGGTCCTCGGCCCCGGTGCCCTGCAGATGATGGCGGTAGAGGTCGACGGAAGGGGCCGCCAGATGGCCCATCGCCTTTGCCGTCGCCCGCACCCGGTCTTCGCGGCCGCGGGCGAGAAACTTCAGCCCCCAGGGGATCATTGTTGGCAGCGTCCGGGGATGGACCGAGAGAGGGCGGCCATAGCCAAAGAGCAGGCTGGGAATGTTTTTCCACGTGCCCGGCATGGACTGTGGGATGATCGACCAGGGCGACACGACACCGGCATTGCCCATGGACGTTTCTTGCCCCGGCGCGCCGCGATCTATCAGCGTGACAGCCACGCCCTGTTCCAGCAGCGACAGCGCCGTGCAAATCCCCACAATCCCCGCGCCCAAGACCGCAACAGGTTGCGTGGCGTCAGGCGGTGGCATGGTTGCCGCTGCGGCGCGCAATGATCTGGCTGATGACAGCGGGGGCCGCAATGATCAGGGCTGCAAGGTCCGCTGAAAGCGAGGGCGCGATGAACACCAGCCCCGCAATGGCCATCAAAACGCGATAGACGGTGCCCATAGGCGCCAGCCAATAGCCCACCACCGCTGCCGAAAGCGCGATGACCCCGGCGATGCAGCTGGCTGCGGTATAGGTGAACTCCCAAAGGTCGAACCCGGTGGAGGACACAAACAGCAGCACAGGTGCATAGACAAAGGCCATCGGAGCCACCACCTTGCCCAGCCCCAGCGTGAAGGCGGAGATGCCTGTGCGGAAGGGGTTTGAATTGGCAAT
The DNA here is from genome assembly GCA_963422245.2 of uncultured Sulfitobacter sp. Lineage (GTDB taxonomy): Bacteria > Pseudomonadota > Alphaproteobacteria > Rhodobacterales > Rhodobacteraceae > Sulfitobacter. Next base: position 43,872 of record CAXMWW010000030.1, on the reverse strand, counting down.
CGCCGCAGCGGCATAGGCAGAGGTACAGACAGGAGGCGTGATCTCAGCCACCACACCGTAGTAGAGCACGAACATATGGCTCGCGATGGGCGGGATGCCCAGTTGCGCCAGCGCGGGTTGGGCGACAGACACCAGCATGATGTAAAGCGCCGTGGTCGGCACGCCTGCGCCCATCAGGATGCAGGCCAGTGCGATGAAGACAAGGCTGATGAAAAGCGTGAGGTCTTCGACTGTGAACAGCTCATAGGCGCCGAACTGGAACAGCCACATCAGGTCATTGCCCAGGTTCGACGCGGCTTGCGTGACCATGAACCCGATACGGAAGCCCACGCCAGTGGTGTTGATCACGCCAATGACGATGCCCACAGCGGCAGAGGCCGCGCCCACGGCCAGCGCGTATTTCACACCGGTTTCAAAGGTATCGGCCATGTCCGTGATCGTGACACGGCGTTGGGGGTTGAGGGTGGCCAGCACCGCGCCTGCGATCAGGATGGCGGACATGCTGAAGTCAAGCCCGCCGCCCAGGTATTTCCAGACCACGAAGGCGATGAAAGCGGCGGCATAGGCCAGCGTGACCGGATTTTTCATCCTGCTCATGCCCGCGATGATCGCCAGCGAGATGCCGCAGAAGGCCGACATGTAGGGCGTGTAGCCCGAGAACAGGACAACAAGCAGGCCCACCAGCGGCACGATATTGGCCCAGCCATCGCCCCAGACGGCGCGCAGCAGCGGCAGGGCTTCTTTCGACAGGCCTTTGAGGCCAAGGCGACGCGCCATCAGGTGCACCACGGCGAAGACGCCGACATAGTGCAACAAGGCGGGGAAGATCGCAGCAATGACGATGGTGGTGTAGGGGACCTCCAAAAACTCCGCCATGATGAAGGCGGCAGCGCCCATGATGGGCGGTGTGATCTGCCCGCCTGCGGAAGCGGCTGCTTCGACACCGCCCGCGAAATGCCCCGGATAGCCCAGACGTTTCATGTTGGGGATGGTGAGCGCCCCGGTGGAGACGGTGTTGGCCACGGAAGAGCCGGAGATCGTGCCGAAGAAGGCAGAGGAGACGACTGATACCTTCGCAGGCCCGCCAGTATAGCGGCCCGCAAGGATCGTGGCGTTGTCGATGAAAAGCTGCCCCAGACCGGTGCGCTGGGCGATCACGCCGAACAGCACGAAGTGGAAGACGATGGTGGAGACCACCCAGAGCGTGACGCCAAAGATGCCTTCCTGCGGGAAGTACATGGAACTGACGAAGGTGTTGAATTTCACGCCCGGGTGCTGAAGCAGCCCAGGGAAGACGGGGCCGAAAAGGGCGTAGCAGATGAACACTGAGATGATCATCGGCAGGATCCACCCCAGCGTGCGCCGCGCGATATCGAGCACCAGCACAATCAGGATGCAGCCAAAGAGCATGTCCCACTGGTTCGGATTGCCCATACGGAAAGTCATTTCCTCGACCCCCAGCCATTCGATCCCGCGCCAGGCGAAACCGAGGTAAAGGGCCGCCATGACCCCAAGGATCATCAGCAGAATGTCAAAGAAGGACACGCCGCCCAGCCTCAGCGGGCCGGTCTTGAGCGCAAAGGCCCCTTTGGTCTTGATCAGCGGGTAGAAGGAATAGGTCAGGATAAAGAGACCGCTCAGGTGCCAGCCCATGTGCCAATAGTCGGGCGGCAGCGCAAAACCTGCGGTCAGATAGTGGTAGACGGCAAAAGTGAGGGCAACGTAACGAAGGAACTTGCCAAAGGCCGGGGTGACAGCACGTGTCGCGGCCCCTTCGTCGTATTTTTCTTCGATGGCGGCGAGTTCCTCTTCGGAAAGTTCGCGCACCTCTTCAGATCGCGGATCGCTCATCACGCGCCCCCTAGTTCATCAGGTTTGGTAGAAAGAGAAACGGGCGACCCCAAAGGCCGCCCGCTTCATCGGGGAGATTACTCCAGAAGTCCTGCTTCCTTGTAGAACTTCTCAGCACCTGCGTGCAGCGGCACGCCGAGGGCGGCGATGCCATCAAGTGCCGTGTCAGGCGTGATCTGCTTGCCCTTGGCATGGCCGTTGTCCAACAGCTTTCGGGTGTTGTCGTTCCACAAGGCTGCCGTGATGCCATAGACCAGCTCTTCGGACAGATCCGAGGACACAACCAAAAGCGCGGAGACCGCCGGCGTCTTCACTTCATAGTCCACGCCTTCATACACGCCCGCCGGAATGCTGGAGGGGATGTAGGCGGGGATGATGCCGTTGATCTTGGCGAGATCCTCGTCCGTGAAGCTGTGCAGCTCCATGCCCTTTGTGGTTGCGAGTTGCACCATGGCAGAGACGGGCCAGCCTGCAGCGTAGAAGTAGGCATCCAACTGACCGTCGGCCAGACGTTCGGCAGATTGCGAGTTGTTCAGCTCCGCCTCGTCATAGTTGTCGCGCGTGAGGCCCCATTTAGCCAACATCATTTCAACCGCGACTTGCGTGCCGGACCCCGCCTGCGCGATGCCCACGCGCTTGCCTTCCAGATCGGAAAGGCTGCTGACGCTGGCCCCTTCGGGCAGCACCAGATGCAGATCTTCGGGATAAAGATTGGCCACGATCCGCAGCTTTTCATGTGGCTTGCCGTCGAATTTGCCTTCGCCAAGGAACATGGAGCGCGTCACGTCAGCGGCGGCCATCCCGGCCTCAAGCTCGCCATTCTGCACGGCGGTGTTGTTGAAAACAGACGCGGTGGTGGATTGCGCAATGGCAATCAGACCGGGAACGCCACACTGGCCGCCCTGGTCGCAGGCGCGCGCGCCCGGAGGGGCGGAAATGCCGTTGGCAATGGTCCCGCCAATGGGGAAGTAGGTGCCGCCCGCACTGCCTGTGCCGATCCGGAAGAAGGTCGGATCCTGGGCGAAGGCTGTGCCCGCAGACAGCGCCGCCGCCGTGGCAAGGCCAAGAATTTTGGTAACTTTGTTCATTGTGATCTCCCTTTTGAGCAGACTTCGGAAGCGAGTCATGGATTGAGCGTATCGGGCCTAAAAATAAATACAAATTTGAATATCTTTTGATTTCCAATATTTTGTTTATGATTGGGGTATGAACGTCTCGCAACTCTCTGCCTTTCACGCGGTCATGACCTCGGCCACGATCACAGAAGCCGCGGAACGTCTGGGCCGCACGCAGCCTGCCGTAAGTGCTGCCATCAAGGCGCTGGAAGAACAGCTTGATATGAAGCTTTTTGAGCGGCGCGGGCGCAAACTGGCTCCGTTGCCAGAGGCGCATTATCTTTTGACCGAGGCGTCTTCGATCCTTGGCCAGTTGGCCCAAGTGCGTCAGACCATGCGCAGCCTGGGCGATGGGCAGTCAGGCAGCCTGAATGTGGCCGCCATGCCCGGCCCGGTATCGATGCTGTTTCCCCGCTTCATCGCGACGCACATTGGGGATTTGCGGGGCATTAAGACCTCCATGCTAGCACGCAGTTCGAACCAGATCATTGAACTGGCCCGCGCACAAAGCATCGATTTCGGCTTTGCCGATGTGCCCGCAGACCCAGATGGTGGGGGGCTTTATCGCTCGGACGTGATCTCGGCCAATTGCTTTGTCGCTTTGCCGCGTGATCACCCACTGAGCGCCAAGGCGTCCTTGTCTTTTGCTGACATTGCAGCGGAACCTTTGGGATCGTTGCAGGCGAACCACGGGCATACACGTGATGTGCGGCGCGCATTGGAGGGGGCGGGGCAGTCCTTTGATCCGATTGTCGAAAGCCAGACCTTCCTGCCGATTTTGCAGTTTATCGCTGCCGGGCAGTGCTGCGCCATTCTGGACCCTTTGACTGTTGTCCATGCTCAGGACACGCAGGAATTTCTGACCACTCTGGCCATCCGGCCCCTGCAAGAGCCGTTGCGCTACAGCTATGCGGTGATCTCACCTGCGTATCGGCCCATTTCAATCACGGCGAAGGGCGTGCGCGACGCCTGGACACGGGAGGTGTTTCGTCTGTTGGAGAGTGTGGATGCGCTGCCGGTCTGGCAGGATCATGACGGGTCAGACAGCACGTCCTGATAGGCGTAGAGGGCTGCGAGGCCACCGGTATGCACAAAGCACACCCGCGCGCCTTGGGGGATCTCCCCGCTTTGGGTGAGCATTTGGACAGCGGCGAAGGTCTTGGCGGTGTAGACCGGATCGAGGTGAAGACCTTCGTTGTGGGCCATGGCACGGATCGCTTCCCGGCTGGCCGGGCCAAGCTGGCCATATCCGGGGGCGAGAGCACCGTCCCAGACGATGATGTCGCTGTTTTCGACAATCCGGTGGCTGTCCAGCAGTGTTGCCAAGCGGTCGCAGACGCGGCGGATGCGTGGGCCTTGGGCTGAGGCGGCCCGCCGCACACAGCCGCCCACAACGCGGGCCGATGACCCCGCTGCGCGTAGCCCTGCCAGAAGCCCCGCGTGGGTCGATCCGCTTCCAGAAGCCACGACATAGACATCAAAATCCGGCCCCTGCGACAGGATCTCCTTCGCGGCATCTACATATCCAAGCGCGCCCAGAGGCGGATGCCCTTCGGAGAGGTGAATGACGTATGGTGTTCGCCCCTGCGCCCTCAGCGCCTCCGCCTTTTCGTGCAGGGCCGCGTCCGCCCCTTCTTCGTCTTCCCCTTCTGGGTAATGGAGGATTTCAGCCCCCATCAGCTCTGACAACAGCACATTGCCAGAAGATCGATAAAGGTCCGACTTGCCCGGCACACGATCTTCCAGTTGCACAACTGGGTGCATCCCCTGACTGCGGGCCACCGCCGCTGCAAGCCGCGCGAAGTTCGATTGCACGGCCCCCGTGATCAGGATTGTATCCGCGCCCTGATGGATCGCGTCGCCAAAGTAGTACTCCAACTGCCGCGCCTTGTTGCCGCCAAAGGTCGGCCCGGCCAGATCATCGCGTTTGATGTGCAGATCGATGCCAAGTGCTTCGGAAAGTCTGTGCGCTTTGGTCAGTGGCGTGGGACCATCAAGGATGTTCAGCTTTGGGTGCATGACAGGCTAGGGGCTGTTGGGCGCGGCGGTCGTGCGGGCCATGATCGCGGCCAGCGAGATGCCGGAGATGATGTGCCACATGCCCCAGAAGGCTGCGACCACGGCCATGCCGCCAAGCCCGTCGAAAAAGCCGAAGATCAGGATCAACCCAAGGCCGGAGTTCTGGATGCCAGTCTCAATGGTCACAGCGCGGCGGTCAAAAGCGGAAAGGCCCGCAACGGTTGCCACGCTATAGCCCGCGCCCAACGCCAGTGCGTTGTGGACAAACACCAGCAAGGCCACGGCGGAGGCATATTGCAGAAAGAGCGACCAGTTGGACGCTAGGGCCGCGATCACAAATGCGATGAAAATCGCCATCGAAAGATACTGCAACGGCCTGCGCAGACGTGCCGCGATCCCGCGCCGCGCGACGTTGAGGTAGATACCCAGGATCAGCGGCAAGACCAGCATGAAGCCCACAGTGATCGCGACGGAGACCGGATCAATCGCTGTCGCGCGCAGGATCTCGCGCGTTGGGCCGTAAAGGCTGCCCCAGAACGCCACGTTGGCCGGGGTCAGCACGATGGCCGACACGGTGGCAAAGGCCGTCATGGAAACCGACAGTGCCGAATTTCCCCCCGCACGGTGGGTAATGAAGTTGGAAATGTTGCCACCCGGACAAGCGGCCACCAACATCAGCCCCAATGCAATCGACGGCCGGGGCTGCAGGGCAAGTACCAGCAGGAAGGTCAGCGCAGGCAGTACGATGAATTGAGAAAAGAGCCCCGTCAGCACCGCCTTGGGGGCCTTGGCCAGGCGGCCAAAATCGCTGGGTCGCAGCTCCAGCGCGATGGAGAACATGACAATGGCGAGGATCATGTTGAGCACGGTCAGGCTCGTCGGCGAGAAATTCAGCACCACACTGTCGATTTCCTGAAATTCCATACCGGACACGCTCTCCCCCGGGGTCTTGCCCCTTTTGCCCAGCCTGCCGCTGTGGCTCTGAGGATGCAACGCGCAAGTTTGGCGCGTGTCAATCATTGCATCTTGGGGCCCAGGCGCAGAACGTAGTTGAAGACCACGAAATCAGACGAGTGCCCCTTGACCCGTTCCAGTGATGACCCCCTCGACGACCTGTTGCGCGCGCGTCTGCGTATCCCGGAAGGGGCGAACCTGCGGCTGAAGGCCCTGCGCTGGGTCATGGAGGCCGTCGACGCAGGCAACCGGTTGACCACTGGCCACGCTTTCTTTGCTCTGCGCGAGATTGAGCAAATGCTGCTGACCCTGGATGGGCGCACCGGGACAGACCTGGTCCATGCGCTGCTTGGAATGAAAGGCGGCACGACGATTTCTGCACGCGGAATTGAGCATGTTCCGACAGCGGGGCCGGTGGTGATCGGCTCTGCTCATCCGATTGGCACGTTTGACTTCATTGCCCATGCAGGCGCGCTGCTGGATCACCGCCCGGACCTGAAGGTGGTTGCGGGCCGCGAGTCCGAGCGGTTTCTGGGAACGGACCTGCTGATCCCCGTTGATCTCGATGCCAAGGATCGCGTGATGACCGCGCGGCAAACGTTGCAGGGGATGCGGGATCATTTAAAGGATGACGGTGCGTTGATCGTCTTTGGGTCGGGCCGTGTCCCTCGCATGGAAAAGGGGCTGCTGGTGGAGCCGCCCTGGCGCAATGGGATCACGCGGATGTCTGCGGAATGTGACGCGCCCATCGTTCCGGCCTCGCTCAACATGCGCAATTCGCGGCACTACTACCGGACCCGGCGGGTGTCAGCGTTGCTGAGTGGAGGCAATGATGAGTTCGGCCGCCGCGTAGCATCGCTGCGCTACGCGTCAGAGCTCTTTTCGATGCTGGGGGGGAGTTATGATGTCCACTATGGCCTCATCCAGCCGAGTGGAACGGCACCAGAGGTTCTGCAGGAGTTGGCAGAAACCCTGGTGCCGGGACTTTATCGACACTGAGGCCGGGGCTTAGCGCCAGTCAACTTCGTTGAAGATGCGCTGGGCTTCGGGCACGTTCTTGGCCACCTTGCTCAGGTCCACGGCATCGGGGCGGAAGGTGCCCAGTTGCGCGACGCTTTCGCTCAGGCCTACGCCCGGCACGGCCGGATATTCATCATTGCCCGCGCTGAAGTACTTTTGCGCGCTGTCGCTGCTGAGGTATTCCAGAAACTTGATCGCGTTGTCGCGGTTGGGCGCATGGGCGGCCACGCCACCCCCTGACAGGTTCATATGCGCGCCTTCGGCGTTCTGGGCAGGGAAGACCCAGCCGATATTGGCCATCGCGTCAGCAGGCAGGCCGTCCACGTCTTTGCGCAGCGCGCGGGCGAAGTAGTAGGTGTTGGAGATCGAGACGTCGCATTCGCCTGACACCAGCCCGCGCAGCTGATCGGTGTCACCGCCCTGTGGGTCACGGGCAAAGTTGGCAACCACGCCAGCGGCCCAGTCTTGCGCCGCTTCGGCCCCGTGGTTTTCGATGATCGCTGACAGAAGCGTCTGAGAGTACACGTTCGACGAAGAACGGTGGCAGACCATGCCCTTGTAGGCGGGGTCAGCGAGGCTCACGTAGTCGCGGGGCGGATTTTCCACGTCTGTCTTGTCGTAGAAAATGATGCGCGCGCGCTGAGAAAACCCGAACCACTGGTTGTCGCTGTCTTGCAGGTTGGTGGGCACGCGGGTTTCAAGCACCTCGCTGTCGACACTCTGCAGAACGCCCGCTGCCTTGGCGCGTTCCAGCCGGGATGTATCCACGGTCAGCAGGATGTCGGCGGGGGAGTTCTGCCCCTCGGCCTGCATGCGGGTGATCAGCTCGTCCGCCTTGCCTTCGATCCGGTTGATGGTGATCCCGGTCATTTCCTCAAAGTTGGAATAGAGCCGTTCGTCGGTGTCATAGTGGCGCGAGGAATAGAGGTTCAGCTCCCCCTCGGCCAGAGCGGCACCGCCGGGCAGGGCGATGGCAGTGGCGAGGATGAGGTGGGTGGCAGAGCGAGGTGCGGACATGGCCGGTCTCCTGAAATCGGTGAATGTGGGACTGTCGTGTCACGGAACTTAGACAGAGGCAAGAGTATCTGACTAAAAAAGTCGGAATATGGGCGAATTTCCGAGTAATTTCGTCGGCAATCACCGTATGTCCCTCGTTCGGGGTACCATTCTTCCCGCGTGACATGACGGGAAAGTGAGGTCTCGTGGGGGCAGAACCATTTGATCTGAGAAGGGCTGCGCTTCATATCCCGGTCATGGAATTCATCTTTGCCTACCTCGCGGGCCTGCTGACCCTGATCAATCCTTGCGTCTTGCCCGTATTGCCCATTGTGCTGGTCAGTTCGCTGAACGCCAGCAAGGCGGGGCCTTTGGCTTTGGCAGCAGGGATGTCGGTATCCTTCGTGGTCTTTGGCGTGCTGGTCACCGCTTTTGGCAGCTCGATTGGACTCACTCAGGACCTGCTGGGGCAGATTGGTGCCGTGCTGATGATCGCCTTTGGGCTGATCCTGCTGGTGCCTGCGTTCTCCAGCCGGTTTGAACTGGCCACGGCGGGCATGGCGGCGGGCGCAGATGCGCGGATGCATGGGCTGGATCAGGGCTCCCTGCGCGGTCAGTTCCTGGGCGGCCTGCTACTCGGTACGGTTTGGTCGCCCTGCATTGGGCCGACGTTGGGCGGGGCGATTGCGCTGGCCTCTCAGGGTGAGAACTTGGGCTATGTCACAGCGATCATGGTCTTCTTCGCATTGGGCGTCTCCACCCTGATCATCGGTCTGGGCCTTGGCGCACGCGAAGCCATCCGGAGCCGCGCCCAAGCCTTGCGCGGGCTGGCCGAACGCTCAAAGCCCATTCTGGGTGTCACCTTCATCGCCGTCGGTGCGATGCTGTTTTTCCAACTTCACCACTATATCGAAGGTTGGCTGCTGGATGTCATGCCCATCTGGCTGCAAGACCTGTCGGTTTCCATCTGAGAAAGGACTTCCTCATGAAAAGACGTCACTTCCTTGCTGTTGCCGCTGCGGCCTGTGTGGCCCCTGTGTCGGCTTTGGCGAAAGGTTTTGTAAACTACAAGCCGGGTCTCATTGATGCGGAGCTTGCGCAGGGAAAGACCGTGTTTGTCGACTATGGTGCCAGCTGGTGCAGCACCTGTGCGCGGCAGGCCCGTGTGATTAACGCGCTGCGGGCGGAAAATCCGGCCTACGATGAGGCGATGACGTTCGTGAAGGTCGATTGGGACAGTTACAGCCGCCACGAAGTAACCACCTCACGCAATGTGCCGCGCCGCTCCACCTTGCTGGTGTTGAAGGGCGACAAAGAGCTGGGCCGCATCATTGCGGGAACATCGCAAGGTCAGATCAAGCAGCTGATGGACCTTGGGCTATAGGCGCTCTTCTGACGTCTTGTCGAATAGATAGAGGTGGTCTGGGTCAAGCTTGAGCCCGACCACTTCCCCCTGATCCTTGCGCAGATGCCGATCGCCCCGGGCAATCACCCGCTGTTTGCCCCATTGCACGGTCAGCAAGGTCGCTTCTCCGGTATTCTCGAACGCGTAGATTTCTGCGTCGATGTGGCCTTCGCCGGGGGCATGCACGCTCAGATCATCGGCCCGCACACCCAGCACCACGTCGGCCCGGTCGGGTCGGTCCATCGGTATCAGGGCCACGCCGCCCCTGGTGACAAACTGGCCATCCTTTATGCTGCCGTGGATGAGGTTCATGGCTGGCGAGCCGATGAAACCCGCCACAAAGAGGTTCGCGGGATCGTTGTAGATCTCGTCCGGCGTTCCCAACTGCTGGATGATGCCGTTCTTCATCACCGCCACGCGGTCGGCCAGGGTCATGGCCTCAATTTGGTCGTGCGTGACGTAGACGGTGGTGATCTTGAGCTCTCGGCTGAGGTGCTTGAGTTCCGCCCGCATGGTGACGCGCAGCTTGGCATCAAGGTTGCTGAGCGGTTCATCCATCAGGAAGACCTTGGGCGTGCGCACGATGGCGCGGGCAAGGGCAACGCGCTGGCGCTGACCGCCTGAGAGCGCCTTGGGCTTGCGGTCCAGAAACTCGGTGAGTTCCACCTGTTCAGCGGCGCGTTCCACGCGGGGGGCGATGTCGGATTTAGGCGTGCCGCGCACGCGCAAGGGGTAGGCGATGTTCTCAAAGACCGACATATGCGGATAAAGCCCGTAGTTCTGGAACACCATGGCCACGTCGCGGTCCTTGGGCAGGTCGTCATTGACCATGCGGTCCCCGATCCAGACTTCGCCAGACGTTGGTTCCTCCAGCCCTGCAATCATGCGCATGGTCGTAGTCTTGCCGCAGCCCGAGGGGCCAAGAAGGACGAGGAATTCCTGATCCGCGATGTGCAGGGACTGGTCGTCCACGCCGATAAAATCGCCCCAGCGTTTGGTCAGGTTCTTGAGGATGACTTCGGCCATTAGCGCACTGCTCCCATCGTCATACCTTGAACGAAGTACTTCCGGATCATCAGCGCCAAAACGAACATCGGGGCCATGATGATGATGCCCGCCGCGCTCAGCAGGTTCCACAGATCGCCTTCCTCCCCTTTGAAAAGCGCCAGCCCAATCGGAAGCGTCACCGCGTCCTTGTTCGTCAGGATCAGCGCAAAGAGGAATTCGTTCCACGCGATGATGAAACAGAAGATCGCGCTGGTCAGAAGGCCGGGTGCCGCCATGGGCAGCACGATGTTGCGGATGACCTGCAGACGGGAGGATCCGTCGACCATCGCGGCTTCTTCGGTGTCCATGGGGATGCCGTCGATGAAGCCTTTGATCATCCAGATGGCAAAGGGCATGACGATGGCGAGGTTCACGAGGATCAACCCGGCGCGCGTGTCCAACAGGCCAATGTCTCGGAACATCACGAAGAACGGCAGGATGATCACCACGGCGGGCACGAATTGTGTGGCAAGGATCGTGACCAACATCGCCGTTTCGCCGCGCAAGGTGAAGCGGCTAAAGGAATAGGCGGCGAGCGTAGCGATGGGGATGGCGATGATCACCGTGATCAGGGCGATAATGGTGGAGTTCCACAGCTTTTCGCCCAGCCGGTAGGGATCATCAAAGACCACGCTGAAGTTTTCGAGCGTTGGCGTGAAGAAGAGCTTCAGCTGGTAGACGTCTACATGGGTTTTGAAGGCTGCAAGGAAGATCCAGATGATCGGCACCAGCATGACGAAGATGGCGATCAAGATCAGCGCCACATGCACCGCACCCCACATCTGTTTGCGTTGCTTGCCGGTCATTGCTTTTTCCTGAAGACGAACTTGGCATAGGCGTAGGTGAGGAAGATCATCGGGATCACCATCATCCAGGCGACGGAGGCCGAATAGCCGATCTGCCCGTACTTCATGCCGTTGAAATAGATGTAGTGGCTAAGCGTTTGTGTCGCCGTGCCCGGCCCGCCGTTGGTGAGCATAAAGACCTGATCAAAGGTTTTCAGACTGAAGATCGACTTCAGGATGATCACCACGGCCAGCACGGGGGCCAGCTGGGGCAGGGTGATGTCACGGAACACGCGCCAGCCGGAAGCCCCGTCGACCTGTGCGGCCTCAACCGTGTCGCGGGGGACGCTTGCCAGTCCGCCGATCAACACCAGCGTCAGGAAGGGGATCCAGCCCCAGACATCGGCCATGACGACGACGGCAAAGGCAAGGTTGGGGTCCGCCAGCCAGCTGACGTCAGCGAGAGGCGGGAAGATGATGCCAAAGAACGCGTCGAAGAGGCCGAATTCCGGGTTGAACATGAAACGGAAGGAGACGCCGATCAGGGCGGGGCTCATGGCGAAAGGCAGGATCAGCAGGGTTTGCGCGGTGGAACGCAGGCGGCCCCCCGGGGCCAGCAGCAAGGCGAGGGCCAGCGCGAAGAGCGTGGTGAGGCCCACTGTGACAAGCGCGTAGATCCCCGTGACCCAGACGGAATTCCAGAACGCGGGTTCTTCGAACAGCGCCCAGGTGTAGTTTTCCCAGCCAAGGTATTGGTCCAATGAACCGGGCTTGTTCAGGCGTCCTACGGTGAAGGACAGGCGCGCAGCTTCGATCAGCGGCCAGATGGCGGTGGCGAAGACCACCAGCACAGCGGGCAGCACCAGCAGGTATTTGAGCGTGTTGTCCTTCATCGCGGGTAGGGGCGCGACCAAAGCCGCGCCCCTTTGTGCTTTATTCGATGCGACCAGCGCGGCGCAGCACCTTGTCGGAGCGTTCGGCGGCGGCTGTCATCAGCTCGCGCACGTCACCCCCGGCAGCGGCTTCTGCGATGGCGGCGGACAGGATGTCGCCGACCTCTGGCCATTCGGGGATCTGCGGCATGATGTCGGACTCCTTCAGCGAATCCCACGCGGCCGACTGGATACCGTCATTGGCGGCATTCACATCTGCGTCCTGCAGGGAGGAGATGTGCGTCACCACGTTGTTGACGATCTTCTTGCCGCCCACTTCGCGCACGGTGGCGTTGGCCTTGTCCATCTCGGGGTTCGACAACCACTTGAGGAATTCCCAAGCCGCGTCCTGGTTCTGCGAATAGGTCGAGATCGAGAACGGCATGGAGATCGCGTAGGTCTTGGTCGTGCCCTCATAGGAAGGCATGCCGACGAAGCCAACTTGGTCCTTGGTCAGCGTGGACGAATCCGGATTGTAGAAACCGGAATAGGCCCACCACCACACGGGGATCATCGCCGATTTGCCCTGCATGAAGGACTGGCGCGCGTCCTGTTCCACAAAGGCGAGGCTGTTCGGGTTGGTCACGCCATGCTCGGTGTGCAGCGCGATGTAGGCCTCCGTCGCGGCGATGCCTGCGTCGCTGGCCCAGGCGGCGGTCCAGTCGTCATTGAAGATGTCCGCGCCAGCCGCCCAGAGGAAGTTGATCCAGATGAATAGGTTCTGACGGTTGCCGTCATTGTTGTAGTAGAGCGCCAGTGGGGCGACGTCAGGGTTGCTTTCCTTCAGCTCCTTACCGATGCGCACCACGTCTTCCCATGTCTTGGGCGGTTCCGGGATCAGGTCCTTGCGGTAAAACATCAGCTGCGGGTGGGCGCGCAGCGGGAAGCCGAGCGTTTCACCTTCAAACTGGGCGGAGCGGGCAAAGGCGGAGGGATAGCGGTCCATCGAGATGCCGTCGCGTTCCATCAGCGCGTCAATGCGCTTGAGCCAATGCGCGTTGGGCGGGCCTCAGCTGTCGAGGTAGTTGACCACGTCAAAGGTGCCGTTGGCGGCCACGCCTTCGGCGTTGATCTTTTCCTGCAACGATCCGAAGGGGATGAAGGTCCATTCGGTTTCAATGCCTGTCAGTTCAGTGAACTCGGAATCGCGCAGCATCAGCCCGTCGAATTGCGGGGTCACCACGCTGAGAATATTCAGCTTGGTGCCTTCAAAGGGTTTGCCCGGTAAAAGGTTGTATTTCTCAAGATGGCCATCGGCTTGCGCCGCAAAAGGCGTCAGTGCCAGTGACAGCGCTGTTGTGACTGCTGCCAGAAAAGTTCTTCTGAACATTGAAAATCCTCCCAGATTTGACGTGCATTGAGCCTAGCGCGGAAGGTTTCACCCGCCAAGCGTGTTGTTCGGTGGCAAAAAACGCCGCTCAGAAAAGTTCATTGCAACCGGTTGCAATATTGGAGGGAGCGGCTAAACTTGATCTCGCTGCAACGATGGCATTTTCGAATCTGCGGGCGGCTGAGGCTGCTTTGCCCCGGAACATATGAACGCACGAGCCGGGCGTGCTAATGGGAGGAAATATGAAAAAGCTTCTGATTTCGGCGGGACTGTCCGCTTTGATGGCCGGGTCTGCGATGGCGCAGGAAATCGGCGCGACCTTTTCGCGGTTTGATGACAACTGGCTGACCGTTCTGCGCAACGGCATGGTTGAGTATGCAGGCACCCTTGATGGCGTGACCTACCAGCAGGAAGACGCGACAGACGACATCGCCAAGCAGATTGACCAGGTGAAGAACTTTGTCGCCCAGGGCGTTGATGCGATCATTGTGAACATCGTGGACACTTCTGCCGGTGCCGCCGTTTCCGCCGCTGCGGGGGATACGCCGCTGGTTTACGTGAACCGTGAGCCTGACAACGTAAACGAACTGCCGCCTACGCAGGCATTCGTGGCCTCCAACGAGATCGAATCCGGCACGCTGTCGGCCTTTGAGGTCTGCAAGAACCTGCGCGCTGAGGGCAAAGGCAATGGCGCACGCGGCTATCTGATGAATGGTCAGCTGACCAACCAGGCGGCGGTGCAGCGCTCCAAGGACGTGCATGACGTGATCGGTATGGACATGTGTAACTTCATGGAGATCATCGACGAACAGCCCGCCAACTGGTCCCGCGACGAAGCGCAGGACTTGATGACCAACTGGCTGTCCTCGGGCGAGCCCTTTGACTTTGTTCTGGCCAACAACGACGAGATGGCGATTGGTGCCATTCAGGCGATGAAAGCCGCAGGCATGGACATGGCGGCTGTTCAGGTCGGCGGTGTTGACGCCTCCCAGGACGCGCTGCTGGTGATGGCGGCGGGTGACTATGACGTTACCGTGTTCCAGGACTCCGTCGGTCAGGGCACAGGCTCCATCGACGCGGCGATCAAGCTGGCCAATGGCGAGGAAGTGGACAGCAAGGTCTACATCCCCTTCGTGCTGGTGACGCCTGCAAACATGGGCGACTTCCTGTCCAAGAACTAAGGGCCTGACCCTTTTGATAACCTCAGGGACGGCGTGCATCTGCGCCGTCCCTCTTTAGAATACCTCAAGGGGAGGCGGGTATGGCAGATGCCAGCCAAGGCACCGGCGGTCTGACGTTTGACAAGTCAAAACGGACCTGGCCGAACGAGCTTAACATTCTTCTGGCGCTGATCATCATCATCGCGGTCTTTGAGATCATCGGGCAAGTTGCCCCTTACATGAACGGCCAGAGCTTCCTGTTTGACACCAAGGACCGCTTTGACAGCATCTTCAACGAAGCGCGTTTGCAGATCATCATTTTGCAGGTCGCGATCATTGGGATCATCGCGCTGGGCGTGACCCAGGTGATCATCACGGCAGGCATCGACCTCAGTTCCGGTCCCCTTGTGGCGGCAACGGCCATGGTCGCGATGAGTTTCGCGCAAGTGGCTGAGGTCAACGGTTTCGCCAATCCGAAGGCTGTTTTCGGCACCTGGGCCATGGATTTGCCCGTGGTCATTCCGGTTGTCATAGGCCTCGCTTTTGGGGCCATGATCGGCATCATCAACGGCACCTTCATCGCCTACTTCCGCATCCCGCCGTTTATTGCCACGTTGGGCATGTTCCTCATTTGCCGGGGCATCGCGCTTTGGTGGTCAGGCGGTAACCCGATCTCTTTCCCGACCGAAAGCTATGCCTGGATCGGTTCCGGCATGATGCCGGTTGTTTGGTTCGTGCTGCTGGCGATCATCTTTCAGCTGATCATGAGCTTCACGGTCTATGGCAAGCACACCTATGCCATCGGCTCGAACGAAGAAGCCGCGCGGATGTCGGGCATCAACGTGCGCCGGCACAAGGTGCTGGTCTACATGATCGCCTCCATGCTCGCGGCGTTCGCGGGGATCGTGCTGAGCTCCAAGGCGGTGACCGCGCAGGCGGGGATGGGCGAATTCTATGAGCTCTTCGCCATCGCCATGGCGGTGATTGGCGGCATCAGCCTGCAAGGCGGTCGCGGGTCGATCATTGGCACGGTGCTGGGTGCCATGGTGCTGGGCGTGATCCGGTCCGGGTTCACCTACATCAAGCTTGATGGGTCCTATCAGCTGATGGCCATGGGCGGCATCATCATCGCCGCTGTGGTGCTGGACCAGTACCGACAACGGAACCGGGCGTAGGGAGGATATAAGATGAGTGATATTATTCTCGAAACCAAAGGGCTGACCAAGCACTACGGCGGTGTCCACGCGCTGAACGACGCCAATGTGACCCTGCGCAAGGGTGAGCATATTGCGGTGATGGGGGACAATGGAGCCGGCAAATCCACCTTCGTGCGCCAGATCACCGGGGTGGAGCAGAAGACCAGCGGGCAAATCCTGTTTGACGGTCAGGAAGTGAATTTCAACGGCCCCCTTGATGCCCGTGAGGCCGGGATTGAAACGGTGTTCCAGACGCTGGCTTTGGCGGACGAGTTGAACGTGCCGGACAACCTGTTTCTGGGGCGTGAGATCACCAAGTTCAACTGGCTCGGCCCCTTCCGGTTGCTCGACTATAAGGCCATGCGCAACCAGACCTTGGAGGGGCTGGAGCGCACGGCGGTGAAGATCCCCAACATCAAGAACGCCATCCGCAACATGTCAGGGGGTCAGCGCCAGTGTGTGGCGATTGCCCGGACGGCGACGTTCACATCCAAACTGACGATTATGGATGAACCCACGGCGGCGCTGGGCGTTCAGGAAACCGCGCAGGTGGAGAACATCATCCGCACGCTGAAAGAGGCAGGCCAGCCGCTGATCCTTGTCAGCCACAACATGCGGCAGGTGTTCGATCTGGTGGACCGGATCATCGTGTTCCGCCGGGGGCGCATCTGCGCCAATCTGGATATCAAGAACGAAGATATCACTGGCGAAGACGTGGTGTCCTACATCACCGGGGCCAAGACGCAGCCTGAGTATGACGTTGAACGGGCCTAAATGGCTGTCACGTTAAAAGAAGTGGCGGCCCTTGCGGGGGTGTCCCGATCTGCGGTGTCGCGGTGTTATACGGAAGGAGCGTCTGTCTCTCCGTCCACACGCGCGAAAATCGAAAAGGCCGCTGACCAGTTAGGGTATCACCCCAATGCCTTGGCGTCCTCGTTGACGACGGGGCGCACCAAGCTGATTGGTCTCGTTAGCAACAACTTTCATAACCCGATCTTTCTGCAGGTCTTTGACCTTTTCACGCGCCAATTGCAGGACCGGGGGCTGCGCCCCTTGCTGGTAAACCTGAGTGACGAAGTGGACCCCGAAGCCTCCATCCGGATGCTGCGGCAGTATTCGGTGGATGCGGTGATTGTGGCGTCCTCCACCTTGCCGGTCAGCTTTGCCGAAGGGTTTCAGGCTGCAGGTGTGCCGGTGGTGCATTCCTTTGGGCGTCATGCGACGGCCCCCAAGGTGAACGTTGTGGGCATCGATAATAAAGAAGCAGGCCGTATGGCCGCGCGTGCGCTGGTGGATGCAGGCTATCGCCGGATTGCGATGCTGGCGGGTCCGGAGAGTGCGACATCGACCCAGGACCGGATGTTCGGGTTTCTGGATGCGCTGAAATCAGTCAATAGCATCGAGGTCAGCACGTCCTTCGCCGAGGCCTATTCCTACGACGCAGGTTTTGCCGAGATGCAACGCCTGATGGGGCGGGGCGGCCTGGCGGATGGGTATTTCTGCGGGGATGACGTGTTGTCGATTGGCGTGCTGGCGGCGTTGCAGTCGGGCGGGCTGCGGGTGCCTCAGGATGTGGGTCTGATCGGTCTCAATGACATGGAGATGGCGCGGTGGGACAACATTGATCTGACCACCATCCGCCAGCCAATTGAGGAAGTGGTGCGCCTTTCAGTCGAGAAAGTCTGCCAGATGCTGGATACAGACCACATGTCCCCGCCCACTTCGCATGAGCTGCCCTGCGAGGTCATCTGGCGCGGTTCCTTGCCAAACACTTAATGTAGACGCGTCTAAAACAACGCGTCTACGTTAGGGAATTGTAAGTGTGTGTCAGTCGGTCAAAGGCCCTACCTGAGCGACACGGGGCGCGCGTCTACCCAAGCCCCGCCGTCCTTTGCCGAAGCCACACAATTGTGCACCGCCGCCATCGACCGCAGACCGTCTACCGCCGTCGGGAAGTCGCCATGCGCCTCACCTCGGATCGCCGCTGCCAGATCGACATAGATGTTGGCCACAGCCATCGGGAAGCCTTCGGGATGGGCAATTGCCACGCGGCTCAGGCGTGCTGCTTCGTCTGACAGCCCACCTTCGCCTTTCTCCATGATCTGCGTGCGTCCGCCCAGCGGTGTGTACATTACCTGACCGGGCTGCTCGGCCCACCATTTTAGGCCACCAGTCTCTCCGAACACCTGAATGTCAAAGCCGTGCTGGCGGCCGATGGCGACCGAAGATGTCCAGAGTCGCCCGACTGCGCCCCCTTCCATGCGGAAGTTGACCATTGCGTCATCCTCCAGTTCTCGGCTGGGGATCGTGGACGCGAAGTCGGCGGAGACGGATTGCACCTCATCCCCCGCGATGAAGCTGGCCATTTGCATTGCGTGGATGCCACAGTCCGCGAACTGGCCAGACACGCCCGCCATTGCCGGGTCATAGCGCCAGCGCACGCGAGGATTGTCTGCATCGCCCGCATCTCCGTGGTGCCCGTGGCTGAAGTTCGCCACGATCACGCGGACCTTGCCGATCTCTCCCTTCGCCACCATGTCGCGCATCTGGCGCACCATGGGGTAGGCGGAGTAGCAGTAGTTCACCGCGCAGATTTTACCGGTTGCTTGGGCGATGGCGACGATCTCCGCGCCTTCTTCCTCGGTCATGGTCATCGGCTTTTCGCAGAGCACGTTGAACCCGGCCTCAAGGAAGGCTTTCGTGATCTCGAAGTGTGTGGAGTTGGGAGTTGCGACCGTCACCAGATCCACGCGGTCGTCCCGGTTTCGCTCGCCTTCCAACATCTCCTGCCAATTGCCATAGGCACGGTCCGCCTCTACGCCCAGCTTTTGCGCATAGGCGCGACCCCGCTCCGCGTCGTGGTCCAAAGCCCCTGCGGCCAGCACGAAGTTGCCATCAGCCTGCGCGCCCAGACGGTGGGCCGGGCCGATCTGGCTGCCTTCACCGCCGCCAATCATGCCCCAGTTCAGTCGTGTCATAGTCCGGTCCTCAAAAGCCGATGGATTGCAGGTATTCGCGGTTGGCGCGGGCGTCTTCGGTGGGCGTGCCGGGCAGGGTGGGGTCGCAGTCCTGCTCCACCGTGCACCAGCCTTCAAAGCCTGCATCCAGCAGGATTTGGCGCACTTGCGGGAAGTCCACGTCACCCTGGCCGAGGTTGCAGAAGATGCCCTGGCCGCAGGCTTTGTAGAAATCCGTGCGGTTGGCGACCACGTCGGCTTTCACGGTCGGATCAATGTCCTTGAAGTGCATGTAGCTGATGCGCCCGACATGGCGGCGCATGAAAGCGACGGGGTCAAATCCTGCGTAGGAATGGTGGCCGGTGTCGAAGCAGATTTTCAGGATGTCTTCGGGTACTTCGTCCAGCAGGCGCTCCAATTCGGGTTCAAAATCCATAAAGCCCGCGGCATGGGCATGGATGCCCACAGTCAGGCCGTGATCGGTGCCAATCTTCGCGGCCTCCGCAATCCTGTCTCGGTATGCGGTCCATTCGGCGGCGTCCATCTGTTCGGCCTCATTTGCGCGGCCTGCGGTGGGTGCACGGCGGGGCGAGATGCTGTCGATCAGCACCAGATGTTTTGCCCCATGCGCCTGCAGCGCCTTACAGGTGCGCAGAGTGCCGTCGAGCACTTCGTCTTCCCACTTCGACGAATCGTGGAAGGGGCGGAAGACCACGCCGCCGATCAGCTCCAGATCATGCTCCGCCAGTCCTTCGCCCAATTCCACCGGGTCTTCGGGCATGAAGCCCACAGGGCCCAATTCAATCCCCTTGTAACCTGCCTCGGCGCAGTCCTTCAGCACCGATTGCCACGTCGGGTTGCGCGGGTCGTCCGCAAATTCCACGCCCCAGGAACAGGGGGCATTGCCAATGCGCATTGTCATGGTTGGAGTTCCTTATCCATAAGTAACGGTTTGCCACGCGCCTGTTTCGGCAGAGCGCAAGGCGGCATCGGTGATGCGGAGGACATCGAGGCCGTCCGCGAAGGTGGGCCAGACATTTTGACCGGTATGGATCGCGGTCAGGAAGTCCTTGGCCTCGATGATGATCTGGTCCTGATAGCCGGTGCCATGGCCGGGGCCGAGGCAGAAGGGCTCATAATCAGGATGCGCAGGACCTGTCAGGATCTTGGTGAAGCCGCGTTCGGCCTCTGGCCCCTCCATCCGGTAAAGCTGGATGGCATTCTGATCCTCTTGATCAAAGCGAATGGCACCTTTTGTGCCAAAGATTTCATAGGCGTAGCCCATCTTGCGTCCTGTTGCGACACGGCTTGAGAAGAGGTGCCCCATGGCTCCATTCGCAAATCGGCACATCATCTGGACCTGATCGTCGTTGGTCACCTTGCCGCCGGGGCGGTCTGTGTGGATCGTCTCCACCTCCGCCATCACCCGCTCGATCGGCCCCATCAGGGCCAGCGCCATGTTGAAAAGATGCGGCGCGAGATCGCCAATGCAGCCATTGGCAATGCCATCTGTGCGCCAGTTGGTGGGCAGGGCAGGGTCAGCGAGGAAATCCTCAGCATTCTCGCCCTTGAACCAGGTGATGTCGCCAATAGCGCCCTCGGCCAGCAGTTGGCGGGCGTATTGCGCGGCAGGCGTGCGGATGTAGTTGTAGCCAACCATGTTGATATGGCCCTTGGCGGCCTCGACCATGGCCTCGGCCTCTTCCAGCGTGGCCCCCATGGGTTTTTCGCAGAAGACGGGCTTGCCCAGGGCGAATGCCGCATCTGCAATTTCACGGTGCAGGCTTTGCGGCGTGGCGATGATGATCGCCTCAACCTTCGCGTCCTCCACCAGCACACGCCAATCCGAAGTGCCGCGTTTGAATCCAAAGCTGGTGCGGTACTTCTCAGCGGAAGAATCAGAGGACGCACAGATCATTTCCAAGCGGGGACGCAGGGCGGTGTCGAACACTGCACCCACGGCGGCCATGGCGACAGAATGGGCCTTCCCCATGTATCCGCCGCCTACGATTCCGATGCCAATCTCAGCCAACAGACGTCCTCCCCAGAAAGGTCTTGCAACCGGTTGCAAAGCTGGTAGCATTCCAAGGGGTCAGGGCGCAAGCTGCAAAGTGACGGGCCTGCATCTGGAGGGGAAAATGACCGCAGACACCATCCGTTTGACAACGGCGCAGGCGATCATTCGCTATCTGCAAAACCAGTATATTGAAGTGGACGGGCAAGAGCTGCGAGTCTGCGGTGGCGGTTTTGGCATCTTTGGCCACGGCAATGTCACCTGTCTGGGCGAGGCACTTTATGATGCGCGCGACGACCTGCCGCTTTATCGCGGTCAGAACGAGCAGGGCATGGGATTTGCCGCTGCGGGATATGCCAAGCAATGGCTGCGTCGTCGGTTCATGTTCTGCACAGCCTCTGCCGGGCCGGGCACAGCGAACCTGCTGACCTCTGCCGCTTTGGCCCATGCCAACCGTCTGCCGGTGCTGATGCTCTGCGGCGATATCTTCATCACCCGCCTGCCGGACCCGGTGTTGCAGCAATTGGAGCATTTTGGCGATCCAACCTTTGGCGTGAATGACGCCTTCAAGGCCGTCAGCCGCTATTGGGACCGGATCACACACCCCGCGCAGATCATCCAGTCGCTGCCTGCCGCCTTGGCGACGATGTTGGACCCTGCAGATTGTGGGCCTGCGTTTATCGGCTTGCCGCAGGACGTGCAGGGGTGGGCTTACGACTATCCGTTGGGGATGTTTGCAAAGAAGGTGCATCGTATCCGTCGAGTGACACCCGATGCGAGCGAGGTGGCGGACGCTGCCGAAGCGCTGAAGCGGGCCAAACGCCCGATGATCATTGCAGGCGGTGGCGTGCAGTACTCGGGTGCCGTGGCGGACCTGACCGCCTTTGCCGAGGCGCATCAGATTCCCGTGGTGGAGACCATCGCAGGCCGTGCCAACATGGTGGCGACCAATGCGCTGAACATCGGACCCATCGGGGTGACCGGATCGAACAGTGCCAATGCGATTGCGGAGGAAGCTGACGTGATCTTGTCCGTCGGTTGCCGCTTGCAGGATTTCACCACCGGGTCATGGACCGCTTTTGCGCAGGACGCACAGATCATTGGTCTGAATGCCGCGCGCCATGACGCGGGCAAGCATCGTTCGCTGCCCGTCGTGGGGGATGCCAAGAAGGGGCTTCAGGCGCTCAGCCAGGCGCTGGCCAATCACACCGGGCCGATGGAGTGGATGATTAAGGCTCAAGCCGAGCGCGCGAAGTGGGATGACTACGTGGCCGACAACGTGGCCTACGGGAACAGACCAAACTCCTACGCTCAGGCCATCGGCGTGGTGAATGACCTCTGTGACAAGCGCGACCGTGTGGTGGCCGCTGCGGGGGGCTTGCCTGCTGAGGTCACGGCCAACTGGCGCACGCTCGATATCGGCACCGTGGACGTGGAGTTCGGGTTTTCCTGCATGGGCTACGAAATCTCTGGTGCCTGGGGGGCACGGATCGCGCAGGCGCAGCGAGAGCCCGATCAGGACACGATCGTGTTCTGTGGCGATGGGTCGTACCTGTTGATGAACTCGGATATCTACTCTTCTGTTCTGACAGGGAAAAAGCTGATCATATTGGTGCTGGACAACGGCGGCTTTGCGGTGATCAACAAGTTGCAGAACAACACCGGGAACGAGAGCTTCAACAATTTGATCGCCGATACACCGACCGCCACGTCGCAATTCGCCGTGGATTTTGAGTCCCATGCGGCGTCCATGGGTGCGCAGGCTGAAACGGTCGCCAATCCGGCAGAGTTGGGTGAGGCGTTCAAGCGAGCCAAGGCGGCGGACAAGACGTCCGTGATCGTCATGAAGGTCGACGCCTATGAGGGCTGGACCGCTGAGGGCCACACCTGGTGGGAGGTCGGCACGCCGCATGTGACAGATAATGCCAAGGTGCAGGCCGCACATGAGGACGTGGAAAGCAGCCGAGCCAAGCAGCGGAAGGGTGTCTGAGATGAAGACCTTCACCGCTGATACTGCCGATCCGGCCGTGATCTGTGGCGAGTTGCTGAATGGCCCCGGGGCTGTGCGGATCACTGGGCTTTTCAGCGCAGCGCAGATTGCGGATGCCCGCGCCCGGATCATGGCGCATTCGGATGGCGAAGGGGAGAAGGTCACGCATTTTCAGGGCGCTGCCATGGAAGACGGTCGCGCCAACCTGCAGCGGCGCGTCTGGAACCTACTGGCCAAGGGCGAGGTCTTTTCCGAGATGGCCACCCATCCCGTCATTATGGCAGTGCTGCGGCGCTGGTTGGGGTCAGAGTTCATCATGGGCTCTATTGCGGCCAATCGCATCCTGCCGGGTGGCCCGGGGCAGGAGCCGCACATCGATTTTCCGTACTGGGATTTCCATGCACCTGACACGCATCCCATGGGCCTCAACGCTAGCTTTCCAATGAACGCTCAGGTCACCATTGCGCTGGACCCTTTCACCGAGGAAAGCGGGGCCACAGCCTATCTACCAGGGACGCAGCGCGACATGCGCTATCCCACGGCTGAGGATCACGACCACTTCTACGCCAATTGCGCCCGTATGACGGGGGAGTCGGGCGACACGGTAATTTTCTTTGGGGCCGCCTGGCATTGCGCGATGCCGAACAACGCGGACCATGATCGGAACGCGGTGCTGATCAACTATATCCCCAAGTTCGTGAAACCGCTGGAGGATATGCCGGGTGCGTTGCCGCAGGCTTTTCTGGATGCGGCCAGCCCCGAGATGCGGCAGCTGTTGGGCTTCAACTACAAGTACCCTCAGATACTGGATGAGGCGGATGCCGTGAACGCGGAAGGGATCAAGTGAGCGATCTGTTTGAGGGCATAAAGCAAAACAACTTTATCGTTGTGGGGCGCGCGGGGATCGATTTCTTTACCGATGCAGGTGTAGCCGCTGAGGATGCGGATCGGGTGACTGTTGGCCTCGGCGGGTCGTCTGCGAATATCGCGGCGGGCATCTGCAAGCTGGGCGGGGCGGCGTCTTTGGTGACGCGCGTCTCAGACGACAGCGTTGGCAGCTACTGCGTGGGGCAGTTGAAGCGCTATGGCGTGGGCACGGAGTATGTGAGCGCAGTGGGCGGGGAATACCGCAACTCTCTGGCCTTCTACGAAAGCCGTGTCGAAGGGCACCGCAACGTGATCTACCGCAATGGTGCTGCGGATTTTCAGATGGATGACAGTGACGTGCAGGGGGTCGACTATTCCCGTTTTGGCGCACTGATCACCGCAGGGACCGTCTTTGCGGCGGAGCCGTCGCGCGCCGCGTCTTTCCGAGCGTTTGAACTAGCCAAAGCCGCTGGCCTGCCGATTATCTTTGACGTGGATTACCGCCCGTATTCCTGGCCCTCGCCGCAAGTGGCTGAAGACGTGCTTTCTCGTGCGGCGGCGCAGTCAGACATGATTGTCGGCAATGACGAAGAGTTCGGGTTCATCGCGGGTGGCATTGAAAAGGGCCTTGCCAAGGCGCGCGAGCTTTCCGCTACCGTGCCCGTTGTGATCTATAAGATGGGTGAAGGCGGCGCGCTGACCTTTGCGAATGGCGAAGAAATCCGCACCGGCATCTACCCTGTTGAGGCGCTGAAACCCACGGGTGCAGGCGACAGCTTTATGGCTGGCCTTGTGACCTCCATCGCTGATGGCCATGACCTGCATACCGCCATCCTGCGCGGCTCTGCTTGCGCGTCGATCACCGTCTCGCGCCCCGGCTGTGCGCCTGCTATGGCGAACACGGCCACGCTCAATGACTTTCTGAACACGCACCCCGGTCCCACAACCGTATAAAGGAACACCCCATGCACATCGCCCCCTTTGACAATCAGAACAAGCCTATCGTGGATGTGGATGATTCAACGGTCCCATTGAACTACTTCAACATCGTCAAGTTGGAGGCCGGGCAGGCGTTTGAATACCAAGTGCCGGGGTATGAGACCTGCATCGTGCCCGCGACAGGCACGGTGGATGTGGAGGTTGAGGGGTTCACAACGGGTGATCTAGGCGGGCGTGGTGAGGATGTCTGGGATGGGGAGCCCGAGGGTGTCTACGTGCCAAGCGGGGCCAAGGCGATGATGGTGGCCAAGGACACCTGCGAAGTGTTCGTCGCGGGCGCCAAGTATGACGAAGTGTTGGAACCCTTTGCCGTGCGCAGTGATGAGCTGGACCTCGTGCAATACGGATCGGATGACACCAAGACCCACCGCAAGATCAAACATATCCTGGGTCAAAAGCAGCACGGCAAGGTCGGCCGCCTACTGGTGAGCGAGCTTTTCACCGTGGGGCAGGGCGGCTGGTCGGGGTTCCCCAGCCACAAGCATGACACCGATCGTCTGCCGGACGAGACGCGACATGACGAGACCTACAACTTCCGCTTCCGGCCCAACCACGGCTCGGGCGTGCAGATGCTGCAACGGGAAGATGGAAAGTCGGGCGATGCCTATCACATCGTCGATGGCTCCACGATCTGCCTCGATAGCGGCTACCACCCCTGCGCAGTGCTGCCGGGCTATGAGATGTATTACTTCACCATTCTGGGTGGCCTCAGCCAGCGGTCGCTGGTGCAGTTCTTCCAGCCCAGCCATGCCTACCAGATTGAGACGATCCCGGGCATCAAAGACATGATCGCCAAGTTCAAATGAGCCTTGTGACGCTGGCAGAAGTGCTGCAGCCCGCGCTGCGGCAAGGGCACGCTGTGGCAGGGGTGGTGACGCTCGGCTGGGAAGACATGCGCGCCTATGTGGCGGCGGCAGAGGCGGAGGAGTGC
The DNA here is from genome assembly GCA_963422245.2 of uncultured Sulfitobacter sp. Lineage (GTDB taxonomy): Bacteria > Pseudomonadota > Alphaproteobacteria > Rhodobacterales > Rhodobacteraceae > Sulfitobacter. The sequence goes on along the minus strand of CAXMWW010000030.1, from coordinate 18,304 downwards.
CCGCTGATCCTGCAGGCCGGACCGTCGTGTCGGGAGCACACGCCGCTGCCCGTACTGGGCCGTATGTTTCGCCATTTGGCGGAAGGGGCCAGCGTGCCGGTCGTGGCGCATCTGGATCATGGATACACGTTTGAGGACTGCCAGCAGGCGTTGGATGCGGGCTTTACGTCGTTGATGTTCGATGGCTCGCGCAAACCTTTTGCGCAGAACGTGGAGGAAACCGCGCGGGTGGTTGAACTGGCCCACGGGGCGGGGATCTCCTGTGAAGGCGAGATTGGTTTTGTGGGGTATGATGGGGGCGAGGCCTCTGATGGCACGGACCCCGATCAGGCCGCTGAATTTGCCCGCCAGACGGGGGTGGATGCTTTGGCAGTTTCGGTCGGCAACGTGCACTTGCAACAGGAAGCGGGCAGCGGCTTGGATGAGGCGCGCATCGCGGCGATTGATAAGGTGACTGCCGTGCCTTTGGTGATCCACGGCGGGTCTGGCGTACCTGCGGCCCAACGTCGGCATCTGGCTCACACCACGAGCATATGCAAATACAACATCGGCACGGAACTGCGGATGGCCTTTGGTGCGGCCTTGCGGGAGGCGGTCAACGCGGACCCTGACAGGTTCGACCGCGTGCAAATCCTCAAAGACACCCATGATCCACTGGTCGCCGCCGCGCGGCCCATTTTGCGCAATCTGAAAGGGGCCTGAGATATGATCAGGATCGGAATTCTGGGCTGTGGCCGTATTGGCAAAGTACATGCCCGTGCCATCAAGGAGCTGCCGGATGCGTGCGTTGTGGCCGTATCTGATGCCTTTGCGGAAGCGGCTGAAGCCTTGGCGAAACAAGCAGGCGCGGAGGCCCGCACGACAGAGGAAATCATCGCCAGCACCGATATCGACGCCGTGGTCATCGGCACGCCTACTACCACGCATTACGACATCATTCATGCGGCAGCGGCAGCGGGCAAAGCGATCTTCTGCGAAAAGCCGGTGGATCTTTCCACCGACCGGATCCGCGATTGCATCAAGGTGGTCGAGGACACCGGCGTGCCCTTCTTCACTGCTTTCAACCGCCGCTTTGACCCTAACTTTGCTGACCTGCAGGGGCGCATCGCTTCGGGCGACATTGGGCCTGTAGAACTGGTCACCATCCTGTCCCGTGACCCGGCCCCACCCCCGATTGAGTACATCAAGACCTCAGGTGGGCTTTACCGCGACATGATGATCCATGATCTGGATATGGCACGCTTCCTGCTGGGCGAAGACCCGGTAGCGGTCTACGCGGTGGGCTCTGCTTTGGTCGATCCCGAGATTGGCAAGGCCGGTGACGTGGATACCGCTGCGGTGACGTTGACGACGGCCAGCGGGGCAATTTGCCAGATATCGAACTCTCGCCGCGCCACCTATGGGTATGACCAGCGGATCGAGGTGCATGGAGCAAAAGGCATGCTGCGCGCCCACAACCAGCTGGAATCAACGGTGGAGCAAGCCACAGGCGCAGGGTTTACTGCTGCCCCGGCACAGAATTTCTTTCTGGAACGCTACGAGCGCGCCTATGAATTGGAGATGGGAGCCTTTGTGAATGCGCTTACCGATGGTGTCGCTCCGCAGCCCACGATCCATGACGGGCTAAAGGCGCAGATGCTGGCCGATGCGGCTGCGGAAAGTCAGCAGAGCGGTCAACCTGTCGCGGTCTGACGCGGGTTTCGAAGGATAGCCTTAACCTTACACGGGTAGCTGTGCCTCAAGTCTTGATCCTTGGGGCCTTGCATGCTGCACGTCATACAACAGAACGCGCCCGCCTTGGTTGATGCGTTCAAGGGGCAACGTTCCGCGTTAGAGAGCGTTGTCGCCACTCCGGGGGATCAGGATTCGATCCTGCGTTTCATGGCTTTGCTCGGCGAACTTGATCCCGCCGCCCCGCGCTCGGACGCTCTGACGGAGGGTTTGACTGCCGCGCTGTCGGGGCCGCTCGACGTGCCTGACATTCAGGACTTCGCCCAACGCAGCCTTTGTGCTGAGCTGGCTGCGCTCAAGCCGAACGGGCAGGGGGATGTGGCACTCTCCGAAGATGCGCAAATTTTGATCACAGCGCTCCTGCATCACTGCTGCAATTGTTCTGTGCCGCTGGAGCCGGTTCTAGTCCGGCTGCGCCGGGGCTTGCTAGAGTTGGCGGAGGCGGGTCAATCCCCGAATGCCGCGCAATTGCAATTGGCGGAAGCGCTGGCGCGGCACAGCTTTACCAACGAGCACATCTGGGCGCAGACAGCGGCAGAAGCGCGGGTTGTGGCTGATCTTGTTCTGACGGTGGTGGATCAGATCACGCAGGGTGCAAATGTCTCTGCTTTCACGCTTTTCGTAATCGGAGCGTATCAGCCACTCGATGGGATTGAGGCGGTCCGGGACTGGGTCATGCGGCTGGGCGTGCAAACACCGGATGCGCTGGACCCGACCCTGCGCCTTTTGGTTTTTGACCGTCTGCTCGAAGACGCGACAGAAATCGAAGCTCTCACAGTCGACGCGGGCGAGGTTTCGACTAAGGTCCGGCAGCAATATGAGGAAAACCCCTATCCGCGCTGGCGGCATCTGCCATTGCTGGCGGAACATGCGGATTTGAGAAGCTACGTCGCCGCGCATCTGCCGTTTGGAGGTAAGCTGCCGCAAGACGATGTCCCCGAACCGAGGGTCCTGATCGCCGGTGCCGGGACCGGGCGGCATCCGATTGAAGTCGCGCGCGCTTTGCCGTCGGCTGCGGTGCTGGCCATCGACCTCAGCCGCGCCAGTCTTGCCTATGGCGCACGCGAGGCGCGTGCGCGGGGTGTGACAAATATCTCTTTTGCGCAGGCGGACATCCTGCGGCTGGCTGACGTGCCAGTCACCTTTGACCTTATTGAATCCGTCGGGGTTCTGCACCACATGCACGACCCCGAAGCAGGTCTGAGATCCCTGGTGAAGCTTCTGCGGCCGGGCGGCGTGATGCGGCTCGGGCTATACAGCCAGACTGCCCGGCACGGCCTGAACGCAGTGCGTGACCGTTATAGAGGCCCAAACGCAGACGCCACGCTGACGGACATCCGCGCCCGGCGGCAAGAGGTGCTTGCCTCAGACGATCCAGCGCTCATGGCTCTTTTGGGGGCCCCGGATTTTCATTCAACCTCCATGTTCCGCGACGCTGTGATGCATGTGCAGGAGCACCAGTTCACCTTGCTGGATTTGGATAAGATGCTCAAACGCAACGGTCTGAAATTCCTCGGCTTTTCAAACACTACTGCACATGCTGTGTTGCAAAAACTGCCGCCAAAGCAAGCCCGTAAGCGGGCAACTGACCTGAAAGCCTGGCATCGGTATGAGCAACGCCACCCTGAAACCTTCGTCGGGATGCATCAGTTCTTTTGCATGAAGTCTGCTGATGGTTCCAGAGTGCAGGCCTGACCGACCAGTGGATTGAGACTTCGCCCCAAGCCGCCTAAGGTCCAGCCTACGCGCTGCACTCAGGAGGCCACGATGGGCCACGCTTACACTTCCCACATCCGCTGGACCGGCAACCGCGGTCAGGGCAACCGCACCTACAAAGGGTATGACCGGACGTGGGACATTGCGGTGCCGGGTAAGCCGACGGTGCATTGCTCCAACGACCCGCTTCTGGGCGGTGATCCGACCCTGATGAACCCGGAGGATCTGCTGATCTCCGCCCTCTCGGCCTGCCATATGCTGTGGTATCTGCATCTGGCGTTTGACGCAGGCATTGAGGTGCATGGATACGCCGACACCCCGGAAGGTACAGGAGAGGTCAGCCCTAGCGGGGCCGGGCGGTTCACATCAGCGGTCCTGCGGCCCACAATTACTGTTGCAGCGGGGACGGACACGCGCGCGGCAGACGCCATCCACCACCGCATCCATGAAGTCTGCTTCATCGCAAGGTCTGTGAACTTTCCGGTCAGCTATGAAGCGACATATGTGACGGCAAAGGATGACGCATGACGGCGTTGGCACCGATAGCAGACCCTGCGGATTGGCATGGCGCTCGGCTGGAGACGGATCAAAGCTGGCTATTTGCCTTGTCCGAGGCAGAGGTGCAGGCGCTTCGGGCGATGGCCCAGGCCATTCTTCCAAAGCTTAACGGTGATGCAAACCGGTTGCTTGAGCTGGATCAGTCGGCCTTCGATCTTGGGGCTTTTGGCCCAACTCTGGAACGGGTTTATGCCACACTCAAATCAGGACTGGGTGTGGCCCTGATCCGAGGACTGCCCATTGGCACCATGTCTCCGTTGGAGGCGGCTGCGATTTACTGGGGCATCGGGGTGCATATGGGGACGGCAACGCCGAACAACCCCGAAGGCGACATGCTGGGCCATATCACCGATCTGGGCAAAACCCAGAAAGACGCCAACAGCCGCGGCTATCAGACGCGCGAGCTGATGGATTATCACTGCGATCAAAGCGACATCGTTGGCCTTTTGTGCCTGAGGGGTGCCAAGGCGGGGGGCGTGTCGATGGTGGCCAGTTCTGTGGCCATGTACAACACGCTGTTGGATCGTCATCCCGACCATGCGCGCGCCCTGACCGAGCCACTCTACTGGACCAAGCATGGGGAATTCGCGGAAGGTGACTTGCCATACTACAAAAGTCCGGTTTTCAACTTTTTCGGTGGGCAGATCTGTACGTCATTTGGGCCCAAGCACATCGAAAAGGGTCACAAGCTCGAAGGCGTGCCGCCGCTGACAGAACTGCAAAAAGACGCCATCCGAAAGGGGGAGGAAATTGCCCATGAACTGCGGTTTGAGATGGTCTTGGAGCCCGGAGACATTCAGTTTGTGAACAACTATGTCACGCTACACACGCGCTCGGCCTACGAGGATCACGAGGACCCGGCGCGCAAACGGCTGTTGTGGCGGCTGTGGCTGATGAACGACGATTTGCGGCATCGGACAGGCTATTCGATGCAGTGGCAGGGTGGGGTCTGCATGGGCGGTGGCGCGCGACAGATCAGGGTCTAGGGTGCCTGTTTTCCTGCGAGGAAAACAGAACGGAAAAGTCGACTTTTCCGGACTGGAATTCTCGCAGAATTCCGCGCGCTTAGTGCGAATAGGTCATCATCGATGGCAGGTAGAGCGATAGGGCAGGCACCAGTGCCAACAGAATGATGCGGAAGATGTCCGCCACCCAGAAAGGTGTCACCCCTCTGAAGATCGTGCCGACCGACACGTCCTTCAGCACGCCTTTCAGAACAAACACATTCATCCCAATTGGCGGCGTGATCAGGCTGATTTCGGTCGCAACAACCACCAGGATGCCAAACCAGATCAGGTCGAACCCAAGGCCTGCGACCAAGGGCGCAAAGATCGGCACCGTTAGCAGGATCATCGACAGAGACTCAAAGACGCAGCCGAGCACGAGATAGATCAGCAGGATCACGAAGATCACGCCGAGGGGCGGGAAGTCAAAGCTTTGGGCCAGATTCAAGAGCGCGTCCGGCAGGCCCGCGCGGTTTACGAAGTTCGAAAAGATCATCGCGCCAAAGACAACGACAAAGAGCTTGGCTGTGGTCAGCGTGGTCTCCCGCGCCACGTCCAGCAGCACACCCCAGCTGAGCGCGCCACGGAAGTAGGCGATGGCGATGGCGCCTGCCGCGCCCATTCCGGCGGCCTCGGTTGGCGTAAAGGCCCCGACGTAGATGCCGCCGATCACAAAGATGAACAGGCCCAGGGTCGCCCAGACATCGCGCAGCGCAATCAGCCGCTCGCGCGTGTCAGACCGTTCGCCTGCGGGCCCTGCAGAGGGATCGCGCGAGACAACAAACACCACCGCGGCAAGATAGAACAGCACGCCGATGAGCCCGGGCAGAATGCCCGCGATGAACAGTTGCCCCACGGATTCATTGGTAATGAGCCCATAGATCACCAGGATCACCGAGGGCGGGATCAGGATACCCAGCGTGCCACCCGCGGCAATGGACGCCGTGGCGAGGCTGTCGTTGTACTTGTAGCGCCGCATCTCTGGCATGGAGACTTTGGACATCGTTGCCGCAGTCGCCAGCGAAGACCCGCAGATCGCCGAGAACATGCCGCAGGCCACAATCGTGGACATGGCTAACCCGCCCCGGCGGTGGCCAAGGAAAGCATAGGCTGCGCGGTAAAGCTCTTTAGCCATCCCGCCCCGGTCAACCATAAGGCCCATCAGGATAAAGAGCGGCACAACAGAGAGCTCATAGGACTGGCCTGCGTCGATCACCAGACGTGCGGCATTGCTGATGCCCGCACGGTAGCTGGAAAGCTCGGAAAATCCGACCAGCCCCACAAGGCCGAGGGCCACGCCCAAGGGCATCCGCAGGAAGGCGAGCAGCAGCACAACCGCAAAGCCGATCAATGCGATGGTCATGCGCCCTCTCCGGTCTGGTCTTCTTCGGGCACACGTCCTGGGGTCGCAAAGATCGTCAGCATCCGCAGAAAGGCCATGACGGCGGCGAGGAAGATGGAGACGGTGATGAAACCGACCACTGGCCAACGCGGGATTGCGAGGTATTCAGTCATATCGCCATCCTCCATCGCGCGCACGGCATAGTCATACGTGCGGTCGCCAAGGCGATAGGCCACATAGATGGTGATGCTCAGCAGCAGGATCGATACCACCCAGCCCAGCCAACCCCGGCGGAAAAAGGCAAAGAGGTCCACGATGATGTGATCATTGCGGAGAAACATCAGCGGGAAAGAGAAAAAGATGATCCCGGCCATGCAGATGCGCACCAGTTCAACTGCGCCCGTGACCGGGTTGTTAAAGAAATAACGCCCGACCACGTCAACGCAGGTCAGGGCCACCAGCCCGATTAGGATCAGGGCGGCGATGTTCGCGAAAAAGAGGCTGGCCCCATCGGCCAGCCTCTCTGACTTTTTCAGGAAGTTTCGCATGCGCGAAATCAGCCTCGCTTACTTGATCTGTGACTTCAGGTAGTCGAGGGCAGCAGCAGCGTCGATGCCACGGCCGCTTACTTCTTCCAGAACGGCGGCTTCGATGCCGGCGGTCTTTTCCTTGAAGTAGGCGCGCTGGTCTGCGTCCATCTCGATGATGTTCAGACCGTTCTCTGACACCGCCTTTTCGCGGCCATAGTCGTCAGCGGCATCCCAGAACTGACCGATCCAGCGCGACATCTCCACACCGCGCATGTCATCCACGCACTTCTTGTTGGCGTCGGACAGCCCGTCGTAGGTATCTGCATTCAGGATGATCGCGAAGGAGGTCGTATACATGCCATCGGGGTTTACGTAAGAGTACTTCGCCAGTTCTGCGATCTTGAAAGCAAACATGGTCTCCGCCGGGAAGAACACGCCGTCTGCCACGCCGGAGGCCAGTGTTTCATACACCGCAGGGGCAGGGACGTTCACGCCAGCAACACCAAGGGCAGAGCCGACCTGGTTGGCGACACCGCCACCCACGCGCAGCTTCATGCCGTCTACGGATTTGTAGCCATCCTCAAGCTCTTCGAGCGTGTTCAGAAGACCCGGGCCATGTACGTAATTGGCTAGAACCTCGACGCCTTTGGCTTCAGCGGCTTCGGCCAGATACTTCTCGTGGGTCATCTGGAAGGCAACGGAGACCTGTTCGGCGTTGCCTGCGATGCCCGGCAGTTCTGCCAGCTTGGTGGCCACGAACTTGCCCGGTGTATAGCCATGCACGATCCAGCTCATGTCTGCCACGCCGTCGCGCACGGTGTCATATTGCGCGGGCGGAGGGGCCAGGCCGTATTCAACCTTCAGCGACAGATCACCGCCAGAGCATTCGGACAGAATTTCGTTGATACGGGGCCAGGTGTCTGCGTTCATCGTGTGGTTCGGCCCGGCCCAGGATGAGACGGTCAGAACGGTTTCGGCGCTGGCAGCAGACGCGCCAAGCGCAAGTGCTGCAACAGCAGCGCTGGTCATCAAGTGTTTCAAGGTATCCTCCCAGGATTTTGTTTTCTTTCTGCGCAAACTATTCGGGACGCAGAGGCGTAGAGTCAACGAAAGGATGGGGGGAGCCGCCACTTTTGTGAAACTGCGGCGCTGGGTATGTGCACATGAGAAGTGGCTGGTAACATGTTGATAAAAATATATTGTGTGCTAGAAAATCGCATGATTTCGCATATAAATTGCAGGAATTGACAGTGGGGGACCGCGCAAGGGGGCGGCCTACCTGGAGCCGTTAACTAAAGGAATCGCTTGCTTACAGCGCCGCCAACAAGGCCCGTTGCGCGGGACCTTCATCGCCCAGCCGCGCCATTTCGCTGCGCATCCCGGCAACCATTTTCTTCAACTGTACGCCGTGAGCTTCAAGAGGTGCCAGATTGCGCAGCTCACAAGGATCATCACCTAGATCATAGAGTTCCAGAAACCCGTCTTCTTGAGCCACCAGCTTTAGGCCACCCCGGACCCAAGCGCGTAGCACAATGGGATCATGCAGGCCGTAGTGCTGGATCAGACGCCCTTGCCCTGCAGCAGACGAACCATGAAATGGCAGTGGCCGGCCTTGGATATGTTCTGGCAGGGGCAGATTGGACTGCGCCAGCAAGGTGGCCGGGATATCCATGTTGGTCACGGTCTCTTGTCTTGTCTGTCCTGCGGGAATGACGGGCCCGGCGACGGCCAAAGGCACGCGAATGGTCTCTTCAACAAGCAGTCCGCCTTTATTGGCGCAGCCGCCGTTGGAGGCCACGGCATCGCCATGGTCCGCGGTGACGACGATCAGCGTGTTGTCCGAAAGGCCTAATTGCTCCAGTGTCTCCAACAGACCAAGCATCGCAGTCTCGACCAATGAGGTTTGTTGCATGCTGCGTCGGGCAAGCCGCTGCCAGCCCGCATCATCGAGGCCTAAAGGATCCCAGGTGTCACGATAGCGCGCATGGTGTGCAGGTCGGTGCGACAGATCGCTGTTGAAGTTGGCCGGGCGCAGGTCTTCGTCTGCGTAAAGATGGGTGAATGGGGCCGCCACACAATAGGGAGGATGCGGTCCCCAGGTGTCCACTCGCAGAAAGAACGGGTCATCCGACGCCCGTAGCCGCAGCCATTCCTTCGCCAGATCAGCCACAAAATAGACTTCATGCAACTCTGCGGGCCCGTCGATCAACAGGGTCCCGGCCTCGTATTCGGGCCATTGCTCCAGCTCTTGCAGGTTCAGGCGCGCACCTGCAGCGAAGGTGCCGCCTTCGCCCGGTTGTTCGACGGTGGCCATCGGGGCGGGCAGGTTGCGGCCTTTTAGATAATCGGCATAGGCGGGCGTGGCGTAGGGGTAGCCGTAGCCTGGCAACGACATGCCGTCGAAACCGTAACAGCCTGCGTCCCGGTCGTTGTCGAGGTGCCATTTGCCGAACCACGCGGTGTCGTACCCAGCTTCTTTGAAGGGCTGGTGCACCATCCAATCAGTGGGGTCGAGGCCCGCCCGTCCACCAAAGCGCCCGTCGTTTTCCGTCACCCCATGGGTATGGGGGTAGGTCCCGGTCAGCATGCTGGCCCGTGCGGGCGAACAGATCGGGAGGACGGTGTATGCTTGATCGAAGCGGGTACCGGCCCGCGCCATGTGGATCTGCAAGGGCAAATGACGCGCCACATGTTCCCGATTGGCCAGCGGATGCTGGTCCATGCAGATCCAGAGCACGTTGGGCGGTGGGGGCATTTGCGATCCTTTCGTGGTAGGGTGCCTGCCTTGAGGCAAGGGATGCAAGCCCCGGGGGTTGCACCTTGGCCGCAAATCCCGACAACTGGCGGGGCCATTCAAGCCCTGAACAGGTGATCTGCCATGACCGTCCGTCCGCTCAACCTCGATCCGACCCATTGCCTAATCGACGGGCATTGGCAGCCTTCGGCGCGTGGGGAAACGCTGGCGCTGATCAACCCATCCGATGGCAGCAAGCTCTGCGAGATTGCGGCGGGTGGGGCGGAAGATATCGACGCCGCCGTCGCTGCTGCAACAGGCGCGATGGAGGGTGTATGGGGCCGGACAACAGCGGCAGAGCGGGGCCGCATTCTGGCCCGGATCGGGCAGTTGGTGCAAGAAAACGCGGAGGAGCTGGCCCAATTGGAGGCGCTTGATGTGGGTAAGCCACTGACACAGGCGCGCGCAGATGTGACGGCGCTTGCGCGGTATATGGAGTTCTACGCAGGGGCGGCGGACAAGCTGCATGGCACCACGATCCCCTACCTTGATGGCTACACGGTCTACACCCTGCGAGAACCGCATGGGGTGACGGGCCACATTGTGCCGTGGAACTACCCGATGCAGATTATCGGGCGCTCTGTCGGTGCGGCTTTGGCGGCGGGCAATGCCTGTGTGCTGAAACCGGCTGAGGAGGCCTGCCTGACCGCGCTGGCCTTTGCGGAACTGGGTCAACGAGCCGGGTTGCCCGCAGGCGCGCTGAACGTCGTGCCGGGGCGGGGCGCAGAGGCTGGGGCGGCGCTTTCTGCCCATCCAGGCGTGCACCACGTGTCTTTCACCGGGTCGGTGGCTACGGGGCGTCTGGTGCAGGCCGCAGCGGCACAGAATGTGATACCCGTGACGCTGGAGCTTGGCGGGAAATCCCCTCAGGTTGTTTTCGCCGATGCCGATCTGGAAGCGGCGCTGCCGTTCCTGGTCAATGCGGGGCTGCAAAACGCGGGCCAGACCTGCTCCGCGTCCTCGCGCATTCTGGTGGAGGCCAGCCGCTACGGCGAGGTGATCGCCCTGATGTCCGCCCGCTATGCAGAGCTAAAGGCAGGCCCTGCGATTGACGATTTGAACGTCGGCCCGCTGGTTTCTGCTCGCCAGAAGGAAATCGTTGAAGGGTTCCTGACCGAAACGGCGGGGTTGGAGATGGTCGGATCTGGCCAGATCGTGACCGATGCCCCCGCTGGGGGTTCTTATGTCGCCCCGCGTCTTTTTGCCTGCCCTGACCCGGCGCACAAACTCGCACAGGATGAAATTTTTGGCCCCGTTCAGGTGGTGATCCCTTTCGAAGACGAGGCCGAAGCCATCGCCATGGCCAACGGCACACCCTTCGGGCTGGTCGCCTCTTGCTGGACCCGCGACGCCAGCCGCAGTCTGCGCATGGCGCGCAAGTTGAAGGCGGGGCAGGTGTTTTTGAACAACTACGGCGCGGGCGGCGGGGTCGAGCTGCCTTTTGGCGGCACCGGGCTTTCAGGCCATGGCCGCGAGAAAGGGTTTGAGGCGCTTTACGGCTTCACCTCGCTCAAGACAGTTGCCGCGCTGCACGGCTAGCAATCAGGCGCTGCGGCCGTAAAACCCCTTCTGTTCGTCGGCACTGAACCGCACACCGGGGCGGTCGAAGTAGGACAGAACTGCGATGATGCGCTTGGTCGGCCCTTCAACCGGCGTGACCCGGTGGGGCGTGTTGATGCCACGAAAGACGTTGAGCGTGCCGGCCTCCAGCGACATTTGCCGTACGTCCGGATCCTGACCTGTCAGTAGCCGGGCGACCCCGTCGTGGTTAGGATCTTCGGCCGTGCGCAGATCAGTGCGATACTCAAACGCGCCGCCCTGGCTGGGGGCCTGCAACAACAGGGTCACGGTGAATTCCGCACGGTCGAAGTGCCAGTTCAGCGCCTGCCCGGGGCCGTATGACATCACATTGAGGCGCGCCAGCGGATCGGCCATGGGATAAAGCACCTCTTTGCCCATGATCTCAGCCAGAAAGCGGTGCAGTGGGGGCCAATCGTAGAGCATCATCACGGGGCTGCCGGCAAGTTGGTCGGCACAAAGCGTGTCGTTTGAGGTCTCAAACTCTTGCAGGGCAGGGTGATCCGGGGCGAGGCCGGGCACGTTCTTCTTGAAATAGATGTTGTGGCGGCGGGCGTGGTTGAAGCTTTCGCTTTGCATCAGCGGAGTGATGTCTTTCGCTGCCTGATCGGCCACCTCTGCCCGCAGCAAGCGGTGGAGGTTGCACATACCGTCGGTCGCCAGCTCTTTCGAGCAGCGTGCCACCAAAGCAGCATAGCCGGGGCTCTCTGGCTGATCGAGCGGGAAGGTTTCGAGATCAAGGATGTCTTTCATGCGGTCAGTGTGACAGCGCCCCCAGCGCGCGGTCGAGCCCTTCTGCGACACAGTCCACGTCACTCAGCGACAAACAGAGCGGTGGCACCATGCGCAGGCAGGACTGATGCGGCCCGGATTTGGACAGGATCAATCCTTGGGCGCGGCAGGCCTCGAACACCTCTGTGGTGGCTTCCTTGTCGGGCGTCTTGGCCTCCCGGTCGCTCACAAGCTCAATTGCCAGCATCAGCCCTTTGCCGCGCACATCGCCCACGGCCCTATGCCGGTCTTTCAGATCGATGAGCCGCTCTTTCAGCGCCGCCCCAACCACACGCGCGTTCTCCTGTAGTCCTTCGTCGCGCATCACCGCCAGCACCGCGCGGGCCGCAGCGGCGGATGTAGGGTTGGCACCGTATGTATGGAACATGAAGCGGTCGGCCATGGGCGCTGCAACCTCCTTGCGCGCCACGACGGCTCCGATGGGAAAGCCGTTACCAAGCCCCTTGGCCATGACGACGATGTCCGGCACCACGCCGTCCGCCTCAAACCCCCAGAAGTGATCGCCTGTGCGGCCAAAGCCTGACTGCACCTCATCCGCGATATAGAGCCCACCTGCTGCGCGGACCCTTTCCGCGGCCCCTGACATATAACCGGGCGGCATTTCGATGATGCCACCGTAGCCCTGCACGCTTTCGACGAGCATCCCCGCGATCTTGCCCGAGGTGGCGGTTGCGATGGTGCGGTCGATCTCATCCAGGTAGGGCTGTGTGCCAGGGCCAAAGATGCCTCGGTATTGGTTGGGGTCGGCCACAAAGGCCACATTGCCGGGCATGCTAGGATGCCGCCAGCCTGCGATCCCGGTCACTGATTGTGCCGCTGCCGTAGGCCCGTGATAGGCGGTGCGCAGGGCCAGCAGATCCAGGTTACCCGTGGACGTCCGAGCCATTGTCATTGCCAAATCAATGGCTTCCGCGCCGGAGTTGGTCAAATGCACCACCCAATCGTGCCCTTTTGGCATGGTAGCGGCAAGTTCTTCGGCCAGATGCGCAGGCGTGGGATGGTAGAACATCGTCGTGCAATGGGTCAGATCTTGCGCCTGCGCCATCGCCGCCTCCACCACACGCGGGTGCGAGTGGCCGACCGAAATACAAACATTCATGCCCAGAAGATCGGTGTACTTCTTGCCCTCGCCGTCCCACAGGTATTGGCCCTGGCCCTTCTTGAAGACGATGGGCTCTTTGAAGGGTGTAAAGCGGGTGAGCGAGGCGGCGTAGAACTGATCACGCCGCGCGGCTGTACCCGCGAGGGTCCAATCGGTTTCGATCATAGCATGGCTCCTTTGGGGCGGAGGTTGTCGGGGTCGTAAGGTGGGCGATTGAGGATCGCTGCGGCGCGGTGCTGACCGAGGATGTTGACGGTCAGATTGTCCCGCGCTGTAGGGTCGCGCAGATAAGCGAGCGCCAGCGTCTTTTGCGTGCGATGCCCGAACGCGCCGGAGGTGACGATGCCCACCGCGCGGTCCCGCTGCCAGAGGGTGTGGGCATAGAAGGGGTCAACCTCGCCCGTTTCGATCTCCAACAGGACCATGTCCCAAGGGTCTTTGCGGTTCAGCATGGCATCCTTTCCGATGAAACTGCGGCCTTCACTCTTCACGAAGGGGTGCAGGCCGGCCTCAAGCGGGTTGCGTTCGGTTGTCAGGTCACTTCCCCAGGCAGCAAAGCCCTTTTCCAGGCGCATCGCGTTGGCGGCATACGCACCGTAGAAGCCCAGGCCGTAGGGTTTTGCAGCTGTCTCCAGTGTGTGGAAGACGGCAGCGGTGTCTTTGGCGGGCATATGAAGCTCCCACCCGGCTTCTCCGATGTAGGAGACCTGTAGCGCGCGGACGCTGGCCCCTGCGATTGAGATTTCATGGGCCGAAAGCCATGTCGTTTCGGCTATCGCTCCATTGCTTGCCTCGGTCAAAACGGCCTTTGCTTGAGGGCCCATTAGTCCAATGACCCCAATACTTTCCGTCACATTCCTTATGTTGAAGCCGAACCCTTCGCCGCGCGCGGTCAGCAGATCAAAGTCAATCTCTTCTGCCGCTGCGGCAGATGTCAGATAAGCGTGATCCGGGGCCAGCATGGCCACTGCGAACTCCGATAACACGCCACCAGCGGGCGTCAGCGCATGGGTCAGGCTGATGCGGCCTTCGGGCGGTGGCGTGTTTGTGCCTAAAGCATCAAGAAACGCATGGGTGTCGGGGCCTGTGACCTCGAACTTGGAGAAAACGGAGAGGTCCGCCATCGCCACGCGCTGGCTGGCGGCCTCACATTCTGCCGCAACAGGGGCGAACCAGTTGGTGCGGCGAAAACTCTCCTGCGCCGCATCGCCGGGGATGGGGGAGAACCAGTTGGGCCGTTCCCAGCCATGTGCTGCCCCCATGACTGCGCCCCGTTCGATCATCTGGTCATGCAGCGGGGACAGGCGTAGCCCGCGCCCGGCGGGGCGTTCTTCGTGCGGACAATGCACCCCAAACTGCAGGCCGAAGCACTCGACAGCCTTGGCCACACGATAGTCGCGATCAGCCCATGCGCCAAAACGTCGACTGTCCACGGCCAGCGCATCCATCGGGGGGGCGCCGTGGGTCATCCAATGGGCCAGAAATTTACCTGCACCGCCGCCTTCCATCACGCCCATGGACGAGCCCGTCAGCAACCAACAGTGTTCCAGCCCAAAAGCCGGGCCAATCAAGGGGTTGGCGTCCGGAGTGAAAGTAATTGGCCCGTTGATCACAGTCTTGATGCCACCGTTTTCAAGCGCAGGGATTCGGGCCATGGCTGCCTCGATGATGTGCTCCACCCGGTCCAGATCAGGTGGCATAAGGTCCGCGCCGAATTCTGGCGGCACGCCATCGACGGACCAGACCTGTGCCTCTTTCTCGTAGGGACCGAGGATCAGCCCGTCGCGTTCCTGGCGCACGTACCAGCTTTCTTCCGGGTCGCGAATGATGGGCAATTCGGTGTCTCGCGCGGCGACTTCGGCAATAGTGTCTGTGACCAGATATTGGTGCAAGACCGGCACGGAAGGGATGTTGAGCCCCATCATCGCTCCGATTTCCCAGCCCCAGGTGCCTGCGGCGTTGACCAGATGCTGCGCACGGATGGAGCCTTTGGCAGTTTCGACCAGCCACGCGCCAGCTTCTCGCCGGATCGCCGTGACGGGGCACTGGCGTAGGACCGTCGCGCCGCCCTTTGTGGCCACCTGTGCCATCGCGTTGGTCGCCAAGGAGGGATCGACATGCCCATCTTCCGGCTCATAAATGCCGCCCAACAGGCCATCCAGTCGCGCCAGAGGGTGGAGCTCAGCAATGCGTTCTGGTGTCAATATCTCCAGCGGATAGCCTGTGAACGCAGACAGTCCCGCCACATGGCGGAATTCATCCATCCGGTCCGGATTGCGCGTGATCCGCATGGCACCAGAGCGGTGAAAGCCACAGGATTGCCCTGGTTCCTCGGGCAGGATGTCACGGTAGAGCCGGACGGAAGTGGCGCGCAGCTCTTGAACGGTGGGGTTGTGTGCGAAGTGCGTGCACAGACCCGCCGCATGCCAGGTGGAGCCATGAGTGAGATCGTTTTTCTCTGCCAGAACAATGTCCTGCCATCCGTTCTTGACAAGGTGATACATTAGCGACACGCCCATCACGCCACCACCGATGATCAAAACCTGAGCGTCAATCATGGCCGCATCCTTCTGCCTTCGGGGTCGAACGGAGGATTGCGCAAGGGCTTTGCCGGATAGTCGCGGCCCGCGACACGCACGGTAAGGCGGCGCGTGCAGGTTTGGGCCGGTGTCTCACCCGGCGGTACGGTGACCATACCAAACGCAAGGTTCACGCCTGTGCGTGGCCCCATCGCACCGGAGGTTGTAAGCCCCACAAATTCGCCGTCTTCGAAGATGGGCTCATCATGCAGCATCAGCGCGTCTCCCTCGATCTGCATCAGCACCAGCCGTCGGGTCACGCCCTTGGCCCGTTGCCTCAGCAAAGCGTCTTTGCCGATGAAATCCTTGTTCCAATCGATGGTGAAGGCCAGGCCAGCCTCAAGCGGGGTGACGGTCGGGCCAATGTCATGGCCCCAGTGTTTGAACCCCTTTTCAATCCGGCACCCCTCAAGGGCATAATGCCCCATGGGTTCAGCCCCAGCGGAGATCAGCGCATCAAAGATGCGCGCAGGCGTGTCGTTAGGAGATGTCGGCAACCAAAGCTCATAACCCATTTCGCCCACAAAACTAAGGCGTTGAGCGTGGATGTGCATATCATCCACAGTCAGGTGGCGAAGCTGGCCGAAATGAAAATCACCAAGGTCATCGCCTGTAAGCCCTTGCAGCATTTCGCGGCTGGCCGCGCCCATTAGGCCAAGAATCACAAAGTCTTCCGTCTGGTCGTGCAAGGTGACATTGAAATCCGCAAGCTGCCGCCTGACCCACGCAAGGTCACGCTGGCGCGTTGCGGCGGGAGAGGTGATACGCGCGCCTTTCGGGGCGTAGCATTGCACCGTTGCGTCAATTTCAATCCCGCCAGATGCATTGAGGAACGGCGCATAACGCACTGTTTCATTGTACGAAAGTTCAGCACAGCTGAGGTGGTTCAAGGCCTCATAGACTTCATCACCTTTTAGGCAGAGCTTGGTCATGGGGGCGAGATCAAGAAGGACCACCCCATGTTCCATCTGTGCTGCTTCGCGCGCTGCGATTGCCTGCCACGGCTGCGGGCCGACGGCATAAGGCACATCGCGCTCCGCTTCGTTGTGTGCAAACCAAAGAGGGCGCTCCCACCCCGCAGTGACCCCAAAGACCGCGCCTTTAGCCGCCCAACTGTCATGCATCGAAGAACGGCGAAGATTGCGTCCCGCTTTGGGCTGTTTGTAAGGCCAATGGAGGGCAAAGAGGTCGGAGACAGCCTCTTCCATCCGCTCCGCCATATGCGCGGGCGCGGCGGCTGCGGGATCCGCGCGCGCAACATCGACTTCCCACGCATCATGCGGCGGGGCCCCGTCCACCACCCAATCGGCCAAAAGCCGACCAATTCCAGCGGACGACATCACCCCGACCGAATTCATGCCCGCTGCCACAAAAAGCCCGTCCACCTGTGGCGTTTCCCCAACCAGGGGCCGCGTGTCTGACGTAAAGCTCTCCGGCCCGTTCATGAAGTGCTGGATGCCGGTGTTCTCAAGCGTGGGCAAGAGGGACAGGGCGGCCTTCATAAAGGGCGCAAACTGGTCCCAATCCTCTGCCATCTCCAGAAACGCGCGGTCGCCTTCGGGGCCATAAGCGTCCCAGCATTTGGCGTGAGGTTCAAAGCCGCCTATCACCAGCTTGCCCGTGTCGCCCTTGATGTAGATGCCTGTGTCCAGATCCCGGATCACGGGGAAGGGGGCGGGCAAGTCAGCCATGGGTTCGGTGACCACATACATATGCTCGACCGCTTGCAAGGGCAGGGGGACACCTGCCGTTGCGGCGAGTTCGCGGGACCAGGCACCAGTGCACAGGATCACGCGGTCGGCGGTGATCTGGCTGCCGTCGCGCAACGTGACACCAGTGGCGCGGGGTCCCTGCGTGTCGATGCGCGCAACTGTGACCCCTTCGCGGATGTCCACACCACCCGCTCGCGCCGCCTTGGCATAGGCCATGCACAGGTCCACCGGGTTCACGTTCCCGTCCTCAGGCACATGCAGTGCGCCCACGTGCGTCGACAGGTCCAGCCCCGGCGCCGCAACCTCAGCAGGGGGGATCACCCGCGGTGTCAGGCCCTGCGTGGTCCCAAGATCGGCGATGCGGTGCAATTCATCCAGCCGTTCCGGCACGCGGGCCAGCCAATAGCCGCCGGTTTGGCGGTATCCGGTGGACAGGCCTGTTTCTTCCTCCAATGCGGGGAAGAGCGTCAAGGCGTGCGACGCAAGCCGCGTCATGTTTGGCGTGGCCCTGAGCGGGCCGACAATGCCTGCGGCATGCCAGGATGTGCCGGAGGTAAGGGTGTTGCGCTCCAGCAGGATAATCTCACCCGCGTCGCGTTTGGACAGGTGATAGGCCACGGACAACCCGATGACCCCTCCGCCAATGATCACCGTCCGGGTCATGATTGACCGCCTTGGCCGCGCCTGCCTAGGGTGACCGAATGAACATCCTCGCCCTTTGGTGCCACCCTCGGTCGATGTCCACCGCTGTTGAGCGGATCATGCGCGAACGCGGTGATCTGCAGGTGCTGCACGAACCCTTTATGTACGACTACTACATCGGCGGGGACCGGGATAAGTTCACCGGTTTTGCGCCCGAAGCAGGT
>CAXMWW010000029.1:0-868778 GCA_963422245.2 uncultured Sulfitobacter sp. | reverse complement strand
GTTTCGCACTGCCCAGGGTGACAACCACAGCGTCATGACCCTTGATCGCGGCACCGACCTGATCAGGCTTCAGCGCGTCGCCGGGATGACGTTTAAGGGCCGCATGATTGATCCGCAGCGCTTCAGGGCGGCGGGCGAAGGCGGTGACTTCGTGGCCTTCCTCCAGAAGTTGCTGAACAGTGAGTGCGCCCACACTGCCTGTGGCGCCGATGACGATGACTTTCATGACGAGCTCCTTTTCGAATAACTTGACACCGTGTCAATTTGACTGGCTTGAGATAGGGCTCTACTTTACACCATGTCAAGTTTAAGTCTCTCCACCCGCAATCGCATCCTTTCTGCCACGCAGGACCTGTTGGAAGCCGGGCGGGTCGCGGAGGTTCGCATGGCAGACATCGCGAAGCTGGCCGGATCAGCCGTCAGGCGCTCTATCTGCACTTCCCCACACGGGCGGAATTGCTAGTTGCTACAACGCGGTATCTGGATGAGCGGCAGGGCATCGACGCTGTTGTGGAGGATCGCGTAATGGGGGCATCGGGCGTTGAACGGATGGATGCCTTCATTACCATTTGGGGCAACCACATTCCCCACATTCAGGGCGTCGCTCGGGCGTTGATGTTGATGCAAGACAGCGATGCTGAGGCCGCTGCGGCCTGGGACAACCGCATGACGGCTGTGCGCAGGCTGTGCAAACGCTGCATTGATTCGCTGCGTGAAGACGGGCGGCTAGCCACGGGATACACCCCAAAACAGGCAGGGGACTTCTTGTTCATGCTCGTATCCGTCCCGAACTGGATCACCCTGGTCCGGGACAGCGGTTGGTCGCAGAAAACCTATGTCGCGCAAATACAGGAAACGGCCAGGCGGATGTTGGTGGTCTGAACAAACCTCTTGACCTGAGCCCTAATTCAGAAAAGTTTACTACTGCGTAAAGTTTTCTGGAGGATCGCCACATGATGCAGGAACGCATCGAAGGCAAATGGCTCGCTGCCTTTCGCCGGGTGTTCGAGTTGAACGGCATTGCTAAAGGCACGACCGTCGCGTTGATCAGCGAAACGCAGTCGCGCCCTGTGCTGGTCCATCTGTCGGAACTGGCGCTGTTCGATCTGGGGGCAGACTTCTGCATGCTGTCCATGCCGACCCCGCCTCAGACCGCGCCGGTGCCTGTCAAAAGCACCGGTACTTCACTGGCCATCCGGGGCAACCGTGCCGCCATCGAGGCGATGAAGTGCTGTGACGTGATTGTGGATTGCACGGTCGAAGGCATGATCCACGCTGCCGAATGGCCAGAGATTGAAGAGGCGGGCGCACGGCTCTTGGTTATCACAAACGAGCACCCCGAGATATTGGAGCGCACGGAACCCACCGCTGATCTTGGCCCGAAGGTCCAGCGCGGGATCGAGATGTTGCAGGCCGCAACCCAGATGCGGGTTACATCTGCGGCGGGCACCGATCTGACCATTGACCTCACGGGCGCCCCATGTGGCGGTACGCCCGGCTTTGGGACGATACCAGGGGCGGTGGCCCATTGGCCGGGTGGTCTGTGCCTTGCCTTTCCGGGGCCCAAAACGGTCAACGGGCGGATCGTCATGGACGTGGGTGACATGAACCTGACGTTTAAGAGCTACCTCACCGGCCGGGTGGATTTCACCGTGGAGGATGACTTTGTCACCGCCATCAAGGGTGACGGTTTGGACGCGATTCAGATGCGTGAGTACATGGAAGCTTGGGACGACCGCGATGCCTACGGCATGAGCCACATCGGCTGGGGCATGAACCCCGCCGCCAAATGGGTGAGCGGGGCGCTATACGACAAGCGCGATATGCAAGCGGTCGAGTTCCGGGCGTTTGCGGGCAACTTCCTGTGGTCCACAGGTGCCAATCAATACGCTGGTCGCTTCACCGAAGGGCATTTCGACCTGCCCATGCGCAAATGCACAATCGCTTTGGACGGCGTTGAGGTGGTCAAGGAAGGTAAACTGCAAGGAGACCTCGCATGAGCACCCCCGCTGACTACTACGATTTGTCCCGTGTTCGGCCTGAGGTCGCCGCGGTTCTCGACAAGATCAACGCGATGGGTCCGGCGTTTGCTGAGCGCGCCTTTGGCATTGACGAAGCGGCGAGCTTTCCGGTGGAGAACTATCGCGACCTTGCCGCCGCTGGGCTGATGACCCTCACGGTCCCCGAGGAATACGGCGGGCACGGTTTCTCCCTTGGCGAATACGCCATGGTTGGGGCCGAGATCGGTAAGTACTGCGGTGCCACGGCGCTCACGTTCAACATGCACAATTCGTCCATGATGTGGTCCCGCTTCATGTACGAGATGCCACATCTGACCGACGCTGACCGCGCCGCCTTTGCCCCCTTACGGGAACGGCAGTTCCGGCGCGCCGTCAAGGAGCAGGGGATCTATTCGCAGCCGATTTCCGAGGCGGGGCAGAACTGGACCTCACGCCCCGCACAAACCGAATGCCGCAAGGTCGACGGCGGCTGGAAGATCAACGGCTTCAAAAAGTTCGCCTCATTGGCGGGGTACTGCGACTACTATTCGATCGTCTGTACGGAGCGGTTCGAAGGGATTGAACCGCGCCACGAGGATACCATGATTTTCGTTGTGCACAAAGACGCGCCGGGCCTGCAGGTTAAGGGAGAGTGGGACCCCCTTAGGCATGCGCGGCACGAACTCCCGCGATCTGATCCTCACGGACGTGTTTGTCACGGAGGACGATTTGATGATGCCGCGGGGCATCTTCATCAAGACGCTGCCCTATTGGCCCCACATGATGGCGACGCTTTCGCCCACCTACATGGGCGTGGCACAGGGGGCTTACGATTTCACCGTGGCATACCTGCGCGGCGAACTGCCCGGCATGCCGCCCGCCGACCGGCGGATGTTTGTAACTAAACGGCTGGCCGTGGGGCAGATGTATTCCCGCCTTGCAAGCATGCGGGCGCTCTGGTGGCAGGCCTTCATGGAGGCCAAGCCCTTCCCGACCCAGGCCGAAGTCCTGCGCATGTATGCCGCCCAATACAACGTGATGGAGGGCGTGCAAGAGATCGCCGCGCTTGCCATCCGGACCTGCGGCGGGCAGTCGATGCTCAAATCTCTCCCACTGGAACGTATGTATCGTGACAGCCGGTGTGGCGCGCTAATGTTGCCCTACACGACCGAGATCATGGAGGACTATATGTCCGTGCTCGCCCTCTATGACGCGCACGAGATTGACGAAGCCCCCGGTGACGACGGCGCCGCGCGGACCTCTATTTGGCGCGGCAATGACCTGCCTCAGCAAGAGGCGGCGCAGTAGCACGTGGCCTTGCGCGACGTCTCCGTGAGCTGCGAGGTTGCAGGTGACCCTTGGTCCTTGCTGCGTGATTTCTGCGCGTCGTGGCATCCGCTGATTGAAACGATAACGCCTGAAGATCGTGGGCAGATCCGAGCGTTTACCGTGAAGGGCGAGACGACTGTTTACCGGGAACGGCTGACGTGGTTTTCGGACACCGAGCGAACCTTCCGCTATACCCATCTTGAAGGTATCGTCGGCGCGGATCGCTATGATGGTCGCCTGACGGTCACGCCCTCAGTCGGTGGGGCGAGCCGTGTTACGATGTCCGCAAGGATTGAAGCTACCGAACCGCGTCTGAGCGCAATTGCGGAGGGCACGGAAGCGATTTTTGAGATCGGCCTGTCAGCGCTTTCTGAGATGGCCTTGCCCACGGCGCAACAAATGGAAACTTCGATAGCAGTCGCCAGCGAGCCCGTCCGCATCGACACGCTTCCTGAACTGGCGCTGGATGTCACGCCACCTCGGGATGGGCCCCTCTGCCTGTTCCTGCATGGCATCGGCGGCAACCGCAGCAACTGGGCTGGCCAATTGGGGCTGGCAGGCAGTGTGACCCGCGCCGCGGCGCTTGACCTGCGGGGCTATGGAGACAGCTCGCTTGGGCCAGCGCAGTCCACCGTGGATGACTATTGCGACGACATTGCACGCGTGGCCGACGTGCTGGGCGCGGATAAATTGATCCTGTGCGGCCTGTCCTACGGCGCATGGATCGCCACCGCATTTGCCGAGCGGTATCCCGACCGGATGGCAGGGCTGATCCTCTCGGGGGGGTGCACCGGCATGTCAGAAGCTGGTAAGGAAGAACGCGACTCTTTCCGTGTCAGTCGTGAAGTCCCGCTGGACGAGGGGCAATCGCCCGCCGACTTTGCCCCGGCTGTCATCGACGTGATCGCAGGCCCCCAAGCCACAGATAAGGCTAAAGCGGCGATGTTGGCCTCCATGTCAGCCATCCCGGTCACAACCTACCGCGATGCACTGCGCTGCTTTACGAATCCGTTGCGGCGTTTCGATTTTGCCCGCCTTGCGATGCCGGTTCTGATGATGACTGGCGAACATGACAGGCTGGCACCGCCAGCAGAAATCCGCAGTGTCGCAGGCCGCATTCATGACCAATGCCCAACCCCGAACGTGCGGTTCGAAGTGATCAAAGGCGCGGGCCATATTTGTAACGTCGAAGCGCCAGAGGCTTACAACGCCCCGATGTTGGAATTTCTGCAGCGGGTGACGCAGTGAACGCCCCATCCCGCCGCGCGATGAACCGGAAAGCGAATGAGGCGCGCCTGCTCGACGCAGCACTCAGCGTGTTTTCCCGAATGGGGTATGCGGGCGCGTCGATGGATGCCGTAGCGGCAGAGGCGGGGCTGTCCAAGCCGACGCTCTACAAGTACTTCGACAGCAAAGAGGTCTTGTTTGCGGCGATGCTGGAGGCTCGGCGCGACGACATGATGTTGGCTTTTGATCGGCCAGATGCAGGCACGTTGGCCCATCAACTACATACCTTCGCATGGACCTATGCCCAAACTGTTCTGCGCCCTGATATGATGGCGCTGGCGCGGTTGATCATGGCAGAGGCGAATCGCTTTCCGGAGGTTGGCCGCGCCTATCAGGCCTCTGGGCCGGATCGGTTGCTCGAAGGGTTAATGACGTTTCTTGAGGATCAACGCGCAGCGGGCAACCTCGCGTTCGAAGACGCGGAACTTGCTGCGCAAGACCTTTGGGGTCTGATCCTGTCAGCCCCGAGGTCTCGCGCGTTGTATGAGCCTGACTGGCAGCCGGATGAAGCTGAACTGGCCCGTTACATTCACAACGGGCTGCGCGTCTTTCTTAGGGCCTATGCGGTAGACGCACGCGCCCAGACGGCCGCACTTGAAGCGGTGATCGAAAGATCGCCCTAAGGCGCGCGGCGGATGCCGTCCAGGTGCAGCTCAAACCCTTCCTCGATATGCGCGGTAAAGACCTCCAGCGCATGGCTGCGGTCCCCGGTCGCCAGCGCGTCGACCAGCCCCATGTGGTTGCCGAGCGAGCTGGCAATATCCGTGTGTTCTATGGCGGCAAAGAGGTGGAAGGCCATCGCGCGGCCCCAGATCATGTCGAACATCTCCAGCAGGAAGCGGTTTCCTGCAAGTTCCATAAAGGAACGGTGGATGGACCTGTTGGCGACGAAGTAGTCCTGCGTTGTTGGATCCTTGAGGTTCTCGTTGTCCTCAATCACCTTGCGCAGCTGCGCCAGCTCTTCGGCGTCGTTGCGCGCTGCTAGAATTCGTGCGGCTTGGCCTTCGATGGCCGCCCGCGCCTGATAGAGCTCCAGCGTCTCTTCCTCATAGATGCGGGCCAGCCGGAAGCCACCCGAGTTGGCCAGATGAAGAACGCCTTCTTTTTCCAGCCGCAACAGCGCCTCACGGACGGGCGTGCGGCTGATGTCCAGCTCGGCTGCAAGTTTTTCCTGGACCAACCGGTCATCCGGCCCTATCTCGCGCGACATGATGGCTTGGACCAGTTGGTCATAGACCTCGTCCGCCAGTCTTCGCCGTTGGGTTGTGATGCTGCGCAGGGCCATGGCTGCCTCATATTCAGTATTCAGAACACTGTATACAAAAATACAGTGAGCGCAACGCGGCTCTTGCATTGGACTGGATACTGTATACAGTATTCGGAAATTGTGGAGGAGAGTCGGCCATGTGCGGTATTGCAGGACGCATTCTGAACGCCCCCGGCCAGGTGGGTCGGGACCTTGTCGCCTTGATGGATGCGCAGGAACATCGCGGGGCGGATAGCACCGGATTTGCGGTTTACGGCGCGCCGATGGACACAGGCTATGTCCTACGCGGCATGGGGTTCGACAAGTCGCGGATGGACGCGGACCTTGAGACGTTTCGCGCCACGCTGAAAGAGCACGGAAGCGACTTTCTAACCGAGCCTCAGATCGTGAGCGATGCAGACAAGCATTACTGCTTCCGGATGGAGATTTCTGAGCCCGAGGACATCGCGACCTGGGTCAGTGATGCCGATGAGTTGTCCGGCAATATCGAAGTGCAATCATGTGGCCGGTCACTTGAGATCATCAAAGACATCGGCGGGGCAGAACAGGTCAGCGAGAAGCACAAAGTGCACGATATGATCGGCACCCACGGGTTAGGCCACGCCCGGCTTGCGACGGAATCCTCTGTGCTGCCCAACGCTTCACACCCCTTCTGGGCGCGCCCGTTCTCAGACGTGGCCATCGTGCACAACGGCCAGATTACCGACTACTTCACATGGCGCGACAAGCTGCAGCGGCAGGGCTACCGGTTCCTGACCGAAAACGATTCAGAGCTGATCGCCGTTTGGGTCAGTGACCAGATGAAGCAGGGCCTGACGATGGAGCAGGCCTTAAAGAAATCCATCACCTCCATCGACGGTGTCTTTACTTTCATGATCGCCACGCCGGATGGGATCGGCTTTGCCAAGGACCGTTTTGCGATGAAGCCTTTGGTGGTGATCGAACAGGTCGGAGAGTTGGCGGCGGCGACCGAAGAACAGGCTGTCCGCCGTGTGTTTGTCGATGAATCCGAGGTCATCAACCATGACGGCCCCAGCCTCTTTGGAATCTGGGGCGTTGGCAATCGGAGCCTTGCGGCATGAGCGAGATTGTCATCGAAGTCGGCAAACGCCACATCCGCGAGATCAACGAGGAACTGCAAGAGGCCTGCAAAACGGGCCAGCCCATCCGCGTCGTAGATACGCTTAGCCGTCACAACCTTGGCGTCGGCTTGCCGGACGGGGCAGACATCACCTTCGAAGGCTCGGTCGGCTACTTCTGCGGCGGGTTGAACACCGGCTCGCGCATCACGGTGGAACGTAACTGTGGCTGGGCCTTGGGCGAAGGCATGGCAAAGGGACATATCGAGGTACAGGGCCGCGCCGGCATGTCTTGTGGCGCGGCGATGATCGGTGGAACCATTCATGTGAAAGGTGATGCCGGGCCGCGCTGCGGCGTGGCGATGAAGGGCGGCAACATCGTTGTCGAAGGCACCATCGGCTATCAGTCCGGCTTCATGGCGCATTCCGGCAAGATCATTGCGCTGGGCGGGGCTGGCGAATCCTGTGCCGACGCGCTTTGGGAAGGCGAGGTTTGGGTTGCAGGTCCTGTTGAGAGCCTGGGCGTTGACGTCGATGTGGTCGAGCCCACGGCGGAAGAAGTGGCTGAGGTTGATGCCATTCTGGAGCCGCTTGGTTTGGTGGACAGCAGCCGGGACTGGCGCAAGATGGTGAGCGGTCAGCGGCTTTGGTATTTCGAAGCGCGTGATGCCAGCGCCTGGTTGATGATCTGACAGAGTGGGCGGGCGACACGCCCGCCTTACGAGATGTGCCGTAAGGCGGGCCGTGTCGCCCGCCCCGGCTGAGGGAGAGACAATATGGCCGAAGAAAACGTCCCATACGAATACCCGTTCGAGATGGCCTCGGAGGATGAGATCCGGTTCCGCGATGCTGGTGCGGTTGAGGGCCGTCCGGCGGGGGTGCCTTCATCTTACGATGAGGGCGGCTCAACCCGTTGGACGCCAGAGGCGATCTCGGAGGTTCACGCACTGGCCCAGTTGGGGCGGTATCAGGTCCGTGGCTACAACACGTTCAACAAGCAGATGCCAACGTTTGACGATCTAACGTTTGTACCTGCTACGATGACGCGCCTTCCGCTGGAAGGGTATCGCGAGAAATGTGAGACCAAGACTATACTGGGCGGTGGTCGTGGGTTGGTTGAGAAGCCGCTGGAGCTCGATATCCCGATATACATCGCTTCGATGTCCTTTGGCGCTTTGTCCGCCTCCGCGAAAGCGTCACTGGGTCACGGTGCGTCCAAAGTTGGGACGATGACCTGCACCGGCGAAGGCGGCATGCTGGAGGAGGAACGCGCCGCGTCTTCCCGATTGCTCTATCAAATGTCGCCTGCCCGCTACGGCGTTGATCTGGATCACCTGCGCCGCGCGGATGCATTGGAGATCGTCGTCGGGCAGGGAGCCAAGCCCGGAACGGGTGGTCTATTGTTGGGCATGAAGGTGAGCCCGCGCGTGTCGAAAATGCGGACGTTGCCGGAAGGCGTGGACCAACGCTCGACCATTCGCCACCCGGATTTCCTTGGGGCGGATGATCTCTCTGTGAAGATCGAAGAGCTGCGGATCGCGACGAACTATCAGGTCCCGATCTTCATCAAGATGGGGGCCACAAGGCCCAGATTCGACGTCGCCGTTGCCGCCAAGGCGGGTGCAGACGTTGTTGTTGTGGATGGGGCCGAAGGGGGCACCGGTGCCTCGCCCGAGCTGCTGCTCAACCACACTGGCATCCCAACGATGTCAGCCATCCGTGCCGCCCGTGAAGCACTGGATGAGGCCGGAATGACCGGCAAGGTGTCTCTGGTCGCCGCTGGGGGCATTAGGTCTGGCGTGGACGCCGCCAAGTGTCTCGCGCTGGGCGCGGATGCGGTGATGATCGGGAATGCGGCGATGGTCGCAATCGGCTGCAACTCGCCCCGATATCTGGACGACTACGCGAAGTTGGGGACGTCTCCGGGCGCGTGCCACCACTGCCACACAGGGCAATGCCCGGTTGGGGTGGCCACCCAGGATCCGGAGCTGGAAAAGCGCATGGACCCGACAGCAGGGGCCGAGCGGATTGCGCGCTATCTGACAGCCATGACGATGGAGATCACGGCACTGGCCAAAGCGTGCGGCAAATCGAGTGTGCACAACCTCGAAGTCGAAGACCTGCGCGCGCTCAGCTTCCAGGCCTCGGCCTTCACCGGGGTCAAGATGGCGGGGATCGACCGCGCCTTTGACTGGTAGGTGCCCCGATGACCCCGCCCCTTCCTGACGCTGCCGATGTGGTCATCGTCGGGGCCGGGGTCATGGGTGCCTCGATTGCCTTTCAGATCGCCAAAACGGACCCGTCCAAGCGGGTTCTGGTGCTGGACCAGCATCGCGTTCTGGGCGGCATGTCGGGCCGGACATTTGGGCAAATCAGGCTGCATTACTCCAACGAGCTGACGCTGCAAATGGCCCGGTTTGGCGTCGACTACGTCCAGAATTGGGATCAAGAGGTAGGCGTCGGGGCCTCAGGCTATGTGCCGTTTGGATATCTGCTGATTGTGACCGAAAAGGATCTCGCCGCCTGCGAACGCAACGTCGACCTGGCCCGGGGATTGGGGATCGACACGCGCTGTGTGGACCGCGCAGGGATTGAAGCGCTAGAGCCTGCGATCAACACCGTTGGCCTGGCTGGCGGAGCCTGGGAGCCATCCGGCGGGTACATTGACATAACACGGATGACGCTGGGGTGGTTTGAAGCGGCCAGAGCGTTGGGCGATGTGGCGGTGCATTCCGGCATTCGGGTAGAAGGCCTCGACGTGACGGCTGGGGCCGTGACGGCCGTTGAAACCAACGCGGGGACTGTGGCCGCCGAACAGGTGGTTGTCGCGGTCGGACCGTGGAGCCGCGCTTTGCTACAGACAGCAGGAGTTGAAGCGCCAATTGACGCCTATCGTCTGGATACCATGTATTGCCGCGTGCCTGACGGCGCGCGCCAGGTGCAGCGGTGCGTGACGGATTGTCAGTCCAATTTCGTGGTGCGCCCGGACATGGGCCCGGTCATGCTGGCTGCGGCCTATCCCGGTACGATGGAGCAAGTAAGCGAACCATTGGTGGAGCCAACACCCGAGAGCGAGGCTGCCCATCTTGCGCGGATCAGGTCTGCCTGCGCCGAACGGTTTCCGGGTCTGAGTGAGGTTGCGCCGTTGCGGTCGGTCAGCGGTAGCTATGACATTACGCCCGACTGGCATCCTGTCCTAGGGTCTGTTGAAGAGGTATCAGGCCTCCACCTTGCTGCGGGGTTTTCGGGGCATGGATTGAAGCTGTCCCCTGCTGTGGGTCAGGTGATCGCAGCAGAGATCCTGGGGCAGGCTCCGGCGTTTGACATCCATCCCTTCCGCCTGTCGCGCTTTGCTGAGAATGAACCGATGTTTCTGGCCTATGGCCCCGGAGGACGCGCATGAAACTGGTGATTTACGACTGTGTAACTGGCGACGCCCTGACCGAGAAATACGGGCGCACAGGGGCTGTCATGATCGATTGGCTGCGGCCTCACCTGCCCGATGCGGACTTTTCCTGGGTGCATGTGGCTGGGAACGCGCCGATGCCTGCGCCTGCTGAGGTGGACGCTATTCTGATTTCGGGCTCCGAGAAGGGCGTTTACGACGACGTGCCATGGATGCAGCCCCTGCGGGACAATCTGGATGGAATGCGTGCGGCGGGTGTGCCGATGTATGGCATCTGCTTTGGGCATCAGATCATGGCCGATACCTTTGGCGGGCGGGCAGAGAAAGCGGATACCGGGTTTATCACCGGGACGCGGCGGTTCACCTCTGACAAGGGGGAGCGGGCCGCCTATCTCGCTCATCAGGATCAGGTGACGGAAGTGCCGCCAGGTGCTGAAGTGACGGCCTCTGCACCGCACTGCCCTGTGGGCGCGCTGGCCTATGATTTTCCAGCGGCTTCGGTTCAGTTTCACCCTGAGTATGGGGTCGGTTTCACACGTGATCTGATCGACATGTTCGGGGCCGAGCTGATGAGCGCGGAGGAGATCGAGGCCGCGCGGGAGAGCCTTGCGGATCAGGTGCCGGGGGATGAACTTGCCGGTGAGGTGGCGGATTTCTTTCGGCGCTCTTTGCGCTGACAGTAACCCCATGCACAACCGCCCGGCGCAGTCCGGGCATCGCCCGACCTCCCCCCGGAGGGCGATATTGACCGATTTGCCAAGCCATGAGCGCTATGCGTGATGAGATGGCTTTCGCCGTTCCGAGGCCAGCGCACGCCCTCCAGGTCGGCCGATGCCCGGACTGCACCTGCCAGCCGCGCGCGTCAACGCCCGCTTGGGCTCTCTTTCGGACTCAGCTTCTTCCGCCCCGCGATCTTGAACCGATCTGCCGTGCCGTACTCTTTCAGCGCTACCCCCGCCGTGAAATCCCCAAACACTGGGCCGTGCTTGAACAGATGTCCCGAGCAGCCGCCCGCCAAAAGGACATTCTCATGCTCCGGGTGCCAGTCGACGATGAAATGCGTATCAGGCGTCAGGATCACTTGATTGAACTTTGAATCCACGACCCGCTCGCCAATCAAACCGGGCAGGCGGTGTCGGATGTATTGGCGGGTCTTGGCGAGCGAGGCTTTTTCGATCAGCCGTTCGTCGTTGTTGATGTCAATTGGCGTGTTGGGGATCACCACCGCCGCTTTGACGCCCGACCCTTCGGAAGACGGGATTCCGAAGCTGCCCTGCCCGTGGTCGATCCAGCAGGGCATGTTTTCCATGTCGAAAGCGTCCGACCCGTCGGGGGTCGAGGTATAGAGCACATTGATGCCCATGATCGCGGAGATGGGCTTGATCGTGCGCGGGAAAAGCTCGGCCATCCAGGCACCGGGGGACATGACGATCACATCTGCTTGCAGCGGTTTGCCGTCGAGCATCGGACGCTCTGAGGCGTCGGTTGTGACGACCCCGCGCTTCACCACGCCGCCTTCCTTTTTGAACAAGCCGATGCCTGTCAGCACGCAGCGATGGGCCATTAGCAGGCCCGCTTCGGGTTCGAACAGCGCGTATTTGATGTCATCTGCTTTGAACTGGGGGAAGCGGGCGTGGATCTCATCTGGTCCAAACCGGTAGTAGGGCACGCCTACCTTATCGAAGGTCTCTGATGTCGCGTCTTCCCAGTGGCAGTGGCCTTCGGTCGCGAGGATCAGCGCGCCGCATTCGTACATGAGGTTCTGGCCGGTCTCCGCCTGCATCTCCAGCCACATATCGCGGGCCTGCCGCACCCAGCGGGTGTAGAATTCATCACGGCCTGAGATGGCGCGGATCACGCGGTTATAGTCGGTCGACGCGGCCCGCGCGTGCCCCGGCTCCCACCGGTCGATCAACGTCACCTGTTCGCCCCGGCGTTGCAGGTGCAGGGCCGTCATGGTCCCCGCGATACCACCTCCAACCACGATGCAGGAATTTCGCGCCATCGGATATTTTTCCTTGCCGAGTCAGTGAATTCATGGATACTGTATACAGAATACACATAAACACAAACAGATTCTCAGCCAGGGAGAGGGACGAGATGACGACAGATTTTAGCCTGCCGGAGGGATGCCATACGGTCATCCTGGGCATGGGGGACCTGAACGGGATCATGCGCGGCAAGCGCATTCCGGCGAGCCACTGGGACACGATCTGCAAGGAAGGCAACGCGCTGTCGGCTGCGATGTTTGCCATCGATGCGACCTGCGATGTCTGGGACACGCCTTATGTGAACTTCGACAACGGCTATCCTGATTGCCACATGTTCCCGATGACCAAGCCGGTCATGGTGCCTTGGGAAGAGGGCGTTGCAATCTCCTTTGCCCGAGGCGAGGGCATGGATCACAAGCCGGTCCCGATTGACCCGCGCAACGTGCTGATGCGGCAGGTCGAACGCGCCAAGGCTATGGGCTATGACGTCTCAGTCGGCGCGGAGCTGGAGTTCTACCTGCTGGATCCCGAGACCGGCCAGCCCCGCGATGAAGGCATTCAGGTCTACGGTTTGGGCCGTGCCGCGCGGATGGAGCATATCGTGGGTCCGATCCGCCGTCAGATCAATGAATGCGGCATACCAATTGAACAGTCCAACCCCGAATACGCCCCCGGTCAGGTGGAGGTGAACATCCGCTATGACGAAGCGATGAAGTCTGCCGACAACGTTGTGATGTTCAAGTCCCTGGTCCGGCAGTTGGGCATTGCGCATGGCTATCTGGCAACCTTCATGCCCAAGCCGTTCTTTGAGCAATCTGGCAACGGCTTCCACGTTCATTACTCGCTTTGGAAAGACGGCAAGAACGCCTTCTCCGATGGCGGCAAGCTGAACGGGCTGGGCAAGAACTTTATCGCAGGTCTGCAAAAGCGCATGGCTGAGGCCGCCGTTTGCGGCGCGCCCACACCCAACGGGATGCGCCGCCGGCAGCCCTACACATTCTGCCCGATCAATACCTCTTGGGGGTATGACAACCGGACGGTGGGCCTGCGTGTTATCGAGGGCTCTGAGAGTGCCGCTCGTGTCGAAAAGCGTGACGCTGGCGCGGATGCGAACCCCTATCTGCTGATGGCGACCGACCTCGCTGCGGGCTTGGACGGCATCGAGCAGGGCATGGAGCCGACAGAGCCAAGCATGGGCAACGCCTATGAAGAGTTCCACGGCGAGCCGATCCCCACCTCCTCGCCTGATGCCATCGAACGCGCGCGTGGATCCGAATGGCTGAAGGACGTCATGGGTGAGACCATGTGGGAGCTTTACCTGCAGATGTGCGAACGCGAGGTTGAGTTCTTTGAACAGCAGGTCACTCAAGTGGAAACTGACCGCTATCTGAGGACGCTCTAAGATGCTGATCGGCCTCGTCAAAGGCACGCTGACGGCCACCGCGAAAGCGGAACGGCTGACCGGTCAGACCCTGCTGGTGGTCGACGTGATCGATGCCGCTGGCAAGGTTCTGACGGCCTCAGTCGTTGCGGCGGACACTGTTGGCGCTGGCAAAGGCGACGGGGTGCTTTTGACGCAAGGATCAGCGGCCCGGATGGCGCAGGGGCTGTCCTCGGCCCCGGTGGATATGGCGGTGATCGCGGTTGTGGACCGGGTCAGCGTAGACAACTGAATATCAACATAAAGGAACGTTAGAATGGCAACTCCAGCAGCAGGGCAATCGGCCCTTGGCATGATCGAAACACGGGGGCTTGTGGGCTCCATCGAGGCCGCAGACGCCATGGTCAAAGCGGCCAGCGTCAGCATCGTGGCGCAGACAAAGTCTGGCGGCGGATTGGTGACCACACTGGTGCGCGGCGAGGTTGGCGCGGTGAAAGCGGCGACCGATGCCGGTGCAACAGCCGCCAACAAGGTGGGCGAGGTTGTTTCCGTGCACGTGATCGCGCGGCCTCACGATGAGCTTGAGGCCATCCTTGAAGGCATCGGTTCCTAACCTGACCAACTGAGGACAGCCCATGCCCGCCGATTTCGAAGACTTCGCGCGCGCTGCGTCTCGCAGCCGCAGTGACGCCGTCGCTCAGGTGCCGCCCCTCTCCCAAGTGGCGGTGCTGGGCGGCGGTGCGGATGCGCGTTTGCTTGCGGCCTTGTTCCTGGGGGCGGGCTGTGCGGTGACGTTGTTCTCGGCCTATGGGCGAGAATTGGAGCTGATGCGGGCCTCTTCCGGTATCGCCCTGCGCGGTGCCGGGCCAGTTGGCAGCTATCAGGTGGATCGGGGGGATGCCTCTATTGCTTTGACGGCAGAGCTCGATGCGGCTGTGCAAGGGGCGGAGGTGATCTTTCTCACTGGTCCCATCCACAAACAGCGCACCTATGCGATGGTCCTGGCGGAACATCTGGCGGATGGACAGATACTGGTGCTTGCGCCGGGCCGTAGCCTGGGCGCGGTGGAGGCCGCATGGATGCTCAGGCTGGGGGGCTGTACGGCTGATGTCACCTTGGTTGAGGCACAAGGGTTGCCCTATTGGTTCATGGCAGAGGGTGCCACGCTGCACCTGTCCGAGGCTGGCCAGATGGCCGCAGCAACCTTGCCGCGCGGACGGTCGGACGCAATTGCGCGGCTGAAAGGGGTTTTGCCAAACCTCATCGAAGTTGAATCCGTTCTGGCTTCTGGCTTTGCAGATCTGTCAGCGGCAGTCGAAATCCCGGCACTGGTGCTGGGCGGTGCAGGGTTAGCCCCCGGCGGCGTGACTGTCCCCATGGGCGGTCAACCTCTGGCCGAAAATCAGACTTTCGCGGCGTTGATCGGGCCAGACCAGCGACACTTGATTGAGGCGCTTGCGGAAGAACGCTGCGCTGTCGCCCGAGCGTTCGGCGTGCGGGGCCTGCCAGATATAGATGACTGGATTGCTGCGTTTGCCGGAGCGGAACGCGGCGAAGGCGCACGGCCCATACCGTACCCGGACACCGCCCGTGCTCTGCTACGGGACGGAGTGATTGGATCGCTCGTTCCTCTCGCTTCAGCAGCGGAGTTGGCCGGCGTCGCGGTACCTCAGACATGTGCGCTCATGGCTATGGTTGGGGCGGTATTGGACGCTGACGTTGCTGCCTCCGGTCGCCGCTTGCAGACCATTGGTATGACAGCCAACACAATCGACGACGCGCGCCGCGCCTTTGACGCGCTGACGCCAGGAGGCCGCTGAGATGGACGCAGATCTTCAATCCATAGCCGCCGCGCACAGCGCGGCAGAGATGGCCTTTGACGCCTACCAGAAGTTCCTTGGCACGGACCCTGCGCATGTGGATGCGATCGTGAATGCCATGGCCCGCGCGATTGAGCCGGAGTGTGAGGCATTGGGACGGCTAGCAGTCGAAGAAACTGGCTATGGCAACGTCGAGGATAAGCGCGTCAAGAACCTCTTTAACGCATTGTCCGTTGCGGATTGGTTGCGGGATGTGAAAACCCTTGGGATGCTCTGGCGAGACGATGCCACCAAGGTTGCAGCCTTCGGGGAGCCGATGGGCGTCGTCGCAGCGTTGATCCCGGTGACGAACCCCAACTCAACGATCATCTACAAGGTGCTGAGCGCCGTCAAAGCTGGCAATGCCATCGTCTGCGCCCCGCATCCGCGCGGGGTGCGGTCAGGCATGGCAACGGTCGAGATCATGGCCCGCGTGGCGGAGCAGATGGGTGCGCCAAAGGGCCTTATCCAGTGCATGGATCAGGTCACGATTCAGGGCACGGCGGAGTTGATGCGCCACCGCAGGACCTCGGTCGTGATGGCGACGGGCGGGCCCGCGATGGTGAAGGCGGCCTATTCGTCGGGCAAACCGACGCTGGCTGTAGGGGCCGGGAATGTCCCGTGCTACGTGCACAAGTCAAAGCACCAGGACATCGGTGAGGTCGCAGAGATGATCGTCACCTCGAAGTGCTTCGATTACGGGACGGCCTGTGTCTCGGAGCAAGCGGTGATCGCTGACCCCGAGATTGCACGGGATTTGCGCCATGAGATGAAGCTGAAGGGGGCGTATTTTTGTACGCCTGCAGAGGCGGATCGTTTGGCCAGCGTGATATTCACGGGTAAGCAGGCGATGAACCCCGAGCGCGTGGGGCAATCCCCTCAGGCCTTGGCGGATGCGGCTGGCTTTTCAATCCCGCCGCGCACGCGGTGTCTGGTGTCGGAAGAGACCGAGATTGGTTGGCAGCGGCCCCTGTCCGCTGAAAAGCTGAACCCGGTGCTGGCGTTTTATGAGGCGAAGAATTCGGATCACGGGGTCGAGCTTGCCCAGCGGATCGCGCGGTTCGAAGGCTGGGGGCATTCGTCGGTTATTCACTGTGATGATCCGGAAGTGGTGGCGCAATATTCGACCATTCCCACAGGACGGGTGTTGGTCAATACGCCTGCGATCATGGGGGGCATGGGTTATTCTACCGATTTGGAGCCGTCATTCATGCTGGGCACGGGCACCTGGTCGGGGTCGATCACCAGCGACAATGTCACGGCCCTGCATCTCATTAACATCAAGCGGGTGGCGTATGAGAGCCGTCCGTGGCGCGACATTTACAAGGAGTATGGGCGGTGACGTGCGGCTTCGCCGACACCCCACCCCCCATCCCGTTCTTGAGGAGTTCCCATGTCTGAGATCACCATTCGGGCGCTAATGCAGATCGACAACCTGCAACCGAAGTTCGCCGCCTACAACGGCGCGACGGTGCAGGGGTCGGTGCCTTTGTCCGGCGATACCGTGCTGATTGGCGAGTTTGCGCCGGGCAACGGGGTGTTTTCGTTGATCGACCGGGCGCTGAAGGCGTCAAGCGTCGAAGCAACCACCCAGATGGTGGAGCGTGAGTTTGGGTTTTTCATTCTGCGCTCCCCGTCCAACGCCGAAGTGTCCGCCGCGCGGGATGCGATGCTCGCGGAACTGGGCGCGTCGATGTCCGATCGGCTGAAGCCGGCAATCACCAATACGCAGATCATCACCTCCGTTGAGCCCTATCAGGCGCAGCTTTTGAACAAGTGGCGCAAGGGGTCCTTGCTGGTCCCCGGTCAGACTTTGGGGATTATCGAATGCGCCCCTGCGGCCTATATCTCCATCGCCGCCAATGAGGCTGAGAAGGCAGCGGATATCGATATGGTCGAGGTGCGTGCGGTGGGCCGCTTTGGACGGCTCTTTATTTCCGGGACGGAAAATTCGGTCGAGAACGCGATGGAAGCCGCTGTGATGGCCATTGAAGCTGTGGATGGTCAACCTGCATGAGCGATCCACGTGTCATAGGCACGGATGCGATTGAGGACGCGCGCCGGCGTGGGCGGTTGGTTGTCGAGGTCATGCCGGGTGACATTGTTACCGCCTTGGCCCGCGAAACGGCGGAGCGGTTGGGTTTGAAGTTGGTCGATGGGCCAATTGAGATGCCAGCGCCCATCAAAACGGATGGCGCTACAGCAATGCGCCGTGCGCTTTATCGCCGGGCGCCGAAGTGGCAGGCCCCGTCACGTGCGCCTCGCAAAGCGCGGCGGCTGGGGAAACTGGCGCTGGTGGGGGCCGGGGGCGTCGGCGGTAATGTCGCCCACCTTGCCGCGATGGCGGACCTCGCCGAAGAAATCGCGCTGATTGACATCGCCCCGGGGCTGGCAGCGGCAACAGCGTTGGACCTGAACCACACCTCCGGGATCACTGGTGCGGCGTGTCGGTGCATCGGGGGTGAGACGCTCGATATGGTGGCAGGGGCTGAGGTTGTCGTGGTGACAGCAGGCCGCGCGCGCGGGCCGGGGATGACGCGGGCTGACCTGATTGATGTGAACGCGCGGGTGATCCGCGCTGCGGGAGAGGCGATCCGCTCCGAGGCACCCAATGCCGTGGTGATTGTGGTCACCAATCCGCTGGACGAGATGACGGTTGAGATGCTGCGCGCTACGGGCTTCCCGCGCGAGCGCGTGTTGGGGATGGCGGGGACACTGGACTCCTCGCGGTTCCGCCATGCTTTGGCGCGTGCGGCGAAGGTGGACCCTGCGGATGTGGAGGCGATCACGCTGGGCAGTCATGGGGAAGAAATGGCGCCGATACCGTCCCGCGCAACGATCAAGGGGCGGCCTTTGGATGCTCTCCTGAGCGCTGATCAGATAGACGCCTGCGTGCAGGATGCGATCACGGGCGGTGGGCAGGTGGTGGCGCTAAAGAAGATGGGATCGGCCACGATTGCGCCTGCTCATGCTTCGATTGAGTTGATCGATCACATGAGGGGCGCGCGGAGCGGGCCAGTACCGGCCAGCGTGATGCTTGAAGGCGAATACGGGATTGAAGGCGTCGTGCTGGGCGTTCCAGCCCATCTTGGTGCAGGCGGCTTGGTCAAGGTCGAAGAACTGCGCCTGACCGAAACAGAGAACGCGGCCCTGAATAGCGCAGCTGATGCCATACGTACACGGTTGGGCCTGTGAGCATCGAGATTCACAAGGCCAACGGGCGCTTCGAGGAAATCGGATCCTATGCCCGCGCCAAGCGGATTGGCCCTTTTGTCTGGACCGCAGGGACCACGGCGATTGAGCCCACCGGCAAGATACATGCGCCGGACGATAGTTACGCCCAGACGCATTACATCCTTGGTAGGGTAAAGGAGTTCCTGGCCGAAGTGGGTGCCGAGTTGCGCCATGTGGCACGGGTGCGGGTATACCTGACGGACATGGAGCACTCGGGCGGGTTCATCCGTGCGCACGGTGAGGTGTTCAAAGGGATCGATCCGGTGCTGACGGCAGTGACAGCTGGGCTGACCCAGCCGGGGCTGGTGGTGGAGATTGACGTGGATGCGGTGATCCATGACGCAGATGGCGGGATCGATCTGGCGCTCTGACCGGAATCGGCCCAACGACATACCCATATTCGCGATTCCACGCCGCGCAAATCCATGTAGTCTGAGTTCATGTTGTTTGAGGTCACCAAAGCCCCCGATGGCGATTCCCCACAATGGGTGAGAGACGCCTGGGTGGGCGTTCAATTCAAGTCGTTGCAGGGCGCACCCTTGACCATGCCGACACGGGCCGCCAACGCTCAGTCGAAAGGTTTCGGTCGCGGCGCAAAGTCCGAGATCATGGAGCGGCGCGGGTATTCCGTGGGGGCTCGGGACGTGCTTGGTCTTTTGGCGCTGCGCAGCAGTGAAGCCGCCCAATGGTACATCCAAAACGTGCCGCAGATGCTCGACCCTGATCAGGTCTTCATGTTCGACGAAACCTGCTGCCGGGCCATCACCGACCTGTCCTGACAGTTGCAGAAAATTAACCGTTGATCGACTCGTGCGGCTGTGTACTGTATACAGGATACAAAACAAGACATCGCGGCAGGCGATGCGTCAACCAAACTGGGAGACTACATATGACTTTCAAACGTACATTCGTGACCGGGCTGGCGGCCTCGCTGATGGCAACCACTGCGATGGCCGAGGTCAAGATCGGTTTCATCGGCTCGCTGAGTTCGGACACCGGCCTTTCGACCCTGCGCGGGGCGGAGATGGCCATTGAAGAGATCAACGCCGCTGGTGGCATGAACGGTGAACAGATCACGCTTGTCAGCGCTGACACGGGCGAGGACGTGACCGAAGGCGTGAAGGCCTACGAATACCTGGCCGAGACGGAAGAGGTCGACTTTGTCATCTCGGGCTCCATCGATGACGTCTCGCTGGGCTGGCTGCCGCGCATGCAGGAATATCAGATCCCGACGCTGGATACGTGGACGTCCTACATCGGCATCATCGACATGGTGGTCGAAGACCCCGAGCTGATGGCCCCCTACTTCATGAACATCGCTTCGGACGAGGCGCTGGCGACGCTCTACATCAACTTCGGCGCGGATGTGCTGAAGGCCAAGATGGGCTGGGAATCTGTTGTCATTCTGGCTGAGGACACGGCCTTTGGTGAGGCGATCACCGGCCTCGTGACGGATGCGCTGGGCCCGGTTGCCGGGATCGAGGTGAAGGAAATCATCACCTATGACATCGGTACCGTCGACTTCGCGCCGATCTTCTCCAAGGCGCAGGAGTCGGGCGCCGATTTCATCTATCAGGTGTCTTCGGTGAATTCTCAGGTCATTTCCTCGCAATACGTGAAGCTGCAGGTGCCTATGGCGATGACCGGTGTGAACGTGTCAGCCCTTGGGCTGGAGTACTGGGAAGACACTGGCGGTGCCGGTGGTGGTATCTCCACCCTCTCGCCGATCCCTTCGGTTGGGTTTGAACTGGACCCCACCAGTGCCGCCTTTGTCGAAGCCTATCAGGCCAAGTACGACACACGCCCCAAGATGCCCCACTTCAACGGGTTCAACGCCTACTGGGGTGTGAAGCAAGCTGTGGCAGCGGCAGAGGCCGCAGGTGGCTTTGAGGATGCAGCTGCCTGGTCGGCAGAGATGAAAAAGCAGGACATCACGCTTGAGAAAGATGGCAAGCTGTGGCTGCGCTATGCCTTCTGGGGCGATGATGAGGTCGAGGAAGTCACGCAGCGGACCTACCCGCACAATGCACGTTTTGATCTGACAGCGCCATATGAGGACGCCCAGCCTTCGATGGTGGTTATCCAGTGGAAGGAAGACGGCAATGTCGGCGTGGTCTACCCATTTGAATACGCCAACACCGAGTTCGAAGTGCCGAGCTGGGTGAAGTAAGCACTGATCCCCTGGGGCGGCGGTGTGCTGCCCCGGGGCCTTCCTGATACAGGCCCTTTCCTCATGATGCAGATCATTGTTCAGGCCATGCTGCTCAGCGGGCTCTATGCGCTTATCGCGATGGGGTTCATGCTGATCTTTTCCATCGGGCGCACGCTGAACCTGGCCTATGGCGCATACATCATGGTCGGCGGCTAAATCTATTTCTGGCTAAGCCAGACACTGGGCATGCCCAAGCTGGTGGGCTTTGTGGGGGCTGTGTTTGTCGGGGCCGCCATGGGGTTGTTGAAACACCGATTGATCGTAAAGCCCCTGAAGGGTGACATGATCGCGGTGGAGATTTCGACGCTCATTCTTGCCGTCATCATGCAGTCGGCCATGATCCTGGCCTTTGGCGATGCCTCCAAGATCCTGCTGCCAATCATCCCGGGTGTGGTGACAGTCGCGGGCGCGCAGGTTACCTATAATATACTGGCGGCGATGGTGATGAGTTGGATCATCATTGCAGCCCTTTATGCCTTTGTTCGGCTGACCCACACGGGCCGCGCGATGCAGGCCGTATCCATGGATGAAAAGGGTGCGGCGATTTCGGGCGTGGACCCTGACCGGATCAACATGATCACTTGGGCGATTTCAGGCGCGTTGGGCGCAGCAGGTGGGGTGTTCTTTGCCTCCTACACGCAGTTGTCGCCAACGATGTGGGTGGCTCCGGTCATTATCTCGGTCGCCATCGTGATCGTGGGTGGGATCGGGTCAATCATTGGCACGCTGATCGTGGCCCATATCATTGGGTTCCTCGAAATCATCGTCTCGTCGGAACTGGCACCGGAATTGCGCGGTGTCTTTACCATGGTGTTGATAATTGGTGTGTTGATCCTGAGGCCCCAGGGGTTGTTCGGGCGGGAGGAGCATTGATGGTCTTTGGCCTGATTCCGTCGAAGCTCTGGGTGCCGTTGTTGCCAACCAACGCAACCGGCGCGCATGCGCCATGCCCGACCTCCCCCCCGGGAGGGCATATTGCCCCCGCCGCGCCGCCAACGTCTGAAGTTCTTCACGGAAAGGTTCCGCACTTCTCTGAACCCTCCCGAGGTCGGGCATGGCGCATGCGCTCGCGTTTGGAGCAGGCGGCATGAACCTCAAGCCACACCACTTCATCCTCTGGGGTCTCTTCATTTGCGGCATGTTCCTGATGCCCGAACTTGTTGGGCGCGGCACTCTGCGGACCATGGTCTTTGCCTGCTATTTGGCGATGTTCGCGATTAGCTGGGACATCCTGTCCGGCCGCACCGGATATATCTCTTTCGGCCATCCGTTCCTGATCGGTATAGGAGCCTACACAACAGGCATCCTGACCCGCCGCTACGGCTTCCCGGTCGAGGCCTCCATCCCGATTGCTGTTCTCGTGACTATGGCCGGGGGCCTGATTGTTCTTCTTCCTGCGTTACGGATAAAGGGCAGCTACTTCGCGCTCGTCACACTCGCCGTGATGGAGCTGATGTATCAGCTCGTCCCCGTTGTGCGGCCTGATCTGACAGGGGGCACACGCGGCATCTCGCGGCTGCCCGCGCTGACACGGGGGGCGGAAAACGGCTATTATCTGGCTGTGGGCCTGATGCTGGCGGTCGCTCTGCTGGCTTGGCTGCTGATGCGCACCCGGCTTGGCACTGCGCTTTGGGCGATTGGCCAGAATGAGGAATCCGTGCGCGGATCGGGGCTCAGCACCACGCGGCTCAAGGCCTTCGCCTTCCTTGTCTCTGCCGGGGTCGCGGGCATGGCTGGAGCGTTCTACGCTCACTACCTCGGTACGATCACCCCGCGCGCCTTCTTTGACATCAACGTCCTCTTCCAGATCATCGTGGCAGTCCTGATTGGCGGCGCAGGCACCATCATCGGCCCAATCATCGGAGCGTTCTTCATGGTCTTCCTGTTGGAATGGCTGCGCCCCTTTCTTCCGGGGCAGGAACGTTTCTTTGTCTACGGGGCCATCGCGCTAGTCGTCTACATGTACCAGCCCAAGGGGATCGTCGCGATTGCTGAAGGGGCATGGGCGAAGGTGCGGGGGGCGAAAGCATGACCGCTGCCCTGGAAGTCCGCAATCTGGTCAAGCGCTTTGGTGGGTTGGTTGCCACAAATGACCTGTCCTTTGATCTGGCTGAAGGCGAGTCGCTGGGCCTGATCGGTCCCAATGGAGCAGGCAAGACAACAGTGTTTTCCCAGATCATGTGAGAGCTGAAGCAGACCTCGGGCTCCATCCGGTTTATGGGGGAAGAAATCACCGGCCTGACCACGGCGCAACGCATTGCACGGGGCATCAGCCGCACCTATCAGGTCCCGCGCCCCTTCGCTGACCTCAGCGTGCGGGAGAATATTCGCGTGGGCCTGATGCCCGACAGCCTGCGCGCAATGATCTTCGGCGCGGTGGATCACGCGCGAGAAACGGAACTGGCCCATTCCGTAGGCTTTGGCGACGCCGATCTGGCGCGTCCAGCGTCAGAGCTTTCGATGGGTGATCTGCGCAAGCTGGAGTTTGCGCGGACACTGGCAACCGGGGCCAAGGTGCTGTTGCTGGATGAGGTTTTTGCCGGGCTGACCACCGGTGAAATCGCGATGATTGCAGAGCTGATACAAGACCTGCGCAGCCGCGGATTTACCTTCCTGATGGTCAGCCACGACCTGCCCGCGATGGAACCGCTGGTCGACCGCGCCATCGCCATCGAACGCGGCACGCTGCTGGCGCAGGGCGCGTTCAGCGAAGTGCTGGCGGACGAGGCTGTA
Organism: uncultured Sulfitobacter sp.; assembly: GCA_963422245.2. GTDB lineage: Bacteria > Pseudomonadota > Alphaproteobacteria > Rhodobacterales > Rhodobacteraceae > Sulfitobacter. The sequence continues at coordinate 845,000 of CAXMWW010000029.1, read as the reverse complement.
CGCGCCTCTTACCTCAGGGCTATCGCTTTTGAGATTTGGTCGCGGTTCTGATGAGTTCGAGCATGAATGTATCCTGCCATCCGGCGCGTTTCAGCTTTCCTCGCATTGATCCTTTTGACGGTTCGGAGCGGGCGAGGTTGAGAGCGATGCGCCGTAGGATAGAGAGATTTTCGGGTCCGTTGTCTTTTCTGTTGCGCGCGGCGTCCTCGTTCATGGAGACGTCGAGCACCCAGTGAAGGCTGTTCTCGATACTCCAATGGGCGCGGGTGATGGACAGGAAACGCTCGGGAGAGAGCGGCGCGCTGATGAGGAAGTAGCGAGTTTGGCATGAGGTTTTATCGCCGACTTCGCGGGTGGCGACGACCTTTCCGATGGCCCTGAGCCCGGGCCAGTGATGCCGCTCGTCGAGCCAGGCAACGTCATGCGAGATCAACGCCTTGCGCGTCTCCAGTCGACCGTGTCCTGCGTCAACATTCTGATAAGTTTCACAGTTTTCGACATTTCCAGGATCATCCAGCCAGAGTGCCACATCCTCGTGCAGCGTCTCCTGATTGCGTTTCAGCGCCAGAACATAATCACCGCCAGCCTGCGTTACCGTCTCGGCTGTAGTGCGCTGCGTGTGCATAGCGTCCGCCGTCACAATCCGCCCCTTCAACGACAGCATGTTCAACAGCGCGGGCAGCGCCGTAATCTCGTTGGATTTTTCGTCAACAGCGACCTGCCCGAGTACGAGCCTGGCCTCAGCCGCAAAAGCCTGCACGAGGTGTAACGCCGACTGCTTCTTCGCCCTGTCGAAGGAGCGCCGCAACGACTTGCCATCAACCGCAATCACCTCGCCCAACTGGTCAGCGAACCCCTCTGTCAGGCGAAGCATCACTGACTGAAACGTGCCAGGATCGAGGGCGTTGAACAGGTCAGAGAACGCATCGTGGCTCGGTATTCCGTGCTTCAGTGTCATGAATGTGCGCAAAAACGGCTCTTTCGTCGTGCCAAATAGCGCCATGTCGCAGCAACCCTCGCCGCCACACATGGTCGACAACAGGCCGATCATAAGCATCTCATGAAGATCATGCCGTGTAGCGTTGCTCGTACGAGGGTCTTCAACGCCCTCAAAAATATGAGAAAAATCTTCCATCGCGGTCGCATCCTTTGCTAATGACGCAATCCGTATGAATCCAATCAGACGTGATGCATAGTCAATATTTCAAAAGCGATTCCCCTGCCTCTTACCTGGGGGTGGCGTGATGGCGATGATCGAGATCGATAAGCTGTCCGCTTTCTACGGCAAGGCGCAGGCGTTACGCGATGTGTCCCTGCAGGTGGATGAGGGCGAGACGATTGCCATCGTCGGGGCCAATGGTGCGGGGAAGTCGACACTGCTTGATAGCATCATGGGGCTGGTCAGGAATACGGGCAGCATCCGAATGGAGGGGCTGGATGTTACGGGTGCCAAACCCGGGGAAATGGTGCGGCGTGGCGTAGGCTACGCCCCGGAGCGGTTCAACCTGTTTCCCCACATGACGGTGCGCGAAAACCTGTTGGTCGGGGCTTATACCGCCCGCGATGATATTGAGAAGAACATGGCCGCCGTGCACCGCCTATTTCCACGACTGGCGGAGCGTGAGGGGCAGGAGACGTCGACCCAATCAGGCGGTGAACGGCAGATGGTGTCGCTGGGGCGCGCCTTGATGACCTCGCCGCGCGTGCTGCTGGTGGATGAGCCGACGATTGGTTTGGCCCCCAAGGTTTGCGTGGAGATTGCTGAGGTGTTGCGCAGGCTGTCGGCCGAGATGGGGCTGACGGTGATTGTGACAGAGCAGAACGCGAACTTTGCGCTGTCCTTGGCGAACCGTCTGTATGTGTTGGAAGGCGGGCATGTGACGGCTGAAGGCACAGCGGACGAGCTATCAAAAGATGATCAGCTGGCCAAAAGCTACTTCGGGGCGTGAGGGGCAGCGTTTTCTTTTGAAGAAAACGGAACGGAATTTTACCAAAATTCCGGGGCGCTAACGTACGATGGGTGGTGGAATGTAGCTGATGATTTCCCTTTCCACCGCGCGGGCAACGGCCAATGCCGTATAATCCCGGCCATGTCCGGTGATGGCCTGATACCCCACAGGCAGACCACCCAACTGGTCCATCGGTCCCACGACGGAGGGAAGGCCAACGACGCCTGAGTACCCCGACCAAAAAAGCTGCATTGGCTCAAGTTGCTGCGTCCCATTGACCTCGATCCGGCGAAACTGACGGCTGCCTTCTTCGTCCCGCAGAAAGGCCGGGCCCGCGCAAACCGGGGCCAGGATCACGTCCACGTCCTCAAAGAATGCGTCGAACTTCAGCCGCGTATTGCGCCGGTCGTTGTCTAACGTCATCCAGTCGCGGTGGCTCAGCAACATCCCCGACATGCGGTTGCCGCCTACGCGCTGAACATCTTCGGGCGCGTCCTTGAACGGCTCTTGCGCGGCCTCAGCGTCCTCATCTGTCACGCCAAAGCACAGCGCAGCACCAAGCATCTTGAGGTACAGGGTGAAGTGCGCCTCACTGTCGATGTCGGGCAGGCGGTTGCGGATGACCTTGGCACCTGCGGCCTCCAGCCGATCCGCAAAGGCGGAGAGCGCGTCGAGATAGGCAGTATCCACCGGAGAGGCGTCATCCCCCAGCATCAGCGCGATGGTGAAGTCTTTGAGGTGAGTGCGTGTGTCTGCAGGCAGTCCCAGCGCGTATTGGGAGCCCTCAAAGCGGGACGGCCCGGCAAGGATGTCCGTAGCGAGCGTCAGGTCGCCGGCCGTGCGCGCCAGCGGCCCGCCCACGCCAATGTCGATGTCCCCGTACCAACCTTCGGGCAGGTGCCCCTGCATCGACACCGCGTTCCACGTGGGCTTCAGCCCAAAGATGCCGTTGTAATGCGCCGGATTGCGGATCGAAGATCCAATGTCGCTGCCGACTTCGAGCGCCGACATGCCCGTGGTGATGGCCACGGCAGACCCGCCGGAGGACCCGCCCGGCGTCCGCGTCTTGTCCCAGGGGTTGCGCGTGGATCCGTAGATTTCGTTAAAGCTCTGCCATTCAACCAGTTTTAGCGGCACGTTGGTCTTGCCATAGATGATCCCGCCCGCCGCGCGGTAGCGTTTGACGGCGTCGGAGTCGGTATGGCGGATGTTGTCGGCCCATTCGGGGATGCCCCATGTAGTGGGGCTGCCCGCGAGGTCGAAGCTCTCTTTCACCGTGATAGGCACACCATGCAGCGGGCCACGCGACTGCCCTTTGGAGGTTTCTGCATCGCAGGCCTGGGCTTCGGCCATCGCGGCATCGCGGTCCTGCCAGATCACGGCGTTCAATTCGCCATTGAGCCTGTCAACGCGATCGAAATGCAGTTGAAGCAGTTCCACCGCGCTAATCTCACGTTTCGCGACCATTGCAGCCAGTGACATGGCCGAGCCCAGCAGGATGTCAGTCATTCTTCGTCCCTTCGCGTTTTACCTGCCAGCCTAAAGGTGAAAGTGGATGCCAGGCAAATGGGATGGTTCAACCGGGGTGCGGCGCTTACTTGCCCTTCCAGACCGGGTCGCGCTTTTCGGCGAAAGCGCGTGCGCCCTCCAGCTGATCGTCGGAGGCGTAAAGAACATCGACCGTCCGAAGCTGTCGTCCGGTGATGCGGTTCATCGCGTCCTGAAAATTGCTGTCTTCGGCGTCGCGCACAATTTCCTTGATCGCGGCGTAAACAAGCGGCGGGCCGGAGGCGAGTAGGCGGGCAAGCTCCCATGCGCGGTCCATCAGTTGACCTGCTGCCAGGATTTCATTGACGATGCCCCAGCGGTTGGCCTCCTCCGCGTCGAACCATCGGCCCGTCAGCAGCAGTTCCATCGCGATATGGTAGGGGATGCGCTTGGGCAGTTTGACAGATGCCGCATCCGCAACCGTGCCGGATCGGATTTCAGGCAGTGCGAATTGCGCGTGATCGGCCGCGAGGATCATGTCAGCCGAAAGCGCCAGTTCCAGCCCGCCGCCACAGCAGATGCCGTTTACGGCTGCGATGACCGGCTTGTTCATGTCCCGTAGCTCTTGCAGCCCGCCAAAGCCACCAACGCCATAATCCCCATCCACCGCGTCGCCGTCGGCTGCCGCCTTGAGGTCCCAACCGGGGCAGAAGAATTTATCGCCACCGCCCGTCAGGATTGCCACGCGCAGCTCAGGGTCATCGCGGAAGGCGGCAAATGTGTCGCCCATGACTTTGGACGTCGCAAGGTCAATTGCGTTGGCCTTGGGCCGGTCGAGCGTGACCTGAAGGATCGCACCTTCGCGGTGTGTTTTGACAGGGCTGTCAGTCATTCTGGGTTCCTTCAGTGTTCAGTCCGGCGCAACAGGGCATCGGCGGCAACGGCATTGTGCATCGTGCACATCAACGGGTTCACTTCAATCTCAGTGAGTGTGTCCGCGTTGGCAATCGTGTAGTCCTGGATGGCGCGGATGGCGTCGAAGATCGCTGTTGGGTCAGCCACTGTCCTGCCACGATAGCCATTCAGAACAGGTGCGATGCGCAGGCGCAGGACAGCCTCCTGGATTGCTTCATCTGATGCGGGGATCAGCAGCGACTGGGTGTCTTGCAGCACTTCAGTCAATGTGCCGCCTGCGCCAATGGTCAGCACAAACCCATGCGCGGGGTCGCGCACCACGCCGATCAGCAGCTCTGCCACGGTGCCTGTGACCATCTGTTCGACCAGATAACTGTCGGCGGCCATGCCATGCGCCGCGTTGAAGGCATCTTCGGCCGAGGTGATGTTGAGCTTGACGGCCCCGGCTTCGGTCTTGTGGGCGACACCTTCGCCTTTCACCACCAGCGGATAGCCAATTTCGTTTTCGGCTACGTCAGCGACTTCTCCAGGGGACGCGCAGCGCAGGGCGTAAGGCACATGCAAGCCGTGCTCTTGCAAGGCTTCCTTGGCCAATGCCTCGGGGACCAGAACAGGGGTTCGGTATGTGCCAGGCAACAACACGGGGTCAGCGATCGAGGGCAGGGGGGTGGCGGCAAGCGCGCAGGCGGCAATGGCTTCGGTGAGGCCAGCGAATGGCGTGACACCTGCCGCCATCAGCCGCTGGGCCACGTCCTCGGGCATCAGTTCGGGCAGCGTGGCGACCATGCCATACCGTGCACCCGTTTCCTGTGCCGCGCCGATGGTGGCGGCGATGGCGCATTCCCAGTCAGCGGCGTCACAGGTGTCGTCCCGGGGGAAGTCCACGATCAGCAGGGTCATCGCAAGACCAGGATCGGCCATGGCGGCAAAGGCGCGGGTCATGGCGGGCGTGTCCCGCCAGATGTAGGTGTGGTAGTCCAGCGGGTTCGCCAGCGCGACCCGGGGGCCAAGTGCCGCGCGCAGGTTGGTTTTCTGGGTCTCGTTCAGTGGCGGGAAGGCGACCGCGTGGTTGAGGCCTGTGTCGGCGGCAAGGCTTGCTTCTCCGCCCGAACAGCTGATCGTCGCTATGGCATTGGACGCAAGCAGGCCGCCCACATGCAGCAATTTCAGTGTCTCAAGGAAAGTCGGGAGGTCATCAGCGCGGATCACACCCAGGCGGCGCAAGAGCGCGTCAGCGCCCGCATCTTCGCCCGCCAGGGATGCCGTATGAGACACGGTTGCCGCGCGCGCTTGCGCGGAACGCCCGACCTTGATGGCGACAATGCGTTTGCCGAGGTCGTGCGCGCGGGCGGCAAGGGCCTCAAAAGCGCGGATGTCACCGATACCTTCGATATGAAGGCCGAGCGTAGTGACGCGTGGGTCCTTCAGCAGCGCCATGCCAATTTCCGAAAGCCCGGTCTGCGCCTGATTGCCTGCGGTGGCCACGTAGGCCAGTGGCAAGCCACGTTTTTGCATGGTCAAATTGATCGCCATGTTTGAGCTTTGGGTGACCAGCGCGACGCCACTTTCCACCCGCTGTCCGCCATGCTGATCGGGCCACAAAAGTGCGCCATCGAGGTAGTTTATGAACCCATAGCAATTGGGGCCCAGGATCGGCATTTCATCCGCCGCGCTCAGCAGGGCGTTTTGCAGATCAGTGCCTTCCGCATCCTCCGCTTCCGCTTCCTTGAAGCCAGAGGCAAAGCAGACTGCCCCGCCCGCGCGCATGCCGGACAGGCTGCGCACGATGTCGATGGTCGCTTCGCGGTTGACGCCCACAAAGGTGGCATCGGGGGCAGAGGGCAGCGCATCGACAGATGGAAAGGCGGCTAAGCCTTCGATCTGTTCTGCCTTGGGATGAACCGGCCAGATGTCGCCCTCGAAACCCATCTTGAGGCATTGCGCGACGACCGCGCGGCACCATGCGCCACCGCCCACCACGGCGATGGATTTTGGCCGCAGCAGTCGCGAAAGATCGCGTGTCATGCGCCCAACGGGCGCAGTAGGTCGCGCGAGATGATGTGGCGCTGGATCTCAGACGTGCCGTCCCAGATGCGTTCGACCCGGGCATCGCGCCAGAAGCGTTCGATGGGGAAATCGTCCATCAGCCCCATGCCGCCGTAGATTTGCAGGGTGGTGTCGGTGACATTGGCGAGCATTTCAGTCGCGTGAACCTTGGCAGAGGCGATTTCCCTGTTTGACGGCAGGTTCTGATCCAGCCGCCACGCAGCAGAGAGGGTCAGCAAGTCGGCCGCGTCGATCTCGGTAATCATGTCCGCGATCTGGAAACTGACCCCTTGGAACTTGCCAATCTGCTGGCCGAATTGCTTGCGCTCTGCCGCATAACTCAGCGCGTAGTCAAAGCACCGGCGCGCGCGGCCTACGCTGAACGCCGCCACAGTCAGGCGGGTCGCATAGAGCCATTCGTTCATCACGGCAAAGCCGCCGTCGACCTCCCCCAGCACCTGCGCATCGGGCAGGCGGCAGTCGTCGAAGTTTAGGATGACGTTCTTGTAGCCCTTATGGCTGACGGATTTGTAACCGTCGCGTACTTCGAACCCCGGATGGCCCCGGTCCACAAGGAAGGTGGTAATGCGTTTCTTGGGGCCTTTGGGTGTCTCGTCGACGCCCGTTGCGATGAAGACGATAAAGAAATCCGCGCAGTCCCCGCCAGAAATGAAGTGCTTGGACCCGTTGACCACCCAATCCCCGCCATCGCGTATAGCGGTACATTTCATCCCGCGCACGTCCGAGCCCGCGTCGGGTTCGGTCATCGCCAGCGCGTCCATCTTCTCACCGCGCACGGCGGGTAGCAGATAGCGTTCGCGTTGTGCGTCATCGCAGGCCATCAGGATGTTCTGGGGGCGGCCAAAGAAATGGGTCAGCGCCATGGAGCCGCGGCCCAGCTCACGCTCGACTAGCGTGAAATCCAGGTGGGAAAGCCCAGCGCCGCCAACCTCTTCGGGAAAGTTGCAGGCATAAAACCCCAGATCGAGCACTTTCTGCTTGATCGATTGTGCAAGGTCATCCGGCACATGGCCTGTGTGTTCGACCTCGGCCTCGTGGGGATAGATTTCGTTTTCGACAAAACTGCGAACGGTGGAGACGATCATCTCCTGCTCTTCAGACAGACCAAAATGCATGGGCAGACCCTTTTGCTTGGGGCGCGACCGTGGCCGTGCAGGTGTTCTGAAATCGGAGTTATGCAGAACTCTATTCGCGCGGCAAGAGGCGTTGTTCGCTCGCGCGATCAGTCTTTACCAGACCGATGCAGCGTATCAGGATTTAGAAACTGTATCGCCCCTGAGGAACCCAAGAAGGTGGTCCGCCACCTCTTGCGTTGCGTCCCAGACGATGGAGTGCCCTGCATGATCGACTGTTGCTTCAGTCAGGTTGGGGATCGGTTTGAAACTCGGTTGGGCAAGTGCCGGTGGCACCAGCAGATCCTGGCCTGCGTAGAGGACAAGAACCGGGCAGGTGATCTCACCAAGTCGGGCTTGAGGGCGGAAGGCACGGAACATCTCGATCTGGTGGGCCATCCCTTCAGCCGTCTGAGCAAAGGGATAGGCAAGCGCGCCTTCAAGGGCCGTTTCCACATTCTGGGGATCCTCAAAGAATGCCTGTCCGAAGATCCATGGATAAAGCGCGCGCAGCCAAAGCTCTTCGCCTTTGGGCGCGCGACGGATTGCGAGCAAAGCGTCAAAGACACCCATTGTCCGGGGAGATCGCACCCGACCAGAAGCCAGCACGCTGGCATGAGTCACGCGGGTCGGCGCAAGGGCTGCAAGCTCCAGCGCCATCAGCCCACCCATCGAGTGGCCAGCCACGGCGAAACTGTCGTGGCCCAGATGGTCCATCAACGCCAGCGCATCCTGCGCCATCAATGCAGCAGAATTTGGCGCGTCCACTGGCTTTGTGCGCCCCGTTGTTCGGTTGTCATGGCGGATTACCGTGAAATGCGGGGTCAGAAGGGGCACCAGCGGCGCCCAGGTGGCGCTGTCGCTAAGCATCCCGGCATGCAGCAGCAGGGGCGGCCCTGCGCCGTCGACTTCGTAGTGAAGCGAAATGTCGGACAGCTGCAGTTCAGGCATTGTAGTCCTTCCAGCATTTCAGAATGTCGCCCTCTGCCGGGGTTGCCTCGTACAACGCGCGGGCGATGGCGCGGGTCAGGCACAGGGATGCGGCGTGGCCGATGAGTGTGACATCGCCCGCCGGTCGGTCCCCCGTGCTGGCCGCAAAGACCAGATCGCCGTCATGCGGCGTATGCGCAGGGACTGTCGCCCGCGCAATGCCGTCATGGGCCGCGATGGCGACGCGATGGCATTCGGCTTTCGTTAGTCTCGCATCCGTGGTGACGATAGCGATTGTGGTGTTCTCCCGCATGCTCATCGCGCGCATCTTGCGGCTTTCAAGTGCGCGGCCCAATCCAGTGGCAGTGTCGGGGCCAAGGCCGCCGAATTCGCCGTCAACCTCGAACGGCGCGGCATAGAAATGGCGATCGCCGGGTGTGGTAACTGACCCGATTGGGTTGGCCGCGACCAATGCGCCAACGGTGCTGCCATCCGGCAAAACCAATGAAGCTGATCCCAGCCCGCCTTTCATCATCGCTGTCAGTGCACCCGTGCCAGCGCCGGCCGTGCCGATGGCAAAATCCTCCGCCGCCGCTTCGAACGCCTGACGGCCCAAAGCACGATAGGGGTTTTCGTCCCAATCCTTTTGCCCACCGTTCAGCAAGTCAAACACGATGGCACCGGGCACCAATGGAATGACCGCAGGGCCAACAGCGAACCCGCGCCCTGCCGCGCGCAGCCCGTCTACTACACCTGAACAGGCATCCAGCCCAAACGCAGATCCACCTGACAGAACCAGCGCGTCCACCTCTGTCACGCTCTTGTCCGGTGCCAACAGGTCCGTCTCCCGCGTGCCGGGCGCGCCGCCCATGACGTGAACGGAGGCTGTGAAGGGCTTGTCAGCGGTCAGCACAGTGGTGCCGGATTTGAGCGCGTGATCCTCGGCATTGCCGACCCGCAGGCCGGTGACATCAGTGATAAGGTTGCGGGGGCCGGGGTGCATGAGTTCAGATCCGTGGCTTGGGGGCTGCGGTTGCGGGATCGCCAGTGTTTGGCTCTCCCTTCGGTTCGATCAACAGCACTTCGCACTCGGTTTCTGCCCGTGGTCGGTGCGTGACGCCCTTTGGCACGATGAACAGCTCGCCTGCTTTGACGGGGTGTGATGCGCCCTCAAGGTCCATGACCATCTCGCCCTTCAACACAAGAAAGAAATCATCGGTATCTTCATGCAGGTGAAAGGGAAACTCGCCTGCGAACTTGACCACCATGACCTCATTGTCGTTGTAATCCGCCACCACATGGGGATCCCAGTGGGAGGAGAACTGCGCAAGCTTCTCCGCCAGGTTGACCGGTCTCATATGCAGCGCCCGCCGTCCACTTCCATGGCCACGCCGGTGATCATGCTGGCCTCGTCCGAACAGAGGAAAAGGGCGGCGTTGCCCATGTCTTCGGGCTGTGAAAACCGGCCGATGGGGATGGTGGAAAGGAACTGCGCGCGCCGCTCTGGCGTGTCTTCGCCAAGGAAGCTCTTGAGCAGCGGCGTTTCCCCCGCCACCGGGTTCAGGGCGTTGACGCGGATGCCTTGCGGAGCGAGCTCCACCGCCATCGCCTTGGTCGCGGTGATCATCCAGCCCTTGGAGGCGTTGTACCAGCTGAGGTTCGGGCGCGGCGACACCCCGGCGGTCGATGCGACGTTGAGGATTGCCCCTGCGGCGCGTTCCTTCATGTGCGGCACCAGTGCGCGGGCGGTCAGATAGACGGACTTCATGTTTACGCCCGCGACCCGGTCGAAGTCATCCTCGCTGATTTCATCCAGCGGTGTGGGCAGGTGGGTGACGCCTGCGTTGTTGACCAGAATGTCCATGTGACCCCACGCCTCCAACGCCGCGTGGGCCATGTCATTGACCGATGCACCGTCCGAGACATCCACCGTTTGGGCCACGGCATGATCGCCCATTTCCTGTGCAAACTGCCGCGCGGCATCGCCATTGATGTCGGCGACCATGACCTTCGCGCCCTCCTGCAGAAACCGCCGCACGATGCCTGCGCCAAAGCCGGAGGCCCCCCCGGTCACAATTGCGGTTTTTCCGGTCAGTCGCATGGGAAATTCTCCATTATGAAGGTGCGCAGCAGGGCGAAGAAGGCGTCAGGCTGATCCTTTTCGATCATATGCCCGGCCCCTTCGACAGTGTGATGGCTGACAGGCGCATTGCCAAGGTGCGCAGCGATGGTTTCGCCAAAGACGGGCGGCATCATGGGGTCATGGCTGCCGGAAAGGACCAGTGTGGGGCAGGTGATGCGGGAAAGGGCCGCACGAAAGTCGAAGCGACCCATTTCACCCTTTGGTCCGTTGAAGTGCATCGCAACCGGGTTCCTGACAATGATGCGCGCCATGAAGTCTGGGTCATGCGGGGTTTGTGTGTAGATTGGCAGACAGTGTTCAAAATAGGCCTGCCTGCGCCCCGGCGTTGGCGTGGACCAATATGCTCGCGCGACCTCCCCCACCTTGGGGCCGCCAATGCGGGCGAATGCGTCATAGATCACTTCAAAGTCCACATCTGCCGAGGTGGCAGAGAGGATCAGCGCGCTGGGGATGTCCGGGTACTTGGTGGCAAGGGCTTGTGCCACGAACCCGCCCATGGAGGCCCCGTAGATGAGGGGGCTTTCGATCCCGAGGGTATCGATCAGCCCCTTCAGATCATCAGCCCACTGATCCAGCGTCCAATGCGCCGCATCGCTTTCATCGCTGCGCCCGTTACCGCGATGATCGAGGTAGATGATCTGGCAAAGGTCCGTCAGTTGCGAGAAACCGGGCTTATAGATCGAATGATCCGCCCCCGGCCCGCCGTGCAGCAAGATCAATGTGGGTTTTTCCCGCATCTTTGGCCCGTCAGGCTCTAACCCTGCGCCGTCGATGTCCACGTAGAGCCGCACGCCGTTGACTTCAATCCGCATGGCTCAGGCCCTTTCCAATGAGATGTCCGGCAGCACCGGTGCCGCTGCAATGAGCTGTGCGGTATAGGGGTGCTGCGGATTGGTGAATACATCCTCGGTCGCACCCTGCTCCACAATCTCCCCTGCCTTCATCACCAGCACGCGATCGGTGACGGTGCGCACCACGCTGAGGTCATGCGAGATGAAGAGATAGGTGAGGTTGTAGGCCGCGCAAAGCTCGGCCAGCAGGTCGAGGATTTGTGCCCGGACAGAGACGTCGAGCGCGCTGACGGCCTCGTCAAAGAGAATAAGTTCCGGCTTAATGATCAACGCCCGCGCAATGGCGATTCGCTGACGCTGACCGCCGGAAAACTCGTGGATGTACTTGCTGGCGTCATCCGGGGAAAGGCCCACAGCCGTCAGGGCCTCCGCGATGGCATTCTGTCGGGCGGTGCCGGTCGGCGCGGCGTCCAACAGGTGGTAGGGTTCGGTGATCAGCCGGTCAACGCGGTGACGCGGGTTGAAGCTGCCGAAGGGGTCTTGAAAGACCACCTGCATCTTACGACGCACATCGAGGTTGGGTTTGGTGCCCGCAAAAACAGGCTGCCCATCTAGCATGATGGTGCCTTCCTGTGCCTGCTCCAACCCCAATAAGGCCCGTGTTAGGGTAGATTTTCCGCAACCAGATTCGCCCACCAGCCCCAGCCGCTCCCCGCACCCGATGGTGAAGGACACGTTGCTCACCGCGCGAAAGACACCGGGAGCGCCAAAGAGCGTCGTGCGGGGCAGCTTGTAGTCGCGGGAGACGTTTGCGACCTCCAGCAGGGGTTCAGGCGGCGGCGATGGGGGCAGGTCTACTTGATGACCTGAGGCTTCAAATAGCATCCGGGTATAGGGATGCTGCATGTTACGCAGCAGGTCTTGCGTGGTACCCTGTTCCACGATCTCGCCGTGGCGCATGACCACGATCCGGTCCGCCATATCCGCGACCACGGCAAGGTCGTGCGTGATCATCAGCAGGCCCATGCCGTCCTCTTGCGCAAGCCGTTTGAGCAGGTCGAGGATCTGCGCTTGCGTTGTCACGTCCAGCGCTGTGGTCGGTTCATCCGCGATCAGCAGACGAGGTCGCAACGCAATAGCCATGGCAATCACCACGCGCTGACGTTGGCCACCGGAAAGCTCGTGGGGATAGCGCGACAAGGAGAAGCGACCGGGCGGCAGCCCAACGCGGGTAAGCGTTTCGGCGGCACGCGCCTCAGCTTCGGAACGGGTAACAGCGCGGTCGTGCACGCGGATCGTTTCCGCCACCTGCTGCCCAATGGTGTGCACCGGGTTCAGCGCGGTCATGGGTTCCTGGAACACCATCCCAATGTCGTTGCCGCGCATCGTGCAAAGATCAGGCTCTGCCGTTTGCGTCAGATCGCGCCCGTCCAGCAGAACCGCGCCCGTCGTCCGCGCGCCCTTGGGCAGCAATTGCATTGCCGCCAACGCAGTCATTGATTTGCCGGATCCGCTCTCGCCAGTGATTGCCACGACCTCTCCCTGAGCAACCGAAAGCGATACCTCGTAAAGGATGCCCGTATCGTGGATCGATAACGACAGGTGCTTGATCTCCAACAGGCTCATGCGCGCGCTACCCTGAGCCGGGGGTCTAGATAATCGCGCAGTCCGTCGCCCATTAGGTTCAGCCCCAGCACGGTCAGGATGATCGCCAGCCCCGGCATCAGCGCCATATGCGGCGCGATCGAAACCAGCGTTTGCGCGTCGGCCAGCATCCGGCCCCAAGACGGCGTGGGCGGCTGCGCGCCCAGACCAACATAGCTGAGGCCCGCCTCTGCCAGAATGCCAAGGCTGAACTGTATTGTGCCCTGCACAATGAGCAAGTTGGTGACGTTGGGCAGGATGTGTTCGACACTGATCCTTGCAGCCCCTTTGCCGGCAACACGAGCGGCAAGGATGAATTCGCGCTGCCAGAGGCTAAGTGCGGCCCCCCGGGTGATGCGGGCGAAAACGGGGATGTTGAAAATGCCAATAGCGATGATCGCGTTTACAGCCCCTGCGCCAAAGATCGCGGTGATGAGGATCGCGATAACCAGCGAAGGGAAGGCAAAGACCAGATCATTGCCACGCATGATCAGCTCATCCAGCCAGCTGCCCGACCGCGCTGCTGCCCATAGGCCCAGCGGCACGCCCAGCCCCATGCCAATGCCCACGGCCACCAAAGCGACAGCAATGGAGGTCCGCGCGCCCACCATGATCATGCTCTGAATGTCGCGGCCGAAGTGGTCGGTGCCCAGCAGGTTGGCCCCGCCGGGGGACTGCAGCTTGTTTGGAATGTCGAGCGCCGCATGGTCGAATGGCGTCCAGACAAAGCTGACCGCTGCCGCCAGCAGGAAGATGCCGGTCAGCACCCCGCCCAGGATCAAGTTGCGCCTCATGTCCGGGACCTCAGTCGGGGATCGACGGCGGCATAGGCCAGATCGACCACGAAGTTCACGACGATCACCGCAAAGACCAGCAACATGACCACCGATTCCACCACGATCAGGTCCCGCGCGCTGATGCTTTGGAACACCAGCCGCCCCAGGCCGGGCAGGTAGAACACCTGTTCGATGATGATCGACCCGGCCAGCAGGAAGGAAAACTGCAGCCCGATGATGGTCAGTACGGGGATCAGCGCATTCCGCAAGCCATGCCGCCAAAGGGCGGCGCGCGCCGTCAGACCCTTGGCGCGGGCTGTGCGCATGTAGTCTTCGCCCAGCACGTCCAGCAATGAAGACCGCATCACCCGCGCAAGGATCGCCGCCTGCGGCAAGGCCAGTGCAATGGCGGGCAGGGTCAACGCGTGGATGCCGGCCCAGAACCCTTCATCCCAACCGACGAAGCCTCCGGCAGAGAACCAGCGCAGATTAATGGCAAAGATCAGCACCAGCATCATGGCAAACCAGAAGTTCGGGATCGCTACGCCCAGCTGTGTGGCCCCCATGACGCCAATGTCGCCTGCTCCACCGCGCCGGGATGCGGCAAAGATGCCTGCCGGGAAAGCGATGAGCGTGCTCAGCGTCAGCGCATAAAGCGCAAGTGGCAGAGATATCCACAACCTGTCGCCAATCATCTGCGAGACCGGTGTGCGGTATGTGTAAGAAGTGCCGAAATCCCCGGTCACCAACCCGCCAACCCAATCGAAGTAGCGCTGTAATTTCGGCTGGTCGAGGCCCAGTTCCGCACGCAAGGCAGCTAGGGTGTCGGGCTGTGCATTGACACCCAGCATGAAAGACGCGGGGTCGCCGGGGGCCACTTCGATCACAAAAAAGATCACCAGAGAGGCGACCAAGAGGCTGATCAGGAGCGACAGGAAGCGTTTGAGCGAATAGCGGAGCATTGCTCGAACGTTAGGCTTGCGCGCCGGGACGGTCCAGTGCGGTTCGTCGGGAGGCTAGCGCAGTTTTCGGCGTTCCCGTGGCAACGGTTGGGTGGGCATGGTTTGCTTCATTACCAAACCCACAAAATCAGACCCCTCTGGCAAGACGCGTCTACAGGGTGGGGTGTCAAATGCAGCCGTCTGCCTTAGGTTGAGCCGATGCAATCTCCCCGTTTCATCGGCCATGAAATCTATCGCGGTTCCAGCTATGGCCGCTGGCATCCTTTGCGGGTGCCTCGGGTGTCTACCGTGATGGACCTTAGCCGCGCGCTGGGCTGGTTGCCGGATGATCAGTTTATTACTTCGCCGCGGGCCAAACCTGCTGCGCTTCACGCCTTTCACACACTTGATTATGTCGCGGCCCTTCAACGCGTTGAACGGGACCAAAAGGCAACAGAGCATGACCTGAAGCGCCACGATCTTGGCAGTGTGACAAACCCCGTGTTCCCGGAGATCTTTCGCCGCCCTGCCACAGCGGCGGGTGGCTCGATACTTGCGGGGGAACTGCTGGCCCAAGGCGGCGTGATCTTTAACCCTGCAGGGGGGACGCACCACGGCATGCCAGACCGGGCGAATGGGTTTTGCTATCTCAATGACCCAGTGCTTGCGATGATGAGCCTGCGTCATCATGGGGTAAAGCGCATCGCTTACGTGGATATTGACGCGCACCACGCGGATGGTGTCGAGGTGGGCTTTGGCGGCGATCCGGAGTGTTTGCTGATTTCGGTTCACGAGGATCGGTTGTGGCCCCGCACCGGCGGTGTTGAAAACCAGGCGGGCGGGAATGCCCTGAACGTACCCGTTCCGCGCGGTCTTAATGATACAGAGATGGCATTCATCCGGGATGAACTGGTCCTCCCGCGGGTGTCGACGTTCCGGCCCGAGGCCATTGTCTTTCTGCCGGGTGCCGATGCGGTCGAGGAAGACCCGCTGTCCCACTTGTCGCTGTCCAACAACGCCCATTGGGATATGCTGCGCGCGCTGATGGCGTTGGATGTGCCGCGCCTTCTGGCCCTTGGCGGCGGTGGTTATAACCCTTGGTCCGTAGGACGGCTTTGGACAGGAATATGGGGCATCCTGAACGGAAAAGAGATACCTGATCGTTGGCCAGATCAGGCCGAAAGCGTCTTGCGCGCCCTGACATTCGAAGGCAACAAGCGCGGCCGCAATCCGCCCGCACAATGGTTCACGACGCTACAAGATCAGCCAAGGCGGGGCGATGTTCGTCAGGACGTGCCAGGGGAATCGCTTTTGAAATATTGACTATGCATCACGTCTGATTGGATTCATACGGATTGCGTCATTAGTAAAGGATGCGACCGCGATGGAAGATTTTTCTCATATTTTTGAGGGCGTTGAAGACCCTCGTACGAGCAACGCTACACGGCATGATCTTCATGAGATGCTTATGATCGGCCTGTTGTCGACCATGTGTGGCGGCGAGGGTTGCTGCGACATGGCGCTATTTGGCACGACGAAAGAGCCGTTTTTGCGCACATTCATGACACTGAAGCACGGAATACCGAGCCACGATGCGTTCTCTGACCTGTTCAACGCCCTCGATCCTGGCACGTTTCAGTCAGTGATGCTTCGCCTGACAGAGGGGTTCGCTGACCAGTTGGGCGAGGTGATTGCGGTTGATGGCAAGTCGTTGCGGCGCTCCTTCGACAGGGCGAAGAAGCAGTCGGCGTTACACCTCGTGCAGGCTTTTGCGGCTGAGGCCAGGCTCGTACTCGGGCAGGTCGCTGTTGACGAAAAATCCAACGAGATTACGGCGCTGCCCGCGCTGTTGAACATGCTGTCGTTGAAGGGGCGGATTGTGACGGCGGACGCTATGCACACGCAGCGCACTACAGCCGAGACGGTAACGCAGGCTGGCGGTGATTATGTTCTGGCGCTGAAACGCAATCAGGAGACGCTGCACGAGGATGTGGCACTCTGGCTGGATGATCCTGGAAATGTCGAAAACTGTGAAACTTATCAGAATGTTGACGCAGGACACGGTCGACTGGAGACGCGCAAGGCGTTGATCTCGCATGACGTTGCCTGGCTCGACGAGCGGCATCACTGGCCCGGGCTCAGGGCCATCGGAAAGGTCGTCGCCACCCGCGAAGTCGGCGATAAAACCTCATGCCAAACTCGCTACTTCCTCATCAGCGCGCCGCTCTCTCCCGAGCGTTTCCTGTCCATCACCCGCGCCCATTGGAGTATCGAGAACAGCCTTCACTGGGTGCTCGACGTCTCCATGAACGAGGACGCCGCGCGCAACAGAAAAGACAACGGACCCGAAAATCTCTCTATCCTACGGCGCATCGCTCTCAACCTCGCCCGCTCCGAACCGTCAAAAGGATCAATGCGAGGAAAGCTGAAACGCGCCGGATGGCAGGATACATTCATGCTCGAACTCATCAGAACCGCGACCAAATCTCAAAAGCGATAGCCCTGCAGGACGTGCGGGCTGTTGTTGACGTCTTACGCCAAAGGGCCCCACTATGATGGCTGCACCCTTCAGAAAAACCGTTCAGGATCGAATGGGATCACCTGATCAGGTGCCAGATGTTGCTCTGCGCCGTTGGAAATAGCCGATTTCCCGCGCCAGATCGGGATAACGGAAACGGCATCACTGGTTGTGGCCGTCGCCTGATACACAAGCCCGATCTGATGCGGACACATCCTCAGTTCGGAGGCATCAAATTGCGCAAGGAACCTGTGGCGCGTACGCTTCTCGGTCATGCTGACAAACCAGATCACGGCAGCAATTAAGACCGCGAGTGCCGTCAAAAACAGCAAGTAGCCTTCAAGGCTGATCTGGACCGGGGCGTTTTCAGACATATCGTCGAACCATCTTTAAAACACTTGCTTTCCCGCGCCCCTTAGTGCGTGCGGGTCAGCCCAACGCGGGCCGACTTCTCAACCAGAAAATTCCGCTCTCGTGCGTTTTCTGTCAATGCCATGGCCCTTTGATAACTTGCCAATGCCCTGTCCGCATCGCCTGCCCGTTCCAGAAGATCGCCCAATGCCGCATGATAAGGCTGATAGTCCTGAACCTTCGGGTCGTCTGCCAGTTGGTCCAACATCTCCAGCGCGAATTGTGGGGAAGCGGCGTAAGACACGGCCACAGCCTGATTGATCCGTACAACCGGCGTGGGCTGATGGGCGTAAAGTAACTCGTAAAGCGTTGAAATCTCATGCCAGTCGGTCTGTTGCCACGACGCGCTTTGGGCATGAACGCCGCTGATCGCTGCCTGGAGCTGATAGGGCCCGATCTGTTTCTTCGGCAGTGTCTTTTTGAGAATGCCAACACCTTCGGCAATCCGGCTCTGGTTCCAGCGCCGACGGTTCTGTGCCTCCAACGGGATCAGGTCGCCTTCGGGACCTGTCCGTGTCGCCCGCCGCGCGTCATGCAACAGCATCAGCGCCAAAAGGCCTGCTGTCTCGGCATGCTCTGGCATCAGCGACACCAGGATGCGTGCCAGGCGAATGGCCTCATCCGACAGGTCCTTTCGGTGCAGGTTGTCGCCCTTGGTCGCCGTGTAGCCTTCGTTGAAGATCAAATAGACCACGTTGAGCACGGATCGGATGCGGTCCGGCAGGTCCTGCCGGTCGGGGATTTCGTAAGGGATCGCCGCACCGGCAATCTTTTTCTTGGCCCGCGAGATTCGTTTTTGCATCCCGTCGGCTGTATCCAGATAGGCGCTTGCGATTTCCTCAGTGGTCAGGCCGCCCAAAGTTCGAAGCGTCAGCGCCACCTGGCTCTTTTGTCCAAGGGCCGGGTGACAGCAGGTAAAGATCATCTCAAGCCGCTTGTCGGGGAAGGCATCAAGCATGGTGTCATCCAGCGGTCGGTTTTCCAGATCGAGCAGATAAGCGATCTCGGGCTGCTTCTTGGCAAAGCTCTGATCGCGGCGCAGCTTGTCCAGTGCCTTGCGCCGCGCCACCGTGATCAGCCATCCAGCGGGGGAGCGCGGCAGCCCGTTCTTGCGCCAATGGTGCATCGCGGACACGACGGCATCTTGCAGGCAGTCTTCGGCGAGTTGCAGGTCGTTCAACCCGCCCACCAGTGCCGCCAGAATGCGCCCCCACTCTTCCCGAATGGTTTTTTCAATGATCTGATCCGGGGTAAGGGAGGGCAGCATCTGTCAGCGTACCACCGCGAAAGCGGCTCAGTTGTCACAGACCACGACAGGCCGGACTTCGATGCGCCCATGCGCCGCCGTCGGGATCATCGCGGCGTATTTGACCGCTTCATCCAGATCCTCGCAGTCCAGCAGATAGTAGCCGCCCAACTGCTCTTTGGTTTCCGCAAAGGGGCCATCGATTGTTTCGATCTTGCCTTCGCGAACGGATACAGTGGTCGCCGTCTCGACCCCCTGCAGCGCCTCGCCAGCGACAAACTTGCCATCGTCCTGCACCCTCTTGGTGAAGTCGCCATAGGCCTTCATGTAAGCGCCAAATTCCGGTGTGCCGGGCTGGGGTTCCGTGCTTGGGGCCGAGTAGATCAGGCATGTGAACTGCATTGTATTCTCCTTTTGAAACGCAAGAGCATCATGCCCTTGACACCCTTAAGACGAACGAGGCTGGTCCAGACGGACACTATCATCGAAAAAAAGTTCGGCCAGAGTTTGGGAAAAAGGTGGGAGGTGTCGGAACACGCAGGAGCGCTTCAACGTTCAGAGCGGTGGGGCAACAGAAAAGGCCCGGCGTGAACCGGGCCATTCCTTGTTTTGGTGTTGGGCTTACTCGGCCCAGCTAACCCTGGTCAGGTCGGTTGCCTGCGTGGGTGCGTCTTTCCACAAGCCCTGCACGCCGGCCTTGGCCACGGTGGGGGTGGCCAGCTGGAAGAGATACCCGTTCACATAATCATCCGCGATGATCTGTTGCGCCTGCTGCATCATCTCAGTCCGCATTGCCGGGTCGGTTTCCACGTTCAGCTTGGAAATCAGCGCCTGGAAGTCGGCGTTGTCGTACTGAAAGTAGTACTCTGGTCGGGCATAGATGCCGATGTCCATCGGCTCTGTGTGGCTGACGATGGTGAGGCCAAAGTTCTTGCCACGGAACACCGTTTCCAACCATTGGGCCCATTCGACATTGGTGATCTCGGCCTTGATGCCGACCTCTGCCAGCTGGGCCGCAATAATCTCACCCCCACGGCGCGCGTAGGAGGGGGGCGGCAGGTGCAGCGTGGTTTCGAACCCATCGGCGAAGCCTGCTTCGGCCAACAAGGCCTTGGCCTTTTCAGGGTCGTAGTTCGACTGGCCGGTCAGGTCGACGTAGGCCGGATTGTGCGGCGCAAAGTGCGTGCCGATGGGCGTACCAAGCCCGAACATCGCGCCATCAATAATGGCCTGCCGGTCGATGGCATGGGCCACGGCCTGGCGGACCTTCACGTTGTCGAAGGGCGGCATCTTGTTGTTGGTGGACAGGATCGTCTCACCCTCGGTGTTGCCAACGATCACCTGAAAACGTGGGTCGGCCTCGAACTGGGGCAGGTTCTCCGGCGCGGGGAAGCCGCTGAACACATCCACGTCCTCTGCCATCACAGCGGCAAATGCGGCGGTGGGGTCAGAGATGAACTTGAACGTGGCAGAGGCCAGCGCAGGGGCCTCGCCCCAGTAGGCGTCATTGCGCGAAAGCTCGATTTTGTCGCCCTGCGTCCAGCTGTCGAACTTGAAGGCCCCGGTACCGATGGGGGTCTGCTTGATCCCTTCGATGCTTTCCGGCGCCACGATCACCGCGTCACCCCAGGCGAGGTTGAAAAGCATGTTGCCGTTCTGCTCTGACAGCTTCACCTCGACCGTTGTGGGGTCGATGACGTTGACCTCAGAGATCGCGGCATAAAGCGCCTTTTGCGCATTCGCGCTTTCCTCTGCGTTGATCCGGTCGAGCGAGAATTTCACATCATCCGCGTCCATGGTGGAGCCATCATGGAAGGTCACGCCATCGCGCAGCTTGAAGGTATAGGTCAGGCCGTCGTCGGAAATCTCCCAGCTTTCAGCCAGCCCCGGCACGACGGAGCCATCCGCCATGAACCGCGTCAGCCCTTCGAAAACGTTGGAATAGAGGACCGAGTCGATGGCTCCCGCAGCGGCGGAGGTGGGGTCAAGGTGTGGCGGCTCCAACTGGATGGCGACTGTCAGGTCGTCCTTGGCGGCAGCAGTGCCTGCCATGAGGGCGGCGGTACTGACACCCAGCAAGATGTGACGAAGATGGGTCATGGGGGTCTCCCTTTTTCGGTTATGGGCGCAAGCTATCCAAAAGCCGGGAAAAGGGCCAGCAGACGGTTGCCTTCACGTTGGGGAAGGAGTAGTGACGCGCCCTTTCCGCGCTGGAGGGCTGGTGATGAACGCGACATTGGGCATCGACTTTGGCACATCGAACTCGGCTGCTGGAATCTGCGTAGATGGCAAGCCGTGGATCATCCCGCTTGAGGCCGACGCCCAGACGTTGCCGACAGCGGTCTTCTTTGACTTTGATAGCCAAAAGATGCTGATCGGTGCCGCTGCGGTTGAGGCGATGTTGGACGGACAGGAGGGCCGTTTCATGCGCGGTCTCAAGAGCCTGCTGGGCACCGGTCTGATGCGCGAACGGCGGATGCTGCTGGGCGAACGGTTGGATTTCATCGACATCGTGGCGCGGTTTCTGGCTGACGTTAAGGGACGGGCGGAGGCAGCCTCGGGTCACCGATTTGATCGCGCTTTGTCGGGGCGGCCGGTGCGGTTTCATTCTGACAATGACCGGCGCAATGCGCAGGCTTTGGTTGATCTGACGGAGGCTTATGAACGCGCCGGGTTCGCTGACGTTGCGTTTATGAACGAGCCTGAGGCCGCAGCCTTGGCCAATCGCGCGGCCCTGTTACCGGGGGATTTGGGGTTGGTTGTCGATATTGGCGGGGGCACGTCCGATTTCACTCTGTTCCGTCAAAAGGGAGCGGTCGAGACCGAAGTGCTGTCCAGCTATGGCGTGCGGATTGGTGGGACTGATTTTGACCGGCAGCTCAGCATCAAGCGGGTGATGCCATTGCTTGGCATGGGCACCGATATCCGCCACGCGTTTGGGGATGAGGTTCATACAGCGCCCAATGCGATTTTCAACGATCTGGCGACCTGGGCGAAGATCCAGTTCCTTTACACACGCGAGACGGTGAGCGCTGCGAAGGAGTTGGAGAAATACGCGGTGGAACCTCAGCGGTTGGAACGCTTGGTGCGCGTTCTGGAGGAAGAGCTGGGCCATGATCTGGCCTTTGCCGTTGAGGCGGGCAAGATCGCGGCGAATGTGCCAGGAGCAGAGGACCCAGCCATTGCCGCCGATGTGCTGCGCTCAGGTGCACGTTTGCCGCTGCCAGCGGATTGGATGGCGTGCAAGTTGGGCGGTTTGGCGGACGAAGTGGGCGAGGCGGCCTTGGCGGCGGCGGGTGATCAGGCTGATGCGGTGAACAAGCTGGTCTTTGTGGGGGGCTCAAGCTTGATGCGGGTTGTGGAAGACGCGTTGCGCGCGCGTTTTCCGGGGGCAGAGGTGCACCGTGGTGCGGCGTTGACCGCAATTGTCGATGGGCTGGCTTTGGCTTCTGCTGGCTAGGGTGGGCGACACGCCCACCTTACGGGGGGTGTTTTAGCTGCGTTGATCGATAGGGTGGATGGTCGGGCCAGAGGCCCGCCTTACGTGTTCAGCTGTTTAGCTTTGAGTTTATGGGAAGGGTGAATGCGGGAACCGTTAGCCGGCGATTTCTTTCATGGCGGTGAGAAGGGCGCGGACCTCGTCCAAGGAGTTATAGTGACAGAGGGAGACCCGCACGGCCGCGTCCATGCCCAGGGGGTCGAGGATGTTGCCGGAGTAGTGGTCGGCTTTTCGGGTGTGTGTGCGGATGCCCTGGGTGTTGAGGGCGGTAACGATATCCGCGGCAGGCATGTGGTCGAGCCTGAAACTGACCAGTCCTTCGCGATTGGGGTTTTCTGTGCCGCCCAGGACTGTCACCCCGGGGAGGTCCGCAAGCCCGGGCAGGTTGCCTACCCCGTGCATCATGGCCTCGCAAAGCGCCTGTTCATGGTCGTGGATCGCCGCAGCGGCGGCCTCGATCCGGGCGCGCGGGTCTGTGGCGTCTGAGACTTCGCCGCCGAGCCAGTCAAAGTACCGCACCACATCGGAGAATGTGGCATAGGCACCGGTATCACGCGTGCCCATTTCCCAATTCTCAGACGGTCCGTTGATCAGTTGCTCTGGCCCCAGCGCTGTAAGCCGGTCGGAGGCCCATGCCACGCCATATCCGTGGCGGGAGAAAACCTTGTAGGGCGAGACGACGTAACCATCGATGCCGTAAGAAGCGATGTCGATATGTCCGTGACTGGCGTGCTGGATACCATCAACAAAGATAAAGGCGTCAGGGGCGACGGCGCGGATCGCGCGGGATATGCCTGCCACGTCCATACCGATGCCCGTGACCGGAGAAGTATGGAGGATCGTGGCCACCTGCACATCGGGGGTCATGGCAGCGGCGTAGGCCTCTGGCGTGACCTGGCCGGTTGCATCGTCATGGGGCACGTTGATGTAAGTCTTGCCAGCTTCTTTGGCCCAGTGTTTGGCGGCGCTGCGGGAGGCGGGGTGTTCCACGGACGATCCGATCACGGCACCGGAACCTGTGCCTGTGACCATGGTGCGGATCAGGCGGAAGCTGAGCTCTGTACCCGATTCACCCACAAAGAATTGGCCGTCAGGTGTGTTGAAGAACAGCGCCATGTCTGCCTTGGCCTGCTTGATAATGTCGACCAGCGCATGAGACGCCGCATTGTCCCGGCCCTGATTGTCCGGGATGGCTGCAAATTTCGTCGACGTTTCCACCGCCGATTTCAGGGTCAGCGCGCCGCCTGCGTTTTCAAAGAACACGCGCGGGCCGGCAAAGGGGCAGCTGTCCACATGGGCAAAGCGATCCCGGATGGCGGTCATCATGCTGTCGGAGAAGGAGGTCATGGCGCAGTTACCCTTGCAATTTTCAGGCATCATTACTTTCTTTGTCAGGGCTGCAAGGTGTTTTGCGACACTTTCGTGTTCGAACGGGCAGCAATGGGCATCATCGACAAGAAGGCCTGCGTCATGGCAAGGTCCAGCGCGGGACAAACGGGCACCACCGTGCAATCAGGGACACCATAATCCGCCATGTCGACACCATCCAGCGGACTGAGCCTGTATTGGGCTGCTATGAAGGCCGGGGTCGCGCAGATTTCGGATTATGACATCGGACTTATCTCTGCCGGTGTTGCCTTTTACGCGGTGCTCTCGCTCTTCCCGGCCCTGGCTGCATTGATCGCTATTCTGAGCCTGATTTCCGACCCAGTGGTGGTGATTGCGCAGATGGAGGAAATGCGCGAGCTGCTGCCGGATGATGTTTACGAGATCATATTTACGCAAGTGGTCGCCTTGGTTTCTGCCAGTGGAAACACACTGGGGTGGGCGGGCGTTGTGTCTTTGCTGATTGCGTTTTGGTCCGCACGGGCGGGGGTGGGCGCGATCATGATTGGTCTGAACAACGTCTACGGGCAACGCAATCGAGGAACAGGCTGGCACTACCTGCGCGCGTTGACGTTGACGCTGAGCCTTGTGGCTGTTGGCATTGTCGCGATGCTGTTGCTGATCGTGGCCCCGGTTGCGCTGGCGTTCTTCCCGCTAGGGGCCTTCTATGGCTGGATCGCTGATCTGGTCCGCTACGGTGTCGCGGTCATCGTTCTGTTTGTGGGCATTGGCATGCTCTACCGTTTTGGTCCCAACCGCAGACCAAAACGGATGCCGTGGCTGTCCTTTGGGGCCGTTGTTGCGGTCTTTTCCTGGGTGGTCCTGTCGATCGCATTTTCGTTCTATGTGTCGAACTTTGGAGACTACAATCAGCTTTATGGGTCCATCGGTGCCGTAGTTGCGATGATGATCTGGCTTTGGATCAGCAGTTTTCTGGTGCTGTTTGGCGGTGCGCTGAATGCACAGATTGAAGCTCGACTGGGGTACTTCCCCGTCGAAGACTAAACCTTGCAGCTGTTCGCTACGTCAGCTGTTCAGAGTTTCGGTGGACGAAAAGAACATGGCTTGCGACACGGCCGAAACAACCTGCTCCACTGAGTATGGCTTGGAGATCAGGAAAGCGGGTTCGGGTTTCTGCCCTGTCAAAAGGCGCTCCGGGAACGCGGTGATGAAGATCACCGGCCTCGGGCCCAATGTTCCCAACAGATCATTCACCGCATCGATGCCTGAGGAATAGTCGGCCAGCTGAATATCCGCCAAAATCAGATCAGGGGCGTCCGATTTGCCAAGCGCTACTGCCTCATCCCGGGTGCGGGCGATGCCCGTGACGCGGTGGCCCATTTCGGCGACAATGGATTCGATGTCCATCGCAATGATGGCTTCGTCTTCGATGATCATGACCGCACCGGCGGTGATGTCTGCCATCTCCTGATGGGCGACATCGACAAGCTCTCTCGCCTCGTCTTCGCTGACGCCAATGATCTGGCCCACGTCCGCAAAGGGGAATCCTTCGATGGTGTGCAACAGCAGAGCCTCACGGCTGTTATTGGTCAGTTGCGACAATCGTTCCTGTGCTTTTGCCTGCAACCCGCTTTCGCCGTCTTGCACCGGTGCACCTGCGCTGGACCATATGCCAAAAAGAACTTTGAAAAGCGCCGTACGGAGATCCCCCCCTTCCAGAATGGAGCGGTCAGCCAAGATGGCTTCCAACGCGGCTGCAGCAAAATAATCCCCGCTTTGTTGGCTGCCGGTGATGGCCCGGGAAAACCGCCGAAGGTACGGGATTGTCTTCCCCAGTTCGTCACTGACTTGGCTATTTGGCGCAGTATCGTTCATAAAAGGATTAACCTTTTCGCAGATATATCGGAACCAAAACAGTATAGCGCGTGTTCGGTTCCCGTGTGAGGAAAGTTTTCGTGTCGTGCGAAATCACAAAAAAGGTCGTGTAAGTGCGCGCAGACAAGAACGGCAAAACCCGGGATAGCGTGATTGATGAGAACCTCAAGCGCGTTTTCAATGAGACGCTTGAGGAAGGTATCCCTGATCGCTTCAAGGAATTTCTTGACCAGCTCAAGCAGCAGGATGCCGATCAAGGCACTGAAAAATGACAACCCAAGACCCAAGGGACGAGCTTGTTGAACATCTCCCCGCGATGCGGGCCTTTGCGACTAGCCTTACACGAAACGGGGCAATTGCCGACGACATGGTTCAGGACACCCTGGTCAAGGCCTGGACACACATCGACAAGTTCAAGACCGGCACCAACATGCGGGCCTGGCTGTTCACTATTTTGCGGAACACCTATTACTCTTCTCGCCGGAAATCCCGCCGCGAAGTTGCAGATGTTGATGGTGTTCTGACCGATAACATTGCACAGAAACCGGATCACGACGGCCATATGCAGATGGCAGACTTTCGCAAAGCGCTGGCAATGCTGAAAGATGAACAGCGCGAGGCGCTCTTGCTCGTTGGTGCCTCCGGTTTTTCGTACGAGGAAGCGGCGGAAATGTGCGGCGTGGCAGTCGGTACGATCAAAAGCCGCACCAACCGTGCCCGTGCCCGATTGGCGGAACTGATGGGTCATGAAGAAGACGACGCGCTGGAACTGACCGATGATGCCACGATGTCGGTAATTTCCGCGTCCAAGACTTCCAGTTTCTGATCGATGACGTCAGGCTTCTTCAACGGTCGCGCGCTGCGTGGGCTGGCAATCCGGGTACTGATCTTTCTATCGCTGACAATGCTCCCCATCGGGCTGCTGTCCGTGTTTCAGACCCGGCAAATTGCGCAACAATCCGAAGCCAGCGCTGAACTGTCGCTCTTGGCCATAACGCAGACGATGACCGCGCCTGACGCGCGATTGCTGCAAGAAGCATACGGTGCCGCGGATTTGCTGGGCGCTGTCATCACTGGGCTGCGGCATGATCCCGAAAGATGTTCGCGTTTTCTGGAAGGGTACCGGCAGGCCTCTGACATCTATGAGTTTGTCGGGTTCATTGGCGCGGATGGGATCATGTCCTGTTCTTCGTTCGGCCAGACACTGGATTTTTCAGCTGACACCACTTTGATGTCGTGGCTTTCGGCGGAGGGGCGACATGCGTTGGTCTTGCCCCCTGAGGTCACACAAGATGAACCACAGGCGCTTATCGCGTCAGCCGTGCAGGTTCGGGGTGCGGTGATTGGGCTGGTGGTGGTGTCGATCCCGGTTTCTCGATTTGAGCTGGATACGGTTGCTAACGTTCCGCACAGGCCGCAGGCTTTGCAGCTTTTTACAGAGTCAGGTCAAACCTTGGCTGGGACGACAGCCTTGGATGCCATTACCGATATGCTCCCGCCAGGTGGGTTAGCGGGGATAGCTGATCCGGAACCGACTGAAGTTCTAAATTCAACGGGCGGCGATGGGGTTGAGCGTGTCTATGCCGTTGTCACCCTTGTTCCGGATGCGATTTATGCGCTCAGCATCTGGCCGGGTGATATGACTTTTAGGGCTCAAGACGTCACGAACCGCCTGAATCTCTTCCTGCCGATTATCATGTGGGTTGTCAGCCTGATCGTAGCGTTCTGGGCCATTCACCGACTGGCGATTTCCAATATCACCAAGTTGGGCCGACAGATGCGTTTGTTCGCCCTGAACCGTACCTTGCCTCGCGACCGATTTGATCCAAATGTGCCCATCGAGCTGGCGCAGATGGAACAGTCCTTTGCCGAAATGGCGGAATCGATCCTCAAGGACGAAGCCACGCTCGAAGACAATTTGCGGCAAAAGAACATCCTGCTGAAAGAAGTGCACCACCGGGTGAAGAATAACCTGCAGCTGATCTCATCGATCCTGAACATGCAGATCAGACAGGCCCAGCAGGGGGACACGCGGCTTGTGCTTGAGCGCTTGCAGCACCGGATACTTGGCCTCGCGACGGTGCATGAAAATCTCTATCAAGACGGCAGTCCGATGTTGGCCGATGTTGGTACCTTGTTGACGCGGATCGTGGATCAGTTGTTTCAGGCAGGCATCGCGCAAGATGCACCGGTCGAGACAACCCAGTCCTACGATAAAATGACGGTGGAGCCCGACGATGCTGCCCCCCTCACCCTTTTGGTGTCTGAGGCTGTTACCAATGCCCTGAAGTATCTCGGAGCCCCTGCCGACCGTGCGCCGGAGATTCGGGTTTCTCTCAGCTGGGATGGACCCGGGGTGGCGCGTTTACTGGTGGAAAATACGATTGGTTCGACCCCGCGCGATGAAGGGAGCGGTTTGGGGCTCAAGCTGATCACGGCGTTCACGCGCCAGCTGAACGGGCAGCTGACCACCGAAATAGCGGAGGAGTGGCACCGTTTGACCGTGACCTTCCCACTGCCCGAAAAACAAAATCCGGTGCTGGACTATTGAGTCTTCGTGCATTGCGGCGGAGCTGAATTTTCTCCGCGCTTTAAATTTGTCGCGTTAACCAAAAATTGTTGAACATGCGGTCAACTCACCTCGTTGGTGCCCGAGGGAGGAGACTGCCATGATCGAGATTACTGAATACGCACCCTGCGCTGTCGAAGTGAAGGTGAAGGGTCCAATCGGCGCTGACGATCTGAAACGGCTCGAAGATGTGCTTGATCCCTACCAGCCAGATGAAGGCTCGGTTAGTGCGGTCATTGATGTCTCCGAAGCAGCGCCCGAGGTCGCAAGCGATCTGGGGCACAGTGCTACGCATCTTGAGCGGCTTATGTCCCAGTTTGACAAGTTTGCGCGTATTGCCGTTGTCACGCCGGGCCGCGCGCGCGTTGGTGTTTTGCGCGCGGTTGGGGCATTGCTGCCGTCAGGCGCGCTGCAACGCTTCGAACCAGCGGCGTTGAGCCAGGCACGGGCCTTCGCCGCGCATGTTAGCCGTCCGAACGTCAGCGCGGCCGAATAGGCTGTTCCCGACCCGCTCAGGCCGGTCGCATTCTCAGGTGCCGTCAACTCTGCACAAATTGACCGCTCGCCTGTCTTGTCTGGCGCACCTGATCTGTATCGCCTAAATATACGCGCCTTCGGGTGGTGCGAAACTTTCCGCACGGGCGCGTGCCCATCGGCCCTTGTTGCCGTGATAGTCTTGTGAATTTTCATCCAGAAGGTAGCCGACCGGGACGTAGTTGTAGACCTGATGGCCTTGAACCATGTTTTTGTCACCCTGACGCAGCATCAAGTGCCACGGCATGAAAGCGCTGGGGTGATCCAGACCCGCAGCACCCGTCATCTCACCCAAGGCCTTCATCGTGTTGCCATGGAACCGCGCCACACGCTCGCTCTTGTCACCCACATCCAGCGCCCGCATCCGCGTCTTGTCTTGGGTCGCAACGCCGACCGGACAGTGGTTTGTGTGGCAGGCCTGCGCCTGAATGCAGCCAATGGCAAACATGAAGCCGCGGGCCGAATTGCACCAATCCGCCCCCAGCGCCAACGCCCGCGCAATATCAAAGGCATGTACAACTTTACCAGCTGCCCCCACCTTTATCTGGTCGCGAATTCCTGCCCCGCGCAGGGTATTGTGCACAAAAGTCAACCCCTCAACCATCGGCATGCCCACGTGGTTGGAAAACTCAACCGGCGCAGCACCAGTGCCGCCTTCGGTTCCGTCAACAACGATAAAGTCCGGGCAGATCCCGGTCTTTAGCATCGCCTTGACCATGCACATGAATTCCCGCTGGTGCCCGATGCACAGTTTGAATCCGACCGGCTTGCCGCCAGACATTTCGCGCAGGGAACCAATGAATTCCATCATCTCAATCGGCGTCGAAAACGCGGAGTGTGAGGGGGGAGAGATACAGTCTATCCCTTCCGGAATGCCCCGCGCCTCGGCAATTTCGGGGCTGATCTTAGAGGCGGGTAGCATACCACCATGGCCAGGTTTTGCGCCCTGGCTTAGCTTCAATTCGATCATCTTGATCTGGGGATTGGCAGCGGTTTCTTTGAATTTTTCAGGATCAAAGCTGCCGTCCGCCGCGCGACAGCCAAAGTAGCCGGAGGCAATCTGCCAGATCAGGTCACCGCCACCCGCTTTGTGATATCGGCTGACCGATCCTTCGCCCGTGTCATGGGCAAACCCGCCCAGACGTGCGCCTGTGTTGAGGGCCTGGATGGCATTCGCAGACAAGGAGCCAAAGCTCATGGCGGAAATTTTGTAAAGCGAGGCTGAATAGGGCTGCTTGCAATCCTTGCCGCCAATGGTGACGCGAAAATTGCAATCCTCGATGTGCTTGGGCTGTACTGAATGGGTGACCCAGGAATAGCCCGCGTCATAGACCCGTTCGCGTGCGCCAAAGGGGCGGGCGTCCTCCTGCCCTTTGGCGCGCTGATAGACGAGCGACCTGTCATCGCGGCTGAACGGCTCTTCGTCTTGATCGGATTCAATCAGATACTGACGGATTTCTGGCCGGATGCCTTCAAAGATGAACCGCATGTGCCCAAGCACGGGATAGTTCCGCAGAATCGAATGGTGCTTTTGCGTGACATCATAAAGGCCCAGCACAGCCAGCCCGGCAAATATGACCAGCGGGACTGCGAACCACCAGGACCAGACAAACATTGCGACAAGGGACAATAGGGCAAGCGCGTCGACGACCAGCAGGGTTGTGTATCGCGTGAGGTCTTTGAAATCTGGCATGAGCGCTCCGTTTGCTGGCAGGATCACGTTTCACCGGATTGCGCGCCTGCGCAAGTGGGGTCACGGGGTTGATCCGCTGGCGGTGCCAAGAGCAGGATGGTCATGACGGTCCGCCGGACCCTGGACAGGAGAGTTAAGATGAGCGGACCGCTGGCGTCGTTGAAAGTGATTGAGTTTTCAGGGTTGGGCCCAGCGCCCCTGGCAGGTCAACTGTTAGCTGATCTTGGTGCGCATGTGGTGACGGTCGACCGCAAAGCAGCACCGGCAGACCCCACAGACGTTAACAGGCGCGGCAAGAGGTCTGTCGTGCTGGACCTGAAGTCTGACGCGGGTTTGGATGCCGCCAAACACCTGATCGCGCAAAACAACGTCTTGATCGAAGGTTTCCGCCCGGGCGTGATGGAGCGTCTGGGTCTGGGGCCCGAAGTCTGCCCTGATACGTTGATCTACGCCCGCATGACGGGCTGGGGCCAGGATGGTCCTTGGGCCAATGTGGCAGGCCATGACATAAATTATCTTGCCCTGACGGGGGCCTTGCATGCCATGGGAGCAGCAGGGGAGCCACCCGTTCCCCCGCTCAATTTGGTAGCAGACTACGGGGGCGGTACGATGTTCCTAATCTTCGGCATCCTTGCGGCAGTGATTGAACGCGGGGTGTCGGGCAAGGGTCAGGTTGTTGATGCCGCCATGGTCGATGGGGTGCCTGCAATGATGGGGTTGATCCATGGGATGTTGGCTCAGGGTCGCTGGTCTGAGGCGCGCGCGTCCAATTGGCTCGATGGGGCGGCCCCATTCTATCGTTGCTATGCGTGCAAAGACGGCCAGTTCATATCCGTAGGCGCGCTGGAGCCGCAATTCTACGCGATCCTGCTGGAAAAGCTGGGCTTGCCAGCAGAGCTCCGCGCCAGTCAGAATGATACCGCAACATGGCCCGAACGCACCGCGCAATTCGCAGACATCTTTGCAGGCAAGACCCGCGATGCCTGGGCTGCGATCTTTGAGGGGTCTGATGCCTGTGTGGCACCCGTCTTGCGTTTCTCCGAAGTGCGTGATCACCCCCATTTGGCCGCGCGAGGTAGCTTTGTCGCCCCGGGCGGTGTCCTGCAATCGGCCGTCGCACCGCGGTTTGGGCGGTCCGTGCCTGAGGGTGTCAAATCCCCACTGGCCATAGGTGCCGATACCGCAGATGTGCTTGCCGAGGCAGGGCTGAGCCCAGAAGAAATCGCAGGGTTGATCCCTTAGGCGGGAAAGGCCCGTTCAGCCAGATAGGGATACCGCCCGCCGCTGCGATACTGTAGCTTGTGCGCAATGAAAGATATTGTCGAAACCCATGGACACGTAAGTTTGGATGACCTGATCGTCTGCCCGCAATGCGACGCAGCCTATCGGCTAAAGCGTCCGCAACCGGGCGAACGGGCGGTCTGTCAGCGTTGCCACAAGGTGTTGATTACGCCACGCCGCAATGCGGGGTTGCGGATCATTGCTGTTGCGGTGGCTGTGGTGGTTTTGATCATTGGGGCGGCTGTGTTTCCATTCCTGACGCTGGACGCCGCGGGTAACCAGAATGCCGTCTCGATCCTGGATGCAGCGCTTGCCTTTACCGGCGGCCCTTTGTTCTTTCTCGCGTTGGCCACTGCTGCGCTCATTATCTTCTTTCCGCTGCTACGTGCATTGCTCATACTTTATGTGTTGGTGCCTGTTGTGCTGGATCGCCCGCCAGCAACACACGCGGTCAGAGCCTTTCGCCTGGCGGAGGCCATGCGCCCCTGGTCCATGGCAGAGATTTTCGCGATCGGCTGCGCGGTTGCATTGGTCAAAATCACAGATCTTGCCACGGTCAGTTTCGGCCCGGCGTTCTGGATGTTCGGATTGCTCGTCTTCCTGCTGATCGCGCAGGACAGTTTCATGTGTAGATGGTCGGTATGGCACTCGCTGGAAAACCCCAAGAAATCCTGAGCGCGCGCGAGATGGGCGTGGTGGCCTGTACGCGCTGTACCAAGGCATGGCCGTTGGGCACCTCAACCTGTGGGCGCTGTGGAGAGCCCTTGGTATCCCGCGATGGCCTGAGCCTGCAGCGGGTATGGGCCTATTGGTTGATGGGGGCGATATGCTACGTCCCGGCCAATATCCTGCCCATGCTGAACACCAGAACGCTGTTTGAGACCCACGAAAGCACGATCATCGGGGGCGCGGTTGAACTGGCGCAGGACGGGAACCTTGGCATTGCTGCGATTATCCTTTTTGCCTCTGTCGTTATTCCGTTGGGCAAATTCTGGGCTGTGGCGTTTCTTGCGGTTTCTGTAAGGCAGCAACAGGTGATATCGCGCCGCTTCCGGCGGGTTCTTTATGAGGTTGTCGAATACATCGGGCGGTGGTCGATGATCGATATCTTTGTGGTTGCGATTCTGTCGTCCTTGGTGCAACTCAAGACACTTGCATCCATCACCCCTGGCGCGGCGAGCCTGTTTTTTGCGTTATCGGTGATTTTCACGATGCTGTCAGCGCAGGCCTTTGATTCCAGGATGATCTGGGACGTGCAGGCCAAGGCCGGGGGGCGTAGCGACAATGACTGACATGCCGCCGGAAGTGTCCGTTTCATCAGCGCGCAAAATGTTCTTGAGCGGTGCGTCGGTCATTTGGATCGTGCCGCTTTTGGCGCTGATCGTCGCACTTGGCGTGGCCTGGCAGACTTACAACGCCCGCGGCCCGCTGATCATTGTCGAATTCGAGAAGGGTACCGGGATTGTCGCCCGAGAAACGGAGCTGAAGTTTCGCGACATCACCGTAGGTAAGGTTGAGAAGGTTGGTTTTACCGAAGGGCTGGGACGTGTCACAGCATCCATCCGTATCGACAAGGACGTGGCCCCCTACATCGACAGCAGTGCGGTATTCTGGATTGTGCAACCCGAAGTGTCAGCCCAGGGTATCACCGGTCTGACAACGGTGCTCAGCGGGGTCTACATCGAAGGGTCCTGGGACGATCAGATCGGCACCTATGCAGATCGATTTACCGGAACAACGGAGCCCCCGTTGATCCGCGCCGATCAGGAAGGCTTGGAAATCGCGTTCCGGTCCACGGCAAGC
Source organism: uncultured Sulfitobacter sp. (assembly GCA_963422245.2). Taxonomy (GTDB): domain Bacteria; phylum Pseudomonadota; class Alphaproteobacteria; order Rhodobacterales; family Rhodobacteraceae; genus Sulfitobacter. The sequence goes on along the minus strand of CAXMWW010000029.1, from coordinate 811,468 downwards.
GGGTACCTGACCGACAATGCGCCCATACTGTACCGGGGTATCGAAGTCGGCAGAGTTGGGCAGGCGAAGATCGATCCCAGGCGCGGCTTTGCCATTGTTGAAGCGGTGATCTTTGATGAACATCGCAGCTTGATCAATGACAGTACACGGTTCTGGGACGCCTCCGGTTTTGAGGTCAAGATCGGCCCGGCCGGGGCCGAGATCGACTTTTCGTCGCTCGCGACTCTTGTGGGTGGCGGGATCACCTTTGACACTTTTGTGTCTGGCGGGGGGCCGATTGCTGATGGGACGATCTTTCAGATTTTTCCAGATGAGGAAACCGCCCGGAACTCCGTCTTCAATCAGTCTGAAGTTGAGCCGCTAAAGGCCAGCGTCATCTTTGACGACAACATCTCGGGCCTTGTGGTCGGTGCGGCGGTTGAGATGAACGGCTTGACCATTGGTGAGGTTGATACGCTGTCCGGTATCGTGGACTTCGATCAATTTGGTGACAGCCGGGTGCGCCTGAATGCCATTATTTCCGTCCAGCCTGCGCGTTTGGGTTTGCCAGGCGAAGTGACTGCAGAGAGCGCCCTGAATTTCCTGAGAGAACGGGTGGCGCAAGGCCTGCGCGCGCGCCTGATCTCTGGTAGTTTGCTGACAGGCGGGCTGAAGGTCGAGCTGGTGATGGTAGAGGACGCGCCACCCGCAACGCTTGAAGGCAGCATTTCGACGCTGCCGCGCTTGCCAACCACGCAGAGCGAGGTGTCAGACACCGCTGCCACGGTGGAAGGTGTGTTTACCCGCATCAACCAGTTGCCCATCGAAGAGCTGCTTCAAAGCGCGATTTCCTTCCTCAATTCAGCAGAGGCTTTGGTCAACAACCAAGACCTGCGTGAAGCCCCACAAGACGTTCGAATATTGCTGGCTGAAATCACGGATCTTGTGACCTCGGACGACGTTCGGAATGTTCCGGTTGCCTTGAATTCCACGCTGACACGGATCGAAGCACTGGTGGCCGATCTTGAAGAACAGCAACTTGCGGCGAAGCTGTTAACAGCCGTGGATACCGTGACGGAAACGGCTGCCTCGGTATCGACGTCAGTGGAAGGTGTCCCTGACCTGATCAACGACCTGCAGGCATTGGCGCAAAAGGCGGAGGCTTTGAAGATCGAAGATCTGGTGGCTGAGGTCACCGCGCTGGTGGATGCAGCCGATACGCTGTTGCGTTCAGATGACACGCAAGCACTGCCGGGCGAACTGCGCGAGGCAGTTGATCAGGTGAACAGCACCATTGCGGAATTGCGTGCAGCCGGGGCTGTGAAAGCCATCAACGAAACGTTGGCGGCCGCCCGGTCGGCGGCAGGCAACATCGCCACGAGCACTGAAACCCTGCCTCAGATCACGCAACGTCTGACCGAGGTTCTGGATGATGCGGCAGATGCGGCAGAGAACATCAACGTCGCGGTTGAGGGCGTGCCGGAGCTTGTTGCGCAAATCCAGCGGGTTGCGGCAAAGGCGGAATCGCTTGAGGTCGAAGATTTCCTTGCCGAGCTCACTGAATTGACAGAGGCCGCAGAGGCGATTTTGGCGACTGAGGATGCGCAGGCCCTTCCGCGTGCTTTGAAACGTGCGTTGGATGAGGTGAATTACACCCTGCAGGCCCTGCGTGAAGGGGGCACGGTTGACAATGTGAACCGGACGCTGGCCTCGGCCCGGAATGCGGCTGACACGGTCAATTCGGTGGCACAGGATCTGCCCAATGTGTTGACCCGCATCAACCGTCTGCTCAACCAAGCGACGCGCACCATTGAAGGATACGACCGGGGTGATGAGCTGACCCGTGCGGTAGATGCCACGCTGCGCGATATTCAGAAGGCCGCAGATGCCCTTGCATCGCTGGCCCGAACCATAGAACGTAATCCAAACTCCTTGCTGCTGGGACGTTAGATGATCACCAAGAGTATCCGCGCCGTAACTGTCGGCCTGTTGCTTGTTTTGACCGCCTGCGGTGGCACGGCGGACCGTTTTGCTGTCTCCACGCCGGAAGTCACGGAAAAGGTGCGTATTGCCTTCGGTGCGGTTGAAGTCCGCGACGTGTCCTTGCCCAGCTACGCGGCATCGGATGAGATTCACTTGCAAGGTGAAGATGGCAAGCTAACCAGTTCATCAGGGGTGCTTTGGGCAGATGAACCGGAACGTGCTGTTGCATTGGAGCTGAGCCGCAATCTGGCGCGCCTGACAGGGCGCCGCATCGCGTCAGAACCCTGGCCGTTTGAAGCCTTTCCCGATGCGCGTCTTGAGGTTCGGTTTGCCGATTTGGTGGCCACGACAGCTGGGCAGTTCCGCGCGACGGGACAGTATTTTGTCGCGGTCGAAGATGGCCGCCGCGAACGGTCTGGGCTTTTTGACTTGTCCGTGCCGTTTGATCCGGAGGCTGGGCCCAGTGCGATTGCCGCAGCGCGTGGTCAGTTGATCCTTGATCTGGCGAGCTTCATTGCCAAGAAAGGGCTGCGCTGACGGTGGGTGGGCTAGAAGCCCACCTTACGGGTTGCGGCAGTTCTGTGATCCCTCAGCGTTCCTGATCGGCGTATCATCGATAGCGATGGATGGTGGAGCAGGGCTCCCCCTTACGAGGCTGATGTTCAGATTGGATATTTTGGGCCAGAAAGAGGGGGCTACCGGGACTTAGAAATCCAGGTTCTCCACGCTCAGGGCGTTTTGTTGGATGAATTCCCGGCGAGGTTCGACCACATCGCCCATCAGCTTGGTGAAGAGATCATCGGCTTCTGCCATATCCTCCACCTTCACCTGCAACAGCGTGCGCGCGTCGGGGTCCAGCGTGGTTTCCCAAAGCTGATCGGGGTTCATTTCACCCAGACCCTTGTAGCGCTGCAGGGACAGACCTTTTTCGCCCTCTGCAAGAATAGCCGACAACAGATCAAGCGGCCCGTGGATCAGCTGTGTGCGGTCTTTGCGGATCAGTGTAGCAGGCAGGCCGTATACCTCTTGCAGGTGCTGGGTGAAAGTGCCGGAGCGCTTTGCTTCGCCCGAGCGGAGCATCTTGCCGTCGAGTGTGCGGACCTCTTCAACACCACGCAGGATGCGCGCAAGCCGGATGCCGTGGTCCTGCGTGATGCGCCCTTGCCAGCCGCGTTCGTATTCCAGCGCGATGAGGTCCAACCGTTCGGCCACGCGGTCCGCCACCCCTTGCAGGTTTTGATCCACGGCACCGGCGACAAAAGCCCCGGCGATGGCGGCCTGTTCCAGAATGTGTCGGGGGTAGTGGGTCGGGAAGGCATCAAGCACACGTTTCAATTGCCGGGCCATGTCCACCACGCGGGCCAAATCGGCACCTGTGATTTCCTCGCCATTGCCCTGCTTGAGGATCGCGCCTTCAACGCCCTGCTGGATCAGGTAGTCATCCATCGCGGCCTGATCCTTGAGGTAAACCTCCGACTTGCCGCGCGACACTTTGTAAAGCGGCGGCTGCGCGATGAAGAGGTGGCCGTTCTCGATAAGCTCAGGCATCTGACGGTAAAAGAATGTCAGCAGCAACGTGCGGATGTGTGCGCCGTCCACGTCGGCGTCGGTCATGATGACGATCTTGTGGTAGCGCAGTTTGGAGATGTCGAACTCATCCCGTCCGATCCCTGTGCCCAAGGCCATCACCAGATTGCCGATCTCCTGGCTGCCCAACATCCGGTCAAACCGTGCCCGTTCCACGTTCAGGATCTTGCCTTTGAGCGGAAGAATAGCTTGGGTTTGGCGGTCGCGACCGGTCTGGGCGGAGCCCCCGGCTGAGTCCCCCTCCACAAGGAAGACTTCGGTCTTGGAGGGGTCTTTTTCGGAACAATCCTTCAGCTTACCTGCAAGGAAGTTCACATCCATCGCCGTCTTGCGCCGCGTGAGCTCACGGGCCTTGCGGGCGGCCTCGCGGGCCTGGGCGGCTTCGATGATCTTGCCGACGATGATCTTTGCCTCGTTCGGGTTTTCTTCAAACCACTCGGTCAGCTTTTCGTTCATCAGACCCTCAACCGCCGGACGTACTTCTGACGACACCAGCTTGTCCTTGGTCTGGGAGGAAAACTTGGGGTCCGGCACCTTGACCGACAGCACACAGGTCAGCCCTTCGCGGGCGTCGTCGCCGGTGAAGTTGATCTTCTCTTTCTTCGCGATCCCGCTCGATTGTGCGTAATTGTTGATGGTCCGCGTCAGCGCGCCGCGAAAGCCGGCCATATGGGTGCCGCCATCGCGCTGCGGGATGTTGTTGGTAAAGGGCAAGACGTTTTCGTGATAGCTGTCATTCCACCACATGGCGACCTCGACGCCAATCTCGTCCCGCTCGCCCTGCACAAAGATTGGTTCCGGCATGACCGAGGACTTGTTGCGGTCGAGGTATTTGACGAATTCTTTGACGCCGCCTTCGTAGTAAAGCTCCGCCTCCAAAGTCTCCACAGGGCGTTCATCCTTGAGGATGATCCGCACGCCGGAGTTCAAGAAGGCCAATTCGCGCAGGCGCTTTTCCAGCGTGTCGAAGGAGTATTCGAGGTTGGAGAACGTGTCGGTCGAGGCCATGAACCGCACTTCGGTGCCGGTGTGATCCGTGTCGCCCAGCACTTCGAGATGTTTGACGGTATCGCCGCGTTCGAACCGTGCAATGTGTTCTTTGCCATCACGCCAGATGCGCAATTCCAGCCAGTCGGAGAGCGCGTTCACAACGGAGACGCCAACCCCGTGCAGGCCACCCGAGACTTTGTAGGAGTTGCTGTCGAACTTCCCGCCCGCATGGAGCTGGGTCATGATGACTTCAGCTGCTGAAACGCCTTCTTCCTCGTGAATGCCCACCGGAATGCCGCGCCCATTGTCGCTTACTGAAACGGAGGAATCGTCGTGGATCGTGACGGTCACCCGGTCCGCGTGTCCGGCCAGCGCTTCGTCGATGCCGTTGTCCACGACCTCGTAGACCATGTGGTGCAGGCCGGACCCATCGTCAGTGTCCCCGATGTACATGCCGGGACGCTTGCGAACAGCCTCCAAGCCTTTGAGAACCTTGATGGAATCCGCGCCGTATTCATTCGGCGTCTGCTCTTGTTCGGACATGTCGGGAAAGCCTATATCGTTTGCCCGAAATATAGGCGTTTTGGGCCCCTATGTCACGCGTTTTACACTATATTTTGTGGGTGTTGGCCGAGCGTTGTCACGTGGCTTTCGCCCTCCGTTTCAGTGACCTCAATCACCTGCGCACGGTCCGCCAGTGGGGTGAACAGCTCCGGACCCGTGCCGGTCATCCAGGCCTGGGCTCCCAAGGCGCAGATCTCATCATATAGCGCCGCTTGCCGGTCCGCGTCGAGGTGTGCTGCGACTTCGTCCAGCAGCAGCAGGGGTGGCGCGCCAAAGTCCTCCGCCAGCGCCCGGGCGTTTGCGAGAATGAGGGAGACGAGAAGCGCCTTCTGCTCGCCCGTGGAGCAATGCTTGGCGGGCACGTCCTTGGCGGCATAGACACCATAAAGGTCTGCGCGGTGTGGCCCAATCAACGAGCGCCCGGCTTTCAGGTCGGCCATGCGATTGTCGGCGAGTGCCTGCCTTAACGCCTCAGTCTCTGCGGGCATGTCGCACTGCAACTCAAGCGTTGCGGCAGGAAAAGCTGTTTCGGCCTGTTCTTGTGCGTCTGAGATCGCTTCGAGCGCATGCAGACGCCCGGCATGGAGGGCGGCCCCGGCTTCGGCCATACGCGCCTCAAGGGCGAGGTACCATGAAGGCTCCCGCACCATATCCTTGAGCAGCCGGTTCCGTTCGCGCATGGCCTTGTCATAGCTCAGGGCGTGTTCTGCGTGCTCGGGCAGGAAGCTGAGCGTCATGCGGTCCAGAAACCGTCGTCGCCCTTCGGCCCCTTCGATCCAAAGACGGTCCATGGCGGGGATCAGCCATAGCACCCGTGCAATGCGGCCCAGGGTCGTCTGAGGCGCGGCTTTGCCATCAATGCGCACCTGCCGTGCAGCGCCGCCTTCAGACCAGATTTCGACCTCATGGACTTGGTGGAGAGAATGCAGAATGCCTGTGATCTTCCAACCCAACGCTTCGGGGCGACGGGTCATGTCCTCGGCGCTGGAGCGTCTGAGGCCGCGACCAGGGGAAAAGAGCGACACCGCTTCGAGGATGTTGGTCTTGCCTGCGCCGTTGGGGCCATGGATGGCAACAGGGCGAGCGTCCACGTCCATGACAGCGCGCTTGTGCGAGCGGAAGTGCGACAGGGTCAGTTGGGACAGATGCAGGTTGCTCATAGCGCTACCCCGTTTTCTTCAAAAGAAAACGTCCCGGAATTTTCAAAAAATTCCGCTCCCCTCAAACCCGCATGGGCATGACGACGTAGACGGCAGACTGATCATTACCCTCGCGCATCAACGTGGGATCGCCGGAGGAGTTGAACAGAAACACCGCGTTCTCCCGATCCACCTGTGAGGCGATCTCAAGCAGGTACTTTGCGTTGAACCCAATCTCCAACCGCTCATCGCCGTAGGCCACAGCCAGCTCTTCCTCTGCGGCGCCGGAATCAGGTGCATTGACACTCAACACAACCCGATCCTCGTCCAGCTGCAGCTTCACTGCGCGGGAGCGTTCGGACGAAACCGTCGCCACACGGTCCACCGCCTGCGCAAAGTCTGCAGCATCGACTTCCATCTTCCGCGTGTTGCCCTGCGGAATGACGCGCGTGTAGTCGGGGAAGGTGCCATCGATGACCTTGGAGGTCAGCGTGATCTCAGGCGTCGCAAAGCGCACTTTGGTCTCAGACACAGACACAGCGATCTTGGCCTCGTCATCATCCAGCAGCTTGCGCAGCTCACCCACCGTCTTGCGCGGCACGATCACGCCCGGCATCTCTGCCGCACCATCGGGCAGGTCAGCGTCAATGCGGGCCAGCCTGTGGCCATCCGTGGCCACACAGCGCAGCACTCTACCGCCATCCGCATCCGAGATGTGCATGTAGACGCCATTCAGGTAATACCGTGTTTCCTCGGTAGAAATCGCAAACTTCGACTTGTCAAAGAGACGCCGCAACACCGGCGCGTCCGCACTAAAGTTCGACGCATATTCAGACGACGCCATGACAGGAAAATCCTCACGCGGCAGGGTGGCGAGAGAGAAATTTGAACGGCCTGCTTCCACCGTAAGGCGACCTGCAGCGGAGTCAGCCGTGAGGCTGATCAACGCCCCATCGGGCAATTTGCGTACAATCTCATGCAGCAGCGTGGCGCTGACTGTCGTGGCACCGGCGCGCTCCACCTGAGCGGCGACCTTATCCACTACTTCGATATCCAGATCGGTGGCGCGGAAGGACACATCGCTGCCTTCTGCCTCGATCAGCACGTTGGCGAGGATCGGAATGGTATTGCGCCGTTCAACAACCGATTGGGCTTGCGCCACTGCTTTCAGCAGGTCTGCGCGTTCGATGCTGAATTTCATGTGCCGTCTCCCCCTAAAAACAAACGCCGGGACAGGCAAACTACCCTTTTCCGGTGTCTTCACAAGTGTTTTCTAGTTTGGCCACACCAAAAGCAAGAGGGGCGCGCGTGCACCCCTCAAGATCGCTCAAAATTGAGTCTTTCGCGCCTCAGCCCTCAAGTGCGCGGCGCAGCAGCTCGATGTCTTCTGCGATTTGCCCGTCAGAGACCTTGAGCTCTTCAATTCGGCGTACGCCATGCATGACGGTCGTGTGATCACGGCCCCCAAAACGGCGGCCAATCTCGGGCAGCGACCGTGACGTCATCTGCTTGCACAGATACATCGCCACCTGACGCGGGCGCGCGTAGCTGCGCAGGCGCTTGGGGCCGATCATGTCAGATAGGCGGATGTTGTAATGTTCGCTAACTTTGCGCTGGATTTCTTCGACGGAGATTTTGCGCTCGCTGTCCCGCAGTACATCGGCCAGACAATCCTGCGTCAGCTCCATGTTGATCTCGCGCCCCACGAGAGAGCCGAAAGCAAAGAGGCGGGTCAAAGCGCCTTCCAAAACACGGACGTTCGACGTGATGCGATGGGCCAAAAACTCCAACACGCCGTCCTGTACTTCGAGCGTGGGGTATAGACGACGTTGGGCCTCCACCTTGCTCTGAAGGATGCCCAGACGCAGTTCGTAATCGGTCGGGTGCAGATCGACCACCAGCCCGCACTGCAGACGGGACACAATACGATTCTCCAGTTCCTTGATGTCTGTGGGCGCGCGGTCAGCAGAAATGATGATCTGCTTGTGCTGATCCACCAGCGCGTTGAACGTGTGAAAGAACTCTTCCTGAGTGCTGTCCTTGCCCGCGATAAACTGCACGTCATCGACCATCAGCACGTCCACCGCGCGGAATATCTCCTTGAAGTCCATCATCTTGCGGTCACGCAGAGCCTGCACGAAACGGTACATAAACTGTTCAGCAGAAAGGTAGAGCACATTGAGGTGCGGTTTGCGCTCTTTCAGTTCCTGCGCGATGGCCTGCATCAAGTGAGTCTTGCCCAGTCCCACGCCGCCATAGAGGAACAGCGGGTTGAATGTGACCTCACCACCTTCGGCCACACGCTTGGCTGCGGCATGGGCCAGCTCATTAGGTTTACCTACGACAAAGTTGTCAAAGTTAAAGCGCGGGTCCAGCGGTGCGGTATTGATCGGGCTCGCACCGGCAGTTTTGACAGGCTCCGGCCGGCGGGCGGGTTCGCGCTTGGGTGTCTTGGCTTGCTGTGAAAGAGCAAAGTTCAGACGGGAGGCATCAACCCCCTCGTTGCGCAATTCATGCAGGATCAGGTCAGAAAAGTTCTGGCTGACATAGTTGCCAAAGAACGTGGTTGGGACATGCAAGGTCGCGATGCCTTCCGCGACAGGGCCGGGAACCATGGGTTCAATCCAGGTGGTATAATTGTTTTGCCCAACTGTCTTGAGCAACCGCTGCCTGATCCGACCCCAATCATCCTGCGTCATGTCTTTCCTTTGTCCCATTCCTGCACGGCCTGCCTGACCTGCTGCTGCGCGACGTCTGTTCCTCCAGACAAAGGGCAACTGTTCCCGTCCCCAACGGAACCGGCCCCATGTCCATAGGACATCCTTACCACTGGGTTTCTAACGGCGCAGTCTGCCCCAAATAGGGCGCAGATTGGGCACCGGGCGAACCCGTTCGCGGCTAAATCGACAGGGCAATACTGCTGGCAGCAGATCTTGCAAACCGTCCGGCGACCCAGCGAATAGGTCCCCTTCACGCCCCGTCAGATCTGCCCTTTTTCGTCGCTTGAAAGGCATGATCGTCAGGGCCTGTCCCCCCGTGCGATGTGAATCGCCTGACTTTGTTAGCAAGGTTGTTCGGCTCGCTTCAACTGAACTTCAAACTTGACTCGTTGAATCCCGAAAAAGAATCTGGAGCCCGTTTTTGAGACTCAGAGGTATCAAAAAAAGGCACCGCAGAGCGATGCCTTTTTTATCAGTCCATTAGCCGCTTAGGCTAAATGTAAACGGTATCATTTAGCCCAGGGCTTTGACCCGAGCGGAAAGCCGCGACATTTTCCGCGCGGCTGTGTTTTTGTGGAAGACACCCTTTGTCACGCCGCGCATCAGCTCTGGCTGAGCGGCTTTCAGCGCTTCCGCCGCGGCAGTTTGATCACCCGAGGCGATGGCCTCTTCGACGCGACGCAGGTGCGTGCGGATGCGCGAGCGGCGTGCCTTGTTGATCTGGAATCGTTTTTCGTTCTGACGGGCGCGTTTCTTCGCCTGAGGGGAGTTTGCCATGCTGATCTACCTTCGTATCTGGTCCATGTGGGGCACGTGATGCCAAACCCAATGCCCAGAACTGTCCGGGAAGGTGATTCTAGCCTGAGCGGGCTGCACGCGCATGTCTGGCGCGGCGTATACCGGGAGAAAGGCAGGGTTGTAAAGGTGGGTAGGGCGATAACCGCTTTGAGCCAATTGTGTCGTTGGAGAGGGCCAGCGCCTGCCCGGGGTGGGCGATCTGACATCAATTCTCTGCCACTTTATCCCTCAGCGCATACGATCCCTCGCAACGAACCGCCCAGCCTTGCCAAATCGCCTACCCGTGGGGCGGGCAGGCGATGGCCCGGCGGCTGCGCCTTGATTCCGGGCTGGGGTGTGTTTCTTCAATGACAGCTAAGTCCCGAAAGCAGGCATTCAGCCCGGCGTCACTTATCCCGGAACTGCGCCTCGCGCTTTTCGAGGAAGGCGGTCATGCCTTCCTTCTGATCCTCGGTCGCAAAGAGCGAATGGAACATCCGCCGTTCAAACAGCAGACCTTCAGAAAGCGGCACTTCGTAGGCGCGGTTCACGGCCTCTTTGACAACCATAACGGAGACCATGCTCTTCTCGGCAATCTTCTGGGCGGCACCCTGCGCCTCTTCCATCAGCTTCTTGACCGGCACAACGCGGCTCACAAGTCCCGACCGCTCGGCTTCTTCTGCGTCCATGAAACGGCCCGTCAGGTGCATGTCCATCGACTTGGATTTGCCCACCAGCCGCGTCAGTCGCTGGGTGCCGCCAATGCCCGCGACCACGCCCAGGTTGATCTCTGGCTGGCCAAACTTGGCGGTCTCTGAGGCGATAATGAAATCGCACATCATGGCCAATTCGCAGCCGCCACCCAGGGCATAGCCCGAAACTGCGGCAATGATCGGCTTGCGGATGCGCAGAATTTGATCTGTTTCGGGTGTGAAAAGATCGCCCGCGAACGCCTCCACAAACGACTTGTCGCGCATCATGGCGATGTCGGCTCCGGCAGCGAATGCCTTCTCCGACCCGGTGATGATGATGCAGCGCACCTTTTCATTGTCTTGCGCCGCTTTTAGGGCGCTTGCCAGTTCGCTCAGCAGTTGGTCATTCAGCGCGTTCAGCGCATCCGGTCGGTCCAGGGTAATCAGAGTAACGTGGCTGTCCACGTCCACATTGATTGTCTCATAAGCCATCCGGGATGCTCCCAACTGTTGCGCTCAAGAACCCCGTGAATAACACGCGGCAAAGTTGATTCAAGCTATCTTTGACAAGTTGAGCAGAAGAAAGAGGAGCGTCCCGATTGCACGATCCGCTTGACGTAACGTCCGCAATCCGGGGTCCGGCACGGCTCCCCCTCGCGGCCATAAACGTCAAAGCTGTGTTGGAAATACCCCAACTCGCCATCAGCTTGCCGGAAGTCCCGCAGGGAGGAGCCGCCTGCTTCAATCGCCTCTGCCAACACCTGTCGGATGATCGGCACAAGGGAAGCAACGCGCGCTTTCGAAATACGCCCAGCTTTGCGCGCGGGATGGATGCCCGCCCGGTAAAGCGCCTCGCAGACATAGATATTTCCAAGCCCCGCAACGATGCGCTGGTCTAGCAAAGCGGATTTCACCGGCGTGTTGCGCCCTTTGAAAGCGTCAATCAGATGGGCTTCGTGAAAGTCGTTGCCCAAGGGTTCCGGCCCCAGCACGGCGAGCAGCTTGTGGCTTTCACCGTCCGCGGTGTCCAACAGATCCATCGCTCCAAAACGGCGCGGATCGTTGAAGGTAATGCGTGCCCCGTTGTCCATGTGGAACACGACGTGGTCGTGTTTTTCAGGTGCCGGGTGGTCGTGCACGAATTGCCCTAACGGATCGCCCGAAATGAGCATCCGCCCCGACATGCCCAAATGAATCAGCAGCGATTCTCCGGATGCAAGATCGGCCAGAATGTACTTCGACCGTCGACGCAAACGCTCAACGCGCTGCCCAGACAACCTCTCAGCCATGCGCGGCGGAAAGGGCCAGCGCAGGTCAGGGCGGTTCACATCCGCGCGTGCGATCACAGCACCTTCCATCACGGGGGCAAGGCCACGGCGAACGGTTTCAACCTCAGGAAGTTCGGGCATCAGAGCCTTTTTGTCATCTCTCTCAGTTCAGAGACGAATGTAAGGAAGGTCGGCATGCCGACAAGGTATTTGTTGACGGTGATGGTTCCGGTTTCGAACCGCAGTTTGTAAAGGTGGTGGCCATCATCGTGGATGGACATGAAATCCTCCCACTTGTGTGTGCGCCTTTGGTAATACCACGTCGGGGCCGTGACCCCCTCAGCGTCATAGCTGACCTCATATAGCGATACGTGCAGCCCGACAAAAAGGGTGGCGCTGACGACGATCAGAACGATGAACGGCTCGCTGCGGTAGGTTTCCCCGCCAGGCCCAAACATGAAAAACATCATCAACCCAACCAGAAAAACGTTGAAGATCTTCCCGACAAGCGTGGGGCGCATGACAATTGTGCCCAAGGTCCGATGCGCCCGGCCGTTCTGTCCCAGCCGGGACAGGGCCGCTCCAGGACCCGCAAAGGAGCCAACCCCAGCCATTGGCGATTTCGGAATGAAGGGGGCCTTGTGGTTCATCCCTGCCCGGTTTGCCAGCCTCTGAAACAGCACAACCGCGCAGATGGCGATCAGCCCCATGGCCACGCCGAAACCTACGACCAGATAGATCAGGTTCATCATGTCATCACCCCTGCGTCATTATGAGGATTTGTCTCTTGCCGTTCAGGGGTATAGGTCCACCATGACCACAGTTTGACGGGAAGATGTCATGACTTCGGACAAAACCACACATTTCGGCGCGCGAGAGGTGCCGGAGGGCGAAAAGGCGGGCATGGTCCGCAACCTCTTCAGCGATGTGGCCAACAAATACGATGTGATGAATGACGTGATGTCCGTGGGCATCCACCGCATCTGGAAAGAGGCGATGATGGATTGGCTGGCCCCGAGACCGGGGCAAAAGCTGCTGGATGTCGCGGGTGGCACGGGGGATGTGTCATTCAAGTTCCTTAAGCGGGCAAGCTATGGCCATGCGACCGTCTGTGACCTGACCGAAGGCATGCTTGTTGAGGGCCGCAAACGGGCGGAAGCCGCGCAACTGGCCGATAGCCTCGATTGGGTCGTGGGCGATGCGATGAACCTGCCGTTTGATGACAACACCTTTGACGTATACACGATCAGCTTTGGGATCCGGAACGTGACGCGCCCACAAGAGGCGCTGAATGAAGCATACCGCGTGTTGCGTCCCGGCGGCCGCTTGATGGTGTTGGAGTTTTCACAACTGCCTAATCCGATGATGCAAAAGGCCTATGACCTCTACAGCTTCAACGTGATTCCCCGCATGGGTCAGATGATCGCAAACGACCGCGACAGCTACCAATACCTTGTCGAATCTATTCGGAACTTCCCTGATCAGGAAACCTTCATGGGTATGGTCCGCGAAGCAGGCTTTGAAAACGCCAAATACCGCAACCTGACGATGGGCATCGCGGCCCTGCACTCCGGTTGGAAGCTCTGATGTCCCGCTCCAGGTCTCTTTATGCCTCAAGTACTCCGGGGGGTTCCGACAACGCCCGCCTTTGGCGGGACGGGCAGCGCCCCCATCCGGTCGGATTGCGAAAGCAATTCGAAATCAAGTTTTAAATGCGCGGCCCTCACAACATATGGCGGCTTGTCCGCACGGGTGCCACGCTGGAACGCGCCGGAGCCATGAATGTCGTGCTTGATGCGTTCGAGGCGGGCCCGGTGCTCCGCTTTGTCGCCCGCGCGCTTGGCCTGCCGTTCAAATGGCTGGGCTATCGCGGCGACAAGGATCTGCCGCCCGCGACCCGCGCGCTCACTGCATTGGGCCCGGCCTACATCAAGTTCGGGCAGATCCTGTCCACTCGGCCTGACGTGGTGGGCGACGAACTGGCAGTGCAGCTGCGCGTGTTGCAGGACCGCCTGCCGCCCTTCGATGTGGAAGTGGCGAAGGCCGAGGTCGAGAAGGAGCTCGACCAACCCGTCGCCACCCTCTTTTCCAGCTTCAGCGAACCGGTGGCCGCAGCCTCCATCGCGCAAGTGCACAAGGCGACGCTGGCTGAGAATGGCGAAGAAGTTGCTGTAAAGGTCCTGCGCCCCGGCATTGAGAAGGCCTTTCGCAAGGACATTGACGCCTTCTATCTGGCCGCACGCATGGTTGAGATTTTTTCCCCGGGTTCCCGCCGTTTGCGTCCGATGGAGGTCATAGAACACTTTGACGGTGTGGTGCGGGGGGAGCTGGATTTGCGACTTGAATCCGCCGCCTCCTCTGAATTTGCAGCCAACACCAAGAACGATGCAGGCTTTCAGCTGCCGCAGATCAAGTGGAACCTGTCTGCCCGCCGTGTGATGACGCTGGGCTGGGCCGAAGGCGTTGCGATGGGGGACAACGACGCAATCGATGCGGCGGGCCATGACCGGGTCGAGTTGTCGAGCCGCGTGCTGCAGCTTTTCCTCAACCACGCGCTGCGGGACGGCTATTTCCATGCGGACATGCATCAGGGCAACCTGAAGGTGGCCGCAAACGGCGATATCATCGCCTATGATTTCGGCATCATGGGCCACATCGACGAATACACCCGCCGGGTTTATGCCGAGATCCTCTATGGCTTCACCCGCCGCGACTATCTGCGTGTGGCCAAGGTGCATTTTGAAGCGGGCTATGTGCCTGCCGATAAGGACGTCGATGAGTTCGCCCGCGCCCTGCGTGCGGTGGGGGAGCCGATTTTTGGTATGGACGCGACGCGCATCTCCATGGCGCGGTTGTTGGCCTATCTGTTTGAGGTGACCGAGCGCTTCGGCATGGAAACCCGGACGGAGCTGATCCTGCTGCAGCGCACCATGGTGGTGGTCGAAGGCGTCGCACGGTCGCTAAACCCGCATATCAATATCTGGGAAGTCGCGAGCCCCATCGTGACGGAATACATCACCAAATCCATCGGTCCCCGCGCCGCGATCACCGATCTGGGGAAGACGGCAATGGTTCTCGCACGTTTTGGCCCGCGCCTTCCTGCCTTGGTCGAGGCTGCCTTGCTGCGGCAAAGTAATGACCCGCCAGTCGAGCATCGCGCTTTCTGGCGGTGGATCGTTTTGGCGGGTGTGTCAGGCGTGGCCGTTGGCGGCGTCTTGATGCTGTTACTGGACAGGTTGATGTAAGGCCGCTTAGGCTGGGTCATGGCCCGTGAAAATCCCTACCGCCCCTTCACGCCGGAACCCGCCCAGATGGCGCGGCGGCCTGATGTCACTGGAAATGAGATTAACGGTCTGGGAGAGACGGAGTTCCGTCGCCCTGACGTCGTCTATTGGGCCACGGACACCAGCACGATCCCTCATGGTCAGATGCAGGAATGGTTCTTCACCGTTGATCCGGGGCTGCCTGTCTATGCGGAGCTGCCCAAGAAGCGTCGTGAGGTGTCAGACAAGCCGCTGCCGCCCGTAGCTTCTGTTGCGGCTGAGCATAGCCCGGACGAATGGACTGGGTTGCTGGACCGTTTCGTGGATGAAGGCGTTTGCGAACAGATTGGCGTTGCTGAGATGAACCCTGACTGGCTGTTTGACGGGGTCGATCTTCCGCAGTCTCGGGTGATCATCACGGGCGTCCAGCACGACTATGACGAAATTTCCCGCGCGCCGGACCCCCATGCGGGTGCCGAGGTCATGCTGCAGTACCACCGTGCCGCCGCTGCGGCTGTCGAGATTACGTCTTGGTTGCATGAAAAAGGCTGGGCGGCGAAGCCTGTGACCGGGCCGATGGCCACGAAGTTGACAATGATCCCGCCTGCCATCGCCTGCGGTTTCGGTGAACTGGGTAAGCACGGATCGATCATCAACCGGGAGATGGGCGCATCATTCCGGCTGTCTGCCGTGCTGACGGATGCGCCCTTTGCGCCCACGGCTGCGGACAGCTTTGGCGTTGATGACTTTTGCAGCAGCTGCCGGATTTGCGAAGATGCCTGCCCGCCAGAAGCGCTGTTTCAGACCAAGCAAACGGTGCGCGGGCGAGAGAAATGGTACGTTGATTTCGACAAATGCCTGCCGTTTTTTAATCAGCACCAGGGGTGTGCGATCTGCATTGCGGTTTGTCCCTGGTCCCGGCCCGGTGTGGGGCCGCGGCTGGCCGAAAAGCTTGCAAAGCGGGCGGAGAGGTTGGCGGATTAGAGGTTTTTCGCGGGCTTTGCCCGCGACCGGGTGAGGGGCTCTGCCACTCACACTCCCCGGAGTATTTGGGGCATAAAGAGGGATCAGACCCGCTCAATCGCAAGCGCGATGCCCTGCCCGCCACCAATGCACATGGTGATCAGCGCGCGCTTGCCTTCTATGCGCTCTAGTTCATACAGCGCCTTGACGGTGATGATCGCCCCTGTGGCACCCACGGGGTGTCCCAATGCAATGGCACCACCGTTTGGGTTTACCTTTGATGGGTCGAGGCCGAGGTTTTTGTTCACCGCAAGCGCCTGTGCGGCGAAGGCTTCGTTGCTTTCGATCACGTCGAAGTCGCCGACTTCAAGGCCTGTCCGCCTGAGCAGGTTTTGTACGGCGGGCACGGGGCCTATCCCCATGACTTCTGGTCGCACACCGGCGTGCGCATAACCGAGGATACGGGCGCGGGGTGTCAGGCCTGCTTTCTCAGCTGCATCTGCCGTGGCCAGCACCACCGCTGCCGCGCCGTCGTTGATGCCGCTGGCGTTGCCTGCGGTGACAGTGCCGTCTTTCTGGAAGACGGCGCGCAAGCCGGCAAGCGCCTCGGCACTGGTGGCTTTGGGGTGTTCGTCCGTGTTGAAGGCAACCATGTCGCGTTTGACCTTTACCTCGACGGGCACGATCTGGTCGTTAAAGCGGCCTTCGGCGATGGCCTTTGCGGCGCGGGTCTGGCTTTCCGTCGCAAAGGCGTCCTGATCTTCGCGGCTGATCTGATGCTCTGCGGCGACGTTTTCTGCCGTGACACCCATGTGGCCCGTACCGAAGGGGCAATTGAGCGCGCCCAGCATCATGTCGAGGCTGCGCACATCACCCATCTTTTGACCAAAGCGTGCGGCAGGCATGATGTAGGGGGAGTGCGACATGCTTTCCGCTCCACCCGCGAGCGCAAAGTCCGCATCGCCCAGCATGAGGTTCTGAATAACGGAGATGATGGCCTGGACGCCTGATCCGCAGAGCCGGTTCACGTTCATTGCAGGGGTTTCATCCGGCACGCCAGCATCGCGGGCCGCCACACGGCTGAGGTACATGTCGCGGGGTTCGGTGTTGATCACATGACCAAATGTCACGTGGCCAATCTGAGCGGGATCAACGCCCGCGCGCTCCATTGCCGCAGCGGACACTGTGGTGCCCAACTGCGACGGCGGCGTGGCCGCCAATGCGCCGCCAAAGGTGCCGATGGCGGTGCGTGCGCCGCTGAGGATAACGATGTCTTGGGTCATGGGATGCTCCGTTCTGGGTTGGGCGGAGTATGTTGGTTTATGCGCGCATTGTCAGCCTGCGACGTCCCGTCATTGTGCGGTTGACAATGAAGGCTCTGGCAGACAGGTTTCCGCCATGACGGATGGATCAGACGCAATACTGTCGCAATTGCCTATGCGCCTGAAAGAAGCGCGTCAGGGGCAGGGGTTGTCGCTGGATGCGGTGGCCAGACTTTCGGGTGTGTCCCGGTCGATGGTGAGCCAGATTGAGCGTGGGGAAAGCTCCCCCACGATTGCGACGCTGTGGAACCTCACGCGGGCGTTGCAGGTTGACTTTGCCGGGCTGTTGGACGGGCCGACGGATAAGCCACGTATTGAAGTGCTGCGCGCGGCGGATGTCCCGACGATCAATAATCTGGGCATGGGGTGTCGCATTCGCATTCTGTCCCCGCCGGAAGAAGCGGGCCGTCACGAGGTCTATGAGCTTGATATCAATGCAGGAGGCGAGCTGGACAGTCAGCCTCATACCCGTGGGGCGCAGGAACATCTGACGGTGATTGAAGGCACTGTTGAGGTAACAAGTGGCGAGACCTCCGAACGTCTGATGCCGGGCGATACAGCGCGATATGCCGCGGATGTCCCGCATAGGATTGCATCGCTTGCTGGGCCTGTTCGAGCGTTTCTTGTGGTGCAGGACGCCTGAGGCTTCGTGCGTTAATGTGACGCTTCCTCCAATATAACAGAAATCCGCTATTTCGGATTACGCGCCGGTATGATAGACATCCCCAAAAAGGGGATTCCCATGACGCAAGCCTTTCTCGAACATATCACCCAAACGCTTCAGCAGATCGAAGCCGAAGGCATGATGAAGCGGGAACGTTTGATCACCTCGCCTCAGGGGGGTGAGATTACGGTGGGCAACCGCGAGGTCATCAACCTGTGCGCCAATAACTACCTCGGTCTGGCCGATCACCCAGACCTGATACATGCCGCAAAGGCGGCGATGGACCCCAAAGGATACGGCATGGCCTCCGTCCGGTTTATCTGCGGGACGCAGGACATTCATCGGGAGCTTGAACAGAAACTGGCGGCTTTCCTCAACAAGGACGATGCGATCCTTTTCGCTGCTTGTTTTGACGCGAATGGAGGGTTGTTTGAGCCGCTCTTTGGCCCGGAAGATGCCATCGTCTCTGACGCGCTGAACCATGCTTCGATCATTGACGGCATTCGCCTCTGCAAAGCCAAAAGACACCGCTACGCCAACTCTGATATATCGGATTTGGAGGGGCAGTTGAAGCTCGCCAAGGAAAACGGCGCGCGGTTTATCATGATCGCGACAGATGGCGTGTTTTCGATGGATGGCTATTTGGCGAAGCTGCCGGAGATTACGGCGCTGGCCCGCAAGTACGATGCGCTGGTCATGGTGGATGACTGCCACGCTACGGGCTTCATGGGCCCAAAGGGCGCAGGCACGCCAGCCCATTTTGGCGTCGATGTGGATATCCTGACCGGGACTTTGGGTAAGGCGCTGGGCGGGGCAATTGGCGGCTACATCGCGGGGCCGCAACCGATCATCGATTTGTTGCGTCAGCGGGCGCGGCCCTACCTCTTTTCGAATTCCCTGCCGCCCTCGATTGTCATGGCAGGCCTCAAAGCGCTAGAGCTGGTAGAGGCAGGCGATGATCTGCGCGCTCGGTTGTTCGAAAACACCCGCTACTGGCGCGAAGGGCTGCAATCGATTGGCTTCGACCTCTTGCCGGGCGAGCACCCGATTGTGCCTGTGATGCTGGGCGAAGCCACCCTCGCGCAACAGATGGCTGCCACGCTGTTTGAGGAAGGTGTCTATGTGAGCGGCTTCTTCTTCCCGGTCGTTCCACGCGGCCAGGCTCGGATCAGAACGCAGATGAACGCTGCGCTCAGCCGTGACGAACTCGACCGCGCTTTGAATGCATTCGCCAAGGCCGGAAAGGCCTGTGGAGTCCTGTCATGACGAGCAACCAGATGACCGCCCTGTGTAAATCCGAACCCCGCGAAGGGCTCTGGATGGTGAAGGCCCCGGTGCCGGAGATCGGCCCTGATGAAGTGTTGATCCGCATCAACAAGACGGGCATTTGCGGCACCGACATTCACATCTGGAACTGGGATGACTGGGCGGCGCGCACTGTCCCGGTCCCCCTGATCACGGGGCATGAGTTCGCAGGGGAAACCATTGAGCTTGGGAAAAACGTCGAAGGTCTGAAGATCGGACAGCGGTGCTCTGGCGAAGGCCATCTCATCGGGACCCAGTCCCGTCAATCGCGCGCAGGCAAGTTCCACCTTGATCCCGCCACGCGCGGCATCGGTGTGAATGAACAGGGGGCTTTTGCCCAATACCTCAAGCTGCCTGCCTTCAACGTGGTCCCCTTGCCTGACAGCATCACTGACGACATTGGTGCGATCCTCGATCCCTTGGGAAATGCCGTGCACACCGCGCTCAGCTTCGACCTCGTGGGGGAGGACGTTCTGGTCACCGGCGCCGGCCCCATAGGGATCATGGCCGCCGCCGTGGCGCGGCATGTCGGCGCACGCCATGTTGTGATCACCGATATCAACCCCGACCGACTTGCGCTGGCCGAAACCGTGGTCCCCGGCATTCAGCCGGTGAACGTGGCGGAGGAAGACCTGAAAGACGTCATCCCGAAGTTGGGCATGAAACAGGGTTTCGATGTGGGATTGGAGATGTCGGGTAATCAACAAGCTCTGGATCAGATGGTGGAGGCCATGACAATGGGCGGTCGCATCGCCATGCTGGGGATACCGCCGGGCAAGTCTCCGGTCGACTGGTCGCGGATTGTCTTCAAAGCAATCACGATCAAGGGCGTGTACGGTCGTGAGATCTTCGAGACCTGGTACAAAATGATCGCTATGCTGGAAAACGGCTTGGACGTGTCAAAGATCATAACGCACCGCTTTGATATTCACGACTTCACCGCCGGGTTTGCGGCGATGAAGACCGGGCAGTCCGGCAAGGTGGTCTTGGATTGGACCGCCGCCTAAGCTTCGGCGATGTATGAAGACGATTCATTCTTTACGTTGACCATTGGCGGGCAGATAGGACTGTTGATGCTGTCCGCTACGCTGGCGCTACTGACCCTTTGGGCCGCGCGGCGCGTTATGCGTCGCAATTCCGTGCTTGGGCGTCTAGCCACTGCCTTGGTGGCGTTCGCTCTTTTCGTTTGGCTGTCGCCGCAAGTGTACTATGCCTACTACCTGATGATCTTTGACGGCCTGCCCCTTCAATGGGTGATTGGATGGCCTGCCCTGCGCGATGTTGTCGATCTGGCCACCTTCACCGGTCCTGCGAACATGTCTGCCCACAGCCAGGGGCTGTTGTTCTGGGTGCTAATCGGGTTGGCGATCAGGGCACCAAAGGCTCCCGCCCCGCAGCGGTAAGCTGCCAACAACGCGTCCCCTCAAAAACAGCTGCCGTCAATGGATGACCGTAGCCTGCACCACTATCTAGGTTGATTCGATTACCATAGTGGGTGGCCTGATCAACGGGCGTGTGGCCATGCACGATCAGTTTGGGGTGGGCACGCGCGTCCTTGTGAAATTCTTTTCTGATCCACAGCAGATCTTCTTCATCTTGCTTTTCCAGTGCCACGCCGGGTTTGATCCCGGCATGGGCAAAGAACAGATCATCCGTTTCAAAGGTCAGCGGGCAGTCCCGCAGGAAAGCGACATGCTCTTTCGGCACTGCTTCCAGCGCGTCCGCGTGAACCTTCAGCATGCGGCTTTGCGGTGTCATCTCCACCCCATAGGAGGCAAGCGTCGTGTCGCCCCCAAGGCGCGGATGCAGCCAGCTCAGCTCAACAGGCAAATAGGCCTCGTGTCTGGGATAGGGCAGCATGAACCATTCGAACATGCGGTCATGATTGCCTTTGAGCATCGTCCAGTTCCGGCCTTCAGCCTTGGCTTTGATCAGAAGGTCGATAACACCGCAGCTGTCAGGCCCCCGGTCCGTATAGTCGCCCACAAAGACAACTTTCGCGTCTGGCCCGCCGTCTTCCTCAATCAGTGACAGCACGCGGTGCAGTTCAGCGAGTTGGCCATGAATGTCACCAACGGCATAGATCGGATCGGGCATGACGTTCCTTTCGCGCACCCGCCAATGGCGGCGGATGCGCGATGTTTAGCAGCGAGACTGGCGTCAGGCCACGTCGAATTCGAGGTTCTTCACTTGCGTGAACAGGCCTGTCTCGCGCAGCTGGTCAAGCACAGGTGCGGGCACTTCTTCGTCAACGTACAACAGAGCGATGGCCTCGCCCTTCACCTCGGCCCGGCCCAGGGTAAAGTTCGCGATGTTCACGCCATTTTCGCCCATAGTTTGACCCAGGGTGCCGATAATGCCCGGCACGTCTTCGTTTGTGGTGTAGACCATGTGCTCCCCGATCTCGGCATCGATGTTGATGCCCTTGATCTGGATGAAACGCGGCTTGCCGTCCGAGAAACAGGTGCCAGCAACCGACCGCTCGCGCTTCTCCGTGACCACCGTGACCTTGACGTAGCCGTCAAAGACGCCCGACTTGTCCTGATTTGTGGTGCTGATCTGGATACCCTTTTCACGGGCCACCACCGGGGCTGAGACCATGTTCACATCCGGGTTCGCCCGTTTCATGATACCTGCAACCACGCCACAATTCAGGGCTTCAAGGTTCATCTCAGATACCGTGCCGTCATAAAGAATGTTGATAGCTTTGATCGGTTCGTCGGTCAGCTGGCCAATGAAGCTACCTAGATGCCCCGACAGCTTGAGCCACGGTCCCATGACTTTGGCTTCTTCCGCTTTAACGGACGGCATGTTGAGCGCGTTCGTCACCGCACCGGTCAGCAAATAGTCAGAGATCTGGTCGGCGACCTGCAGGGCGACGTTTTCCTGTGCTTCGGTTGTTGCCGCCCCAAGGTGCGGGGTGCAGACGACGTTCGGCAGATGGAAAAGCGGGTTCGCGGTGGCGGGCTCTTCTTTGAAGACGTCAAAGGCGGCCCCGGCCACATGGCCGGATTTCAGCAACTCGGCCAGCGCCTCTTCATCAACCAGCCCCCCCCGGGCGCAGTTAACAATCCGTACGCCGGGCTTGGTTTTGGCAAGCGCCTCGCGGCTGAGGATGTTCGCCGTTTGCTCAGTGAAGGGGACGTGAAGGGTGATGAAATCTGCGCGGGCCAGAAGATCATCAAGTTCGACTTTCTCAACCCCCATCTTCTCGGCCTTTTCCTCGCCCAGGAAGGGGTCGTAGGCCAACACTTTCATCTTGAGCGCCCGGGCACGGTCGCAAACGATGCCCCCGATGTTGCCCGCGCCAATGACGCCGAGCGTCTTGCCGGTCAACTCGACCCCCATGAACTTGGATTTCTCCCATTTGCCGTCATGGGTGGAGGCCGACGCTTCGGGGATCTGACGCGCCACGGCGAACATCATGGCGATAGCGTGTTCGGCGGTCGTGATCATGTTGCCGAAAGGCGTGTTCATGACGATCACCCCTTTCTTGGAGGCGGCATCTTTGTCGATGTTGTCCGTCCCAATGCCAGCGCGGCCAATGACCTTGAGGTTATCCGCGCTGCGCAGGATTTTCTCGGTCACTTTTGTGGCGGAGCGGATGGCGAGGCCATCGTATTGGCCGATGATTTCGGCCAATTTTTCCTTGTCTTTGCCCACGTCGGGCTGGAAATCGACGTCGATGCCGCGGTCTTTGAAGATCTGGACGGCGGCGGGGCTGAGCTTGTCAGAGATGAGTACTTTGGGGGCCATTTCTGGTGGTCCTTTTTTGAAACGGGGGCGGGCGACATGCCCGCCTTACGGGGTGTTGCATTCGTAAGGCGGGCGTGTCGCCCGCCCTTGCTGTCAGGAAATTACTTCGGCCTCGAACGCCCAGGCGAGCCAGGGCAGCATGGCAGCAATATCGGAGGTCTCCACTGTACCACCGCACCAGATGCGCAGGCCCGGAGGCGCGTCGCGGTAGGCGCCGATGTCGAGTGCGACACCTTCATCTGCCAGCCGTTTGGCCACAGCCTTGGCAAACGCCGCGCCATCTGCGATCCGGTCATCCGTGAATTTCAGGCAAACAGAGGTGTTGGAGCGCGTCGCTGGGTCAGCAGCCAAATGGTCAATCCAGTCGTGTTGTTCCACGAAGTCCGCAATCGCCTTTGCATTGGCGTTCGCCCTTGCAATCAATCCATTGAGCCCGCCGACCGATTGCGCCCAGTCAAGCGCGTTCAGGTAGTCTTCAACGCAGAGCATGGAGGGCGTATTGATCGTGGCGCCTTCAAAGATACCGTCAATCAGCTTGCCGCCTTTGGTCAGACGGAAGATCTTGGGCAGGGGCCACGCGGGGGTGTAGCTTTCCAGCCGCGCCACCGCGCGAGGGGAGAGGATCAGCATGCCGTGTGCGGCTTCGCCGCCCAGCACCTTCTGCCAGCTGAACGTTGTCACATCGAGCTTGTCCCAGGGCAGATCCATGGCAAACGCAGCGGAAGTTGCATCGCAGAGCGTGAGCCCCGCGCGATCCGCCGGGATCACATCACCCGAGGCAATGCGCACGCCTGAGGTCGTGCCGTTCCATGTAAAGCAGACGTCGTTGTCGTAGTTGAGAGCGGCCATATCCACGATCTCGCCGTAGTCAGCGGTGTGGGTTGTGGCTTCGATCTTCAGCTGTTTGACCACATCCGTGACCCAACCTGCGCCAAAGCTTTCCCAGGCGACCATCTCTGCCGGGCGTTCGCCCAGCAGGTTCCACATCGCCATCTCGAACGCGCCGGTGTCAGACGCAGGTACGATGCCGATGCGGTAGTCCGCGGGCACGCCCAAGATGTCGCGGGTTGTCTCAATCGCGGCCTTGAGCTTGGCCTTGCCTTCGGCAGCGCGGTGACTGCGGCCCAGCGGCGCGGAGGCGAGGTTTGCCAGATCGAATGTAGGGGGTTTGGCGCAGGGGCCAGACGAAAAACGCGGATTTGCCGGCCGCGCAGCCGGTTGTTGAGTAGCCATCAATGCTATCCTTCCAGATATGCGCCCTTCGTTGGGGAAGGGTGTCCCACGGATGGGCCTATGCGGGTGCGCGGGGTGGTGCAAGCAAGAAATGGGGGCTATAGCGCCGCTTGAGCCGCTTTTTGCGACATCCTTTTGAGCGGATAGGAAACTCGCCCATGTTCACTGCTATTTTGATTGCGGCCCCCGGTGGGGTGCCGCTGGAGCCTGCCCTCGTGGAAAGCCTGCGCGGTGCTTGGGGCGGGTCACCGGCGCGGTGGTTGGCCCCCGGGGAATCGGTTGAATTTGACGTGATCGACATGCCGGACAACCGGTGGGAGGTGTGGGGGACCTGCCAGACGATGTCTGTCGATCTGGTTGTGGTCCCCAGCGAAGGGCGGCGTAAGAAGATGCTGCTGGCGGATATGGACAGCACAATGATCCAGCAGGAATGCATTGATGAGCTAGCGGATGAAGCGGGCGTTGGCGTCTGCGTAAAAGAGATCACGGCGCGGGCGATGAACGGTGAGTTGGATTTCGAGGGCGCGTTGAGGGAGCGGGTTGGCCTGCTCAAAGGGCTTGAGGCCAAGGTGATTGATGACGTGATTGAAAACCGGATCACGTTCATGCCCGGCGGGAAAGTGCTGCTGGCGACAATGAAGGCGCACGGGGGTCATGCGGCGCTGGTTTCGGGCGGGTTCACGGCGTTCACTGGGCATATCGCCGGTACGCTTGGTTTTGATGAGCATCGTGCAAATACGCTGCTGGTAGAGGATGGGTTGCTGACCGGCGAAGTTGGGATGCCGATTTTGGGCAAGCAGGCCAAGGTGGACGCCCTTGCTGAGATCACCGCTCGTCTTGGGATTGCGGAAACTGACGTGATTGCCGTTGGGGATGGTGCAAATGACCTTGGTATGTTGCATCGTGCGGGTATGGGGGTGGCGTTGCATGCCAAACCAGTGGTGGCCGCTGAGTGTGATGTGCGGATCAATTTTGGGGATCTCACCTCGCTTTTGTACGTTCAAGGCTATGCGCAGAGGGATTTCGCCGCCTGACGGCGGCGACCGGCCGGGGCTGTGCCCCGGCTTCTTGAGTTTATTGGAAGGGTGAAATCAGCCCTTATTTAGCACTTGCTTTAATTATCAATTTTGTTAATTAAAGTGCTATGACACAAATGGCTCGCACCTTCGCCGCCCTTGCTGACCCCACCCGACTAAGCGTGGTGGAAGAGTTGATGCATCGGGGGGAACTGCCTGCGGGCGCTTTGGTGACCCATGCAGGAATGACGGCCCCTGCGGTGTCGCGGCATCTGAAGGTTCTGCGCGAGGCAGGCGTAATCACACAGCGGGCGGAGGGCACGAAGCGGTACTATCGGGTGGCGCCGGAGGCGATGAAATCAATCTCTGACTGGACGATTTCGCACCGTTCCTTTTGGGAATCCGGGCTCGATCGGTTGGATGCGATTCTGGCGGCTGATGACGAGGTTGGCGATGAGTGACGTTCGGCTGGAGCGTGGGTTCGCAGTGAGCCCGGCACGGCTTTTTGAAGCTCTGTCCCGGCACGCCGACATTGTGCAATGGTGGGGGCACGACAGCTGGACGCTGCAGGATGAAAACCTCGACTTCTCGCGCGAAGGGCCCTGGCATGCGGCGGCTGTTGGAGACACCGGGAACATTTACAAACTCTCAGGTCAGGTCACCAAGGTTGCCCCGCCTGAAACCATAGGGTTCACCTGGGCGTGGCATGATCCTG
This sequence comes from uncultured Sulfitobacter sp., assembly GCA_963422245.2. Classification (GTDB taxonomy): domain Bacteria; phylum Pseudomonadota; class Alphaproteobacteria; order Rhodobacterales; family Rhodobacteraceae; genus Sulfitobacter. The sequence continues at coordinate 785,532 of CAXMWW010000029.1, read as the reverse complement.
AAGACCAACGCGGGGCAGAAAGCCACGTCACTTTCACAGTCTCGGAAACGGCAAAGGGCGCAAAGCTGGTGATTGACCACCGAGAGTTGCCATCCGATGACATTGCCGCCCAGCACGAACGAGGCTGGGGTGGGCCATTGCTGCGCTTGGAGCGATTGCTTTCAAGATAGAATTCACAACAGAGGGAGAGAACGATGTCTGATTTCATGTTTGCGTTTCACGGAGGCTCCATGCCCGAAACGCCAGAGGAAGGTGAGAAGGTCATGGCAGCATGGGAGGCCTGGATGGGCGGATTAGGAGAGGCCATGGTGAACCCGGGCAATCCGGTTGGCCTGTCCAAAACCGTCAGCGCCGCGGGTGTCGCGGATGATGGCGGGTCCAATCCGCTGTCGGGTTTCACCATTGTCAAAGCCGGTTCCATTGAAGAAGCCTGCGAGATGGCAAAGGGTTGCCCGATCATTGACGCTGGGGGCTCCGTCGAAGTCGCGCCCATCGTCGAAATGTGAGGGTCTGCCGACCAGATTAGCATTGCTAAAAGAGGGTGCCGATGCACCCCCCTACACTTTCAGACCCCCCGACAACCTACGCACCAGTGAGGGAGGCCGATGCGCAGGCGACGGGTGTCGAGGTAGGAGGTTAACGACCCGATTTAGTAGCCATAGGAGCGGCGGTATCCGCCACGCCGGTGGTCAAAACCGCGTCGATGCGAGCGGAAGCTGCGACGACGATCTGAACGGTGACGGCGGTCAAAGGATCGGGTCGAGTGGCGTGGGGCCACCTCGCGCCGTTCGTTTTTCTTTTTCACCTCGTTGGCAATCACGCCGATGGCAACAGCACCAAGAATTGCGCGGCGCAGATCAGAACCAGCGTGGGCCTGGGTGGCGGCACCGGTCGTGAGCGTTGCAGTGGCCAGCGTGGCGAGGACGACATTCTTGAAATACTTTCTCATCTCATTTCCTTTCGGTCATCAGGCAGTTGGGGAGGCCTGCCTTCTGTAATTGAGATATTCGGATTGACTGCAACAAACAGAGGGCCAGTGATCAAGAGTTCTCACTGCGCAGAGAGGTTCTGTAACAATTGGTTCCTAATGGATCGAATTTCAAGCCAAGAACTTGGCAGATATAGATATTTTCAACAAAGCGCCGATGCAGGCTTGAGCGTACCGGTCTTTAGCCCGTCCCAGTTGTGGATCGGGGCGTTCATCCTTTTGAGCGTCGCGGGATGGTTCGGGTCCAGCGCACCGAGGCGCACCAACAAGGCAGCGATTGCACATTCGGCGGCGCGTGTCGTGCCACAGGCAGCCTTGAGCGCGATGCCCTTCTTTTGCTCTGGAAGGACCGCGATGAAGAACCCCTCGGCACCTGTCTTAAGCGCCACCTTGCCCTCCATTGCGCGCATCAATTCAGTGCAGGCACGGGTTTCACCAGCCACAAGCTCGGGGTGCAGACGCATGGCTTCATGCAAGCGCGCCTCGGCTGATCCGATAGGTGCTGCAGCAAAATGAGCCATCGCGCGGGCCATCCCCTTTAGCGTGCACGCGAAGTTGGGGGCCGAGCATCCGTCGATCCCAAAGCCGGGGGAGGTTTCTTGCGTGACGTCCTCAAATGCGGCAAGGCAAGCCCGCTGCACCGGATGGGCGGGGTCCACATACTCGGGACCCGCGTTGAGGTGCCTTGCGAGCGTCAGAAATCCGCTGTGCTTGCCAGAGCAATTGTTATGTATCCGGCAGGGTGCCTTACGCGCGCGGATCAGCGCCTCGCGGGCGTCTTTGTCATTGGGTTCCTGTGGGCCGCAGCGGAATGCATCGTCATCCAGACCCAACGTATCCAGCCAAACCCGCACCCGATCGGTATGTATCGCGGCACCCTGGTGAGATGCGCAAGCCAGCGCGAGATGTTCGGTCCCCAACCCTGCGGCATCGGCGGCACCGGATGTCAGCAGCGGCAAGGCCTGTATCATCTTTGAAGAGGACCGGGGCAGCACCACGAGGTCCGGATCACCCCAAGCCTCAACAATCTGGCCGCTGTCATCACAGATTACAGCATGGCCCATATGCACGCTTTCCAGAAACGGCCCACGCCAGATTTCAGCAAAGGGAGCGGCTTGGGACATCGTCAAATCCTCTAAATGCGCCATTTGGTGCGCAAAAACCTGCCAATCAGGGTTTCGCATATCGTAAGATTGGCGTTATTATGCTTGTTGTCGGGAAGTTTAGAGGCACTTGCAAGAGAGCGGCGCAGAAATCAGCCGCCATCAAGGCCAGTACGACACATTGAGGTAAAGGACAGCTGGAGGCTGTGGAAATGGGAATTCTTAAGAAGTTCGGTGGGGCTTGTGCGGGTATTGCGCTGTTTGCCACCGGGGCTGTCGCCCAAGAACAAAGCACCAATCAGGTTGCGGCCAAGACCGACTGGTCCGTCTTTGTAGAGGACAATCCAACGGAATGCTGGGGCGTTTCGACGCCGAAGGAGACGGTGAATACGCGCGATGGGCGCGTCGTGGCTGTGAACCGGGGCCAGATCCTGTTCATGGTGTTTTACCGGCCTTCGGCCAATGCCAAGGGTCAGGTTGCGTTTACAGGCGGTTATCCTTTTGCCAGCGGATCGACGGTGAACGTGGATATCTCCGGCAATACGTTTGAGCTTTTCACCGAAGGGGAGTGGGCCTGGCCTGCTACCACAGATGATGATGCGAAGATCATCACCGCGATGAAGCGTGGTGCGAATGCCGTTGTAACAGGTCGCTCAGGCCGTGGCACCACGACAAAAGACACCTTCAGCTTGCTGGGCTTTACCGCTGCCGTTGAGGATGCCGCGAAGCGCTGCGGCAGCTGAGCCAAGTCACAGAGGAATTTGGAAGGCCCCGCCCTGGTGTGGGGTTTTTCGTTTTGAGAGGCCGCGCAACGGCACCCTGCGGTGAAATCGTGGGAATGCGCAAATCGGGGCGTTAACAGGGCGTTCGGTGGGGACCGGTTAGCGGTCTTTTGCTGCTGAAGAAGATGTCCGCTTGGAGCCCCTTACGTCGTACGAGAGGGCCATCGCCTGCCCGGGGTGGGCGATCCGACCTCCGTTCTCTGCCACTTTATCCCCCAGCGCATGAGATTCCTCTCAACGAACCACCCCGCCTATCTCAATCGCCTACCCGTGGGGCGGGCAGGCGATAGCCCGGCGGCTGCGCCTTGAATCCGGGCTTGGGTGCAATTCTTCAACGGAAGCTACGTCCGCTTAGTGGACCTACGACAACACCTCCCCCTTTCTCCCCCACCCCAAACTCCTATATAGCAAACCCACCCCAACCAGATGAGTCGTGCCGTGTCTGCCTCTGCCCCAATCACCCAGGACGTTCATACCATTCCGCGCAGGCTGCCGGAGGGGCCGGTGAACCTTGTGGGGATGACGCGGGACGCGATGAGGGAGGCTTTGTTAGGTGCGGGGACGCCCGAGAAGCAGGCCAAGATGCGGGTCGGGCAGATCTGGCAGTGGATTTACCAGTGGGGCGTGCGTGATTTTGACAGCATGACGAACCTCGCCAAGGCCTATCGCGCGGAACTGGCGGAGCGGTTTGTGATTGAAGTGCCTGAGGTTGTGTCCAAGCAGGTCTCTGACGATGGTACGCGCAAGTGGCTGGTGCGCATTGCGGGCGGGCATGAGGTGGAGGTTGTCTATATCCCCGAGGAGGACCGGGGGACGCTGTGCATTTCGTCTCAGGTCGGCTGCACGCTGACCTGTTCGTTTTGTCACACAGGCACGCAGAAGCTGGTGCGCAATCTGACGGCGGGCGAGATCATTGGTCAGGTGATGATGGCCCGTGATGATCTGGGCGAGTGGCCGGTGCCGGGGGCGCCGAAGGATGAGACGCGGCTCTTGTCGAACATCGTGCTGATGGGCATGGGCGAGCCGCTCTATAACTTCGAGAACGTGCGCGATGCGATGAAGATCGCGATGGACGGCGAGGGCATCCAGTTGTCGCGCCGTCGAATTACGTTGAGTACCAGCGGTGTGGTGCCGGAGATTGAGCGGACGGCGAATGAGATTGGCTGTCAGCTGGCTGTTTCGTTTCACGCGACAACGGATGAGGTGCGCGACAAGCTGGTCCCCATCAACAAGCGGTGGAATATCGAGGTGTTGTTGGAGGCGTTGCGCGCCTATCCCCGTGGACGCAATTCGGAGCGGATTACGTTTGAGTATGTGATGCTGGATGGGGTGAATGATAGCGAGGCCGATGCTCATCGGTTGGTGAAGCTGATTGAGGGGATCCCGGCGAAGATCAACCTCATTCCATTCAACGAGTGGCCGGGTGCGCCATACAAGCGGTCGTCGAACAATCGGATCCGGAAGTTTGCCGATATTGTCTACAATGCGGGCTATGCTTCGCCCATTCGGACACCGCGTGGCGAGGATATCATGGCGGCTTGTGGTCAGTTGAAATCGGCCACTGAGCGTGCGCGCAAATCCAAGCGGCAGATTGAGGCTGAAGCCGGAATGTAGTCCGCTGGACGGCGCTCGCGCTGCGCGCATCGCCCCGCCCACCGTCCCGTTTTGCACTCAAACCACAGGTTGTGGGGTATGGCGCAAGGTCGTGAAAAGACCTTTTGTCTGCCGCAATCACGGGCAAATCCTGCCACCATCCGCCGACAGATTGTTTCCATTGATACACCAATCAGGAGACAGCCCATGTCTGTCATGTACAACAAAGACCCCTTCATTACCGCTCAGGTGATCGACTTTGTCATGCGCGAGCGTGAGATTGCCTTGTCCCCGCGGGAGTGGAAGCACCGCCTTGCAGGGTATGGCTATGCCATCAAGGACACAGACCATGGTCAGGTGGTAGAAACGCTGCCCCATCACGTGGAAGTAGGCATTCTGCCTGCTGAGGTCGCGGCCTAAAGCCAAGTTCCAAGAATCCAAGGGCCGCAAACAAAGGTTTTGGTGACCTAATCGGGCTGGGCTACGCTTTCGCAAACGCGAAAGGCGCGCTTATGTCGATCAAGATCAAAGACATCCCTTTTGAGCTTTCGCCCCTCATCGCCGATCCGGCGATGGATGACCTGGACGAGGTTCTGTCGGCCAAGACACCTCCGCCGACCCCGATCTATCGGTGGAGTTGCAAGACTGGCAAAGGCACAGATCCGGATGGCGTGATCAAGTTTAAAGTGGATTGCGATGTCCAGGTGTCGGTTGCCAAACCAGGACGCAAGGGCAAGCTGCCCAAACTTTCAAAGAAGAAATCCGATGCGCTGAAGGCGCGTGTGCGCAAACTGGTAGGGCTCAAATTCCCGGAGGTTGTTGAAGCCACCCGTAAGGCCATCGGCGCGGTTGAGGTGACGATGGATGTGCGGAAGATGATCCGCGACTACGGCGAACTTTTCTCGTTCGACGTGAAACTGCACATGTTCCCGACCTACTACGTGTTGCGCCCCAAGGGCGGGCCACAGGACGTCTACATTGTCGTTGGCATCCCGCATTTCATTTTCTTTTCGGCCAATAACATCATTCCCTGCCATGATGCTCAGCCGGACAGCCGTTTCCCCTACGCGTGGTATGCCGATGTCACACAGAACGCGCAGCACACGAACTGGGAGCACGAAGATATCCGCCACCGGGAGGCGCACAGCAAGCGCTGGAATGCCCGGTGGGAAGAACGGCGCAAGTCGCGTGGGATCAAGACCAAGCAAAAAACTGACTAGGCCTTTGTTACGGCGCGTTTGCGCCAGAGGATGAAAAGACCCGCCAGAACGATCAGACCACATCCGATCAGGGTGGTGAGCGACAGCTCTTCTCCGAACAGCGCTACACCCAAGGCGATGCCAAAGATCAGGCGTGTATAGCGGAAGGGGGTGACGGCTGACACATCGCCGGTGCGCATGGCTTTCATCAGACAGCTATAGGCCGTGACACCTGCGACCACGCCAGCCCCGACCAGCAGTCCTGTCCACGGGTCAGGGGTCACAAAGGGGCGGTTTTCCCAGTTGGCGTAGAGCGCGCCTGCCAGAATGATTGGCAGAAAACCGTAGAGTCCTAAGAGATATGTGCTGAGCGACGCAGGGGCCGCGCGGCTGGCGAGGTCGCGGCCCGCGAACCCGATCAGCCCGAGTACCGCAAGGATCGAAAGCGGGGTAAAGCTGTCCGCGCCGGGTTGAATGATGATCACAACACCCAAGAGCCCGATCAGGATCGCCAGCCAGCGGCGGGGTCCGACATGTTCACCGAAGATCAGCGCGGCCCCTGCAACCACCACCAGCGGGGTGGCCTGCAGGATCACGGTGGCAGACGACAGCGGTGTCAGCACGATGGCCAAAAGGTAGAAAAGCCGCCCCATGATTTCAAAGACCACTCGGATCAGCATGACGCCCGACAGCACCTCCGGCGGGGCGAGGGGCTCATCGTGCCGCCGTGCAAGTGCTGCAAAAATCAGCGCGCCGCCGCCACCAAACAGCATGAGGATTTGCGCCACCGGCAGGGTCTGCCCGGCAGCCTTCAGCAGCGCGTCCTCAATGGCAAAGGCGGCCATGGCGGCCACCATCCAGAGGCTGCCTTGCAGATTAGGGCTGAGGCTGTTCATGGGGTGGTGTTAACGCCCCGGCACTTCGTCGCGCGCGCCTGTTGGTTCCCAATTCTCGATGATCTCCATCGCTTCCTGCGCGGTTTCGACAAAACGGAAGAGGTCGAGGTCTTCGGCTGAGATCGTGCCTGCGTCGGACAGGGCCTCCCAATTGATGATCCGGTTCCAGAAGTCGCGGCCAAAAAGCAGGAAGGGCACGCGTTGCATGCGGCCCGTCTGGATCAGGGTCAGCGATTCAAAAAGCTCGTCCATGGTGCCGAAACCGCCGGGGAAGACGCAGATCGCCTTCGCGCGCATCAGGAAGTGCATCTTTCGGATCGCGAAGTAGTGGAAGTTGAAGCAGAGCTCCGGTGTCACGTATTCGTTCGGGGCCTGTTCAAACGGCAGCACGATGTTGAGGCCGATGGACTTGCCGCCCGCGTCCACCGCGCCACGGTTGCCTGCCTCCATCACGCCGGGGCCGCCGCCGGTGACGATAACGTCCTCGGTGCCGCCTGAGTCCATGGATTTCAGTGTCATCAGCCGGGCGAATTCGCGGGTTTCATCGTAGAAACGCGAGAGTTCAGCCAGCGTTTCGGTGCGCGCCGTGTCTTTCTTGGAAGGTTCCGGAATACGGGCACCACCGAAGAGAACGATGGTGGATTTGATGCCCGCTTCGTCCAATAGCATCTCTGGCTTCAGCAGTTCCAGCTGCAGCCGCACCGGGCGCAGCTCATCGCGGCACATGAAATCATCGTCGGAAAAGGCCAAGCGATAGGCCGGTGCCTGCGTTTGCGCGGTGACTGGGGCCTCCTGCGCCTGTTGGCGGTCCATATGGGCATCGCGAAAGGGTTTGCGGGCGTGGTCTTTCATCGGAACTCTCCAGAAACTGTTGTGGCCAGCGTGGCCCGGTTGGCGGGCGGATGCAATGGCTGCTAGTGTGGCGGTTATCAACAGAGGGTGACCTGAGATGCTATTGAAAACGGAGGTTTGCGATTTCGACTGGCCTGCGCCGGACTTTGATCTGGCGACACCTGACGGCGTGCGTCACACGCGGGGCAGCGTGATGGGTGACAAAGGGCTGTTGGTCGCCTTCATCTGCAATCACTGTCCTTATGTTGTCGCGGTGATTGATAGGTTAGCCGCGGACATGAAGGCGCTTGAGGCCGAAGGTATCGGTTGCGTCTGCATCATGTCGAACAACTACCGCGCCTATCCTGCGGATGCGCCAGACCGGATGGCGGGTTTTGCGGCAGAGCACGGGCTGGAGGCACCCTATCTGGTGGATGAGGATCAGTCGGTGGGCCGCGCCTATGGGGCCGTCTGCACGCCCGACTTCTTTGGCTTCAATGCGCAGGGTGGTTTGCAGTACCGGGGACGGATTGACGATGTGGGCATGCGCGGGAACCCGGGCTCCCGCGTGCCTGAACTGCTGAACGCAATGCGGATGGTTGCCAACACGGGCAGGGGGCCGATGGAACAGACTCCGTCTATGGGCTGTTCGATCAAGTGGGCCTGATCTGATTGCGCGCCTGCCCGCGTCCAGCTATAGCGCGCGGGACAGATGAGGGAGACGCACATGTCCAACGCACAGCTAGAAGCCGCCATCGAAGCCGCATGGGAAGACCGTGACAGCATCACGCCCGCCACAACGGGTGAGACGCGTGATGCCATCGAAGCCACTTTGGCCGCACTTGACGGCGGTGGCCTGCGCGTTGCGGAACGTCAGGCAGACGGCAGTTGGCATGTGAACCAATGGGCCAAGAAAGCCGTGTTGCTGGGTTTCCGCATCAAGGACATGGAGCAGCAAGACGGTGGCCCGCAAGGCGGCGGCTGGTGGGACAAGGTCGACAGCAAGTTCAAGGGCTGGGGCGCTGAGCAGTGGACGGCTGCAGGTTTCCGCGCCGTGCCCAACTGCGTGGTGCGCAAGTCTGCATATATCGCACCCGGTGTGGTCTTGATGCCCTCCTTTGTGAACCTTGGCGCCTATGTGGACGAAGGCACCATGGTCGACACATGGGCCACCGTGGGCAGCTGCGCGCAGATCGGCAAGAACGTACACCTCAGCGGTGGCGTGGGCATCGGCGGCGTGCTGGAACCGATGCAAGCGGGCCCGACGATCATTGAAGACAACTGCTTCATCGGCGCGCGCTCTGAAGTGGTCGAAGGCTGCATCGTGCGCGAAGGCTCCGTTCTGGGCATGGGCGTGTTCATCGGCCAATCCACCAAGATTGTGGACCGTGAAACCGGCGAAGTGATGTATGGCGAAGTGCCAGCCGGTTCGGTTGTCGTCGCAGGCTCCATGCCATCGAAGAACAACGTGAGCCTCTATTGCGCCGTGATCGTGAAGCGGGTGGACGAACGCACACGTTCCAAGACTTCGATCAACGAGCTGCTGCGGGACTAAGCCCCCGTGGCCAAGTCCAAAAAGCCCAAATCGCGCCAGCAGGTCTATACCTTGCTGGTGCAGATCGGCCGTAAGGAGGGCGATGGCCTGCCCGACAAGGCGACTGGGGCAGCACTGATGTGTTTTGCCTCCGGCGTGGATGAGGCCGAGGCGGTGCGCGAGACCGTGGCGATCCTCAAGCAAGCGGATACGGCCCCGCTGGATGTCACGGGCTATGGCACACTGGCGGATCGGGAAGCCGAGGGGCATGAAATTGACGGCGAAGAACGCGCGCTGATGGAGCGGGCGCTCAATGAGAACGCAGTGATCGTGGCGCAGATGACGCCATTTTATGAATGAGTGGCGAAACCGATTTAGACCGCCTGTTGGCCGCGATGTCGGCCGAACTGGTGGAGGGCGTCTATGTCTTTGCCACGGTCGATTCCATACCGGATGGACTGACCCCGCGCATGGTGTTTCAAGAGGCTGAAGGCACCACGCTGATCCTGCGACAATCGCAGGCGGAGCAGGCTGGGCTGGCTTATGAATTCCCAAGCCGGATGATCACGCTGAATATTCATTCATCGCTGGACGCCGTGGGTTTCATGGCTCGCATTGCTACGGCCCTTGCAGCAGAAGGCATGGGCGTGAACCCGGTTGCGGGGTTTTATCACGATCACCTGTTCGTTCCGGAGGAACGCGCAGAGGACGCAATGGCGGTACTAAAGGCTTTGTCCAGCAGCTAGGGCCAGACGGTGTTTGCATCCCGCAGATGCATGGGCATCCAGTTCATATCCACATCTGGCAACGTCCGTGCCAACCCGGCATAGGGCGGCGGCCAGTTCTTGTCCTGTTTGGTCTGGTTGCAGCCATAGGTCTTGGGCCCGACAGAACCACACAGGATGATCGCATTGTGCCAGACGTTTGACGGCCTGCCAGTGCCGCGAAACTGTTTGTCCGGCACCAGATGATCGATCTGAAAGTACTTCCTGTCCGTGTGGGCGAACTTGCAGTTCTCGCAATAATACACCCGCCCAGCGAGCCTGTCGGCCTGATTGGCCTCTTGAATCTCCACGCCGGCGACGCCACGGATCAGGTCATTTGCGTTCCATTTGAAAATTTGGTCGCGCAACGCGCTGTTGGTGAAGTTGTCGCGGGACATGGGATTCCCTTGCTGTGTTCTGAAATGGGCATTGGTTGAATGCGACCATTCTAGCACAGGTGGCAGGGTGTTTCACGTCATCCCGTCTGGGGGCAGAGATTTGCGCGACATACTGCCCGGTCTGCGGACGCTTCAGGCTGCGCGGCGGCGGGCAAGGTGGATGGCCTCAAACTGGCGCAACACCTGATGAGAGGGCCGTCCATGTTCGGGCAGGCCGCTGCGGTCCAGACCGTTCAGAACGCTGGTGCACAGTTGATCACTATGCCTGCGGATGCGCCCGATATAGAGGCTCTCAACAGCCGTTCCTGCGGCCAGCAGCGTCTCATGCCGGGGCAGCAAAAGCTGCTGATACGTGGTGACCGGCCCACAGGGTTCGGGATGGGCTGTGAAGCCATTGACCAGATGGCGGGCAGGGACCAACACGGCCTCCTGTCCAAAAAGGTATTCTACTTCTGGTCCGTCAATCAGCAGTCGCTGTTCTGGCGATACGATAATATCGTCAACCAGACCGAAGTAGGGCGCGCGGATGCGGATGGGGGCAAAGCTGCCGCGTGCGGGTACAGTGCGGTCCACCCGGTGAACCACAGGGACCACACCGGAACCTTGAGTGGTGACTGTGTCCCCGCGCTGCAGCGTGTTGACCGCCCGGTATCCCCAAGGGGTCGCGACCGGGGTTTGTGGCAGCAGCGAGGGCATCGGGCCAACGGGTTCAATATCGTCCGAGAAGGCAGCAAAAATCATGTCTGGTGCAAAGGTCTGACCACGTCCACCCAGCATCAACAGGCGCAAATCATGCAAGCACAGGGGGGCAGGCAAGGGCACCTCTGCATGGATCACTTGGGTTTCTTCGGGCTGTTCAAGGGTCAGTCGCCCCCACTTTGCGACGGAGTCCCAAGCATACGTCACCCGCAGCACATCACGGCGCACTTCGTCCGTGCGGCGGACTTCTGCAGTGGTTGTCGAAGTGCCGCTGTTCTGGGTCAATCTGACCCCGCCGCCCGGGATCGCCTCAAAACAAAGAGACCGGGACCAAGGGGTGGTGGCTGCAAACCCAAACAGTGTTTCCTTGCGGTCGTCATCGACAACCGGATGTGTCTCGAAAACGATCGTGCCTCGGGTCAGCAGCGCGTCGTGTTTGTCTTCAATCAGGGGTGTGGGCTGACTGTCAGCGCCCAGTCCACGCAGGCTGAGCCTGCGTTCTTCGTGATCCACCACAGCAAGCCAGGTCATCGCCCGGCCCCCGCCAACGTACACACATCCATAGCTCTGCACCGCCTTATGTTCCGGGCAGATACATCGCGCAGCAACGCCGGGGCGGACCCCGGGTGAATGGATGTTGGTCTGGTTGGACGCCCCGTTTTCGGGTGCTGTCCCACTGCTGATACCCTGCCTCGGGCTTTGTTATTGCAGCTACGCTATCACGCAGTTCATGACGCTGTTAAGCGTCGTTTGTCCCATAAGGCTTGGCACCGCGCCATTTTCGCCACAAAAGGGGCGTGTCTCGCGTGCTGAAATCAAGGAGCCCCCATGTCCAGTGTTGATCCTGTCGACCTGACCGCCCAACTTGTCCGCTGCCCTTCTGTCACGCCCGCAAACGAAGGCGCGCTGGAAATCCTAGAGGGGTTGTTGTCGGAGGCCGGGTTTGACTGCGCCTGGGCGGACCGCGAAGGCATTCGCAACCTCTTTGCCCGCTGGGGGAGCAAGGGCAACACCAAGTCCTTTGGGTTCAACGGCCACACTGACGTCGTGCCCATCGGCAAGGAAAGCGATTGGTCGATGCCGCCCTTCGGGGCAGAGATCAAGGATGGCGTCATGTATGGGCGCGGTACAACTGACATGAAGTCTGGCGTGGCCGCCTTTGCCGCCGCTGCTGTGGATTTTGTGAAAGACACGCCGCCGGACGGGTCCATCGTGATCGCGATCACAGGGGACGAAGAGGGCGACGCACGACACGGCACGCAAGCGCTACTGGATTACATGGCGGACAATGGTGAGCGCATGGATGTCTGTCTGGTGGGTGAACCAACCTGTCCTGAAACCATGGGCCAGATGATGAAGATCGGGCGGCGCGGGTCGATGACCATCTGGTTCCGCGCGATTGGTGTGCAGGGGCATTCGGCCTATCCCCATCGCGCCAAGAACCCGATCCCCGCGATGATGCGCCTGATGGATGCGTTGTCCAGCCATACGCTTGACGAGGGCACGGATCATTTTGACCCCTCAACTTTGGCTGTTGTCACGGTGGACACAGGCAACCCCGCCAACAACGTGATCCCGGCGGAGTGTTCCTCTGCCGTGAACATCCGGTTCAATGATGCGCACAACTCCTTGATGTTGATGGAGTGGATCGCGCAGGAGGTTGCCAAAGCGGGTGATGCATTCGGGATCGAATTTGACGTCTCCGCCCAGGTGTCTGGCGAAAGCTTCTTTACCGAACCGGGTGAGCTGTCTGATCTTGTTTCAGCCGCTGTAGAGGCCGAAACCGGCGTGAAGCCTGAACTCTCCACCTCTGGCGGCACCTCTGACGCGCGGTTCATCATGCGCCATTGCCCGGTGGTGGAATTCGGTCTTGTGGGGCAATCGATGCACAAGGTGGATGAACACGTGGCGGTGGAACATATCCATCAGCTCAAGGCGATCTATTCCCGCATCTTGCGCGACTATTTCGCGTGAAACCGACACTGATTGTCATGGTCAAGGAACCTCGCCCCGGTCGTGTGAAGACCCGGCTGGGACGCGACATTGGCATGGTGGCTGCGGCGTGGTGGTTTCGGCAACAGGTGAAGCGCCTGTTGCGGCGCATTCGCGACCCGCGTTGGCATGTGGTCCTGGCGGTGGCGCCGGATGTGGCTGGCTTGCAGTCCCGCGTCTGGCCCGCTGATCTGCCGCGCTGGCCGCAGGGGCGCGGTGATCTGGGTGCGCGTATGGCGCGGATGTTGCGTGCTGCGGATGGCGCACCTGCCTGCGTGATTGGCGCGGACATCCCGGGGATCACGCGGGGCAGCGTGGCAGAGGCCTTTGCGGCACTCGGCGATCACGATGCGGTCTTTGGCCCCGCACCGGATGGTGGCTATTGGCTTGTCGGTCTGAAACATCCGGGGCGGCAACCGGCGGGCTTTATGGCTGGGGTGCGGTGGTCGACGGCACATGCATTGGAAGACACGCGCGCCACCTTGCCGGACCATCGCGTCGCAACGGTCGCGACCTTGCAGGACGTCGATACCATGGATGACCTACGGCTGTTGACCCAGTGACGCCTTCAGAATTGCCATGACGCTGCCAGGGCTGCGTGCTACCTCCGGTTTATGAGCAGAATTCCAACCAAATCCGAAGTCCTCGAATGGATTGAGCAGAACCCGACCCTGACCGCCAAGCGTGACATCGCCAAAGCGTTCGGGATCAAGGGCGCGGCCCGCATCGACCTCAAGCGGTTGTTGAAAGAGCTGGAGGCCGAGGGCCATCTGGAGAAGCGCAAAAAGACCTATCAGGATCCCGACCGCCTGCCGCCGGTCTCTGTGTTGCTGGTCACAGGCCCGGATGGCGATGGTGATCTTTATGCCAAACCGATGGAGTGGCACGGCGAAGGGACTGAGCCGCGGGTGCTGGTGATCCCCCGCGCGGCTGATCCGGCGCTGGGCGAAGGCGACCGCATTCTGGCGCGGCTGACGCAAGTCAAGGACGAACCCTACCACTACGAGGCGCGGCTGATCCGGCGGATCGGGACCAATCCGAAACGTGTTCTGGGCATCTTTCGCAAGACCGCCGAGGGCGGACGCATTCTGCCCATCGACAAAGGCAGCGACAAGGAATGGCAAGTCGCCACCGATGCCATGCACGGGGCCAAGGATGGCGAACTGGTGGAGGCTGAACAGGCGGGCCCCAAGGGCCGCATGGGCCTGCCGCGTGCCCGCGTGGTGGAGCGCCTTGGCGATCCAACCGCACCCAAGGCCGTGTCGCTGATTGCGATCCATCAACACAGTATTCCTGACGATTTCCCCGATGAAGTCATCGCAGAAGCCGACGCTATGAAGCCAGCGGGCCTGAAGGGACGTGAAGACCTCCGTGATCTTCCGCTTATCACCATTGATCCCAGCGATGCGCGTGATCACGACGATGCCTGCTACGCCCATCCCGATGACGACCCCAAGAACGAAGGTGGCCATATCCTCTGGGTCGCGATTGCCGATGTAGCCCACTACGTGAAGCCGGGCTCTGCGCTGGATCGGGAGGCGCAGAAGCGCGGCAACTCGACCTATTTCCCGGACCGCGTTGTGCCGATGCTGCCGGACCGACTGTCGGGGGACCTATGTTCTCTGCACGAAGGGGTGCCGCGCGCCTGTATGGCCGTACGGATGGTACTGGATGCCAAGGGCAACAAGCTGTCGCATACTTTCCACCGTGGTCTGATGCGGTCGCCCGCTTCGCTGCACTATGAAGAGGTGCAAGAGGCCATCGATGGCAACCCGAATGACCGTTGTGGGCCTTTGTTGGAGACGGTTCTGCGACCCCTCTATGACTGCTATGCCGCGCTGAAACAGGCGCGGGCCGTGCGGCAACCACTGGAACTGGACTTGCCCGAACGGCGGATCGAGTTGGCCGAAGATGGCACGGTCACGTCAGTGAACTTCAAGGACCGGCTGGATGCGCATCGGCTGATTGAGGAGTTCATGGTGCTGGCCAACGTCGCGGCGGCTGAGACGTTGATCGCCAAACGCACGCCACTGCTGTTCCGTATCCACGAAGAACCCCCGCGCGAAAAACTGGAGAGCCTGCGGGAGACGGCTCAGGCCGCTGGGTTCGGTTTGGCCAAGGGCCAAGTGCTCAAGACCGCGCATATCAACCAGCTGCTGAATGCGGCGGCAGGGACGGAGGACGCGGAGCTTATCAACCTCTCCGCGCTACGCGCGATGACGCAGGCCTACTATGGCCCCCAGCACATCGGGCATTTTGGGCTGGCGCTGAAATCCTACGCGCATTTCACCTCTCCGATCAGACGTTACGCAGACCTGATCGTGCACCGTGCGCTGATTACGGCCCATGGCTGGGGGAAGGACGGGCTGCAAGACGCGGATGTGGAGCGGTTGGAGCAGACGGGCACCCACATTTCCGAGACCGAGCGCCGGTCCATGACCGCTGAAAGGGATACGACGGACCGGTACTTGGCGTCCTACCTCAGCGACCGTGTGGGGGCAGAGTTCATGGGCCGGATTAGCGGCATCGCGCGGTTTGGGGTCTTTGTGAAGCTGGACGAGACGGGTGCGGACGGCCTGTTGCCTATGCGGACCTTGGGAAATGAGTATTTCCACTATGACCGCGAAGACCAGACCCTGATGGGTGCCGATACGGGCCGTGTGATCAGCATTGGCCAGCGGGTAAAGGTCAAACTGGCCGAAGCTGTGCCGGTGACGGGCGGCATCGCGCTGGATTTGATCGAGCTGGAAGGCAAAGAAGTTGAAAGCGGGGGCCGCAGCCCGGCTGGGCGCAGCCCCCGGCGCAAGTCTTACAAGCGCAAGGGCGGGAAGCCCGCGAAGGCTAAGCGCAAAGTGACAAGACGTCGTCGCTGAATGCAGCGCTCGGGTTGCGCATCGCCGCATCCATCCGGTCCAGATAGCCACAAAGCACCGCGTCTTCCAGAATGCGCGACTTGAGCAGCGTCGTGCCGGGCGTAGCCCGCATAGCCCCTAGCATGGCCGCAACAGAGGCATCCGCCGCCGTGGGCCGTTCCCCGAACAGGAACGGGCCATGCCACAGGCGGGTGGTCATGGCTTGCAGGTCGGGTTCCACCCTGGCAAGCCGTTCCTCCGCGCTCAGCCGCGCCACGCCCTGACTGTGCAAGCCGCGTAGCACCTGCTTGCGGATATTACGTGTCACGAAGCCCCGCAGCGCTTTGGGGACCATCTTGAAGTAAGTGTCCCGGACCACAGGCCAGACTGCATCGTCGCCCCAGCGGTCATAGACGATGTGGAAGTACAGATGCTCTTCCGCCATGCGGATGAAGGCGCGGGACGTGGCGCGTTCCGTGTCTGACAGGCCAGCATCGAAGTCATGGCCCAACCCTTCAAGGTAAGCGCGGATATTGTCACTGTCTTCGATCAGCTGCCCGTCCACCCGGATCGCGGGCAGTTTCTGCTTGGGCATCTTGCGGGGGTCGAATGTATCCTCGCGCCCCCAGGACACGCCCGCCATGTTCAGAAGCCAGATGGCCTTGGTGCAGAACGGGCTGGCAGAGGGTTCGCCGAAGGCGGGGGCATAGGTGATGAGCGTGATCATGTGAGTCTCCTTGTTTCTGCATTTGTTCTAGCATCGCGTGCTGTCAATTTTTGGCAGGAAGGGTTAGGGTGTGGCATGACCCGTACCCACCGACTTTTTCAGATGATGACCGCCCTGCGCCGCCTGCCACCGCCCGTGCGGGCGGAGCAATTGGCGCATGAAATGGAGGTATCGCTGCGCACGATCTATCGCGACATTGAGGCTCTGCGTGGCCTGGGCGCGGTGATCGACGGGGAGGCGGGGTTTGGCTACACGCTGATTGAGGACGCCACCCTGCCGCCGCTGGGGTTTGAGGATGATGAGCTGGAGGCGCTGGTGCTCGGTCTGCGCGATGTGTCGATCATTGGCGATCCCGCGCTGGCCAAGGCAGCGACGACAGCGCTAGCGAAGTTGACCGCGCGGGTCCCGGCGCGGCAGGCGCACCGGCTAAAGCATGCCATTCTGGATGCGCAGCGGTTCATTCGGCCTGATCCGCCTCGGATCGATGTGGGATATCTGCGGTCCGCCACGTGGGACGAAGAAACGGTGGCGTTTTCTTATGTGGATGCCAAGGGGGCCGCGACGACGCGCGAGGTGGACCCGTTGGGGTTGGTCTATTGGCAGGACACCAATGTGTTGATGGCCTGGTGTCATCTGCGAGAGGACTACCGCGTGTTCCGGTTGGATCGGATGGATGATCTGCGCCGAACCGGTGCAAGCTTTCGTCCGCGCCGGGTGCCGATGTTGCGCGAATTTACGGACATGATGCGGGCCGATATGGCGGAACGCCGCGCGAGCGAAGGGTGAGGGCTTTTGTCCTTTCAGCGCGGCGCTTAGGTTGGGTCAAAAGAGCGGTCCGGGAAACGGGATGATGAAGCGCAGGTTTTTGTTTGTATGGATGCTGGCTGTTGGCCTGTCACAACCCGTTTTGGGGGCTGGACCGGACAGTTCGGCCCGCCCGCCGGAGCGGTCAGGCGTGTTGGAGGCTGCCAAGTCTGACCTGTCCCAGGCTGGGTTGAATGCATGGGTGGCCGAATTTCGGCCGCGTGCGCTGGAGACTGGTATCTCTGGAGATGTCTATGATGCCGCGATGAAAGGCGTCACCTTCGAGGCCGAAGTGGTGCGGCGGGACCGGAATCAGGCGGAGTTTACCAAGACGGTTTGGGACTATCTCGACACAGCCGTGTCTGACCTGCGTGTCAGCAACGGCAAGGCTGCGCTGGCCAAGTGGGACGCCAAGCTGAGCGCGATTGAGGCCGAGTATGGCGTTGAGAAAGAGATCGTGACAGCGATCTGGGGGCTTGAAAGCGCCTATGGGAGGTTTCGGGGCGGTGATGACGTGCTGAGCTCGCTTGCGACGCTGGCCTATGAAGGGCGCCGGGCTGCGTTCTTTGAAGGAGAGGTGCTGGCGGCGCTGAAGATCTTGCAGGATGGCGATACCTCCAGGCGAAACCTGAAAGGGTCCTGGGCCGGGGCGATGGGGCATACGCAGTTCATGCCGTCGTCCTTTCAGAAGTTGGCGGTGGATCACGACGGCGACGGGCGGCGGAATATCTGGGGGGATGACCCGACGGATGCCCTGGCCTCAACAGCCGCATATTTGAAGAGCTTTGGCTGGACTTTTGGTCAACCTTGGGGCGTGGAGGTCACGCTGCCTGAAGGATTTGACTATCTGAGCGCCCAACGTGAGAACGTCATGCTGCCGAGTGAATGGGCCGATAAGGGGGTTTTGGGTCTCGATGGGAACCCGGTGCCGGACCATGGAACGGCCTCAGTATTGCTGCCCGGCGGGGCTGAAGGGGCGGCATTTCTGGTGTTCGACAACTTCGAAGTGCTGGAGAGCTACAACACCGCGGATGCCTATGTGATTGGCGTTGGCCACTTGGCGGATCGGATTGCGGGTGCCGCGCCGATCAAGGCGAGTTGGCCGCGGCATTTGCGGGTACTGACGTTTGATGAGCGGGTGGAGTTGCAGAAGCGTTTGACGGCTTCGGGGTTCGATACAGTCAAGATTGACGCAAAGATGGGGCCGCTGACGATCGGGGCGATCCGTCGGTTCCAGCAGGCCCAGGGGTTGCGGGCCGATGGGTATCCGTCGCTGGGTGTGCTGGAACGTTTGCGGGCGTTGTGATGGCGGGTGACGTGCGTGCTGACGCACGACACCCCACCCACCATCCCGTATATGGCGCTATGACGCGGCTTTGAGCATGTCTTCGGCTTTGAGGTCTGCGTAGGTTGCATCAAGCGCCACCTTCACGCGTTTGGCCATCTCATCAATGTCATCGGCGGTCATAATCAGCGGCGGCGAGACCACCATACGGTCGCCTACGTGACGCATGACCAGCTTGTTGGCAAAACAATGGTCGCGGCAGATCTTGCCGACAGTGCCACGTTCCATTGCAAAGGCCGCACGGCTTTCCTTGTGGGGGGTCAGCGCGAGGCTGGCCATCATGCCGATCTGTGCGGCCTCGCCGACAAGGGGATGGTCCTCAAGCTCGGCGAAGACTTTTGCCAGGGCAGGGGCCGCCACATCCCGGACGTGATCGACCATCTTTTCCTCGCGCATGATGCGCAGGTTTTCCATGGCGACCGCCGCACTCACAGGGTGGCCGGAGTAGGTGTAGCCATGCGCAAATTCGCAGTTGTCGATCACCTGGGCGACCTTTTCGTTCACAATGGAGGCGGCAATGGGCGCGTAACCAGAGCTGAGCCCCTTGGCGATGGTGATGACGTCTGGCTTGATGTCCAGCGTCTGCGATCCGAACCAATTGCCTGTACGGCCAAAGCCGCAGATCACCTCATCGGCGATCAGCAGCACGTCGTACTCTTTGCAGATGCGCTGAATCTCGGGCCAGTAGGTTGTAGGGGGCACGATGACACCGCCGGCACCCTGCACGGGTTCACCGATAAAGGCAGCCACGTTCTCTGGCCCAAGTTCAAGGATCTTGGCCTCCAACGTCTGTGCGCATTTGATGCCAAACGCGTCTCGGTCCATGTCGCCACCTTCAGACCACCAGTCTGGTTGATCGATGTGGTGAATGCCAGCGATGGGCAAGCCGCCCTGCGCATGCATGTATGTCATGCCGCCCAGTGAAGCGGACCCCATTGAGGACCCGTGGTAGGCGTTCTGACGGCTGATGATGTGGGACTTTTCTGGCTTGCCCAGCTGCGCCCAATAGGTCCGCACCAGCCGCAGATTGGTATCGTTCGCCTCCGACCCGGAAGACGCAAAGAACACGTGGTTCAGATCATATGGGGTCAGATCGGCCAGTTCCTTGGCCAGGGCGATCCCCGGCACGTGGGTCGACTGAAAGAAGGTGTTGTAATACGGCAGCTCCTTCATCTGGCGGGCCGCAGCCTCTGCCAGCTCGTCCCGGCCGTAGCCGATGTTCACGCACCACAGGCCTGCCATGGCGTCCAGAATTTCGTTCCCGTCACTGTCAGTAAGGTAGACGCCTTTGGCCCGCGTGATCACCCGAGCGCCTGTGGCACCAAGTTCGTTGTTGTTGGTGAAAGGGTGCATGTGATGCGCAGCATCCAGCGCCTGCAATTCTGCCGTGGGCAGATGGTTCGAGATCAGGGACATGGGCATAGGCCTTTCGCGCAGAAGGAACGTCGCCCGTCAGAATATGATCAAATTAGGGGAAGTCAATCGAATCGGCGCTGTCAGTAGCCTCGGTCAAGGCTGCCCGTACCTGAAGCGTGCCTTGCTCCACATCCTCGGCCATCGCTTGTGCAGCGGCCTCCACGTTTGATGTAGTGAGCGCTGCGAGAAGGTCAGCATGTTTGTCCGGCAGGTTTGAGGTGCCAAACCGACCGCAGACGACCCTGAGTGATGGCCCGAAACGCAGCCAAAGGCGGTCTACCGTGGCGGCCATGATCGGCGCATTTGCAGTTTCATAAATGGCTGCATGAAAGCGGTAATTGTGGGTCAGATAGCCACCCACATCACCGCGAGAGATTGCGGCGTTCAGGTCCGCATCCACGGCCCTGAGATGTTCAAGCCGATCTGGGGTCATAGCCACTGCCGCCCTGCGGGTCAGTTCCGGCTCTAGTGCGAGACGCATAAAACCAAGTTCATCCACGCCTTGCGGGGTGAGTACCGGTACGCTGACACGGCGGTTGCCTTTGTGGGTCAGCGCCCCTTCTGCAATCAGCCGCCGGATCGCCTCACGCACAGGCGTCATACCGGCATCAAGCTCGGCCACCAGCCCTTGAATTGTCACTGCCTGACCAGGCGCCAGATCCCCGAATAGGATCATCGCGCGCAGCGCCTGATAGACGCTCTGATGTGCGGGGGTCTTGGCGGAATCGGCCTGACCAAAAGGGTTCTGGGCTGGGATCAACTCTGCGTTCATGACTTGCTCAAATGTTCACCGCCCGCGACTGGCTTGCAGCACCGCACAGGCCGTGAAAGCATAAATCATCTTGCCGCAAGAGGCAAAACTTGATCAAATTAACTCAAGCCCGGATCAACCGGGTCTGACCATCTGGGAGTATGACATGAAAACCACCATTCTGGGCAGCGTCGCTGCCACGGCCCTACTGGCCACAACTGCATTGGCCGAAGAAGTCCGCGTCTACAACTGGTCGGACTACATTGACGAAGGCCTGCTGGAGAAATTCGAACAAGAGACCGGTATCGACCTCATCTACGACGTTTTCGACAGCAACGAAGTGCTTGAAACCAAGATGCTGGCCGGTGGGTCGGGCTATGACGTTGTGGTCCCATCAGGCACCTTCCTGCAGCGCCAGATCACAGCAGGGGCGTTCCAGAAGCTGGACATGTCCAAGCTCAGCAACATCGGCAACGCCTGGGACGTGATTGAGGCGCGCACCGCGCAGTACGATCCGGACAATGCCTATTCCATCAACTACATGTGGGGTTCCACCGGTATTGGCGTGAACGTCGGCAAGGTCAAAGAGGTCCTCGGTGACGATGCGCCCATGGGCTCACTTGCGCTGATTTTTGACCCCGCGAACATGGAAAAGCTGGCGTCCTGTGGCGTGCACTTCCTGGACGCCCCGTCAGAAATGATCCCGGCGGCGCTGGCCTACCTCGGCGAAAACCCGGATGCGCAAGACACCGACACCATCAAGAAGGCTGAGCCGGTGCTGACCGCCGTCGCCCCTCACGTGCAGAAGTTCCACAGCTCGGAATACATCAACGCCTTGGCGAATGGTGACATCTGCGTGGCCTTTGGCTGGTTGGGTGACATCCTGCAGGCGCGCGATCGTGCGGCAGAGGCTGAAAACGGTGTTGAAATTGCCTATGCAGCCCCCTCCGAAGGAGCGCTGATGTGGTTCGACCAGATGGCCATCCCCGCGGATGCGCCGAACCCGGAGGGCGCGCACAAGTTCATCAACTTCATCCTTGATGCGCAGAACATGGCGACCGCGTCGAACTACGCCTACTACGCCAACGGCAACCTCGCGTCTCAGGAGTTCCTGGAGGAAGATGTGATCGGGGACACCGCGATCTATCCTGATGAGGAAACGCTGAAGAACCTCTACACCACCTCACCCTATGGGCCCAAGGTGCAGCGGGTCGTGACCCGCATGTGGACCAAGATCAAGTCCGGGACCTGATGTGATCCGGGCCCATCCGCTTGATGCGCTTGGGCCCTTTCATTCTTGCAGGAGCCGCTGACAATGATCGATTCCGTCGTTCTCTGGACTTATGTCGCCATCGTGGCAGGGTTTGTTTTTGTTCCCGGACCTGCAACCGTGCTGACCGTCGCACGGTCCAGTACGTCAGGCACACGCGCGGGCCTCGCCACGGCGCTGGGCATTGCGGTGGGTGATTTTATCCACACGGCATTTGCCGTCATTGGCCTGTCTGCGCTTGTACTGGCATCGGCCTGGGGCTTTACCGTTATCAAGTATTTGGGCGCGGCTTATCTTGTGTATCTGGGGATACGTGCGCTTCTCGCAAATCCCGAACCTGGAGAACCGCGAGATGCTCTGGCAATCGGGCCACTTCCAGCTTTCCGGCAGGCCATTGTTGCAGAGGTTTTGAACCCAAAGACAGCGATGTTCTTTCTCGCCTTTCTGCCGCAGTTTGTTGATCCCACCCGCGGCATGGTGGCCGGGCAGTTGGCTGTTTTTGGTGTTTTGCTGGTGCTGCTGGGCCTGCTGTCGACGGTCGTCTTTGCAGTTGTAACCGGCGCGCTTGGGGGTGCTCTGCGCCAAAGCCCGGTCGTACAGCGCTGGCAGTCTCGTGTTGTCGGAACGATCTATTGCGCGCTTGGCGTGCGCCTTGCCTTGCAGGAGAAGTGATGGGCCAAACCGTTTTTGCCCCTTGGGATGACCCCACCGAAAAACCGCTGATCCGGTTTCAGAACGTCACCAAGCGGTTCGGGGAATTCGTGGCGATCGAGGATCTGACGCTCGACATCTTTGAAAAAGAGTTCTTTGCGCTTCTGGGCCCATCCGGCTGCGGCAAGACCACAATGATGCGGATGCTCGCGGGGTTTGAGACAGTTTCCGATGGGCACATCGAACTGGCCGGGCAGGTGATTGACGATGTGCCGCCCAACAAGCGGGCGGTGAACATGATGTTCCAGTCCTATGCGCTCTTCCCGCACCTCAGTGTGTGGGAAAACATTGCCTTCGGCCTCAAGCGTGACCGCAAGCCAAAGGACGAGATTGCCAGCCGTGTCGAAGACATGCTCAAGCTGACACGGCTGGAGAAGTTCGCCCAGCGCAAGCCGCATCAGATCTCCGGCGGCCAACGTCAGCGTGTTGCCTTGGCGCGCTCACTGGCCAAAGCGCCCAAACTTTTGCTGTTGGACGAACCCCTTGGCGCACTCGACAAGAAGTTGCGGCAGGACACTCAGTTCGAACTGATGGACATTCAGGAAACCACGGGCACGACCTTCGTGATCGTGACCCACGATCAGGAGGAAGCCATGACCGTCGCCTCCCGTGTTGCGGTGATGGACGAAGGCCGGATCATCCAGGTGGCCACACCTGACGTGATCTATGAACAACCAAACTCGGTCTATGTGGCCGACTTCATTGGCGACGTGAATATCATCGAAGGCACGGTCAGACCTTCGGGCGAAGGCACCTATGCCCTCAAATGGGCAGACGGGCAGCTGCCGATCTCCGCCGCTTCCGACACCCCGCTCAGCGACGGACAAACAGCGCACCTCGCCATCCGACCCGAAAAGATCGCCATCTCAAAAGACCAACCCACAGATGCCGCCAACGCCGTGCAAGGCACAGTGCTGGATATTGCCTACCTGGGAAACCTCAGCACCTATCACGTGCAACTGCCAAACGGCCCCGTGATCAAAGCTCAAACCGCCAATACCCGCCGCATCGCGCGACGCGACATCACCTGGGAAGACGCCGTCTGGATCTCATGGAGCGCTACGGCCGGCGTGCTGCTCGACCGATGACTGCCCCTATGCTCTCTCTTTGTGCCAGAAATACTCCGGGGAGCGCGAGGGGCTGGCCCCTCGCTTCGGTCGGGCGACGTCAGGAGCCCGATCAAAGATGAAACGCGCCGTCCTCATAGGCGTGCCCTACCTGTGGCTTCTGGTACTCTTCCTGGTCCCCTTCTTCATCGTTTTCAAAATCTCGCTCAGCGACTACGCCCTGTCGATCCCGCCCTACACACCGACGATGAAAGACGGGTTCGCGAACCTCATCAGCCAGCTTGATTTCGAGAATTTCGTCTTCCTGACCGAGGACGATCTTTACTGGAAAGCCTACCTCAGCTCCCTGCGCATTGCCGTGCTCTCAACCGCTCTGACATTGTTGGTGGGCTACCCCATCGCATACGGCATGGCCAAAGCGCCAGAGGAATGGCGGCCGACTCTGATGATGCTGGTGATCCTGCCTTTCTGGACGTCCTTCCTGATCCGGGTTTACGCGTGGATGGGCATTCTCTCGACTGAAGGGTTGCTCAATCAGTTCCTGCAATGGATTGGCCTGATCAACGAACCGCTGACCATCCTGAACACGAACATCGCCGTCTACATCGGTATCGTGTACACCTACCTACCGTTCATGATCCTGCCGATCTACGCGGCCCTCGACCGTCTGGATGAATCGCTGAACGAGGCTGCCGAAGACTTGGGATGTTCGCGGATGCAGGCCTTCTGGCTGGTGACCATCCCGCTTTCGCGCAATGGGATTGTCGCGGGCTCTTTCCTTGTCTTCATCCCTGCACTTGGTGAATTTGTGATCCCCTCACTGCTCGGCGGGTCAGGCACGCTGATGATCGGCAAAGTGCTGTGGGAAGAGTTCTTCAACAACCGCGACTGGCCCGTTGCTTCGGCTGTGGCGGTGATCCTGCTGCTGATCCTTGTGATCCCGATCGTGCTCTTCCAGCGCAACCAGCAAAAACAGGCGGAGGCGGAGCAATGAGACGCTTCACCTGGTTCAATGCGACTTCCCTGACGCTGGGCTTTGCCTTCCTCTATCTGCCAATGGTGATCCTGGTCATCTACAGCTTCAACGCCTCCAAGCTGGTCACGGTCTGGGCAGGGTTTTCGACCAAATGGTACGGCCAGCTGATCCAGAACGAAGCCTTTCTGGACGCGGCCTGGGTCACGCTGAAGGTTGCCGTGATCTCCTCTACCCTCGCGACCATCCTGGGCACGATGGCGGCTTATGTGCTGGTGCGCGGGGGGCGGTTTATGGGCCGCACTCTGTTTTCTGGCATGATCTACGCGCCCCTTGTAATGCCTGAAGTGATCACGGGTCTGTCCCTCTTGCTGCTTTTCATCGGGATCGGACTGGACCGGGGGGTCCTGACCATTGTGCTGGCGCATGCGACCTTCTCCATGTGCTTCGTCTCAGTTGTCGTGTCCTCGCGGCTGGTCAGTTTTGATCGGTCTTTGGAAGAGGCCGCGCTCGATCTGGGGTCCTCACCCTGGGAGGCCTTTCGGCTCGTCACCCTGCCCATCATCGCGCCCGCCGTGATTTCTGGTTGGCTGCTGGCTTTCACGTTATCGCTGGACGATCTGGTGATCGCCTCCTTCACCTCCGGCCCCTCCGCCACCACCTTGCCGATCAAGATATTCCCAGCCGTGCGATTGGGCGTCAGCCCCGAGATCAACGCGCTTTCGACAATCATGATCGGGATCGTGACCGTGGGGGTGGTCAGCGCGTCGCTGATCTCCAAACGCAGTGCGGTGCGGGCACAGCGGGACGCGCAGGCGGCTGAACGCGCGGGCGCATGAGGCGCATCTACCCGGAGTTTGCCTATAGTGACGGCCCCCGCGCCGGGTGCTGGTGGGACGAAACGATCGAAATGCCCGCCCGTGATACGTTGGACGGCGACCGAACCTGCGATGTGGCGATTATCGGCGCGGGGTTCACGGGCCTGTCTGCCGCGTTGCACTTGGCGGAGGCTGGGGTGGACGCTTTGGTGATGGACAACCGTCATGTTGGCTGGGGCGCGTCCGGGCGCAATGGCGGGTTTTGCTGCCTCGGCGGCGGCATGATGAAAGACGCAGCTCTAGATGCGGCAGTGGGCCGGGACGGGCGGTTGGAATGGCGGCAGACCGAAGTGGCTGCTGTCCGCTTTGTCGAAGACCTGATTGCCCGCTTTGGCATCGATGTGGATTGCCACTCAGAGGGCGAAACCCAACTGGCCCATCGGCCTTCAGACTTTGAAGACATGAAAAAGTCGGTCGACACATTGGCCGAAAACTATGGCTTCGAAGCCCGGTTGACCCGGCCCGAAGCGTTGGAAAGCGAGGGTCTGAACGGCGGGTTTCATGGCGCGCTGACCATCCCGGTTGGATTTGCTCTCAACCCGCGCAAATACGTGGTGGGCCTTGCTGCAGCGGTAGAGGCTGCAGGTGCGACCATTTGCGAAAACACGTGTGTTGAGGCCATTGACCACGTCGGCAGAGCCTTTCGCCTCACAACACCCACCGGTCACGTAACAGCGCAAAAAATGATTGTCGCCACCAATGGCTATTCCTCAGAGGATTTGCCCGAATGGCTGGCGGGCCGTTACATGCCGACGCAGTCCAGCATCATCGTCACGCGCCCCATCACCCAGTCAGAGCTTGGGGCGCAGGGCTGGACCAGCGCGCAAGCGTCTTATGACACCCGCCATCTGCTACATTATTTTCGTCTGATGCCGGACAATCGGATGTTGTTCGGTGTGCGCGGCGGGTTGATGGCCACGCCGGGGTCAGAAGCACGCGCCATGCGTCGTGCCCGCGCGGACTTTGACCGCATGTTTCCCGCATGGAAGGACGTAGAAACACCTCATGGCTGGTCGGGGATGGTCTGCATCGCGCGCCGCCGGATGCCTTTTGTCGGCGAAGTGCCGGATCACCCCGGTATGTTCACCAGCCTGTGCTACCACGGCAATGGTGTTGCGATGGCCAGTTATTCTGGTGCGGTGCTGGCCGATTTGGTGCTTGGGCGGCAGACGGACCGGGTGCACGCCAAAGCGGTGCAGCGCCCACTGGCCAAGTTTGAACTGGGGCGGTTGCGCCGGGCGGTCATGCCGTTTGCTTATGCCGGTTTTGCGCTGTCTGATCGATAAGTTCAGGCGGCTTCCCGAATCGCGCTGACCGCTGCAGCAAGCACTGGCGTTCCGTTCTCAAGGATCAGCACAGTTTGGCCATCCTGCATGCGGGCTTCGGTGATCCGGGCATAACTCTCAGCAGGGTCGGAAACGATCAGTTCACCGTCCGCGTGGCTTTCGATTTCGAACCGATAGGTTCCTGCCGGAAAAGCTGTGCCATCCGCAGCAACGCCATCCCATTCGACAGGGTCAGCGGACACCGGGATGGCCGTGCGCTGCACTTCCGCGCCTGTCTCGTCATAGGCGACCAGGAATACAGAGTCCGAGGCAGAGATCGGATTGGGGTAGAGCGTCACAGGGCTGCAATCAAATTCGACGGGCGCGGTCGTGCGCGCCTCCATCCCGATCCACCCGGCCATCTGGGCCATGTTCCCGGAACCCAGCTGACCCGCAAGCGACGTCAGCAAGTCGTTCGACAGGACCTGCTGTTCAACCATCGAAAACTGCGCCAGCTGCGCGGCGTATTCCGAAGAATCGATGGGCTCCAAAGGGTCTTGGTAGCGCGCCTGCGCGGTCAGCATTTTGAGGAAAGTCTCAAAATCTGAGGCGAGGGCGGTTGCGCCAGAAGTGCTTGTGCCTGAGGTCAGGCCCGCCGTGGCAGATGTTGTGGGTGCGATCATTTTGCGATCCTTTGTGTCAAAGCCGCAGGTCGAGGCCGGACGTCGGCCCGCTGCGCAGATGGATGTGGTGGGCTGTCTCTTCTTCGGCGCTGTCTGCCGTCACGTTTGGATGATCGTCATCGGCGGTCGCGCCTTCGTTACCGTTGAAATCAAAGGCGATGTCTTCGAAACCGAGTGACGCAAAATCCTGACCCAGCAAGTCAATGTGACGTCGCAACAGGTCAACAGTCTCTGGCCGTTCTGCCACCAGGCTGACTGAAATACCGGTTTCCGTCAGGCTGAGAGAGAGACGAACGCGCCCCAGCTCTTCTGGCGACAAGGTGATATCAACAGGACGATTTGGCAAGCCAGCCGCAATCTCTACGATCTGACGCATGACGTGTTGGGGCAGATCAGCGCGGGCTGGCAAATTTGACTGCGCTGCGGGCGAGGGAACTGCCGGGTCTGTCCTGTGTGAGCCAGCGGATGTGTCTGTCAGATCCAGCGGTGAGGTTTCCAGAACCGCAAAGTCCGTTGCGGCGGGAGATGAGGGTGTCAGAGCCTGTGGCCGAACCACCGGGTTGGCACCCGCAAGGGGAGGCGGCGGAGCACTTGGTATGGACTGGGTTGTTGGAGGCAGATTTGCCTTCGGGCCGCGATCGTCAACGATGGGCTGGGCGTTGACGGGAACCAACTGCGGGTTGGTTGGATTTCCTTTTACGGGCTCAGCGGTTGGTCCTGGAGTTGCTACAGGCGGCTGAACCCGCTTCGTGGCAGGATTTCTTGGGATATTCTCCTTTGTGGCAAGCCATTTAGCGTGTTCAGCGGCTCCCATTTTGGGCGTCAATTCAGAGCGCTTCACATTTGGGACAAGTGGGCCGGGCGCGACTCTTTCCAACTGTTGTTTGTTCAGCACTTCATTCCGGCCAGCTCCGCCAATTGGTTGCGCCCCTTCATTCGGCCTGTGCTCATCAGATGGCCATGGCCCGTCAGCAGACTGACCCATCGGTTTTGAAAATTCATGCGGTTGGACAGTCGCGCGCACGGGTGCCGGAGATCCATCCTGTGGTCTTTGGATGTTGATCTGAGAGGTGACGTCATTTGCGCCCGTCTGAGGCTGGGCCTCAGATCTTGCGGAAAAAGACAAGTTATTGCCCGCCCCTTGGGGAACGCGGCCGTTCGTCTCTATTCCAATCGGTTTTGCGGCTGTCTCGGCGGAAACCCGGCTGACAGGCCGAGTTGTCTCAACCAGCTGTCGGGCCGTGTTTCGCGTTGCGACAGGTTCGGGACTGACGAGCCGTGCCTTCCCCGGATATTCTGCCGGGTATGACACAGTTGAAGTATTCGGGTGACTGGTCAGGTTATTATTTGCGCAGGTGCAGTTGAATGACTTGCGGCGAACCAATTTGGCGGCTTACCATAGGTGCTGGGTGTTGCCGCGCTGGTTGATGATGGACTGCAAAATGCTAAACTCTGCTTTTCGATGGGATATGGCAAGAACGCGCTACATCTTAGGGCCATTGATAGCACATTTGACTTTGCGCTTTCCCTAGTAGGGCAAAATGTAAATGAGGTTAATTATGCCGCGACCCGATTTGCGCAATGCATTGCTTTATGGATTGTCGACTGGTTTTGCTGTCGTCGTCTATATATGGCTCGGCTACGAGCTTTATGAGCGTCTGGAAATACTGTCGTGGACTTTGCTACTGGCGGGCCTTTCCGCCGCTGCAGCAATTGCGGCTTTCATTTTTGTTCGTTGGGCGTTGGCGTTGCAGGTTCGCCGGGCCGAAGAAGCCACCGGCGATGTGATAAACATTGTCAACCGCTTTATCGTGGGCGATCCGACTGCTCCAATCACCCGTGCGGAAGTACATGAAATTATCGGGCAGGCACGCACCGCTGTTCCACGGACTGTCAGCGCTATCACGCTTTTCTTTACGCTCTCTATTCTGCTGGTGTTATTCGGGGAAATCGTTCTTTTAACCCAAGCTGGTATGATGTATGTGCAGACCCGCCGGATTGAAGAACAGAACATACTTTTGAGCAGGCAGTCCGAGGTTCAAACAGCGCAATTTCTGCAAGAAAGCCTGACTTCCGTTGATCAAATTGGAAAATCGGTAGAGGATGTCCGTCGGGCTGTTCAGACTTTGAACGAGGATTTTATAGCGCCGTTCGTCATTATTCCAGACACGGTTAATGAGATCAGCGCTGCAACATTTGGTGAGGGTGAAGTTATACGGGTGTGTTTTGAGGACGACCCGTGCCCCTACATCTCTGCTGAGACGTTCGCGAATTTGGCAAGCACTGGCGAGATTGTCGTAACAGCAAGCAACGCAGGTTCATTGCGCGGGTGGTATCGATTTACCGATGTCCTTGAAGCCGTTGGGCTTGTCTTTACCGCCTCCATCACGAATTCTGACGTAGCTAACGACGATATTCGTCTAGCCCAAGACCAGTTGTCCAACGCCATCGTCACCTGTGGCGGAACGCCGGAAGGCAAAACCGTGAATAGGTTTTCGGGGCTAATGGGTGGTTTTCTAGCTGCAATTGACATGTGGCCGATTAACGGCCCTGAAGATATTCAACCAGGGCAAACGCTTACTTTCCCAAAACAAGTCGACCGTGCAAATTTCCTTGGTATATCCGCCGCAGTGGGATTATTGGCCGAAAGCGAAGGCAGTTCGATAGAAATGATCGGCAATGCATCGGACGCGGCGGCGCTTCTTGCATCGTCGCTTTCGATGTTGGAATTGGAATTTCAAGAGCTTTCAACGTCATGTTCTTCACGTTTGCAGGGTCTCTCTGCGACCGCGGAGGCACTGCAAAACCGAACAAATTCTATACTGGAAACGGTCGCGCGAAGCGTTGAAGATTAAACTCTCTGTTGCCCATCAACATGGAACGGGGGATACTCCATGGCTCATGCTGGTTTGAGTTTGAGTGTAATTTGATCAGTAGACATTGTAGTCAACGTTGCGAGTATCGACCAGCCTTGTTTGCGTGCCGTTTCGATTACGCTTCTCAGTATGCAGAAATTGTCTGCTCCGGCCATGGTGCGGAAGCCTCCTGAGACTTTCATGCGGACCTTACCCATCCGCAAAGCCTGCTCGGCCTCATTGTTGGTGAAGGGAACACGCAGGTCGTTGAGGAAACGCAGCACATCGGCCTTGCGGTCGCACAATCGCAGCGCGAGATTGTGGCCGGTCCGTCGTTTGGGTCGCCCGCGTCTGGTTTTGCCGATCGGGGTCGGGCTCAGAGGGGGCTGGCCTTCATGGAACAAAATGGCCTTTGTGATGCAGGCGTCGTAACGTTCGTTGATGGCTGCGATCACAGTCGCCGAGACGTTGTCTAACCCGTTTTCACGGGCGATTTCGGTCGCTTTCCTGGCATCCAGCAGGATGTTCTTCATTGCCAATGCCCAGTCTTCTTTTTCAATGTCGACCAGTGCTTGCAACTCACGCAGGTGATGGGCATTGCACAGGACGTGCTCGACACCTTCCATTCTGCCGTAGGATGCCCAGTTGTCGTGCACCACAATACCCGACACGCCGGACAACAAATCGCCTCTACCGCTTCCCATTCGGAAATGGCTCATCGTCGGCGAACAGATGACATGTTGCCACCGGGTCCGACCTCCAACCCGCAGGCCCGTTTCATCCAGATGTTTGACCACAACCTTCGGACCGCACAACGCTTCACGTACAGAATCCGAGAAAGACCGCATTTTATGCGCCATCTTTGCGATGAGACGCGATAGGGTCGCCGTCGCGATCCGCACACCGCACACGTCGAAAAACACCTGAGAAAGACGATCGTCGGGAATGCAGTGGTGAGTCTGAAGATAGGCCGCCACGGCCGCAATGCGACCACCGTATTGAACTGGCGCCATAACCCCTGCCGGGAAAGAGCCGCGTGCAAGCTTGCCACAGCCCGGGCACAGGCATTTATGGGATCGATGTTCAGTGACCATAAGAGGCGGCGGCGGTGGCAGGTCGAACACCTGGCGGGCAACAAAACCTTGTGACGAACAGTGTGACAAGTCGTGCTGACACTGCGGGCAGGTCTGCGGGTGATGATCAACGATCTCGTCCGGATTGTCGACTTGGGATCGCGTCGTACCCTTGTGCCCCGGTTGTCCGCCGGGCTTGCGCCCCGATTTTCCTCTTTGGCTTTTCGTGCGGTTGGCGTGCGGTTTCGACAGCCCGTCGCTCGACGGGGGTTTGCTGCTGTTTTTGCTGTGCAGTGAAAGGCGGCGCTCAAAAGCCTCAACGCGCTGTTCAAGGGCGGCAATCATATCTGCTTGGGTCTCAATGATTTCAGTCTGCCGCCGGTTCTCATCGACAAGCAGCGCATTGGCTTCCAGCAACTCCATGTTCTCAGCATGGAGAGTGGTCACCAACTCGATCCATTCCACCTTTGAAAGGTCGGCTGAATTGCCTGTATGGGGAGGCTTAGGTGACATGCCCTGAACGATTCACAAAATGAACGATCACTAAAGCAAAAAGATGCCCGGCGAGTCAATTCGCCACACTTGGACAAGCAGGGCAATCGACTGAATAAATTGCTGACAAGGCTGCATTTTTCTGAATCAAAGACATGAAATGACCCTGTATCTGGAGGATTTCCATGTCGGAAGCGTCCAAAGACCGCCTGATCCCTGAGTTTCTGACCCATTTTGAGGCCATCCCAGACCCGCGTCAGGCGGCGAAAGTGATCTACCCGCTGAACGAGATATTCCTGCTTGTTTTGTGCGCTGTGATCTCTGGTGCGGATGGATGGACCTCCGTCGCCCTCTACGGTCGAAAGAAGTTGGACTTTCTGCGGCGCTTCTTGCCGTTCAAGGATGGCACGCCTAGCCATGACCAACTCGGTATTCTGTTCTCCCGCCTCGATCCCGAGGCCTTGCAGAACAGCTTCACGAATTGGGTTGCAAGCTGGCCTGACATGCTTGAAGGCGTTGTCGCGGTTGACGGCAAGACGCTTCGGCGATCCTTCGACAGCACGTCGAACACGGGTGCGGTCCACATGATCTCGGCCTGGTCTTGCGAGCAGAAACTGGTCCTCGGCCAGCGCAAGGTCGCGGACAAGTCCAATGAGATTACAGCCATTCCCAAACTGCTGGAGATACTGGCGCTTGAAGGCGCGATCATCTCGATCGATGCCATGGGCTGTCAGCGCAAAATCTGTCAACAAATCATGGACAAAGACGCAGATTATGTCATTGGTCTGAAAGGTAATCAGGGCAGCTTGCACGAAGACGTCAAACTGTTCTTTGAGGAGCATCTGGACCGGGGTATCGGTGGCGAGTTTCTGCGAAAAAGCGAAACGACAGATGCCGATCATGGCCGACTTGAAACACGCCGCTACACCGTTTGCACAGACATCGAATGGTTGGAAAAACGCCATCACTGGCCGGGCCTGAAGGCCGTCATCATGACCCAGTACACGCGGGAAATCAGAGGCAAGGTGAAAAGAATACGCCAGTTCTACATCTCATCAATGACCGCCGATGCGGAAAAGATGGCCGCGCACATCCGAAATCACTGGCAGGTGGAAAACTGTTTGCACTGGGTTCTGGATGTCACCTTCCGGCAGGACGATTGCCGCATCAGAACCGGGAATGCAGCAGCCAATTTTGCCGCGATCAACCACGCTGCAATAAACCTGCTGCGGCAGGGACCTGGCAAAATGAGCATGCCGCAGGAACGACGCTCAGCCGCATGGGACGACGCATATATGGAGCAATTGCTGCGCAACTAGCGTTCAATCGATTCCCCTGCTTGGACAAGCGCTAGCGATAACCTGACCAGTTACGTATTCGGAGCATTTGGCAGACCTTCCGGTGTCTTTGCGGTGGCCGCATGTACGACCGAGCTGCCCAGTCTTGGTGGGTTCTTTACCTTTGCAGCATCCGGGGGCTTCGGTTCCAATCGATTGTTTCGCCCCCGTAAATGCACTGACTGCGCCACAGTTGCTTGGACTGCTTGCCTGACAATGCCGTTTTGCGTTGGCAGCCACTCCTCCTGCGGCGCTGGCGCGTGCTGCGGTTGTCGCAATGCTTGTTCAGGCGGTTCAATCGTCTGAACAGGTGCCTGAACCGCCTGAACAGGCAGCGCTGGAACAGGTTTGGCAGAGATGGCGTAGGACTTGGGGTCCTTCATCGGTTCAGCAGCGTAGGGCGGCGGTGTGACTTTAGGCTTCTGAGATGCCGGGCCCGCTGCGAAAGGCAATTGTTCGGGCGGCCTGACCCCCGGAACAGGCAGCGCTGGAACAGGTTTGGCAGAGATGGCGTAGGACCTGGGGTCCTTCATCGGTTCAGCCGCGTAGGGCGGCGGTGTGACTTTAGGCTTCTGGGGTGCCAGACCCGCTGCGGCACGTTCGGGCGACCTGACCCCCTGAACAGGCTCCGCTGGCACAGGTGTGGTCGAAATGGGGGAGGATCTTGGGTTCTCGGTCGGTTCCGCGGTGAAGAGTGGCGGTGTGACGGGTGGGCGCTGAGGCGCAAGGTCCGCTACGACAGGCAAAATTGTCACGGGCCGAGGCGAATTGTGTTCTGGCACTTGGGAGTCAGAAATTCGGACCGGTTCATTGCTCACCTCAATCGGACCCGGCTGCCCGGCGGAAGCGGTCTCCGGCGTTGCAGGAGGCGTATCGGTCGCGGCCGCAGATTTTGCAATGCGGGAGTTTTGTTCTGGCCGCGACTCTTCTTTTTCGTTTTCTGGAAGAGCAGCGTCAGGCTCACCCTGAGGCGGCTCATCTTTGCTCTGTTGTTCGTCGGCCTTTGGCAGTGAAACCTCAAACACCTCATGGAAAGATGATTCCTGCGTATTCGAGCGCCGGGTCAGGGACGCCGCCAATTCAGAGGCTAAAACACGCCCTTGTTGGGGGCGGTCAGCCCCTTCGGTTCTTGGGACGTTGGATAGCAGATTGGTCAATGCTTGCATGAAGCCTCCGGGATTTCTTCACCGTTTGGGCCACTATGCGCATCCATCGTTACCCGATCTTTACCGCTTGGGGTGCATGAAGCCGGAAAGTAGGACGCAATTTAAGGACCTGCCCATGCAAACCCATGCCATAGGCCCGCACCCGGGGGCCCCGCCACCATCGCAAAAGGATCAAGCCTTGCGCGAGGCGGCCCAAAAACTTGAAGCCAGCTTTCTTGCAGAGATGCTCAAATCAGCGGGATTGGGGAAGTCGCGAGGTCAGTTTGGCGGCGGCGCGGGAGAAGACCAGTTCGCCTCCTTTCTCGTACAGGAACAGGCGATGGCGATGGTTAAGGCTGGCGGCATCGGGTTGAGCGAAAGTCTTTTTGAGGCATTGAAGGAGCGTGACAATGAAAATTGAAGACAAAAACACTGACCTGAGTCAGCTTGACGCCCTGCTGGAGGCGGAGCGTGAAGCACTGTTGCAGGGAAATCTTGAGGCATTGGCCGGCATGCTGCCAAGCAAAGAAGCGCTGATTGGCGCGCTCAATACCTCTGCTCCTGACGATCTGCCTGCGCTTAAGGCGCTGGATGTCAAAGTGCGCCGGAATCAGCTGCTGCTTGATGGCGCATTGGAGGGAATCCGTGAAGTTGCCAGTCGGATGGCGGAAATGCGCAGGATGCGAAACGGGTTGGAAACCTACAGCCCTGATGGCCGCAAACACAACATCGACGTGCGGGTCGATCATACTCTGGAACGGCGGGCCTGAGTGTTGGAGCAGCCTGTTTTGACTAAAATGCAGAACAGGCTGTGGCCACAGATTAGGGAGGCGTTAACCCATAGCCCGCGATGGTGGCGCTGCATTCGAAAGCGAATGGCGCATCGCCCCGAAGACAGGCGAATGCACTGGTCAGAATGACATCACGTCCGACCCCCGGGGGGTGGGACACAAACAAGGCGCAAAGCGTCAAATTCTGAAAGGACATGCTGATGTCAAGCATTCTTACCAACAACAGCGCCATGGTGGCGCTGCAGACCCTCAAGCAGATCAACATGAATCTGGCGGGGACCCAGAATGAAATCTCTACAGGTAAGTCCGTTGCTGATGCAAAGGACAACTCCGCTGTATGGGCGATTTCGAAAGTCATGTCATCTGACGTTCAGGGTTTTGAGGCCATCTCCGACTCGCTGAGCCTTGGTGAATCCACTGTCGCCGTTGCACAAAACGCGTCTGAGACTGTCACTGATCTGCTGACTGAGATCAAAGCCAAGATCGTGAACGCACAGGAAGACAACGTTGACCGTGCGAAGATCCAGGAAGATGTGGTGGCCCTGCGCGATCAGATCACATCCGTGATCAACGCCGCTCAGTTCAACGGTCAGAACCTGATCAATGGTACTAGTGAATCGATTGATGTTCTGTCTTCCCTTGACCGGGATGCCAACGGTGGCGTGACATCCTCCAACATCAACGTGACAGCGGATGACCTGACCAGCACGGCATCTGTTCTTGATACAGGCGGCACCTATGCCGGTGGTACAGGCGGCGCGACAGCGACCCTGAACGCGACCCAGACCAACACAATCACGATCGCCAGCGTTACGGCAGGTGTGGGGTACAGCCTGGGTCTGACCGGTACCGACGCAGACGCTTCCTCGTTCACGCCAGGTGACGTGACCACGGCGGCATCCGTGGCTGGTGCCAGCGAAATGTTCTACATTGCGCAGGACGGTGACACCGTCGCTGACGTTGTGTCGGCTCTGGCGACGCAGTTCGGCCTCTACGCAGGCGAAAATGGCGTCAGCGAGGACGTGCTGACTGTCACAGCGAATGGTAACAACCTGACCGTGACCTCCACAGTTACCTCTGGCACCGACACAATTGCTGTTCGGATTGACACGGCAACTGCGTCAGCCGGTAACGAGAATACCGTTGGTGGTGGGCTTGAGAACCTGGCGCGCATCGATGTGAGCACCGCGGCTGGTGCGGCTGGTGCGCTTTCTGCCATCGAAGGGCTGACACAGACGGCCATTGATGCGGCTGCATCATTCGGTTCGTCCCGTGGTCGGATTGAGACACAGTCCGACTTCATCAGCAAGCTGACCGACAGCCTGAAGTCCGGCATCGGTGCGCTGGTTGATGCGGACATGGAAGCGGCCTCCGCCCGCTTGCAGGCGCTGCAGACGCAGCAGCAGTTGGCGGTTCAGGCTCTGTCTATCGCGAACCAGTCGCCGCAGACCATCCTCTCGCTCTTCCGGTAAGAGCCATGGTGGAGCGCGCAATGCGCGTGCTCCACCGATTTTTCGGGCAGGCTCTCAAATAAGAACAGGTAAGGGCACGACGTGAACTCATATGCCATGGCCCAGCGCGCCTATGCGCCAACCGCCGCGCCGACGCGGTCAAACAGGTCAATTGAATACGACGTGATCGCACGGATCACCTTTCGCCTGAAAGAGGCGATTACCCACAACGATTTTCCGCAGCTTTTGGATGCCCTGCACGAAAACCGCAAGCTGTGGCGAACCCTCGCCATCGATGTGGCGGACGATGACAACGGGCTGCCACAGGATTTGCGCGCACGGATTTTCTATCTCGCAGAATTCACCGACCATCACTCCCGCAAGGTCATCCGCGACAAAGAGTCAGCGGTGCCCCTTCTGGAAGTCAACACCGCCATTCTCCGCGGACTGAAGAAGGAAGGAGCCCCGGCATGAGCGGTCTCGTCCTGAAACTGGGCCCGAAAGAAAGGGTGTTGATCAATGGTGCCGTCATCGAAAACGGTGACCGGCGCAGCCGACTGGCGATCATGACACCTGATGCGCACATCCTCCGGCTCAAAGACGCTATCCACCCTGAGGATGCCAAAACGCCCGTACGGCGTGCGTGTTTTGCGGTCCAACTGGTTCTGTCCGGCGATACCTCTCCCGAAAAAGCGCACCATCAATTGCTGCGCCAGTTGGAGGAGCTCAGCCAGGTCTTCACCGATCCTGACAGCCGCAAGGCGCTTGCCGAAGCCAGCGCAGGCGTCATCGACGGCCAGCACTATCGGACGCTGAAGTGTCTGCGCAGTCTGCTCCCCCGGGAGGACCGCCTGTTCGCATTGCACCAGGCAAACTGATGTTCCAGCCGATTGTTCCAGATGGTGGCCTTGTCGGGTGGCGCTTTTTGCAACGCACCTATGACGCGCAGTTCACGGCCTTTGCCAATTCGGCTCAGATTCAAAGGGATGGCGACTATTTCCGGGAAAACATCGGCGCCATTCAGACTGCTGAGCAGCTGGTGTCAGACCGCAGGCTGCTGACCGTCGCTCTGGGTGCATTTGGGCTACAGGATGACATCAACAACCGATACTATATCCAGAAAGTCCTGGAAGAAGGCACGACAAGCGATGATGCCCTGGCGGTCCGGATTGCCGACCCAAAGTATCGCGAGATGTCTGAAGCATTCGGCTTTGGTCCCTCCGAATTTCTGAAAGTGGGTCTGTCCACTTTTGTCGAGTCTGTAATCG
The DNA here is from genome assembly GCA_963422245.2 of uncultured Sulfitobacter sp. Lineage (GTDB taxonomy): Bacteria > Pseudomonadota > Alphaproteobacteria > Rhodobacterales > Rhodobacteraceae > Sulfitobacter. The sequence goes on along the minus strand of CAXMWW010000029.1, from coordinate 747,599 downwards.
ATCAGTACGAGACTGGTAGTTTCGAAGTCGCAACAGGCCAACAAAACGATGCCATGCGCGTCGCACTCTACGCGCAGCGGGAACTGGCGGAACTGGCGGAGGGCGACGGCGCTGTCGACACCAAGTGGTTCACGATCCTCGGCGACCCGCCGTTGCGGCAAATGTTCGAAAAGGCGCTGGGTTTGCCCGGTTCCATTGGTCAGATCGATATTGACCAGCAGCTTGGCATTTTCAAAGAGCGCGCACAAAGTGTCTTTGGCTCAGATGATCCGTCGATTTTTGTTGACGAAGACCAGCGCGAGGACGCCATTTCTCGGTTCCTTTTGAGGGATCAGGTCGATGCACTTGGTTCAGGGCTATCTTCAAACTCCATCGCGCTGACGCTTCTTCAACGCTGAAGCGCTTCGACTTTTCTCTGAAGCATCAATGATCGCTTTTCGCGTTCGACTGCGGAGAGAGGCAGCGCACAATTCGTTTGGCGTTGAGTTGAAACTCTATGGCTTGCCCGACCTAAGCCACAGCGTCAGGCTGCGGTGGCGGCGCTGCACGCGTCTGGGATTTTGCCCGCCGCAAGATAAGCTCCAACTGTTGAAAGCTATGCGCACAAGTCTGTCCATCTGCGCGCGCCAGGAAGTCCTCCAACTCGGACCAAAGCGCGATGGCTTGATCGACCTCCGGATCGGACCCTTGCGCGTAAAGTCCCGCACGGATCATCATCGCGTTTCGGTCATAAAGCCCCAGGAGTTTGCGAGCCTGGATCAACATCTTGTTCTCGGCGTCTGTCGCCGCCTTCGGCAAGCTGCGCGACACCGACTGCAGCACATCGATGGCCGGATAGCGCCCGCGTTCTGCAATGGAACGATCCAACACCACATGGCCATCAAGGACACCCCGCAGGATATCCGCGATTGGTTCCTCCATGTCCGAACCGGCCACAAGGACGGAGAAGATCCCGGTAATGTCGCCCTGATCCCCTGCGCCGGTCCCGGCGCGTTCACAAAGCGACATGATCATATGTGCGGTGGAGGGGGGGAATCCGCGCAAGACGGGAGCCTCACCGGCCGCGACCGCAACCTCACGATGCGCCTCTGCAAAACGGGTGATCGAATCGGCCAGAAACAGCACTTTGCGGCCTTGATCCCGAAAGTGCTCCGCAACAGCCATCGCGCTCCACGCGCAGCGGCGGCGCTGCAGGGGGGATTGATCCGACGTTGCAGCAACAACCACGGTGCGCTGCAACCCTTCGGCGCCCATGACCTCTTCGGTGAAATGGCGCAGCTCGCGCCCGCGTTCCCCGATCAGGGCAATGACAACAACATCAGCTTCCATTCCGGCCGCCAGCTTCCCAAGTAAGCTGGACTTGCCCACGCCGGACCCGGCAAAAAGTCCGATGCGCTGTCCCTGGACGATTGGCAAAAGGGTGTTGAATGCAGCAATGCCGGTTTCAAGTCGTTCACCCAGTGGACGCCTGTCTGCCGGTGATGGCGGTGCCGCACGCATGGATCGCGGCGCATTGCCGCGTAAAAGCGGCTTGCCGTCCAGAGGTTGGCCGTCCGGATCAACAATCCGGCCGATCCAGGCATCGCTGGGCGCAATCTGCGCCGGGCCACCCAGTGCCACGCGGGATCCCAATGAGACGCCATTGACGCTGGCGTCGGGCAAGGCGGTCACAACATCCCCACGTAGCTGCAGAATTTCACCCGTCAGCGCCACGTCAGCGTTCCGGTGAATGAGGACGCGATCGCCAATATGCGCCTGAGCGGAAAGGCCTGTGATTTCCACAACCCCGGCCTGAACCCCTGCAACGCGTCCGATGTTCTGCACCGGGTGCAAGTTCTCGATTTGGGCGGAAAGATGGGTGAGGGGGTCTGTCAATGGCATTGCGCGTTCCTCCCAGGGGAATCGCTTTTGAAATATTGACTATGCATCACGTCTGATTGGATTCATACGGATTGCGTCATTAGCAAAGGATGCGACCGCGATGGAAGATTTTTCTCATATTTTTGAGGGCGTTGAAGACCCTCGTACGAGCAACGCTACACGGCATGATCTTCATGAGATGCTTATGATCGGCCTGTTGTCGACCATGTGTGGCGGCGAGGGTTGCTGCGACATGGCGCTATTTGGCACGACGAAAGAGCCGTTTTTGCGCACATTCATGACACTGAAGCACGGAATACCGAGCCACGATGCGTTCTCTGACCTGTTCAACGCCCTCGATCCTGGCACGTTTCAGTCAGTGATGCTTCGCCTGACAGAGGGGTTCGCTGACCAGTTGGGCGAGGTGATTGCGGTTGATGGCAAGTCGTTGCGGCGCTCCTTCGACAGGGCGAAGAAGCAGTCGGCGTTACACCTCGTGCAGGCTTTTGCGGCTGAGGCCAGGCTCGTACTCGGGCAGGTCGCTGTTGACGAAAAATCCAACGAGATTACGGCGCTGCCCGCGCTGTTGAACATGCTGTCGTTGAAGGGGCGGATTGTGACGGCGGACGCTATGCACACGCAGCGCACTACAGCCGAGACGGTAACGCAGGCTGGCGGTGATTATGTTCTGGCGCTGAAACGCAATCAGGAGACGCTGCACGAGGATGTGGCACTCTGGCTGGATGATCCTGGAAATGTCGAAAACTGTGAAACTTATCAGAATGTTGACGCAGGACACGGTCGACTGGAGACGCGCAAGGCGTTGATCTCGCATGACGTTGCCTGGCTCGACGAGCGGCATCACTGGCCCGGGCTCAGGGCCATCGGAAAGGTCGTCGCCACCCGCGAAGTCGGCGATAAAACCTCATGCCAAACTCGCTACTTCCTCATCAGCGCGCCGCTCTCTCCCGAGCGTTTCCTGTCCATCACCCGCGCCCATTGGAGTATCGAGAACAGCCTTCACTGGGTGCTCGACGTCTCCATGAACGAGGACGCCGCGCGCAACAGAAAAGACAACGGACCCGAAAATCTCTCTATCCTACGGCGCATCGCTCTCAACCTCGCCCGCTCCGAACCGTCAAAAGGATCAATGCGAGGAAAGCTGAAACGCGCCGGATGGCAGGATACATTCATGCTCGAACTCATCAGAACCGCGACCAAATCTCAAAAGCGATAGCCCTGGCGTTCCTCCGGTGTTGCGAACGCTTTCTAAAGGAATCGCGGTTAAGCCGAGGTTGAGATCGCGAGAAAGGGAGAATCCCTGCATATGTTTGAGAACCTCGACGTATTCAAAATGTCGGCCGCCATGGCCCGCCATGCGGGTCAGCGTCAGGCTGTCATTGCACAGAACATCGCCAATGCTGATACACCCGGCTTTGTCGCGCGGGACATTCCGCCATTTGCGGCCACTTATGGGGGCGAAGCTGACACCGGCCAAAAGGCTACGCGCGCAGTTCACCTCAACGGCGCAGTGCCGGGGCAGGATGCGCCTATGATGAAGATGCCGGGTGAGGGTGCCCCAAATGGCAACCAAGTCTCACTTGAATCGGAGATTCTCAACTCGGTTGAGGCCAAGCGCCAACATGATCGTGCCATCGCCATCTACAAGTCTGCGCTAAACGTGATGCGCAGTGCGATCCGGACAAAGTGAGGGTGTTGAGATGAGCGAATTTTCAAGATCCCTGATGGTGTCGACCAGCGGCCTGAAAGCACAGGCAACACGGCTTAGGCACCTGTCAGAAAACATCTCAAACGCGGATACGCCCGGATATCGACGCAAACTGATTTCGTTTGAAACGGCAATGGGCATGCGTGATGGCGTCGCTGAGGTAGAGGCAAGTCGCGTCCGGCTGGACCGCACGGAACTCGACCGCATTCATGATCCATCCCACCCTTTGGCGGATGCAACTGGCCATTATGACGGGTCGAATGTCGATCTGCTGATCGAATTGGCTGACGCGCGCGAAGCGCAGCGTGGCTATGAGGCGAACCTGAAAATGTTCGAGCAAACAAGAAAAATGTCCACAGGTCTGATGGATCTGCTGAGACGATAAATCACTGATATTCAACAGAAAGGAGATCCAGAATGGAGATCAAAGGGCTTTCGGCGATACAGAAATACGCCGCAATGAAACCTGCTACCGCACCCGGTGACAACGAAAGCGCATTTGGCACGGCAAAAGAATTTGCATCAGATTTCGCAAACACCCTCGTGCGGGCAGAAGAAACCGCAAAGGCCGCGATGATTGGGGACGCTGATCCACATGCGTTGGTGACCGCACTCGCGCAGACCGAACTGGTCGTTGAGACGGCGGTAACCGTCCGCAACCGCGTGGTCGAAGCTTACCAGGAAATCCTGCGGATGCCGGTCTAAAGCAGAAAAATGCAGTCAGAGATCATATTCTTCGACACGATGCGCCAGGGGCTTTGGGTCGCGGTGATCATATCGGTGCCGATCCTGACAGTGGCTTTGCTGGCGGGCCTGGCAATCGGTCTGTTCCAGGCGTTGACCTCTATTCAGGAAATGACCCTGACGTTCGTGCCAAAATTAGCGGCCATCGCCGCTGTGTTCTGGCTGTCGATGGGCTTTATGACCCAGACACTGGTGTCTTTCTTTCATGACCGCGTCGTACCGCTGATTGCCGGAGGATAGAAATGGAAAACACAGGCTATATCACGATCACACGCCAATCCGGGCTTGCCCGGGAAATGCGGGTCATTGCGAACAACATCGCTAACGCATCTACCACCGGGTTTCGGGCCGAAGGTGTGATTTTCTCTGAGTACATTCAACCTGTTCAACAGGCAGCGTCCCTTTCGATGGGCCAGGGCAATGTCCGTAGCACGTCTTTTGAGCAAGGTGGCTTGACCCAAACACAGGGCCCATTCGACCTCGCGATTGAAGGGGATGGCTATTTCCTGGTGGAAACCCCCGCGGGCGAACGTTTGACCCGGTCGGGGGCCTTCACGCCAAACGCCGAGGGTGAGTTAGTCACCTATGACGGATACCGCGTACTTGATGCGGGCGGAGCCCCGCTTTTTGTACCGGCAGGAACAGATATCGCTGTTGCGGCAGACGGTACGCTCAGCGCCGATGGCAACCCTCTGGGGCAGGTTGGGGTGGTGCAGCCGGTCGATGCAAAGGACATGATCCGTGAGGATGGCGTGATGTTTCGCGCCGACAGCGGATTTGAGCCCGCCACGGATGCCCGCGTTTTGCAGGGATTTGTCGAGAATTCGAACGTAAACGCGATCCACGAACTGGCCCGCATGATCGAAGTGCAGCGCGCTTATGAGATGGGTCAGAAATTCCTCGAACGCGAGGATGAACGGGTGCGCGGGGCCATGAAGGCCTTGATGACCTGAGCAATACGATAACCGAGCGGAAAAGGAGCAGCCCATGCGCGCCCTGAAAATCGCGGCCACAGGTATGGCCGCCCAACAAATGCGGGTTGAAACGATCTCAAACAACCTGGCGAATATGTCGACCACAGGCTACAACGCACGGCGGGCCGAGTTTGCGGACCTACACTATCAGCAGATGGCGCGTGCGGGGGCTGTAAACGCCTCGGACGGGACGGTTCTGCCCACCGGCGTTCAACTCGGCCTTGGGGTTCGACCTGCAGCGGTATCGATGCACCTTGCGCAGGGGGCAATCTCAGCGACCAATGGCGACCTAGATGTGGCCATCGATGGGTTGGGCTATCTTGAAGTTGTGCTGCCTTCAGGCGGAACGGCTTATACTCGCGACGGCGGTCTGAAACGCACTGGCGAAGGGTTGATCGTGACGTCGGATGGTTTCCCCGTCCAGCCCGAGATTGTGATCCCGTCGGACACGCGCAGCCTGTCGATCAATCCGGCAGGAGAGGTCTACGCCTACTTCAGCGAAGGCACCGAAGGCCAGTTGTTAGGGCAATTCAACCTGACTGGCTTCACTAACCCCAAGGGGTTGGAAGCGCTGGGCAGCAACCTCTTTGCGGAAACGGAAGCTTCCGGCCCGCCGCTTACAACAACGCCTGGTCAGGACGGATTGGGGACACTCAGGCAAGGGTATCTCGAAGATAGTTCGGTCGATGCGGTGCGTGAAATCACGGAATTGATCGAGGCGCAACGCGGGTACGAAATGAACGCCAAGGTGATCTCGGCCGCAGATCAGATGCTCGGCGCGACCACACAGGTGCGCTGATGTTTAGACGCTTCGTCTTGCTTTGTCTGATGGGTTTCCCGGCGGCCGCTGACACGGTGGTGGCTGCGCGAACAATTCGGGCAAACGCCATCATCAGCGAGCTTGATGTCACACTCAGTGGGGCGCAAATGCCGAACGGTTTTGCCCGCGCGGCTGACGTGATCGGGCAGGAAGCACGCGTGGTCCTTTACGCCGGTCGCCCGATCTATGTGGATGACATCGGCCCGCCCGCCCTCGTCACCCGCAACCAGATCGTGCGTGTCGTCTTTGTAGGGGCGGGGCTTTCAATCGTGACCGAAGGGCGCGCGATGGAACGCGGCGGTGTCGGCGACCGGGTCAGGCTGATGAACCTCCAATCCCGCGCCACGCTATTCGGTCAGGTGCAGGAAGACGGCACCATCCGGGTGCGTCGGTAGCTTTGCAAGGAATGGGAATGTCATGAACAAGTTTCTTCTGATCCTCGTGATTGCCGGACTGATCGCGGGATGTGGTCGCCGGGACCATCTGGGGAAACCCCCCAGCTTCTCCGAACCGCTCGAGAGTGTCGAACATTCGGCAATGGTCAATCCCGGCCTGCCTATCCGATTGGAAGAAGCGCGTGCTGTGGACCGTTCGTCGCTCTGGTCTGGAACCCGAGGATCGCTACTAGGGGATCGCCGTGCGTTGCAGCGGGGGGACATCTTGACCGTCGTGATCGAGATTGATGAAAGTGCTGAGATTTCAAACAGTACCGATCGGTCGCGCTCCGGGAACGAAAGCCTGGGCGTGCCGGGTCTTTTTGGCATTCCTCAAAGGCTTGATGAAGAATTGCCAGAAGGGGCGTCCTCGGCAGAGTTGGTCAACATCAATTCGGCTTCCAGTTCGTCTGGAGACGGGTCTGTGACCCGCGAAGAAAAGCTGACCCTTCGGATTGCCGCAACAGTGATCGATGTCTTGCCAAACGGTGCTTTGTCGATCTCGGGCAGTCAGGAGCTTCGCGTGAACTTTGAGCTGCGCGAGCTATTGGTCACCGGCTACGTCCGGCCCGCTGATATCTCGCGTCAGAACGAGATCACCTATGACAAGATCGCCTCCGCCCGGGTCAGCTATGGTGGACGAGGTCAGATCACAGATGTTCAGCAGCCGCGCAAGGGCCAGCAGGTTCTTGATGCGATCCTGCCATTCTGAGGAGGACGGTCATGAAAAAGCTGCTTCCCCTGATATTCCTTCTGTTTGGCAGCGCGGCCGGCGGTGGCGTGGGTTTCGTTCTGCGTCCTGCTCCACCGGAAATGCCTGCTGAAATGGCCAAGGACGCAACCGAAAGCGGAACCAAGGCCGAAGAACCAGGGGCGAAGGACGAAGAACCAGACAGCCCCGTCGAGTACGTTAAACTGAACAACCAGTTTGTTGTGCCCGTGGTAAAGAACCGAGTTGTGATATCGCTGGTCGTCATGGCACTGAGTCTTGAGGCACCCGAAGGCAGCAAAGAAGCCAGGGGAATCGCTTTTGAAATATTGACTATGCATCACGTCTGATTGGATTCATACGGATTGCGTCATTAGCAAAGGATGCGACCGCGATGGAAGATTTTTCTCATATTTTTGAGGGCGTTGAAGACCCTCGTACGAGCAACGCTACACGGCATGATCTTCATGAGATGCTTATGATCGGCCTGTTGTCGACCATGTGTGGCGGCGAGGGTTGCTGCGACATGGCGCTATTTGGCACGACGAAAGAGCCGTTTTTGCGCACATTCATGACACTGAAGCACGGAATACCGAGCCACGATGCGTTCTCTGACCTGTTCAACGCCCTCGATCCTGGCACGTTTCAGTCAGTGATGCTTCGCCTGACAGAGGGGTTCGCTGACCAGTTGGGCGAGGTGATTGCGGTTGATGGCAAGTCGTTGCGGCGCTCCTTCGACAGGGCGAAGAAGCAGTCGGCGTTACACCTCGTGCAGGCTTTTGCGGCTGAGGCCAGGCTCGTACTCGGGCAGGTCGCTGTTGACGAAAAATCCAACGAGATTACGGCGCTGCCCGCGCTGTTGAACATGCTGTCGTTGAAGGGGCGGATTGTGACGGCGGACGCTATGCACACGCAGCGCACTACAGCCGAGACGGTAACGCAGGCTGGCGGTGATTATGTTCTGGCGCTGAAACGCAATCAGGAGACGCTGCACGAGGATGTGGCACTCTGGCTGGATGATCCTGGAAATGTCGAAAACTGTGAAACTTATCAGAATGTTGACGCAGGACACGGTCGACTGGAGACGCGCAAGGCGTTGATCTCGCATGACGTTGCCTGGCTCGACGAGCGGCATCACTGGCCCGGGCTCAGGGCCATCGGAAAGGTCGTCGCCACCCGCGAAGTCGGCGATAAAACCTCATGCCAAACTCGCTACTTCCTCATCAGCGCGCCGCTCTCTCCCGAGCGTTTCCTGTCCATCACCCGCGCCCATTGGAGTATCGAGAACAGCCTTCACTGGGTGCTCGACGTCTCCATGAACGAGGACGCCGCGCGCAACAGAAAAGACAACGGACCCGAAAATCTCTCTATCCTACGGCGCATCGCTCTCAACCTCGCCCGCTCCGAACCGTCAAAAGGATCAATGCGAGGAAAGCTGAAACGCGCCGGATGGCAGGATACATTCATGCTCGAACTCATCAGAACCGCGACCAAATCTCAAAAGCGATAGCCCTGGCAAAGAAGCAATCTTCAAAAAAGAGCCAAAGTTGCGGGATAGCTTCTTGCAGGTTCTCTTTGATCACGCCAACGCGGGCGGCTTTGATGGTGCCTTTACCGAAGCCGGGGCGATGGATCAGCTACGCGGAGCCTTGCGAGAAGTCGCTCAGCGGGATTTGGGAGAGGAACTGGTAAAGGATGTTCTAATCCTCGAAATCGCCCGACAAGACTACTGAAGGTACTTTCTGGCGTGGACGAGTGCTGTGCGGTGGCATGTTCGGCGTGTTGCCGCCTTTTACCTTCAACGTTCCCCGCACGCGCGTTCCCCTACTGAAACAGGCCCGTCAGGTTCTGACCGCTTCCTCAATCGCACGTGAAAGTGCGGCACTGGTGCGGCTTTTTCGCTTGTCGGTCAGATGTTGATCGCGGATTTCCTGCACCACCAGGACCTTTCCATAGGCGCGGCGGACCTCGGCGAGGTGATGTTCCTTGACCGCCAACACCCTAGCCAGCGCCATGTTCAGCGCTGTCCGTGACCGTCCGATCCAGCCTTGCCAGATCACATCCGCCCCAATGGTGCGCATTGGGATAGCTGTGGCGTTCGCCGATCGTGCTGTGCGATCCATGTCATCCAGACGGGACAGCTCCGCTCTAATGCGCTCTTCTTCGGCAAGCAGTTTGGCAAAACGCTGCTGCTGTTGCGCATAGCGGGCATTGGTGATTGCAGCGAGCGCGTTCAGATCATCCGTCTGGTTCAAAACGCTGTCCTCGCTCTTTGACGCATCGCTTCAGCAAATCGGATGGCGGCTGCCACGGCAGCGTAATGGTCTGGCGCAATTTCTTCGCCGAGCTCCGTGGTCGCATAGAGCGCGCGTGCCGTGGGAGGATCGGAGTGAACCGGCACCCCGGCCTCGATCCCAGCCTCGCGGATTGCACGGGCGATCTCGTCCACGCCTTTCGCCACGCATGTGGGGGCAGTCCCTGGGGCGCGACTCCATTTCAGAGCGACGGCGAAATGCGTGGGATTCACGATGATCACATCCGCATTCGGCACTTCACCCATCATCTGGTTCTGGGCAATCGCCATGGCACGTTGCCGGCGTTCCTGTTTCAGGTAGGGATCCCCCTCGCTGTTCTTGGTTTCATCCATCAACTCTTTGCGGGACATGCGGTTCTTCCGCAGATGCTCAAAGTGCTGCCAGACGGCATCGATCCCGCCAATGGCACCGGCGATCAAGACCACGATAAACAGAAACGCCACACAAAGTTCTGCCATCAGCGCTAGCGCAAGATGTGGGGAGGTTTGGACAGCGCCAATCATCTCCGTCAGGCGGGTGTTGAGGAAGAGGGCAAGGATGATCGAATAAATGCAGAGCTTGGTGAAGCTCTTGGCGAACTCAAAGAGACCACCCCGCCCGAACTTGTTCTTGGCGTTGGCAATCGGAGAGACGCGGGAGAGTTTTGGCTGCAGTTTTGAAGGCGCAAAGACCATGGCGCGTTGTGCAAATACTGCCCCCAGTACAGCGATCGCGGGTAAGGCGAAAAAGGGGGCAAGTGCGGCGCCTACCGCAAACAGCAACCCGCCCATCGCCGCACTGATACCGTCTGACAGAAACAAGGGCCCCAATTCATGGGCTTGATCCATCAGCGTCATCAAGGCGCTGCCCATCCTTTTGATCCCATCCGCCCCGGTCATCAGCAAAGCGGCAAAAAGGCCTGCGTAGGCGGCGGCGGTCAGCAGATCGTTGGACTTGGCCAGCTCACCCTTTTTGCGGGCGTCCAGGAGTTTTTGAGGCGTCGCCTCGTGGTGCTTTTCCGCTTCGTCTTGAGGACCGCTCATGGTTGCATCGCAAATGGATTTGCCATGAACCGGTCAAGGGCACCAAGCCAGACCGTCAAAAGCATGGGGGCTGAAAGGAAGAGGATAAAAACACCTGCAAAGGTGATGACTGGCGCACCCACAAAGGCCACCATCAGCTGCGGCATGGCTTTGTTGATGACGCCCAGCGTCAGATTGTAGAGTACTGAGACGATGACGAAGGGGGCCGAAAGTGTGAAGGCCAGTTCGAACGCGTGCCTGACCTGCTGAACCCCCCATTCAGAGATAACGCCACCGTTTGGGAACTGCCCGAGCGGCAGCATGTCGTAGGACAGGATCACCAGTTCCGCCGCCTTGACGTGTAGCCCGGCCATCACGGCAAGCGCCAGGCCGCCGATAATCAGCGTGTATCCCAGTGCAGGCAGGGGGTCGGCCACCGCCCCGCCGAGGATTTGGCTCAGGGACGTTGACTGCGCCGCAATCGAACCTGCCGTTTGCAGGGCCAGCACGAACAGTCGGATACCAAGGCCCAGGACCAGACCCGCCAGAATTTCCGCAAGAATGATCCAGATCATTCCGCCGAGTTCTGCAGGTTGCGCAACCCCAGGGACGGCTGGTGCGATGACAAAGACAAAGGCCAGCGCGATGCCAAGTTTGACGCGCGCGGGAACAGACTGCTCCCCGAATGCCGGCAGAAGAGAAACAATCGTCGCAACGCGCAGGAAGACGGCGAACCCGTGCCACAGACCGGCCTCGACCAATGGAAACAGCTCTGCCAGCGCAGCGTTCACGCTGCGATCACGCCAACAAGCGCGGGGCGGGCATCCAGTCCGATTTCCTCAAATGACAATACCGGATTGGAGATGCCTTTGGCACGCATCACCGTCCGCAGGAACCTCCGGCAGCGGGTGTTGGTCACGAGGGCGGCATGAATGCCCTTTTCATGTGCTTCGTTAAGCTTGTCGGCGGCCCGGTCTGCCAGCGCATTGAAAATGTCCGGTGGCAAGGCAATGTCCAGCCCGCGTTCGGCGTCCACTTGGTAAGTGTTGAAGGTATCTTCCCACTCTGGCGCCAATTGGACCAGCGGCAGCGTTCCATCAGGACGGCGCATTTCACCAACCAGCTGGAACCCAAGACGCTGGCGCACATGCTCGCAAATCGCTTCCGGTTGCGCGTTCTGGCCACGCGCCTCGGCGACGGCTTCTAAGATGAGCGGCAGGTTGCGAATGCTGACCTGTTCATCCAGCAGCAACCGCAGCACAGTGTGCAGGACGTCCATCGGCACCTTGTCGGGGATAAGCTCATCCAGCAATTTGCGATTTGCCTCAGCGCGCGCGGGATCAGAGATGTTCCCAAGTTCTTTCAGGATACGCCGCAGGCTTTTCAGCGTCAGCAACCGTGAGAAATTACGCTTCATCACCTCCAGCAGGTGGGTGGCTAGAATCTCCGTTGGTGTAACGATGGTGATCCCGGCCAAAGCCGCCTCTTCCTGATGCTTGGCGTTTATCCAGCGCGCCGGCGCGCCATAGACGGGTTCGACAGTTTCGACACCAGGAGGCAGTTGGTCATGATCTTCAGGGATCAGTGCCAGAACCTGATCAGGGTTCAGTTCCGCCCGCGCTTGTTCAACCCCCTGAATGCGCAGCACGTAGGTTCCTGTTGGCAAACTCGGCTCATCCGTCAGGCGGATTTCAGGCAGGATCATACCAAAGACAGAAGCGACGTGGGTCCGCATATTTGCGATACGGGCGTCCAGCCCAGTGCCTGGGTCCAATACCATGTTGACCAGATCGGGTGCAAATTCAACGTGGATGTCATCGAGTTCCAGCACATCGCCAAGGGAGCGTTCCTTCTGTTGTGGCAGGTCGTCCTCTGATTTTGCAGGCAATAGGGCAGCTTGTTGCATCCGCCTGAACATCACAAACGCTACAATGCCAACAGCAATGCCGCCCAGCATGAAAGGGGCGAATGGCAGACCAGGGAAGAGGCCAAAGGCGATCATCAATAGTGCGACGGTTGCAAGGGCCGCCGGGTGTTTGGTCAACTGACCGAATACGGCCAGATCTGTGGCCCCTTGGGTACCACCGCGGGCCAGCAGCAATGCCGCTGCGATGGAGATCACGACCGCCGGGATCTGGCTGACCAGCCCGTCGCCGACCGTAAGAATAGCGTAGGTTTCAAACGCTGATCCCAGTGGCATACCATGCACCACCACGCCCATGACCAGCCCCGCGACAAGGTTCAAAAGGGTAATCAAAAGGCCTGCGATGGCGTCGCCTTTGACGAATTTTGACGCGCCGTCCAGCGACCCGAAGAACGTCGTTTCCTGTTGTTCGCGTTCACGCCTTTCGCGCGCTTCCTCGTGGGTGATGGCTCCTGCAGACATATTGCTGTCGATGGCCATCTGTTTGCCAGGCATACCATCGAGTGCAAAGCGTGCGCCGACCTCCGCCATGCGCGTCGCACCTTTGTTGATCACCATGAAGTTGACGATCAACAACACGCAAAAAACGACCAGGCCAAGGAAAACCGAGCCGCCCATGACGAACATGGCAAAGCTCTCGATCACTTCGCCGGCAGCGTCGGTGCCCGTGTGCCCTTCGCCGATGATCAACTTGGTAGATGATACGTTCAAGGACAGCCGTAGCATCAATGACGCAAGCAGGATCGTCGGGAACGCTGAAAAGTCTAGAGGCCTTTCGATAAAGAGCGTCACCGTGAAGATCAGAATTGCCAGGGCAAAAGACACCGCAAGCCCAGTGTCCAAAACCCATGATGGCATCGGCAGAATCATCATCACAATGACTGCCATCAAAGCGACAGCCAGAAGAATTGTTGGGCTAAAAAGCGCCCGTATCGATAGTTTTTCCATCCGCTCAGCTGCCATCTGGACCTATGAGCGCGCCGCTACTGCTTTGGCGTGCCAAAGGAACGAGAGACCCGTACTGGATGTGACGCTGGCCCGGATTCTGAACCGAATGGGCATTGGCCGTAGCCCGTCCCTGCGGATCGAAGCCTTGCTCTGAGGAGGTGCTTGAAAGGTTCTCTCGAAGGTGAAGTGGGTTCTCAAGAGTTTGGCTGCGCGATTGGGCTTGGTAGGCCCCTACCGCACGTTCCCAACTGCCCAATTCAGCGTGAAGTCGCTTGAGATAGCCCGCAGCAAAATTCGCATTCTTGCTGGGGTTGAACATGTCTTCGACGGTGGAAAAAGCCGCCCCATGCCGTTCATAATTTATCTGGAAACAGCCAACATCGAAATGGCGCGCGCCATTTCGAAAGTGTCGAAAGACATAGGCCTGCGCTTGATTGGCGGTGTCAAACCAAACACCGTGACCTTCCAAATTCACGGTCCATGGCCAGGGCCGTAGCGGATTTACGCCATCGTTTGCGGAACTGGTGTTCGAGAGAGAACGTAAAGCTTCAAGAGGGACACCCGTCTCATGTGCAGCTTTCATCGCTGCGGTATCGCAAATCTCTGCAGGATCGCTTGCAGCCAGCCAAGTTGGTGCAGCAACTGTGCTGAGCCCGGCACACACCAGATAAACAGCCCACGAAAGTCTGTGGAAACGCGGCATTCTACCCCTCTTTCAGTCAGTTTCTCTGGCAGGGGTAGGCTAGGTGAAGGAAGTTTATTTTCTGTGACCGCCGAATCAGTTCGAGGTGCCGATTTGCAAGTCTGGATCCTGCAGTAGGGCAGAAATGGATTGGCGTACCGATGCGCTTTGGTCCAACATTTGCGCGGTCCGAGACAGCATTCCGCCGGTACTTGGGCCAGTATTGCGAACGACTTCCGGCAAGTCTATGACCGCGCTCAAGTCCCCGGCCAGAATGGCGCTTTCGTCAGCTTTTAGCTCTTGATCCGTGGCCGCAAAGTAGCGTCTCGCTTGTTCCAGGGCACCTGACATCTGATCTGCATCGGCGCGCAGCTGCTCGGCTTCAGGTCCTTGCATGCCAAGTAGTTCGGCCTTCGCCATCCTTGGCTTTTCCATCGCAAGTGCAATCCTAGCAGCCAATAGCTGTACTTCGGAACGCCTTGTGGCGGACGGAATTTGAGATACGACTTGCTCGGCGCGGGGCATGAATCCCAGGTCATAGAGCCTCTGCGCCAGGCCGAGCTGATCTGGTACTGATAGACGTGCGATCTCATCAGTGGGCAGATGATAGGCATGCGTTAGGAACGTAACATCGCCAGCAGCCACAATTAGTTCGTGCAACAATGTCTGTGACTGGTCAGGTTATTATTTGCGCAGGTGCAGTTGAATGACTTGCGGCGAACCAATTTGGCGGCTTACCATAGGTGCTGGGTGTTGCCGCGCTGGTTGATGATGGACTGCAAAATGCTAAACTCTGCTTTTCGATGGGATATGGCAAGAACGCGCTACATCTTAGGGCCATTGATAGCACATTTGACTTTGCGCTTTCCCTAGTAGGGCAAAATGTAAATGAGGTTAATTATGCCGCGACCCGATTTGCGCAATGCATTGCTTTATGGATTGTCGACTGGTTTTGCTGTCGTCGTCTATATATGGCTCGGCTACGAGCTTTATGAGCGTCTGGAAATACTGTCGTGGACTTTGCTACTGGCGGGCCTTTCCGCCGCTGCAGCAATTGCGGCTTTCATTTTTGTTCGTTGGGCGTTGGCGTTGCAGGTTCGCCGGGCCGAAGAAGCCACCGGCGATGTGATAAACATTGTCAACCGCTTTATCGTGGGCGATCCGACTGCTCCAATCACCCGTGCGGAAGTACATGAAATTATCGGGCAGGCACGCACCGCTGTTCCACGGACTGTCAGCGCTATCACGCTTTTCTTTACGCTCTCTATTCTGCTGGTGTTATTCGGGGAAATCGTTCTTTTAACCCAAGCTGGTATGATGTATGTGCAGACCCGCCGGATTGAAGAACAGAACATACTTTTGAGCAGGCAGTCCGAGGTTCAAACAGCGCAATTTCTGCAAGAAAGCCTGACTTCCGTTGATCAAATTGGAAAATCGGTAGAGGATGTCCGTCGGGCTGTTCAGACTTTGAACGAGGATTTTATAGCGCCGTTCGTCATTATTCCAGACACGGTTAATGAGATCAGCGCTGCAACATTTGGTGAGGGTGAAGTTATACGGGTGTGTTTTGAGGACGACCCGTGCCCCTACATCTCTGCTGAGACGTTCGCGAATTTGGCAAGCACTGGCGAGATTGTCGTAACAGCAAGCAACGCAGGTTCATTGCGCGGGTGGTATCGATTTACCGATGTCCTTGAAGCCGTTGGGCTTGTCTTTACCGCCTCCATCACGAATTCTGACGTAGCTAACGACGATATTCGTCTAGCCCAAGACCAGTTGTCCAACGCCATCGTCACCTGTGGCGGAACGCCGGAAGGCAAAACCGTGAATAGGTTTTCGGGGCTAATGGGTGGTTTTCTAGCTGCAATTGACATGTGGCCGATTAACGGCCCTGAAGATATTCAACCAGGGCAAACGCTTACTTTCCCAAAACAAGTCGACCGTGCAAATTTCCTTGGTATATCCGCCGCAGTGGGATTATTGGCCGAAAGCGAAGGCAGTTCGATAGAAATGATCGGCAATGCATCGGACGCGGCGGCGCTTCTTGCATCGTCGCTTTCGATGTTGGAATTGGAATTTCAAGAGCTTTCAACGTCATGTTCTTCACGTTTGCAGGGTCTCTCTGCGACCGCGGAGGCACTGCAAAACCGAACAAATTCTATACTGGAAACGGTCGCGCGAAGCGTTGAAGATTAAACTCTCTGTTGCCCATCAACATGGAACGGGGGATACTCCATGGCTCATGCTGGTTTGAGTTTGAGTGTAATTTGATCAGTAGACATTGTAGTCAACGTTGCGAGTATCGACCAGCCTTGTTTGCGTGCCGTTTCGATTACGCTTCTCAGTATGCAGAAATTGTCTGCTCCGGCCATGGTGCGGAAGCCTCCTGAGACTTTCATGCGGACCTTACCCATCCGCAAAGCCTGCTCGGCCTCATTGTTGGTGAAGGGAACACGCAGGTCGTTGAGGAAACGCAGCACATCGGCCTTGCGGTCGCACAATCGCAGCGCGAGATTGTGGCCGGTCCGTCGTTTGGGTCGCCCGCGTCTGGTTTTGCCGATCGGGGTCGGGCTCAGAGGGGGCTGGCCTTCATGGAACAAAATGGCCTTTGTGATGCAGGCGTCGTAACGTTCGTTGATGGCTGCGATCACAGTCGCCGAGACGTTGTCTAACCCGTTTTCACGGGCGATTTCGGTCGCTTTCCTGGCATCCAGCAGGATGTTCTTCATTGCCAATGCCCAGTCTTCTTTTTCAATGTCGACCAGTGCTTGCAACTCACGCAGGTGATGGGCATTGCACAGGACGTGCTCGACACCTTCCATTCTGCCGTAGGATGCCCAGTTGTCGTGCACCACAATACCCGACACGCCGGACAACAAATCGCCTCTACCGCTTCCCATTCGGAAATGGCTCATCGTCGGCGAACAGATGACATGTTGCCACCGGGTCCGACCTCCAACCCGCAGGCCCGTTTCATCCAGATGTTTGACCACAACCTTCGGACCGCACAACGCTTCACGTACAGAATCCGAGAAAGACCGCATTTTATGCGCCATCTTTGCGATGAGACGCGATAGGGTCGCCGTCGCGATCCGCACACCGCACACGTCGAAAAACACCTGAGAAAGACGATCGTCGGGAATGCAGTGGTGAGTCTGAAGATAGGCCGCCACGGCCGCAATGCGACCACCGTATTGAACTGGCGCCATAACCCCTGCCGGGAAAGAGCCGCGTGCAAGCTTGCCACAGCCCGGGCACAGGCATTTATGGGATCGATGTTCAGTGACCATAAGAGGCGGCGGCGGTGGCAGGTCGAACACCTGGCGGGCAACAAAACCTTGTGACGAACAGTGTGACAAGTCGTGCTGACACTGCGGGCAGGTCTGCGGGTGATGATCAACGATCTCGTCCGGATTGTCGACTTGGGATCGCGTCGTACCCTTGTGCCCCGGTTGTCCGCCGGGCTTGCGCCCCGATTTTCCTCTTTGGCTTTTCGTGCGGTTGGCGTGCGGTTTCGACAGCCCGTCGCTCGACGGGGGTTTGCTGCTGTTTTTGCTGTGCAGTGAAAGGCGGCGCTCAAAAGCCTCAACGCGCTGTTCAAGGGCGGCAATCATATCTGCTTGGGTCTCAATGATTTCAGTCTGCCGCCGGTTCTCATCGACAAGCAGCGCATTGGCTTCCAGCAACTCCATGTTCTCAGCATGGAGAGTGGTCACCAACTCGATCCATTCCACCTTTGAAAGGTCGGCTGAATTGCCTGTATGGGGAGGCTTAGGTGACATGCCCTGAACGATTCACAAAATGAACGATCACTAAAGCAAAAAGATGCCCGGCGAGTCAATTCGCCACACTTGGACAAGCAGGGCAATCGACTGAATAAATTGCTGACAAGGCTGCATTTTTCTGAATCAAAGACATGAAATGACCCTGTATCTGGAGGATTTCCATGTCGGAAGCGTCCAAAGACCGCCTGATCCCTGAGTTTCTGACCCATTTTGAGGCCATCCCAGACCCGCGTCAGGCGGCGAAAGTGATCTACCCGCTGAACGAGATATTCCTGCTTGTTTTGTGCGCTGTGATCTCTGGTGCGGATGGATGGACCTCCGTCGCCCTCTACGGTCGAAAGAAGTTGGACTTTCTGCGGCGCTTCTTGCCGTTCAAGGATGGCACGCCTAGCCATGACCAACTCGGTATTCTGTTCTCCCGCCTCGATCCCGAGGCCTTGCAGAACAGCTTCACGAATTGGGTTGCAAGCTGGCCTGACATGCTTGAAGGCGTTGTCGCGGTTGACGGCAAGACGCTTCGGCGATCCTTCGACAGCACGTCGAACACGGGTGCGGTCCACATGATCTCGGCCTGGTCTTGCGAGCAGAAACTGGTCCTCGGCCAGCGCAAGGTCGCGGACAAGTCCAATGAGATTACAGCCATTCCCAAACTGCTGGAGATACTGGCGCTTGAAGGCGCGATCATCTCGATCGATGCCATGGGCTGTCAGCGCAAAATCTGTCAACAAATCATGGACAAAGACGCAGATTATGTCATTGGTCTGAAAGGTAATCAGGGCAGCTTGCACGAAGACGTCAAACTGTTCTTTGAGGAGCATCTGGACCGGGGTATCGGTGGCGAGTTTCTGCGAAAAAGCGAAACGACAGATGCCGATCATGGCCGACTTGAAACACGCCGCTACACCGTTTGCACAGACATCGAATGGTTGGAAAAACGCCATCACTGGCCGGGCCTGAAGGCCGTCATCATGACCCAGTACACGCGGGAAATCAGAGGCAAGGTGAAAAGAATACGCCAGTTCTACATCTCATCAATGACCGCCGATGCGGAAAAGATGGCCGCGCACATCCGAAATCACTGGCAGGTGGAAAACTGTTTGCACTGGGTTCTGGATGTCACCTTCCGGCAGGACGATTGCCGCATCAGAACCGGGAATGCAGCAGCCAATTTTGCCGCGATCAACCACGCTGCAATAAACCTGCTGCGGCAGGGACCTGGCAAAATGAGCATGCCGCAGGAACGACGCTCAGCCGCATGGGACGACGCATATATGGAGCAATTGCTGCGCAACTAGCGTTCAATCGATTCCCCTGCTTGGACAAGCGCTAGCGATAACCTGACCAGTTACCAATGTCTTTTGCAATTCTTGGGCGTCTTCAGTCTCTTCACTCCCGCCGAGCCGAGCAGACGCTTGATAAGCGCGGTCAAACTGGCCTGACTTTGCCAGGGCGATCACATGCGCCCTTCGTAGGGCAGGGCCGATAGGGGCGTCTCTCAACTCGGATGCGTAGGCTTCTACCAAGCTCGCTATTTCGGGTGATATCGGAAGATCACGGGCAAGCTTTGATTCAACAAGTTCGACCAGAGCCTCAGGCGATTGCTGCGTGTTGTCTTCTGCGACAGACGATAGTCTTTGGAATCCGCGATTAGCCTCGCCCTTGCCAATTTCGACCCGCGCCTTTGCCAGCTGTGCTGCTGGCGGCAAAGGTGTTGGCAGGCGTTCGATGCTACGCAGTGCCGCAGATGCCCCTTCTGAGTCACCATATGCCAACAAAGTCTGGCTGAGCATTGGAGCCAACACCCGTCGTAAATGACCTGGTAACCCGTTGAGAATTCTAAGGGCTTCAGCGCTGTCTGGCAAAGCCCCTTTTGCTGGATCGGGGAGCGCCAGCACAGCCCAAAGCGCTGTGGGTCCGGTGCATTCTGCAAGTCCGGAAAACGGGGATGGGAGCGCAAGATTGCGTCCGTCCAAGATGTCTCCCATCGCAACCAACACATTGTTTTTGTTCAGTAAATTAGGATCTAGTGCCAATGTGCTCTGTGCTTCGGCCCCAAATCCAAAGTAAAGATATGTTCTTGCAAGTTGTAGCGCCTTTTCATGGTCGAGGCGGTCGCGCGCATCGAAAAGGCTATCACGTGCCGTGCCAATTTGCTCAGTGAACGACGCCGAACTACCCCATGCGGCTATATCGAGTGTATCGTCTGTTGGGCAAATCTCACCACTCGCAGCGATTGTGTCATTGGCGCCGCGCAAAGTTGCCGGGAGGTCGCGGCTTGAACTGATGCGCAGGTTGGCACGCGGGCGAGCCGGTTGCGCTGGTTCTGGTTCTTCTGCTTCGGGCAGCGCCAATTGGAGGGTTTCCAAGGCGATCTGGGGTCGTACCACCGCACGTCCATCAGTGCCGGGTACGGGTGTGAGGACTCCACGCAATGCCGCGACCGCCAACTCTTCATGAAGTCGGGATTCGACCTGACGCACAACTTTCGTCTCGGAGGCAGACAGCGGCAGGGCCTGCTTCAATACGGTTCCGACCGAGGTAAACTCCGTGGCTTCTTGTATCCGCGGTACTGAGGTCGGATTGGCTTCCGCTTGAGCAGAGGCCTCAGCGATAGGAGGAGACTCAGAGGAGGCCTGTGGGTCATCACTCTGTTTCACCGAAGGCAACGGTGGCGTCCTAAGCGCGGATGGATCCGACGACACATCGATGACGACATAGGCGTCTTTCTCCAGAAATGCAGAAACCGCGCAATCACAGGTCAAAGTGAGCTTTATCTGGTCCGCGGTTGCGTCGACCTCAGCGATATGGCTTTTGGGCATCCGTTCAAACACGCCGCTTACATCAAACCCGTTCTGATTGCTGGGCACCGACAACACAACTTCGCGACCGGATTGAGAAATCGACCACTCGGCGTCTCGCACCAGTGCAACGAGCCGAGAGAAATTCGGGTGTTCGCCGGATTGTATGGGCAGCGGTTCTGCCAGCGCTAACGCTGGCGTGGCGAGCAGGCCTACTGCCAATGTATGTCTGATAGCCCGCACTAAGCAGCACTCTGTTTGACTGATTTCAGGGCCTCTTCCAGCTCTGCATAAGAAGGCCGCCGGTGAGATGGAGTGTTCTGCCGGCCAACTTCAATACAGATATTGGTAGCGTGATTGTGCAAGTTCGCCACCAGCACCTCGCGGATTAGCTGATAGAAGTGTGCCTCATCTTCCGTGACGTCTTTCACCTTGGCGGCGAATGGGCCAACGAGGCCGTAAGCCAGGAAAACGCCAAGAAACGTACCAACCAGCGCGCCACCAATCAATTTGCCAAGAATTTCTGGTGGCTGGTCAATCGAAGCCATGGTTTTGATCACGCCCAGAACCGCCGCAACGATCCCCAGCGCGGGCAGCCCGTCGGCGATGGTCTGCAACGCATGACTGGAGTGCATGGCGTGATGGGCATTTGCCTCCATCCGCTTTTCCAAAACCTCCTCAACCTGATGCGGATCGTCGTAGTTCATGGAGGCCGAACGCATCGTGTCGCATATTAGAGCAACAGCTTCTTTGTCGGTCAGGATTTTGGGGTACTTTGAGAAAATCGAGGAATTCTCCGGATCTTCGATATGTTCCTCAATCGCGACGGGGTTCTGACGCGCTAGACGGATCAATTCGAAAAGCAAGCAAAGCAGATCGCGATAATCGTCGGGCTTCCACTTGGGGCCTTTGAAGACCTTGCCAATGTCTTTTAGCGTGTGTTTTACACCCGATCCGTCATTGCTGATCAGAAAGGCGCCCAACGCCGCGCCGCCGATCATGATCATTTCGTAAGGCAGTGAATAGAGGATGATCCCCATCTTGCCGCCGGCCAACAAGTAGCCGCCAAACACCATCACAAAGATGCAAATGATCCCAATGATCCCAAACATGCTGTTCCCCAGTTAAAACCTTGCCGGACTGTCGCAGACCGAAGTTAAGAAAGCCTCAGCAGCCGTCAGGTTTTAGGAACATTTGCATTGCGACCGGCAAGAATGACGCTGATAGAATAAGCAATCTCTGGCGATAGCCCGGTCATGATCGCGGCAGCCGAGTCCGGACGCATGCGCCCCAGAAAACCTGCTGCGAATCCGGGTTCCATGGTTTCAAATAGCGCCGCAGCATCCTTTGGCTTCATGCTTTCATAAACCGCAGTAAGGCGAGTCAGATCGCCCTCTGCCGCGCCATCGGCCAACGACAATGTACCACGAAGCGCTGCCTCTGCATCTTCAAGGGCAGCGAGCCTCTTGGCGATTTCGGCATCCGCCGCTTCAAGGGCCTTCTGACGCAACTCGATTCGCGCTTCGACCGATTTCACCTTGGCCTCTCGCGCGCGCAAGGCGTCAAGCAAGCTGCCCATTTCGGCGTGATCAGGTTTCTGTTCCATCGAAGGTGCTGCATCATTGACTGGGCTCGCCATGACGGATGTAGGCAACGGCAGCGGGACCACGTCACTGTCTTCAGCCAGCGCGACACCGGAAACCAACCTCAACGTAGCGGAGGAAATTAACAAAAGTGCGATCAAGGCGACAGATCCTCGTCCGAGGCGGCCAAGGCTGAAGATCGTGCGGAACATGCTCATGCTGCATCCTGCGTTTTACGGTGTCGTGTGAACATTGGACCGCTCGTTTCAGAGGGGGGAGACTGGGGCGGAGCGCTGGGAGGCGCTGCCGGAATATCGTGAAGCGAGGCCATCTGAAGCTCCAGCCGCCGCGATGTTTCTTCTGCGCGTTCCGCCAGGTCTGTCAGAGTTTTGGCCGAGCCCCCTGCCGTGGCTTGAGCGGCTGCAAGGGTCTTTGTCAGGTCATCCACCTGTGCCGATAACACTGCGACAGCGCCCCCAACACCTTTTTCCAGGTCATTGAACCGGTTCAGACGACGTCCCAGAACAAAGCAGTACAAACCCGCGCCAAGGGCACCCGCAACCAACAGAATATCCGCAATCAACTCCATCTCAGCCTCTCAATTCAGGACAAATTCCAGGACCAGCAGGTCGTTCACCTGCTTGTACCCAACAACGACTTGCACCCGGCGCAACATCTGAGCCCGCAGGCGCACAAGTGCAGACCGGTCTTCCAACTCGGCCGGATCAAGTGCCCGCAGATAGCTGTTGAGAACATCAACGACCCGCGGCAGCAGCTTGGTCACTTCCTCGGCGTAGGCCTCTGGCACTTCAAGGTCTGCCCTGAAACGCAAGTGTTGGGCGGACGCTGCTGACCCAAGGGAAACCACAAGCGGATCGACGGATACATACGCAATCCCAGGCGATAGTTTTTCGGGCATCTCCTGTTTGGCGCTTTCTGGCGATTCGCCCCCAAGGATCATACCACTCCACGTTGCGTAGAACCCGCCGCCACCGCCGACCAAAGCCAACACAAGCCCAATAATTAAAGGCAACTTGGACGCCTTTTTGGGTTCCTCTTCTGTTTCTGCCTCAGGTTCGGACATATCTTTTCCATGGTTGGTTCGTCCAAACCTATAACCCCATTTCCACTAACCGAATGTTAAGCCTGATGGGCCATCTGTTGCGTCATGTTCGGGCAGAACGCCCGGCAGGATGGAGGCAATTTGTGCAGCAATTCCTGAACGTCTGGACAGGTTTGGACCTGCGTCGGCAGATCATTGTGGTGGTGGCGACAATTGCCATGTTTGCGGGCATTCTGGCCATGACCCGCATGGCGTCCGCGCCCAGTATGACCTTGCTTTACGCGGGTTTGGAAAGCGGTGCGGCAGGGGATGTTGTGCGGTCTCTGGAACAGCGCGGGGTCGCCTTTGAAGTACGCGGCGGGTCGATTTTTGTTGATTCTCAGCAGCGCGATCAACTGCGACTGACCTTGGCGAGCGAGGGGCTGCCTGCCAATGGGAATCGCGGGTACGAGTTGCTGGATACCCTGACGGGTTTTGGTACAACCAGCCAGATGTTCGATGCCGCCTATTGGCGTGCGAAGGAAGGTGAGCTGGCACGAACCATTGTCTCGGCCCCCCATATTGCGATGGCCCGGGTGCACATTGCGTCAACTGGCTCCAATCCTTTCCAGCGCGGTGTCACGCCCAAGGCTTCAGTGTCACTGAGCCCGAAAGGTGCGGAGATCACTGCAGCCCAAGCGAAAGCAGTTCGGTTTTTGGTTGCAAGCGCGGTTGCCGGGCTGGCGGCTGATGATGTGGCCGTCATTGACGCAAATGGTGCTTTGATTGGTCAAACTGAAGATGCCCCGCCCGCCATTGGCGGTGACGACAAGGCGCAGGTCTTGCGTGAGCGCGTGCAACGCATGCTGGAGGCGCGGGTCGGATATGGCAACGCGGTGGTCGAGGTCAGTGTCGATACGATTACGGAAAGCGAATCTCTGCGCGAGACCCTCATTGATCCCGAAAGCCGTGTTGCGATTAGCACTGACACAGAAGAACGCACCGGCACATCCAGCGATGCAGGGGGTGGAGACGTCACTGTCGCGTCCAATCTGCCAGATCAGGAAGGCGGCGGAGCAGGTGACGGCAGCTCCTCTCAAAACTCGGAAACGCGCGAGAGAATCAACTACGAGGTTTCAGAAACCGAGCGCGAGATAACGCGCGCGCCAGGTGCTATCAAACGCGTGACCGTCGCGGTCTTAGTCAACGAAACTCAAGCCCCAAACGAGGCTGGAGAACTTGTCAGTACCGCCCGCGCACCCGAAGAGTTGGAAGCCCTGCGCGAACTGGTGGCCTCTGCGGTGGGTTTTGATGAAGCACGCGGCGACATCATCACGATCAAATCCATGGCGCTATTGACCGTTCCTCCAGTGGGGACGTCTGCGGGGACGTCTCTGGCGGATCGGCTCGACTTCGACATGATGTCGGCTATTCAGATGGCTGTTTTGGCCTTGGTTACTCTGATCCTCGGGCTCTTTGTGGTGCGGCCGCTCTTGTCGCGCCCGGCGACGCCTGAATTGGATCAATCCGCGCCCTTGGCACTGGCCGGTGGACCGCCGGCCCTCGCCGATCCCGCCGCTGAGCCAACGCAGGCGCTGTCGGGGGAATTGGGCGGTGAGGGCTTCGAACTTCCAGAACTTGAAGTGGATCCAGATTTCGATGGCAGCCTTCCTGACCTCCCGCCGATGGGTGGATTGGAACCCGAAGATCCCGTCGAACGGCTTCGCGCAATGATCGGTGAGCGCCAGGAAGAGACGGTGGAAATTCTGCGCAGCTGGCTGGAAGACAAGGGAGAAAACGCATGATTCACTCAATCGCTCACCGCTACCGGGATTTGGGATCCTCTCTTTCCAGCGAAGACGAAGACGTAGGAAGCGCGCTCCCCGAAGGGGAGGTTGAAGACCTGCAACTTGCGTCATTCGACGCCGGGTATCAGGCAGGGTGGGAGGACGCGATGAAGGCTCAGCTGGAGAGTTCCGGACAGGCAAAAATCAGCGCTGCGCAGCACCTTCAAGACATGTCGTTCACACACCGAGAGGCCTACCTGAAACTAAGCGAGGCCATGCAGCCGCTCCTTACCCAAATTGTTCACAAGCTATTGCCGGAGGTGGCGCATCAGGTCTTGGGCGTCCAAATCCTACAACAATTGAATGAGCTGATGGAGGCAAACGCTGAAAATGCGATCGAAATTGTCGTGTCTCAAAGCGAAGGGCAAGGGTTGCAGGACGCGCTGAAGGATGTGGCTGGCGTGCCCTTCGACGTCCGCGTCGATCCCATAGTGCTGCCAGGCCAGGCTTTCATCCGGGTCAACAAGGCTGAAAGAGAGATCAATTTCAAAGCTGTCCTCGACGGTATCTCGGATGCGCTCGACGCGTTCTATGACCAGACAAAATTGGAGATGAGCGATGGATGAAAACAATCCCAATTCCGACGGCGCGGCCGCAATGCCAAGTACAGCTGCGTTGGCCTCTGATCCGTCGAATCCGTTTACTTCGGTTCCAATCGAAGTCTCCGTTTGTGTCGGGAAAGCCCGTCCCTTGGTCCGTGATTTGGTGATGTTGGGGGAAAACGCGGTCTTAACCTTAGATCGTCGGGTCGATGATCCGGTCGACCTTTTTGTTGGTGAACGCCTAATTGCCCGTGGTGTGCTCGAAGAGAAAGAGGGCGATGCATCGGGGCAGCTCGCGGTTCGACTGACCGAAGTGGTCGATCTCCAGCGCGACTTGTGAGAGCGGCTTCCCTCCTTCTGACGCTTGGTCTGCTACTGAGTGCGATATGGGTGCCTGGCATGGCTCAGGCGCAGGACGTGAGCCTTTCACTCGGAGACGACGGATCGCTCTCGGCACGCACGATTCAGCTATTTGTCCTGGTCACGGTGCTCAGTCTTGCGCCTGGTATCGCGATCATGATCACATGTTTTCCGTTTTTGGTGACGGTGCTTTCGATCCTGCGACAAGCCATCGGTCTACAGCAATCGCCCCCGAATATGCTGATTGTCAGTCTGGCCCTCTTTCTGACCTACTTTATCATGGAACCGGTTTTTACCGCCGCATGGACAAACGGAATTCTTCCGCTGACCAATGAAGAGATCGACATCGAAACCGCATTTGTACGGTCACTTGAGCCTTTCCGCGTTTTCATGGCAACACGGATGGATCCGGAGACGTTTTTGTCGCTCGCTGAGCTGCGGGCTGAAACCGTCGAGGTGGCTCCAACTGCTGATGCCCCCCTTTCGGTACTTGTGCCAAGTTTCATGCTGTCGGAGATTTCACGCGCCTTTCAGATCGGGTTTCTGATCTATCTGCCATTCCTGATCATCGATCTGGTTGTAGCAGCGATTTTGATGTCTATGGGGATGATGATGGTCCCTCCTGCAGTGGTGTCACTGCCATTCAAGCTGGCATTTTTTGTGGTTGCTGAAGGCTGGAGCCTGATCGCAGGTAGCCTTGTCAGGAGTTACTTCTGACGACCCAGTAAGTTAGGCAAAATTGACCGTGCGTATCGGTTTGCCTTTCCAGCAAGGCGCGGAGCCTGATCTAAGGTGCAGTTCATGCAGCCTTCCACCGTGTTGAACCGCCCCGGTTTTGGCGGAGACTTTTGAGTAGGTATTTCAAGCTGCGATTTTGTCTGACTTCAATGCTTGTTCGTATTTCTCCTCTGCTTCGATTGGCGTGATGTATCCGAGTGGTTCAAGCAGGCGCTCTTTGTTGAACCAATCGACCCATTGCAGGGTTTCCCACTCGATCTGGTCGTTAGATTTCCACGGCCCCAGCCGATTGATGACTTCGGTTTTGAACAGACCGATGATTGTCTCAGCCAGTGCATTGTCATAGCTGTCGCCGACGCTGCCGACGGAAGGTTCCAATCCTGCATCGACCAAACGCTCTGTGTACTTGATCGATACATATTGCGATCCGCGATCAGAGTGATGGATCAGCTTTTCGGCAGGCCTTCGCGCATGGATCGCCTGTTCGAGGGCATCCAAGACAAACTGTGTGTCCTGCGTTGTTGGTGCCTTCCAGCCGACGATTCGATTAGCGGAGGTATCAATTACGAACGCCACATAGACAAAGCCACGCCAGGTCGAGACAAACGTGAAGTCCGACACCCAAAGTTCGTTTGGTTGCGAAGCCCAGAATTGTCTGTTCACTTTGTCCAAGGGACACTGATCCGCAGGCTAGCCGTAGGTGGTTTTGATCTTCTTGCCGCGCCGAACGCCTTGAATGCCAAGCTGGCGCATCAAACGTTCGACCGTGCAGCGGGCAATATCAATCTGCTCCCGCTTCATTGCGTGCCACAGCTTGCGTGTGCCATAGACGGATCGGTTCTTCTCCCAAACGTCTTTCATCTCTTTGCGAAGAAACGCATCCCGTTTCGCTCGATCCGAAGCACGATCAGGATCACGTTCGATGGCAAGGCGTTCATAGAAAGTCGACGGAGCAATCTGCAGAACCCGGCAGATCGGCTCGACCCCATGCTCCCTTCGGTGCTCCTTGATAAAGGCGATCATTTGCGAAATGGGCGGTCGAGCTCCGCCTGTGCAAAATGCGCAGATGCCTTTTTGAGGATCTCATTCGCCTGACGCAACTGCCGGTTCTCGCGTTCAAGTTCTCTGATGCAATCCCGCTCTGTCGAGGTCACGCCGTCGCGCTTACCCGTATCCGTCTCGTGCTGCTTAACTCAGATCCGCAGACTATCCCTGTTGCATCCAACCTTCTGGGAGACCGACAGGATTGCCGCCGATCTGCTCGCGTATTCGCTCTCGTGATCCAAGACCATCCGCACCGCTCTGGCGCGCAGTTCGTCTGGATAGCGTGTTCCGTGCTTCGTCTTTCCCATGGCCCAGTATCCTTACTTCTGGGTCTGCGGTAAACAACGGGCAATCCAATTACCAGCTCTGTGAATTCTCTACAATCAAAAACCGCCAGGTGGGCCAGAAGGCTTGGGCTCACTCAGGCTTTGCACCGCGCCCAGATGCCACCAGTTTGATCTGTTCACCCAGACACCAATTGCTTTGCGCGGCGGAATCAGCGGGAAGAACAGAGCAACGCTTCTTCTTAACAGGCGCTGTGCAGTGCCATTATCGAACGACGAACTCCGCGTGCAGAGCGCCGGCTGCCTTGATGCTTTTGAGTATATCGATCATGTCGCGTGGAGCCACTCCCAAGGCGTTTAAACCGGCAATCACTTCTGACAGCGAAGTCCCTTCTTGAACTTCTGCAAGGCTGATCCCAAACTCCTCATCTATTGCGGCGTTGGTCCGCGGCACAACAACGGTCTGCCCTTCAGAAAACGGGTTTGGTTGGACCACCAGTGGCTGTTCCTGCACGCGGAGCGTGAGGTTGCCCTGGCTGACAGCCACACGGCTGATACGCACGTCTTCCCCCATCACGATCGTTCCCGATCTCTGGTCGACGACAACCCGAGCCTTCCGCTCTGGTTCAACCGTGATATTTTCAATTCGGCTGAGTGCATGGGCCACAGATCGCGCGCGGGTCGCCGGGATGTTGAGTTGCACTGTCCCGCTGTCCAGCATCAGGGCGACACGACGACCAAAAGCGCCGTTTATTGCCTGTTCAATCCTGTTCGCGGTGGTGAAATCGGCCTCGCGCAGAGCCAACCGAAGATCAGTCAGGTTCGCCAAATTAAATTCAATCTCACGCTCCACTCGGGCACCTGCCGGAATGGAACCCGCTGTCGGAACCCCTTGGGTCACGCTTCCCGCGTCTCCTTCAACCCCAACGCCGCCGGCAATGATAGTCCCCTGTGCCACTGCATAGATTTGCCCGTCGGCCGCATTCAGCGGTGTCATTACCAATGTGCCGCCCATCAGGCTCTTGGCGTCACCAATCGCGGAGACCGTGACATCTATTTGCCCCCCGGCTCGCGCAAAAGGTGGCAACGTGGCCGTGACCAAGACCGCAGCGACGTTCTTGGGACGAAACTGTTCACCGGTGACATTCACGCCAAGACGTTCAAGGATGTTGGTCATGATATCTTCGGTGAAAGGCGCGTTGCGCAGACCATCCCCGGTGCCATCTAAGCCAACAACAAGCCCATATCCCACTAGGTCATTGCCACGGACACCGTCAAAATCGACAAGGTCTTTGAGGCGCACAGGGTTTGCAAACGCTGCATTCGCCATGAAAAGGCAAACAGCCAACGCGATGGAAGTTAGGACCTTCACAGATAGTTCACGAGCGAGAGCTGGGACATACGAACGGTGACGGAATAGAGAGACTGCAACTGAAATTGGGCTTCCTCCAATTTTGTGGCTGTTTCGAATGGATCGGCCTCAAGCAGGCTGTTCTTGGCCATGTTAAGACTGGTCAAAGTCGCCGCATTGCGGGCCGTTGATTGGTCAATTCGGGCCTCTGCTGAACCAACCCGGGCCTGGAGCCCTACAAGCGCATCCTGATTGGTCAGTAAGTCTTGGCCACTGAGGGTAAAGAGCTCTGCTTGTTCAGTTGATGTCAGAGCAAATGCCGGGTCCCTGGCCAAAGCAGCAGCAGCCGTGCTTGCCATCGCGCGGGTCAGACCCGGGTCGGTTGCGCGCAGATCCAGTGCGACCGTTTCATCGGGTGAAACGATAAACCCTGGAAAGGGATCAGCAGACCCCTGGTAGGCCGACGTAGCAAAACCTGCAGGGTCATCAAACCAGGCCAGCGTTTGTGCAAGAACATCAGACGGGGTGTTGGCCCCAGAAATGGCGGCGGTCAGATCTGCAAGGACAGTATCAACATCGACCAGTGGAGTGGTGTTTGTCGCGTTCCCCGCAAACAAGCTGCGCCCGGCGATTTTCGAGTTCAGCGTGCTGAAAACAGACTCCAGCGCTGCCCGCGCAACGCTTGCGACGTCGAAAGAACTGCTGCTGGTCGCGCTTGAGCCAGCGCTGATCAGAGTGCCCGACAGGTCCTGCGCCGTTTCCGAAATTCTCGACAAGGAGAGCTGCATGGCGCCCGAGAACTGGGCGGCCTCAGCGGTTGCAATGCCATAGCTATCGAGAATAGTGCTGCGGCGCTCGACATCGGTCAGAAAACTTAGGTTCCCGTTCAATTGGTCCCTAACGTCAGAGACTTGACCGCTGGTCAGTTCCGCGGTCAGACGGTCAATTTCCTGCTTGATGCCTGTCGTGCGGCTGCGCAGAAGGTAGCCCTGCGCAAGATCACCCAATCCTGTCACGGTCATGGTCGGTCACTCCCCTATAATCTGTTAAGGATGCCCATCAGATCATCCAATACTTCCAACATGCGCGCGTTCGCGGCATAGGCCTGTTCAACTTGGATAAGGCGTTGAAGTTCCGTGTCGGTGTCGACACCATCAGCGAGCTGGCGTTCTGTTAGTTCTGTCAGCCTGGCCGAGGCAAAGCTCAGCAGCTGGTCGGAATTTGCGAGCTCAACGTTGACGGACGATGAAATTTTGGAAAGCAGGCTGGAGGCTGTGTTTGCGTCACCTGCAAAGGGTCCACCCCCCGTTGTTCGGTTGCTGTTCAGTGCGTCGGTCATTTCCAAAAGCAGGCCGGTTTCACCAACTGGGCCTTCTGTGGCTGCGTTGATGCCGTCGCGCAACCGCCACGATTCACCCCCCTCAGCGGGGTCTACGGTTGGATTGAGTGAAATCCTTGACGCGATGCCGGGGAGATTGGCAGCGTCAAAGGCCCCGCCCTCGTCTGTAAAGAGCCCAGCATCGCCTGCAGCGAGGGTGCTATCCACAGCCGGGTCCTGAAACCGCTCGATTAGGTCACGGGCGTAGTTGTCTAGTTGGTCTTGAGCAGAGGGGCCAAGGTCATCTCGAATTGTGAAATGTGCGCCGATGCTTCCACCGCTCAGCGCCCCACTTGAACCATCCGCACTTACGGGCTGACCGTTGACGGTCAGGCCCGACAGATGTCCGCCGGCAACAGACATATAGGGTGTGACCTGACCAACGCCTTCAAATCCAATGGTTGCGGCGCTGCCCTCGACCAGGACCGCACCGCCAACAGAGTAAAGCGCGACCTGCCCGCCATCGCGCTGGTAAATGCGTACGGGTACAAGCGCGCTGATCTGGTCGATGACCTGATGACGTTGGTCTTCGAGACCGGCCGTCTCTTCACTTCGGACCTGAGCCCCATTGATCTGAGCATTCAGCGATTCAACTTGTTCCAAAGCATTGTTGAGCGTCTGAACCTCAGTGGTGATGGCGTTGTCCGCTTGCGTTCGCGCTGCTTGAACACCGTCCGAAGCTGCGCTGATCTGTCGGGCGAGGGCACGGCCTTCATTTGCGACGATGTCGAGCCGATCCTGTGCGTCGGGGCGGCTGGATGCGCTGATCAGCGCGGCCTCAAATGAGGAAAGCTGAGCGGCAAGGGAAGTTGGGTCGCCTGGGGCACCCAATAGATCAGAAAAGCGCAGCTGAAAGGCGCTTCTGATGCCATGGTGCTGATGCGCAGCCTCTGCTTGTCGGCGGTCTGAAGCGAGACCCGCATCCACGTGGCGTGACACCCCAACGATATGAACCCCGCCGCCATACCCAGAAGTCAGGTCCAACGTGCGCCTTGCGTACCCTGGCGTTAGGGCATTGGCGATGTTGTTTGACACGACCTCGGCTCCGCGCCCGGCGGCGCGCAAGCCCAAGACGGCATTCGACATGGCGGCTGAGATGCTCATTTGTGTGGTTCCTTTTCAGTTGCGCCTCAGCCTGAGTGCCCGATCAGCGCTTGATGTTGGTGGTTTCCTGCAACATTTCGTCGACGGTCTGTATCACCTTGGCGTTCGACGAATAGGCCCGCTGCGTTCGGATCATTGAGGTCAACTCGCCCGCAACATCAACATTGGATTCCTCCAGCGCGTAGCCGACTACATCGCCAGTTGGTCCGTCACCGGCGTTCCAAAGGAAGAAGGATCCGCTGTTGACAGAGGGCTGATAAGTTTGCTGATCCAGCGCTACCAAACCATTCGGATTGGGCAGATCAACAAGAGGCACTTGATAGACGGTGCGCGTGATCCCTGTATCAAAGTTCGCGCGTACGAGGCCATTGGCATCCACTTCGACGGAGATCATATTGCCTACAGTTGAACCATCTTTGATGATGCTCACTGGTGCAAAAGTGTCGGACAGCTGCGTGATGCCGTCGCTTTCACCAATCATCCCGATGTCTATTTCAATGGGGCCACCAGCGGCGGTTACAATCAGATTGCCGGTGGCCGGATCGTAGGCACCACCACTGGTTGTCGACACCGATGCCAACGTACCGCCCGCTGTGCGGTTGTCGGTGAAGGTCAAAACGTACTCACCAATCACGGTGCCCGGGTTCACTGAGTCTTCGATCACCATGGTCCATTCGTTGGTGGAGCCGGTGGCGGGAACTGTTGGCGAGAAGCTGATGTTCAGGCTCTCTGAAATGCCGAGGTTGTCAAAGTACTCTACCGACAACGGCTGCACATTACCCGACGCCCCTGCATTCGTTTCTACCGCGGGCAGGTTCACCCCAAGGCTAACCCGTGTTGTCGGCTCTGACGAGAACTGGTTGACGTTGATCTGCACCGGTTGGAGACCGTCTTGCGTGTCACGCGGATAGGTTGGAATCGTCCCATCTGGATTTGCGGGCCAGCCGAGCAGGATCAAGCCGGAGGGTGAGCGCAGATACCCTTCGGAATCAGTACGGAAGGATCCTGTCGTGGTCAGCAACATCTGTGGGTTGCCAGATCCGTTTTCCACATCAGAAGCCTGCGCGACGGGGATAAAGCCCCTGCCGCGTACCGCGACATCGGTGGCGTTGCTTGTTGAAACCAACGCCCCCCGCTGATCAATCAAGCGTTGTGTCGTGGCGCGGACACCACCGGCGGAGTAGGTGCCGCCCTCCGATGAAATGACCATGGAATGAAAGTCGGTCACAACACGCTTGTACCCCATAGTCGAGGAATTCGAGATGTTGTCAGAAATCGTCGCCAGTTGGGTTGCATTGGTCTGCAATCCAGCAATACCTGCGTTCAGGGACGAGGAAATGGTCATATGGTAGCCTTTCTGCTGTACCTGCCAAAATCGGTCTCCTCTGCCCTAGTGGTCCGGACTTAATGAGGCGCTAACAGATAAAATGCGCGATAATCATTGGCCTGAGAAACACCACTTGCCGGACCTTACCGCAGCAAAATGATCTCGATCCGGTTGTTGCGCCGGGCCATCGGGTCCTGGCTTACCGGCTCGCGATCAGCATGTCCGGTAACCCGTCGGATGCGCTCGCCAGGGATGGCCGTTTCCTGTAATAGCTCTCGCAGGGTCGTTGCGCGGGACTGCGACAGCTCCCATACGGGGCTGTTCGCCCAAACCACTGGCCGGGCTCGCACGTGCCCCCCCACAGCAATTTGATTGGTTACGGTGCTCGCCAGATCACCAACGATCGCGGCAAGTTCGCGCAGCAGCGGGGTTGGTTCTGCGGTTTCACCTTCAAAGAGAGGGACATCGTCCAGATCGAAAAGCTCGATCACCAATCCTTCGTCCGTCAGCCGGGTCACGATGTGCCGTAACTTGTTTTCCATCAGATCTGATTCACCGCCGTGACCCAAAAGCTCCGCTTCCAACGACTCCAACTGTTCGCGCGCCGCTTCCAATTCCCCTTCCTGGTCCGCCGTGCCGCTGTCCCCGCGGGACTTATCTTCGATCGATGAATGGCTTTTGGTCGCACCTGTGCCCGTCTTGGGCAGCGTTTCTTCGGCAAAGATACTGTCGCCCTGGAACGCCCCGTTGCCACCTCCGGAGACACGGTTGATCGGGATCGTCGGCGAGAAATAGTCAGCGATCCCCTTGCGTTGTTGTTCGGTTGTTGCGTTCAGCAGCCACATCAGCATGAAAAAGGCCATCATCGCAGTCACGAAGTCGGCGTAAGCCACCTTCCATGCACCGCCGTGGTGGCCATCGCCGCCCACAACCTTTTTGCGTTTAATGATAACTGGCGCTGCGTTTGCTTGCGCGCTCATGTCCACCACCTTTGTTCACCCGCGCTCACGTTAGCAAGCGGGCGTTGACGCGGTTTTAACATCTTAAATTGTCGTTATTTTTCATTGGCAACGCACCCTACGTCCAAAGAAAAAACCCCGGAACCACTGGGGTACCGGGGTGTCAAGTTTTACCGAGGGAGGCGGTATTCGTGAAGTCTTACTGCCAGTCGCTGGGGCCTTTGTCGGCAAAGGCGTGGACAAGGAAGTCGATGAAGGCGCGGACCTTGGGTTGCGTAAAGCGACCCGGAGGATAGACCGCATAGATGCCTTGCGTTTCCATGGGCAGATCCGGGATAGCGTCTTCGACGAGGCCCTGTTCCATCGCTTCGGAGTAAAGGAAGCTTGGCAGATAGGCGATGCCGAGGCCGGAGATGGCCGCATTCAGCAGGCTTTGCCCGTCGTTTACTGACAGCCAGCCCGCAGTGCGCACCTGACGCTTTTCGCCGGAAGGGGCGGTCAGTTTCCAGACGTTGCCGCTGGACTGATTGGAATAGTGCAGCAGCTTGTGATCATTTAGATCGTCGATCTTTTCAGGCCGGCCGTATTCTTCGAAGTACTTCGGAGAAGCGATCATGCGCTTGGTCGTTTCTGTCAGCTTGCGAGCCCGCAAAGTGCTGTCTTCGAGCTCACCAATACGGACGGCCATGTCAAAGCCTTCGCTGATCAGCTCAACGTAACGGTTGTTGAGGACCATGTTCACGGTGATGTCCGGGAAATCCTTGAGGAAGTCGGACAGGACCGGCGAAAGATGGTTCACACCAAAGTCGGTGGCAACAGAGATGCGCAGAATACCCGAAGGGGCGGATTGCATAGAGGTCACCAGCGCATCCGCTTCGCCTGCATCGTTAAGGACCCGGCGGGCACGATCATAATAGGCCAGACCAATCTCCGTCGGGGAAACCCGGCGTGTTGTGCGGTTCAGCAGACGTGCACCAAGGCGGGCCTCAAGCGAGGAGACGTGCTTGGAGACAGCGGATTTGGAAATCCCCATCTTCTTGGCTGCGTCGCTAAAGCCGCCCTGATCCACCACTGTGGCGAAGGCTTCCATTTCTGTAAGGCGGTCCATGCCTGATCCTCTTCTCACGTCTGTTCGTTGAGGATGTGTATGGTTGGCAATTGGGGCAGGTTCTGGGCAGGGGTGAGACAGTTGCAAGGTAATTGCAGGGATCGTTCATGGCGCGGAAACAGGAGAACGGTGTGTTTCCACTAAAACCAACGGGTCCACTTGAGAAGGATGACCAGCAGCGCGGTCAAACCGGCAAGGGCCAGACACAATATGGCAAAAGCCGATGGATCCTCCAGCCCCGGCATCCCGGCGACATTGACGCCAAACAGGCCGGTTAAGAACCCAAGAGGCAGAAAGATGCCCGCCGCCACGGATAATCTGTATCCATGACTGGCTTGTTTCTGCGAGACTTGCATGTCGTGCTCATCCTGCACAGCGACAATACGTTCCTGCTGGGCGGCAAGTTCTTCCACGGCGAGGGTCGTGCGGTTCGCCAGCTCCCGCAACGCGAGCGCGTCGTCTTCTGGGATCAGCGGACCCTGGAACCCTGCAAGACGGTCAAGGGCGGTCTGCTGAGGTTGCAGATAGCGGCTAAGCTTGATCACACTGCGCCGGGTTGCGGGCAGCTCTTTGGGCGTCGGCGTGTCCTTGTCCTCGAGGTCGACTTCATAAAATTCGGTGAGTTTGACGATCGCAAGAACCTCCTGCTGAATGCGTTCGGTCAGGCGCGCCACAAGATCAATCAGGAAGGCCGCAGGAGAGGGCGGCGCATTCTGCGCCTCAGCCCCACGGCGGATGTCCTCCAATGCAAAGACCCGACGGACTCTCACGGTGACAATAGCTGTCCGAGTGACCCACATGCGAACAGACACCATCTGATCCGCCTGTTGCCCCTCGTTCAGGTTGATCCCGCGCAGGTTCAGGATCAATCCGTCCTTGTAGGGATCACACCGGGGCCGGGTTTCGGGCTGTAGCAGCGCTGCTGCCAGGATTGGATCCATGTGGGCGGCAACCCAAGGGGCAAGTTCGGGATCGCCTAGATCATAGTGGGTCCAGCGATAACCTGTCTCGCTCTCCATACCATTGTCCGTTGGGACAGTTGCGGCACCATCCGGTGTAATATCGAAAGCGCAAATGGGCATGGCGGCACCTTTGCAAAGGGCGTTTCAAGGCACAAGCGGGGGCGGGCGACACGCCCGCCTTACGGGGTATGCGTTGGTTTCGTAAGGCGGAGGTGCCCTCCGCCATCCAACGTTGCTCTGGTGGTCTGGAAGCCTCCTAACGTAAGGTGGCGTGTCGCCCACCCTCCCTTACAAAGTCGCAGCGAGCCGGGTGCCCTGATCAATCGCGCGTTTGGCGTCAAGCTCTGCCGCCACATCCGCGCCGCCGATGACGTGACAGGACCTGCCTTTCGCCTCCAGCGCGTCCGCAAGCGATCGGTCAGACAGCTGACCTGCACACAGAACAATCGTATCGGCCTCAATCAACGTTGGATTTTCGCGCGCCTCGCCAAAACTCACATGCAGGCCGTCCGCGTCGATCTTTTCGTAGTTCACGCCGCCGATCATCTCTACGTTCTTCATCGCAAGCGCCGCCCGGTGGATCCAACCAGTTGTCTTGCCCAGCCCCTTGCCCAGCTTCGACGCCTTGCGCTGCAGCAGTGTTACCTGCCGCGCGGCCGCATCGGGCTGCGGGCCTTCCGGGGCCAAACCCGCGCGATGCTTTGCCGGGTCGGCCACACCCCATTCCTCCATCCACTCTGGCAGGTTCAGGGTCGGGCTTTCGCCCTCGTGCACCAGAAACTCCGACACATCAAAGCCGATCCCGCCCGCACCGATCACCGCAACCTTGTCGCCTGCGGTCGCATTGCCTTTGAGGATGTCGATATAGCTAAATGTGTTCCCGGTATCCTGCCCCGGGATCTGCGGATCACGCGGAACAACGCCTGTCGCGATAACGACCTCGTCAAAACCATCAAGATCATCCGCCGTCACTTCGGTGTTCAGTCGCACCTCGATCTGGTGCACATCCATCATGGTCCGGTACCAATCGACAAATCCCCAGAACTCTTCCTTGCCCGCCACCTGCTTGGCGAGATTCAACTGGCCGCCGATCTCGGACGCGCGGTCAAAGACGGTGACCTTGTGGCCTCGCTCCGCACAGGTGATCGCAGTGGAAAGGCCGGCAGGACCCGCGCCTACGATGGCAATTGTTTTGGAGCTATCGGCTTTATCGATTGTCAGCTCCGTTTCGTAGCAAGCTCGCGGATTCACCAAACAGGATGAAATCTTGCCGCCAAAGGTATGATCCAGACAGGCTTGATTGCACGCAATGCAAGGCGCGATTTGCGCGGATTTGCCCGCCATGGCCTTTGCCACAAAATCCGCGTCTGCGAGCATGGGCCGCGCGAGGCTGACCATATCTGCACAGCCTTCAGCGAGCACCTCTTCGGCGACTTCCGGGCTGTTGATGCGATTGGAGGTGATTACTGGAATGCCGACTTTGCCCATCAGCTTTTTCGTGACCCAGGCAAAGGCCCGGCGGGGGACGGAGGTTGCGATGGTCGGGATGCGGGCCTCATGCCAGCCGATGCCGGTGTTGATGATCGTGGCGCCTGCTTTCTCAATCTCGCCCGCCAATTCCACGACCTCATCATGGGTGGAGCCATTGGGGACCAGATCAATCATCGAGAGGCGGTAGATCAGGATGAAATCGGAGCCCACGGCAGCGCGGACACGGCGCACAATCTCAATCGGCAGGCGCATGCGGTTCTCATAAGACCCGCCCCAGCGGTCAGTGCGCTTGTTGGTGTGGGTGACAAGGAACTGGTTGATGAAATATCCTTCGGAGCCCATGATCTCGACCCCGTCATAACCCGCTTTTTGGGCAAGGGTCGCACAGTTCACGATGTCGCTGATCTGCTTCTCGATACCCTCTTCGTCCAGCTCCTTGGGGGCAAACATTGAGATGGGGGATTTGATGGCTGAAGGTGCCACACATTCCGGCGAAAAGGCGTAGCGCCCGGCATGCAGGATCTGCATGCAGATCTTGCCACCCGCCTCATGCACGCGGCTGGTGATCACGCTGTGATTGTCCACGTCTTTCTGAGTGGTCATCATCGCGGCCCCATGTGCCACGGAGCCTTCGGCGTTCGGCCCAATGCCGCCAGTGACCATCAGACCCACCTCGCCGCGCGCGCGCGTCGCGTAGAACTCGGCCACGCGGTTCCAGTCCTGCGTTTCTTCCAGCCCGGTGTGCATGGAGCCCATCAGCACGCGGTTTTTCAGCGTGGTGAAACCCAGATCAAGGGGGGCAAGCATGTGGGGATAATCGGACATGGGCGCGGCTCCTGCGTTCGGCGTTTGAACCTGAATGACCCTAGAGCGCGCGCCTGTCACGCACAACGCGGCGTCACGGGCTGTGGTGGTATCCAACACCCTGACATGGCATAGTTGCGATCCGAGAAACGAGGATGCCATGACGCCTGAAGAAATTTCCAAACTGCCCTACCGCCCCTGCGTGGGAGTGATGCTGATCAATGCGGACGGCCATGCTTTTGTGGGTCAGCGCGTGGACCGTGACTATGACGCCTGGCAGATGCCGCAGGGCGGGGTGGATAAAGGTGAGGCCCCGCGGAACGCGGCTCTGCGCGAGCTATGGGAAGAGACCGGGGTGACCTCGGACCTTGTGGAGGTTGTGGCGGAAAGCAATCAATGGCTGCCTTACGAGCTGCCCCATGATCTGGTGCCGAAGCTGTGGAAGGGGAAGTACCGCGGGCAGGAGCAGAAGTGGTTCCTGATGCGGTTCAATGGCACGGATGATCAGGTGAACATCGCAACGGAGCATCAGGAGTTTTCCCGTTGGCAGTGGATGCCGTTGCAGGATCTTGTGGATAACATCGTCCCCTTCAAGCGCTCGGTATATGAGGCGGTTCTGGAGGAGTTCAAAGGAGATCTGTGATGCGGGGGCTTTTGTTGCTGATTTGTCTGGTCCTGCCTGTTCAGGCGTTGGCCTTGTCCTGCATGAAGCCATCGGTGACGCGGACCTTCAAGGAAATCCACGCAGCACCCGAGACCTACATCATCGTTGAGGGTCGTCTGACCCTTGATGCCAGCAAGCTTCCCGAAACCGACCTTACCAATCAGAGCCCGCCGGAGCTGACCCGCGTACCTGCGATTTTGTCTGGTACGTCATTGAGCCGCGCGGGTTTTGATGCGCCCTTTGCGCGGGAGATCACGCTGGAAGTTGCGTGTTTTGGCCCCTGGTGCGGTGGGGCGCAGAACGGGATGGAAGTCCTGGCGTAACTATTCAGGTTGTCTCTGGGGCGTTTCAGACGCTTGATTTTGTCAGGTCGGTTCGAGTTTCTGGATGAGTTGATCGGCGGTTTTCTGGAGTGTTTCGATTATTGACCAGCCCTGTTTGCGTGCCGTTTCGATCACGGTTCTGAGGGTGCAGAAGTTTTCCGCGCCGGTCAGTGTGCGGAAGCATCCCGAGACCTTGATACGGACCTTGCCCATTCTCAGATCCCTCTCGGCCTCGTTATTTGTGAAGGGAACCTGCAAGTCGGTAAGGAAGCGCAGGACATCGGCCTTGCGGTCACGCAATCGCAGCACGAGATTGTGTCCGGTTCGCCGTTTTGGTCGTCCTCGGGGGGATTTGCCGGGCAGTGCGGGTTTCAGCGGTGGCTGGTTTTCATGTAACGACAGCCCCTGCGCGATGCAGGTGTCGTAGCGCTCATCGATGGCCTTGACCACATGCGCCGCGACATGATCCCGACCGTTTGCCCGGGCGCTGGCGGCCGCCCTTTTCGCGTCCAGCAGGATAGTCTGCATCATCGCAGCCCATGCTTCCTTTTCGATATCGACGAGCGCCTGCAACTCGCGCATGTGATGGGCATTGCAAAGGCCGTGCACGACCTCCTCCATCCTGGCGTAGGATGCCCAGTTGTCATGCACCGCAATCCCCGATACGCCGGACAGCAGATCGCCTCTGCCCGCCCCCATCCGGAAATGGCTCAGGGTCAATGAGCAGATGACATGCTGCCACCGGTTTCGGCCTTCAACCCGCAGACCTGTTTCATCCAGATGTTTCACCGCCACCTGCACACCGCACAAGGCGTCACGTACAGCGTCTGCAAAAGACAGCATGCCCTCCGCCACCTTCGCAATCAGCCGCGCCAGTGTGGCGGCGGAAATGCGCACGCCGAACAGGTCACGAAAGACCTGCGACAGACGGTCATCGGGAATGCAATGGTACGTCTGAAGATAGCTCGCCATGGCCGCAATATGATTGCCGTACTGAACCGGTGCCCTGACCCCTTCCGGGAACGTGCCGCGCACGTGCTTTCCGCAGTTCGGGCATGTGCACTTATGAGCCCGGTGCTCAGTGATCGTGAGGGGTGGCGGCGGCGGCAGGTCGAACACCTGCCGGGCTGCAAACCCCTGCGAGGGGCATTGCGTCAGATCATGATCGCAGTCGGGACAGGCTTGTGGATGATGGTCGACAACCTCGTCGGGGGTGTCCGTCTGCTCCAGGGTCGTGCCCTTGTGCCCCGGCTGACCGCCGGGCTTGCGATCCAGTTGCCCGCGCTGATCCTTCCTGCCCTTCGCCGTCGGCTTCGCAGGGCTGTCACTCGACGGAGGCTTGCTGCTGTTCCGGCTGTTCAACGCAAGGCGACGCTCAAGCCCCTCAATCCGCTGCTCAAGCACAACGATCATCTCTGCCTGTCGCCGGTTCTCCTCGACAAGATACGCAATCGTCTCACGCTGCGTTTCGATCAATTCAATCAGTTGGGACTTCGAGAGTTCAGCAAGTCCGCTGGTATG
Organism: uncultured Sulfitobacter sp.; assembly: GCA_963422245.2. GTDB lineage: Bacteria > Pseudomonadota > Alphaproteobacteria > Rhodobacterales > Rhodobacteraceae > Sulfitobacter. The sequence continues at coordinate 706,444 of CAXMWW010000029.1, read as the reverse complement.
GGTGGGTTCGCCAGACATGCCCTGATCGACTCATGAAATCCTCAATCAGAAAACCGGAATGTGCTCCCCCGAGTCGATTTGACGCAGCCGAAAAACGCCACCGACAACCTGGGCAGTTACGTCCTGGCCTTCCTGAAAAGGACGGCGAAGGGGTATGTGCTGTCGATCAACCCGTGTGGGGGCACGTGTTTCCCAACCAGAAAAAGCTGCAGCGCCAGGTGCTGCGGTGTTTCAAAGGCGGTGCCTGCCGGGATTGAAGGGGGGCGGGGTAGAACCCCGCCTTACGGTTTGTCCGGGCTTGATTTGTGATGTTGCGCCTGCTTGCGGCAACATGTCGATCAACGATTAATCTCAGGCCGTTGGGCGGTGGTGCAGGGCACCCCCTTACGTTGCTGGGGCGGGATTGGATATTTTTAGCCAGAAAGAGACGACGGGCCGGTGCGTTTCTTAGGTCACTACCCGATGAGCGGCACATGAGGTGCAGCTGTATCAGGCAGGATGCCCTTGAGCCTTGGGTCATCGTCCACTTCCACCGACCGATCAACCGGCGTAAACCCGCTGCGGATGTAGAATGGCAGCGCCTGAGGGCTGTCCAACTGGCAGGTGTTGAGGGTCATCCGCTCAATCGGCACCTGCCACGCGAGCCGGATCGCGTGGTTCATCAGATAACGCCCCGCCCCGGACCCGATCAGCGCAGGTGTCAGGCCAAAATAAGCCAGATCGCAGGTTCCCGGCTTGCGAAAGTCCAGCTCCAGCAAGGCTTCATTTACGCCACCTTTGGTCAGGGTGTAGAGGCGCACGTTGGGGTCCGCAAAGTGTGCTGAGAGTTTGTCATCAGGCCACATCAGGCGCGAGTACCAGAGCCAGTCTTCGCCTACACGCTGGAACAGATCGCGGTAGGCGTTATTATCAGAGGCAAGCGGCTGGAACACGACGCCTTCAGGCGTTGGCACTGGGCGTTCAGGGGCGGGTGACGTCATCTCCAGATGAGTGCGGGCCAGAACGACCTTGCCGTGCGGAGCGGCATGCACCCCGTCCCCAAGCACCTTAGACCAGCCCTGCGGCCTTGAATTCAGCCAGCATGTCCTTTAGCGGGCGTGGCCCGATGTGGGATATGACCTCTGCAGCGCAAAGGTTGCCCATACGCCCACAGGTTTCGAGATCGGCCCCTTTGGACAGGCCATAAAGGAACCCGGCAGCAAACTGATCGCCCGCGCCGGTGGCGTCCAATGGAACAACAGTGTCCACCGCAACATCCACCCGCTCACCATCGCGGATCAGGCTTACCCCATCGCCTGAGCGGGTGCAGACAACGATGGGACAGATCTCAGCCGTCTTGGCCAACGCGGCTTCTGTGTCGTCTGTCTCGAACAGTGACTGGACTTCGTGTTCATTGCCGATGACGTAGTCGAGGTCATTCTTGATCAGTGACAGAAAGTCTTCGCGGTGGCGCTCCACACAAAATGGATCGGAAATCGCGATACCTGCGATGCCGCCACCTGCTCTGGTCGCGCGTGCAGCTTCGCGGAAGGCCGATTTGCCCGCGTCATGATCAAAGAGATACCCTTCCAGGAACATCAGCTTCGCGTTGCCCGAAACCGCTTGAGGAACGTCATTTGAGGTAAGGCCGGTTGAGATGCCCAGATAGGTGTTCAACGATCGCTCGCCATCCGGGGTGACAAAGATCATGCAGCGCGAGGTGGAGATCTCGCTGCCTGCAACCGGATCATTGACAAAATCGATGCCGATGTCGGTCATGGCATCGGCATAGAACCGCCCCAGCGCATCATCGCGGACCCGTCCGATGAAAGCCGTTTGAAGCCCCAGCGCACCTGCACCCGCAATTGTGTTGGCCACTGCACCGCCTGGCGTTTGAACACGTTCATTCATCGCCGCATAAAGCGTCTCGCCGCGTTCTTGCTCAATGAGCTGCATGATACCTTTCTCGATCCCCATCAGGTCGAGGAAACTGTCATCGCATTGGGTAATCACATCGACAACGGCATTGCCGATGCCAACCAGATCATAGGTCTTGGTCATTCTGTTTTGTCCTCATAGGGGCAGAGATCGCGGATGATACAGGTGGGGCACATGGGTTTGCGTGCTTTGCAGTGGTAGCGGCCGTGCAGGATCAGCCAGTGGTGGGCGTGTAGCTGATAATCGGCCGGAATGTGGTCTTCGATGGCCCGCTCAACGACGTCAACGGTTTTGCCGGGTGCGATGCCGGTACGGTTGCCGACGCGAAAGATGTGTGTATCGACGGCCTGCGCTGGCTGCTGCCACCACATGTTCAGCACCACATTGGCAGTCTTGCGGCCTACGCCGGGCAAGGACTGCAGCGCGGCACGCGAATTAGGCACCTCGCCGCCATAATCATCGACCAGAATCTGGCTCAGCTTCATCACATTCTTCGCCTTTTGGCGAAAAAGGCCAATGGTTTTGATATGCTCGGTCAGCCCCTCAAGTCCCAGATCCAGCATCTTCTGCGGAGTATCCGCAATCTTGAAAAGCGCACGCGTGGCCTTGTTAACACCCGCATCCGTTGCCTGCGCCGAAAGCGCCACAGCCACCACCAGCGTGTAGACGTTGACATGCTCCAACTCCCCCTCAGGCGCGGGGTCGGCATCGTGAAAGCGTTCAAAGATCGCGCGGATGGTATGGTAGTCGAGCTGTTTGGCCATGGACGAGGGTATGCGCGAACGCAGCGGCAGGGGCAAGGAGCCAAAACCGCAAGTTTCGGGTCGCTTGACCGTGAAGGCGGGCCTAGATTGGGGCCATGACACAGATCACCCCAATACTGTCCGACCAGCAAGGCTATCACTATCAGGTCATGCGCCGCGCCATTGACCTGATTGATCAGGCCGAAGACCCCTTGGCGCTTGACGCGCTTGCACGTGAAATGGACATGTCGCCTGCGCACTTCCAGCGGCTGTTCTCACGCTGGGTGGGCGTATCCCCCAAGCGCTACCAGCAATACCTGATGCTGGGGCAAGCCAAGGCCATGCTGCGCGAGAATACGACCACCCTGCAGGCCGCACATACGCTGGGCCTTTCTGGCACCGGTCGTCTTCATGATCTTTTCCTGCGCTGGGAAGCCATGAGCCCGGGTGAGTTCGCGCGAAGTGGCGCAGGGCTGACCATTTATTGGGGTTGGTTCGAGAGCCCCTTCGGCCCGGCATTGGTCATGGGCACGGAAAGGGGAATTTGCGGGTTGGCGCTCGCGGCAGAGATCGGTGAAGAAGCAGCAATGCAGGACCTTATATCGCGCTGGCCGAATGCAGAATTCATCGAAGACCCGATGATGCTCAGGCCCTGGGTGCTGACCGCCTTTGGGGCAGCAGACGGGACCCTGGATAAGGCCCCGATCTTCCTCATCGGCGCACCGTTCCAGATAAAGGTCTGGGAAGCATTGCTCACAATCCCCTCCGGTCAGGTGACCACTTACTCTGATATCGCTGAAGCCATTGGCAACCCAAAGGCGGTGCGCGCAGTGGGAACGGCAGTCGGACGCAACCCGATCAGTTGGCTCATCCCCTGCCACCGGGCGCTGCGCAAGTCTGGCGCGCTCGGGGGGTACCACTGGGGACTGCCGGTGAAACGCGCCATGCTGGCGTTTGAAGCGGCCCGGGCTGAGGCGTAAGGGGCAGCCCTGCTGCACCGGCTGCGGTTTGTGGCTCGGCAATGACCCGATCTCGTAAGGTGGGCGTGCCGCCCACCTTGGCAGGTTTCTGCCGATCACAAATTCCCTGTGATTCTCTGCCCACCTGCTCCTATATAACAGGCACACCAAGACGCTTCGCCCGAACGAAGCCGCAACATGAAGGCAGTCGCAATGAACTCTACCAAAACAACTCTGGCCGCAGCCTTTGCGGCAACTCTGGCGCTGGGCGCTTGTACGGATCCCGGTCAGCTTGGCGCAGGTCCGAACGACCCGAACCAGAAAACCAAGAACGGCGCGCTCATCGGCGCGGCCTCCGGCGCGCTCATCGGTGCCATTGCCGGGGACCGCAAGGATGCACTGAAGGGTGCTGTCGTGGGGGGCGCCATTGGGGCGGGCGTTGGCTATTCGCTCGATCAGCAAGAGGCAGAACTGCGCCGCGCGCTCGACAGCAATGTGGTCATCAAGAACACGGGCGACCGCCTGATTGTCACGCTTCCTCAGGACATCCTGTTTGCAACCGACAGCACGGCTGTGCAGCCCGGCCTGATCGATGACCTGCAGGCACTTGCCAATAACGTGCAGATCTACGCCAACTCTACGCTTCAGATTATCGGCCATACCGACAGTGATGGTGATGCAGCGTACAACCAGACCCTGTCCGAAGGCCGCGCGCAAGCGGTGGCGAATGTCCTGCTGAACAACGGCGTTCCAGGCAGCCGCTTGCAGACCTTTGGCCGTGGCGAAAGCCAGCCGGTTGCGTCAAACTTGACGCCCGAAGGCAAGGCACAGAACCGCCGCGTCGAAATAGTGATCTTGCCCAACGCTTGATCCGCACCCCATTCGAAAACGACTGAAAGCCCCCGCAAGTCGCGGGGGCTTCTTGCGTTCTGACGTTTGCGCTGCACCTTTGGAGTGACATCGGACAAGGGGATTCGACATGACCACTCACACTCTGCTGGGCCTATCAGGCTCCCTGCGCAAGGCATCGACCAACAGCCTGCTTCTGAAAGAGGCGGCGCGCCTGTTTGGCGATGCGGAGTATTCAGAGGCCGACATCCGCTTCCCGCTTTATGATGGCGACGCCGAGGCGGCATGCGGCGTGCCTGCCGTGGTGCAACATGTCGCAGATCAAATCGCAGCGGCGGATGCGGTTTTGATTTCAACGCCTGAATATAACAAGGGGCCCTCTGGCGTGCTCAAAAACGCTTTGGACTGGATCAGCCGCACAGAAGGCAACCCCTGGGCGGGCAAACCAGTTGCGGTGATGTCTTCGGCGGCCGGCCGGGCAGGTGGGGAACGCGCGCAGATGGTCTTGCGCGGATTTCTTGTGGCCTTCCGCCCCGACATTCTGCAGGGCCCTGAAATTCATCTTGCGCAATGCGGTCAGCAATTTGACGAGGACGGCCATCTGACCGGCGAAATCTATGTCAGAGACCTGACAGAATTGATGCGCCAGCTCAAAGCCCGCATCTGACATGGCGGCAGGGCAAATTGCAGAGGTCACTGTCCAAGACGTGATGGACTCCGCGCGGGCAAATGCTCTGTTTGCTGCCCTGGGACGCGCGACGGACCTCAAGGACGGCGATACGCTGCCGACCTTCTTCCACCACCTCTATTTCTGGGATCCGCAGCCACCCTCAGCCTTAGGGCGGGATGGGCATCCCCGCGTTGGCGGCATCATCCCGGATATGGGACTGCCGCGCCGCATGTGGGCGGGGGGACGTTTGGCGTTCCAGCATCCAGTCTTGCTGGGCCAGCGCGCAGAGAAGATCACCGTTTGTGAGGATGCCCAACGCAAGGAAGGCCGCAGCGGCCCCCTGGGAATCGTCACCTTGCGGCATGAAATACGCCAAGACGGCAGGCTGTGCCTGACGGAGTGGCAGGACCTTGTCTATCGCGAGGACCCTGATCCATCCGCGCCAAAGCCTGAGGCCCCCAAAGCAGCCACAAAGGTGGATACCGAAGAAGACGTGCGCTTTGATCCAACCCTTCTATTCCGATATTCGGCACTCACGTTCAACGGCCACCGCATTCACTACGACCGACCCTACGCCCGAGAAGTGGAGGGTTACACAGGCTTGGTGGTGCACGGGCCGCTGCTGGCCCAGCTTCTAATGCTCAAGGCGCAGGCCGAGCTTGGCCCGCTCACCGGCTTCTGGTTTCGCGCAACGTCCCCACTGATGGACTTTGAAGAAGCGATATTGTGCCGTGCCGGGACAGCACTTTGGGTCAGAGGACCAGACGGGCGCCAGTGCATGGAAGCAGTGGCAGAAGTAGGCTAATTTCCAGATTTGACTATTTTTGATACTGAAAGTCTCATTTTTATTTACATTCGTCAGGCGAAAGGGTATTCTAAGAATCAACGCACTCTCTAATTCATTCAAATTTAGCGCCAGATTGATTCTGGTTTAAGTCCAGTGTAAGAGGCGCTATGGCGCTCCCTGTAGAGACATTCTTTTTACACCCTGAAGCGCAGGGAACACTGCAGCAGCAGATTCAGCAGATGATTGCGCAGGGCATTCTGTCGGGCAGATTCCAGCCAAGGGAGAAGCTGCCTTCAACGCGCAAGCTGGCGCACCACCTTGGCGTCAGCCGTATCACAGTTACAATCGCTTACACCGAACTGCTCGCGAATGACTATCTGACCTCTCGGGGGCGTTCAGGTTACTTCGTTTCTGAAAACGCCCCGACACCTCCGGCATTTTCACCTGCGCCCCAAAGGGCGGAAGCCGTCGATTGGGCGCGCGCCATAGGGCGACGTTACACAGGCGGGGCGACCCCGACGAAACCGCAGGATTGGGCCAAGTATCGTTACCCGTTCATCTACGGACAGACCGACCGGGACTTGTTCGACCATGCAAACTGGCGGCTTTGCGCCCTGCAGGCGCTGGGGCAGCGGGACTTCGCTTCGCTGACTTCGGACTACTACGATCAGGACGATCCGCAACTGATCGAATTCATCGCGCGCCACACGCTGCCGCGGCGCGGGATCACCGCGCGGCCCGAACAAATCCTGATCACTCTTGGCGCCCAGAATGCCCTCTGGCTGACCACGCAGGTCTTGTTAACCCAGCGCCGGCGCGCGGCGCTGGAGGACCCATGCTACCATGCGCTGCGCGACATTCTGAGCCAATCCAGATGCCATGTAACACCTGTGCGCGTGGACGGAGACGGCCTGCCGCCCGAAGCGATCCCGCCGGGAACGGATGTTATTTTCACAACGCCAAGCCACCAATGCCCAACCAATGCGACGATGCCAATGACGCGGCGGCGGGCGCTTCTGGATCGGGCCAAGGAGATGGAGGCGCTGATTGTCGAGGATGACTATGAGTTTGAGATGTCGTTCCTCAAGCCGCCCTCGCCAGCCCTTAAGTCGCTGGATCAAGACGGCCGCGTCATCTACGTCGGCAGTTTCTCCAAATCGCTCTTTCCGGGTTTGCGTCTTGGCTATCTTGTAGGGTCAGAGGCTTTCATCCGAGAGGCCCGCGCGCTCAGAGCATCCGTTCTGCGTCACCCACCCGGGCATATCCAGCGGACTGCCGCGTACTTTCTGTCGCTGGGCCATTACGATGCGCTGGTCAGGCGTATGGCGACGGCGCTGCACGGCCGCCGTAAAGTGATGGAAGATGCGCTGTCAGAACACAATCTGCAAGTTTCAGGGCGCGGCGACTACGGTGGCTCCTCGTTCTGGATGCGTGCGCCTGTGGGTATCGACACAGACAGTCTTGCAAAGCGGCTTACCGCGCGGGGTGTTCTGATCGAACCAGGCCGCGCCTTCTTTGCGGGAGAAGACCAGCCTGGAAACTTCTACCGGTTGGCCTATTCTTCAATCCCGGCAGAACGGATCGCCGATGGCGTCCGTTTGATCGCGGGGGAAATCGAGGCCATGCAATGATCTGGATATATCCAGTTCTAATTTTTGGCCCTAACCACAGGGCCAATGTGGCTCTACCTTGCGCCGAAATACGAGATTCGCTGCTCACTATCCCTTATTCCGAGGACATAAACCCATGAAAATGACGACCGAAGAAGCCTTCGTTAAAACGCTCCAGCGCCACGGCATCCAGCATGCCTTTGGGATCATTGGCTCCGCCATGATGCCGATCTCTGACATTTTCCCGGCTGCGGGCATCACCTTCTGGGACTGCGCGCACGAAGGGTCCGGCGGCTTCATGGCCGACGGCTACACCCGTGCGACCGGCAAGATGTCGATGATGATCGCCCAGAACGGCCCCGGCATCACCAACTTTGTGACCGCTGTCAAAACCGCCTACTGGAACCACACCCCGCTGCTGCTGGTCACCCCGCAGGCGGCGAACAAGACCATCGGTCAGGGCGGCTTCCAGGAAATGGAACAGATGCGCATGTTCGCTGACTGTGTGGCCTACCAAGAAGAGGTCCGTGATCCCTCTCGTATCGCTGAAACCCTGAACCGCGTGATCCTGCAGGCCAAGCGTGCATCTGCACCTGCGCAGATCAACATCCCTCGGGACTTTTGGACGCAAGTCGTCGACATCGAAATTCCCGAAGTTGTGGAATTTGAGCGCCCCGGCGGCGGCGAGACCGCAATCGCAGACGCGGCCAAAATGCTGTCCGAAGCCTCTTTCCCCGTTATCCTCAACGGTGCAGGCGTGGTTCTGGCGAAGGGCGGTATCGAAGCCTCCAAAGCACTGGCGGAAAAGCTGGATGCGCCGGTCTGTGTTGGCTACCAGCATAACGACGCCTTCCCTGGCTCTCACCCGCTGTTCGCTGGCCCGCTGGGCTATAACGGGTCCAAGGCTGGAATGGAGCTGATCTCCAAAGCTGACGTCGTGCTCTGCCTCGGTACACGACTCAACCCCTTCTCCACGCTCCCCGGCTACGGGATTGATTACTGGCCCGCGGATGCAAAGATCATCCAGGTCGACATCAACCCCGACCGCATCGGCCTAACCAAGAAGGTCACCGTGGGTATCGTGGGCGACGCTGCCAAAGTGGCCAACTCCCTGACCGCACAGCTGGCGGATGACGCGGGCGACGCCGGCCGTGACGACCGCAAGGCGATGATTGCCAAGACCAAGTCCGCCTGGGCGCAGGAACTGACCTCCATGAACGAGGAACAGGACGATCCCGGCACCACCTGGAACCAGCGTGCTCGTGCAGCCAAGCCGGACTGGATGTCCCCCCGTATGGCATGGCGTGCTATTCAATCCGCGCTGCCGCGTGAGGCGATCATCTCCTCTGACATTGGCAACAACTGCGCGATTGGTAACGCCTACCCGGACTTCGACGAAGGTCGTAAGTACCTGGCACCTGGTCTCTTTGGCCCCTGCGGCTACGGTCTGCCCTCCATCGTCGGTGCCAAGATCGGTCAGCCAAATGTGCCGGTTGTCGGTTTCGCAGGCGACGGTGCCTTTGGCATCGCGGTGAACGAACTGACGGCCATCGGTCGCGGTGAATGGCCGCCGATCACGCAGATCGTCTTCCGCAACTACCAGTGGGGCGCGGAAAAGCGGAACTCCACCCTTTGGTTTGACGACAACTTCGTCGGTACAGAACTGGACGAGGACGTAAGCTATGCTGGTATCGCCAAGGCCTGTGGTCTGGAAGGTGTCATCGCCCGCACACAGGAAGAGCTGACCGCCGCCCTGAACAAGGCGATCGAAGACCAGATGAAGCATGGCAAGACCACGCTGATCGAAGCCATGATCAACCAGGAACTGGGTGAACCCTTCCGCCGTGACGCCATGAAGAAGCCCGTTGCCGTTGCGGGCATCGACGCAGGCGACATGCGCGAGCAGGTCATCTAAGCTGAACTACGAAGGGGGCGGAATTTCTCCGCCCCCTTTGTCATTTTCATAATGAGGTTGCTCTTTGACCAATCCTTTTTTGTCCGACGCTGAGGCCATCGCGCCTCCGCACATCATCGCACTGGCCCAAGAGGCCCCGTCCCCCCGCGTTGCCATTGCAGCTGCGGGTGCGCCTTTGCCCATGTTGGCCGCAAAGGAAGCGACAGAGGCGAACATGATGGTCCCCCTGTTCACCGGCGACCGTGCCCGGATTGAGGGAGAGGCGGAGAAGTTGGGCTGGGATATCTCCGGGTTTGAGATCATCGAGGCCGATGGCGAAGACGCCTCCGGCATGGCCGCCGCGACTGCCTGTGGCGAGGGCCGCGCCGATGTGCTGATGAAAGGCCAGCTGCACACGGACGCTTTCATGAAAGCCGCCGTGAGCCGGGACGCAGGTCTGCGCACCGGCAACCGCTTTGTGCATATTTTTCACATCACCTCTGCCGATGGCACCGCGTCGATCACGATCTCTGACGCGGCGGTCAACGTGAACCCGAACCTGGACACCCGCAAGGATGCTACAGTCGAAGTGGTCAAGCTGCTGAAAAAGCTGGGCAATGAACGCCCCAAGGTGGCATTCCTTTCCGCTACCGAAAGCGCGATCCCCTCTGTGCCTTCTTCTGAGGAGGGCCGCGAGTTGCGCGATTGGGCGCGAGAGAACATCGAGGGCGCGGATTTCTCCGGTCCCCTGGCGTTTGACCTGATCATGTCGCCCAAGGCCGTGGCCACCAAGAAGCTGACCGATGACCCGGTTGCGGGTCAGGCGGACGCGATCATCGTGCCGGATATCGTGTCGGGCAATGGCCTCTTCAAGGCATTTGTCTATCTGACCGGCGGCTGTGCTGGAGGTATCGTGATGGGGGCCAAGGTGCCGATCCTGCTGACCTCGCGCGCGGACCCACCTGCGGCACGTCTATCTTCCATCGCCCTTGGCGGGATCATGGCGGCCTCATGATTTTGGTCGTCAATGCCGGATCGTCCTCCATCAAGGTCGCGCTGTTTCAGCCCGACCTCACCCAGGTGATGGCAGGACAGGTCAGCGGCATTGGCGGGTCACTGGCCCATATCAAGCTGGGCGAAGACGACCGTGACATCGCGGCACCTGACCATGATGTGGCGCTGAAGATGATCCTCACAAGTCTTGAGCGGCAGGGCATCATGCCTAGTCGGCTGACAGCTGCCGCCCACCGCGTGGTGCATGGCGGCACTTCGCTGGTGGATCCGCAACCCATCACCGGTGCAGTGATCGAAGGGATCGAGGCCGCTGTGCCGCTGGCACCGCTGCACAACCCCAAGAACCTTGCGGGCATCCGGGCATTGCAGGGGCTTGCCCCAGATTTGCCGCAGTACGCCAGCTTTGGCACCGCTTTTCACGCGCGTCAGCCCGATGTGGCCAGCGCTTATGCGATCCCGAAAGAGGAACGCGCCAAGGGCATTCGCCGGTACGGGTTCCATGGCCTTAGCTACGGTTGGATCGTGACCCAATTCGGCGATGAACTACCCAGCCGTCTGCTGGCTCTGCACCTGGGGTCCGGTGCCTCGCTCTGTGCCATCAAGGACGGTGTGGGAGTGGCCACCTCCATGGGCTATTCGCCGTTGGATGGCCTGACCATGTGCACCCGCTCCGGTGCGATCGACGGCATGGCCGTGCTGCGCATCGCCGAAGATCACGGGATCGAAGCGGCAGGGCATATGCTGAACAAGGAAAGCGGGCTCAAGGGTCTCGGCGGATCCAACGATATGCGCCTGCTGCTGGCTGCAGACACGGACGAGGCCCGCTTCGCTGTCGAACACTTCTGCTACTGGTGCGCGCGCCATGCGGGCTCTGCCATTGTGGCCATGGGCGGGCTGGACGCTGTCGCCTTTACCGGTGGCATTGGCGAAAACGCAGCCCCCGTCCGCGACCGGATTATGGAACACCTGAAACTCTTCGGCGATGTGCGGGTGCATGTCGTAAAGGCCGACGAAGAACGCCAGATCGCAACGGATGCGATCAAGCTCATGAAAGGAGCCGCCTGATGCCCAAGGATCAACCTGTCCTCGACCTGAGCCCCAAGGTATCTGACGAGGTCCGCAAAACGACCTGCTACATGTGCGCCTGCCGCTGCGGGATCAACGTGCACATGAAGGACGGCAAGGTCGCCTATATCGAAGGCAACCGCGACCACCCGGTGAACCAGGGGGTGCTGTGTGCCAAGGGCAGCGCAGGGATCATGCAGCACAATGCGCCGTCTCGACTGCGCAGCCCCTTGAAGCGCGTCGGCCCGCGTGGGTCTGGCGAGTTTGAGGAAATCAGCTGGGAAGAAGCCTACAATATCGCCGAAAGCTGGCTGCGCCCCATTCGAGAAGATAACCCCGAAAAGCTGGCGTTCTTCACAGGCCGCGACCAGTCGCAGTCTTTCACCAGCTTCTGGGCGCAGGGGTTCGGCACGCCGAACTATGCGGCCCACGGTGGCTTCTGTTCCGTCAATATGGCCGCCGCTGGCATCTACACCATGGGCGGTGCGTTTTGGGAGTTTGGCCAGCCTGATTGGGACCACACCAAGCTTTTCATGCTGTTCGGTGTAGCCGAGGATCATGCCTCCAACCCGATCAAAATGGGCATTGGCAAAATCAAGGGCCGCGGCGCGCGTGTTATTGGCGTGAACCCGGTCCGTTCCGGCTATAATGCGGTGGCCGATGATTGGGTCGGCATCACACCGGGCACCGATGGTCTGTTCATCCTTGCGATGGTCCACTGCCTGATGAAGGCGGGTAAAATTGATCTTCACTATCTGGCGCAGTACACGGATGCGCCTGTGTTGCTGAACTGCGATGAAAAGTCGCCGGAATACGGCCTCTACCTGCGTGATGAGGATGGAAAGCAGCTTGTCGTTGACCGCAACACCGGCAAGCTGACGCCTTATGACAAGCCGGGTGTGCAGCCTGATCTGTCAGGCACCCACCGCGCCAAGGGCGTGACCCACGTACCCGTGTTCCACAAAATGGCGGAGATGTATCTGAGCGACGAATACGCGCCAGAGGCCGTAGCCGACCGCTGCGGCATCCCCGCCAAGCGCATCCGCGCCATCGCTGCCGAACTGGCGCGCGTGGCGTTTGAAGAGGCGTTCGAACTGGACCACGAATGGACCGACTTCAGGGGTGAAACGCACTCCAAGATGATCGGGCGTCCTGTGTCGTTCCACTCCATGCGGGGCATCTCGGCACATGCCAATGGCTTCCAAACCTGCCGCGCTTTGCACACTTTGCAAATCCTTCTGGGTACTGTGGAAGTCCCCGGCGGCTTCCGCTTCAAACCGCCTTATCCCAAGCCTGCGACGGCTCACCCAAAGCCCCATGTGGGCATGACGCCCGGTGGCCCGCTGAACGGACCGCACCTTGGCTTTGTGCACGGCCCTGATGATCTTGCACTGAAAGAAGACGGCACGCCGGCGCGCATCGACAAAGCCTTCACCTGGGAAAACCCCATGTCGGCCCACGGGCTGATGCACATGGTGATCTCGAATGCCCATGCGGGTGATCCCTACAAGATCGACACGCTGTTTATGTACATGGCGAACATGTCATGGAATTCGTCGATGAATACCGGTGGCGTGATGGAGATGCTGACGGACAAGGATGAGAACGGCGATTATGTCATCCCGCACATCATCTACTCGGACGCCTATTCATCGGAAATGGTGGCCTATTCCGATCTGATCCTGCCCGACACGACCTATCTGGAACGGCACGACTGTATTTCCCTGCTCGACCGCCCGATCTGCGAGGCGGACGCCGCGGCCGATGCCATCCGCTGGCCGGTGGTGGAGCCTGACCGGAACGTCAAAGGCTTCCAATCCGCGCTTTGCGATCTGGGCGCACGTCTGGGCCTGCCGGGGTTTGTCAATGACGACGGCAGCCAGAAGTACGCCGATTACGCTGACTACATCGTCAACCACGAACGCCGCCCTGGCATTGGGCCGCTCGCTGGGTGGCGTATGGGCGAAAAGGGTCTGCAAGACGGGCGCGGCGCACCGAACGAAGGGCAGCTCGACAACTACATCGAAAACGGTGGGTTCTTTGTCGGGCATATTCCGGACGGGGCGAATTATTACAAACCGTGGAATCGGGCCTATCAAAGCTGGGCCGTGGACATGGGCATCTATGACAGCCCGCAGCCCTATATCTTCAGCCTCTATGTTGAACCCATGCGCAAGTTCCAGCTGGCAGCCGAAGGGCATGGCGACCGCCAACCGCCCGATCATTTGCGGGAGCGGATCAAGGAAACGCTGTCACCCCTGCCGATCTGGTACGAGACAGACCAACACGGCAACGACGGCTTCACGGTCAACGCGCTGACCCAACGGCCCATGGCTATGTATCACAGCTGGGGCACGCAGAACGCCTGGCTTCGCCAAATCCATGGGCGCAACCCGCTCTATGTGCCGACAAAACTGATGCAACAGCACGGGTTGGAAGATGGCGACTGGGCGCGGGTCACGTCTCCACACGGGGAAATCACCGTCCCGGTGATGGAGATGGCCGCGCTCAACGACAACACCGTCTGGACGTGGAACGCCATCGGCAAACGTAAAGGCGCATGGGCACTGGACGAGGACGCGCCGGAAGCCACCAAAGGCTTCCTGCTGAACCACCTCATTCACGAACTTATGCCACCCAAAGGCGACGGGCTCAGATGGGCGAACTCCGATCCCATCACGGGGCAGGCGGCGTGGTTTGACCTGAAGGTACGCATCGAAAAGGCCGAAGCGCCGAAGGAAAGCCGCCCAGAATACCCGCCGATCAAATCCCCGGTCGGCAAAGGGCCTGAAAATCTGACATGGAAGGTTGGCAAATGACGACTCTCCCCGAAACCACCGAGAAAAAACTCGGCCTTGTCATCGACCTGGACACCTGTGTGGGCTGTCACGCTTGCGTGATCTCCTGCAAAGGCTGGAACACCGAAAACTACGGCGCGCCGCTGGCGGATGAAGACGCTTATGGCGCGAACCCCGTGGGCAGCTTCCTCAACCGCGTGCACAGCTACGAAGTGCAGCCGGAGGAAGGCCACGCGCAACTGGTGCACTTCCCCAAGTCCTGCCTGCACTGCGAGGACGCGCCTTGTGTGACCGTCTGCCCGACTGGTGCGAGTTACAAGCGGGTCGAGGACGGGATCGTGTTGGTCAATGAGAGCGACTGCATCGGCTGCGGTCTGTGTGCCTGGGCCTGTCCCTATGGCGCGCGGGAGCTTGATCCAGTCGAAAAGGTTATGAAAAAGTGCACGCTCTGCGTGGACCGGATCTATAATGAAAATCTGCCAGAAGTGGACCGCGTGCCGTCCTGCGTGCGCACCTGCCCGGCAGGCGCACGGCACTTCGGTGATTTGGGTGACCCCAATTCCGACGTCAGCCAATTGGTGGCCGAACGGGGCGGCGTGGACCTGATGCCCGAACAGGGCACCAAACCTGTCAACAAATACCTGCCGCCACGTCCCAAGGATGCCCTGCCGGAATTTGATGTCCTTGCACCATTCCTTGAGCCCGTGGTGGAGGAGCCCAAGGGCTTCATGTCCTGGCTCGACAAAGCGCTGGAGAAAATCTGATGCATCCCGCACCCTCCGTTATCATCTTCACCACGTTTTCAGGCCTGGGCTTTGGACTGCTGATGTTCCTTGGACTGGGCATTCCGGCTGTCACCGGCTGGATGGCTTTTGCCTTCTTTGTCATCGCCTATGTGATGGCTGTGGGCGGGCTCATGGCGTCGACCTTCCACCTCGGCCACCCGGAGCGCGCAATCAAGGCGTTCAGTCAATGGCGTTCCAGCTGGCTCAGCCGGGAAGGCGTCTGCGCTGTGGTCGCTCTGATTCTGATGGCGCTCTATGGCGCGGGCCTTGTGTTCTTTGGTCAGCAATGGACACTTCTGGGCTGGCTTGGCGCGCTGTTTTCATTGGCGACCGTTTTCACGACGTCGATGATCTACACCCAGCTCAAAACCGTGCCACGCTGGAACCAGCCTCTGACGCCGGTCAACTTCCTGTCGCTATCCTTGGCAGGCGGGGCGTTGTTGGCTGGTCAGGTCACATGGGCACTGGTGCTGCTGGTGATCGCAGGTCTCGTGCAGCTGGCGACATGGATCATGGGCGATAGCCGTTTTGCGCAGTCCGGTACGACACTGGGCAGTGCAACGCAGCTAGGTGAACGCGGTGAGGTGCGTGCGTTCGAGCCGCCACACACCGGGACCAACTATCTGCTGCGTGAATTCGTGCATGTGGTAGGGCGCAAGCATAGCCAAAAGCTGCGGATTATCGCGATTGCCCTGATGGTCGTGCTGCCGGTGCTTCTGCTGGCTGTTCTGCCGTTCAACCACTTCTTCGCACTGATTGCGGTGATTAGCCACATTGCAGGCGTTCTGGCCGCGCGTTGGCTGTTCTTTGCGGAGGCCGAACATGTGGTCGGCCTCTATTACGGCAAAAGATAAGGTGGGGTGGGCGACACGCCCACCTTACGACCTCTGCCGCGTAAGGTGCAGCTGTGCTGCATCCGTCCACTCGTCGATTTTGAGCGTTGGAGATTCGACGACCAAGGCGAGGGTGGACAAGATGTCCACCTTACGAAACCTCAAGTAAGGTGGGCGTGTCGCCCACCCTGGGCTTCAGTTCATCAGGCCGGCATGACGCATGGCGTCTTCCAGCTTGGACTTGGTGCCATCGCTGACAGGGACATGCGGCAGGCGGACCTCGTCTGAACACAGACCAATCAGCGACATCGCGTATTTCACGCCGATCAAGCCAGGCTCTGCGAACACGGCCTGATGCAAGGGCATCAGACGATCCTGAATCTCCAAAGCCGTGGCATAGTCCCCCGCGGCACAGGCCGCCTGCATCTTGGCCAGCGGGCCGGGTGCCACGTTTGCAGTGACAGAGATACAACCGACTCCGCCTTGCGCATTGAAACCATGCGCAGTGGGATCCTCGCCCGACAACTGGATGAAGTCCTTGCCACAGGTGACCCGCTGCGCGCTGACGCGGCTCAGATCTGCCGTGGCATCCTTAACACCGACGATCCGGGGCAGCTTGGACAATTCGCCCATGGTCGCAGGTGTCATGTCGATGACCGACCGTGGCGGGATGTTGTAGATAAAGATCGGCAGATTGCAGGCGTCATGCACGGCAGTGAAATGGGCAATCAGCCCGGCCTGGGTTGGCTTGTTATAGTAGGGCGTGACGACCAATACCGCATCCGCACCAACCTTTTCAGCGTGTTGGGCCAGACGAACGCTCTCCGCTGTGTTGTTGGACCCGGCCCCGGCAATCACCGGCACGCGACCAGCAGCGGCCTTGACCACCTCTTCGACCACCAGATCATGCTCATCATGGCTGAGCGTTGGCGATTCACCGGTTGTTCCGACAGGCACCAACCCGTTGGTGCCTTCCGAAATCTGCCAATCTACAAGTTTTTTCAGCGCATCAATATCCAGCTCACCGTTCAAGAACGGCGTGACGAGTGCGGTCATAGAACCTTGAAACATGTGCACGCTCCTTATGCGCTGGCCAGCGAAATGCCGGACGATTGATGCAAAAATGGTGGGAACGTCATTGGACTGACACGCCCCCCGCCATATGTTGAAAGGCTCTAGCCTTTGATTTGTAGGAATTGCAAGCCCGTGACCCGCACTCTTTCCGCCTTGCTGATCCTTTTGGCCAGTGCCGTTACGCTGCAGGCACAGGACGCGGATACCGCAGCGGATGCAGAAGCCGAGGCCGCACAACAAGCCACCCTGGCAGCAGAACGCCCCCAGGCCCGGCCCAGGCCCATCGGGTCGGCCATCGCCGCAGTTCGCGCAGGCAATTGGACGCGGGCAGAGCAGATTGCCGCCCGAGAAGGACAGGTCGCTGCCGATATCATCTTGTGGATGCAACTGCGCAATGGGCTTGGAACATGGGCCGAGGCAAAGTCCTTCCTGAACCGCCGCGATGACTGGCCCGGTGAGAAATACCTGCGCCGACGGGTGGAAAAGCTGGTGATCGACCAATCTGACACCGACGTGCTGGCTTTCTTTGCCGATCAGCCGCCGCAAACGCCGCGCGGCACGCTGGCGCATTCTGCCGCACTCGCCCGCGCAGGCGAAGAAGGCGAGGCACAGGTCAACGTGGTGCTGGCATGGCGCACGATGCCGATGAACGCGACCTCGCAGGCGTTGTTCCTTGCTGCGCATGAGGCCCTGCTGAAACCTCACCACGCGGCCCGTCTGGACGCCATGTTGTGGCAACGCGAGCACGAGGAAGCCCGCCAGATGTTTGATCTGGTCAGCCGGGAGGACCGCGCGCTGGCGGAAACCCGGATTGCGCTACAAAACCGTGCTGGCAACGTGAACAGTCTGATAGACGCTTTACCCGCGTCCAAGACGAACGACCCGGGCCTTGCTCATGACCGCTTTGAATGGCGGATCCGCAAGGGGCTAACGGCGGACGCCAAGGCGCTCCTGCTGGACCGTTCCACTTCGGTCGACGCACTTGGCCAGCCAGAGGCCTGGGGCAATCGCCGCCGTCAATTGGCGCGGGGTGAGATGCGGTCAGGTAATCCGAAGCTGGCCTATCAGATGGCCTCGCAGCACTTTCTTGAGCCGGGATCTGACTATGCGGACCTTGAATGGCTGTCAGGCTACCTGGCCTTGCGGTTCTTGAAAGACCCGGCGTTGGCTTATGAACACTTCCTGAACCACGACAGTGCCGTAGAGTCCCCGATCTCGCAGGGTCGTGCAGGCTATTGGCAGGGCCGCGCGTTGGAAGAAATGGGCGACCCCGAGGCTGCAGCCGTCGCCTACCGCGAAGGGGCGAAGTACCAGACGTCCTTTTATGGCCTGTTGGCCGCTGAGAAGGTGAGCGCGCCGTTTGACGAAACGCTAAAGGGCATTGTGCCAGAGCAGGACTGGCGTACAGCGCCTTTGGCATCTGACCCTCTGTTTCAGGCGGGAATGATCCTCCAAAAGGCGGGTGAACTGACTTTGGCAGAACGCTTCTGGACCCATCTAACAGAGCAACTGGTGGCGGAGGACATTGCCCTGCTCGGACAGGTCGCCATCGACGAAGGCCAGCCCCATCTAGCGGTAATGATCGGCAAGCGTGCTGCCCGCCGTGGGCTGACCATTGCCGCGCCATATTACGCGCTGCATCCATTAGCCAAAGCGGATTTGCCGATGGCACCGGAAATGTCTTTGGCCATCGCGCGGCGCGAAAGCGAATTTGACCCTGTGGTTGTCTCTCATGCAGGGGCGCGGGGGTTGATGCAATTGATGCCCGCCACTGCGAAGGACACGGCCAGAAACCTTGGCGTCATTGCTGAGCATACCACGGACCGCCTGACAGCTGATCCGGTCTATAATGCGCAACTTGGCTCCCGTTACCTGTCCGAAATGGCAGGGCTCTTTAATGGTAACGTCTCCATGATGTCGGCGGCCTATAACGCGGGCCCCAGCCGCCCGACCCGCTGGATGGGCACCTACGGTGACCCGCGCAAGGGAGAGATCGACATCGTCGATTGGGTCGAGATGGTTCCGTTTCGCGAGACACAGAATTACGTCATGCGGGTCACTGAAAGCCTGCCGGTGTATCGCGCTCGCCTGGGCAAAGACCCGCTTCCTATCCCGTTCTCACAGGAGCTGATCGGCTCAACCCTGAAGGCTTTCGCGCCATAGTGCGAAGAGGCCCGCGGCCACGGTGATCGAGGCCCCGATGATCATTGGCCAGGTGATCACCTCGTGGAACACGGACACCCCGATCACGCAAACAAAAACCGGGTGGAAGTAGGTGAAAGGCTGGACCGCGCTGGCCTCGGCCACTTCATAGCATTTGATGAGCAACCAATGCCCGGCCACCCCTGTCAGGCATAGCCCCGCCATAAAAGCCCAGTCCTTGGGTGCCATCGGTTCCCATGCCCAAAGACCCAGCGGCGTCATCACCACGGCCCCCATTACGCCTGTCCAGAAGAAGGAGGTCGCGGCGGTATCGCGCCGCGCCGCATACCTTGTCATCAGCGTGTATAGCGCGAACATAATCGCTGCAGTGAGCGCAATCAGCGCTGCCGGGTCAAAGACCCTTGAGCCGGGTTGCAAGATGATCAGCACGCCTAAGAATGCCGCACTGATCGCTGCCCACCGCCGCCACCCCACCCGTTCGCCCAACAGCGGCACGGACAGGGCCGCGACGATCAGCGGGTAACTGACAAAGATCGCATGCGTCTCTATCAGGCCGAGCATGGCGTAGGCCACCATCGATACCACGATCTCCGCCGCCAGCAACAGACCGCGACCGGCCTGAAGCCAGGGCTGGTCTGTCTGTGCTGCGGCGCGGACGCCACCGGCGCTGCGCTTGGCAATCGCCAGTACGAAGGCCAGGAAGAACCAATAGCGGATCATCACGACCATCAGCGCATTGTATTCCACCACCAGATGCCGGGAGAGCCCGTCTTGCGTGGCCAGAACTAGCGTTGCCGCGATCATGAGCAGAACGCCCTGCCGGTTGGCCTGCGGTTGGCTCACCTCAATACTCCGCGTGTCATATGCCTTTTTCGGCCATACCCGGGGGTGCGTTCTATTTCGAAACCTGCAGCTTCCAACCCACGTCTGACAAACCCTGCAGCGGTATATGTCGCGCAAGTTCCATACGGTAGCGTATGTGTGCCGACTTCCCTCAGGAGGGCCTGTTCCCAGAGTTGGGGGTTCTTAGCAGGGGAAAATCCGTCTAAAAACCAAGCGTTTGCACCACTTTCCCACGCTGCGAGTGTTTCCCGGGCATCACCGGTAATCACCTCCAGCCGCATACCGGGAAGATTAAATACGCTGCCGTATGGTTTCCAGCGCTCCAACAACAAGTCCCGCCGGCCTTTAAATTCTGGGAATGCGACGTGCGCCCGGGCCATATCCTCGTGCGACATCGGATAAGCCTCAAAACTGGTGAAATGCAGATCACCGGGTTGACCAGACCCGACCCAGGCATCCCATGCGACCAGAGCATTCAATCCGGTGCCAAATCCCAGCTCCGCAATATGGAACCCCTCACAAAACCGGGCAGGCAGATCATTGCCATCCAAAAAGACGTGACGGGTCTCTGCCACCCCGTTCTCAAGGGAGAAGAACGGGTCGTCAAATCTGGTAGAGACGGGTACATCGCCTTCCCGCCATTCAATCCGATCCGTCTGGTTGCTCACGGTCCTGTCCCCTATGATCGGGCCGACACTGATCAAAGGAGCGGGCCTTGGCAATGCCTGACATCACCGTGCGCGGCGCGGGCATTTTCGGCCTATCGATCGCCTGGGCGCTGACCCAGCGCGGGGCACATGTGCAGGTGATCGACCCCAATGGACCCGCGTCCGGCAGCAGTGGCGGTGTCGTCGGCGCGCTTGCCCCGCATGTGCCGGAGAACTGGAACCCCAAGAAGGCGTTTCAGCTGGAAAGCCTGCTGATGGCAGAACGGTTCTGGTCTGAGGTGACCGCTGCAGGGGGTGTCGATGCGGGTTACGCCCGGACGGGACGCCTGCAACCCATTGCCGATGAAAGCGCCTTGGCCCTCGCACACGCACGCGCCGAGGCTGCAAAGGCGCTCTGGCAAGACCACGCGATTTGGGAAGTCGTGCCTGATCCGGGCGTGTCATGGCAACCGCAAAGCCCCACCGGATTTCTGATCAAGGATACGCTCAGCGCTCTTATCCACCCACGCCGCGCCTGTGCCGCTCTTGTCGCGGCACTGTCAGATGCTGGCGCCAATTTCCATGATAAAGGACCTGATATCGGACGAACCATTTGGGCCACCGGCATAGAGGGCCTCTTAGAGTTGAACGAAGGACGGTCCCGTATGGTCGGGGCAGGGGTCAAAGGGCAGGCTGCCTTGGTCGCCTATAACGCCGCAGGTCAGGCCCAGCTCTTTGCCGATGGACTGCACATCATCCCCCACGGGGATGGCACCACGGCCATAGGCTCCACATCTGAACGCGACTACGCAAACCCCACGGCCACAGACGATCAACTGGGTGGAATTGTCGACAGGGCACGCGCGGCTGTGCCTGCGCTCGCTGATGCGCCCATCATTGACCGCTGGGCGGGTGTGCGCCCTCGGTCCCGCAGCCGCGCTCCAATGTTGGGCGCATGGCCGGGCCGTCCGGGTCACTACATCGCAAACGGAGGTTTCAAGATCGGCTTTGGCATGGCGCCCAAAGTGGCTCAGGTCATGGCCGATCTTGTGATGGAAGATCACGACGCGATACCCGAGGGCTTTCGCGTCGAAGACAATTTCTAGCCTACGGGCAGGCTGCTACATAACGCGACCCGTCCGCGCGCTCATAAACGCAACGGCCGCCTTGCTGTTGGTCAATCAACGCGCCCGCCGCAACGCCAGCGGCCGCACCGATAACGGCCCCTTTTGTCCTGTCACTGCTGCTGGACACGGTGGCCCCGAGGGCAGCCCCTGTGAGCGTTGTGGCCGCGAAGGTTTGCTCACGCGTGTCACAAGCGGCAAGTGCTGCGATCATGGGCAGTGCGATGAACATCTTTTTCATGGGTCTTTTCCTTGGCTTTCTTCTCACTGTACGGCAGAGGCGTGCCCCGCGCCATGTCCAGCATGGGTCGCGCAAGCATGATTTAACGCAAAGCGCCGCAGGTCCAAGACCTACGGCGCTTCACAGTTCCGATATCAGCTGAACTCAGCCGAAGACACGCCCCAGCGCGCCGTCAACGGCGCTGACAATCTCGTCGATGTCATCCTTCGTAGCGATCAGTGCGGGCGAGAAACAAAGCGTGTTGTTCTTGCCGTGCAAGGAGCGGTTGGTGGCCCCGATGATGACGCCCTGCGCCATGCAGTCGCCCACGACGGCTTGAACCATCTTTTCGTCCGCCGCTTCTCGTGTGCCGCGATCCTTGACCAGTTCACAGCCCAGGAACAGACCCTTGCCGCGTACCTGGCCGATGACGGCGTGCTTGTCGGTCAGCGCGTTCAGCTGATCGAGCATGTAGTCGCCCATGGCCACGGTGTTATCCAGCAGACCTTCGTTCTCGATGATCTTCATGTTCTCGATTGCCGCCGCCGGACCTGCCGTGCAGCCCCCGAAGGTGGAGATATCGCGGAAGTAGTTCATCGGATCCGCCGCATCGTCCTTGAACATGTCAAAGACCTTCTCGGTGGTCACAAGGCAAGCAATCGCGGCGTAGCCTGAGGCGACACCTTTCGCCATCGTCACCATGTCGGGCTGGATACCGTAGTGCTGATAGCCGAACCATGTGCCGGTACGGCCCACGCCGCAGACCACCTCATCGATGTGCAGCAAGATGTCGTACTTGTCGCAAATCTCGCGCACACGGGGCCAGTAGCCTTCGGGCGGGGTGATCACGCCCCCACCTGCGGTCACAGGCTCAAGGCAGAGCGCGCCAACGGTCTCCGGCCCTTCGGCCAGGATCACTTTTTCGATCTGATCCGCTGCCCAGACGCCATAGTTTTCCTCAGGCGCGCCGTCCTGTTCAAAGGCGCGATACTCAAGGCAATGCGGCACGCGCACGAAACCGTCGGTGTAGGGACCGTATTGCGCGTTGCGCTCGTCCTGACCGCCGGCGGACAGGCAGGAAATGGTTGTACCGTGATAGTCGCGGTCCCGATACAGTACCTTGTACTTCTTGCCGCCATAGCGCTTGTGCGCGATCTGGCGAACCATCTTGAAGCCCTTCTCGTTCGCTTCAGAGCCGGAGTTACAGTAGTAAACGCGGGACATGCCAGGCATCTTGTCGATCAGCATCTCGGCAAATTGGGAACCCGGGATGGAGCCTGCGGAACCCGCAAAGTAGTTCAGCTTGATCAGTTGATCGCGCACTGCATTGGCGATGCTTTCACGGCCGTAGCCCACGTTCACGGTCCACACGCCGCCGGACACGGCATCAAGGTGTTCCTTGCCCTTCTGGTCCCAGACGCGAATGCCCTTGCCTTCGATGATGATGCGCGGATCAACCTGTTTGGAGGCGTCGGCGTCCATGTAGGGTTTGTGCTGGCTCAGGTGATGCCAGATGTGCGCGCGGTCAGCTTCGACAACGCGGGTGATGTCGTTTTCATTGAAGTTGCCATCCATGTCGTCGGACCTTTCTGAACGGTGGTTTCATCGGGAATTCGAGGCGCAATTAGCCCCGTCTGGCTTAGACCACACAGTATTGTAGCCGAATCGAGTAGGGCCAGTGTGATGGGTTGCATCAGGCCAGACAAGAGGGTGACAGGCCCGGCTCTGGACTTTCTGGGCACAGAACCCGGCGAGGAAACTTGATATAGTCAGTGACTTTTTACCCAAAGCAGGTTAGTGGATTTTGTCCACCAATTGGCTTTGCCAAAGGAAGTGCCATGACTGATGTTACGGAAAAGGCTGGCCTTGCCAATCCCAAGCACCCGCCGGTCAAATCGATTGAGGATGTGATCACGTTCAAGCTCGCCCGCTTAGTTGGGATCAATGAGCGGTTGGGTCACCGCTGGTCCGAAACGAAGTTTGATCTCAGCCTGAATGAATGGCGGATGCTGGCGCTGGTGCAGGCCCATGCGCAGGTCCGCGCGGGTGATTTGGCCGAATTGATGTTGATGGACAAAAGCCAGCTCAGTCGTCTGATCAAGTCTTTGCAGGCCAAGAAGACGCTGAAATCAAAGCCTGATCCGCATGACGCGCGGGCGGTGGTGCTGTCGTTATCCACTAAAGGCCAGATGCTTTATGATGATGTGCTGGCCGAAGTATTGCGGCGGAATGAGAATGTGCTGGATCCTTTGTCCGCCGATGAAATCGCTGTCTTTGACGGGCTGCTGAGCCGTCTGGTGCGCCATAACGAACAACTGCTTGAGCGGCGGATGCGCGAACAGGACGGCTGAGTGTCCGAAAATCTGGGTGCCTTTGCGCAGAAACAGCCTCGCATTTTTGGTTCTTTTCATGTAGAATAAAAAGTGAACAAATGGAGGTATGCATGACTGCCGATTCGCCCCTCGGGCAGGTGATTTCCCTGTCCTCCAAAGGATTGCTCAAGGATATTCCGCGCCCCGATCAGGGCGATGCGGTGCTGCGCGACGTCGTGGGCGGCCTACCTTTCGACGGGTCGGTCACGGGGTTTGTGCTGGCCTGCCTTGCGGGCAAAAGCGGCACGGTCATGTGGGCCTCCGACCGGATGTCGCGGCGCGAGAACGGACGGCTTTATGGCCCGGCGCTGCGCCGGTTCGGGTTCAAGGGCCGGATCTTGCGGGTGGAGGTCAGCCACCCGCGCGACGTGCTTTGGGCGATGGAGGAAGGGGCCTCTTGCGCCGGGCTCGACGCGGTGGTGGGCGAAATCCACGGCGCGCCCGAGGTATTGAGCTTTACGGCCTCGAAGCGGCTGGCGTTACGGGCCGAGGCCTCTGGCGTGCCGGTCTGGCTGGTGCGCACGGGCGAGGATGGGGCGCTGTCTGCGGCGCGCGAACGCTGGCGTGTCTCGGCGCTGCCCTCGGAACGTCACCCCTACGATGCACAAGCCCCCGGCGCGCCCGCGTGGGAGACCGACCTGTTCCGGGCCCGTGGTCGCGCACCGGGGGTGTGGAGGGCGATTTATGAACCCGCCCACCGGGCAAAAGCGGGAACAAAGGATCGTCTCCGTCTGGTTCCCCGATCTGGCGATGGATCGCTGGCGCCGGATCATCGCGCGACAGCGGACGCTGCCGGGGGATGAGGTGCCGGTTATCCTCGCCACGCCCGGCACTCACGGACCGGTGGTCTATGCCGTCAGCGCTGCGGCGCGTGCGCGCGGCGTGACGCCGGGCCAGCGGGTGGTGGACGCGCAGGCGATCCACCCCGATCTGCATGTGGAAAATGCGGACCCTGCGGGAGATCTGAAGCTGCTCGACAGTGTAGCCCTATGGGCGCGACGCTGGTGCCCCTGGACGGTGCGGGATGCTGAGGATGGGATCGTGATGGATGTCACCGGGGCTGCACATCTGTTCGGAGGGGAGTTGGCCCTGCTGCGTGACATTAGCGCGCGTTTCAAGATGCAGGGGTTAAGCGCCCGGCTGGCGATGGGGCCTACGCGCGGCGCGGCGCAGATGCTGGCGCGTTTTGGGGAAGCGGGCGTGATCTGCGGGGCTGAAGACGTGGAGGCGCGGCTGAAACCGCTGCCCATCGCGGCCCTGCGTCTGGGCGAGGATACCGTGCGTTTGTTGACCCGGTTGGGTCTGAAGACATTGGGCGCTTTGTTGGAGGTCCCGCGCGTGGCGCTGATGCGCCGTTTTGACCGGGTGATGCCGGATGCCAACCCGCTGGTGTTGCTGGACCGGGCGCTGGGGCGCTTGGGGGATCCGCTGGATGCGCCACCTGAGGGGCACAGCTGGGTGGCCCGGGTGCGTATGGCGGAGCCCGTGGTGGATGCCGAACCTTGGCTGGACGGATTGGCGGCTGACCTGTGCGGGCAATTGGGGGCGGCTGAGCTGGGCGCGCGGCAATTGCGGCTGACGATCTACCGTGTGGATGGCGAATGGCGCACGCGCGATGTGGTGCTGGCCCGCGCCTCGCGCGATCCGGCGCATCTGTTGCGCCTGCTGGGGGGCAAGTTGGAGGGCATTGATCCGGGCTTTGGATTTGATCTGATGACGCTGGAGGCGGGCCGTGTGGAGCCGCTGGCCCTGCATCAGGACCCGCTGGAGGGCGCGCGGGCGGCAAGCGCGGATGTAGCCGCCCTGTTGGACCGTCTGAGCGCGCGGCTGGGACCGCAAAAGATCAGCTGGCCGGTCTGGCGCGAAAGCCATGTGCCGGAACGGGTTGAGGCGCGCGTGCCCGCCTTGCAAGGGGCGGCGCAGGCGGGGGCAGAGGTTCTGCGCGAGCGGCCCTTACGGCTGCTGGATCCGGCAGAGGAGATCGCAGTGCTTTATGCCGTTCCTGAGGGCCCGCCCGCGCGGTTCCGCTGGCGGCGGGTGTCTTATCTGGCCACGCGGCACGCAGGTCCTGAGCGGATCGCGCCCGAATGGTGGCAGGACCGTCCGGGCACCCGGTTGCGGGACTATTACAAGGTCGAGGTGCAGGGCGGGCGGCGGTTCTGGCTCTATCGTGAAGGCGTGTTGGGGGACGGGCGCGGGGCCGATCCACGTTGGTTTTTGCACGGGGTGTTTGGGTGACGCTGTGCGGCGCTCGCGCTCTGCGCATCGCCCCGCCCACCGTCCCATGAGGGGCGATTCATTTCTGGACGTATTGTGATGGGCGAGGGTGGGATTGGATATTTTTGGCCAGAAAGATGGGAGGCCGGGGTTTGAATGCCGCAACAGGAGGGACATAAGCGGCGCACGCTGGAGGGGGAGGACCCCTTCACCCCCCATGCCCCTGGCCCTTATGTGGAGCTGGGGTTGGCGAGCTGTTTTTCCTTCCTGAGGGCGGCCTCTGACGCTGTTGATCTGACGGCCATGGCGAACCTGCATGGTTATCACGCCATGGGCATTGCTGATCATAATACGCTGGCCGGGGTGGTGCGCGTTCATACCGAAGCGAAGAAAGCTTGTGTGCATCCCCTTATTGGGTCGCGGCTGGTGTTGATGTGTGGCGCGGAACTGTTGGCTTATCCACGGGACCGTGATGCCTATGCGCGGCTGTCCACGCTGCTGTCCAAGGGCAAGATGGCGGATATTGACGGCGGCTGGCAGGAGAAGGGCGAGACCCATCTGACGCTGGAGATGCTGGAGCAGCATAGCGAGGGGCTGCATCTGATTGTCATGCCGCCCGAGGGTCTGGATGTCTTTGAAGCCGGGTTGCCTCGGCTGGTGAAGGCTCTGCCAGGTATGCGGCATATCGGGGCGGCTTATCTCTATCGCGGCGATGATGTGGCGCGCATTGCGCGGCTGGACCAGATTGCGCGCGCCCATGGGTTGGGGATTCTGGCGACCAACGATGTGCTTTATCACGCGCCCCAGCGACGGCCCTTGCAGGATGTGATGTGTTGTATCCGCGAGGGCGTGACCATTGAGGCGGCGGGCTATCTGCTGGAGGCCAATGCGGAGCGGTATCTGAAGCCTCCGGCCGAGATGTGCCGCCTGTTTGACCGCTGGCCCCATGCCATACGCGCCACGCGCGCTGTGGCCGATGACATCATCTTCAGCCTCGATGATCTGGTCTATGAGTACCCGCATGAGATCGAGCCTGAGGGCCGCACCGCGCAGGAGGAATTGGAGCATCTGACCTGGCAGGGCGCGGCGCGGCGCTATCCGGAGGGTGTGTCTGATCGGATCAGGGCGGTCATTGAAAAGGAATTTGTGCTGATCCGGGAAAAGAAGATCGCCCGGTATTTTTTGACCATCAACGATATTGTGCGTTTTGCGCGGGAGGAGGCGGAGCCGCCGATCCTGTGTCAGGGACGGGGCTCTGCGGCTAATTCGGCGGTGTGTTTTTGTCTTGGCATCACGGCGGTGGACCCGGAGGAGCATGACGTGCTATTTGAGCGGTTCCTGTCAGAGGAACGCGATGAACCGCCAGATATCGACGTCGATTTTGAGCATGAGCGGCGCGAAGAAGTGATCCAGTACATGTACGACAAATACGGGCGCGAGCGGGCAGGGCTTTGTGCCACCGTTATCCACTACCGTCCGCGCTCCGCCATCCGGGAGGTGGGCAAGGCGATGGGGTTGTCGGAGGACGTGACCTCGAAACTGGCCAGCACCATCTGGGGGTCTTTTGAGGCCGATGTGCGGGATGAACGGGTGAAGGAGGCGGGCATGGATATGTCCGACCCCTACCTGCGCCGGGTGATCAAGCTGGCACAGGAGATGACCGGCATGCCGCGTCATCTGTCCCAGCACGTGGGCGGGTTTATCCTGACGGAGCGGCCTTTGACGGAGATGGTGCCGATTGGAAATGGGGCCATGCCGGACCGGTCGTTCATCGAGTGGGACAAGGATGACATTGATGCCCTGGGTATTTTCAAGGTCGATATCCTTGCGCTGGGGATGCTGACCTGTATTGCAAAGTGCTTTGATTTTTTACGCGCACATTATGGGCTGGACTATGATCTGGCGACGATCCCACAAGAGGATCCGGCGACCTACGATATGCTGTGTGCGGGGGACAGCCTGGGCGTGTTTCAAGTGGAATCACGTGCCCAGATGGCGATGCTGCCCAAGTTGCGGCCCCGCACCTTTTACGATCTGGTGATTGAGGTCGCCATCGTGCGCCCCGGCCCCATTCAGGGGGATATGGTGCATCCCTTTCTGCGCCGTCGTCAGCGGATCGAGGGGGTGAGTTACCCCGCGCCGGGGCCGGAACATCCGCAGGATGAGCTCTTGAAAATTCTGGGGCGCACGCTGGGCGTGCCGATCTTTCAGGAGCAGGCGATGAAGATCGCCATTGATGCGGCGAAATTTTCGCCCGGCGAGGCCAATCAGTTGCGCAAGGCCATGGCGACCTTCCGGTCGCGGGGCAATATCGAGGTGCTGCAGCAAAAGATGGTCGGCCGCATGGTGGACCGGGGCTATGACCCGGATTTTGCGCAGCGGTGCTTTGACCAGATCAAGGGGTTTGGCGAATACGGCTTTCCGGAAAGTCATGCCGCGAGTTTTGCCAAACTGGTCTATGTGTCCTCCTGGATGAAGTGCCATTATCCGGCAGCTTTTGCCGCGGCGCTGCTCAATTCCCAGCCCATGGGGTTTTATGCACCTGCCCAGATCGTGCGGGATGCGCGCGAACATGGGGTGGAGGTGCGCGGTGTGGATGTGGATTTCTCGGACTGGGATTGCACGCTGGAGCCCAATGGCACGGAGTTTGCCCTGCGCTTGGGGATGCGGCAGGTGGATGGGATGCAAAAGGAGGCAGGCGAGCGTGTGATGGCGGCGCGGGATGCGCCTTATGCGGATGTGGCGGATTTAAAGGAACGGGCGCGCCTTGATCGCGGGGCAGTCCGGCGGTTGGCGGCGGCGGATGCCATGCGCACCATGGGGATCGATCGGCGGCAGGCCTTGTGGCAGGCGCAGGCGCTGAAAGACGCGCCGGACCTGCCGATTTTCACGCATGCAGAGGAACGGGACGAAGGGGCAGAGCCTGCGGTCGCTCTGCCGCAGATGCCGCAGGCGGAGCATGTGGTAGCGGATTATCAGACTTTGCGATTGTCGCTCAAAGCGCATCCGATCAGCTTCTTCCGGGGCAGCTTGCAGCGGCAGGGGTTCGCGCGGGCGGAAGACCTGCCGGGGATGCATAACGGGCAAAAGGTGCAGCTGGCCGGGCTGGTGCTGGTCCGGCAAAAGCCCGGGTCGGCGAAGGGTGTGTGTTTCATTACGCTGGAGGATGAGACGGGTGTGGCGAACCTGGTGATCTGGCCAAAGCTCTTTGAGGCCTATCGCCCTGTGATCATGGCCTCGCGCCTGCTGGTGGTACGAGGCCGGGTGCAAAGTGACGGGCGGGTCATTCATGTGGTGGCCGATCATCTGGAGAACCGTACGGCGCGGCTGGATGCGTTGTCAGAGGAGGCGGTGCCGTCAACGCTCGCCCGCGCGGACGAGGTTGTGCGCCCCATTCCGGATCATGTCAGTGCCGCAGGGGGACGGCGACATCCGCGTGATGTGCGGGTCATCCCCAAGTCGCGGGATTTTCATTAGAATTGGTTCAACGGGGCTGTTAGGAGACGGAGCGGCTGCGCCGCGCACGATCTATTGTTGGGGGCCAGCCCCCAAACCCCCGGAGTATTTCGGGCATAAAGAGAGAGAAGTTGTGACGCCGTCGGTGCCTTTGACACGCGATTTGCTGTTTGTAGGGGGAGGGCATGCCCATGCGCTGGTGCTGCGGGCCTGGGGGATGGATCCGCTACCCGGTGCGCGGATTACGGTGATTAACCCCGGGCCGACGGCACCCTACACGGGCATGCTGCCAGGGCATGTGGCGGGCCATTATGGGCGGGATGATCTAGAGATCGATCTGGTTCGCTTGTGCCATCATGCCGGTGCGCGGTTCATCCTTGGCAAAGCGGTTGCCATTGATCGGGCGGCGCGTGTGGTGACGGTCGAAGGTCGGGGGGATGTGGCCTATGACGTCGCCTCCATCGACATCGGGATCACGGCGCAGATGGACCTGCCTGGCTTTGCGGACCACGCGATTGGGGCGAAGCCGTTAGATCGATACGCCGCGCGTTGGCGTGACTTTCGCGATCAGGCGGCGGCGGGGCAAGTCAGCCCTGAAGTCGCGGTAATCGGGGGCGGTGTCGCAGGGTGCGAGCTGGCCATGGCCATGGCTTTTGATCTACGCGCCCGGGGGCTGACGCCTGTGGTGACGGTCATTGAGGCGGGGCCCGAGATCACTGGAGTCAGCGACCGGGGGCGCAAGACGTTATTGGCAGAGATGGCGGCCCTGGGCGTAAGCTGCCGTTATCACGCTCGGATTGAGGCCATCATGGAAGATGGTGTGGCGCTTGCAGGCCAGGACAAGGTCCCATCCACCTTTACGGTTGGGGCCGCGGGTGCGTTTCCACATGGGTGGGTTGGACGCACCGACCTGCCGCAAGAGGACGGCTTTATCACTGTTGGCCCTGATCTTGGGGTTCAGGGTGACCAAACCCTCTTTGCGGTGGGGGACTGTGCCCACATGCCCCATGCGCCCCGTCCGAAAGCCGGGGTGTTCGCCGTTCGCGCGGCTCCGATCCTGCATCACAATCTTCGCGCGGCGTTAAGTGGCGGTGCGCGCCGGGTCTTCAAACCGCAGAAGAACTACCTGAAGCTGATTTCCCTTGGTGGCAAATCGGCGATGGCGGAGAAATATGGGTTGATCCTGAAGGGGCCGATGTTGTGGCGTTGGAAGGATCGGATTGATCAGGCCTTTATGGACCGGCTGTCGGACCTGCCACCTATGTCACAGGAGACCCCTACAGGCCCCATGGCAGAAGGGGTTCGGGATGTTCTTGCCGCCAAGCCGATGTGTGGGGGCTGCGGGTCAAAGGTTGGCACCGCAGTCCTGTCCGACGCTTTGGCGGGTTTGCCACAGGTGGCGGGCGACGTGTTCAAGGGGGCTGGGGACGATGCGGCGATCCTGCAGGGCGTGGACGGGCACCATCAGGTCCTGAGCACGGATCATTTGCGCGCGTTCATTCTCGACCCCGCGATGATGGCGCGTATCGCGCTGGTCCATGCCTTGGGCGATGTCTGGGCCATGGGTGCTGCGCCACAGGCGGTCTTGTCGAGCATTATTTTGCCGCAAATGGCACCGGAACTGCAGGCGCGGACCTTGGCCGAAATTTCGGCCGCGGTGGCGGACATTCTGCGCCAAACCGGCGGGCATCTGGTGGGTGGGCATACGACCATGGGGGCTGAGCTCACGCTCGGTTTCACAGTTACTGGCACCAAGGCCGAACCACCGATCATCCAAGCCGGGGCGCAGCCGGGTGATGTGCTGATCCTGACCCGACCTATCGGCTCTGGCGTTATCATGGCGGGTCACATGCAGGGGGTGGCCCCCGGCCCGGTTGTGACCGGGGCGTTGGCGACCATGGCAACGCCTCAGCACCGTGCAGCCGAGGTGCTGGCGCAGGCCCATGCAATGACGGATGTGACCGGTTTTGGCCTTGCGGGCCACGCCCTTGGGATGGCGCAGGCCTCTGGTGTGGATGTTCATCTGCGGTTGGCCGACATTCCGGTTTACGCGGGCGCAAGGGAGCTGTCGCAAGCCGGTGTTGCATCCACGCTGATGCCGACGAACCGGTCTGACACGCCAGTCGAAGGGACAAACGATGTGTTGCTCTTTGACCCTCAGACCGCAGGCGGATTATTGGCTGCGGTTCCAGCCGATAGAGCAGAGGCGACGGTGCGCGCCCTCCAAAATGCGGGTGAGACAGGACATGTGATCGGCTCGGTCGGTGCTGGGTCAGGCAATCTGAAGGTCAGCTGAAGTCGCGGATCATCTGGCGGGCCAGAGACGACAGATTTTCCGGATTGAGTTCGGCAAGATCGTACCGCCGTTCCGCATCCTCAGACCGTGATGCAGATTTCGCATAACGCGGGTCGTAGTGCGCTGAAATGAGCCCTTCGGCGAGAGTGGCCCAATTGCCCCCGCGCGCGAGTTGCTGCCAGTCTGAAATCACCTCTGCCGCATGGTAGGGTGCCAATTGTCCGATGCGTTTTTTCAGCAATGTGGCATCCTCGGTCAGGTCGCTGTAGGCGCGCGCAAGGTAGGCCGCTCGGGTCGTTTTCGGGGCCGTAATCTCTGCCCGGGGGGCGGATTGCATCGCGGACCAGACCATTGGCGGCACAGTTCTATCGCCGACACGGCTGCTTTCAGCCTCGACCCAGATTGGACGGGTCGGGTCAAAGCCGGAAAGGACGCCTGCAATCCTGCTTTCGAAGAGCTTTTGGGCGGGTTGAGGTTGCTCCATAGCACCGAATAGAGACCCTCTATGATGCGCCAGACCTTCCAGATCCAGCGTTTGCGCGCCTGCGTCCTTCAGGTGTTCCAGGAGTTCCGTTTTTGCGGTCCCGGTGCCGCCCTCAATCACGATCATCCGGAAGGGCAGGGGGTCGTCGTAGAGCATCCCGACAACCAACCGCCGATAACTGCGATAACCGCCTTGTAACAGCTGAACCCGCCAGCCCACCTGACTAAGGATTGTTGCGAATGCGCCCGATCGCTGACCGCCGCGCCAGCAATAGACCAGCGGCTGCCAGTCCCCCTTTTTGTCGGCCAGGGGCCCTTGCAGATGGCGCGCCGTGTTCTGCGCCACCAATGCGCCGCCAATCTTGCGTGCGTTGAAGGGGGATACCTGTTTGTAGATCGTACCCACCTCGGCCCGTTGACCATCGTCGAGCACGGGCAGGTTGATGGCACCGGGCAAGTGGTCCTCGGCAAATTCCGACGTTGCGCGGACGTCAATAATCGTATCCACGTTCAGGGTTGCGAGATCGGCCAGCGAGATCAGGGTGAGCGGTTGCATCGACCCGTTCTACAGGCTGAGGCGAGAGGTTCAATCGGTTGTGCGGTGTTTGGAGGTTTTCATAGTGTAGCGGGGTCAACCGACTGTGGACCTCCCGGGCGTAATGTCCAGTCGGAGGCCATCACCACTTAAGGGGTAGACCGTGCAATATCGCCCTCCTGGGGGAGGTCGGGCGATGCCCGGACTGCGCCGGGCGGTTGCGTGTGAGGCCGATGTTTCGCAAACACGAAAGGCGAGAATTTACGCAAGGAAATATCGACAATGGCCATCGAGGCGCATCTCTCAGACCAAAGATGGCAGCGGAAACTGAGTGCTGAGAGTTATGGAGCGCCTGCCCCTCTCGTGACCTTTCCTTTGGAAAGGCAATGCCGAGGCTACGCGTTTTTCGTTGCACGAAAAACGCTTGGTGGAGCATAGCGGGATCGAACCGCTGACCTCCTGCATGCCATGCAGGCGCTCTCCCAGCTGAGCTAATGCCCCATGAAGCCAAGCTTCGGTGGTGGCGCGTGATTAAACGCGGGTCGCGACGGGATCAAGGGAAAAATCGACCCCGCGCGCAAGTTCAGAACGGACTAGCTGTCCTCGTCCTCGTTGGACACATCAGCGATGTCTTCCAGCGGAACGGTATTATCATCATCATCGTCGTCGTCCAGCAGATCATCATCCAGATCCACATCAACGTCGTCATCGTCCAGAACATCCTCGTCCTCGACCTCCGCCTGCTTGGCCTTGGTTGTGGCGGCGTCCTCGGCGTCTGCGGCGATCATGCGCGACTTGGAGGCATCAACCTCCAGCACTTCGCCCGTATAGGGGCTGACGATCGGGTCTTTGTTGAGGTCGTAGAACCGCTTGCCTGTGGTTGGGCAAAGACGCTTGGTTCCCCATTCTTCGGCTGCCATGAGACACCATTTCTAGATCAAATTGTTCGACTAAGCCTGGACGGCTAGATGATTCCGGCCAAGTGCCATATGAAATAGGCAGTGTCAAAGGCTTATGCCACCAGCGAGCAGGGACATGAGCGAGGTTTTTCTTCCCGGTGATCCGCCGATACCCTTGATATTGCGCCGCTCCGGGCGGACGCGGCGGATTTCCTTGCGCATCTCGCAACTGGATGGGCGTGTGACACTCAGCATGCCCAGCCGTCTGCCAGAACGTGATGCGCTGGCGTTTGCGCGTTCCAAGGAAAGCTGGATTCGCAAACATCTGGATGCGCGCGGCGCGGATGTGCCCGTGACCTTGGGTGCGGAACTGCCGTTGGGCGGCAAGATGGTGAAGGTTGTGCCGGGGACGGGCCGGCGGGTTGAGCTGTCTTCGGACACCAT
The DNA here is from genome assembly GCA_963422245.2 of uncultured Sulfitobacter sp. Classification (GTDB taxonomy): domain Bacteria; phylum Pseudomonadota; class Alphaproteobacteria; order Rhodobacterales; family Rhodobacteraceae; genus Sulfitobacter. The sequence continues at coordinate 671,747 of CAXMWW010000029.1, read as the reverse complement.
TGTGGTGCCCGGACCTCAGGAGCGCGTGGGCAAGCGGCTGGGGGCCTATCTCAAAGAAGTCGCGCGCGACAGGCTTGCAGGGGCCAGCGATGACTACGCTGCGCGGTTGGGTAAGTCCTACAACCGCCTTACTCTGCGCGATACGCGCTCGCGGTGGGGGTCGTGCACCAGCGACGGCGGGTTGATGTATTCCTGGCGGCTGATCATGGCCCCGCCGGAGGTGCTGGACTATGTCGCTGCACACGAAGTCTCCCATCTGGCCGAGATGAACCACTCCCCTGCCTTCTGGGCGCATGTTGAGCGGATCTACGGGGACTACAAGGCACCCCGAAAATGGCTGCGGCAGCAAGGATCAGACTTGCACCGCTACAAGTTTTGAAATCTGAGCAGGGCAGTTTTAGAACAAATTGAATCTGAAATACCCTGCCATACCAGCGGCATTCTCGGCGCATTTCCGATGAAGCAAATTACCGTTGGTTCAAAAATGCCCTAGCTGGCGGTCGTGGGATAGATGAACCCCTTGATCGGGTACATCCGGCCATAGCTGCCCGGGCTGCTTTCCAGCTTGACCTGGGACCAGTCGTTGTTGGGCGAAATGTCGATGACGCTCATCTTCAGCGACACCTGATTGCGCTTCCAATTGGCGTGATCCACCTTGATCTCGCGGTCGGAGACAATCTCGGACACCACCGCAATGTGGCCTCGTGGGTTCCGGCTGGTGGCTTTCCACGTCATGACAGAGCCAACTGCTGGCTTCTGACCCCGGGCGTAAAGCCCCTCGGCCTGACCCCACCACGTGTTGGCGTTGCCGCGGATTTCAATGCCGCTGGCATCCCGTGCAAAGGGTACACACCAAACGCGGATGCCTTTGGCGTGCTTGATCTCCACTTCACGCAGGGCAAGTGCCTGACGGTTAGGGTCGATCTCTACCTCTGACAGTTTTGGCAATTCCGGAGCGCCCCCACATGCTGCAGTCAGCAGGGCGGATGCCGCCACCAATGAAAGTGCCAATCGTTTTGCCATGACCCGTCGTCCCTTTTTGTCCTGTGGTCCGGCTCTCCCCAGCGCGGACCGCGCACAATTTCGTAGATTCTGTGAATTTTTCAAAGGGATTTTACTTAACTTGGCAAAAACCCGCGCATTGGGGCTTTCTTGACCTCCATCCAATTTGTGATCACAAGCGTGGCATGAACCTCTCTCCCCACCCCAACGAGGCCGCAACTCTGGCCCATGACCGCGTTTACCGCCGCTTGCGAGGCCAGATCATGCATGGCCGGCTGTCGCCGGGTCAGGCGTTGACGTTGCGCGGGATTGGCAAGGAATTTGAGGTCTCGATGACCCCTGCGCGCGAAGCGGTGCGCCGCCTTGTGGCAGAAGGCGCGCTCACGATGTCCGCGTCTGGCCGCATCTCCACGCCGGAGCTGTCGAACGAGCGGATCGAGGAACTCGCCGCCCTGCGCGCGCTGATCGAGGTGGAACTGGCCAGCCGCGCTTTGCCCCGCGCACATCTGGCCCTGATCGAACGCTTGCAAACTATCAACAATACCGTGGCTGAAGCGGTCGCCCAACGCGATGCGGTCAACTACATCCGCGCCGATCTGGAATTTCACCGCACGCTTTATTTGCGGGCTCAGGCCCCAGCGATGCTAGCGATGGCCGAAACCGTGTGGCTGCAGATGGGCCCTACGATGCGCGCGCTCTATGGCAAGCTGCGACGGACAGAGCCCCCGCAGTTCCACCGTTTGATCATCGCCGCGCTGCGCGCCGGGGACGAGCCCGGTCTGCGGCTTGCGGTGCGCACGGATGTCACGCAAGGCCTGCGGATGCTGGCCAGTTAGCCTGTGACGCCCTCAGGTGCCGCAACGGGTGTTTGATTCAGCCAATGCGTGCCCGAGGACACGATACAACTGATCCCGTCAGCGCGGCTCATCAGGATCGTGTAACTGCCTGTTTTCGGGGAAGTAAAGATCTCAATCAGCGTGCTTTCGTTCTGCAAGCCGCGTGAGGTCAGGGTTTCGGAATGCGTGTCGCTCAGCCGCTCAACAATGCCGTCACGAGGCGCGCAGGTCATAGCCCAGGCGGGCGGGGCAAGGCTTGCCATTCCAAAGACAAGGGCGGTGGTGAGTAGTCTTTTGAACATGATGTTCTCCTTTCCAAAGGGTCATGGGTCGGAGAACATGGCCGAGGGGCGCCGCCCTCCTGCTATCGATGTGGGGGTCAGTGCCGCTCCCTTCAAATCACGCTTGCGGGACAGGCGGTGAGCTTGCCGGATTGAGCTCTGGATGCGCCATGGCAAGGTACGGTACCGCCGATCATCGCCGTGAAAACCAACAACGGTAACCAAGGCCACACTCCACAGGCAGTCTATGGTCCGGTCGATGTTACAAGAATGCGCCGTGATCAGGCAGCCAGGCCCTTGGCCCCCATGCCAAGGAACTTGGCGCGGCGGTTGGCCACCAGTTCGGGTCCATCCTGGCCTTCGAGTTCACCAAGCATCGCGGCAATGGCCTCACCCACGGATTTGATCGTCTCTTCCTTGGCCCGGTGGGCGCCGCCCATGGGTTCCGGGATGATCTTGTCGATCACGCCGAGCTTGATCAGATCGTCGGCGGTCAGGCGCATCGCCTCTGCGGCCTCACGCATCTTTTCGCTGTCTTTCCACAGGATCGACGCGCAGCCTTCCGGCGTGATCACCGAATAGACAGAGTGTTCCAGCATCGCGACCCGGTTGGCCGTGGCAAATGCCACCGCGCCGCCGGATCCGCCTTCGCCCACGATGACGGAAACAAGAGGCACACCGATCTGAAGGCATTTCTCTGTCGAGCGGGCGATGGCCTCTGACTGGCCGCGCTCTTCCGCCCCTTTGCCGGGGTAAGCGCCGGGCGTGTCGACAATGGTGATGACGGGCAGACCAAAGCGGCCCGCCAATTCCATAAGACGAACGGCTTTACGATACCCCTCGGGCCGCGCCATGCCAAAATTGCGTTCGATGCGCGACTTGGTGTCATTGCCCTTTTCATGGCCGATGACCACAACGGGCGTGTCATTGAAGCGCGCGAGGCCGCCCATAACGGCCAGGTCATCCGCAAAGTTCCGATCACCTGCCAGCGGTGTGTATTCGGAGAACAGCGCTTCGATGTAGTCTTTGCAGTGGGGCCGTTCCGCGTGGCGCGCCACCTGACATTTCCGCCAAGGGGTTAGCGTGGAGTAAAGCTCTTCCAGCATCTTGGCGGCCTTTTCATCAAGCGCCTTGGCTTCGTCCGTGACGTCCATTTCCTCGTTGGCCCGGGCCAATGCGCGCAGCTCTTCGGCCTTGCCTTCGATTTCTGCCAGCGGTTTTTCGAAATCCAGATATTGGGTCATGGAAGGCTCCGTTTGGGACGGCTGTGTATATGGCGTTCATTTGCACGGTTTGCAACGCAAGGCGTTGGCGTTAGCCTTGGGACAAAAGGAGTTTCGTATGAAAGCGATTTCAATTCTTGCATTTGCGGTGATGATGGCCCCGGGATTGGCTGTGGCCCAGAGCATCAATTTTGGCGATGACAGCAGCGAATGGGCCAATGATGGCGAATGTGATGATCGTCGGTTCTATGGGTCCACCGGGATGGCGCAGGGGCTGGATCGGGACGATGTGGGGCGCGATGCAACCGACTGCAAGCGCGGATACGATCTGGGCACGCTGAAGCTATGGGATTTTGCAGCAGCCAAGGCAGCGACCACTTGCAGTGCGATCAATTTTGGCGATGACAGCGGTGATTGGCCCAATGACGGTCAATGTGATGACTACCGGTTCGAGGGGCCAGGTGCGGACCATGTTCAGCTGACCGAGGACATCGGTAAGGACAAGACCGACTGTCAGCGCTTGTGCGAATTCGGCGAGGTTGCACTGCGCAATTACTGACCGTCAGATCTGCAGCACGGGATAAAGCGAGATCACCAACAAGACGGCCATTGTCCAGTTGAACGCGCGCAGACGCGCCCGGTTCGTCAGAATACGCTTCATTTGCTGGCCCAACACCGTCCAGACGGACACGGCAGGCAAGTTGATTGCTGCAAAGACTGCGGACGCCAGGATCAGCACGGCCCAGCCCGCGTCGCCCACGTAGACGGTGATCGCGGTAAGCGCCATCGCCCATGCCTTGGGGTTGACCCATTGGAACGCGGCGGCTTGCAGGAAAGTCATGGGCGCGCCCTCTGCGCCGTCCGCTTCTACCGGGGCGGCGTTGGCGATTTTCCAGGCAAGCCAGAGCATGTAGACGACACTGAGGACCTTCAAGACCGTGTAGCTGACCGGGAAGCGGTCAAAGACTTGCACCAGGCCAAGGCCGGTCAGCCCCATCAGCACCAGAAAACCGATGGAGATCCCCAGCATATGCGGGATGGTGCGCAGAAAGCCATAGTTTGCCCCGGATGCCATCAGCATCAGATTGTTCGGCCCAGGCGTTAGCGAACTGGCCAGCGCAAAGAGGATCAGGGCGGTAAGGACGTCGAAGCTCATGCGCTATGAATGGCAGAGTTTCGGCGGAAGGGCAGCCCGGATCGTGTAAGAAAAGCGCCTTTCCTGAAACCGGGGGTGACAGCCAGGTCAGGCTGGTTTGGCGATCTCGTCTTCGTCCAGCTCTTCACCGTTTCTCAGCGATGCCATTTCCGCCTCCAGCTTGGGCTGCACGTTTTCCACCAGCTCCTTGACGCGGTTTATGTAATCCTCGTTTTCATGCGGAGGAACGCCAACCTTATGGGAGCCTGCCACCGCCAACATCGCGCGGCCGTCGTAAGCGTTGAAATGGTCAACCATTTTTTGTGCGGTGTCCTTGTTGATCCCTAGGGCCTCATAGGCCGAGCGGCCCATGCGGATCGAGGAATCGTAGGTTTCCCGAATGATGTCCCGGCAGCCGTGCGCCCAGAGGTCATAAACATGATCCCGGTCGCGCGCGCGGGCCATGACATGCACATGTGGGTGGCTCTTGGTGACGTAGTGCACAAGTTCAGTGATCCGCTCGCGATCATCGATGGCCACGACAAGCAGGGCGGCTTCGTCAATGCCTGCAGCATGCAAAAGGTCAGGCCGGGTCGCGTCGCCGTAGTACGTGGAAAATCCGAACCGTTCGGCGATCAACAAGCGGCGACTGTCGTAGTCGATCAATGTCGTCTCAAACCCGCCTGCGCGCAGGATACGGTCGACCAGGCCGCCCACGCGCCCTGCACCTGCAATGATGATCTTGCGGCCATGGGGCATCTCATCGGCCTCTCGGTCCTCGCCTCCTGCGAAACGCGGCGCAATCACGCGGTCATAAAGGATGAACAGCGCCGGCGTCAGAAGCATCGACAGCGCCACAACCAGCAGCAGGATCTCGGCGACGGAGGTGGGGATCACCTGTTGCGCAGTGGTGAAAGACAGCAGGACAAAGCCAAACTCACCCGCCTGCGCCAGACCCAGTGCAAAGAGCCATTTGTCTGCCCCGCGCAATTTGAAAACCCATGCCAGAACGAGCTGAACCGCCGCTTTCAGCGCAATCAGGCCCAGCGTGAGCGCCAGAATGGTGCCGAGGTTCTCTGCCAACAGCGCAAAGTTGATCCCCGCGCCCACGGTCATAAAGAAAAGCCCCAGGAGCAGCCCTTTGAAGGGGTCAATGTCGCTTTCCAATTCGTGCCTGTAGGCGGAGTTGGCGAGCACTACGCCCGCAAGGAATGTGCCTAATGCGGGCGAAAGCCCCACCAGTGACATCAGCAGCGCAATGCCGATCACCATCATCAGGGCGGCAGCGGTGAACATTTCCCGAAGGCGTGCGGTACCGATGAAGCGGAAAACAGGTTCGGTCAGGACCGACCCGCCCACGACCACAAACCCGATGGCTCCAAGGGTCACCAACGCCGTTTGCCAGCCGTTCAGCCCGTCGACAAGGCTCATCGAGGCACCGTGGCCGTGGTCGTCCTCGCCGTGGCTGTCATGGCCTGCCTCAGCGTGGGTCTCCGCCCCGTGGGCCGCGGTGTCATGCGCCACTTCCATCAGTTCCGGCATGGCCAGCAGGGGAATGAGCGCCAGCATGGGGATCACGGCAATGTCCTGCGTCAGCAGTACCGAAAAAGAAGATTGCCCCCCGTCGGACTTCATCAGCCCCTTTTCGTTCAGCGTCTGCAGGACGATGGCGGTGGAGGACAGCGCCAGCACCATCCCGATGGCCAGCGCAATGGTCCAGGGTTGGCCCAAGGCCATCGCGATCCCGGTGACCGCCAGCGTGGTCAGCGCCACCTGTCCGCCACCCAGGCCCAGCAGCCGGGTGCGCATGTCCCACAGCAGTTTGGGTTCCAGCTCCAACCCCACAAGGAAAAGCATCATCACCACGCCGAATTCAGCAAAGTGCTGAATGGCGACCACATCGACGCCCAGCACGGCCAGCACGGGCGAAATCACGATCCCTGCGATCAAATAGCCCAGCACCGACCCAAGCCCCAGTCGCGCGGCGATGGGCACGGCAATCACACCTGCAATCAGAAAGATGAAGGCCAGCAGCAGAAAGTCGGTCATGGGAGGCTCCAGAAATCTGCCGTCAGCCTAACCGATTTACAAAGAAGCGAAACCCGCGCTGTCAAAGCCCTCGCTCTTCGGCCAGCCTGATCTGCTTTTGCCGTTCGCGAAAGCGGTCCTTGTCCCAGTCGGAGGTTTTGTCAAAACACTGATGGCAGCTCACGCCCTGTTCGTATTCGGGGCGTTTCATGTCCGCGGGCAGGATCGGCTGGCGGCACCCGTGGCAGAGCAGATGCGGCCCTTCCTTCAAGCCATGGCCGACGGAGACCCGCGCATCAAATACAAAGCAGTCGCCTTTCCAGCTGCTGTCTTCCTCGTGCACTTCTTCGAGGTACTTCAGGATGCCGCCTTTGAGGTGAAAGACATCCTCGACCCCTTCGCCCAGAAGATAGTTGGTCGATTTTTCGCAGCGGATACCGCCGGTGCAGAACATCGCTATTTTCTTGTTATGAAAGCGGTGCTTGTTGGCCTCCCACCACGCCGGGAACTCTCCGAAACTCTTGGTCTGCGGATCGATGGCACCATCAAAAGTGCCGATGGCGACCTCATAGTCATTGCGCGTGTCGATTACCGCCACATCTTCGCGGGCAATCAGTTCATTCCAATCCTCTGGCGCCACGTAGTGCCCGGTGCCAGTCGCAGGGTCCACCTGTGGCTGGCCCATGGTCACAATCTCGCGCTTGATGCGGACTTTCATGCGGGGGAAGGGCGGGGTGTCCGATGTCGCCTCTTTCCATTCCAGCGCCGCACAACCGGGCAGCGTGCGCAGATGGGCGATCACCGCATCAATCCCCGCACGCGGGCCTGCAATGGTGCCGTTCACGCCTTCATGTGCCAGCAACAGCGTGCCTTTCACACCCTGGGATACGCAAAGCTCCAGAAGCGGGGGCTTCAGGGCCTCGGGGTCGTCAAACCGGGTGAAATGATAAAGGGCGGCGATGGTGTGCATGGGCGGTGAGATAGGCTTTGGAAGGGCGTCAGCGCAAGAGGGCAGGTGATCGGTTTGCACCTGATGTCGGATTTGAGTTTATTGGAAGGGTGAAGCGGGGGGTTGCCCGCCGTATTGCCGGAGGATGCTCATGCAAGCGCTCATCGTGATCGACGTCCAGAACGACTTTTGCCCCGGTGGTGCGCTGGCCGTGCCCGGCGGGGATGAGACTGTCGCAGGTATCAACGCGCTGATGGCGGATTTTGACGCTGTTGTGCTGACACAGGATTGGCACCCGGCGGGGCATTCATCTTTTGCGTCCAGCCACAACGGGCAAGATCCTTACGCGGTAATTGATATGCCTTACGGCCCGCAAGTTCTGTGGCCCGATCACTGCATCCAAGGCACCACGGGTGCGAAGTTCCACGCGGATTTACAAGTTGACCGTGCCGATCTGATCATCCGCAAAGGCTACAACCCTGCCATCGACAGCTATTCGGCGTTTTTTGAGAACGACCACAAGACGCCGACGGGGCTGGAGGGGTATCTGCGCACCCGCGGCATTGACAGATTGATCATGGTTGGCTTGGCGACGGACTTCTGCGTGAACTTCTCTGCTGTCGATGCGGCCAATCTGGGGCTTGCGGTTGAGGTGCGGCAGGACCTGTGCAGGGCGATTGATTTGGACGGATCTTTGGCCGTGGCCGTAGATGGCATGAAACAGGCGGGGGTTACGCTGGCCTAGAGGTTTTTGAGAACCAGCTTCTCCCCTTCGAACCGTCCCTTCACCAGCCGGATGTTGCGCGCCTCTTTTGGCCGGTCACGGAACTTGTCGTTTGAAACGACGGCAATTTTCTGCTGGCCTGCATATTCGAGGATAAAGGCATCCGCCTCTGTCCGGGCGGGGCATACCATGATGCGATTGGTGGTAAGGCCCAAGCAGTCAGCGAACCGGACTTCATTCAGCGACTTGTCACCCAGATGATGGCGCGAGGACGCATCGAGGAACACCACTGGATCAAATCCCTCATGCCGCAGCCGCGCGACAACCTTCTTCAATGTGGACAAAAGCGCGACCTCATCCTTCCAGAACAGCACGTTTGTACCATCCACCGCGATCTGTCGGGCTTTCGGGGCCTTTGGCGTCTTTGACCGACCCCGCCGCCTGAATGCAATCAGAAGAAGGGCTGCGAGAACTGCCAGCAAGATCAGACCTGTATTCGACATCCCAGCCCTTTCCGCTTGCTCTGCCCTTGCAAAGATTGGCACAACAAGCCAACCAGCAAGGAAGCCACCATGGTCGACATCGCCACACGCGTCTATAACCACAAGTGGAAAATTGATCCTATTGTGCGGTCCTTGATCGACACGGACTTTTACAAACTGCTGATGTGCCAATCGGTGTTCCGCAACAAGCGTGACACGCAGGTGACGTTCAGCCTGATCAACCGCTCCACCCACATTCCGCTGGCTGACCTGATTGATGAAGGCGAGCTGCGCGAGCAGTTGGATCATATCCGGTCGCTCAGCCTGAGCCGGGGGGAATCCACGTGGCTGCGCGGCAACACGTTTTATGGCAAGCGCCAAATGTTCCGCCCGGACTTTATGGAGTGGTTCGAAGGCCTGCGCCTGCCGCCATACCACCTGGAGCGCAAGGGCGATCAATACGAGCTGACCTTCGAAGGGGCCTGGCCGGAAGTCATGTTGTGGGAAATCCCCGCGTTGGCCGTGTTGATGGAGCTGCGGGGCCGTGCAGCGCTGGGCGGGATGGACCGGTTTGAGCTGCAGGTCCTTTATGCCCGTGCCATGACCCGCGTGTGGGAAAAGATCGAGGCGCTGCGGGAGGTGCCTGATCTGTCGATTGCTGACTTTGGCACGCGCCGGCGGCATTCATATCTTTGGCAGGATTGGTGCGTTCAGGCCATGCATGAAGGGCTAGGGACGGCCTTTACCGGCACATCAAACTGCCGCATCGCCATGCAGCGGGAGCTGGAGGCGATTGGCACCAACGCGCATGAATTGCCAATGGTCTATGCCGCATTGGCAGAGGATGATGAGGCCCTAGCTCGGGCTCCTTATGACGTTCTGCACGACTGGCATGAGGAGCATGAAGGCAACCTGCGGATCATCCTGCCGGACACCTATGGCACCAAGGGTTTCCTGAACAATGCCCCTGATTGGCTGGCGGGTTGGACGGGCATCCGCGTAGACAGCGGCGACCCTGCTACGGCGGCACAGATTGCCGTCGATTGGTGGTTGGCGCGGGGCGAAGACCCAGCGGAGAAACGTGTGATTTTCAGCGATGGGCTGGACGTGGAGAAGATCTGCGAATTGCACGGGGCATTTGCAGGCAAGACCAATGTCTCTTTCGGCTGGGGCACGCTGCTTACCAATGACTTCCGGGGGTTGGTCCCGGATGATGCGCTCGCCCCCTTCAGTCTGGTGTGCAAGGCCGTGTCCGCGAACGGGCAGCCTACGGTGAAGTTGTCAGACAACCCGAACAAGGCGATGGGTCCGGCAGATCAGATTGAGCGATACAAGCGGGTGTTTGGTGTCGGAAAGCAGGACAAGGTCGAGGTGGTGGTCTAAGCGCTGCTTTGCGCCGCGCTGAGGAATACCTCCCCTGAGTCTTCTTCAAACATTGCCTAATGGCTAACGCAGACACGTCGAAATCGACGTGTCTGCGTAAATTGGCTGTTAAGCTTTGAGAGAGGTTTGTGCCTGTTGCCAGGATGATCGCCATTAGGAATTTCGCATCGCCAGCCGGATCACCTCTGTCACGCAGGCGTCAAACCCGAATTCAGGCTGCCACCCCCAATCATCGCGGGCCGCCTGATCGTCGATCTCATCCGGCCAGCCTGCAATCAGGGCATCAACGCGGGCGTCTGGGTCAAACGACATTTCAGCCCCCGGCCATTCAACCTTGATCCGGTCGACCAACTGTGCGGGTGTGAAGTGGAACCCGTGCAGATTGTAGGCATGCCGGGTCAGCACGGCGCGGTCAGCGCGGGTGAACTCGAACAGGCTGCGCGTGACATCGCGCAGGAAGATCGTGGACATACCCGTGTCAGCAGCCACTGGGAAAGTGAACGCCTCCCCCTGCGCCGCGGCGTTCACCGCGTGACCCGGGTAGGCTGTCAGCGCACCCGGCGGCGCGAAAGGCGACAGCACCATCGGGAACCGCAGGCATCGAAAATCGAAGCCTCGCGCCTTCTTCATCCAGACACCCATACGCTCCACCGCCACCTTAGTCGCGCCATAGACGTTGTCTGGCCATTGGGCGGCATCCTCGGGCAAAAGGCGCGGGTACTCATTAGCGTAAGTCGCGATGGTTGAGGCAAAGACGAAAGGCCCCACGCCTGCGTCTGCGCACATCTGCATCAGGTTGATCGAAGCCGTCGCATTGATCGCCCAAGCGTCGCTGGGGTTCGCCTCTGAACTGCCAGACAGGAGAGAGGCGAGATGGATCACGGCGTCTGGTTGATGCTCGATCAGGATGGACTGCAGCGCATCGGTATCCCGCATGTCACCCAGATGGGTTGCCGCGACCCCATCTGCGGGTTCCGTCCCCGGCAGATCAAAGCTGATGACCTCAATGCCCGCGCCAACAAACAAGTCTGAAACGAGACGGCCCAGATTGCCGTTGCCCCCTGTGATCAGAACTTTGCTGATGGCCATCGTATCTCTCTCCCTCATGTTGCCTCCGTTTGTGGCGGAGACTGCCGCTCGGAGCAACCAGCAGCCACTATGTGCTGGCCAAGACCACCGCTATTCCAGCGGAGACAATCGCAGCCCCAGCGGAGATCACAGCCGCCATCACAGCGGTCCGGTTTGTGCGGGCGTTCTCTGCTGCGGTCCTCTCCTGCTCTGCCATCTGCAACACGAAATCGACCAGCAGTTGCAGCCGTTCGGTCGATAGCGTTTCAATGGAACTGACCTGATTGGGTTCCTTGGTGTCCCCACCTTTGCGCAGCGCGTATCGGGCCTGCAGGGCATAAAACGGTTGGCCATTCTTGGCGCGGGTCTGGCTTTTGCGAAAAAGGCCGGGAAAGGCGTCAAAGACTGCTTCCAATCGCGTGGCGTCGAGCGCGAGTTCACTTGCCATATTGTCCGGCGTTCGCGCCCAGAAGTAGCTGTGGGAGCCGAGGTACATGATTGATGAGACCAGATAGTCGATGTTGTCCGCGTATTTCATGAGCCGTCCAACCCATCGGCAGGCTGCCATAACTCTATGGGATTGCCTTCGGGGTCGTGGATGCGGGCGAAGGTGCCGACTTCGGAGTTCCATTCCTCCTTGGTGATGACCTCCACCCCTTTGGCCTGAAGTTCTTCGATCATCCTGGCCAGATTGCTGACCCGGAAGTTCAGCATGAACTGCTGGTCATGCAGGCCGAAATAGTCTGTGTCATAGGGAAAAGGGGCAACAACCGTGGGCCCGGCCTCCTGCCCCCAGACAGGCATGTCGACACCCAGCATTTCCGTGTACCATGCCCCCAGCGCCCGTGGATCACGTGCGCGAATGAACACGCCGCCCAGGCCCAATACCTTTTCCATCTGACATCCTCCCGGTTAGTGTTGGCACAGCCTAGCACATCCCCGCAAAGGAGCGGATCATGATCAACCAGCTTCGACTATATGAAATCTACGACGAGACGCGCACGGAATTTCTGGATCGCTTCCGCGACCATGCCGCGCGGATCATGGGCAGCCACGGCTTTCGCATCCTCGCCCTGCGGACCACGACGCACAACGGCAACCCGGCGTTTGCCTATCTGCTCAATTGGCAGGACGAGGCCGAGATGCAGGCCGGTTGGGCTGCCTTCATGGCTGACGCCGAATGGAAAGACATCAAGGCGCAGCGTGATCCAAATGCCGGGCCCATTGTAGGTGAGATCACCGACCTGGCGTTGGACCCGGTGTCGTTCTCGCAGGCCCTGTCCTGATCCGCCTCTCACGCCAGATGATCAACAGCCCGCCCGCGATGATCAGCAGCGCGCCGGGGAAGAGATCGCTCCAAGGCGCTTCGTCGTAGAAGATCCATCCCAGCACAAAGGCGATGGGAATGCCGAAATAGCTGAAGGGCGCAAGGTTGCTTTGCTCTGTCATCCGGAACGAGGTGATCAGCAACAATACGGCGCAGCCGCCAAAGCCGCCCATGGCGAAAATCCACCAAAGGTCTGAGGTCTGTGCCAACGGGCTGAAACCCGTGGTCAATGCCGCCAGGGCAATTGCGCCAATGGCGGCAACGCCTGAGGAATAAAGATTGATAAGCGCGGTTGAGACGTCTTCATCCATCATCCGGGCGGTCACTCCGGTCAGGGCATAGCACGCCCCTGCTGCCGCAGGCAGCAAGGCAGCAGCCGAGAACGTATCGCGCCCCAACCCCATGACCATCACAACGCCGACAAACCCGATCAGAACCGCGCTCCACCTTGCCCAACCGACCTTCTCCCCCAAAAGCGGGACGGCAAAGGCCACCATAAACAGGGCGTTGGAGTAGGAGATCGTGGAGGCCGTCGCAAATTCCAGCAGGCCCAGCGAGAGATAGAAAAAGAACTGCGCGAAGATCAGGACGAAGCCGCGAAAAAGCGCCAGTTTCCATTGCCTGATTTTCAACCGCCGCCCGGTTGCATGCCAGTCTGCCGACCACCACAAGGCAATCATCGCCGGCACCAGCCCAAAGACATTGCGATAGGCCGAAAGCTCTGCTGCGCCATAATCGCTGCTCAGTCGCTTAATGATCAGCCCCATCGCATCAAAGAGGGTCAGCGCCACAAGCGACAGGATGATGGCAAGCGTGGTCCGGTTCATGGGCTCAGGTATGAGCCGCCCAAGCGCGGAAGTTCAATCGAAAACGCGGGCGGTCGCGACCTAAGCGCTGAGTTCCTGCAGATGCGCGTCGAGGTCGAGGGTACGGTCAGGATTGGAACACAGCAGGATTTTGCGGTCCAAAAGGTCTGAATGCTCAACCCTGACATAGGTATCCGTGCCGAACCCGCCTTTGCCGAAGGCGATCTTTTTCATTAGGTTGTCGTCGCCCGTTTTTTCGCACTCTGTCGCGATCACGATGTAGCTGGCATAGGCATTGAACAGAGCGTCGGTGCGGCGGAACCATTCGAGCGCCACGAACTCCTGTCCCTCAACTTCAAAATTCGCCTTGGTCAGGGAAAAGTGGGATTTGAGTATACCGCCGACGGTTCTTTCACCCCAAGGCAGATCTTCGATATTCATGGTCGCGTTCTCCTGAAGATCACACAGAGATTGAAATGAGGTAGGCGGCGTAGACGACATAGCTCAGCACCATAACCGGGCCGAGGTAACGCCGGACCGCCGCGATGTGGAATGAGGCGATCATCACAAGGGTGATGACGATGAGGATCGAGATGTCCTTGGAAATCGCGCTGGAGTAGGTAAAGGCCCCGACCAAGCCGGAGACCCCGAGAATGCCTAGAAGGTTGAAAATCTGGCTGCCCACGATGTTGCCAAAGACAATCTTCGGACGCCCCATGCGCGCTGCGGCAATGCAGGAGAACACCTCTGGCAGGCTACCACCCGCAGCGATCACCGTGGCCCCCACTACGGCGGTCGGAATGTTCAGCAAAGTGGCTAGGTTGACGGCGTTGTCCACTGTGACGTCTGCAAGGACGGCCATGGCCACAGAGCCGAACAACAGCTTAGCGCAGAGGATCAGCAGGCCTTTGTCCGGGACCTCATAGTCCTCGTCATCATCTCCGTCACTGAACACGACAGAAACGACCATAAAGGCCACAAACGCCCCAAAGAGCAGCAACGCGAAGGATTGGGTCATACGGCTGATGCCCGCGCCATCGGAGGAGGCGTAGGTGATGTAAAGGACCGCAGCAGTTGCGATCAGGCCGACCCAGGCGGAGGCCAGATAGTCCCGTGGCAGTTTGTCAAACCGGATGATGAGCCCGGCAATGCCAATCCCCAGTGCGAGGTTCACAATGTTGCTGCCAACAATGTTGCTGATGATCACGTCGCCCTGATTTTGAAAGCTGGCGACAAGGTTGATTGCCAGTTCAGGGGCCGACGTGCCAACGGCGACGATGACGCTGCCCACGATGAATTCGGGAATGCCAAATCTGCTGGAGATACCCACGGCGCCGGACAGAAAAACACCGGCGGAGAACACCACGCCAACCAGTCCTCCGATCAAAAGACAAAGGCTCAGCAGCGTCGGGTTTCCTGAAGCAAAATAAAGGATGCCCGCGCCGACAACCACCAAGCCAAGAATTCGGAGAAGTTTTTGAGTGGCCAATGGTGTCCCCGAGCTGCGCAACTGTCCGTGTTCCCCAAATAAGGCCTCAACGCACTTTTTGCTAGGTCGGATCGCGTGTTCCGGAATGATCGGAAAACCCATCTATTTCAGAGCTTTGGAAATGTCTGTGCCGAAGGGGTCAAAATGCCGCTTGCGTGCAATCCTGGTTAAGCCAGTTCCGGCAGCGCCCAGCAGCGTTTCCGGCCTCTGCCATGTCGCAAATCCACCTTGCGTGCAGCACAGCAAAATGCGATTTTCTCCGCGCTTGGTGCTCCGCTAATCACTTCGCAAGAAGTGTGGAGCCGAAAAGGGAATTTGGTGCAGGCCGCAAGGTCCATGCCAAAGCCGCCCCCGCGACTGTAAGCGGTGAGCCATGCGCCCCTCGTGCCACTTGACCACCATGGTCAGGGAAGGCGGACGCAATGGTCACGACCCGCAAGCCAGGAGACCTGCCAGGCAGTGATGAACCGCAATGGCCGTCGGGTGTGACGGTGAGGAGGGCGAACAGATGAAAACCAAGACCATATTGGTCTGCCGGTGCCATTTCGGGCTGGCAGATATTATTGTGCGCGGGCAGTGCCGGGCCGGGCGGTGCCAGACATGACCGCAAAACTCTATGTCTGCTTAACCTGCCGCGCGGGCGAAAAAATTCCGGACGGCGAAGTGCGCCCTGGAACGCTTTTGCACGAGGCGCTGACTGCTGGTGATGCGCCTGAGGGGGTTGAAATCGTCGGCGTCAAATGCCTGTCGGCCTGTTCCAACGGCGCGGCCGTGGCGCTGACTGAACCTGGCAAATGGTCTTACGTCTATGGCCACATGGCCGTGGCGGACGCCCCCGATATCCTTGCTGGTGCGGCGGC
The DNA here is from genome assembly GCA_963422245.2 of uncultured Sulfitobacter sp. Classification (GTDB taxonomy): domain Bacteria; phylum Pseudomonadota; class Alphaproteobacteria; order Rhodobacterales; family Rhodobacteraceae; genus Sulfitobacter. The sequence continues at coordinate 656,154 of CAXMWW010000029.1, read as the reverse complement.
TTACGCAGCCACCGAAGATGGTCTTGTGCCGTGGCGAGAGCGTCCTGTGCAATTCCGCAAACAAAGTCTGGGCCGTATTCCGCCCTTTGCCCTCCCAACGGAGCCTGTCTCATGAACGACCTGTCCAAAATCCCCGTCACCGTGATCACCGGCTTTCTTGGCTCCGGCAAGACAACCCTGATCCGCCACCTGATGACCCACAACGAAGGCAAGCGCCTTGCCGTTCTGGTCAATGAATTCGGAACCGTGGGTGTAGACGGCGAAATCCTCAAATCCTGCGCGGACGAGGATTGCCCGGCGGAAAACATCATGGAACTCGCCAACGGCTGCATCTGCTGCACGGTGGCGGATGATTTCATCCCGACCATCGAGGCGCTGATGGCGATGCCCACACGCCCCGACCACATCCTCGTCGAAACCTCCGGCCTCGCCCTGCCCAAGCCGCTACTCAAGGCCTTCGACTGGCCCGCGATCCGGTCCAAGATCACCGTGGACGGCGTGATTGCGTTGGCCGATGCCGAAGCGGTGGCAGCTGGCACATTTGCGGCAGATGTTGAAGCGGTGGATGCGCAGCGCAAGGCGGACGAATCCCTCGACCATGAAACCCCGCTGTCAGAAGTTTTTGAGGATCAGATCAGCTGCGCGGATATTGTGCTGATGTCCAAGGCTGACTTGGCGGGGGAACCAGGCCTCGACGCCGCCCGCAAGGTCATCGAAGCTGAAAGCCCGCGTCAAATCCCGATCCTGCCGATGAGCGAAGGTGTGATCGACCCCAAGGTGATCTTGGGACTTGGTGCCGCGGCGGAAGACGATCTAGCAGCGCGCCCCTCGCATCATGACGGGCACGATGACCACGAACACGACGACTTTGATACCATTGTTGTCCCCATGCCCGAAGTTGAGGACCCCGCCGCGCTGGTCGCCGCCATCGAGAAACTGGCAACCGAACAGAATATTCTGCGGGTCAAAGGCTATGTCGCTGTGACCGGCAAGCCCATGCGTCTTCTGGTTCAGGCCGTGGGGTCCCGGGTACGTCACCAGTTCGACCGGCCCTGGGGCGACACACCCCGTCAAGGCCATTTGGTGGTGATTGCCGAGCATGATCACGTCGATCCTGCAGCCATCCGCGCCGTGCTGGGTGCGTAAGCCAGATGCATGTTGTCTTCCGCGAAAGCCACGGGCTGGAGGATCAGGACACCCCCTATGATCCCGGGCAGACGCCCGCCGATTTGGTGGTGCTGTCCTTTTCCGACAGTGACCTTGGCGCTTTCGCGGCGGGCTGGTATCGCGGTGGCGGGCCGGAGGGCAAGCTGCCTACCCTGCGCCTGTGCAACCTCGTGGCTCTGCGCCACCCGGCCTCTACCGACAATTACATCGAACAGACGCTGACCGGAGCCAAGGGCATCCTAGTTCGCCTGATCGGCGGCGAAAACTACTGGCCTTACGGCATCATGCAGGTGCAGGACTTTGCCCGCCGCAATGACATCGCATTGGCTGTCCTGCCCGCCGATGGCCGCGAAGATCCAGCGCTCGATGCGCATTCCACCTTGCCGGTCTCAACCCTGAGGCGGTTGTCGCAACTGTGTGATGCGGGCGGCGCTGTTGCCGCACAGGCAGCGCTGGCGCAATTGGCCCTCGCGGCAGGTTTCTACGCGGGCCCCGTGCAAGGGACCAAGACCATCCCTGATTGCGGCTGCTACCAGCCAGGGCAGGGTGTTGTGCCGTTGCCGGCGCCTGCGGCGAATGTGGTCGCGCTGACCTTTTACCGCAGCTACTTGATGGCGGCGGACCTCGCCCCCATCGATGCCCTTTGTGCTGAGCTTACGGCAAAAGGGTTCACGCCCGTCCCGCTCTTTGTTCCATCGCTCAAGGCACCCGCCGCGAGGCAATTCCTTGGGGATGCACTTGCCAGCCTCAACCCCGTTGCCATCGTCAACGCCACCGCCTTTTCGGGACGCGGTGAAGACGGCACCTCCCCGCTTGATGCGCCCGGCTGCCCGGTTTTCCAGGTCGCCCTGTCCACCGCGCGGCGCAAAGACTGGGCAGAAAGTGAACGGGGTCTGTCGCCTGCGGACCTTGCCATGCACGTGGTGCTGCCAGAGGTCGATGGTCGTCTTTTCACCGGTGTCGTCAGCTTCAAAGCGCCGGAAAAGAAGGACCCGCACCTCCAGTTTTCCCGCTTTGCGCACCGCGCCGAGACTTACCGCGTCTCAGCGGTTGTGGAGCGTATCGCCGGATGGCATCGCCTTGCCGCGACCCACGCCGCCAACCGCAAGCTGGCCATCGTCCTGTCCACTTACCCGGGCAGAGAAGACCAGATCGCCCATGCCGTAGGGCTTGATGCGCTGGCCTCTGCCGAAGACATGCTGCTGACGCTCCAAGACGCGGGCTATGCCGTCACCCCCACAAGCGGGTTTGGCAAGACGCTGCCAAAGCAGCACATCTCATGGCCGCTGGAGGACTACCGCTCAGCGATTGCCACGCTGCCCGAACAGCTCCGCGCCACTCTGCACACCGCCTGGGGGCAGGCCGAAGATGACCCGCTGGCAAAAGAGGGCGCGTTCCATTTTCCCGCCATCCCCTGTGGCAACGCGCTTGTGGCGCTGCAACCCGAACGGGGCAGCATCCCCGAGCGCGAAACCGACTACCACGACCTGTCGCGCATCCCGCGCCACTCCTATGTGGCCTTCTACCTCTGGCTTCGCAGCCAAGGCCACCATGCGCTGATCCACATCGGCGCGCATGGTACGCTGGAATGGATGCCGGGCAAGGCGGTCGCGCTGTCAGACGACTGCTGGCCCGAAACGCTGATCCGCGACCTTCCGGTCATCTACCCCTTTATTGTCAATGACCCCGGCGAGGCTGCTCAGGCCAAGCGCCGCATCGGAGCGGTGACACTCGGCCATCTGCCGCCGCCCATGAAGGACAGTGAAACACCAGCCGAACTCTTGCACCTCGAACGGCTGCTCGACGAATACTCCACCGCCGACGGCCTGGACCCGGCGCGCCGGGACCGTCTGATCGGCACGATCCGGGCTGAGGCGCAGGCCGCTGGTGTCGAGGCAGACTTGGGCCTCACCGACGACGCCTCGGCTGCTGAAGCGATCACCCGCATCGACCGTTTTGTCTGCGACATCAAAGAAAGCCAGTACGGCGACGGGTTGCACATCTATGGCGCAGGGCAGGGTGAATGGGACGGCCTGCTGACGGCCCTCGACGGCCAGCGCGTCGCCTCCGGCCCTTCCGGCTCGCCTTACCGTGGCCGCTCCGACGTGCTGCCCACAGGCCGCAACCTCTATTCCGTTGACCCCCGCGCCGTGCCCTCCAAAGCCGCCCATGCCCAAGGCGTGAAACTTGCCGAAGAGCTCATTCGCCGTCATCTGCAGGATCAGGGTGATTACCCCAAAGGGCTGGTCGTGGACCTTTGGGGCTCTGCCACCATGCGCACAGCGGGCGAGGAAGTCGCCATGGCGATGCACCTCGCAGGCCTCGCCCCGAAATGGGATGACGGCTCCGAGCGGGTCTCAGGCTTTGAGGTCACGCCGCTCACGCTCCTGAACCGTCCGCGCATTGACGTGACCCTGCGCGTCTCCGGCCTTTTCCGAGACATTTTCCCCGGCCTTTCCCAACTCTTCGAGGCTGGCGCTCAGGCCCTCGCCGAACGCGACGAAGCGCCGGACATGAACCCCTATCTTACTCGCGCGCCCCGCGTCTTCGGCCCTAAACCGGGCCTCTACGGGATGAACATGGAAAGCCACATGCAGGACTATTCTGAAGCAGCGCGGGACGCTGCCGGGCAGGCCTGGCTCAAAGGCTCCGAATGGGCGATCAACGCGAAGGGCGAGGCGCATCAGAACCGCGCCGCCTTGGAAGAGCGCCTGCACAAGGCCGACGGTTTTGCCCACATTCAGGACCTGCTCGAAAGCGACGTCTTGCTTGCCAGTGACTACGCCAGCCACGAAGGCGGATTTGCCGCTGCCATGGCGCACATCGGCGCGGCGAAGCCCGCCATGTATCACGTGGACAGCACCGAATACGGCACGCCCAGGGCCCGTACGGTACCCGAAGAAATCGCCCGCGTTGTCCGTGCCCGTGCGGCCAACCCCGACTGGGCGACAGGCATGATGCGGCACGGCTTCCGGGGCGCGGCTGAGGTTGCTGCGACCCTCGACAACCTCGCCGCCTTTGCGCATCTCACACGTGAGGTCCCCGGACACCTCTTTGACCTCTACTATGATGCCACATTGGGCCGCGAGGACCTGGTTGCGTTCATGGAAGCCGAAAACCCACAAGCGCTGGAAGAAATGCGCAGCCGGTTTGCTGCGCTGCGCGAGGCGGAATTGTGGGTCACGCGCCGCAACTCGATCAACGTAGCCCTGGATGCCGCGGAATGAGCGCCCCGCAGACCAAAAGCCCAGAGATAAAAGGTTGGTGTCCCGGAGCGCTCACACCCATGATGTCAGGTGATGGTCTGGTGGTGCGCATCCGCCCAATGAGTGGGCGTATCTCAGCGAAACAGGCCAACGGTCTTGCTGACCTTTCTGCCACCTGCGGCAATGGCCTGATAGACCTGTCGTCCCGCGCCAACCTTCAGCTGCGCGGCGTGACCGACCAAAGTTATCCCGCTTTGATGGAAGGGTTGGAGGCGCTGGGCCTTTTAGACGCCTCCCCCCAGATCGAAGCCCGCCGCAACATTATCGTGACGCCCTTTTGGCAAGAGGGGGATGACACCAAAGCGCTGGCTGATGCCTTGGCCAAAGCGCTTGCCCTGAGCGATGCGCCGGACCTGCCCAAAAAATTCGGCTTTGCCATCGACACCGGGCCAACGCCCGTCCTCCATACCGCCTCCGCCGACATCCGGCTCGAACGGGAGCCGCGTGGCGGTCTGCTGATATCCGCAGACGGCGCACCTGTGGCGCGGCCCATCACCGAAGAAGACGCGATTGACGAGATCTTGGAGCTCACCCGGTGGTTTTTGACTGAGCGGGACGGGGAAAACCGCATGGCAAGGGTTTTCGCCCGCGACGGTGCTCTGCCGCGGGATCATTTTGTGGTGCGGCCCAAGCAATCCTATGACCCCACGCCAGCGCAGTCCGAACAAGGGCATCTCATTGGCCTCGCCTTCGGCCAATTCACAACACAGACGCTTGCGGCCCTTGCAGACCATGGCCCGTTGCGACTGACACCTTGGCGTATGGTGCTGGTTGAGGGTGCCAATTCGCTTCCCGATCTTCCTGGCCTGATCACCGATCCCGCCGATCCGCTGCTGCGCATCTCTGCTTGCACAGGCGCACCGGGGTGTGAACAGGCGCTGATCGATACACGCGAACTGGCCCGCACGTTGGCGCGGCATCCCCTGCCTAATGGCACTCTCCATGTGTCAGGCTGCGCCAAAGGGTGCGCGCACCCGAAACCTGCCGCCCTGACAGTGACGGGTACCGAACAGGGCCTGTCCCTCATCCGCAACGGTCGCACGGGTGATACACCGGTCGCCACAGGCCTGACCCCAGAGGACCTTTTGAAAGCAATCTGATGCCCCACAGCTACATCACCGACGGTGCGGAGATTTACCGCCAGTCTTTCGCCACGATCCGCGCAGAGGCCGCTTTGGAGCGTTTCACGCCGGAGGAAGAAATTGTCGCCGTCCGGATGATCCACGCGGCTGGGATGGTGGGGCTGGAGCAGCACATCCGGTTTTCCGACGGCATGGCCATCGCCGCCCGCGCGGCGCTTGAAGATGGCGCGCCGATCCTCTGCGACGCCTATATGGTCAGCGAAGGGATCACCCGCAAACGTCTGCCTGCGGATAATGAAGTGATCTGCACCCTGCGCGATCCGGCAGTGCCTGAGATGGCCAGAGACATGGCAAACACCCGCTCAGCCGCCGCGCTGGAGCTTTGGCGGCCCAAGTTGGCAGGCGCGGTTGTGGCCATCGGCAATGCGCCCACGGCGCTGTTTCATTTGCTAAACATGCTCGAGGACTCCGATTGCCCGCGCCCTGCTGCCATCATCGGGTGCCCGGTGGGGTTCATCGGGGCTGCGGAAAGCAAGGAAGCCTTGATGCAGGACTTGCCAGTCCCCTCCATGATCATGCAAGGACGGCTGGGCGGCTCAGCCATCACCGTGGCTGCCGTCAACGCATTGGCCAGCCGGGTGGAATAGACATGGGGAAAGTGATCTGCGCCGGGCTGGGGCCGGGTGATCCTGAGCTGATGAGCGTCAAGTCGGATCGCGTGATCCGGGGGGCAAAGCACCTCGCCTTTTTCCGCAAGAAAGGTCGCGCAGGCCAGGCACGCACCATCGTCAAGGACATGCTGCGCAAGGACGTGGTTGAGTACGCGATGGAGTATCCCGTCACGACCGAACTGCGCTTTGACAGTGACGCATACCGCGCGCTGTTGGTGGACTTCTACGCCGAATGGGCGGACCGGCTGGCCGAACTGGCGCAAACCGAAGAGGTCGTGGTGCTCTGCGAGGGCGATCCTTTCTTTTACGGCTCCTTCATGCATCTTCACACGCGCCTGCAGGGCCGGGCAGAGGTCGAAGTGATCCCTGCTATCCCCGGCATGGTTGGCTGCTGGAACGCGATCAACGATCCTTTCACCTGGGGCGATGATGTGATGTCCGTGCTGATGGGAACGCTGCCAGAGGCCGACCTGATCAGCCATATGGAGCGCGCGGATGCACTGGTCATCATGAAGACCGGTCGCAACCTGCCCCGTGTGCGCAGTGCCCTTGCTGCCACAGGCAGACTGGATGACGCTTGGCTTGTCGAGAAAGGCACGATGCCAACCCAGCGTGTGGCCAGGCTGGCGGATGTGGCGGATGACGACTGCCCCTACTTCGCCATCGTTCTGGTCCATGGACAAGGCCGCCGCCCCGAGGCGGCGGAGTGACTGGCTGGGTCGCCATCGCTGGCCTTGGGCCGGGGCGGGACGATCTGGTTACGCCAGAAGTGACTGCCGCTTTGGCCGAGGCCACGGATGTGATCGGCTACATCCCTTATGTCGCTCGCGTCGCCCCGCGCGACGGGCTGACGTTGCATCCTTCCGACAACCGGGTGGAGCTTGACCGGGCCTTGCATGCCCTGCAGCTGGCGGCAGATGGGGCCCGTGTAGTCGTCGTGTCCTCCGGCGATCCCGGCGTTTTCGCAATGGCCTCGGCGGTTTTCGAGGCTGTCGAAAAGCACCCTGAATACAAAGATACCGACATTCGTGTGCTACCGGGCATCACAGCCATGCTTGCGGCAGCCGCCGCCGCCGGAGCACCCCTTGGCCACGATTTCTGTGCAATCAACCTGAGCGATAACCTCAAGCCTTGGGACCTGATCGAGCACCGCCTGCGCATGGCTGCACGGGGGGATTTTGCGATGGCGTTCTACAACCCTTGTTCCAAATCTCGCCCCGAAGGGTTTGAGAAAACGCTCTCCATCCTGCGCGCGGAATTGACACCCGATCACCTGATCATATTCGCCCGTGCCGTCAGCACGCCGGATCAGCAGATCAACACCGTGACGCTGGGCGAAGCGACCCCTGACATGGCCGATATGCGCACCGTTGTGCTGGTCGGCAACAAGGCCACGCGGCGGGTGGGCCGCTATGTCTATACGCCCCGGTCCGCTGAATGACCCAGCCATGCCATAGCCTCCGCCGCCGTGGTGACTGTCTTGGCTGCAGGCAGTCCGGGGCGTTGCGCCATGATCACCGGAATGCCAAGGGTGCGGGCGGCTGCCAGCTTGGCCACCGACCCTGTGCCACCCCCATTTTTGCAGACCAGATGGGTGATACGGTGATCGGCCATCAGCGCCGTTTCTGCCTCCACCGTAAACGGCGGACGCGCCACCACGACTTCGGCATCCGGCAAGGGCAGATCGCCTTCCGGCGCATCCACCAGCCGCAGCAGATAGTGGTGCTGCGGTTTGGCGGCAAAGAGGTCGAGCCGTTGCTTGCCAATCGCAAGAAAGACGCGTGCAGGGGCGTCGGGCAAAGCCGCCGGCAGGCCCTCCATGTCCGGCACCATCGTCCAGTTGTCTTCATCAGCAGGCACCCAAGCCGGGCGTTCCAACCGCAGCAACGGCGTGCCGACACCGATCGCCGCGTTGGCCGCATTATGGCTCATCCCGGCGGCGAAAGGATGGGTGGCATCCACCAGATGCGTGATGTTTTCGCCCCTCAGGAACTGCGTCAGGCCTTCCACCCCGCCAAAGCCCCCCTTGCGAGTGGGCACCGACTGCGCCAGCGGGTTCAGTGTGCGCCCGGCATAGGAAAAGATCGCGTTCACCCCGGCTTTGTGCAGCATATCGGCCAGGGCAGTCGCCTCTGTGGTGCCTCCCAACAGAAGGACGCGCATTTCCATGACGGGTAATCCCTGGCTTACAATCGTCGGACTGGCGGACGATACCGCCGAAGCCTTGCCCCCCGCAAGCGTCGCAGCCATCGGTTCGGCTGAGGTGATCATCGGCGGCCCACGTCACCTCGATCTGGTAGGTGCCGGAGACCGGGGCCATGCGTGGCCTGTGCCGTTCAGCATCGCACCCGTCCTCGCCGCCAAGGGCCAGCGCACCGTGGTGCTGGCCTCTGGCGACCCGTTTTGGTTCGGCGCAGGTGGATCACTGGTGGACCATCTGACACCGGGAGAGTGGCAGGTCCTGCCTGCGCCGTCCACGTTCCAACTGGTCGCCGGGGCGTTGGGCTGGCAGATGGAGGAAATCACCTGCCACGGTCTGCACGCCGCTCCCTTTGCGCGATTGCGAGGGGTGCTGGCCCCCAAGGCGCGGATCATATGCCTTGTGCGGGATGGTGCTGCCCCCGCGGCGCTGGCCGAATGGCTGACGGGGCAGGGCGCAGGGGCAGCAAAGTTGCACATCTGCGAACGCATGGGCGGGGCGCATCAGCGCATTCGGGAAACAACGGCTGCGGGCTTTGACCTGACAGACGTTGCGGCCCCGGTTGCCGTGGCGGTCGAACTGTCCGCAGGTGTCGGTCAATCGCGTGCTTCCGGCCTGCCGGATGATCTTTTCCAAAACGATGGGCAGATCACCAAACGGCCCGTTCGGGCCCTCACGCTCTCCGCACTTGCCCCGCGCCAGGGGGAGCTGTTGTGGGACATCGGCGCAGGGTCTGGTTCGATCTCCGTCGAGTGGTGCCTTGCGGGCGGCCATGCGGTGGCGTTTGAAAAGAACCCGGACCGTGCGGCGAATATCGGACAGAACATCGCTGACTTTGGCGTCGATCACCGCATGCAGGTGGTAACCGGCGACGCCACTGCGTTGCTTGCGGGTCAACCGCTGCCCCATGCTGTGTTCGTTGGCGGCGGGGGCAATGCTGCTCTTTTTGATCAGCTATTTGAGCTTCTCCCCGAAGGCACCCGTCTGGTGGCCAATGGCGTCACACTGGAAACCGAAGCGCTGCTCACCCAACATCACGCGCGACGGGGCGGAGACCTCATGCGCATTGAGCTAGCACAGGCCACGCCCCTTGGCACCATGCGCGGCTGGCAGCCTGCGCGCGCCATCGTGCAGTGGAGCGTCACGCTATGAGGATGATCGGCATCGGGTTCCGTGCAGCGGCCACGGTGGACAGCCTGCAGGACGCTCTGGCACAGGTACTTGCAGGCATTGATGGGCAGATTGATGCAGTTGTGACCGAAGCCGCCAAGGCGCGGGAATCCGTCTTCAGGGAATTCGCACAAGCGTTGGGCGTGCCTGGTATGGGGATCACGCAGACCGATTTATCCCAAATGATCACCCCCACCCAATCGCAACGCATTCAGGACCGGTTTGGCACCGGATCTCTGGCCGAGGCCGCTGCCCTCGCCGCGGCTGGACCAGCGGCGCGGCTGGTTGTAAGGCGGGTTGTCTCGACCGATGGCATGGCCACGGCAGCGCTGGCGGAAGGATAAGAGATGACAGTGCATTTCATTGGTGCAGGTCCGGGGGCCGCTGACCTCATCACGATCCGGGGGCGCGATCTGATCGCACGCTGCCCGGTGTGTCTTTATGCCGGGTCACTGGTGCCCGAAGACTTGCTGACGCACTGCCCTGAAGGGGCCAGAATTGTAAACACCGCACGGATGTCGCTGGATGATATCATCGCGGAAATCTCGACTGCCCACGAAGGGGGTCACGACGTTGCCCGGCTGCACTCCGGCGATCTATCTGTCTGGTCGGCCATGGGCGAACAGCTGCGTCGATTGCGCGCCGAAGGCATCCCCTACGACGTGACCCCCGGCGTGCCGTCCTTTGCCGCTGCGGCTGCGACGCTTAACGCGGAACTCACGCTGCCAGGTGTGGCGCAGTCCGTTGTGCTGACCCGGACCTCCGGTCGTGCCACAGCGATGCCGGATGGCGAGACGCTGGAGAACTTCGCCCGCACCGGGGCCACGCTGGCCATTCACCTGAGCGTCCATGTGCTGGACAAGGTCATCACCGACCTCACGCCGCACTACGGGCCAGACTGCCCCGTCGCCGTTGTCTGGCGCGCCAGTTGGCCGGACGAGCGGGTGGTCAAGGCCACGCTGGCTACTTTGCGCACGGCCATCGCTGACGAGATGGAGCGCACCGCGCTGATCCTTGTGGGCCACGCAATCGGGTCCGAGGACTTTGGCGAAAGCCGCCTTTACGCCGAAGACTACGACCGTCGCTTCCGCCCTACGGGCGAAAACCCGCAGTTCCCGGAGACGGGCACATGATCCCCCCGGGCTTGATGATCTCCGCCCCGGCTTCCGGCACGGGGAAAACCACGCTGATGCTGGGGCTTCTGGCGGCGTTTCGGGCGCAAGGGATCGCGGTGCAGCCCTTCAAAAGCGGGCCGGACTACATCGACCCGGCGTTCCACACGGCGGCCTCTGGTCGCGCGTCTTTCAACCTCGACAGCTGGGCGATGGATCTGGATCGTTTGTCCGGATTGGTTGGCAATGCGGATGGGGCTGATCTCATCCTTGGTGAAGGGTCCATGGGGCTGTTTGACGGGGTCGCCAAGCCGGGCGAATGCGGCAATGGTGCGTCCGCCGATACCGCTGCCCTGATGGGTTGGCCCGTGGTGCTGGTGCTGGATGCAGGCGGTGCGGCTCAATCCGTGGCCGCAACAGCGCTGGGGTTCAAGACGATGCGGCCAGATGTGCAACTGGCAGGCGTCGTGCTGAACCGTGTCGCGTCGCCCCGGCATGAGGCTTTGATCCGCGTTGGTATGGACGCGGTTGGTGTGAGGGTTCTGGGCGTCCTCCCGCGCCGCAAAGAGATCGAATTGCCCGAACGCCATTTGGGGCTGGTGCAAGCGGGCGAACAGGAAAACCTGCCAGAGTTGCTGTCCGAGGCTGCGGCTTTTGTGACCGAAAACGTCGACCTTGATGCGCTGCGCGCCGCGGCACAGGGTAAACTGAGCGCAGCCCCCGCACCTGCAAAAATCACCCCTCCGGGCCAGCGGATCGCTTTGGCGCAGGACAAGGCCTTTGCCTTTGTCTATCCACACCTGCTGGCTGGCTGGCGTGCTGCCGGGGCGGAGGTGCTGCCGTTCTCTCCGCTCGCGGATGAGGCACCCGATGACAGCGCGGATGTCTGCTGGATCCCTGGCGGTTACCCTGAGCTGCACGGCGGCACGCTGGCCGCAGCAGAGGCATTCCGCAGCGGCCTGCAGGCCTTTGCACAAACACGTCCCGTACATGGCGAATGCGGGGGCTACATGGCGATGGGCGCAGGGCTGGTCGACAAAGAGGGCCATCGCCATCAAATGGCGGGGCTGCTGGGGGTCGAGACATCCTTCGAGAAGCGCAAGTTCCACCTGGGCTACCGCGTGGCGGACTTGAAGTCCGCCTTACCGGGGCATGCGGCAGGGGCACATCTGCGTGGGCATGAGTTCCACTATGCCACAATCCTTGAAGAGCCGGACGACCCGCTGGCCCTGATCACCGACGCCAATGGGGACACCACCCCTGAAACCGGCTCAATCCGCCGTTTCGAAGGTGGAGGCGTGGCCACCGGCACCTTCTTTCACATGATCGCAGAGGCAACATGAGCGGCTTTGTCTCTTTCGTTTCCTCCGGCCCCGGTGATCCCGAGCTGCTGACCGTCAAAGCCGTCGATCGGTTGCAGCGGGCTGAGGTGGTACTGTTTGATGATCTGAGTGCAGGACCGATCCTTGAGCATGCCTCGTCCGAGGCGGATCTGATCGGGGTCGGCAAACGCGCGGGCCGCGCCTCCCCCAAGCAACACCACGTCAGTCAGGTGCTGGTCGACCACGCCAAGGCGGGGATGCGTGTGGTGCGCTTGAAATCCGGCGACAGCGGTATGTTTGGACGGCTGGAAGAAGAGCTGACCGCCCTGCGCGCGGAAGGCATTCCGTTTGAGATTGTCCCCGGGGTCACAGCGGCGTCTGCCGCCGCCGCAACAGCCGACATCCCGCTGACCCGCCGCCTGACTGCGCGCCGCGTGCAGTTTATTACCGGCGCGGATGTGACAGGTGGTCTGCCGGGCGATGTGAACATGGGCGCGCTGGCCGACCCGTTGACGACCACTGTGGTTTATATGGGTAAACGCACGTTCCCGGACCTCGCCGCGCGCCTGATGGACGCAGGCTTGGCGGGCGACACGCCCGCCTTACTGGCCGAAGCCGTTTCAACCCCCGCCGAGAAAGTGACGTGGTTTACGATCGAGACGCTGGCCGCGCACCTAGCCGAGACCACCAGCAGCACACCCGCACTGATCTTCTATGGCGCATTGGCGGAGCCTGCCTCGTGCTGATAAAGACTCCTGTCCGGAGTGCAGCATGAAGCTGACGCTGATTGGCATAGGCACGGGCAACCCTGAGCATCTGACGCTGCAGGCCATCCGCGCCATCAACGCGCAAGATGCAATCCTCATCCCGCAAAAAGGTGAGGGCAAGGCGGATCTTGCCGAGTTGCGCCGGACAATCTGCGATGACGTGCTGGAGAATGAAGGCACTCAAATCGTAGAATTTGACCTGCCCGTCCGGGATGAGACCACGGCAGACTACCGCCAGCGCGTAGATGACTGGCATGATGCCATTGCAGAGTGCTGGGCGGCGGCGATTTCGAAGGTGCCCGATGCCAAGCGCGTGGCCCTGTTAGTCTGGGGCGACCCGTCGCTCTATGACAGCACGTTGCGCATTGCCGCCCGCCTACAGCCCGCGCCAGAGGTCGAAGTCATTCCGGGTATCACTTCCCTGCAGGCGCTGACGGCGTCTCATGCGATCCCGATCAACGAGATTGGCGCCCCTTACATGGTTACTACCGGAAGGCAGCTGCGCGATCAGGGATGGCCAGCGGGCGTGGATACCATCGCCGTGATGCTGGACGGCGGATGCGCGTTTCAGACGCTTACGGCAGAGGACTTTCACATCTGGTGGGGGGCCTACGTTGGCATGCGCGAAGAATTTACAATTTCCGGCCCGCTTGAACAGGTAGGCGCGCAGATCATCGAGCGCCGGGCAGAGGTGCGCGCGGAGCACGGGTGGATCATGGATATCTACGTGCTGCGGCGAACCGCGTAAGTCGGACCTGTTGGTCCGACCTCCACAAGGGCAGGCGACACGCCTGCCTTACGAATTATGCCTCGTAAGGTGGGCCTGTGGCCCACCCCCGCTAGCCGGAAGGATCAACCCGCCCGCGCAGGGCTTTGACCTCGCCACGTACCTTCTTGGCCTTCAGCCGCCGTTTCTTTGACCCCAGCGTGGGCCGCGTCGCGATGCGCCGTTTCGGTGGCACAAGCGCCTTGCGGATCAGCTCAACCAGGCGCTGACGCACGATGTCGCGGTTCCGGGCCTGGCTGCGGGTCTCATCACATTGCAGGATCAATGCGCCTTCGGTGGTCCAGCGCCGCCCGGCCAGTCGTTTGAGGCGGGTCTTTACAGGGCCAGGCAATGAAGGTGAGGAAGCCGCTTCAAACCGCAACTCGACAGCTGTTGCCACTTTGTTAACGTTCTGCCCCCCGGGGCCAGAGGCGCGCACGAACTGTTCGGTCAGCTCCCAATCCTGAATCGCGATATCATCGTTGATGCGCAGCATGCAGCCGTCATACCTGACCGATGCCAAAGAGGAAACGCGTTGCTATCAACGCGCAACTGCATGACTGCAAAATCAAAAGGGCCGCCCCCTTGGGGACGGCCCGTTCGAAATGGTTTCAAGGAGAGGGTCGGTTAGACATCTGTCTTTCCAGCGCCCACTCGAGGTTAGTCTGCCAAGGGCTGCCTCAGCAGGTGACCTCCCAAGCTGTTCCGACACCACGCTCCAATACCTTTTCTGACACTGGATCACCTCCTTTGCATTTGTTGAACTCAAGCGAATCGTCGCACAGGTTTCGTAAAACGCAAAGAACTTTTTGCAGCACTCAGGCTTGCGCCATCATCCGCCCGGTGATCACCCGGAAAGGGATCAGCGCCAGCAAAGCAATCGACAGTTTCACAGCCCAGTCGGCAACCGCCAAAGATACCCAAAGTGGGGCATCCGGGCCCATCCCCAGAACAGGCAAAACATCTGCGGCCCAGCTGACATCCGTTGCTGGGTGGACAAAGCTCAACGCGCCTGAAAACGCCACCGAAAAGAAGATGGCCGTGTCGAGCGTCGACCCCACCAACGTGGACACCAGCGGCGCGCGCCACCACGCGCCGGACCGCATAGCAGAAAAGACCGACACATCGATCAACTGGGCGACCAAAAACGCCAGCCCGGACCCGATTGCGATGCGCACCGTCACCAGCGGACCAAACTCGCCCATGATCTGCGTGCCAATGAGCGAACAGATCAACCCGACCACAAAGCCCACCAGCACCACGCGCCGGGCGGCGGACACGCCGTAGACGCGGTTCATTACATCCGTGACCAGAAACGCCAGCGGATAGGTGAAGGCCCCCCAGGTCAGCCATTGGCCAAACAGGAATTGAACGAGAATGTTGGAGGCCACAACGATGGCGGCCATGGCGAGAATGCCGGGAAGGTAGGTGCGTGTCATTTTGGATACCGTTTTTGCATGGGTGCGGTGACATGGCCCGCGCTATGCGGACCCGCGCGACTTAGTCCCATCGGCAAGGCGGCGCAACCCTAATCGAGCACATCAAATTCCAGAATTTGAGTGCGCTGGATCGACAGAAAGTTATCGTCGGAGATCATCGTCGCGCGCAAGAACCCCTCCGTTGATCGCCAAAGGGATATGGCTTCGAGGTTGTCGTACCGCCCCGGTCCTGTACGCCAAAGCCTCACTTCCCCCAACTCGGGCTGGTCAAAGTCGAAACGGCGCACTCTGCTTCGAAAGCCCAGAGGGGTGGCCGCGCGTTCCAGAAGATAGAACCGACCCAGATCGTCAAAATCTGCGCCTACCGGCAGGAAAGGTCCGCGCCGGGGTATTTGCGCGGCCACTTTCCACTGTCCGTCTCTGAACACGTGAAGGGGAAAGGGCCGCGCCACCGCCCCCGACCTCTCAGGCAAAGTGTAAAGCCCGCCGTCGTTATCAATGGCCAAAGCCTCCAGGCCTGAGTTTTCCTGCAAATCTGCAAACGCACCTCGTGGCCCCACTTCGGTGGTGCGCCCGCTCTCCAAATCCAATCGCATCACCCGATGCTGACGCTCGAAACTTACAAAGGCTTGGCCGTCGCGAGACATCGCAAGGCCTTCCGCATCGCCATACGCGTCTCTCAGCTCCGGGCCGTCAGCATGGGTCAGCTTGCGTACGTCAATCAGTTGCAAGGTGCGGATGGCTCGGCCTTCACGGGCGATCCGCGCTTTCACCAGAAAGGCCCGGTCGGTTATGAGCACGATCCGTGATCCATCCGCGTGGACCTCAGCCCCGGAAAAGCCGCCGAACCAGTCTTCGGGCACGTCCCACACGACATTTGACACCAGACGCAGCGTTGGATCAGCTGCAGCCCATCCGGCCGTGAAAACAAGGATCAGGGCAAGACGCAAAAGTGTCAGTTGTCCAGCACCGCTTTGCACTGTGCAGGCAGATCCGCCAGCAGCAGCTCGCGCCGTGGCTTGGGCGGCTTGGCATTCGGATCACGCGGCTTGGGGGGCGGCGGGTTGAGGATGTTGCGCTGCCATTCGCGCGCATCGGCGCAGCCATCCCCCGCAGGTGGCGGGTTCTGGTTCACACAGCCTGCTACGCCCTTGGGACAGTTCAGCCGCACGTGGAAATGATAGTGGTGCCCGTACCAAGGCCGGATCTTGCGCAGATAGCTGCGGTCGCCCTTTTCGTCTTCGCACATCTGCACCTTGGCGCCCGGGAAGACAAAAATCCGCGCTGTGCGGGGGTCCTTGGCGGCAGCCTTTATGATCTCGTGATGCGCCCGAGACCAGCTGTCATTGACATAGGCGCCCCTTGAACGGCGGGTGGAGATGGAGGAGATATTCTCGCGCTGCTTGCGCGTCAGTGAAAGCGACTGAGGGGGCAACATCCAGATGTCGGCATCAAGCCCGATCTGGTGGCTGCGATGACCGGTCAGCATCGGCCCGCCGCGCGGCTGGCTCAGATCACCCACATAGAGGCCCGCCCAGCCCGGTTGCGCTGCAGCCACGCGGCTGAGTTTCTGCACCATGTCGATCAGCTCAGGGTGGCCCCAGTTCCGGTTGCGCGACAGGCGCATCGCCTGCCACGTCGGCCCGGTCTCAGCAAGTTGCACACCACCGGCCATGCACCCTTTGGCATAGGACCCGAAGGCAGCGGGGGATTGGCTCGACGCCCCGGTCTTGGCACCAAACAGCTTCTTGGCCTGAACTCCGGAAAGCGCTCCGCCTGAGGACCCAATCGTGGGCAGCGGCGCTGCGCGCTGGCGTTCCCCGCTGATGTCGCGCCCACCACCGCCACAGGTGGCCAGCGCCATCACCAAGGCTGCACTCGTCAAAACACGTGTCAGGATCATGAGGCCACGTCTCCTTCTCGGTTGACCCATGCTAGCAGAACCAACCCGATGAGGAACAGGAATATCACCGGCGATATGCCGATCTGCGCGCTCCCGCTGATCGTGGTGACAATGCCAATCAACAACGGAGCCAAAAAGGCCGTGGCGCGGCCCGACAGGCCATAGAGCCCAAAGTACTCGGTCGCGCTTTCCTCATCCGTGTGGCGGACCATCAACGATCTGCTGGCCGCTTGCAGCACACCGCCCATGCCACCGATCAGCACACCGCAGACCATAAACAATTGGTCGGGCAGGCCTGAGTCCTCTCCTACGGAGACACCAAAGACAGAGCCGGGCGCGAGATTAATGATGACAAAGCAAACCACCATCAGCACCAGAATGGCCCCGATCACCACCGGTTTCGGCCTATTTCGTTGAAAAACTCTGGGTTGATCGAGGGGTAAGTCGCTGATTCAATTCGTCCTGTAGGGAGGGATTGGCGATGATGGGACCGAGGCAAGAAGCGCAGGCGGCGCTGTTCTACGAGTTCTCGCTTGAGGATCATGTCCCGCAAAATCATTTGCTGAGGTCGATTGATCGCTTCGTCGATCTGACCAGTATCCGCGCACATCTGTCAGACTTCTACAGCCACACGGGCCGTCCTTCGGTCGATCCTGAGTTGCTAATCCGGATGCTGCTTGTCGGATATTGCTTTGGCATACGGTCCGAGAGGCGGCTTTGCGAAGAGGTGCATTTGAACCTGGCCTACCGGTGGTTCTGTCGGCTCGATCTGACGGACCGTATTCCGGATCACTCAACTTTTTCAAAGAACCGTCATGGCCGTTTCCGTGAGAGTGAGCTGCTGCGCCACTTATTTGAGACGACCGTCGGTCGCTGTATTGAAGAGGGCTTGGTCAGTGGCCAGCGCATGGCCGTTGATGCCAGCTTGATCGAAGCGGATGCGAACAAGCAGTACTCAGCACCGAAAGGCGAATGGGACGCCGCTCGGATCGACAAAGGTGCGGCACCGCGCGCTGTGAAGGAGTATCTCGACACACTTGATGAGGCCGCCTTCGGTGCTGCAACACCAGTGCAGCCAAAGTTCACGTCCTTCTCTGACCCGGCCAGCCAGTGGACGGCAGCGCACAAAGGTCCTGCATTCTTTAGCTATTCTGACAACTACCTCATCGATACAGACAACGGCGTCATCCTCGATGTTGAGGCGACGCGGTCGATCCGGCAGGCTGAGGTCGGATCGACCAAAACCATGCTGGATCGGGTGAAGGCCAAGTTCGACTTGCGTCCCGAACGCCTGATCGCCGATACGGCTTATGGTTCTGGCCCGATGCTGGGCTGGCTGGTTGACCGCAACATTGCGCCGCACATCCCGGTCATCGACAAAGCGGGGCGCACCGACGGCACCTGGTCCCGCGCCGACTTCGAATGGGATGCCGAGAACAACCAATACATCTGCCCCGAAGGTGAGGCTCTGAAGCAGTTCCGCCGGAACTACTCCGACCCCAACCGCGGGCCGACAAGAAAGGGTGTCGCCAAATACCAAGCGCTGAAGCACACCTGCCAGGCATGTCCGTCCAAGCCCAAGTGCTGTCCGAAAGCTGATGCCCGCAAGATCACTCGCGAAGAACATGAGGACGCCCGGGATGTCGCCCGTACCATCGCGAAGACGGCCCAATACAAGGTATCGGTGAAGCTCAGAAAGAAGGTCGAGATGCTCTTCGCGCACCTAAAGCGCATTCTCGGTCTGGGAAGGCTCCGATTACGCGGCCCGTGCGGGGCCAAGGACGAGTTCCTCCTCGCCGCCACCGCCCAGAACCTCCGCAAACTGGCGAAGATCTTTCCTGCACCGCAGCATCCGCGAAAGGCCTGACCAGAAAGGCGCGCTCGTGCCGTTCAGCGCTTCACATTCTGCACCCGCAACACGTTGTTTTTCCACAGAATCGGCCCAAAGCGCCGGTCTGCAAAGCCGCCCAGGTAGCTGAAGATCGACGCACCGATCGCGGCAATGACGCCAAAGACCCCAATCTGGGCAACCTCCCAATTCAACACCAGCCCGGCATAGACCCCGCCAAAGGCATAAAGCCCATTGAGCGCATCGCGGTAGAACATGGAGGCGACCAGATAGAACCCAAGGCTCTTGCGGTGCACCAGCCCTCTCACAGAGGCAACAACACTGCGAAACGCCTGCCCAAAGCCTGCGCGCTTGTGATCCCTGCGCACTTCGCGGACCCACAGGAAATAGGGGATCATGAAGATCGCAAACCAGAGCGCCGTGATCGGCCCTGTCATCCGTGTGCCCTCGCGCGCCTCGGCATCAAGACCAAATAGGGGGGTCAGGCCTACAATGGTTTTACCATTGGGTTGCTCCACCACCATCGCCAGCACGAAAGTCAGACAAACCACGCCGCCCAGATAGCCAAAGGCAAAACCGGAGCCTGAGATCTTGCCGATCTCTTCTTTCGTGCCCAGCCCGGGCAGCTGCGAATTGATGAAGATCAGCGCGTATTCCGCCCCAATAAAGCCCAGACCGAACGCGGCCAGCATCCAATAGAGGTTCCCGGCCCCGGGGTCGGTGAACCACAGCATCGACGCGCCAAAGACGTACATCAGGCTAAAAAGCACGATCCAAGGCATCTTGCGCCCGGCACTGTCGGCCATGGCCCCAAATATCGGGGCGGTGAAGGCGATGATCAGGCCATAGATGGCCGTGCTCCAAGCCCAAGTTGCCTGTGCGCGGGCGTCGGCTGCGGTTTCATCCAGGCCCTGACCCAGGAAATAGGCGGCAGCGATGGCCGCAAAGAAAGGGCCAAAAATGAAGGTGTTCAGAACGGTGTGGTACGGCTGGCTCGCCCAGTCGAAAAAGAACCATCCCCAGATGCGCTTTTTGAGTGATACCGTGCTCATGCGTCCTGCCCCCCAATTGCCAAAAGGTAGAGCAGGGGTTGCGGCGCTGTGCAAGGATTGGTTTCAGGCGTCCTGCATGGGCGGCCAGGGGCGGTCGGCTTCGGCTTTGCACCATTCGGCAACCCAGCCCGGCATGGGGGGTGATGGCACGTCTTGCCCCATCTCACCCATCACCTGTTGCGGCGGGATCAGACCGTTCTTGTTGGTGACAGCCGCGCGAAACAGCACATGGCTCGCGCATTCGCCGTTTTTCTTCCACATCGATTGTTCGAGATAGAAAAATTTGTCGTCCCAGCAGATCCCCCGGCTGCGCATCTCGAACCGTTCGAACCCTTTGATGCGACGGCGAAACCGTGTGTTTGACCCGGCCATGGTCATGCCCCAGCGCTTGCGTTTCAGTACCTCGATCAACCCCGCGCGCTGCGCCATGGCCGTGCGGCCAATATCGTAGATCGACAGCGCACGTCCGTTGTTCAGCTCTAGCCAGAAATCCAGATCATGGGGCCAGCAGATGTGGTGGCTGACATGGGTGTCCGTCAGTTGTTCAAACCGCGGCATACGGCTGGCGAGGTACATGTCTTTTGCAATGCGGACAAAGGGGAACATCGGCGGGGCCTCCTGCGTGCAAAGATGGGTTGGTTTACGTGCACGTCAACCATTGCCCTCGCGGCACCTTGCGCAACAGCCTCGCGCGGCTTAACTGACCCTCACCAGACCGGAGGCCCTGATGACGTCGCTTTTTCAAATCCTGATGTTGCTGCTCAACATCCTCTATTTCATCGTGATCGCACACGTGATCATGTCGTGGCTGATCAACTTTCAGGTGCTGAACCTGCGCCAGCCGCTGGTTGCGCAGATTTGGGACGGTCTGAACCGCCTGCTGGAGCCGATCTATTCTCGCATCCGGCAGGTCGTGCCGAACATGGGCGGTCTCGATCTGGCACCACTGATCCTGCTGATTGGTGTGGCGGTGGTGCGGATCATCCTGATCAATAATGCGGCTGCGTTTTACTAGCTCCAAATCGGCCCATGCTTCGGCACGCCAAGAAGCCCCGGTGCGAGGGATCACCAGGGCTTCGGCTTTCGGACATCCGCGCTCTAGAATTGCAGGCGCACGCCGAAGTTCACATTAACGGTGTCCAGATCATCTTCGACCACCCCGGTGAAACCAGCAGGGCTGGTGCGCACAGATGATACGCCATAGTCACGGATATAGCGGATATCGGTGAACAGGCTGGTCCGGTCGTTCAATGCATAGGACGCACCGAGGATGGCCTGCGCGCTGAAATTGGTGCTGCGTTCATCCAGATTGACCGCCCCGGGTGCGGCCCCGTAGCTCAGGCTCAGGTTGTTGGACGCGACACCGATGCCCGCGCCGAAATATGGGGTAAAGGCAGACTTGGTTTCAAAGTCGGCGATCAGGTTCGCAAAGAGCCGCGTGGACGTGATATCCCCCGCAACGTTGTTTTCAGCACCCGGGCCGTTGCCGGAAAAGAACAGGCCGTCCACATCGTTGTTGGTATAAGACAGCTCCAATTCGCCTCGGACCGTGGCGGATCCAAAGGACAACGATGGCAAGCTCGTGCCAATCGCGATGCCGAGGCCAAAGCCACTGTCAAAGTCCGATCCGACGGTTTGCTGTCCGCCGGGAGGGGTGACAACGCCTGAGAAAGTCGGGTCGTTCAGCGACGAGTAAGAGCCAAAGCCGGAGATGTAGTAGTCTTGGGCCAAGGCGGGGGACGCAGCCACAAGGCCTGCGATGATGGTGGGGAGAATTGGGCGCATTGTAATATCCTTTGTTATGCGCTTCTTTAGTGTCCCCTCGGTAGTCTGTTGTCATTGAACGCTTTTTCACAATTCGCTCGCATGAACTTGCAGGTCTACACGCCGTCGTGACCGAATAATTTTTCACTGCGTGCGGGGCGTCAGAGCGCTCACTGAAAATCGCGCATCATCCTAAGAAAAAGGCCCCCGCGTTTCCGCGAGGGCCTTCTCATTTCTGTGAGGTGGCGTGACGATCAGTCGTCTGCCTTCTCTTCTTTCTTGATCTCTTCGCCGGTTTCCTGATCGACAACCTTCATCGACAGGCGCACCTTGCCGCGATCATCGAAGCCCAGCAGCTTGACCTTCACTTCCTGACCTTCCTTCAGAACGTCGGAAGGATGGTTCAGGCGGCGGTTTTCGATCTGGGAAACGTGCACCAGACCGTCGCGCTTACCAAAGAAGTTCACGAAGGCACCGAAGTCGACAATCTTGACGACTGTACCGGTGTAAATCGCACCTTCCTCAGGCTCGGCCACGATGGCGTGGATCATGTCGTAGGCCTTCTTGATGCTGTCGCCGTTGGGCGATGCGATCTTGATGATGCCCTCGTCGTTGATGTCCACCTTGGCACCGGAAACTTCCACGATCTCGCGGATGACCTTGCCGCCGGAGCCGATAACTTCGCGGATCTTGTCCGTCGGCACCTGCATCGTCTCAATGCGCGGCGCGTGGACGGAGAAGTCGGCAGCGCCAGACAGCGCCTTGTTCATCTCACCCAGGATGTGCATCCGACCGTCCTTGGCCTGCGCCAGGGCCTTCTCCATGATCTCGGGCGTGATGCCTGCGACCTTGATGTCCATCTGCAGCGAGGTGATGCCATTCTCGGTACCCGCGACCTTGAAGTCCATGTCGCCAAGGTGGTCTTCATCGCCCAAGATGTCGGACAGGATCGCGTAGGATCCGTCGTCTTCCAGGATCAGACCCATGGCCACACCGGCCACCGCGTTCTTCAACGGGACACCTGCGTCCATCATGGACAGCGATCCACCGCAGACCGACGCCATCGAGGACGAACCGTTGGATTCCGTGATCTCGGACACAACACGGACCGTGTAGGGGAAGTCGGTTGCCGCAGGCAGAACCGCCTGAAGCGCGCGCCATGCGAGCTTGCCGTGGCCCACCTCACGGCGACCCGGAGGGCCCACGCGACCTACTTCGCCAACCGAATAGGGCGGGAAGTTGTAGTGCAGCAGGAAGTTGGATTTGAAGTTGCCGTGCAGGGCGTCGATGAATTGCTCGTCGTCGCCGGTGCCCAGCGTGGTCACCACGAGGCCTTGCGTCTCACCACGGGTGAAAAGAGCGGAACCGTGCGTACGCGGCAGGAAGCCGGTCTCACACACAATGTCCCGGATTTCATCCGTTTTACGACCGTCGATGCGCTTGCCGGTTTTGACCACGTCGCCGCGCAGAATGCCTGCTTCGAGCTTCTTCATGGCGGAACCAAGGTTCGCGTCCTCAAGCTGCTCTTCGCTCAGCGCTTCCTTGATCGTCTCGCGGGCAGCAGCAACTGCGGCGGTGCGTTCTTGCTTGTCAGCGATGGCGAAGGCAGCGCGCATTTCTTTCTCGCCGGCCTTGGCAACAGCGGCGGAAAGGTCGGAGTAATCTACCGGCTGGAAGTCAAACGGCTCTTTCGCTGCGTCTTCGGCAAGATCGATGATCAGGTCGATCACTGGCTGGATCTGCTCATGCGCGAATTTCACCGCGCCTAGCATTTCCTCTTCGGTCAGTTCATATGCCTCAGACTCAACCATCATGACCGCGTCTTTGGTGCCAGCAACCACAAGGTCCAGACGCTGCTCTGGGTTCAGGCGCAGGTCCTGCATGTCGTCCACGGTCGGGTTCAGAATATAATCGCCATCCTCGAAACCAACGCGGCAGCCTGCAATCGGGCCCATGAAGGGCGCGCCGGACAGGGTCAGGGCGGCAGAGGCTGCGATCATCGCGACCATGTCGGGGTCGTTGACCAGGTCATGCGAAAGCACCGTGCACATCACCAGCACTTCGTTCTTGAAGCCGGGGACAAACAGCGGGCGGATCGGACGGTCGATCAGGCGGGCGGTCAGCGTTTCCTTTTCGGTCGGCCGCGCCTCGCGCTTGAAGAAGCCACCCGGCACTTTACCGGCGGCATAGTATTTTTCCTGGTAGTGCACGGTCAGCGGGAAGAAGTCCTGCCCCGGCTTTTGAGCACGTGCGTAAGTGACGTTGGCCATGACGGATGTTTCGCCATAGGTCACGATCACGGACCCGTCCGCCTGACGTGCCACTTTTCCGGTTTCCAGTGTGAGCGTTTCCTCGCCCCACTGCATCGATTTTTTCACTTCGTTGAACATCTAGTTTTCCTAGTTCGGCCAGGGGGCTGGCCATTTGCATAGGGGCCGAATTGCCCCTGACCGCGGTATCTTGTTTGATGGCGCTGCGGTCCGGGCGCCTCTCTCAGATTGGGGGGTCATACAGGGTTTTGAGCGGCTTGGAAAGAGCCGTGGAAGCGCGCGATCAAGCGCAGGTGCTGCGTTTCGGATCAGCTTTCGATTCCAACCTCGTCCAGGGTGCCGTTGAGGTCGAAATATGCCGCGACTTTGTGGTCAATTTCCGCGTCACCAATCGCAAGGTCGATCGTGATGCTCTGACGGTCACCCGCCCAGACGGAGCTGGGGCGCAGTACATCCACGAAGGTTTGGGCAGTAACATCGGCGGCGGAGGTTGCTTTCGGGAAAACGCTTGCGAATGCGTCGGGTGCCTCTTCCTCGAGCCATTCTGGCACAAATCCGGCAAGGCCTTCGTACTCTGCAAGCACTGCAGCTTTGGCCGTCTCGACATGGGATGCCAGGGCATCCAGAAAACGCCCGACCTTGGCCAGCGCTTCGGCGTCCTGCCCAACTTCCACCAGATCGAGCGCGATTGGAGCAGCGGCGCTGTCTCGTGCCGGCAGCTGTCCTTCGCCGTCTTGCAACGCGATCACGCCAAAGCGGTTGGTTTCCAGTTTCATGAGCGTCGACTTCCGTTTCCCTGACACAGAGTGTTGCGCTTTGAGGGTATCTGATCAATTGATTTCGAATGCAGGGGTTTTCAACAGACGTTCTGGTCATTGGCGGCGGCACAGCGGGCTTTGGTGCAGCGGTCGCTGCGGGTCGGCAGGGCCTGTCCGTCACGCTGCTTGAGGCCACCCAGAAGATCGGCGGTGTCATGGCGTTTTGTCCCGGCATGCCCTGGGGCGCGGCCTTCCCCGTGGGTCGCAGTATCGGCGGGCTGATGGAGGAACTCTCAATCCGTCTGATGTCGATGGACCCGCCGATGGCAGAGCGTCGGCCCTGCACGCTGGCAAACTTTGGCGATGAAATCCTCTATGATCCTGATATGGCGACGCTGACCATGTTCGAGATGCTGGAGGAAGCAGGCGTCGACGTCCGGTTGGGCGCAGTGGCGCATGATCCGGAGATGGCGGGGGGCCGCATCACCTCTGTGCGTTGCCACGACCGAGGGGGTGCATTCACAGTCAGACCGAAGATCGTGATCGATTGTTCAGGGGACGCGGATATCTCAGCCAAGGCGGGGGTGCCTTTCACGCTGGGGGATGGCCAAGGGAACATGATGGCGGTCACCTTGTCGTTTCACATGCTGGGGGTGGACTGCGAAGCCGCTTTTGCAGGCAACGATCCCTACTTTACCGCCTATGCATCCAAAGGCGTGGCCGAAGGGCGTCTGCATCCCGATCTGGCGCAGCTTTATCTGATGCGCGGGTTTCACGCAGGCACGGTCTTTTGCAACTCTGTCGTTTTGCGCGGTGTGGACGGCACGGGCAACGCCGATGTGCAGCGCGCGACGCAGGAAGGGCGGCGGCGGTGTAAACAGCTGGCGGAGTTCTTACGCGCCGAGGTGCCGGGGTTTCAGAATGCGCGCCTGGCTGGGATTGGCCCCACTGTCGGCGTGCGCGAAACACGCAAGTTGCAAGGCCTTTACCGCGTCACGGGGGCGGACCTGGCTGCTGCCACCAAGTTCCCCGACGGAATTGTGGCTTGTGACAACCCCATAGACGACGTGATGCGCGGTGGCGGAGAAATGACCCACGAAGCCATCGTTGGGGAAGGTGCGTGGTACACCATCCCGTTCCGGTCATTGCTGCCCGAAACTATCCAAAACCTCATGTTCGCCGGCCGCATTCTGAGCGCAGATGCCACCGCCTTTGCTTCCATGCGCGGCATGCCGCAGTGCATGGCGATGGGACAGGCGTGTGGTACCGCAGCGGCCTTGGCTTTGCAGGACAATTGCACCGTTCAGTCCGTGGATTCGGAGAGGTTGGTGGCCAATCTGACTTCACAGGGTGTGCATGGGTTGGGCGGTGCGCCTCTTTAGCAGGCAGTTCGGTTGTATTCAGCCGGTAGGAGCAGATTTAACACAACCTTAACCTATGCGTGTGTCCCCTGTGCTAAGGTATCTTTAGCTTAGCCCGCAGCAGAACCTTGGGGAGGGAACACACTCATGACCCATGCAGAACTTGACGCGCAGATCGGACAGCTTGAAGCGCAATATCGTGGCACGCCGGAAACTGAGCGGTCCAAGATGCGTCCGCAAATCCAGCAGATCATCCGGCGCCTGAAAGAACAACGTCGGCCTTTGCCAGCAGCCCTGCGCCGCATTCAGACCCGGCTGGAACAGGACGCATACGACGACATGTTCGACAACATGCCGGTCTGAAGGTCACGTGCCGCGCCATGGCTTTCGGGGCGGTTCACGATAGCTGAGCGCCTCGTCCGGGAACAGCGATGGCGTAGCAAGGTCTCCGCCCGGTGCATCGAACTTTTGCATCCACGGTTTGACAGGGGCGAAGGCCTCTGATCGCTGCCATTTGAAGTAGCCTAATGCACCTGAAGACGGGATCGGGTCGATGGCCTTTGGGTTCTTCAAGACCAACCCGGCTTCTCCGCCAAACCACTCACTGTCGCTTTCAGTGATGATTTCGGTCACCTCGACCGTCCCGATGATTGCCCCCCGCGGTAACTCATCCGGGCGCGGGCATGCCACCCCGTGACGCGCCAACCGCCAATGGGCGTAGCGGTATTCGTCCTCTTTCATGCCGCTGGCCGCGTGGACGCAGATGGGACCCGGTCGCATGTTCCCCGCGCGGATCGAGCCCAAAGACCGGTTCTCGATTTCCTTGCCGCCATGGATGATCGCCCAAGCCCAAGGCTGGCGAACGGACAGGGCGAGGGGAGGTAAGTCTGACATTTCAAGGGAGATAGGCGGCTTTCGCCCCCTGTCACCCCTTCATGCGTCAGGAAGACAGCGAGGGGAAGTAGTCTTCGCAGGCACCCTCGCGGTAGACGTCCGCAGTACAACAGTGC
Organism: uncultured Sulfitobacter sp.; assembly: GCA_963422245.2. Lineage (GTDB taxonomy): Bacteria > Pseudomonadota > Alphaproteobacteria > Rhodobacterales > Rhodobacteraceae > Sulfitobacter. The sequence continues at coordinate 629,225 of CAXMWW010000029.1, read as the reverse complement.
AGACCGCCGCCAAAGGCGTAGGCGTCACGCAAATCGACCTCCACCACTTCCATGCCCAGCTTATCCATCTGTTCGGCCTGATAGACCTCTGACTTCTCTACACAGACGGTCTTGGGGTCCAGCACCAGCACATTCATGGATAGCCAGGTGGAGGAATAGCACAGCGGCGGCGGCGTGTTATGCGCTGGTTGCGCTGCGTCCACGATTTCCCAACCGTTGTCGTTATACATCCCGCGCAGATCGTCAGGCAGGCGGCGCTGCGGGTTGTTCAGGATCAGCCCAGGGCGCAGCGGCGTGAAGGTGGCGTCGATGTGAATGGGGTAGGGGTCGCCGGGGAAGTTCACCGCATGCACCCGGTGATCGGGGAAGTGGCGGCGGATCCACTCGATGCCCTTTTCGTTGGTCGTGAACCCGTGCTGGGCCACCAGATCACGGCCAAAGCGCAGCACGTCGGCGGCGTCAAACAGGGGCTCTTCCTCGGTGGTGACAAAGAACTTTTTGGCGGCCCATTCCAGCCGTTTTTCCACGCCGATCTTATCGCTCAGATAGTCTGGGTGATAATCCGCATTTGTCAGTCGGGGCTTGGGGGCGGCCTCGTGCCGGAAGTTTGGGTCTTCGTCCCAATACCGCTGCATCAGCGGGCGATAGTTCAGGTACTCAAACCACCGGCAGCGGTAGGACATGGTCGCTTCGAGGATTTCCGAGCCCACTGTCAGCAGTACATCGCGGGGCGGCATGCAGCCGAACTGGCTGTCGGTGTGGAAATCCGGTGTGGTCGCAGGCAGCGAATGGTCGATGGGCGTGGGGCGGTCCACCCGGATGCCGCGCGCTTCAAGCAAAGCGGCGAAGTTGTCCAGCAGTTCGTTGGCGCGGTCGATGGTTTCCTGCGGACGGCGGCCCCATTGGCCGCGCATGTCGCTGTCTTCCGGCACTTTTGCGTCCAGCGCCGGTTCTTCCGGTGGGATGTGGCAGTCATCCGCACGCCCCACGATCACATGTTTCAACGGATCCCATTCGTTCCAGCTGTTAACCACTGTGTTTGCCATGGCGTGATGACTCCCCCTTTTGAATCGGAGGTTTGGTAGGCGGAAAAAGGGGCGCTTACAAGCGGGGTAAACGTGATCCCGCGGAGCGCGCCTGCGCGCGCACGACATTTATTTGTGTGGTGCCGTGGGTCGAGCGGGCGGTCGGCAATGCGCCGTGGCGTTTGAGGCGCTGTTGTTGGGGATTAGTCGCCCGCCGTGTCGTCCGGGTTGAGGTTCTTGCGCGCAGCCTGCAGCAGCCAGTCCGTGAACTGCGATGCATGGCTGGCGCGACGGATGCCCCAATCCCCGTCACTGCCACCAAACTCAGTGTAGTCGATCAGGGCGGCGCAGACGGCCGCAAAGGTCTTGGGGCCCCATTTGCCATCCGGCGTCACATCGGCTTGTTTCAGCCCTTCTTTCAGATAGAGCTGCGCGGTAAAGAGTTCGTTCGGGAAGCTGCGGTAATGGCTTTCCAGATGTGCCATGGCCTCTTCAAGATAGTCATCCGTGGTGCAACTGGCATCTTGTGCAGCCACCGGGCTGGTGAGCAGAAGCAGAGGTGCGAGGAATATCAATCGTCTCATAAGCGTCTCAAATCACGTTGCTTTGCAGACAATTTTCCATGGCTTGCCGGAATGCGCAAAGAAAAACCGCGCCCCGGTTTGCGGGACGCGGTTTGCATGCGAAAGCGGCGCGTTGATTAGCGGCGCAGGCCCAGGCGCTTGATCAGGTCCTGATAGCGGGTCTCATCCTTGCCCTTGACGTAGTCCAGCAGCTTGCGGCGGCGGGCGACCATCTTGAGCAGGCCACGGCGACCGTGGTTGTCTTTTTTGTGGGTCTTGAAGTGTTCGGTCAGCGTCGCGATGCGCGAACTCAGGATTGCGACCTGCACTTCGGGGGAACCGGTGTCATTTTCACCGGTGCCGAAGTCTTTCATGACCTTGGCTTTTTCTTCTGCAGTAATCGACATCGGGGTCTCCTTTCGGATCAGTGTTTCGGGTATGGCGCAGGCCGGGATGTCGTCCAGCACAGGCCCATGGAGGTCGCGCCCGAAACGGATTCGTGCGCGATGGGGGCGTATAGGCGGAAAACTCGGAGATGGCAATGAGTTATTGGGTGCAAGCCTGGGACACGAGGCTAGAGCGTAAGCAAGTCACCTGCAGCGCTAAGCGGAACCAGCGAAACATCCGATGCTGTCAGGTCTGACCCGCCGCTGACTGTGGCCATGATTGTATCGCCGACTCGTATCTGAAACTGGCCCTCGACGTCTGGGTTCGGCTCCACAAAAACCTGGGGTTCGGGCGTTGACAAGTCTGCATCGTCCCAGACAAAGAGCAGGCTGTCGTCATTTGCGTCAAAATCCAGGATTTGCGCCGCGCCGCCATCCCCAATCCAATCGCCCAGTACAATGCTGTCAGATCCCTCGCCGCTTGTGACAATGTCCTGTTGGCCGGTGATGATCACATCATCCCCGCCGCCGCCGTTCAGGAAATCTCTGCCGTCGGTGTCATTCGGTGTTCCGGTTTCCTGGCTCTCAACCCCGCTTAGCGTGTCGTTGCCCCAACCGCCAAACAGGCTGTCCTCACCAGCGCCGCCTGTGAGACTGTCATCGTGAAGGCCGCCCATGACTGCATCGTCACCGGCACCACCATGGAGTTCATCATCGCCAGCCGATCCCTGCAGGCTGTCATCGCCTGCATTGCCCCGGATCACATCTGTATCGTTGTGTCCAAAGATCGTGTCATTGCCATCGTCACCCTGCAGCACATCTTCGCCGTCCTCGCCATGCAATTCATCATTGCCGGTTCCGCCGTTGACCGTGTCGTCCCCCTCTGCGCCGCGTGCGTCGTCATGGCCTGCGCCGCCCTCCACAAGGTCGTCGCCGCCATTGCCGCCGATTTGGTCGTTATCATCCGTACCGGCTAAGTCATCGTCTTGGTCTGTTCCGGTCACGATGGCCCCGCTTCCGTCGGGCGCGGTTGAGCCATCCTCGGTACCTCCAGAGTTTTCCGGGTTTTCTGGTTCGGTTACATCAATGACAGCCGCAGCACCGACGGCCATGATGCCCAAAAATCCTGCGAGTAGAAGCATCACCTGCCCTCAATGAACCCAACAAAAATGCGCAATGCACCACCCCTTAAAGGCCATGGAATGCCGCGATTGGTCAATCCAATTGGCGTAAACTGGTTAACCGGTGGTTACTCTGTCCTGTTGGTGCCAAGTAGGCCATTTGCACCTCAAACCAATGTGACTTCATGCCAAGGTTCGGGTTTTTGGCTATAGCTTACATAGAGCGGATGCCGTGGATGACCGGCCTTGGTCAAGCCAAGATGATATGTCGGTACACCCGTGGCTTGCAGCAGATGAGCGACCTCAAGGCCCCTGTCGCGATGCTCTCCGTGCACGCCCCAAGCGGCGATAATGTCATCGGCCCAAATCGCACCCGCCAGTAGAGCGTCGTTGTTGTCTGGGCCGTTGGGGTCGCGCGCGCGGCGCATGTCCTTCGGATCGGTGGCGCGGAAAGCGAAGATGTTGGTCACGCGAAACCCACCGTATCCAAGAACCCGTGCCCGTCGCTCGCAGCGTTCAACTGTGGGGTCATTGCGCGTCTCATCCGCTGTTGAAGGGTTCAGCATCACGAACATGACTTTGCGACCCTTTTCATCCCAAATTCGTGTCAGGGAATAGCGGTAGGCCTCGCAATCAGAAAATCCCGCCCAGGACGGGGCGTCGTCTTTGGTATGGTGCCTGGTAATCATCAGGGTGTTCCTGCCATTCCGCCCCAGCAAATGGCAAGGCCGCCGAGACATGATTTGTCCCGGCGGCCCGAATTTCAGCGCAGAGGGTTAAGCGGTTTGCAGTGCGGGTCGTTTGTTGAGTTCAAACTTCAGACCCTGTGCCTCAATCACCCAGGCGGCAACGACCGCGAACAGGGCGTGACCCCAGAGCGCCACCCATGTGATGCCAGTGAACCCAAGGAAAGCGGGCATGCCGGCCACAAGATGGGCCATGAAGAACAGGGCAAAGACCCACAAAGCGACACCATAGGCGACGGCTGTGACCGTCCAATGAAGCCGCGGCAGCACCGCGTTCTGGATCGGACGGGCGATCATGAAGTAGCCGAGCGTGTAAAAGACCACCCCGGTCACGATGTGCAGCAGATAGGCGGCTCCGGCCGGGTTGGCGCCGAAGATGTTTTTCAGCGTGGCCCCTGCAAGACCCACGGGTGCCAGCTTGGCGTAGCCCAGAAGGGGGCTCAGCCCCTGGCCGAAGGCGTCGAATGCAACGGAGGCGAATGCGCCAGCGCTCATCAGAGTAAAGATTGTGTAACTATTCAGGTTGTCTCTGGGGCGTTTCAGACGCTTGATTTTGTCAGGTCGGTTCGAGTTTCTGGATGAGTTGATCGGCGGTTTTCTGGAGTGTTTCGATTATTGACCAGCCCTGTTTGCGTGCCGTTTCGATCACGGTTCTGAGGGTGCAGAAGTTTTCCGCGCCGGTCAGTGTGCGGAAGCATCCCGAGACCTTGATACGGACCTTGCCCATTCTCAGATCCCTCTCGGCCTCGTTATTTGTGAAGGGAACCTGCAAGTCGGTAAGGAAGCGCAGGACATCGGCCTTGCGGTCACGCAATCGCAGCACGAGATTGTGTCCGGTTCGCCGTTTTGGTCGTCCTCGGGGGGATTTGCCGGGCAGTGCGGGTTTCAGCGGTGGCTGGTTTTCATGTAACGACAGCCCCTGCGCGATGCAGGTGTCGTAGCGCTCATCGATGGCCTTGACCACATGCGCCGCGACATGATCCCGACCGTTTGCCCGGGCGCTGGCGGCCGCCCTTTTCGCGTCCAGCAGGATAGTCTGCATCATCGCAGCCCATGCTTCCTTTTCGATATCGACGAGCGCCTGCAACTCGCGCATGTGATGGGCATTGCAAAGGCCGTGCACGACCTCCTCCATCCTGGCGTAGGATGCCCAGTTGTCATGCACCGCAATCCCCGATACGCCGGACAGCAGATCGCCTCTGCCCGCCCCCATCCGGAAATGGCTCAGGGTCAATGAGCAGATGACATGCTGCCACCGGTTTCGGCCTTCAACCCGCAGACCTGTTTCATCCAGATGTTTCACCGCCACCTGCACACCGCACAAGGCGTCACGTACAGCGTCTGCAAAAGACAGCATGCCCTCCGCCACCTTCGCAATCAGCCGCGCCAGTGTGGCGGCGGAAATGCGCACGCCGAACAGGTCACGAAAGACCTGCGACAGACGGTCATCGGGAATGCAATGGTACGTCTGAAGATAGCTCGCCATGGCCGCAATATGATTGCCGTACTGAACCGGTGCCCTGACCCCTTCCGGGAACGTGCCGCGCACGTGCTTTCCGCAGTTCGGGCATGTGCACTTATGAGCCCGGTGCTCAGTGATCGTGAGGGGTGGCGGCGGCGGCAGGTCGAACACCTGCCGGGCTGCAAACCCCTGCGAGGGGCATTGCGTCAGATCATGATCGCAGTCGGGACAGGCTTGTGGATGATGGTCGACAACCTCGTCGGGGGTGTCCGTCTGCTCCAGGGTCGTGCCCTTGTGCCCCGGCTGACCGCCGGGCTTGCGATCCAGTTGCCCGCGCTGATCCTTCCTGCCCTTCGCCGTCGGCTTCGCAGGGCTGTCACTCGACGGAGGCTTGCTGCTGTTCCGGCTGTTCAACGCAAGGCGACGCTCAAGCCCCTCAATCCGCTGCTCAAGCACAACGATCATCTCTGCCTGTCGCCGGTTCTCCTCGACAAGATACGCAATCGTCTCACGCTGCGTTTCGATCAATTCAATCAGTTGGGACTTCGAGAGTTCAGCAAGTCCGCTGGTATGGGTGGGTTCGCCAGACATGCCCTGATCGACTCATGAAATCCTCAATCAGAAAACCGGAATGTGCTCCCCCGAGTCGATTTGACGCAGCCGAAAAACGCCACCGACAACCTGGGCAGTTACAAGATTGTGCGTTTCATGTCAGTCTCCTTGTCGGTGTGTTCGATGCGTCTGGGGAAGAGATGGGCAGCCACGCCGTCACCGGGAGGGCCGTTCACGGTGCTCTTATCCAGAGGCGGTATTTTGAAACATTCATTGTCACAAAGCGCTGTTTCGACTGACTTTCGTGTGAGCGGGCCGTCACACTGTAACAATTGGGGACCTATTGGTTCCTAAAGGAGTGCAGGTGCTGAAGACGTCAGAGGTTCTTAACGTTAACGATTGCAGATCAATTGTCAGTGTTGCCCGGGACAAAGACGCGGCTAGGGTGCAATTCGCCCGATTTGAAACGCCCAACGGCAACAGCATGGCCATCATGGGAAGCCCAGCACTCCTCGCCATATTCTACGTCCGACGCAATCACCATGCCGGGATTGCCGTTGCGCAGGCGTGTGGTGCCTTCGGGGGTGGCCTTGACCTCTGGCAAATCGTTCAGTCCAACCTCCAACGGCAGCAGGTGTTCGTCCAGTGCAGGGGATCGGGCAAGGGCGTCAATCTGCTCTAGGCTGATGCCTTCGCTGGCCTCAAATGGCCCTGACCAGATGCGCCGCAGGTTGCGGACGTGCCCGTGGCAGCCCAAAGCGGTCCCAAGATCGCGCGCGACAGAGCGGACATAGCCGCCTTTGCCGCAAACCATTTCAAGCGTCACGTGATCCGCGTCGGGCCGGTCGATCAGTAGAAGGCTTTCGACCCAAAGGGGACGGGCGGCAAGCTCCATCTCTTCGCCGTCCCGTGCGCGCTTGTAGGCGCGCTCACCATCTATCTTGACGGCGGAGAATTGGGGCGGGACCTGCTCGATCTCGCCAATGAACTGAGACAAAGCGGCCTTGATCGCTGCGTCGTCCGGTCGGGCGTCGGAGGTCGCGATCACCTCGCCTTCGGCGTCGTCGGTATTGGTTGCCTGCCCCAATCGCACGCTGAACTCATAGGCCTTCAGCGCGTCTGTGACATAGGGTACGGTCTTGGTCGCTTCGCCCAAAGCAATGGCGAGCACGCCGGTGGCTTCGGGGTCCAACGTGCCCGCATGCCCCGCCTTGCGCGCGTTCAAGGCCCAGCGGACCTTGTTGACGATGGCGTTGGATGTCGGGCCAGCGGGTTTATCGACCACCAACCAGCCAGAAATGTCCCGCCCTTTGCGTTTGCGTGCCATTGATGCCTCGTCTTCACGTGTTGAGCGGCGGCTATACCGGCAAGTAGGGGGCGGTGCCAAGAGCATCTTCGGTCATGTCATTCAACGCCAGGCCGACCCACAAGAGTTTCCAAACAGTTAACGCAGACACGTCGATCTAGACGTGTCTGCGTTAACTTCCTGTTCGGAGTTCTTGCGGGACTTCCTGTGATCTCGTTCGATGGTTAGACGGATTTTCTGGACCGGTCTCCTTCGCCGGACTACACAAAACTAAGGTCAGGAACCCACCGGCCCGGATCCCGGAGACACAAGATCGCCCTGCCGCCCACCGCTCCGCTGAAATCAGCACCATCGCTCAAGCGAAATGACAGCCTGCGCGGCATCGCACTGATGGCAGGCGGCATGTTCCTGTTCTCTGGCGTCGACACGATGGGCAAGTTTCTGACAACCAGCATGGACCCCATCCAGATCGTCTGGTTTCGGCAGTTGGGGCTTTTGTCGGGCGTTGTCCTGTTGATTTGCCTGCAAGGCCGGGCCGTTTTGCGATCTGCCAACCCCAGGCTCCAGATCAGCCGGGGCGTTGTCGCTGCAATCTCGGCAACCCTGTTCATGATCGGCGTGCGGTATGTGCCCTTGGCGGATGCAGTAGCGATCTCTTTCGTCGCCCCTTTTATGGTGACGGTCATGGGTGCCGTGATCCTGCGCGAACCCGTGGGCATCCGGCGCTGGGCCGCGGTCACCATCGGCTTTATAGGCACTATGATTGTTGTGCGCCCGGGAATGGGTGTTCTTCACCCGGCCGCGCTGCTGATCATCGTCGCCGCCGCGGCCTTTGCCATGCGACAGATCCTGTCGCGCATGCTGGCAAGGGGCGACAGCATCCAGACGACGGTGGCTTACACTGCCATCGTGTCGTGGAGCCTTTTGTGCATCCCGCTGCCCTTTGTTTGGAGCACGCCCAGCTCTGCTCTGGAAATTGGCCTGCTCGTGGCCATGGCGGTCCTCGCGGCCGTGGCAGAGGTACTGGTGATCGTCGCGCTCAGCGTGGCGCAGGCGGTCGTGGTCGCGCCCGTCCAATACACACTGCTGATCTGGGGCACCTTCTATGGCTTTGTGGTCTTTGACCAATTGCCGGACGGATGGACCTGGATTGGTGCGCTGATCATCATGGCCACGGGCATCTACACTCTGAACCGCGAAAGGTTGGTCGCAGCCCGTCAGCGCGACAATCCCTAGTCCTCAGACGCCTTCACCACACCGATGATGGGACCGAGATCGGAAAATCCGGCATCATCACGGTCAAGTGCAGGCGCACGGAGCCGCGACACATTGCCATCAAAGTAAAGCGCATTCGGGGTGCCCAAAAGGTCCCTGAACAACGTCCCAAATTCGTGAAATGTCACAGTTGTATTCGAGATGGCAAAGATTGCGCGCAAACCGTCCTCGCTCGTCCCAACACCATTGCGGATGAACCGCGATGTGCTGTCCGGCAAGAACCGGGGGTGCAGGGCACCATCGATCACCAGCATTGGCCCCGATTGCGTGGCGGAACGGCACTCGGGTGCCGCAGCCAGGAACGCGGTTGTCTCATAGACATCTGCGCGCGCCTCCCCGAGACAAAGGATGCCATTGGGCAGAAGGCCAAAATTGCCAGGTCCTGCGCTGCGGATCACCTGCTGATACTCGCGGCCATCTTCCACGTAGTGCCCCACCGGCGCACGGTCTTCGTGATACATGCCCGCGTTCATGGCAAAACCCAGCGCAAGGCCGTCAGCCTCAAGCGCCCGATCGATGTTGCCGAAATGGCCAAAAGGCGCGCCGTCGTCGTCGTAGAGGAAAAGCTCTAGCCTCTCTTGCGTCAGATCAACCTCGCAGATGGCGTAGTCATTTCCGGCAAAGCTCTCCTTGCGACACTCGGCGGCTGTCGCAGGCAGGGCCAGACTGGCCAGCACGGACAGCGCCAAAGCTCTCATGGGTCCGGAACCTCATCAGGAGCGTCCGCGTCGCGCCTGACACGGTCCTCAGACAGCATCCGGCGCGTTTCGTCCATTTGGTCGAAGGTCTGATCCAATCGGAACCGCAGGTCAGGCGCGAACTTGAGTGTCAGCTTTTTTGAAACCTGACGGCGTAATTCACCCTTGTTGCGGGCCAGCAGGTCGATCACGGCGTCCTGGCCCTCGCCGCCCAAAGGCAATACATAAGCGGTTGCAATTTTGAGGTCGGGTGACGTGCGCACCTCGCCCACTGTGATAGATAGGCGGTTCAGCTCCGGATCATGCACGTCGCCCCGGGCCAGCACCTCAGAGAGTGCTCGCCTGATCGTTTCGCCTACCCGCAACTGTCGTTGAGAAGGCCCTGCGCCGTCATGAAACTTGTTCTTGCCCATATCAGCCCATCTAAGCGTTTCAGATTTACACTGCAACAGATGCAGCGAAATGCCTGTTCGACCAAAGGGAGAGGCAAGGTATTTCGCTGCCGCTCAAATCTGAAGCGATAAAGCCGTTGGTTGCAGGGGAATCGCTTTTGAAATATTGACTATGCATCACGTCTGATTGGATTCATACGGATTGCGTCATTAGTAAAGGATGCGACCGCGATGGAAGATTTTTCTCATATTTTTGAGGGCGTTGAAGACCCTCGTACGAGCAACGCTACACGGCATGATCTTCATGAGATGCTTATGATCGGCCTGTTGTCGACCATGTGTGGCGGCGAGGGTTGCTGCGACATGGCGCTATTTGGCACGACGAAAGAGCCGTTTTTGCGCACATTCATGACACTGAAGCACGGAATACCGAGCCACGATGCGTTCTCTGACCTGTTCAACGCCCTCGATCCTGGCACGTTTCAGTCAGTGATGCTTCGCCTGACAGAGGGGTTCGCTGACCAGTTGGGCGAGGTGATTGCGGTTGATGGCAAGTCGTTGCGGCGCTCCTTCGACAGGGCGAAGAAGCAGTCGGCGTTACACCTCGTGCAGGCTTTTGCGGCTGAGGCCAGGCTCGTACTCGGGCAGGTCGCTGTTGACGAAAAATCCAACGAGATTACGGCGCTGCCCGCGCTGTTGAACATGCTGTCGTTGAAGGGGCGGATTGTGACGGCGGACGCTATGCACACGCAGCGCACTACAGCCGAGACGGTAACGCAGGCTGGCGGTGATTATGTTCTGGCGCTGAAACGCAATCAGGAGACGCTGCACGAGGATGTGGCACTCTGGCTGGATGATCCTGGAAATGTCGAAAACTGTGAAACTTATCAGAATGTTGACGCAGGACACGGTCGACTGGAGACGCGCAAGGCGTTGATCTCGCATGACGTTGCCTGGCTCGACGAGCGGCATCACTGGCCCGGGCTCAGGGCCATCGGAAAGGTCGTCGCCACCCGCGAAGTCGGCGATAAAACCTCATGCCAAACTCGCTACTTCCTCATCAGCGCGCCGCTCTCTCCCGAGCGTTTCCTGTCCATCACCCGCGCCCATTGGAGTATCGAGAACAGCCTTCACTGGGTGCTCGACGTCTCCATGAACGAGGACGCCGCGCGCAACAGAAAAGACAACGGACCCGAAAATCTCTCTATCCTACGGCGCATCGCTCTCAACCTCGCCCGCTCCGAACCGTCAAAAGGATCAATGCGAGGAAAGCTGAAACGCGCCGGATGGCAGGATACATTCATGCTCGAACTCATCAGAACCGCGACCAAATCTCAAAAGCGATAGCCCTGCCGTTGGTTGGGCTTTGCCAAGATGTGGCAACCGGGCTAAGACCAGCGGGCAGAAGTGGGGAAGAAAGATGACCGAATTACCGGGTGTGACAATCACAGGCGCTTCAGGCCGTATGGGGCAGACGTTGATCAGGCTGGTGCAGGACAGCGACAAGTTGCGCCTCGTTGGCGCGATTGAACGCAGTGGTCACCCCTGGGCCGGCATGGATATCGGCGAAGCCATGGGCGGCGCGGCGCTGGGCGTTAAAGTCACGGATGACCCACTGGAAGCCATTGCGCCCGCGCAAGCGATCATCGATTTCACAGCGCCTGCCGCGACATTGGAATTTGCGGCTCTGGCCGCTCAGGCCCGGGCCGTGCACGTCATTGGTACGACAGGCATGTCCGACGACGAAATCGCCGCGTTGGAGCCCGCATCGCGTCATGCAGCGATCATCCGGGCGGGCAACATGAGCCTTGGCGTCAACCTGCTGACGCAGCTGACCAAGCGGGTCGCGGCGGCGCTGGATGAGGACTACGACATCGAGGTGATCGAGGCGCATCACCACCACAAAGTAGATGCGCCTTCGGGCACCGCACTGATGCTGGGCGAAGCGGCGGCCGAGGGGCGCGGCAAGGACCTGGCAGATGTTGCTGACCGCGCACGTGATGGGATCACGGGTGCGCGCAAGCGCGGCGACATCGGCTTCACCGCGATCCGGGGCGGCGATATTATTGGGGAGCACGACGTGATGTTCGCAGCAGATGGCGAGCGGATCATCCTGCGGCACGTGGCCTCTGACCGGTCGGTCTTTGCCCGGGGTGCGCTGAAGGCAGCGCTTTGGGGGCAGGGCAAGCCGCCGGGGCAGTATGATATGCTCGATGTGCTGGGTCTGGCGGATTAGCGCTGGTCCGACGCCCTTTTCGAAAAAAGATGAAACCAATCCGTGTCTCGGGTCGTAACTGTAGAAACGTCCCCAAAGGAGACACCTGATGACCCGCCTGATCGCCGCTGCTGTCACTGCAACATTTGGTCTGTCCGCACCTGCATTTGCGGACTTTCAAAAGGTTCAAAGCCGGTCCGAGTTTGTCCAGTTGGTATCGGGCAAAACGCTCACCCGTCCACTTGTGAAATTGCAGGTGGGGTCCAATGGGACCATCTCTGGCAGAGGCGCGGCTTGGGATGTGTCCGGCCAGTGGCAGTGGAAAGGCGGATATCTGTGCCGCAGCCTTGAATGGGGTGGCGATGATCTGGGTTACAACTGCCAGGAAGTGAAAGTGGACGGATCGACAGTGCGCATCACTTCCGACCGGGGGACAGGGCAGTCCGCAGACTTTCGGTTGCGCTAAGGAAATTTCTTGGAAGAAATTTGACAGGATTTTTTCGAAAAATCCTGGCCTTAGAAATCGACCGCGATCCCCTTCTTTTCCCAATCGCCAAACCGCACCGGCTCCGGGCCATCCCGGCCACCCACCTCGTTGGGAAGCTCTTTGACCTGCGCCTTCTTGCGCCGCTCTTCGGCCTCAGCCAAAGCGCGTTTCGCAGCAGGCGGTAGGTCTTTCTCGGTGTCGGGCTTGCTCATCGCGTCCTCTTGAGGCTCCACGTCTCTTGATATACGCCGCGCGAATGCCCTGACAACCGGGCGAAGACGAGGAAGGTGCAGGGCATGGCGGAAACTGGGGTAGAGGCACGGCGTTCTGCGGTTTACCTGCTGGACCAGATCCTGGGCGATGAACCGCGCCTGATGTCTGAACTCTTGGGCGGCGGAGCCCTCGACCGGCTGAAGCCTGAGGACCGCGCCCGCGCTCAGCGTCTGGCCACCGAAACCCTCCGCGGCCTCGAACGGGCGGACCGCCTGCTGCAAAAGCACCTTCAGAAGTATCCGCCGCTTACCGTGCGCAATGTCCTGCGTGTGGGCACGGTGGAACTTTGCCAGGGCGAAGCGGCACACGGCGTCGTCAATGCCATGGTCAACCTGATCGCGCGGCACCGGAAGTTCGGCAAGATGAAGGGCCTCGTGAACGCGGTCCTGCGCAAGATTGCCGCTGACGCCCCGGAAGCCTGGCCTACCCTGCGTGCCCCGCGCCTGCCCAAGTGGCTGCGTGGCCCCTTGGCGCAAGCCTGGGGTGGTGAGGCGATGGCCGCTATGGAGGCCGCTCATTTCGCTGGCGCACCACTGGATCTGACCGCAAAAGGTGATGCGGCGCAGCTTGCCGATGTTGTCGGTGGGGTGCTCTTGCCAACAGGGACAGTGCGGATCGCGGAAGCTGGACAGGTCTCTGCCATGCCCGGATATGCAGAAGGCGACTGGTGGGTGCAGGACGCGGCAGCGGCCATTCCGGTGCAGGTGCTCGCCCCGCAAGAAGGCGAAGCTGTGCTCGACCTTTGTGCGGCGCCCGGTGGCAAGACCATGCAACTGGCGGCCAGCGGGGCGCAGGTGACGGCGGTCGACAACTCGGCTCAGCGCATGTCTCGCGTGACAGAAAACCTGGCACGGACAGGGCTGACGGCAAAAACGCTGACAAAGGACGCTCAGGCGATCAAAGGCCAGTTTGATGCTGTCCTGCTGGACGCGCCCTGTTCGGCCACCGGCACGATCCGCCGCCATCCAGATTTGCCCTTTGCCAAGGATGGTTCGGAATTCGGATCGCTGATCGCTTTGCAGACCGACCTGCTGGACCACGCATGGACCCTCGTGAAGCCCGGCGGGCGGCTGGTTTATTGCACGTGTTCCCTGTTGCCAGATGAAGGCGAGGTTCAGGCGGAAGAGGCGTTGGCGCGACACAAGGATATGTCAGTCGACCGTTCCGCACTGCAACTGCGGGGCATTGAAGAGAGCTGGTTCACGCAAGAGGGTGGTTTGCGGTTGCGCCCGGATTACTGGGCAGACCTCGGCGGTATGGACGGGTTCTACGTCGCTTGCCTGCGCAAGGCGGGCTAAAGGCGGCCGCATTGTTGTCGCCTGTTCGGGCGCAGACCCTGCAGTGTAGACGCGTCTACAGAGAAGGGTCTGGCCGCAGAGACCTGATATCCATTTGTAATCTAACAGCAATGCCAGAATGAAAAGGCGGCACGCCGCTCCTTTTCAGCATCATATCAGCTGCGTGTTTCTGGCGGAGGATTGGGAACAGCCAGGTAGGTCTCTTTCGGAATGCGGACCAAGCCCTGCAGCATCAAATCCGCGCGGTCCGCATTGTCCAGCATATCAATCGCACTGGCCATAGCGTCATGGACCAACCCGGTGTCCACTGTCGCCGCTGTGATATACGGCAACCCGGGTGTTGGCGCAGTCCATTCCAGCACCCGCAACTGGCTGGCAAACCCATCATACCGCTGGATCAACGCCCAGGTGACCGCATCCAATGCGGCTAGGTCTGCGCGCCCCTCGGCAACGGCTTGGGCGGAGGCATGATGTCCACCGGTTTCCACACGGTTGTCGAACCAGAACCCCTGAGGCGCAACAGTGTTGTAGATCGAGGCAAATCCAGACTGCGAATGGGTCACATTGTAGGCCAGTCGCGCGTCCTGAAAGTCTTCGAGACCCGCGCGATCCTCATCCGCGCGTACCACAATCGGGCTACGGTAGTACCCTGGCGGACACCCTTCCAGACCATAGTCAGGTGTCCCAACCAGACCTACATCGGCGTGCAGCCATAGCCGATACGGCATCCCGCAGGTCTGCGATAAAACGAGATCCGGCGAACGCCAGACGCTGAACTCTTCTGCTGTGTTGGACAGCGTTTCGGGGCTGCCGATACCACGCTGCGCCAAGGCTTCCCGGATGAGCGACCAATATCGCTGGTGCGGTCCTTCCAGCTCGGGCCGGGCGTACATCATCAGGCTTGCAATCATGGCTTTGCATACCTTCAGATCAGCCACTCTCACAAGCCATCATACGGCAATGTTTCGCCGTTTGGGGGACAGAACAGCGCGACTGCGCGAAAAGCGGTGACACCCCTCGCAGGCCGGGCTATGGTGCCGCGAAACGCCGACAGAGCGTCGAGAGCAGCTGACTATGTTGAACATTTCCGGCCTGACCGCGCACAAGTCGCGCCTGCTGAACATGTGGCATGCCCACATGGCCACGCGCACGCGCGCGCAGGCGACGGGGTTCGTGTCGCAGCCGGAACCGCGCACGATTGGGCTCTTTGCCAAGGGGCGGCAGTTGGTGGCTGGGAACTACCTGTTTGCGGGCAGTCTGTTACATGCACCAGACAAGGACCTCTGGGAACTTGACGACCCGGATGCCGCCTTTACGGCTGAATTGCACGGGTTTGCCTGGCTCGATGATCTTGCAGCGGTGGGTGATGCAGCAGCGCGGGCCAAGGCGCAGGCCTGGCTTTGGGGCTGGATCGACACCTGCGGCAAAGGGCGCGGCGCGGGCTGGACGCCCGACCTGACGGGCCGACGGCTGATCCGGTGGATCAACCACGCCATCTTTGTTTTGAGGGGCGTTGAATCCGAGGACAGCCACAAGTTTTACCGCTCGCTCGTACAGCAGACTCAATTCCTGTCGCGCCGTTGGCGTGCAGCGGCCCCCGGGTTGCCCCGGTTCGAAGCGCTGACGGGTCTGATCTACGCAGGCACCTCGCTGGAAGGACAAGAGGCGCTGGCCGATCCGGCAATCAAGGCGCTGGCCCGCGAATGTGCCCGCCAGATTGACGACCAAGGCGGCCTGCCCACGCGCAATCCCGAAGAACTGCTGTCTGTCTTCACCCTGCTCACATGGGCCGCTGCCGCCTTGAACGACGCAGGCCGCACACCCCCGGCGGAGCATATCGCGGCCATTGAACGTATCGCACCCACCCTGCGCAGCCTGCGCCACTCGGATGGGTCGCTGGCCCGTTTTCACGGCGGCGGGCGCGGTATTGAGGGATGGCTGGACCATGCCCTGGCCGCCTCTGGCGTGCGCGATGTGCCGTCAGGAGGTCTGTCGATGGGGTTTGCCCGGCTTTCTGCAGGCCGCACGTCCGTCATCGTCGATGCGGCCCCGCCGCCCCGGGCGGATGCTTCCAGCAACGCTCACGCCTCGACCCTTGCATTCGAGCTGACGTCTGGGCGGCGCCCACTGGTGGTCAATTGCGGGTCGGGCGCGTCCTTCGGATTGGAGTGGCGCAGGGCCGGACGGGCCACGCCGTCGCACTCCACCCTGTCGCTTGGCGGTTATTCCAGCGCTCGGCTGGATGAACCCGACCGCAACACGGGGCTGGAGGCGCTGATCGACGGGCCGGACCATGTACCAATCGAGATTTCTCAGGCCCCAGACGGGATGCGCTTTCAAGGCGGGCACAACGGCTATGGACATACCCACGGCCTGACCCACGCCCGCACGCTGGAACTGACCCAGGACGGGCGCGGCATCGCGGGCGAAGACATGTTGCTGGCGCTGGAAGATGTGGACAAGAAGACCTTTGACCGGGCGCTCGATGCAGGCAAGCTCAAAGGCATCCGGTATGAAATCCGGTTTCATCTGCACCCGGACGTGGATGCCGCCCTCGATCTGGGGGGCGCGGCGGTATCGATGGCACTCAAGAGCGGCGAAATCTGGGTCTTCCGCCACGATGGCAGCCAGAACTTGTCCCTGGAGCCGGGGGTCTATCTGGAAACAACACGCCTGAAACCCCGCGCGGCACAGCAGATTATCCTCACCGGAATGGCCTTCACCTACGCCACCCGAGTCAGGTGGTCCTTGTCCAAGGCGCAGGAAACTGCGATTGGCGTGCGTGATCTCCAGCAGGATGATCTCTACGCCCTCGAAGAAGACTAAAGGACCGCTGCCCATGCCCGATCTCGTCCCCGTTAAACGTGCCCTGTTGTCTGTGTCTGACAAGACCGGACTGATCGATCTGGGGCAGGCTTTGGCCGCGCATGGCGTTGAACTGCTCAGCACCGGTGGCACGGCCCGGGCGCTGCGGGACGCAGGGCTAGCGGTCAAGGATGTGGCGGATGTTACCGGCTTTCCAGAGATGATGGATGGCCGCGTAAAGACGCTGCACCCGGTGGTGCACGGCGGCCTGTTGGCACTGCGCGACAATGACGACCACGTGGCCGCGATGGACCAGCACAACATCGGTGGCATCGATCTGGTCGTAGTGAACCTTTATCCCTTTGAGGAAACGGTGGCCCGTGGTGCGGACTACGCCGAGACGATAGAGAACATCGACATTGGCGGCCCTGCGATGATCCGCTCTGCCGCCAAAAACCATGGCTTTGTGAACGTCGTGGTGGATACCGAGGACTATGTGGCAGTCATGGCAGAACTTGAGGCAAACGGCGGTCAGACCACCTATGCCCTGCGTCAGCGTCTGGCCCAGACGGCCTATGCCCGCACCGCGGCCTATGACACAGCGGTCAGCACCTGGATGGCAGGCCAGGTGGACGCTACCCCGCGTCGGCGCACCTTTGGTGGCACGCTGGCGCAGACCCTGCGCTATGGTGAAAACCCGCATCAGCAGGCCGCATTCTACACGGATGGTTCTGCCAGCGCGGGGATCGCGACCGCTAAGCAGCATCAGGGCAAAGAGCTCAGCTATAACAACATCAACGACACCGATGCGGCGTTTGAACTGGTCAGCGAATTTGACCCGGCAAATGGCCCCGCCTGTGCCATCATCAAGCACGCCAATCCCTGCGGCGTGGCGACGGGTGCTACACTGACGCAAGCCTACAACCGCGCTTTCGACTGCGACCGAACATCGGCTTTCGGTGGGATCATCGCGCTCAATCAACCACTGGATGGCCCCACGGCTGAGGCGATCTCCGAAATCTTTACCGAAGTTGTCATCGCCCCCGGTGCCGATGACGCGGCCCGCGCGGTCTTTGCTAAGAAAAAGAACCTGCGTCTGCTGACCACCGATGGTCTCAGCGATCCGGCAGCGGCACAGCTGGCCGTGCGGCAGGTCAGCGGTGGGTATCTGGTGCAGGACAAGGACACCGGAACCATCAGTCGCGATGACCTCAAGGTCGTTACCAAACGCCAGCCTTCCGCGCAGGAACTGGACGACATGCTGTTCGCCTGGACAGTGGCCAAGCACGTCAAGTCGAACGCAATCATCTACGTCAAGGACGGCGCGACCGTGGGTGTGGGCGCGGGCCAGATGAGCCGCGTGGACAGTACACGCATCGCGGCCCGTAAGGCGCAGGACATGGCAGAGGTCATGGGGCTCGATGCGCCACTGACCCAAGGGTCGGTTGTGGCTTCTGACGCGTTCTTCCCCTTCGCGGACGGCCTGATCACAGCGGCAGAAGCCGGGGCGACGGCGCTCATCCAACCCGGCGGGTCGATGCGCGATGACGAGGTGATTGCAGCAGCGGATGAGGCCGGGCTCGCTATGGTCTTTACCTCGCAGAGGCACTTCCGGCACTGATCATGGGGCGCGCTTTTACCCTTTCAGCCCTTGTGGCCTTTCTGATCGATCAGATCAGCAAGTATGTGGTGATCCACATGTGGGATCTGGCGCGCATCCGGTCGATTGATGTGGCCCCGCCTTGGCTCAATTTTCGCTACGGCGAAAACTGTGGGATCAACTTTGGCATGTTCGGGGGATGCACCGAACTCAGCCGTTGGGTGCTCGTCGGTCTCGCGGTTGTGATCAGCGTCGCGGTTACCATTTGGCTGCGCCGCACCACCCAGCCACGGCTGGCGATGATCAGCGGCGGCCTGCTGGTGGGGGGAGCGCTGGCGAATGTGCTGGACCGGTTGCTCTATGGCTATGTGCTTGATTTCCTGAACAACTCTCTGCCCGGTTGGAACAATCCGTTTGTATATAATGTGGCGGACATCTTTATCTTTGCCGGGGCCTTTGGCCTGATCTTCTTTTCAACCGATGGCAAAAAGCCACGGGCCGGTGCAGGCTCGAAAAAACGCCAGTGACAACACATGCCTGCGTGCGATAATAGAGGCCAAGGCCCAAGGAGACCAAAATGCTTCGCTTTGCCGTGATGATCATGATCCCGATTGCGCTCGCTGGCTGCGGCGACAAGGGGCTGCGCGATCTGCGGACAAACAAGCCCGGCCCGGATGAGTTTTTGGTCAACCCGGTAAAGCCCCTGGCGGAACCTGCTAACTATACAACGCTGCCCGCACCCACCCCGGGTCAGGCGAACCTGACAGACCGGTCCGCGATTGCGGAAGGTGTGGCCGCCTTTGGTGGACGACCCGAAAGCGCCAATGCGGGCATCCCTGCCAGTGACGGTGCACTTGTGCAGCACGCAAGCCGTCGCGGTGTGAACCCCAACATCCGCAGCACACTGGCGGCCGAAGACGCAGCCTTCCGTAAACGCAAACAGCGTTTTACACGGATCCGTCTGGCACCCACGGATCGGTACAAGCAGGCGTACGAGCGTCAGGCACTGGATGCGTCCAGAGAAGCGCGGCGCTGGCGCCGGGCAGGCGCGCGAACGCCCTCTTCGCCGCCGAGCAACTAACCTCATTTCTGGCAAGGTCCCACACGGGACCTTACAAATATGTTAGGACGCTTGAATGTTGGCATTTCAGGCGTACCTTCCACTTCAGCCTCGGTTCTCGGGCCTGAGAAAAGGATATTTCATGCGCGTTCTTTCGATTTTCGTTGCAGTGCTGTTGCTTGCCCCTTTCAAGGCCATAGCAAACGAAGCTGTCACGACCTTCACCCTCGACAACGGGATGGAAGTCGTTGTTGTCGAAGACCACCGCGCGCCTGTTGTGCAGCATATGGTCTGGTACCGGGCAGGGTCTGCGGATGAGCCCGAAGGGGCCTCCGGTGTTGCGCATTTTCTGGAACATCTGCTGTTCAAGGCCACGGAGACGCTAGAGTCGGGCGAGTTCTCGGCGGTGGTTTCGGCCAACGGCGGCTCGGACAACGCCTTTACCAGCTATGACTACACGGCCTATCACCAGCGGATCGCGTCAGACCGGCTGGACCTGATGATGCGGATGGAAGCTGACCGGATGCGCAACATCCGCTTTACCGAAGAAGACGTGCGCACAGAACGCGGTGTCGTGGTCGAAGAGCGCAACGAACGCACCGAAAACAGCCCCAATGCGCTGATGTACGAACAAATGTCAGCCCTGATGTATCGCAACCACCGTTACGGCGTGCCGATCATCGGCTGGATGCACGAGATCGAAAACCTCCAGCACGCTGACATGATGGCGTTTTATGACCGCTTCTATGCGCCCAATAATGCGATCCTGGTCGTTTCCGGTGACGTGACACCGGAAGAAGTACGCAACCTGGCGGAAAAGCACTATGGCGTGATCCCGGCCAACCCGAACCTCAAGCCCCGCGAACGCACGCAGGAGCCGCCTCATCGCGCGGAACGGCGGCTGATTTACCGTGATGCCCGTGTTGCACGGCCCTTCGTGTCACGGTCCTACATCGCGCCAGAACGTGACAGTGGGGCGCAGGAAGACGCCGCTGCCCTGCAGATGCTGGCGGAAATTCTGGGAAGTGGTCAGACGTCTTTCCTGTCGCAGGAACTCCAGTTCGATCAGAAGATCGCAACCTTCACCGGTGCTTACTACCGGGGTGGCACGCTGGATGACACGAGCTTTGACGTCGTGCTTGTCCCGGCGGCGGGCGTGAGCCTGCAGGAGGTCGAAGACGCCTTTGACGCCACGCTGGCAAAGTTCATCGAAGAAGGCGTTGATGCGGACCATCTGGCGCGCATCAAGCGGCAGATCCGCGCAGATGAAATCTATGCCCGCGACAACGCATCCGGCGTGGCCAATCGGTACGGCAGGGCGCTGGCCATCGGTCTGACGATCGAAGACGTAAAGGCCTGGCCGGACGTGCTGCAAGCTGTAACCGAAGAGCAGATCATCGAAGTGGCCCAGCGCGTACTTGTCCGTAACGGATCAGTCACAGGCTGGCTGACAGGAGAGGAAGCAACACAATGAAGATCTTTCACGTACTCGTTCTGCTGCTGGTCGCCGCCCTTCCCGCCCGTGCCGAGGTCAAGATCCAAAGCGTGACCAGTCCCGGCGGCCTGTCTGCCTGGCTGGTAGAAGATCACTCCATCCCCTTTATCGCGCTTGAACTGCGATTCCGGGGCGGAGCGGCGCTGGATGCACCCGGCAAGCGTGGCGCGACCGCGATGATGACCTGGCTGATCGAGGATGGGGCAGGTGACATGGATGCGCTGGCCTTCACCCGCGCAACCCAGGACCTCGCGACTTCCTTCGATTTTGATATCTCGGATGACGAACTGTCGATCTCTTCGCGCTTTCTGACTGAAAACCGCGATGCGTCCATCGATCTGCTGCGTCTGGCCCTGACCGATCCGCGTTTTGACGAAGACGCCATCGAACGGGTGCGCCGTCAGGTCCTCTCCGGGATCAAGTCGGACAGCACCGACCCTGACGTGATCGCGCGCCGGACCTTTAACAAGGCGGTCTACGGCGATCACCCTTACGGGTCATCGCTGGATGGCACGATAGAAAGCGTGACCGCGCTGACGCGGGACGACATTGTTGCGGCCAACAAGGCCATTATCGCGCGCGACCGGGTTTATGTCTCTGCCGTTGGTGACATCACGCCGGAAGAGCTCAGCACGCTGATGGATCGCCTGTTGGGTGACCTGCCCAAGACCGGCGCGCCGATGCCGCAAGAGGCTGATTTGAACATCGAAGGGGGCATCACGGTGGTTGATTTTGCCACGCCTCAGTCGGTTGCTGTGTTTGGGCACGAAGGGATTGCCCTGCAGGACCCCGACTACTTTGCGGCCGTCCTGCTGAACTTCGTGTTGGGCGGCGGTGGCTTTGAAAGCCGCCTGATGACAGAAGTGCGCGAAAAGCGCGGGCTGACCTATGGCGTCTACAGCTACCTGTCCCCTCGGGATCACGCCAAGATGTTCCTGGGTTCCGTCAGCTCGGCCAACGACCGGATTGCCGAAGCGATATCGGTGATCCGCGATGAATGGGCCAAGGCCGCAAGCGAAGGACTAACCGAACAGGAACTGGCGGATGCCAAGACCTACATCACCGGGGCCTATCCGCTGCGGTTTGATGGCAACAGCCGGATCGCGAAAATCCTTGTGGGGATGCAGATGATTGGCCTGCCTGTTGATTATATCGAAACGCGTAATGAGCGCGTCGAAGCGGTCACCATGGAAGACATCAGACGCGTCGCCGGGGAATTGCTGGATACAGACGCGCTGCAGTTTGTGGTGGTGGGCCAGCCTGAGGGGTTGTGAGGCGCTGACGGCAGCTGACGCGCCCAAGAGTCTTCGAAAAACTTTAGGGTGCCTCACTCGCCGTAGGGGACCCAGATATTCTTGACCTCGGTGGCGGCCTCAAGGAAGGCGCGACCTTCGCCTACGGCCCCCATCCAGTCACGGGCGAGCCCATTGTTCACCCAAGTGCGCTTTAGGTTTCCAGCAGCAGCCTTTTCGACCACACCGCTCAGTTCGCCGCGTCCAAAGGACCAGACGGCATCCACATCCAGATGACGCGCCAGGGCTCTGCGACGTCCGTGTGCGGTCCGGTCAGGATGTTGACCACGCCCGCTGGCACGTCTGAGGTTTCCAGCACTTGAATGAAATCCGTTGCGGCCAGTGGGAAAGGCTCTGACGCCGCGAGGATCACTCGGTTGCCCATGGCAATCGCAGGGGCCATGCAGGACACCAGCCCCAACAGCGGGGCCTCATCCGGGCAGATTGCCCCAATCACGCCAACGGGTTCCTTCATGGCCATCGCCACGCCGCGAATGGGCACGCCGTGCACCTGCCCGTCGTATTTGTCCGCCCAGGCGGCGTAGGTAAACAGCCGCTTGACGCAGGCCTCGACCTCTTTGGCACCGGAACGCCCGCCTTGAAGGGCATCCAGACGATCCGCAAACTCCGCATGGCGGACGGTCAGGTTCTCGGCGATGTAGTAAAGGATCTGCGCCCGCAGATGCCCGGTGGTCTTGGCCCACCCTTTCGCTGCCTGCGCCGCCTCAACGGCATTGCGCACGTCCTTGCGGTTCGCAAGGCTTGCGTGCCCCAATAGCTTGCCGTTCTTGCCAAAGATCGCTTGCGAATACCCGCCATCGGGCCGCGCCTGCTTGCCCCCGATATAGAGCTTTGCCGTGCGGTCCACCGCATCCACGCTGCCACCGCCGCCTGAGAAGGGCGCGATCTCTTTCAGCGGTTTTCGTGCGCCCTTGGGCTTTGTATAGGCCGCCAGCCCCTCCCAGCCCCCTTCACGGCCAAAGCCGCTTTCGCGTACGCCGCCAAAGCCCGCAGCGGCGTCCATCAGGTTGGTGCCATTGATCCAGACAATGCCTGTGCGCAGTTTGGGCGCGATATCGAGCGCGAGGTTCACATTCTCCGACCAAACGGTCGCCGCCAGCCCGTAGCGCGTGTTGTTGGCCAGTTGCACCGCCTCTTCCGGCGTGCGGAAGGTAGTGGAGACGAGGACGGGGCCAAAGATCTCCTCCTGCATCAGCGTGTCAGACTGGTTCAGCCCGGTGATCAGCGTGGGCGGATAGAAACAACCGTGTTCAGGCAGGGCCACATCCGCGACGAAGCGTTCGCCTGACGTGTTGGCAGCGACCATGTCACTCACGGTCTTCAGTTGAACGGGATCCACCAAGGTGCCTACGTCGATGCTCTTGTCGAGCGGGTCGCCCAGCCGCAGTTTGCCCATACGCGTGCGCAGCTTCGCATAAAAGGCATCCGCCACCGGCTCATGCACCAGCAGGCGGGACCCGGCACAGCAGACCTGCCCTTGATTGAACCAGATCGCATCGACCAGACCCTCGACGGCGGAGTCCAGATCGGCATCGTCAAAGACGATGTAGGGGGACTACCCCCCAGCTCCAACGTCAGGGCTTTGCCCGTGCCTGCGGTTGCTTCACGGATGCGCTTGCCGACGGAAGTCGATCCAGTAAAGGCAATCTTGTCGATGCCCTCATGCGCCACAATCATCTCACCCACCGCACCATCGCCCGTGACAATGTTCACCACGCCCTTCGGCACACCCGCTTGTTGGCAGATGTCCGCAAACAAGAGGGCCGTGAGCGAAGTGTACTCCGCAGGTTTCAGCACCACCGTGTTGCCCATGGCAATCGCCGGGGCGACCTTCCAGGCCAGCATCAGCAGCGGGAAGTTCCACGGGATGATCTGGCCGCAAACGCCGATGGCTTCCGCATCAGGCAGCTCGGCTTCCATCAATTGCGCCATACCGGCGTGGTAGTAGAAATGCCGCTGCGCCAAGGGCACATCGATATCGCGCGCCTCGCGAATGGGCTTGCCGTTGTCCATCACTTCCAGCACCGCAAAAAGGCGCGCGTGCTTTTGCAGCAGCCGCGCCAGCGCATAGATCACGCGTGCCCGGCCATGCCCGCCCAGACCTTCCCATTTGGGCTGTGCGCGGCGGGCCGCTTTGACGGCTGCATCCACGTCCCCTTGCGTAGCTTGCGAAAGCGAAGCCAGTACGTTGCCATTGGCGGGGTTCCTGGCCTCAAAGTCGTCCGTAGCGGCAGTGAAGGCCCCGTCGATGAAATGCCCGAACCGGTCGCCCTGATCGACCAGCCAGGCCAAAGCCTCTGCCGGGCTCTCGGGGGCGGCGCCGCAGGGCTATCGCTTTTGAGATTTGGTCGCGGTTCTGATGAGTTCGAGCATGAATGTATCCTGCCATCCGGCGCGTTTCAGCTTTCCTCGCATTGATCCTTTTGACGGTTCGGAGCGGGCGAGGTTGAGAGCGATGCGCCGTAGGATAGAGAGATTTTCGGGTCCGTTGTCTTTTCTGTTGCGCGCGGCGTCCTCGTTCATGGAGACGTCGAGCACCCAGTGAAGGCTGTTCTCGATACTCCAATGGGCGCGGGTGATGGACAGGAAACGCTCGGGAGAGAGCGGCGCGCTGATGAGGAAGTAGCGAGTTTGGCATGAGGTTTTATCGCCGACTTCGCGGGTGGCGACGACCTTTCCGATGGCCCTGAGCCCGGGCCAGTGATGCCGCTCGTCGAGCCAGGCAACGTCATGCGAGATCAACGCCTTGCGCGTCTCCAGTCGACCGTGTCCTGCGTCAACATTCTGATAAGTTTCACAGTTTTCGACATTTCCAGGATCATCCAGCCAGAGTGCCACATCCTCGTGCAGCGTCTCCTGATTGCGTTTCAGCGCCAGAACATAATCACCGCCAGCCTGCGTTACCGTCTCGGCTGTAGTGCGCTGCGTGTGCATAGCGTCCGCCGTCACAATCCGCCCCTTCAACGACAGCATGTTCAACAGCGCGGGCAGCGCCGTAATCTCGTTGGATTTTTCGTCAACAGCGACCTGCCCGAGTACGAGCCTGGCCTCAGCCGCAAAAGCCTGCACGAGGTGTAACGCCGACTGCTTCTTCGCCCTGTCGAAGGAGCGCCGCAACGACTTGCCATCAACCGCAATCACCTCGCCCAACTGGTCAGCGAACCCCTCTGTCAGGCGAAGCATCACTGACTGAAACGTGCCAGGATCGAGGGCGTTGAACAGGTCAGAGAACGCATCGTGGCTCGGTATTCCGTGCTTCAGTGTCATGAATGTGCGCAAAAACGGCTCTTTCGTCGTGCCAAATAGCGCCATGTCGCAGCAACCCTCGCCGCCACACATGGTCGACAACAGGCCGATCATAAGCATCTCATGAAGATCATGCCGTGTAGCGTTGCTCGTACGAGGGTCTTCAACGCCCTCAAAAATATGAGAAAAATCTTCCATCGCGGTCGCATCCTTTACTAATGACGCAATCCGTATGAATCCAATCAGACGTGATGCATAGTCAATATTTCAAAAGCGATTCCCCTGGGCGGCGCCGTAGTCCATGGTCTCAAAAATCTCAGATACGCTCATGGTATTCGTCCTGCAAATCAGCCCGCCGCGTGGCGGTAAGAGGCGGAGTAGCTGCCGGTCACGTGGTGTTCCAGCTGGCGTTCGATGTCATTCAGCAGCGATGAGGCCCCAAATCGGAAGAGGTCCGGCCGCGTCCAGCGGTCGCCCAACTCTTCTTTCATCAGCGCCAGATATGTTATCGCATCCTTGGCTTTGGAGATCCCGCCCGCTGGCTTGTATCCGACCCGCAACCCGGTGCGGTCGTAAAAGTCGCGGATGGCGCGGATCATCACAAGGCTCACAGGCAAGGTCGCGTTCACGGCCTCTTTGCCGGTCGAGGTCTTGATGAAATCCGCCCCCGCCATCATGCAGATCAGAGAGGCGCGCGCCACATTGCGCAGGCTGCCCAGTTCTCCTGTTGCAAGGATCGCCTTGACGTGCGCCTCCCCGCAGGCTGCGCGCATAGCGGCCATTTCTTCGTAAAGCGCCTGCCAGTTGCCGGACAGCACGTGACGCCGCGAGATCACGATGTCGATCTCGGTGGCACCGGCCTCCACGCTCATCTCGATCTCACGCAGGCGCAGCTCAAAAGGCGACAAGCCTGCCGGGAACCCGGTGGAGACGGCGGCGATGGGGATGTTCGTGCCTTGCAGGGCATCCACGGCGGCAGGGATCATCTCGTGGTAAACACAGACCGCCCCGGTGGTGATCGGCCCTATGTCGAGCGCATCCAAAATGGGCTGTGCCACTGGTTGGCGCGCTTTGGCGCAGAGACGATGCACCCGCCGCGCGGTGTCATCGCCAGACAGTGTCGTGAGGTCAATGCAAGTCACCGCGCGCAAAAGCCATGCTGCCTGATGCGCTTTCTTGACCGATCGCCGGGCGGGCAGGGTGGCGGCACGGCGTTCAATGGCAGAGGTATTCGCCTGCACCGACCGCACCCAGTTCATGTCGAGCGGCATCCCCGGATTGCGCGGCTCTGTTACCTGCGGCAGCTGGCCGGCAGGGGCGGTGGTGATGGGGGCGGATGTCTGGGTGGGCATGACAATCTCCGGCAGCGGTGACCAGAGGTGCAACGTGCCATGGCGGTCTGCCGGGTGCAACCTGCAGCGGCGCGGTTTCCGCGACGTACAGCGCGGCATTGATGCTGCCGAAAAGTGCAGACACCGCTCTGTAGACGCGTCTACAGGGCGGTATATCCGGGGAATTGTCCGCAGCTTCATTTGCGCAAAAACTGCACGAACCTCCAGCAGCGTCTGCACCGCCGCAAGCGCATTCTGTCCCAAGACAACGATCAGAAACGGGACAGAACAATGAAGACACTTCAAATCAGAGGCCTGCCGCAGGCCGTGCAACAGGACGCATGCTGGTTGAACAGCTCACCACCGGGCGTCCAGCAGCGGGATGATGAAACACATCAAGGCGGCGACTACCGTGTGGCCCTGCTGCTGGCTCTGATTGCGCTTGGCGATGCTCTGATCTGGCAGGTCATGCCGGGCCTGTCGCTGGCTGTATTTGGGGCCGCAATTGTGCTGTCAGCGGCGCTTGTCTGCGTGCCGCGCATGTCGCTGCAATCGCAGGGGCATCTGGTGGCGGCCACCACGCTCGCGCTTTGCCCACTGGTGGAATTGGTGCAACCGCTGTCCCTGCTTGTATCGGCTACGGGTGTCTCGGCCATCCTCGCAGCGCTTGCGGGTCTCAAACCGCAGGAGCTGTGGCGTGGGGTGCTGCGGCTCTGGCCCATGGGCGTGCGCCAGACGGTCATAGATGGCGTAGGCAGCCTGCAGGGCCGCGACACGCAAGACCTGCCCGCCCTGATCGGTGGCTGGTTCATGCGGTGGATCATGCCGCTCGCCTTGGGCGGCGTCTTTGTCCTGTTGCTGCTGGCGGCTAACCCTGTGGCGGAACGCTGGCTGGAGGAAGCCTCCCTTGACGGAGCGAAACTGCCTCGGTTGGACCGGATGTTGTTTTGGCTCTGCCTTGCACCTGTTGCCTGGACCGCGCTGCGTCTGCGTGCCTTGCGGGAGCGCCTGCGTGCCAGCCCTCGGGCGCGTAAAATGGGCCCCCGCAGGCAAGGTCTGATCAACCCGGAGTCGGTCTCTCGGGCGCTCGTCCTGTTCAACGTAGTCTTCGCGGTCCAGACGGCGATGGACCTTGTGTATCTCTACGGCGGCCTGGGACTGCCCGAGGGCATCACCTACGCCGAATACGCCCACCGGGGTGCCTATCCTCTGGTTGTCACTGGCCTGCTGGCCGGCGGGTTTGCGCTGCTGACGCGCCGTTGGGTGCAGGGTGACGCGATGCTGCGTGCGCTTCTGATGGCCTTTGTCGGGCAGAACGCGGCACTTGTCGTCAGCTCTCTGGTGCGGTTGGAGATGTATGTGGAGGTCTATGGCCTCACCCATCTGCGCATGGCGGCGGCGATCTGGATGGGGCTGACGGCATTGGGGCTGGGGCTGATCCTCTGGCAGGTCTGGCAGGGGCGCGACAATGGCTGGCTGATGCTGCGCGCGGGCGGGCTGACGGCGACAGTCCTTTATGTCTGCTGCTTCATCAGCTTTGATGCCACCATCGCACGCTACAACCTGACCCGAGAGGTTGCGGACGACTTTTACTATCTCTGCCAGTTGGGCGATGCTGCCAAGCCCGTCATCGCTCAGCACGCACCCAAGGCCTGCGGTGTGTACACTCTGCGGATCCGCGCGCCCCAGGACTGGCGCGAATGGGGCTTTCGCAATTGGCGGGCGCGCACTAGCCTTGCCAAGATGACGAACGAGGCCCGGGGATGAGCCAGCATATCCTGATTGTCGACGACGACCCGCAGATCCGGCAGGTGTTGCGCATCGCCATCAAACAGGCCGGGTTCGAGGTGTCAGAGGCAGGCGACGGGGCCGAAGGCCTGACCAAAGCCCGGAGTGGCCGCTATGATCTGATCGTGCTCGACATTGGCCTTCCGGAAATGGATGGCCTTCAGGTCTGCCGCGAGCTGCGCGCCAGTGATCAGACACCGGTCCTGTTCCTGACGGCCCGTGATGATGAGATCGACCGCGTGCTGGGGTTCGAACTGGGCGGGGACGACTATGTGACCAAACCGTTTTCGCCGCGTGAGCTGACGGCACGTATCAAGGCCATCCTGAAACGGTCAGGTCCAGGGGAACCACAACTCAATGGCACCCTTCAACGCGGTGTTCTGCAGATCGATCCGGAGCGCCATCTGTGCACTGTGGGTGGTGCATCTACGCCCCTGACCGCGCGTGAGATGGGGATCCTGTCCCACCTCATGCGGCGGCCTGATCAGGTGGTGCCGCGCCCCGCCCTGACGGACGCGGTCTATGGCGTGCATATCCATGTGTCGGACCGCACGGTGGACAGCCATCTGCGCAACCTGCGGGCCAAACTGGCCGAGGCGGGCTGTGCAGATGCGATTGAGACTGTGCACGGGGTTGGCATCCGGATGGGCCCATGCAGCAGCGGGTAACGCGCAAATGGCGCCCGTCGCTGACGCTGATCATCGTGGGCGCGATGGCCGGTGTGGTGGCCGTCACTATCTTTGGCCTGCTCTGGATCCGTGTGGCGGGCAATATCCTCAGCGCCAAGGAAGTCGCGCTGACCATCATCGCCTTGTCGATCACGGCGGCGCTGATCCTGGGGTATCTTCTGTGGCGTCTGGTGTTGCGGCCTGTCACCGCGCTGACCGCCCATGCGCGGGCCGTCAAGGCAGGCCGCGCCGCACCGCCGCCCGACCATTTCGGCACCCCCGAATTTTCTCAGTTGGGTCAAAGCGTCATCGACATGGGCGACACTCTGCAAAACCGCGCGGCTGGGCTGCGCGCTTATGCTGACCATGTGACGCATGAGTTGAAGTCGCCTTTGACAGCGATCAGCGGCGCGGCAGAACTGTTGCAGGATGCGCAAGATGAAGCGGATCGCGCAGCCTTGGCTCAGACCATCCTAGAGGCTTCGGCCCGTATGGAAACCCTGCTCGGGGACCTGCGACGTCACGCCGCCGCCGGGCAGGGTAGGTTGGATGGCAACGCGAAACTGTCGGATGTGGCTGACACCCTTTCGGGCCCTCGGATTGTCATCGCGCAAGACGGGACGATCCCGATGCCCGCCGATGACCTGCAGGCGGTGCTTGCGCAATTGGCGCAAAACGCGGCGGCGCATGGCGCAACAGAGCTGGCTTTGGCATGGCAAGCCTCGACGCTGACAGTTCACGACGACGGGCGCGGCGTGGCTGAAGGCAATCGTGCGCGGATTTTTGACCCATTCTTTACGACAACTCGCGCCGAAGGCGGGACAGGCATGGGGCTGTCGATTGTACGTGCGTTGGTAGAGGCTCAGGGCGGCAAGATCGCTCTGATACCTGCGCAGTCCGGTGCATTGTTCGAGATTTCGTTCTGAACATCTCCAATTGTCGGTGTTGTTCATTATCGATCTTGTAGACGGACTGCGGCGCATCCCCAGCATCCCAAATTAGTGGTGACTGGTCAGGTTATTATTT
Organism: uncultured Sulfitobacter sp.; assembly: GCA_963422245.2. Classification (GTDB taxonomy): domain Bacteria; phylum Pseudomonadota; class Alphaproteobacteria; order Rhodobacterales; family Rhodobacteraceae; genus Sulfitobacter. The sequence continues at coordinate 599,094 of CAXMWW010000029.1, read as the reverse complement.
GCGCAGGTGCAGTTGAATGACTTGCGGCGAACCAATTTGGCGGCTTACCATAGGTGCTGGGTGTTGCCGCGCTGGTTGATGATGGACTGCAAAATGCTAAACTCTGCTTTTCGATGGGATATGGCAAGAACGCGCTACATCTTAGGGCCATTGATAGCACATTTGACTTTGCGCTTTCCCTAGTAGGGCAAAATGTAAATGAGGTTAATTATGCCGCGACCCGATTTGCGCAATGCATTGCTTTATGGATTGTCGACTGGTTTTGCTGTCGTCGTCTATATATGGCTCGGCTACGAGCTTTATGAGCGTCTGGAAATACTGTCGTGGACTTTGCTACTGGCGGGCCTTTCCGCCGCTGCAGCAATTGCGGCTTTCATTTTTGTTCGTTGGGCGTTGGCGTTGCAGGTTCGCCGGGCCGAAGAAGCCACCGGCGATGTGATAAACATTGTCAACCGCTTTATCGTGGGCGATCCGACTGCTCCAATCACCCGTGCGGAAGTACATGAAATTATCGGGCAGGCACGCACCGCTGTTCCACGGACTGTCAGCGCTATCACGCTTTTCTTTACGCTCTCTATTCTGCTGGTGTTATTCGGGGAAATCGTTCTTTTAACCCAAGCTGGTATGATGTATGTGCAGACCCGCCGGATTGAAGAACAGAACATACTTTTGAGCAGGCAGTCCGAGGTTCAAACAGCGCAATTTCTGCAAGAAAGCCTGACTTCCGTTGATCAAATTGGAAAATCGGTAGAGGATGTCCGTCGGGCTGTTCAGACTTTGAACGAGGATTTTATAGCGCCGTTCGTCATTATTCCAGACACGGTTAATGAGATCAGCGCTGCAACATTTGGTGAGGGTGAAGTTATACGGGTGTGTTTTGAGGACGACCCGTGCCCCTACATCTCTGCTGAGACGTTCGCGAATTTGGCAAGCACTGGCGAGATTGTCGTAACAGCAAGCAACGCAGGTTCATTGCGCGGGTGGTATCGATTTACCGATGTCCTTGAAGCCGTTGGGCTTGTCTTTACCGCCTCCATCACGAATTCTGACGTAGCTAACGACGATATTCGTCTAGCCCAAGACCAGTTGTCCAACGCCATCGTCACCTGTGGCGGAACGCCGGAAGGCAAAACCGTGAATAGGTTTTCGGGGCTAATGGGTGGTTTTCTAGCTGCAATTGACATGTGGCCGATTAACGGCCCTGAAGATATTCAACCAGGGCAAACGCTTACTTTCCCAAAACAAGTCGACCGTGCAAATTTCCTTGGTATATCCGCCGCAGTGGGATTATTGGCCGAAAGCGAAGGCAGTTCGATAGAAATGATCGGCAATGCATCGGACGCGGCGGCGCTTCTTGCATCGTCGCTTTCGATGTTGGAATTGGAATTTCAAGAGCTTTCAACGTCATGTTCTTCACGTTTGCAGGGTCTCTCTGCGACCGCGGAGGCACTGCAAAACCGAACAAATTCTATACTGGAAACGGTCGCGCGAAGCGTTGAAGATTAAACTCTCTGTTGCCCATCAACATGGAACGGGGGATACTCCATGGCTCATGCTGGTTTGAGTTTGAGTGTAATTTGATCAGTAGACATTGTAGTCAACGTTGCGAGTATCGACCAGCCTTGTTTGCGTGCCGTTTCGATTACGCTTCTCAGTATGCAGAAATTGTCTGCTCCGGCCATGGTGCGGAAGCCTCCTGAGACTTTCATGCGGACCTTACCCATCCGCAAAGCCTGCTCGGCCTCATTGTTGGTGAAGGGAACACGCAGGTCGTTGAGGAAACGCAGCACATCGGCCTTGCGGTCGCACAATCGCAGCGCGAGATTGTGGCCGGTCCGTCGTTTGGGTCGCCCGCGTCTGGTTTTGCCGATCGGGGTCGGGCTCAGAGGGGGCTGGCCTTCATGGAACAAAATGGCCTTTGTGATGCAGGCGTCGTAACGTTCGTTGATGGCTGCGATCACAGTCGCCGAGACGTTGTCTAACCCGTTTTCACGGGCGATTTCGGTCGCTTTCCTGGCATCCAGCAGGATGTTCTTCATTGCCAATGCCCAGTCTTCTTTTTCAATGTCGACCAGTGCTTGCAACTCACGCAGGTGATGGGCATTGCACAGGACGTGCTCGACACCTTCCATTCTGCCGTAGGATGCCCAGTTGTCGTGCACCACAATACCCGACACGCCGGACAACAAATCGCCTCTACCGCTTCCCATTCGGAAATGGCTCATCGTCGGCGAACAGATGACATGTTGCCACCGGGTCCGACCTCCAACCCGCAGGCCCGTTTCATCCAGATGTTTGACCACAACCTTCGGACCGCACAACGCTTCACGTACAGAATCCGAGAAAGACCGCATTTTATGCGCCATCTTTGCGATGAGACGCGATAGGGTCGCCGTCGCGATCCGCACACCGCACACGTCGAAAAACACCTGAGAAAGACGATCGTCGGGAATGCAGTGGTGAGTCTGAAGATAGGCCGCCACGGCCGCAATGCGACCACCGTATTGAACTGGCGCCATAACCCCTGCCGGGAAAGAGCCGCGTGCAAGCTTGCCACAGCCCGGGCACAGGCATTTATGGGATCGATGTTCAGTGACCATAAGAGGCGGCGGCGGTGGCAGGTCGAACACCTGGCGGGCAACAAAACCTTGTGACGAACAGTGTGACAAGTCGTGCTGACACTGCGGGCAGGTCTGCGGGTGATGATCAACGATCTCGTCCGGATTGTCGACTTGGGATCGCGTCGTACCCTTGTGCCCCGGTTGTCCGCCGGGCTTGCGCCCCGATTTTCCTCTTTGGCTTTTCGTGCGGTTGGCGTGCGGTTTCGACAGCCCGTCGCTCGACGGGGGTTTGCTGCTGTTTTTGCTGTGCAGTGAAAGGCGGCGCTCAAAAGCCTCAACGCGCTGTTCAAGGGCGGCAATCATATCTGCTTGGGTCTCAATGATTTCAGTCTGCCGCCGGTTCTCATCGACAAGCAGCGCATTGGCTTCCAGCAACTCCATGTTCTCAGCATGGAGAGTGGTCACCAACTCGATCCATTCCACCTTTGAAAGGTCGGCTGAATTGCCTGTATGGGGAGGCTTAGGTGACATGCCCTGAACGATTCACAAAATGAACGATCACTAAAGCAAAAAGATGCCCGGCGAGTCAATTCGCCACACTTGGACAAGCAGGGCAATCGACTGAATAAATTGCTGACAAGGCTGCATTTTTCTGAATCAAAGACATGAAATGACCCTGTATCTGGAGGATTTCCATGTCGGAAGCGTCCAAAGACCGCCTGATCCCTGAGTTTCTGACCCATTTTGAGGCCATCCCAGACCCGCGTCAGGCGGCGAAAGTGATCTACCCGCTGAACGAGATATTCCTGCTTGTTTTGTGCGCTGTGATCTCTGGTGCGGATGGATGGACCTCCGTCGCCCTCTACGGTCGAAAGAAGTTGGACTTTCTGCGGCGCTTCTTGCCGTTCAAGGATGGCACGCCTAGCCATGACCAACTCGGTATTCTGTTCTCCCGCCTCGATCCCGAGGCCTTGCAGAACAGCTTCACGAATTGGGTTGCAAGCTGGCCTGACATGCTTGAAGGCGTTGTCGCGGTTGACGGCAAGACGCTTCGGCGATCCTTCGACAGCACGTCGAACACGGGTGCGGTCCACATGATCTCGGCCTGGTCTTGCGAGCAGAAACTGGTCCTCGGCCAGCGCAAGGTCGCGGACAAGTCCAATGAGATTACAGCCATTCCCAAACTGCTGGAGATACTGGCGCTTGAAGGCGCGATCATCTCGATCGATGCCATGGGCTGTCAGCGCAAAATCTGTCAACAAATCATGGACAAAGACGCAGATTATGTCATTGGTCTGAAAGGTAATCAGGGCAGCTTGCACGAAGACGTCAAACTGTTCTTTGAGGAGCATCTGGACCGGGGTATCGGTGGCGAGTTTCTGCGAAAAAGCGAAACGACAGATGCCGATCATGGCCGACTTGAAACACGCCGCTACACCGTTTGCACAGACATCGAATGGTTGGAAAAACGCCATCACTGGCCGGGCCTGAAGGCCGTCATCATGACCCAGTACACGCGGGAAATCAGAGGCAAGGTGAAAAGAATACGCCAGTTCTACATCTCATCAATGACCGCCGATGCGGAAAAGATGGCCGCGCACATCCGAAATCACTGGCAGGTGGAAAACTGTTTGCACTGGGTTCTGGATGTCACCTTCCGGCAGGACGATTGCCGCATCAGAACCGGGAATGCAGCAGCCAATTTTGCCGCGATCAACCACGCTGCAATAAACCTGCTGCGGCAGGGACCTGGCAAAATGAGCATGCCGCAGGAACGACGCTCAGCCGCATGGGACGACGCATATATGGAGCAATTGCTGCGCAACTAGCGTTCAATCGATTCCCCTGCTTGGACAAGCGCTAGCGATAACCTGACCAGTTACAATTAGTGAACAAACCCTTAGTGCAGACGCGTCGATATCGACACGTCTGCATTAACTTCTGAGTAACAAACAGGCAAAATCAGCGGAAATCGGCCTCCCACTTTGGAATGCATATGAGAATCACTTGCAATTGGTTGACTTGTTGCGAGCCATTCTCATATTGGCCCTATGACCAGCAAAACCTTTCAACCGAGTCGCCGCGCCACCCTTTTGGGAGGGCTCGCCCTGATTACCTCCGCTACGTCGGTCTTGGCGCAAGCCAAACTTACCGTCGTGGCAACCACCGGCATGATTGCAGACGCCGTACGCAACGTGGGCGGCGATCTGGTCGAAGTGACCTCTCTGATGGGGCCGGGCGTGGACCCGCATGCCTACCGCCAGACCCGCAGCGACATCGTCAAGATGACCCGCGCCGATCTGGTGCTGTGGCACGGCCTCTATCTCGAAGCACAGATGGAGGATTTCTTTGCCGACCTCAGCCGCACACGTAATGTTGTCGCCGTGGCAGAGGCTTTGCCGAAGGATGGTCTGCTGAGCCATGAGGACTACGCCGGGCGCTATGACCCGCACGTCTGGATGGACCCGGAAGCGTGGAAAGGCGTGGTGGCCGAAGTTACCCGCGCGCTGAGCCAGGCTTTGCCCTCAGGGGTGCCGGCGTTTGCCGCTAATGCGGAGAGCTATATGGCGACACTGACCACCCTATCCGACTATTCCCGCAAGGCGCTGGATCAGGTGCCAACCGAAAGCCGCGTTCTGCTGACCGCGCATGACGCGTTCAGCTATTTCGGCAAGGCCTACGACTTTGAGGTGATCGGCATTCAGGGGATTTCTACTGAAAGCGAGGCGGGGCTGAACCGGATCAGCGAATTGGTCGATCTGCTGGTCGCCCGCGACATCCGCGCGGTGTTTGTGGAAACCTCCGTGTCTGATCGTAACATGCGTGCGCTGATCGAAGGAGCGGCAGCCCAGGGCCATCAGGTCGTGATCGGCGGCTCCCTTTTCAGCGATGCGATGGGGCCCGACGGGTCTTATGAAGGCACCTACCTGGGCATGATCGACCACAACGTGACCACCATCGCCCGTGCGCTGGGCGCCGATGTGCCCGCGACCGGCATGGCTGGCAAACTGGCAGGGGAAAGCTGAGATGAGCGTTGTTCTGGCCACGGATGCAGGTTTTGCAACAGATGACGCGCGCCGCGCAGAAAGCCCTTTGGCGATCCGGGGCATGACCGTGTCATACGGCCAGACGCCCGCGGTGTTCTCGCTCGACATGACTGTCGAACCCGGGCGCATGACAGCCATCATCGGGCCGAACGGCGCAGGGAAATCCACGCTCTTGAAGGCCGCGCTTGGTATTCTGAAACCTCTGGCGGGAACAACAACCGTATTTGGCAAGTCGGTGACGGATCAGCGCCACCGCATCGCCTATGTCCCGCAACGCGCCAGCGTGGACTGGGATTTTCCGACCCGCGTGATCGACGTCGTGCTGATGGGTCTTTACCCGCAGCTGGGCCTGCTGGGCCGCATCCGCCGCGCGCATCGCGCCAAGGCTGAGGATTGCCTGGCGCGCGTGGGCATGCAGGACTTTGCAAGCCGCCAGATTGGCCAGCTTTCAGGGGGCCAGCAGCAGCGCGTCTTTCTGGCGCGTGCGCTGGCGCAGGACGCAGACCTCTACCTGCTGGACGAACCCTTTGCCGGGGTTGATGCGGCCACCGAAAAGGCCATCATCGGCGTACTGAAATCCCTGCGGGACGCGGGCAAGACCGTGGTTGCCGTACACCATGACCTCAGCACGGTTGAGGATTATTTCGACAACGTTTTCCTCATCAACACCCGCAAGGTGGCCGAAGGCTCTGTGGCGCAGGCCTTCACCGACCGCACCTTGCAGGACGCCTATGGCGGGCGGCTGGCGGGCGCGCAAATGGCCGCCTTGCGTCCGGTCGATGCCACGCTTGAGGCAACCTCAGCCCCATGATCCGCGACGCCCTGCTGTTGGGGCTGGGGTATAACGCGACCCTTGTGACCCTGGGTGCTGCCCTGCTGGGCATGGCCGCCGGGGTCAGTGGTACCTTTCTGTTCTTGCGCAAACGCGCGCTGGTCAGCGATGCGATCAGCCACGCGACGCTGCCCGGTGTGGCGCTCGCGTTTACGGCGATGGTGGCGCTGGGCGCGGACGGCCGCAATCTGGTGGGTCTGCTTGGTGGTGCTGCGATATCAGCTGCCGTTGGCCTGCTTTGTGTGAGTTGGCTCAGCACTCGCACGCGGCTGTCCGAAGATGCGGCAATCGGGGCCGTTCTGTCCGTTTTCTTTGGCTTTGGCATTGTACTGCTCACCGTGATCCAGACCATGAACGCCGGGCGACAGGCTGGGCTGGAAGGGTTCCTGCTGGGCTCCACCGCCGGGTTGCTGCGCAGTGACGCGTTGGTGATAGCGGTTTCTGCGGCGTTGACCCTTGCGCTGGTGCTGCTGCTGCGCAGGCCGCTCACGCTGGCGTCTTTTGACCCTGAATACGCCGCCTCCACCGGGCAGAACGTGACCCGAACGGATCTGGCGATGATGGCGCTGGTACTGGCCGTAACCGTCGTGGGCCTCAAGATCGTGGGGCTGATCCTGATTGTTGCCCTGCTGATCATCCCTCCGGTTACCGCGCGTTTCTGGACGGAACGGACGGAGCACGTCGTGCTGATCTCTGGCGCTGTGGGCGGCATCTCGGCCTATGTAGGGGCCGCGATCTCTGCCGCCGTGCCGAATGTGCCAACCGGGCCGATCATCGTACTGGTCGGGTTCGCGCTGTTTGTATTTTCGCTGTTGGCCTCGCCCGGGCGCGGTGTGATGTCCGCTGTGTTGCGGCACCGCACCTATCAGCGTCGGGTGCACCTGCGCCAAGGACTGCTCGCACTTGCCAGTGGCCAGCCGATCTATGAGCGCCTGACCTTGCGCCTGCTCAAGGCGCGCGGCTGGGCGTTGCCCGACGGTGTCGCAACGCCCGAAGGGCAGGGGCAGGCGGCGCGCGCCCTGCGGGATGAAGTCCGCTGGCAGGCCGTGCGCGCAGACCCTGCGTTTGAGATGGCCGCCGCCCGTTATGACGGCCTGACCCCGCTGGAAACCGTGCTGACGCCGGATCAAATCGAAGAAATCGACCGCCGTATTGACGGGCATGAGGCCCCGGCGTGACCGGGTCAGAGTTCGTCCCTCTCAGCCTCGTGCCACTACTGACAGGCATCTGCGTGGCCGTGGCCTGCGCGCTACCGGGCAACTTTTTGGTGCTGCGCCGACAAGCGCTGATTGGGGACGCCATCAGCCATGTCGTGCTGCCCGGCATCGTCGTGGCCTTTCTGGTGACGGGGGCTGTCAGCACCTGGCCCATGCTGCTGGGGGCGGCGGGCGCTGCGATCCTGGCGGTTGTCGCCATTGAGGCGATCCGCCGTCTGGGCCGCATCGAATCCGGTGCCGCCATGGGGGTGGTGTTCACCGCCATGTTCGCAGGTGGCGTGCTGCTACTGGAGCAATCGGATACCTCGAACGTGCATCTGGATGTGGAACACGCGCTCTACGGCAATCTCGAAAGCCTGATCTGGCTGGAGGCGACCGGCTGGTCCTCGCTTTGGGACCGGGTCGCGCTCGCCTACCTGCCGGTCGAACTGCCGCGCATGGCGCTGACATTGCTGGGGGTGGCGCTGTTTACCGCGATCTTCTGGCGGCCGCTCAAGATCAGCACGTTTGACGAAGGGTTCGCGCGCACCATCGGCATGCGCACCAACGCGCTGGGTCTGGCGTTGGTCATGGTCGCAGCCATTGCAGCGGTTGCGGCTTTTGACGCGGTGGGCAGCATCATCGTGATCGCCATGTTCATCTGCCCCCCAGCCGCCGCCCGACTGATGACCAACAGGCTGGAGCATCAGGTCGCCTGGTCGGTGGTCTTCGCTGTGGCTGCGGCTGTCTCTGGCTACGTGCTGGCCGGCTACGGCCCGCTTTGGCTGGGCTTTGCCGACAGCGTCTCTGCCGCGGGCATGATTGCCACGATGTCGGGCGTGATCCTTGGCATTGCGGCGCTTTGTGGGCCGCATCGGTATCGGCAGACGGGCTAAGCGCCCTCAGCTGCCGCGATAGGTGGAATACCCGAACGGAGACAAGAGCAGCGGCACGTGGTAGTGCGACTGCGGGTCGGAGATGCCAAACCGGATCGGGATCTGATCCAGAAAACGAGGGTCTTCCGCCGGTGTGCCGCTGGCATCAAGATAGGCACCTGCATCAAAGACCAGCTCATAGGTTCCCTTGGCAAAATCCTCTTTGGGCAGGATCGGGCTGTTCGTGCGCCCATCGGCATTTGTCACCATCTGTGCAAGCTGCACCCGGTCCATGCCGTCGATACGGTAGAGCGTGATCTCAAGGCCCGCCGCCGGGATGCCCCGGCCTGTATCCAGAACATGTGTGGTCAAATAGCCCTCTGCCATGGTGCGGCACTCCCTCGGTTTTGGGCAGGATAGGCCCGCATAAACGAACGTCAACTGGTGCAACCGTGGCTGATTCGCGTCAAAGGCGAATCGATTCGAGAATTTTCGCAACGTGATTCGTTTTTGCTTTGACCTGCGAATCATCCTTTGCCTATATGTATGCCATCAAACCACAAATCGCGGTTTTTCGAGCGCCGTGACAAAATATTGTGGCAGTCTGGGGGACGTTTTGATGAAATGGCTAACCGCAATAGGTGCGGCGGCTTGGCTGGTTGGTGCAACAGCAGGTGCAGCACAAGAACAGGTACTACAGGCCAAGGCGACCTTCGTATTCAATGGCGAACAGGTCAGGATCAGCCGCGACAGCCAGCAGGCGCAGAAGTTCGTCACAGCTTTTGCAGGCAGCAGCGGGGACTGCGGCGAGCCCTGCATCGCGCCCATGCAGGCTGCAGACGGAGTTGTGACTTTTGGCGAGACCGAGGTTCTGGGTTTTCTGGTAAACGAGGTCGCTGGCAACACGGGCTTGATGGTGGATGCCCGCATGCCGCAGGACCGTGCGCGCGGATTCATCCCGGGCAGCGTCAGCCTGCCGCACGAGACCATGGCCATAGGCAATCCGTTCAAGATCGACATCCTCAAGGCACTGGGCGCGCGTGAATTCGACGGCACCTTCAACTTTGCTGATGCACGCGCCCTCTTGGTGTACGACCGGGGGCCCAGCAGCAATGAGGCCAGCAAGCTGGTGAACAACCTGCTTCAATCCGGCTATCCGGCGGCAAAGATCAAATACTACCGTGGGGGCATGCAGGTCTGGTCCGTTCTGGGCTTTAGCATTGATGAAGGTGCCCCGTGAGTGATGATCCCCGTGGGGAAAAGCGGGGCGCGCCGACGGTCACCTTTGGCAGCTATGTGATCCCCAAGCGTGAGGCACCAAAGGCCCCGCCGCCACAGATACATCAGGCCAAACCTGTTCAGCCCCCGGAGCCCCCGCAAGTGCGGGATCCCGAACCCGACCCATATCTGCCAGAGCCGCAGATGTATCAGGCTGAGTTCGTTTCCCCGCCGCAGCCCGAGCCAGCCACTCACACTGAGCCAAAACAACGTAGGTACGAGGCCGAGCCAAAATCGGCACCTCAGCCCTCAAGTGAGCCATTGCCTTTCGCCGAAGCCACACCGGAGCCAACCGCGGCCCGAGCTGTCGTAGTTCAGGGGTTTCAAATCACGCCGATGATGATCGCGGCAAGTGTGGTCGGCGTGCTGACCTTTATGCTGGGCGTTGTCACAACCCTGCTGATCATGAGCTTTGCACCAGCGCCCCAGGCTTCCTTTACGGCTCTGCCGGAATCGGACACCGACCTTGCCCAAATGCTTGAGACTGCCGCAAACGAACCCGCGCCGTTGCTTGACCTCACACCTTCTGCTGCGCTCGAAGTCGCGGTGGAGGCATCGTTGCAGACCGACGTGACGCGCAGTGGCCCGGCTGATCTGATCTCTCCGGTGGGGGCGCTGTCTTATCCCACAAGTGATGCGATTTCGATGACCGAGATCCTTTTGGGGTTGCAACCCACGGCCAGCGCGCTGGCCAACGACGCGGTGTTGGACAAGGCGGTACTGAACCGGGACAAGCTGACCATGCTGCGCGACTACGTCTTGGCGGGGGATTACACGGTCAAGTCGGTGGAGCGTCACGGCAAGGAACGCCTGTGTCTTCAGATCCCGCAGGGCAATGTGACCCCGGATGAGGCCGCAGACCTGATCCGTGCCGCCGCTGAGCGGGGAGAGATCGAATTGCCAGAAGCGCTCAGCACGGCGGATGGCACCTTTGACGCGGATACCCTGATTTTCAACCTCGTCCAGACCTCATTGGCAACGGATGGAACGGAACGCGGGGCTGAAGCCGCGCGCGAAATGAGCCGCCGGGCCTTTGCCGCCTCCAATGCGAAAACGCGGAAGGTGGAAGGGGAACGGGTCTACATCGTGGAGCCCGGCGATAGTCTCGCCTACCTCTCGCTCCAGTTTTACGGGCAGCCCAGCAGCTATGACCGGATTTTCCAGGCCAACCGGAACATCCTGAGCTCCCCCGACAAGATACAGATTGGCCAGCGCCTAATAATCCCAGGATAACAATAAACACAGGACGCAGCAGCCATCTGGCATCGGGCCGTTCCGGGAAGGGGGCGGCCCGATTGCTGTCCGGAGCTTGGGTAGGCTGACACATATCCGTCTCAGCACCAATCCAGAACCCTACGAAACCCTCAATGCAGACACGTCGTTATCGACACGTCTGCATTTACGTTTGGACAGGGTTTGAGAGGCGAGGCCGGGGGAAGGCTGCGTTTTCCAGGCTGGCGCCCGGCCAGAACTTTTCCGATTCAGGTTTTGCCAAAGACCCACTAAGGTCGGGCAACACTTCAACGGAACCCCGAAGAATGAACCGCTACCCCAGAGACTTCGCCGGCTACGCTGGCTCGCCCCCAGACGCCAAGTGGCCGAACGGCGCACGGATCGCGGTGCAATTCGTGCTCAACTATGAAGAGGGCGGCGAAAACTGCCTGCTACACGGCGATGCCGCGTCTGAGGCGTTCCTGTCCGAAATCGTGGGCGCGCAACACTGGCCGGGCCAGCGGCACTGGAACATGGAAAGCATCTATGACTACGGCGCGCGCGCGGGGTTCTGGCGGCTGCATGACCTGTTCACCACTGCTGCCATTCCGGTCACGGTCTACGGCGTCGCCTCTGCCCTGGCGCGGGCACCGCTGCAGGTCGAGGCAATGAAAAACGCAGACTGGGAAATCGCCAGCCACGGGCTGAAATGGATCGACTACAAGGACCATGACCCAGACGCCGAACGCGGCGAGATCGCCGAGGCCATCCGCTTGCACACGGAAGTTGTGGGTGAAGCCCCGCGCGGCTGGTACTGCGGGCGTACCTCGGTCAATACCGTCGCTTTGGCCGCTGAAACGCAGGCTTTCGACTATATCTCTGACACCTATGACGACGACCTGCCGCATTGGATGCATCTGAACGGACGGGATCAACTGATCATCCCCTACACGCTCGATTGCAACGACATGCGCTTTGCCACGCCGCAGGGGTTCAATTCAGGCGACCAGTTCTTTGCCTATCTGCGCGACACGTTTGATGCCCTCTACGAAGAGGGTACCAAGGGCGCTGCCAAGATGATGTCTATCGGCCTGCACTGCCGCCTGATTGGTCGTCCAGGCCGGGTACAGGCGCTCAAACGGTTCATCGACTATATCAAGGGGTTTGAGGGCGTCTGGACCCCGCGCCGAATTGAGATCGCCGACCACTGGCGCGCGACCCATCCTCCGCAACCACGCGGGCTGCAGCCGTCGCAGATGGACCGCGACACCTTTGTCGGCACTTTCGGGGGCATCTTCGAACATTCCGCCTGGATTGCCGAACGCGCGTTCGATCTGGAGCTTGGGCCATCCCACGACACGGCCGCAGGTATCCACAACGCGCTGGCCCGTATGTTCCGCTCTGCCAGCCATGATGAGCGCCACGGCGTGTTGACGGCGCACCCAGACCTTGCCGGAAAACTTGCTGCTGCCAAGCGGCTGACGGCGGAAAGCACCGCTGAACAGGCGAGTGCAGGCCTTGACGCGCTCACAGACGAAGAACGCACGCGCTTTCAAGAGCTCAACACAGCTTACGTCGCCAAACATGGCTTCCCGTTCATCGTTGCGGTCAAGGATCACGACAAGGCGGGTATCCTGCGCGCCTTTGAGCGCCGCATCGACAACGCCACGGACACCGAATTTGCGGAAGCCTGCAAACAGGTCGAACGCATCGCGCGGCTGCGTCTGGAGGACCTCTTTTGACCTACGCGTTTCCCCCCGGCGGCTTGCCGGATCAGTCCCAGCACCCCGAAAGTACCGCCGTTTTCACCACCAGCTATGCCGTGATCCCTGCAAGCGTGCAACGTGACATCGTCACGTCCTTGTTGCCCGGTTGGTCTGGTATGCGGATGTGGGTTTTGGCTCGGCCTTTGTCGGGCTTTGCCGAGACTTTTGCCCAATACGCGGTGGAGCTTGAGCCACAGGGCGGCAGCCTGCATCCCGAAACGGACGTGGATGCGCAGGGCGTGATCTTTGTGGCCCATGGCACACTGCGCCTCCGCGTCGGTGGAGAGGCGCATGACCTGGAGCCGGGTGGCTATGCCTATCTGCCCCCCTCGTCGAACTGGGAGGTCTTCAACGTCACAGACCAGCCGTGCGGCTTCCACTGGATCCGCAAGAAATGGGATCCCGCCGACAGCGCCCGTCCGCCGCCAGCGCTTATCACACATGAACGGGATGTGAGCGCAGTGGCCATGCCCGATACAAACGGCGTCTGGGCCACCCAACGTTTCGTCGATCCGCTCGACTTGCGCCACGACATGCACGTTAACATCGTCACCTTTCAGCCCGGTGGCCGCATTCCCTTTGCGGAGACTCACGTGATGGAACACGGGCTCTACGTCCTGGAAGGCACAGCGCGTTACCTGCTGAACAAGGATTGGGTGGACGTAGGCCCAGGCGATTTCATGTGGCTGCGGGCTTTCTGCCCGCAGGCGTGCGTGGCAACAGGCGACGGCCCGTTCCGCTATCTGCTCTACAAAGACGTCAACCGGCACATGCAGCTATGACCCGAAACATCTGGATCGAACCACTGACGGCAGAGGCGTTCAGCCGCTTCGGCGATGTTCTGGACGCCTCAGGCGCGCCAGACAAAATGATCAACGCCGGGATGTGCGGCCGCCATCACGACCGCGCACAGCTCGACTTCGGCTTGGACGGCCGCGCCGGGATCAGCATCTTCAATGCGCAAGCCCGCAGCCTGCCCTATACGCTTGAACTGATGGAGCGACATCCCGAAGGCAGCCAAGCCTTCTTCCCAATGAGCGCGGACCCTTTCCTGGTGATCGTGGCAGAGGACGAAAACGGCATACCCGCCACCCCCCGTGCCTTCAAGACGGCACCGCATCAGGGCATAAATATTCACCGCAACACCTGGCACGGCGTGCTCGCGCCGCTCCAATCGCCTGGAATTTTTGCAGTTGTCGACCGGATCGGGAAAACACCAAATCTGGAAGAGTTTTTTCTTGATCCACCCTATATTGTGGTCTCATAGTCCCGGCAGCCTAAAAATAGGCAGTCAATAAGACAGGGACAGACAATGACAGACATGACAGCGGGCGCTTACGCTGACCCGAATGAAACGCCGCCACTTGCGCAAGCTGTACCACTTGGGCTGCAGCACGTGCTGGCGATGTTCGCCTCCAATGTGACGCCTTCGATCATCGTGGCGGGGGCTGCAGGCCTCGCCTTTGGCGGGCCAGAGCAGGTGTACCTGATCCAGATGGCGATGCTATTCGCCGGGATCGCAACAATTTTCCAGACCGTTGGCGTAGGACCCGTGGGTGCGCGCCTCCCGATCATGCAAGGCACCAGCTTTGCCTTCGTGGGCGTGCTGGCAGGCGTCGCCGCAACCCAGGGCCTTGGCGTGGCGCTGACCGCCTGCATTATCGGCGGTATTATCCACTTCATCCTCGGCGGATTCATCAAGCATCTGCGCTGGCTCTTCCCGCCGCTCATTACAGGTTTGGTGATCCTCGCCATTGGTCTCTACCTGATCCCTGTGGCGATCAAATACGCCGCAGGTGGGGCCGCCAAGTTCCAGATGGAGGCTGAAAGTTTCGGTTCGCTGATGCACTGGTCGGTGGCGTTGACGGTGGTGATCGTAGCACTTCTGCTCAAGTTCTTCACCAAAGGGACCACCAGCAACGCAGCCATCCTGATCGGTTTGATTGCGGGCTATGCCCTCGCATTCGCGCTGGGCATGGTCAACTTTGGCGCGGTGGCCAAGGCCAGCTGGGTCACCTCGATCCAACCGCTGCCTTACGGCTTCGAGTTCAGCCTTGGCGCGGTTATCGCGGTCACGCTGGTCTCCATCGTTTCTGCCATCGAAACTGTCGGCGACGCATCCGCGACAACCAAAGCAGGGGCCGGGCGCGAGGCAACAGACGAAGAGATCGCTGGTGCCACCTACGCCGACGGCCTCGGCACAGCTGTCGCAGGCGTTTTCGGCGGGCTGCCAAACACCTCCTTCAGTCAGAACGTCGGCATCGTCGGCATGACCGGCATCATGTCGCGTCACGTCGTGACCATCGGCGCGCTGGTACTGGTTGTCTGCGGGCTGATTCCCAAGATCGGCGCAGTCATCGCCTCCATGCCTTTGCCCGTTCTCGGCGGTGGCGTGATCGTGATGTTCGGCATGGTGGCCGCTGCGGGCCTGAACGTGCTGAGCGAGATCAACATGAACCGCCGCAACATGGTGATCATCGCCGTGTCGCTGGCCTGCGGGCTGGGCCTCAACCTCGTGCCAACGGCCGTGCAATACGTGGAGCCTGCGGTCCTCAAGGTGCTGATGACCTCTGCCGTGGCCCCCACTGCCATTGTGGCGATTGTGCTCAACCTCGTCCTGCCGGACGAAATCTGAGCCCTTTCAACCCGGGGCCGCGCCTGCGATGATAGGCGCGGCCTTCCCTCTTTCTGGCCAAAAATATCCAATCCCAACTTCTCCCTTTGCGAGAGGCCAAATGGGGACCGCCGATGTACGATCTCGCCGCCATTTCCTCCTGGATCGAATTTGCCGTCCGTTGGGTGCATGTGATCGTGGGCATCGCCTGGATCGGTTCGTCGTTTTACTTCATCGCGCTGGACTTGGGCCTGCATCGGGACCGCAACCTTGCCTCGGGTGCGGACGGCGAAGAATGGCAGGTCCACGGCGGCGGGTTTTATCACATCCAGAAGTACCTGATCGCACCGGACAACATGCCGGACCACCTCGTCTGGTTTAAATGGGAAAGCTATTCGACCTGGCTCAGCGGCTTTGCACTGTTGATATTGGTCTACTACCTCGGGGCGGAGTTCTACCTGATCGACCCGGCGGTCATGCAGCTCACGACCTTCCAGGCCGTCGGCATCTCCATCGCTTCGTTGGCCTTTGGCTGGGTCGCCTATGACCAGATCTGCAAAAGCCGGTTTGGCGATGACAACACCCGTCTGATGATCCTGCTCTACGTGATTCTGGTGGGGATGGCCTGGTTCTACACTTCCGTTTTCTCTGGCCGGGCGGCCTTGCTGCACCTAGGCGCTTTCACCGCGACGATCATGTCCGCAAACGTCTTTTTCATCATCATGCCCAACCAGCGGATAGTTGTGGCGGATCTGCAGGCAGGACGGACACCAGATGCGAAATACGGTAAGATCGCCAAGCAGCGCAGCACCCATAACAACTACCTGACGTTGCCCGTCATCTTCATGATGCTGTCCAACCACTACCCATTGGCCTTCGCGTCTGAGATGAACTGGCTCATCGCCAGCCTTGTCTTCCTCATGGGCGTGACGATCCGGCATTACTTCAACTCCATCCACGCGCGCACCGGCAATCCGACCTGGACGTGGATGGCGACGGCATTGCTGTTCATTATCGTCATGTGGCTCTCCACTGCGCCGATGTTCCGCGCCGAAGAGCCAAAGGAGGCTCAAGGCGCGGCCCTGCACTTTGCTCAGGCAGACGGATTTGAGGATGTGCAGCAAATCGTCATGGGCCGTTGTTCGATGTGTCATTCGGCTGAGCCCACGTGGGAGGGCCTGCACTGGCCGCCCAAGGGCGTGCGGCTTGAGACTGAACACCAGATCGCCATGGCCGCCCGAGAGATTTATCTACAATCAGGGCTGACCCACGCCATGCCACCCGCGAACCTCAGCTTCATGCAGCAGAGCGAACGGGACAAGATCGTCGCCTGGTACCTCTCTGCAAAGGGGGGTGGGCTATAAGCCCACCTTACGAGGGGGAAAGTAAGGCGGACGTGTCGTCGTCCGCCCCCCCGAACAAACGAAACGTCGCATGGTGGGCTAGAAGCCCCCCTTACCGGAAACCTTCGTAAGGCGGGCGTGTCGCCCGCCCCCGCGTCGGGGTCGCGAGACCCCGAATTACATGTGGACAAGCTGTCATTGCCGCTTTCGGAATCGGGGTCACACATGCTAGGTTTTGCGTCATGGCAGACCTCAGCCCCAACATAAGCGACAATCGACCAGTGATCCGGCAACTCGACGAAGGTGCCATCAACCGTATTGCCGCAGGCGAAGTGGTTGAACGCCCGGCCTCTGCCGTTAAAGAGCTGGTTGAGAATGCCATTGATGCAGGCGCGCGCCGCATCGGGATTGATTTTGCCGATGGTGGCAAGACCTTGATCCGGGTGAGCGATGATGGCTGCGGCATCGCGCCTGAGGATCTGACGCTTGCGCTGTCGCGCCATGCGACCTCCAAGATCGACGGCACCGACCTGCTGAACATCCACACTTTTGGCTTCCGGGGGGAGGCGCTGCCGTCACTGGGTGCTGTCGGCCGTTTGACCATCGCCAGCCGTTCCGCTGGTCATGACGGCGCAGAAATCCCGGTCAATGGTGGCAAGATGGGCGCGGTGCGCCCCGCGCCCTTGAACGAAGGCACGGTCGTCACCCTGCGCGACCTATTCTATGCCACGCCAGCGCGCCTCAAGTTCCTGCGCACTGACCGGTCGGAGGCGCAGGCGATCACGGATGTGGTGAAGCGCCTCGCCATGGCAGAGCCGTTTGTTCAGTTCACCCTGCGCGATGTTTCAGGCGAGGGGCCGGGGCGCGAGGTTTTCCGCGCGGGCGCGGAACAGGGAGATATGTTCGCCGCTCTGTATGGCCGGTTGGCCAGTGTTTTGGGACGAGACTTTGCAGAAAACGCCGTGGCACTGGATGCGGAACGTGAGGGTTTGCACCTGACGGGCTATGCCGCTTTGCCGACCTACTCCAGGGGTTCTTCGGTGGCGCAGTTCCTCTTCGTGAACGGACGGCCCGTGAAGGACAAGCTGCTCTTGGGTGCGCTGCGCGGGGCTTATCATGATTTTCTCAGCCGTGACCGTCACCCGGCGGCGGCACTCTTCATCGATTGCGATCCAACGCTGGTGGATGTGAACGTGCACCCGGCCAAGTCCGAGGTGCGTTTCCGGGAACCGGGCGTGGCGCGGGGGCTGATCGTGTCCGGCGTGCGCCACGCGCTGGCAGAGGCGGGGCACCGCGCGTCCTCCACAGTGGC
This sequence comes from uncultured Sulfitobacter sp., assembly GCA_963422245.2. Lineage (GTDB taxonomy): Bacteria > Pseudomonadota > Alphaproteobacteria > Rhodobacterales > Rhodobacteraceae > Sulfitobacter. The sequence continues at coordinate 581,058 of CAXMWW010000029.1, read as the reverse complement.
GGACGCAACGCTTGGTGCGATGCGCGCGGAACCAACCGAGCCGCGGGTCTATCAGATGGACCGTCCCTCGCTCGGCCCGCGGCCCGTGACGTCTGGCTTTGCGGAAACGCAAGGCATGTGGGGGCGGGTTGATGCGCCGGTTGAGGAGGTTGTGGAAGAGGCCGAAGCCGCCCCGCAGGACCTGCCGCTGGGGGCTGCACGGGGGCAGGTGCATGAGAACTATATCATCGCCCAGACGGCTGACGGGATGGTGATCGTTGATCAACACGCCGCACATGAGCGGCTGGTTTATGAAAAGCTCAAACGTCAGATGGCCGAGAATGGCGTCGCGGCGCAGGCGCTGCTGATCCCTGAGATTGTGGAACTCTCAGCTGGTGATTGTGCACGATTGTTGGAGATGGCGGAGGAACTGGCGAAGCTGGGTCTGGGCATTGAAGCTTTTGGCGGAACGGCGATTGCTGTGCGCGAAACGCCGGCCATTCTGGGCACGGTAAACGCTGGTGATTTACTGAAGGATATTCTGGACGAGTTGGCGGATCAGAACTCATCCAACCTGCTGCAATCCAAGATCGAAGCGATCCTGAGCCGCATCGCCTGCCATGGCTCTATCCGCTCGGGCCGCTGGATGCGCGCAGAAGAGATGAACGCGCTGTTGCGCGAGATGGAGGCGACGCCGCATTCGGGGCAGTGCAACCACGGGCGGCCCACCTACGTTGAACTCAAGCTGGCCGATATTGAGCGGCTGTTTGGGCGCACATGATTGAATTTGCGGGACAGTCTTATGCTTACAGCGATCCACGCGTGATTGCTGTGGTCGTGGCGGCGGTTGTCGTGCTGCTGGTGCTGATCCTGCTGATTATGGCGGTGCGCGCGGCAGGGCGGTCGGCACGGATGGCTGCTCCGCTTAGTCAGCAATTGCAGGTGCTGGGTGGCCATGTGCAGCAGTTGGGTGCCAATCAGGAGCGTCTGCAGGGCGGGTTGCAGACGGTCAGTGACACGCAGGCCAATGCGCAGACCCAGATGATCCAGACGATGGAGACGCGGCTGAACACGGTGCAGCTGCAGATGCAGGAACGGCTGGCGGACAATGCGGCCAAAGCCGCGCGGTCTTTGGCAGAGATGCAGGAGCGGATGAATCAGACGCTGCATGGCTCTGCCAAGCAGACGACGACCAGCCTGACGCAGTTGCAGGAACGGCTGGCGGCCATCGACAAGGCGCAGGACAATATCACCAAGCTGTCGGGGGATGTGTTGAGCCTGCAGGACATCCTCAGCAACAAGCAGACGCGCGGCAAGTTTGGGGAAATCCAGCTGCACGAGATCGTGTCCAAGGCGCTGCCGCCTGATGCTTATGCCTTCCAGTTCACGCTGTCGAATAACCGCAGGCCCGACTGTCTGATCCACCTGCCAAACCCGCCGGGACCGATTGTGATCGATAGCAAGTTCCCGTTGGAGGCCTACGAGGCGCTGCACCGGGCGGAGAGTGATCACGCGCTCAAGGAGGCCGTGCGCGCGATGCGGGTGGCGGTGAAAAAGCACATTGATGATATCGCCGAGCGTTACATCATTGAGGGTGAGACAGCCGATGGTGCGTTGATGTTCCTGCCGTCAGAGGCGGTCTATGCTGAGCTGCACGCGAATTTTGCTGACCTCACGCGCTATGGCTTTGAAAAACGTGTCTGGATTGTCTCACCTACAACCTGCATGGCCACGCTTAACACCATGCGTGCCATCCTGAAGGACGCACGGATGCGCGAGCAGGCTGGCGCTATTCGCAAGGAATTGGGGATGCTGCACGCTGATGTGGAGCGGCTGGTGACCCGGGTGGGCAAGCTCGACACGCATTTCAATCAGGCGCGCAAGGATGTCGATGACATACTTATCAGTGCAGAGAAGTCGGCCAAACGGGCAGGGCGCCTGCATGACTTCGACTTTGAAGAGGTGTCAGAGGATCGGTCTGACCCCACTGTGGTGCCCTTGGGCAAGCCGTGACCTGAAGGCGCGGCTGCGCCGCATTACATGTTTTTTGTGCCGCTGGTTGCAATATGGTTTCGCAGGACCGCACGGCATCGTTGGCCGCACGGTCGGGCGCGTGTCAGATACCGACGAACCTTTGCATCAGCCGGGGCAGCCAGCCTTTGAATACCAGAGGCGCTTCGGTGACGGCAAGGCAGATGCAATCCTCGCCCACGTCGGCAATCGGCGTATGGGTGACATGTCCGTCTGCCAGTTCGATGTCGCCGCGGGCAAAACGGTCTTCGTCATCCAGGAACGCGCCTTGCAGCACCAGTGTCATTTCGGTGCCTTCATGGCTGTGATCGGGCATCGCGGCCCCGGCTGGGATGAACAGCAGACGGGCGGTTGCCTTGGAGGATGTTGGCAATACGGCATGTTTGACGCCCATGCCGACAGGTCGCCATTTGATCGCATCGAGGTCGCCGCCGACGTAGTCTTGCAATGGGGCAGGCAGGGTGCCGGGTTCGCGCTGGGCTTTCGTCGTTGATTTGGCAGTGGGACGTTCCAGCAAGGCCAGCGTATGTTCGAGGCTGTCGGGCGACAGGTCCGCTGTGGCCGTATCGTCCAGCAAGGCCCCGCCTAAAGCGTCGAGTCTTTCTGCCTCGGCCCGGCATTGCGCGCAGAGCGACAGATGCGTTGCCACAATCAGGTTGAACGCTTCGGACAGGGTGCCGGAGGAATAGGCCAGCAGGGTGGCTTCGTCGAGGTGATGTTGAATGGTCATGAGTTTTGCTTCTTCATTGCATGGCGCAAGCGGTCCAGCGCCAATCTGATTCGGGATTTGATGGTGCCCAAGGGCAGGCCTGTTGCCTTGGCGATCTCTGACTGGGTCAGATCCCCAAAATAGGCTTTCTCAATCAGCTCGCGTTGTTCATCCGGAAGGGACTTCAGCGCCGCGCTGAGTTGTTCGGTTTCCTGCTGATGTGCAAGGACATCAGCCTGTTCGGGTTCGGGTTCCGGACCCCAGGGCAGGTCCTCGGGTTCGGGCCGGCGGTCCCGGCGCAGCATGTCTATCCGGCGGTTTCGCGCGATCGTGAAGATCCAGGTTGAGATCGAAGCGCGCGCAGGATCAAACTGTCCAGCCTTGTGCCAAAGGGTTGCCATGACGTCCTGGGCGCATTCCTCAGCCGTTGTTGCATCTGCGCCAGACTTGATGAGGAACCCTTTCACGCGGGGCGCAAAATGGGTGAAGAGCGCAGCAAAGGCCTTGCGATCACGATGATCGCGCACCTGGATCATCAGCGCGCCCCAATTGGTATCGGTGCTCTTGTCGCTCACCCGCGCACCCCGTTTCGCCATGTCATTGGAAATGACACGGCCTGCAGGTGTGCGGCGCGGCGCGCTGGAAGGAGTGTGATTATCTGCATGGTCAAGTGCGAACATGTTATGATTACGAGAGGATTTTCCAGATGGATCACAAACAAGCGCAACTTTTTTTCATCTGCGTTCGTGTTTTTCGCGTACTACATGTCAAACAACACGAAACACGAGTGATTTGCCTCTTATGCCTTTTGACGTCCCCTCTGCAGCCCACAGCAACGGTATCCCGCCTGTTCCACGGAAAATAGCCGTTGTCGGTGCTGGTATCTCTGGCATGGGTGCGGCGCATCTTTTGTCGGCCAACCATCATGTGACCCTGTTTGAGGCCGGTGCCCGGTTGGGGGGGCATGCCCGAACAGTGATTGCCGGAAAACGAGGCGATCAGCCTGTCGATACCGGGTTTATCGTCTTCAACTACGCGAATTACCCGAATCTCGCGGGGCTTTTTGACGAACTGGATGTGCCGGTCGTCAAATCCAACATGAGCTTTGGCGCCTCCATCGACGGGGGGCGGCTGGAATATGCGCTGACCAATGCGAATGCATTCTTCGCGCAACGCAAGAACGCGATGAACCCGTCTTTTGTGCGGATGCTGCGCGACATCTTTCACTTCAATAAATACGCCCTCCGGCTGGCGCGGGATAAATCTCTGACCATCGAAGGGTTCCTCGATCAGATGCGGATGGGCCGCTATTTTAGGGAGTACTACCTGTCGCCCCTGTCTGGCGCGATCTGGTCAACGCCAAAAGAGAAGATCATGGATTTCCCGGCCTATGCCATGATCGACTTTTTTCACAATCACGGTCTGTTGGGGTATTCGGGTCAGCATCAGTGGTACACGGTTGAGGGCGGCTCTCAGGAATATGTCGCCCGGCTTGAGGCCAAGATGCGCGGCGCGGGTGTCGACATTCGCCTGGGCACTGCCGTTCAGGGGGTGCGCCGCGACGCTGCGGGTGTGGAGATCCGCGCCTGGGGCGGGGAGTGGGAGCGCTTCGACGAGGTGATTTTTGCGACGCATTCCGATGATACGCTGGGGATGCTGTCCGACGCGGTTCCGGAAGAGGCCGAAGGGCTGGGGGCCATCAAGTATCAGCCCAATGACATCACGCTGCATGCCGATACACGCATGATGCCCAAGCGGCGCAGCACCTGGGCCTCTTGGGTCTACACCGAAGATGCCAATGCAAGCTCTGATCGGATCGATTTGACCTACTGGATGAACTCGCTTCAGCCCATCCCGCAAGATGATCCGCATTTTGTGACCCTCAACACCAAGCGGACGATCCGCGAAGAGCTCATTTATGATCAGGTCACCCTACGCCATCCGGTTTACGATCTGGGCGCATTGCAGGCCCAGAAAGAGATCGCAGCCTTCAATGGCGCCCGCAACACTTGGTTCTGTGGGGCCTGGATGAAGCATGGCTTCCATGAGGACGGTCTGTCGAGCGCCGTAGACGTCGTTCGGGCCATCGATGGCACGCCCGCGTTGCCGCTGGCCGCCGAATAATGTCCGCAACCGTCGATCATATCGCGGGTTACACGTTCCATGGGCGCAAAGGTGCGGTCGAGAACGCCTTCCGCTATTCCATCGACTACGTTCTGCTGGATGCAGAAGCCACGTTGGCTACGCCGCGGCTTTTCGGCCGCAACCGAGGCGCGCTGACATCGGTTCAGGACAGCGATCATGGCGGTGCGCCGGGCAAGGGACGTGGGGCCAAGTGGGTGCGTGACGTACTGGCGCGGTACCAGATTGTCGGTGTGGAAAAGGTCGAGCTTTTGGCGCAACCGCGTGTGTTGGGCTACGTGTTCAACCCGGTCTCTTTCTGGCTTTGCCGTGATGTGGCCGGTGCACTGAAGGCCGTGATTTCGGAGGTGACGAATACCTATGGCGACCGTCACTCCTACCTCTGTTACCACCGCGATCAACGTCCGATTGAGCCGGCCGACAAGCTGACAGCGACCAAGATTTTCCATGTCTCGCCCTTCCAGCCCATTGAAGGCAACTACACTTTCCGCTTTGACATTCGCGAGGATCGCGTGGGCATCTGGATCGACTATGGCCGGGGTGACGGCGGGTTGGTTGCGACGCTGACCGGCAAACGTGTTCGGCTGAGCAACTGGGGCATTTTGCACGCCATGATCCGCCGTCCCTTTGGGGCTCGGCGGGTGCTGGCGCTGATCCACTGGCAGGCCGTCAAACTGTGGTGGAAGGGGGCAAAATTCCGCGCCCGCCCCACCCCGCCCGAGAACGAAGTCAGCCGCTGATGCAGCCCGCAGCACCGCGTCTTCCAGCCTATGCGCTGTTTGCGGCCCTATTGGCGGCTGCCGGGCTGCCGATCTATATCCATGCGCCAAAGTTTTACGTGGACGAGTACGGTGTGTCGCTGGCCTTGCTGGGTGTCGTGTTGGCGGGGCTGAGGCTGTTTGACTTTGTGCAGGATCCGCTGCTGGGGCGGTTGTCAGAGCGCACGCGCGCGCATCGTGGGGTGGCTGTTGCCGGGGCAGCAGCGGTCATGGCGCTGGCGATGCTGGGGCTTTTTGCCGTGACCCCACCGATCTCTCCGCTGATCTGGTTTGGGGTGATGCTGACGCTGGTCTTTTCGGCCTTCAGCTTTCTAACCATCTGCTTTTACGCCCAAGGCGTGGCCAAGGCGGGTCATCTGCCGGGTCAAGGCCATCTGGCGCTGGCCCGTTGGCGCGAAACGGGTTCTTTGCTTGGGGTCTGCGTGGCGGCCGTGGCGCCGGTTGTCCTTGGCATCTACTTGGATGCGCCGTTTGCGGGCTTTGCGGTCGGCTTTGCCGTGCTGGCCCTCTTTGCCGTTATGGCCATGCGCCCGGAATGGCAGGCCGCTGACATGCCGCCCGCGACCGGCTTTGCAACCGTACTGCAAGACGCAGAGGCACGGCGTCTGCTGCTGATCGGGTTGGTCAATGCCGCCCCCGTCGCCGTCAGCTCGACCCTTTTTCTGTTCTACGTCGACCAGGCCATCAAGGCGCCGGGCTGGGAAGGGGCGCTGCTGCTGATCTTTTTCCTTTCGGCGGCGATTGCAGCACCCTTTTGGGGGGTCATGGCCGAACGCTATGGGCCGCGGAACGTCCTGCTGACGGCGATGGTGCTGGCGATCTTCGCTTTTGGGGGCGCGCTGTTTTTGGGGCCCGGTGATCTGGTGCTGTTTGCGCTGGTCTGCTTTGCGTCCGGCGCGGCCCTTGGGGCTGACCTCACGTTGCTGCCCGCCATGTTCGCGGCGCGTATGGCCGTCATTGCCCCCAGCGCCGCAGAAGGCTTCGGCCTCTGGTCCTTTGTAGCGAAATTCACGTTGGCATTGGCCGCGCTCGCGCTACTTCCGGCATTGGAGGGGGCAGGATTGCAAACCGACGCCTCCGAAAGCCCGGCCACGGCGATCACCTTGTTGATCTGGCTTTATGCCGGACTGCCCTGTGTTCTGAAACTCTTCGCCATTGCCCTTCTGGTGGGCGTCCGGGAACGAAAGGAAAGCTGATGGGACTGTTGATCTGCGTCATTCTCGCTTTGCTGTTGGCGATCGTTCTGCTCCGGGGGCGGTTTGCGGCTTTCCCCGGACAGAACCCGCAGGATTACGCGCAAGCGGCGCCAGCGTTCGACGTGCAGCAGCATCTGCGGGGCCGGATGGTCTGCGAAGGCGTGATCTACGGCCCGCTTGGCCGGGTCAGCAGCACTTTTTCTGCTGATTTTGACATGAAGTGGCAGGGCAATGTCGGTGTGATGTCAGAGCGCTTTCGCTACAATGACGGGTCAGAACAAAACCGCGAATGGACGATTACGGTGCATGAGGACGGCACATTCGATGCCGAAGCACCGGACGTGATCGGCAAGGGCGCTGGCGTGCATTCCGGCAATACGATCCGGATGCTTTATGACATTCGACTGCCCGAGGATGCGGGCGGCCATGTGCTGAGCACATTGGACTGGATGTACCTCACGCCGGATGGCACGGTGATCAACCGCAGCCAGTTCCGCAAGTTTGGCATCCGTGTTGCAGAGTTGATCGCCACGATCCGGCGCGTTGAAGAAGGTGCAGTATGAGAGAATGGGTTGGTAAACGGTATTGGCTGGTTGGGGCCAGCGATGGTCTGGGCGCGGCCCTTGCCCACCAGATGAGCCGTTCGGGCGCCGAGGTGATCGTCTCTGCCCGGTCGATGGACAAGCTGGAAGCGCTGGTGGCTGACCTGCCGCACAAGGCGCAGGCCGTTGCGGTGGATGTGTCTGACGACAACAGCGTGCGGCAGGCGGCGGCTGAGGTCGGCGAGATTGACGGCGTGGTGTTCCTGGCGGGCGTCTATTGGCCCTTTGGTGCGCAGGACTGGGACGCGGATCAGGCCACGGCCATGGCGGATATCAATTTTACCGGGCTGATGCGGGTGATGGGCCAGGTCGTCCCAGGCTTTGTCGCGCGGGACCGGGGCCATGTTGTGATCACCGGCAGCCTCAGCGGGTTTCGCGGGCTGCCGGGTTCGATTGGCTATACCGCCTCCAAAGCAGGCACGATGTCACTGGCAGAGTGCATGTACGCCGATCTGCGCAAAACCGGCGTCGAGGTCCAGGTCGCTAACCCGGGCTTCATCCGCACACAGTTGACGGACAAGAACGACTTCAAAATGCCCTTTCTGATGGAGCCCGAGGACGCCGCACGCGAGATGTTCGAGCACATGGGCACGGACAGCTTCAAGAAGAGCTTTCCTTGGCTCTTCTCCATGGTCTTCCGGGTGTCCCAGTTCTTGCCCGACTGGCTCTACTACCGGATATTTTCCTGACGCACGCCAAACCCCCCGGCAGGCCAGCTTGGCCGTCAGGGGGTCATGGTGTTTCAGCGTGGGGGGCCGGGTGATGAAAAAGGCGGCGCCGCCAATCGGACAGGGATGAGACAGGACAAGCCTGCCAACTCGGGGCCTCAAGATGACGCAGTGCTTCGCGCCTCAGGTCCGTTGTGTGCCGGAAACAGTGCTTCGTCCCGGCGGCTGCAGCGAGGGCGGTTCTAAGGACTTTGTGTTAACGCCCGTTGATTGCACCGTACGGTGACACGGCAACGGGCGCGCCGGAGCTTCGCCTCGCTTTTGTCAGCGCGCAGCCAGATGCTGGGCAAAGACCTCACGCGCGCGGGTCCAAACGCCATGATCGTCCATTGGCAGGGTCTGCAGTGTGGGTAACAGTTGCGCGGCGTAATCCTCAGAGCTTTCCAGCGGCAGCATCGATGGCAGGTTGTCGATGGCCATCACATCCAGCGGCGGGTCATCATGCACGCGGATGGCGGGGGCCTCCCAACTGGTCACTGCGTTATAGACCTGCACCGGGTTGAACGCGCTGTTGGGGTCGCAGGCCACATCCCCGATGACCCGCAGATTGCGTACGGCTTTGGGCGCGTCAGGCGTGACAAAGGGCGGCGTTGTGGGGCCTGCCAGAATACAGTTGATGAACAGCGCGTGGTCCAGCACCTCCGGGAACGGCCCGCCGTGTGCGGTTTCATTCATGTCCCATTTGGTTACGGCTACGTTCATGCGCTCAAGAAGGTCTGCCGCACCGGACCCCACGCGCCCCAACGCCCCGATGATCAGCGCGTCAGGAGGGCCGTGTTTCGCCATCTCTGCGGCCAAATCGCGGATCATGTCCTCAGCGGTCTCATATGGGCGCACGGGTGGGCAGATGCCGCCCTGTTGCTGCGCCAACCAGCATTTGAGCGACACCGCAGCCCCCGCAAACCCGGCCCAATAGCCAAAAGCCGCAACGCGTCGGCCTGTGTCATCCACCAGGTATTCCAGATCCAGTAGCGTGCCGCCGCCGGCCTTGAACCGATCCAGCAACACCGCCCCGGTCTGCTGACCTTTGAAAGCATGACCAAACATGATGTGCGTGTGGCGCAGCGGTGTGCCGTCCTCTGGCAACTCCTTGAGACCAAAGACAATCGCGTCCTCTGGGGCATCAGGCCAGGTGCCTTCAGGCACGATCTTGCAGCCTGCGTGATGGTAGGTCTCAGTCGGGATGATCCGGGACGGGCTGGCTTCAACCGTTACGTCGATGCCCGCAGCCTGCAGTGCCGCAGCCCCCTGCGGTGTCAGCCCCACGCGACGTTCATTGTCGCGTTGTTCTGCACGGACCCAAAGATGGGTCATAGCATTCCCGCGGCGCGTACGGCCTTCAGGCTGTCGCGGGCTTCCATCCGGTTGAGGAAGTTTTCGATCCCGGGGAAATCCGCGGGCGTTACTCCATCGCCTTCCATCCAGTGGCACACCATAAAGAGGTAGGGATCCGCGATGCTGAAATCATCGCCCAGCACATAGTCGCCCCGCAGGCAGTCGCTTTGTGCGAATGCCGCACAAGCGGCGACGGTTTCTGGCACCTTGGCGGCCATATCGTCCCAGCTGGATTGCTGGTCCGCCCAACGGCTGCCGCGCATTTTGTGGGCATGGGCGACGTGGAAGGTGGAAGCGACGTAATACATCACGCTGCGCATGTGTTGTGCTTCCAGCGGATCTGCGGGGCGCAGCCCGGCGTTGGGGGCGATATCAGCGATATAGTCGAGGATCGCGCCTGTTTCCGTGAGGATCGTGCCATCGCTTAACACCAGCGCAGGCACGCGGCCTTTGGGGTTGATGGCAAGGTATTCCGGCTTGGTCTGTTGGGCGGATTTGAAGTCGACCTTTACCAACTCATGCTCAAGGCCTGCCTCATGCAAAGCAATCGCCACAGCGATGGAAATCGTACCGGGGGCATAGAAAAGCTTCATTGGATGGTCCTTTCAGATATGGGTCTGGGCCGTGCGGCGGTCGGGCATATCAAGATGCGGCACCGCGTTGAACAGAACGGGCGACCAGTGCCCGCCGATCGGGAACAGTCGGTGCATCGAGGTGTGCATGATCGCCAGGGCCACCCGCGCCATTGCGGGGATATCCAGATGCATCGCCTGTGCAATCGCCATCGAAATGAGCCCGCTGGAGGTCACAATGAGCGCGGGGCCATGGCCCTCGCCCACCTCGCGCAGGCCGTCTTCGATGCGGTCATGAAAGCTCTGCCAGGTTTCCGGGGCGCCTTCGATCTTTTCATCCCGCCAGTATTCGAAAACGCAGGGCAGATGCGTGGTAAATCCGGCCTGATTTTCCGGGGGTGTGATCCCGTGCTGTCGTTCCAGCAGGGTTGCCAGCGTGAAGTATTCCAACTCGTTAAAGCGTGCGTCCACCACTGGTTCTAGGCCGGTGTCCATGCCCGCCGCCGTCTCGCGGTGGCGCCTTAGCGTGCCGGTATAGAGGCGCGTGTGATGCGTCTCGCTTTGGCGCAGATGGTCCCCCAGCCAGCGGGCCTGTTCATGGCCAAGATCGGACAGCTTGTCATAGCTGGCCTCGTCCTTGGCGGTGGAATTGGCTTGGCCGTGGCGGATGAGTGTGATGTGCGACATGATGGATTGATAGGCGAGCGCCGCGCGAGTGGAAAGCGGGGGATTGAGTTTATTCGGACTCTTTCGATCTTCTTGAATGGCTTCACCGAAGAGCGCGTTCGACCGAAGAGAGAGGCAGCGCTCTTTGGTTCAGCATGATCGAAAGATGGCCCATGCTGGAAGGGTGAAGAGGAAGGGCGTGGATCGGAAACTCCGGGCGTGGTCTGTGGCGCAAAAACCGGGTTTGGGGTCGGGAATGGGACTCCTGTGGGGCGTCAGTTTTCGCTATAGGATATGGCAGTTTACGTGGGAGAGGCGCGATGTCTGACAAGATCACCTTTACGCTTAACGGGGAAACCGTTGAAGCTGAGGCGGGCATGACCATCTGGGAAGTGGCCAACGGCCGGGGCCTGAAGATCCCGCATCTGTGCCACAAACCCGCGCCGGGATATCGTCCTGACGGTAACTGCCGGGCCTGCATGGTGGAGATCGAAGGAGAGCGCACGCTGGCCGCCTCCTGCATTCGGGAACCTTCCGAAGGCATGGTGGTGACCACCAATAATGCCCGCGCGGAAAGTGCGCGCAAGATGGTGATGGAACTGCTGGTGGCTGATCAGCCGGAGCAAGAGGTCGCCCACGACAAGTCCAGCCACCTGTGGGACATGGCGGAGGCCAATGGTGTCGCGGAAAGCCGCTTTCCCAAGCTGGAAGAGGGCCGCATTCCGCTCTTGGACGACAGCCATGTGGCGATGTCCGTGAATCTCGACGCGTGTATCCAGTGCGGGTTGTGTGTGCGTGCGTGCCGCGAAGTGCAGGTCAACGACGTGATCGGCATGGCGGGGCGGGGCCATGACAGCTATCCGACGTTTGACATGGCGGACCCGATGGGCGCGTCAACCTGCGTGGCCTGTGGCGAATGTGTGCAGGCCTGCCCGACGGGTGCGTTAATGCCTGCCACGGTGACAGATGAAAACCAGGTCGGGGATTCAGCGGACTTTGATGAAGAAGTCGAAAGCGTCTGCCCGTTCTGTGGCGTTGGCTGCCAGATTTCGCTGAAGGTGAAAGACGGCAAGGTCAAGTATGTCGAGGGGATCAACGGGCCGGCCAACGAAGGGCGGCTTTGCGTGAAAGGCCGCTTTGGCTTTGACTACATTCACCATAACCATCGCCTGACCAAGCCGCTGATCCGGCGCGAGGATGCGCCTGCCAAGGGGTTGAACGTGGACCCGGGCAACTGGCAGACGCACTTCCGGGAAGCGTCCTGGGATGAGGCGTTGGACTTTGCCGCGAACGGCATGAAGGGGCGGGGCCGTGAAGTCGCGGGCTTTGGATCTGCCAAATGCACCAATGAAGAGGCCTATCTGTTCCAGAAGATGATCCGTCAGGGCTTTGGCCATAACAACGTCGACCACTGCACGCGGTTGTGCCATGCGTCCTCTGTTGCGGCGCTGATGGAAAACGTCGGTTCAGGTGCTGTGACGGCGACGTTCAACGAGATCGAAAACGCCGATGTAGCGATTGTTATCGGGGCCAACCCGGTGGAAAACCACCCCGTCGCCGCGACCTATTTCAAGCAGTTCACCAAGCGCGGCGGCAAGCTGATCGTGATGGACCCGCGCGGCGTGGGCCTGCGCCGTTTTGCGTCACATATGCTGCAGTTCAAGCCGGGGACGGATGTGTCCATGCTGAACGCGATCATGCATGTGATCGTCGAAGAGAAGCTATATGACCAACAGTATATCGAGGCCTACACCGAGAATTGGGAGGCCGAGAAAGAGCACCTGAAGGACTTCACACCCGAGAAGATGGCGGAGATTTGCGGGATCGAAGCCGATCTGCTGCGCGACGTGGCGCGGACCTTTGCGGGGGCCAAGGCGGGCATGATTTTCTGGGGCATGGGTGTCAGTCAGCACATTCATGGCACGGACAATTCGCGCTGCCTGATCTCGCTGGCGCTGATGACCGGCCATGTGGGCCGTCCGGGTGCCGGGCTACACCCTTTGCGGGGGCAGAACAACGTGCAGGGGGCGTCGGATGCGGGGCTTATTCCGATGTTCCTGCCGGATTATCAGTCCGTGATGGATGACGGTGTGCGGTCGGCCTTTGCCTCTGTCTGGGGGTCTGAGGATTTCTCGAACGAGAAGGGCCTTACGGTGACCGAGATCATGGATGCGGTGCACGCAGGCGACATCAAGGCGATGTATGTGCTGGGTGAAAACCCGGCGATGTCCGACCCGGATGTGGAACATGCCCGCGACGCACTGGCTAAGCTCGACCATCTGGTGGTGCAGGACATCTTCATCACCGAAACGGCGAATTATGCGGATGTGATCCTGCCGGCCTCTGCCTTTGCGGAGAAGTCGGGCACGGTGACGAACACCAACCGACAGGTCCAGATGGGCCGCCCTGCGGTGCCGCCGCCTGGTGGGGCGAAGGAAGATTGGTGGATCGAGGTGGAGCTGGCCAAGCGGTTGGGGCTGGGCTGGACGTACGAGAGCCCCGCTGACGTCTTTGCCGAGATGAAGCAGAACATGGCCTCGCTGGACAACATTACGTGGGACCGTCTGATGGGCGAGAACGCGGTGACATACCCGTCGTTGAGCGAGACCGATCCCGGACAGCCGATCGTCTTTGGTGATGGTTTCCCGCGCCCGGATGGGCGGGCGAAGTTCACCCCTGCCTCGATCATTGCGCCTGATGATGTGCCGGATGCAGACTATCCGATGATCTTGACCACGGGCCGTCAATTGGAGCATTGGCACACGGGCTCCATGACGCGCCGTGCGTCTGTTCTGGATGCGGTGGAGCCGGAAGCGAATTGTTCGCTGCATCCTTCCACCCTGCGCAAACTGGGCGTCGAGCCGGGTGAACATGTGCGCCTGACCACCAAGCGTGGGTCGATTGAGATCATGGCGCGCATGGATCGGGCGGTGTCGCCGGACATGGTGTTCCTGCCCTTTGCTTATGTGGAGGCTGCGGCGAACATCCTGACCAATCCGGCGATTGATCCTTACGGCAAAATCCCGGAGTTCAAGTTTTCGGCTGTTCGGGTTGAAGCGGCAAAGACTGCGCTTGCAGCGGAGTGATCTGATGGAGCGGCTGCGCCGCGCGCGATTCTATTCTTGCTGATGGGGGGCTCTGCCCCCCAACCCCCCCCGGGAGTATTTTGGGCATAAAGAGGGTGGTGTTGGTGGTGAACTCTGAGCGGTTCTTGGCGGATTTGCATGCTTTGCGGGGGTTTGGGGCCTCTGGTGTCGGCAAGGGTGTGGTGCGGCGGGCGTTTTCGGACGCGGATGTTGCGGCCCGGCGGTGGCTGGCCGGCCGGTTTTCCGACGCAGGCTTGCGCGTTGAGATGGATGCGATGGGCAATCTCTTTGGCTTGGCCGAGGGGCCGTCGCTGTTGATGGGGTCGCATTCGGATACTCAGCCTGAAGGCGGTTGGCTGGATGGGGCTTTGGGCGTGATTGCGGCACTTGAGGTGGCGCGGTGTTGTTCGGGCGTGTCGGTGGTTTCTTTTCAAGATGAAGAGGGTCGTTTTGGCGGGTTGACCGGGTCTTCGGTCTGGAGCGGGTATTCAGACTTGGTGGATGTGGATGGGGTCACCGATTATGACGGGACCGCTTTGCGTGATGCGCGTCAGGCGGTGGCAGATATGGCCACTGGCGATGTGGACGCGGACCAGTTCACCGGGTTCATCGAGTTGCACATTGAGCAGGGGATGACCCTGGACGAGGCCGGTGAGCAGATCGGCGTGGTCACCGATATCGTTGGCACGCGGGAGATCCCGATCACCTTTGTGGGTCAGCAGAACCACGCTGGCACCACGCGGATGGACCTGCGCCGGGATGCGTTTCAGGCGCTGTCGGCTTTCAACGTGGCGATCAATGATCGGTTCCGCAATGTGGTCAGCCCCACCACCGTCTGGACGATTGGTCATGTGAGGCTGCATCCAAACGCGGGGTCGGTGGTGCCGGGCAAAGTGCAGTTTTCGATGCAGTGGCGCGATGGGGATCCGGATCGGCTGCGGCGTATGGAACAAATCGTGCGCGAGACGGCACAGGACGTGGCGCGGGACTGTGGGGTGGAAGTGAGCTTTGGTCCCATGTGGGAGTTGGAGCCGACGCCGATGGATGCCAAATTGCGTGCGGCGTTGGAAGCGGGGGCGGAGGCTGTGGCACCGGATCGTTGGCGGCTCATGCCATCCGGTGCCTTGCATGATGCGACCAATGTGGCGCGTCTGATGCCTGCGGCGATGCTCTTTGTGCCGTCGATTGGCGGGATCAGCCATGCCTTTGAGGAAGACACGGATGAGGGTGATCTGGTGGCTGGCCTGAAGGTATTGGTTGAGGCCGCCCGGGCGCTGGGTACGGAATGAACCTTTGCGCTGTCAGACCTCTTTGGCGAAAGTGATCGCTGTGGAATTTTGAAAACCTTCATGGGCTGTGCGCTCGACTTCGACAAAGCCCATTGCGCGGAATGCAGCGTGATTGGCCGTGAGTTCTATGCGGGTTTCCAGTTCCAGCCTCGGTTTGCCCAAACTGCGCGCGCGATCTGCGGCGTGGTCGATGAGTTGGCGTGATACTCCGCGCCCGCGCATGTGTTCTGCAACACAGAGTTTTCCGACGTAGAGCGCCTCAGACTTCGGTGTCAGGATCACTGCAGCAACAGGCGGTGAGCCTGCCGACCAGACCTCTACCACTTCTACGTTGCTATGCAGGTCGCTTAGCGTCATCCGGTGGATGGACGATGGGGGATCTATGACGCCATCCATGTAGGCAAATGTCTTGCGCATGAGATCAAGGATGGCAGGCAACGCGGGGTCTTGCGGACCGTGTTGGGTCAGTTCCATGTTACTTCGCCCAGAAAAATATAACCCGCCCCATAGATCGTCTTGATCAGCTGTGGGTTCTTTGGATCTTCCCGCAGCTTCGTGCGCAGGCGCGAGATGCGCACATCCATGGCGCGGTCGAAGCTCTCGGAAGCGGCACCCCCAAGTTGTTCCTGCATCTGGGTGCGGCTGATCAGGCGCTTGGGGGCTTCGAGGAAAAGGCGCAGGACTTCGCCTTCGGCGTGGGAGAAGGGTGTTTCGGTACCTGCGTCATCCTCAAGCATGTAGCGGTCGAAATGGGCGGTCCAGCCCTTGAAGCGGGCGGTGTTGCCGGCCTGTTGTGCGGGGCGGTTTGAGCGCAGGCGCGCGCGGATGCGGGCGACGACCTCAGCAGGGTCAAAGGGTTTGATAATGTAGTCATCGGCCCCCAGTTCAAGGCCTGTGACCCGGTCCTGCACCTGCGCGCGGCCGGAGATGATGATGACAATCGCCCCCTGTTCCAGCGCCAGGCGGTGCACAAGCGTCAGCCCATCGGTGTCGGGCAGTGACAGGTCCACGAGGCAGACGTCTGGCTGATGGTTGGCAAGGGCCGCTTCAAACGAACGGGCGCGCGAGAAGCTGAGCGTGTCAAACCCCGCCTCCTCCAGGACATCGGCGAGCATGGTGCGAATCTCGGGTTCATCGTCGAGGATGGTGACCAGGGGCCGTGTCATTGGGCGGCGACCTTTGCTGGGGCAATGAGCGCGCTGAGGTCCTGGGCGGTGAAGGGCTTGCGCAAGACGGGGGCCAGCGTCTGAGCCTCCTGAAACAGCGCGTGTTCGGCGGGCAGAGACGTCATCAGGATCAGGGGTAGTGTTTTATCCATTCGGCGGGCGAGGTCGATGCCGGTGGCGTCGCCTTCGAGCTGGATGTCCGACAGGGCAAGCGCGATGTCTGGCAGATCGGCGATGAGGGCGATGGCCTCATCGGCGCTGGCGGCTTCGATCACGGAATGGCCAAGGTCCATCAGCATGTCGCGGACGGTGGCGCGCAGTATGTCGTCGTCTTCGACCAGCAGGGCAAGTCCTGTGGTGGCAGGAAGGGCTGCGCGCAGCGGCAAACGCAATGTGACCTGCGCACCCGCCGCCGGACCGTTGGCGATGGTCAGATCGCCGCCAGCCGATTTGACCATGTCGTAGACCATCGACAGGCCAAGCCCGGATCCTTCGCTGCCCTTAGTGGTGAAGAATGGATCGATGGCATGGGTCAGGGCCGTGGCCGAAAACCCGGGCCCGTCGTCTGCGACCTGCCATTCGATCCAGGTGTCATGCACGATCCGTTGGGTGACGGTGATGGTGCCTTTGGTTCCCAGCGCATCGCGCGCGTTCAGGATGAGGTTCAACAGGCTGTCGAGCAGACGGCCCCGGTCGAGCAGGACGGCTGTGTCGGGGGCCTCGTTTGCGATGCACAGTATGACATCTTCGGGCAGTGTTGGAGAGGCAAGTGTTGGCAGATCGTCCAGCAGTCTACCCAGTTGCACCACCGCGGGGCGCAACGTGCGGGGATCCGTCACATCGGCAATTGTGCTGAGCAGCGAGCCGCCGCGCCGTGCGGCGGCAAGCGTGCCTTCGAGCATCGCGGCAGCCTCGGATGGTAAATCCGGCAGGCGGCCCAGTTTGGATTGCAGGCCGAGGATGATCGTCAGCAGGTTGGAAAAGTCATGCGCCAAGCCAGAGATCATTTGCGCGGCCAGTTCGCGCTTGCGAGTTTGCTGCAAGGCCACGCGGGTCTGGGTTTCTTCGGTGATGTCCATCGACAGGATGTAAACGCCGCCGCGCGTGTCGGGGGTAAAGGCCACACGCACGCGGCGCGCGCTGTCTTTGTCGGTGAACTCAAATACGGAAGGCTCACCTGCATAGGCTTTTTCCAAAGAGGGCAGGATGCGCCCATGGGCAGTCCCGAGCGCCTCAGACAGGTGCAAGCCCACAATGTTGCTGGGCCGCCCCGGTATCACTGAAGACAGGCGGCGGTTGGAATAGGTGTAGCGTCCGTCAGCATCCACGTGGGCGATATGGGCGGGCATCATTTCGGTCGTTAGACGCGTGCGCGCCTCACTTTCGGTCAATTGCCGCTTGGTTTCCTCAAGCGTGGTGATGGTGGAGGCCAGTTCGCGGTTCTTGGCGGACAGGGCTTCTGCGTGACTGAGAACCTGGTCGGACAGCGCATCGGACCGCGCCCGCAGCAGGGCTTCCTGGCTCTTGATCTGGGTGATGTCGGTATAAACGGTCACCCAACCGCCCTGCGGCAGGGGAGAGCCTTCGACGCTGATGGTGCGGCCATTGGCGCGGGTGCGCTCCATGTAGTGCGCCTCAAATGCTCGGGCGATGTCGACACGCTCAGTCACAAAGGCGTCAATGTCGTCAACCTCGCCATATTCGCCCCGCTCGGCCAGATGGCGGATCGTGTCTTCAAAAAGCGCGCCGGGGGTGACCAATGCATCGGGAAGGTCGAACATTCGCTGAAACGGGCGATTGCAGACTGCCAATTGCAGATCGTCGTCATAGATCGTCAAGGCCTGAGCGATCAGGTTCAGCCCTGCGGTGGTCAGGGCGCGTGTCTGGTCTTCGCTTTGCATCACAATGGAGTAGCATTTGGGCGAATTCCTGCAAGGGGCGGTTTGCGGATGCCCCCGCACCGCGCTAGATCATGCGGCATGAGAGGTTTGCTGTTCTCCTTACTGCTGATGCTGCCCGTGCCCGCCCTGGCGCACCCCCATATCTTTGTCGATGCCGGGGTGGAGGCGATCACCGATGCTGAGGGGCGGCTCACGCATATCAAGGTCACTTGGGCCTATGATGCGCTCTATTCCCTGCTGATCACCGAAGACTACGAGATGGATCAGGACGGGGATGCGGTTTTGACCCCTGACGAAGAAGCAGCCTTGACCGGATTCGACATGAAGTGGATTGAAGGGTTCAATGGAGATCTTGATGCCTTGCTGGATGGGGTCCCGCTGGTGCTGTCTGGGCCGTTGGAACCGACGTTGCGGATGAGCGAGGGGCGGCTGATCACGACGCATTTGCGCGCCGTGGAGGGGATGCCGACACTGCAAGGCGCGCTGTTGTCGATGAAACCGTACGACAGGACATTCTACACGGCTTACGATGTGACCATGCAAGTCGGCGTGGTCGGTAGTGATGGCTGTATGATCGAAAAACAGGAACCTGACATCGACAAGGAACTTGAACGCCTGCAGGTCCAGTTGGCGCAGCTGGGCCGGGATCAGGACGCGATTGAGATGGGCTTTCCCGAAGTGGGCGAAGCCTTTGCCACCGAGGTGCGGATCACATGCGCGGCGTTCTAATAGGCGTTAGTCTTGCGGGCATCGGCGTGCTGGTCTGGCTCTTTGCGCTGGGCGGAGCGGATGACATCGCGCGCTGGGCGGCAGGCTATCAGCGAGAGTTTCAGAACAAGATCGCGCTGGCCCTGCGCGGCGTGCGGGCCGGGCGGTCTGAAGCTCTAGCGCTGCTTTTGGGGGCGTGTTTCGCCTATGGGTTCTTTCATGCGGCGGGGCCGGGTCACGGCAAGGTCCTGATCGGTGGTTATGGCCTTGGTCGCCGTGTGGCGCTGCGGCGGTTGAGTGTGATTTCGGTGCTGGCCAGCCTCGGGCAAGCAGTGACGGCGGTGGTGCTGGTCCATACCGGGCTTTGGTTGTTGGATTGGACGCGAGAAGCCGTGACGGGCGTGGCCGAAGATGCGCTGGCCCCGGTCAGCTATGGGGCAATTGTATTGATCGGGTTGTGGCTGCTTTTCCGAGGGTTGCGCAAGCTCGTTCGCCGTCAATCCCCGGCGCATCACCATCACGATCACCACCATGACCATGATCACAGTCACGACCATCACCACCATGGCCATGGAAACTGCGAGGTCTGCGGCCACAAGCATGGGCCGACCATGGAAGAAGTCACTGCTGTCACCTCGCTGCGCGAGGCGGCAGTCTTGATTGCGGGCATCGCGATCCGGCCCTGTACCGGTGCGCTTTTTGTGCTGGTGATCACATGGCAGATGGGCATCCCCTGGGCAGGGATTGCGGGCGCATTTGTGATGGCGCTGGGCACCGCACTGGTGACCGTGATCGTGGCTGCTGGCGCGGTGGGCCTGCGCGGCGGAATGCTGGGCAGTCTGGCCGGGTCGAGCCTTGCCACCCGCGTTGTTCCGGTGATCGAGATTGCGGCGGGTACGTTGGTTGTTCTGGGGGCAGGTACGCTGCTGATGCGCGCGCTGTGATGCGTCGCAGGAGGCTCGCAGACACCCTTTCCGCAATTGGGGGCGCACCCTTCAGATCCTAACACCCGGTTAACGTAGACGCGTCGTATTCGACACGTCTGCATTAACGGTTTCGAAAGATCCAGAGTGGCCAAGAGATCTGGGACAAGACTGATCCGTTGACCTCGTAAAGCCGGCTGACTGCGCCGTAACAATTCGTAAGGATTGCGTAATTTTCAGGAAAAAGTTGACCTCCACGCTCATCCCGACAACCTTGGTTGCAAGGATTCGCGACACGCGATGAGACCTGCCGCAAAGGTGGGCACGGGAGGAAAAATTGGCTCAGACCACACCGCGTGACGGACCGCAGTCCGTCCCGGCGCTCTTGCAGCGCAATGCAACCAAATTCGCCGATGCGCCTGCGTATCGCGAAAAGGAATACGGTATCTGGCAAAGCTGGACCTGGTCCCAAACACGGGATGAGACCGAAGCGCTGGCCCTAGGCCTGCTGGAACTGGGGATCAACGAAGGCGACTTCATCGCCATCATCGGGCGCAACCGGCCTTACCTTTACTGGTCGATGGTGGCCGCGCAGATGGTGGGGGCGATCCCCGTGCCGCTTTATCAGGACAGCAACGCCGAAGAGATGGCTTATGTCCTGAACCACTGCGGCGCGCGTTTTGTCATCGCAGGCGATCAGGAACAGGTCGACAAGGTTATCGAGGTTCGCGAACAGCTGCCCGAGTTCGAGCAGATGATCTACCTCGACCCGCGGGGCCTGCGGAAATACGACCACACCAATCTGACGCCCTACACCCAAGTGCAAGAAATCGGGCGGAAAAACCGCGCAGGGCTTGAGGCGGAGCTTAGTGCCCGTCAGGAAAAGCTCAATTACGACAGCACAGGGGTGATGCTTTACACTTCTGGCACCACGGGACGGCCAAAGGGCGTGGTGCTGAGCAACCGCAACATCATTGAGACCGCAAAGTCGTCGTCCGAGTTCGACGGATTGCGCCAGACGGATGACATTCTGGCCTATCTGCCGATGGCCTGGGTGGGGGATTTCATCTTTTCCGTGGGTCAGGCGATGTGGACCGGCTTCTGCACCAATTGCCCGGAAAGTGCGGACACGATGCACGTGGACCTGCGCGAAATCGGACCGACCTACTATTTCGCCCCGCCGCGTGTGTTTGAAACGCAGCTGACCAACGTGATGATCCGGATGGAGGATGCCAGCCCCTTCAAGAAACGCCTGTTTGAGCGTTTCATGGCACATGCGCGCAAAGTGGGCCCGGCCCTGTTGGACGGCAAAGAGGTCGGTTTCATGGATCGGCTGAAGTACCGGTTGGGCGAGCTGATGATCTATGGTCCGCTGAAGAATACCCTCGGGTTCAGCCGGGTCCGTGTGGGCTATACCGCCGGGGAAGCGATTGGCCCGGAAATCTTTGATTTCTATCGCTCTTTGGGGATCAACCTGAAGCAGCTTTATGGCCAGACAGAAGCTACGGTGTTCATCACCGCGCAGCCTGACGGCGAGGTCCGCAGCGACACGGTGGGCGTGAAATGCCCTGGCGTTGAGCTGAAGATCGAGGACAACGGCGAAGTCTTCTACCGCTCGCCAGGCGTTTTTGTGGAGTACTATAAGAACCCCGAAAGCACAGCTGACACCAAGGATGCCGAAGGCTGGGTCGCCACGGGCGATGCGGGCTTTATCGAGGAAGACACCGGACATCTGCGGATCATTGACCGCGCCAAGGACGTGGGTCAGATGGCGGATGGATCGCTCTTTGCCCCGAAGTACGTTGAGAACAAGTTGAAGTTCTTCCCCAACATTCTGGAGGCCGTGGTCTTTGGGTACGGGCGGGATGAATGCACGGCCTTCATCAACATTGACCTCACGGCCGTGGGCAATTGGGCCGAGCGGAACAACATTGGTTATGCCTCATATCAGGAGTTGGCGCGGCACAGCCAAGTCATGGATACCATTCAGGCCCATGTGGAGGAGGTGAATGCCTCTGTCGCTGAGGATGAGATGCTGTCGGGCTGCCAGATCCACCGCTTTGTGGTACTGCACAAGGAACTGGACGCGGATGACGGTGAATTGACCCGGACCCGCAAGGTGCGACGCCGGATCATCGAGGACAAGTACGACGACATCATTGCGGCCCTCTATGGGGATGCGGAAACGGTGAGCACCGAGACCGAAGTCACCTATGAGGACGGGCGCAAGGGGTCGATCAAGGCGACACTGGACGTGCGCCGGGCCAAGGTGTTCCCGGTGTCCAAACGGATGGCGGCGGAGTGACTGCCGCCGCGATCATAAGGGCAATGAAAGACCCAAGTTCTTTCGGATTTCCGCCACAGTTGCGGGCGACACATTCTGCCAGGTCAACGGATCAGGCAGGAACCCATGAGCAGATTTGTCTTCGGAGCGGTGTCAGGCGCGGCCCTGTCGGTCTCGGCGCTATCGGTCGTTTCTGTGATGGTTCCTTTGAGTGCGCAAAAGACACCTCCGTTGGTGGAGCAGGTAGAGGTTCAGGCAGAGGCACCGATGCCAAAGCCGGCAACGCCGCAGGTGGAGCCGACCCCCGAAAAGGTGGCCGAAGCGCGCGCTGCATTCAACAAGCCACTGATCGAGGATGCGGCGGAAGTTCTGCAGAAACCCGTAGCCGATTTGACGCCGAAGGTTCCCGACCGGGTGGCCGTGGCCAGCGCGTCTTTCGCAGAGGAAGTGCGCAAGCGTCTTGGGGTTCTGCCAGACGAGAACGCCAAGGAGGCGTCAACGCTGGTCGATTTGTCGACCACGCCCAAATGGGCTGGCGACGAGATGCGGGCGGCGAAGCCGAAGTATTTCGAGGTTTGGGACGACCTGATGCAGCGCTGTTATGCGACCGTGGCGTTGGGCGAACCCATGGACGAGACCGGGCTGACGGTCACCGGGGACGATCGGATCAACTACGCACAGGCCTATACCGAACAGAAATGGTATGCGGTGGACAAGGCGTTTTCGATCAGGGTGCGCACGCGGGAAGGCGACGCGCGGTCAGGTATTCTTCGGACCTGCGTTTTGGAATCGAACCGGTTCGCATTGGTGAAGTCGGCAACCGTGAGAGAGCTGAAGGGTCGGTTTCACGATTGGTGGGCGCGCGAGCGGCTGGCAGGAGCAACGACCGATCTGGAGTACCCCTACACGCTGTCGGACAAGCATCGCTGGTACGGCGGTTTGACCCGATTTGGCAGCGTGCAGGGCTGTGCGATCAAGGTGGAATTCAGCGAGATCACGCTTGGGGGCGAGACCGAGGCCAAGCTGTTCCTGACAGAATCCGACAAGGAAGACTGTTCGCTGACGCCCGGTACGGGGTCTGGCCCCGGCGGCAAGGTTCGAGTGAACCGCTTGCCGCAAGCGGGCGGCTAACACCTGTTTCCAATCTGGAAGAGCGACACCCGTCTTTGCGGTTTGCAACGGTGGGACGGCGCTCGCCTGCGGCATCGCCCCGCCCACCGTCCCATTTCGTTCGGACTGGTAGGCTTGCGCGTGTCTTTGAGTATGGGGCTGATTTTATTCCAAAAGCGAAGGGGGATGTGGCGTGCTAGATCAAGCTGGATCCTATGTCACCGACGATGGTCGCACCATTGGTGGTGTGGTCATGGAGATGAAGAACATCACACTGCGTTTTGTTGGGGTGGAAGCGATCAAGGACATTTCGTTCGACATCCGCGAGGGCGAGATCCGCGCCATCATTGGGCCGAACGGGGCTGGAAAGTCCTCGATGCTTAATGTGATTTCGGGCTTTTATGTCCCGCAAGAGGGCGAGGTCTGGTACAAGGGGTCCCCCCGCCCGCCGATGAAGCCTTTTCAGGTGGCCCAGCAGGGGATTGCGCGGACGTTTCAGAACATTGCCTTGTTTGAGGGCATGAGTGTGCTCGACAACGTCATGACGGGTCGGTTGACCCATATGAAGACAGGGATGTTTGCTCAGTCACTGTGGAAGGGCCGCGCGGAAAGCGAAGAGATTGAGAACCGTGAAGTTGCTGAGAAAATCATCGATTTCCTGGAGATTCAGGCCATTCGCAAGACGCCGGTATCGCGTCTGCCTTATGGGCTGAAGAAGCGGGTCGAGCTGGCCCGTGCGCTGGCCGCCGAGCCGTCGCTGTTGCTGCTGGATGAGCCGATGGCGGGGATGAACGTCGAGGAGAAAGAGGACATGTCCCGCTTTATCCTGGATGTGAACGATGAATTTGGCACCACGATTGCGCTGATTGAGCACGATATGGGAGTTGTGATGGACCTGTCTGATCGGGTGGTCGTGATGGATTACGGGCGCAAGATTGGCGACGGGACACCTGAAGAGGTGCGCAACAATCAGGAAGTCATCGACGCTTATCTGGGGGTGAGCCATGATTGAGCAGGGGAAATTCAATGTCTGAGCAGATTCTTTTCACCGCCGAGGTTTTCCTCAATGGTCTCATGGCCGGGGTACTTTATGCGCTTGTGGCGCTGGGCTTTGTGCTGATCTACAAGGCGTCCGGCATCTTCAACTACGCCCAGGGGGTTATGGCGCTATTTGCAGCGATGACGCTGGTCGGCATCCAGAACGGGCAGGTGCCATTTGCCCATCTGATCAACGCCATCTTCGGGACCAAGATTCACCACTTTGGCTGGCACATCCATTCAGTCATTGCGATCACCTTTACCGTCTTTGTGATGGTGGTCCTTGCCTGGACCGTGCAGCGGTTCGTGTTCCGGCATCTGGTGGGGCAGGAGCCGATCCTTTTGTTCATGGCGACCATTGGTCTGGCGTTCTTCATGGAAGGCGTGGCTGACCTGATGTGGGGGTCGGAGCTCAAGACGCTGAACGTCTGCATGAGCGACGGCAACTGCCTGCCGCAGGGCCTGAACCTGTGGATTGATGAGACGACGTTCAATGCCTTTGGCTATGGTCTCTTTATCGACAACCTTGATATCGTGGCCGCTTTGGTTGCCATCGTGCTGGTGATCGGGCTGGTGATGTTTGCGCAATACACCAAGCAGGGCCGCGCGATGCGGGCTGTGGCGGATGACCATCAGGCGGCTTTGTCCGTGGGCGTGTCGCTGAACTTTATCTGGATCCTTGTGTGGTCGCTGGCGGGTTTTGTGGCTCTTGTCGCGGGCATCATGTGGGGGGCGAAGTCTGGCGTGCAGTTCTCGCTGTCGCTGATCGCCTTGAAAGCCCTGCCGGTGCTGATGCTGGGCGGGTTCACGTCGATCCCCGGGGCCATCGTGGGTGGTTTGATCATCGGGGTGGGCGAAAAGCTCTTTGAGTTCTGGATTGGTGCACCCTTCCTGGGCGGGGCAACGGAGAACTGGTTTGCCTATGTGCTAGCGCTCTTGTTCCTGGTGTTCCGACCGCAGGGCCTGTTTGGGGAGAAGATCATTGAACGTGTCTGACGCGCTTGCGCACAAACGCAGAAGGTCGGCCCTGACCTCGCTCGTCTCGGGCTTGATCATGATCGGCTGTGGCTACTTTACCGTCACTGTGTCTGAACTTGATTTGGCGGGTGTCCTTATTGCCTGCGGTGGTGGCGCGGTCCTCCGAGATGCGGTCAGATATTTTCTTGGGCAGGAACATGAAGGGGAAACTGAATAATGTTCTACCGTGAAGCCGGTGATTTCAGCACCACGTATGCTCAGGACCAGCAAACCTTTCCGATCAGGTTTGATCGGTATCGGTATTATGCAGTTCTGATCATTGCGTGCCTCGTCGTGCCTTTTGTCGTCAATGACTACTGGGTGAACGCCCTGCTGGTGCCGTTTCTGATCTATTCCATTGCAGCGATCGGGTTGAACATCCTGACCGGTTATTGCGGGCAGGTTTCGCTGGGCACCGGTGGATTCATGGCCGTGGGGGCCTATGCCTGTTACAAGCTGATGACCGGATTTCCGGATGTGAACATCGTCATTCACATCATCCTCGCGGGCGGGATCACGGCTGCGGTCGGGACGGCCTTTGGTCTGCCCTCTTTGAGGATCAAGGGGTTCTACCTTGCCGTAGCAACCTTGGCAGCGCAGTTCTTTCTGGTGTGGTTGTTCAACAAGGTGTCGTGGTTCTACAACTATTCGGCGTCGGGCCAGATCAACGCACCTGAACGCACCGTGTTTGGCGTTGCGGTCACCGGTCCCGAGGTTGAGCCCTGGGCGATGTATCTGATCTGTCTGGTGTTCACCATCGTCTGCGCAGTAATTGCGCGGAACCTGACCAGAGGGTCCATGGGCCGCAAGTGGATGGCCATTCGCGACATGGACATCGCGGCCGAGATCATTGGGGTGAACCCGCTCAAGGCCAAGCTGACGGCATTTGCCGTGTCGTCGTTTTTTGTGGGCATTTCGGGGGCGCTGTTCTTTGCGGTCTATTTGGGCGCGGCAGAGGCGGGGGACAGCTTTGGCATCACCAAGTCGTTCATCGTGCTCTTCATGATCATCATTGGCGGTCTTGGGTCGATCTTTGGCTCCTTTGCCGGTGCAGCCTTCTTGGTGGTGCTGCCGGTCTTGCTCAAGCTTGTGGGGGTCGATCTGCTGGGGTGGCCCACGGATATTGTTGCCCACTTCCAGCTGGTGATCGTCGGCGGTTTGATCGTGATGTTTCTGATCTTGGAGCCCCACGGGCTGGCGCAGCTGTGGCGTGTCGCCAAGGAGAAACTGAGATTGTGGCCCTTCCCGCATTAGCGGGCCGGGCGCATGGTGGGCAGATGGCCCACCCTACGAAAGGGCGGCAGCAAAGCCGTCAGGAAAAAAGAAGAGAAGTCGGAAAAAATCCAAGGGAGGAAAACACCGATGAAAATGAAACTAGCAACCTGGGCAACCGCCGCCGTGATGGCAGCAAGCCCCGTGATGGCGGACCTCGTGTTCCCCTCGCTGAGCTATCGGACTGGTCCCTTTGCGGCTGGCGGCATTCCTTATGCTGACGGATACGCCGACTATTTCACGCTGCTGAATGAACGGGACGGTGGCATTGGTGGCGAAGCAATCCGCCTGATCGAATGCGAGACGGCCTACAACACCGAAAAGGGTGTGGAGTGCTATGAATCCACCAAGGGCGAAGGCGCGCTGCTCTATCAACCGCTGTCCACCGGGATCACCTATCAGCTGATCCCCAAGGCCACCGCGGATGACATCCCCGTACACTCCATGGGTTATGGCCGGACTTCTGCCAAGAACGGCAAGGTGTTCAGCCACATCTTCAACTATCCTGTGAACTACTGGGATGGGGCCTCAGCTGGCGTCAACCATTTCAAGGAAATGGCGGGCGGCTCGCTTGAGGGCAAGAAGATCACCCTGCTGCACTTCAACGGTGCTTACGGCAAGGAACCTATCCCAACGTTGGAAGCGCTGTCTGAAAAGCACGGGTTTGAGTTCAACACCCTGGCCATCGACTTCCCCGGTCAGGAGCAGAAGTCCCAGTGGCTGCAGATCCGTCGTGATCGTCCCGACTATGTCCTGTTCTGGGGCTGGGGCGTGATGAACCAGGTGGCGGTGCAGGAAGCTGTGAACATCCGTTTCCCGATGGAGAACTTCATGGGTGTCTGGTGGTCCGGTGCCGAGATTGACGTGCTGCCCGCCGGCGAGGGGGCCACAGGCTACAAGGCGCTGGCATTCCACAACGTGGGTACCGAGTACCCGATCTATGATGAGATCCAGAAGTATGTGGTGGATGCGGGCAAGGCTGCAGGTGCAGGCGACCAGATCGGTACCGTGCTCTATAACCGTGGCATGTATGCGGCGTTCCTTGCGGCTGAGGCCGTGAAGACCGCGCAGGAAATGACCGGCAAGAGCGACATCACATCGGGCGAAATGCGCGATGCGATGGAAGCGCTGGAAATCACGGCGGCCAAGATGGGCGCGGCCGGTCTGCCCAACTTTGGCCCTGAGTTCGCGGTCTCTTGCGAAAACCACGGTGGCCCCGGCCTAGTGGGTGTCGCGCAGTGGGATGGCGCGGCCAAGACCTGGACGCTGATCTCTGACTACGCACCGTCAGATGGGTCGGTTGTGAACCCGCTGATCGAAGCGGATTCCGCAGCCTTTGCGGCGGAAAACAACATCGAAGAGAGCTGCGGCTAAGCAGCTTGCCCCGGTCGCCCCGACACAGGGCGACCGGGTTATTGAGAATTCAAAGGGAGTGTCCGATGCTGGATGCCGCCAAGACCGCTGATGTTGCTACCGAAGACCTGCTGGAGGTCAACAACATCGAGGTGATCTACAACCATGTGATCCTCGTACTGAAAGGTGTGAGCCTGAAGGTGCCGAAGGGCGGGATCACGGCCCTTTTGGGCGGCAATGGCGCCGGCAAGACCACGACGTTGAAGGCGATCTCTGGCCTGTTGGCCTCTGAGCGTGGTGAGGTGACAAAGGGTTCGATCAAGTATCGTGGCGATGTCATACAGCATGCCGACCCGGCAGAGACTGTGAAGCGCGGCGTGGTGCAGGTGATGGAGGGCCGTCACTGTTTTGAGCACCTCACGGTAGAGGAAAACCTGCTGACGGGTGCCTATACGCGGTCGGACGGCAATGCAGCGATCCAGGCTGATCTGGAGATGGTCTACAACTACTTTCCGCGTTTGAAGGATGTACGTCGCTCTCAGGCGGGCTACACTTCGGGCGGCGAACAGCAGATGTGCGCGGTGGGCCGCGCGCTGATGTCCAAGCCCGAGACGATCTTGCTTGATGAACCCTCCATGGGGCTGGCGCCGCAGCTGGTCGAGCAGATCTTTGACATTGTGAAGTCGATCAACGAGCAGGAGGGCGTGACCTTCCTGTTGGCAGAACAGAACACCAATGTCGCGCTGCGCTTTGCACATTATGGCTACATACTGGAAAGCGGTCGTGTGGTGATGGATGGCCCCGCGGCGGACCTGCGCGAGAACAAGGATGTGAAGGAGTTTTACCTTGGCATGTCGGAAGAGGGGCGCAAGAGCTTCCGCGATGTGCGCTCCTATCGCCGCCGCAAGCGCTGGCTGAGCTGACAAGGCAGGGGTGGGCGACACGCCCCCCTCTTGAAAGAAAGTCTGGCCAGGATGGCAGCGACTGCATTTTTCGATCACCTGGAGACCCGCAGCGCGGACGCACGTGCCGCAGCGCAGGCGGACGCGCTAAAAGCGCGCCTTACAGGGATCACGGTGGCTCCGGAGGCATGGCGTGCAGCGGCGTCGTCGGTGCAGAGCGCTGAGGACTTGCCCAAGCTGCCGGTGTTGCGCAAGTCAGAGCTGTCAGAGTGGCAAAGGGCGCGCCCTCCTTTTGGAGGTATCGAAGTGGGTGACGTGACCCATGTCTTCCAGTCCCCCGGCCCGATTTATGAGCCCGGCCGTCTGGATGGCGATTGGTTCCGTATGGGCCGTTTCCTGCATGCGGCGGGCTTTGGTGCGTCTGATGTCGTGCAGAACTGCTTTGGCTATCATCTGACGCCCGCCGGTCACATGTTCGAAAGTGGCGCGCGCGCCGTGGGGGCACGTGTGTTGCCTGCGGGCACAGGGCAGACGGAGCTGCAAGTCACGGCCGCCCGTGATGTGGGGACCACCGCCTATGCGGGCACGCCGGACTACCTGAAGGTCATTTTGGAGAAAGCGGATGAGATGGGGGTGGCCCTGGGCATCACCAAGGCTGCAGTGGGGGGCGGCGCGCTTTTCCCGTCCTTGCGTCAGTGGTACATCGAACGGGGTATTTCCTGCCTCCAGTGCTATGCCACCGCCGACCTTGGCAACATCGCCTACGAGAGCGATGCGATGGAAGGCATGATCGTGGATGAGGGCGTGATCGTGGAGATCGTGACGCCGGGCACAGGTGATCCTGTGCCTGAGGGCGAGGTGGGCGAGGTTGTTGTGACAGCCCTCAATCCTGACTATCCGCTCATTCGTTTTGGCACCGGTGATCTGTCTGCTGTTATGCCGGGTCAAAGCCCCTGTGGGCGCACCAACATGCGCATCAAGGGCTGGATGGGCCGCGCGGATCAGACCACGAAGATCAAGGGCATGTTTGTGCGCCCCGAACAGGTCGCTGCCCTTGTGGCGCGTCATGACGAGGTGACAAGGGCGCGGGTGATTGCGCGCCGGTCGGGTGAGCAGGACGTGATGACGGTGCAGATTGAGAGCGCGGGTGGAGATGCAGGCGCATATGCGCAGACGGTCTCTGATGTGCTCAAACTGCGCGGAGAGGTCGAGGTGGTCGCGCCAGGCAGCCTGCCCAAGGATGGTCTGGTGATCGAGGATCAACGGACCTACGACTGATCCGCTGGCGCGCGGCGTGAAAAGGTCGCACTGGCATTCCTGACGAAATTCGTCGAAATAGGGCCATGGTAGCCATCAGCGACATATCCAAGCCCGCGCGCGCGCCCAGCGGCAGATCCCTTGCGGTGATCGCCTGTCTTGTTGCGGCGGTCTGTGCCTTGCCGATGCTTGCGGTTTTGCTTGCGGCCCTCACTGGTGGCACTGAGACTGTGGCTCACCTCGCAGAGACTGTGCTGGGCCGGTACACCCGTACCACATTGGCGCTGGTCGTTTTGGTGGCCATGGGCACCTTTGCGATTGGCGTTGGGGCGGCCTGGCTGGTGACCATGACGCGCTTTCCCGGCGTGCGTCTCTTTGAGATCGCACTGGTGCTGCCGCTGGCCTTCCCGGCCTATGTGCTGGCCTATGCCTATACCCATGTCCTGGACCACCCCGGCATCGTGCAATCCAGCCTGCGCGGGGTGATGGGTTGGGGGCCGCGCGACTATTGGTTCCCTGAAATTCGCTCGGTTGGCGGGGCAGCTGTGATGCTGATCCTTGTCCTTTACCCTTATGTCTATCTGCTGGCGCGCGCGGCGTTCCTGCAGCAAAGCGGGACGACCTTTCTGGCTGCCCGGGCGCTGGGGTCTTCGGCTTGGGCAGCGTTCTTCAAGGTCAGCTTGCCGCTGGCGCGGCCCGCAATTGCGGGGGGCGTGCTGCTGGCGGTGATGGAAACCATCGCGGATTTTGGCACGGTCGCTTACTTCGGCGTGCAAACCTTTGCCACCGGGATCTATACCTCATGGTTTTCCCTGTTTGACCGGGCCGGGGCGGCGCAGCTGGCGCTTTGCCTGCTGAGTTTTGCCCTGCTGTTGGCCATGTTGGAGCGGATGCAAAGGGGGCATGCCAAGTACCACGATCCTGCCCGGCGCGCAGAACCGATGCCGCCCGCCACGCTGCGCGGTTGGCAGGCGGCGCTTGCGATCATTGCGTGTGGTGTTCCGGTGGTATTTGGTGCGCTGCTGCCCATCGGCATCTTGCTGTCCATGGGCATCGGGTCAGAGCAGAACCTGCTCAGCCCTCGCTATCTGGGGTTCATTCGCAACTCTCTTACCTTGGCGGGAACAGCGGCGGTGGTGACGGTTCTGGCAGCGATTGCGATTGGCTACTTGCAACGACTTCGCCCCGGACGGCTGGCCAGTGGGGCGGGACATCTGGCGCGGTTGGGTTACGCGGTGCCGGGCGGGGTGATTGCGGTGGGCCTGCTGGTGCCGTTCGCCGCTTTTGACAATGCGCTGGATGGCTGGATGCGGGCCACTTTCGATGTTTCCACCGGGCTGCTGATCACCGGGTCGATCTGGTTGCTGGTGGCAGCTTACATGGTGCGGTTCCTTGCGGCTGCTCTGGGGGCCTATGAGGGCGGGCAGGCCATGGTGCATGCGAACATGGATGCAGCCGCGCGCTCGCTTGGCGAGACACCGTTGGGCACGTTGCGCCGGGTTCACCTGCCCATTCTGACGCCAAGCCTGCTGACCGCCCTGCTGATCGTCTTTGTCGATGTGATGAAGGAGCTTCCTGCGACGCTGATCATGCGGCCCTTTAACTATGACACGTTGGCGGTGCAGGCCTACCGACTGGCGAGTGACGAACGCCTGTCTGGTGCCGCCGTGCCGTCGCTGGTTATTGTGGCCATGGGTCTTCTGCCCGTCACCCTGATCTGTAGGCAGGTGGGGCGGCGTTAAGGCCTCAGTCGCTGCGGGTTCGGCCTGCTTCAATCCTCAAAGCCGCGCCGCGTGGGCGGGCCAATAGGCCCGCCTTACGAGGTCAGCTCTCGGACTGGAGCTTGTCCTGCGTCTTTGTTTCAAAGTCTGATGCGTCGTGCCGTTCATGCAACTGCATCGACAGGTCATCGCCAAACGCCCGATTGACCATGCGCCCGCGCTTGACAGCTGGTCGCGCATCAATGGCCTCGGCCCAGCGCAGAACGTTCTTGTAAGAAGCCACATCCAGGAATTCGGCTGCGGAATAGAGCCGGCCGAGCACCAACTGCCCGTACCATGCCCAGATCGCCATATCGGCGATGGAGTATTCGCCTGCAAACCATTCGTGATCGGCAAGGTGGCGGTCCATCACGTCCAGCTGGCGCTTGGCCTCCATCGCGAAGCGGTTGATGGGGTATTCCCACTTTTCAGGCGCATAGGCATAGAAGTGTCCAAAACCGCCGCCAAGGTAAGGCGCGCTGCCCATTTGCCAGAACAACCAGCTGAGCGCTTCGGTCCGCTGGGCGGGGTCGGTGGGCATGAAAGCTCCGAACTTCTCGGCCAGATAGAGCAGGATAGCGCCAGATTCGAAGACGCGCTGCGGCGTGTCGCCGGAGTGGTCCATCAGGGCGGGGATCTTGGAGTTGGGGTTGGCGTCGACAAAACCCGATCCGAATTGGTGACCCTCAGAGATATCGACGATCCAAGCGTCATATTCCGCGCCCGTGTGGCCCGCAGCCAGAAGCTCCTCCAACAGCACCGTGACCTTTACGCCGTTGGGCGTGGCGAGTGAGTAGAGCTGCAAGGGATGTTTGCCCACGGGCAGGTCCTTGTCATGTGTGGGGCCGGCGATCGGGCGGTTGATGGAGGCAAACCTGCCTCCGGACTCTGCGTCCCAGGTCCAGACTTTGGGGGGCGTATAGGCTTCGGTCACGTGGTCTTCCTTTGCAAGGGCGGTGGGCCAAGCGCCCACCTTACGGGGTTCCTGCCTCGTAAGGTGGGCCTGTGGCCCGCCCTGCGCCAGTGCTAAATTGCACCTTTCCCAAAACTGTGAGCAGGATTGGCGTATGAAACGAGGTTATGTGCAATGTGATGTGTTCAGCGGTGTGGCGCTGAAAGGCAACGGTCTGGCCGTGGTGCTGGAGGGCGCGGGGCTGAGCGAGGCGCAGATGCAGGCGTTTGCCGCCTGGACCCAACAGGCGGAGACGACGTTCCTGCTGCCACCGTCTGACCATCGGGCAGACTACGCGGTTCGGATATTCTCGGCCACCGGGGAGATGCCCTTTGCCGGGCATCCAACGCTAGGAAGCTGCGCGGCCTGGCTTCATGCGGGTGGGGTGCCCGGAAATGAGGATGTCGTTGTGCAGGAATGCGCAATTGGTCTGGTTGAGATCGACATGAGCGGACCGGTGCCTGCGTTTGTTGCACCAGAGACCGCCATGGCTCAAATGCCTGAGGAGGAACGCAGCCGCATTTGTGCAGCCTTGGGCATTGCGCCGGAAGAGGTCGTAAGCGCTGTGACGCTCGACAACGGTGTGTTGCGCCAGGTGATCGAACTGCCAGATGCTGCGCGTGTACTGGCTTTGGATGCTCAGGCCGTCAGCTTGCCCGCGTTTCGTGGGGTGAGCGTGATGGGGTGCCACCCGAGGCAGGCCGACGCGGACTATGAGGTGCGCAATCTGACGCCTGCGTCGCTGATGCCGGAAGATGCGGTGACAGGTTCGCTGATCGCGGCAATTGGCGTCTGGCTGCAGGACTCCGGCCGGTTGGAGAGGGATGTGGTCATTGCCCAAGGTACGGCGATGGGGCGGGCGGGTCGCGCCGTGCTTCGGCCCCGCGCGGGTCAGGTGTTGGTTGGCGGACAGACCCGCGTGATCATTGAGGGGACTGTCGCGCTGTGAGCGTGCGGGGGTGGGCGGTACGCCCCCCTTACGTAAGGTGGGCGTACCGCCCACCCTCCAAGAAAAAGGCTGCCCCGAAGGACAGCCTTTCAAGAAAATACTCTGATGTCTCAGCCCTGGCGGGCTTTGAACCGACGCTGCGTCTTGTTGATCACATAGACACGGCCCTTGCGGCGCACAACGCGGCAGTCCCGGTGCCGGTTCTTGAGCGAGCGGAGGGAATTGCGAACTTTCATGTTCTTCTCCTGTTGTCGTGGCGCGAACCAGCGCCTGAGGTTGCGGGGACCCTGCCAGGCAGAGCCAATGAATTCCAGTGGTGGGCGATACTGGGATCGAACCAGTGACCCCTTCGATGTCAACGAAGTGCTCTACCGCTGAGCTAATCACCCACTTTTGTTGCACAAATTCCCTGCCCCAAACAAAATGGGGCGCGAAAACCCGCGCCGTGAGGGCTGCTATAAAAGGAGTCGCTGATATGATCAAGGGCTTTTGGGTTTCTCATTTTCTGCGCTATGTAGATGTCTAAGGGGAAGGGAAATGCCCAAGACCGCCTACGAAGTATTGCATCCGGATCGACCGCAGTCCTGTGTCGTCTTTGCCTCGCCTCATTCAGGGCGGGACTATCCCTGGACGTTCTTGCGTAGCTCAGTCCTGGATGAACATGCCATCCGGTCATCAGAAGATGCTTTTGTGGACCAGCTGTTTGACTGCGCCCCGAAATTCGGTGCCAGCTTTATCAAGGCCGGCGCACCACGTGCCTTTGTGGACCTCAACCGGTCGAGTGATGAGCTGGACCCTGCATTGATTGAAGGAGTGCGTCGCCAGGGTCATAACCCGCGCGTGGCCTCGGGGCTTGGTGTGATCCCGCGTGTCGTGGCAGGCGGTCGTGCCATTTATCGTGGCAAGATGAACCGTGAGGAGGCGACGCGGCGCATCACCCAATATTGGCAACCTTACCATGATATGCTGCAGGGCCTCTTGGACGAGGCGCACAGGCGACATGGGCAGGCGGTTCTGCTGGATTGCCACTCCATGCCACATGAGGCGATGGATGGTATTGCCCGGGGTGGGATGCGCAGGCCTGACGTGGTGCTCGGAGACCGGTTCGGGGCTGCAGCCAGTGGCGATGTGGTAGACCGGGTTGAAGCGGCCTTTGCCGCGGCTGGCTTTGTCGTCACCCGTAATACCCCCTTTGCCGGGGCTTATATCACCCAGGCCTATGGTCGCCCGTCGCGTGGCCAGCATGCGGTGCAGGTCGAGATCGACCGATCACTCTATATGAATGAGGCTTTGATTAGGCCCAACGGCGATTTTGAATCCGTCAGGATGGCGCTGGCGCAGGTGGTAGCGGAAGTTGCCGGGATCGGTCGGGGCCGCGTGCCACTGGCCGCTGAGTGATCCAATTGCCGCGCTGACGCGCGTTTCCTTTTCTGGGGTGATTGTTGCGGGCGTGAGCCCACCTGTTTGGTTTCAGAGCCAGCTGAGAGGGCTGGATTGGATATTTTTGGCCAGAAAGAGGCAAAAGGCCCCGCATGGGCCGACAAGGATGTGCGTCAGCGCAAGGCGCGGCCTTTCACGATGGCTTTCTTGCCAAACTTCTCGCGGATGCTGTCGGTGGCGCGTTCGGCTGCTGTGCGTTGGCCGGCTTGAGGGTCCAGTAGGTCGCCTTCCTTGTCCGCGCCCTCTGCCGGGCTGAGATCAGAGATGCCGCAGCCGATTAAACGGTAGGGTCCCGGGTCATGCAATTGGTCAAAGAGCGCCCGGGCGGTGCGGTAGATGCGGTCGGCCAATTGCGTGGGGTCGGGCAGGGAGGTACGGCGGGTCAGGGTCTTGAAGTCGTTGCGCTTGAGTTTGAGCGTGACAATCCGGCCCGCGTGGCCCTTGGCCTTGGCGCGATCTGCAACCTGTTCGGATAGCCGCCAGATGTGCCCATCGAGGATGTCCGCATCAGCCGTATCCTCGCCAAATGTGGTTTCCTTGGAGATGGATTTGACCGGTTCATGCGCGGAGACCCTGCGGCGGTCTTGCCCGCGTGCGAGATGCCAAAGACGTTCGCCAGTGCCGCCAAAGCGCAGGATCAGGTCCTGCTTCTCCCAGCGCAAGAGGTCGGAGAACGTGCGAATCCCAACTTTGTCGAGCGCGGCCTGTGTGACGGCGCCGACCCCCCAGATCAGGCGCACGGGCTTGTCATGAAGAAAGTCCATCGTTTCAGCCCTTCCGATGATCGAAAACCCATGCGGTTTGTCGAGGTCGGAGGCGACCTTGGCCAGGAACTTGTTGTGCGACAGGCCGATGGAGCCCGTGAGCCCCAGTTCGTTCTTCATCCGGCGCACCAGCCCGGCAAGCATCACGGCAGGGGCTGCGCCGTGCAGGCGGGCGGTGCCGGTCATGTCCAGAAACGCCTCATCCAGCGAAAGGGGCTCAATGGCGGGGGTCAGTTCTTCCATCATCGCGCGGATGGCGCGGGATGCTTCGACATAGGCTTCCATGCGCGGTTTGACGACCACCGCCTCCGGGCAAAGCTTGAGCGCCTGAAACATCGGCATTGCCGACCGGACGCCACGAATGCGGGCCACGTAGCAAGCGGTTGAGACGACACCACGTCGCCCGCCGCCAATGATGACGGGTTTGCCTTCAAGTTCAGGATTGTCTCGCTTTTCAACTGAGGCATAAAATGCGTCGCAGTCCATATGCGCAATCGACAGCGTGTCGAGCTCCGGGTGAGACAGCACGCGCGGGCTGCCGCACGCAGGGCAGCGCGGGGTTGAAGGGATCGAGGTCAGGCAGTCGCGGCAAAGGGCGGGCATGAGGTAGCTCATGGAAACGAGTTCTCAGAGTTTACCCCTTGGAGGAGGGATTTGACATGGCGGAAATCACGCCGTTTGTCGGTGCAAAGATGGCCCTCTATCTGGGCAGGGATCTGGCGGTTCTTTTGCGGGATGATCTGCCCAATTTACCGTTCCGGGGCATGTGGGACTTTCCCGGCGGCGGTCGGGAAGGGGACGAGGACGCGTTTGAATGCGTCAGGCGCGAGTGTTTGGAGGAACTGGGCCTTGGTGTGACCCGTGAGGATTTGCTGTGGGAGTATCGATTTGTGGAAGGAGGTCAGGAAAAGTGGTTCTTTGTTGCTGCTTTGCCTGCTGATGCAAGCGACCGGGTTGTGTTCGGAAACGAAGGCCAGCGGTGGGAATTGATGCCAGAAGGGGCGTTCATGGCGCATGACAAGGCTGTGCCATTCCTGCAGGAGCGTCTGGGGTGGTGGCTAAAACGGCGCTCCTCAAGGAAAGACCCCCCGCTGCCTTAAGCGGGGGGAGGTGACGAACATCAGGAAGAACCAGTTCGTCGGGGAGTATCACCTAACGTCAACTTAGCACGAAAGTTGGTATCTACATAGTCGGGAAATCCTGACCCCGTGGTCAAAACCCCATTTGTTGTGATTTTGTTACAGTCATAGGTTGAAAATAGTTGACAGGTCAATGTTGTGAGTGTGCAAGGACGAGCCACAATATCCTGTAAACCGGCCTTTCCAGCTTCAACCTGTGGTTATTTGTTGGGGCGTTTTGCCTGTGCGCTTTGCATCTCTGCCACAATGCTTTGTGCCGCCTCTTTTGGGCTTGGTGCGGTCCAGACAGGGCGGCCTACAACGACGTGATCCGCCCCTTCCGCGATGGCCTGTGCTGGTGTCATGGTCCGCTTTTGGTCCCCCAATTCGGCACCCGCAGGGCGTACGCCTGGTGTCACGATCAGTTTCCCGTCCGCTTCGGGTAGGGCGCGGATCAGCCGGGCCTCCTGCGGGGAGGCGATGACGCCATCTGCCCCAGCTTCCAGGGCGCGCCCTGCACGGGTCGCAACCAGGTCAGGAATGTCACCAGGCTGGATCAGGGCCGCATCCAGATCTTCGCGGTCCAGTGAGGTCAGGATCGTAACGGCAAGGATTTTCATGTCAGACCCAGCGGCACCTTCACGGGCCGCGCGGACCACATAGGGGTCGCCGTGCACGGTTAGAAAATCGAGGTCAAACTGTGCCAACCCGCGGACCGCTGCTTCGACCGTAGCGCCAATGTCGAACAGCTTCATGTCTAGAAAGATACGCTTGCCCTGTTCCTGCTTGAGCTCGTTGGCCAGTGCCAATCCACCGCCCGTCAGCATGCCAAGTCCAATTTTGTAGAACCCAACGGTGTCGCCCAACTGCTCTACCAATTGCAGCCCGGCAACGGCGTTTGGGACATCGAGGGCGACGATCAGGCGGTTGTCGGACATACGGGGCTCCTGAGGCTGAGGCAAACGGGTGTGAGGTACGCCGTGGTGCGGCCAAAGTCCACAAAAGAAACCCCCGACCTACCTGGGGGGCGGATCGGGGGTTCGGGGCAGAGACGGACAGACAATGTCACCGCCCCTTGCATCGCCGCGCCTGATTGGGGTTGGGAAGGTCAGCGCGGGATCTCGTGTGTTGAAGTGAACCTGCCTGAAGCGGCGTGGAAAATAAGGGGGAGAAACCTGCCCACGTTCCCGGTAGCGTGCGGGTGTTTCTTCCCCCTAATTGATACCGTGCGTGGGTTCTTGGCCGTTCAAGCCGCGCGTCGCTGTCCAAAATCAGTAAAACCCTTCAGCCAACTGGCCGCGTCAAAGCCGCGTGGCTTTGCGGGGCGCAGCGGGACAAAGCGAGGGGCATCTTTTTGCGCCGCGAGCTTTCGGGTGTGACGCCTTTGTGCCTGCCGCGATAGACCTTCCGCAGCGTCTTGGAAGTCCATGGTGATGGGTGCAGCAATGGCGCAGGGGTATTTGTGGCTGCGGCCAAAGTCATGCACGGTCACAAGTGCCTCAAATGCCTGATTTGCAGCGTTATAGATGACATCGGTCATTTCGATCTTCTGAGTCTGCATGCTCAATCCTCATTTCTGCGCGGCTTTTTGTGCCGCTTTTTGGGGGCCGCCGGGCCTGTCAGAACATTTGGGGAGGTGTCGGCCAAAAAGAAGGGGGAGAAAAATGACCCGATTCCCCCAGATGAAGGCCGAAAAAAACCCGGAGATCGCAGGGCGCGAAATCCGGGTCAGGAAGCAGAGACGATACAGGCAGGCAGAGGTCTCTGATGGCGGGTAATCGCGCGGGGACAGGGTGCGCGAAGACCCGCAGGGGGCCGCACGGTCAGGCAGTTGCCCGTGCGGCGAAACAGGTCAGGCGGCGCGACGGCCCGGCAAATGCACCAGGCTTTCCAGCCAACGCATCGGGTCAAACTGAGGCCGTCCTGCGCGCTGCTGCGGCACGTGACGCCTGATTTCGGAATAGGTGCCGCGGGATGCCTTGTGACGGCGCAGCGCCTGGGTTTTCAGACCCTCGGCGGCGTCCTTGAAAGACATGTTGATGGGGGCATTGATCGCACAAGGATATTTGCGCGATTGGTCACCGTCGTGGACTGTCACCAGGGCCTCAAAGCTCTGGTTGGCCGCGTTGTAGATGACGTCTGTCAGCTGAATAGGGCGCGTCTGCATCGGTTGTACCTCATGGTTCGTTTGTGGCAGCTTACATGCTGTTAATCGTTAACGACTTATGTTGCGAAAAAGTTGCAGTTTTCCTCAACGTCTTATGGATAAATGTGGGAATCTGTTTAAAAACAATCAAGTAGGTCGGGATAAATTTTTTCTTGCCCCTACAAGTTTTGGTGATAACCGCCAAAAAGGTTAACGGAAACAAGAGCTTCGGATTGTGGGAAAAGTCCACTATTTTGGGCAAATTTGAGCCAATACCTGTCCTGGCTGTCCCCATAGGCACTACTTGATAACAGCGTATCAGTCCCCAAATAGGAACCGAGGCCCAAGGGCCATGTGCCGATCATCGGGCGTGGCAAAGCGGGCGCTTAACAAAAAGGAGAAACCCATGGACTTGAGCAAGTTCACGGAGCGGTCGCGCGGTTTCATTCAAGCTGCCCAGACCATCGCAACCCGGGACAGCCATCAGCGACTGGCACCCGAACATCTACTCAAAGCACTGTTGGACGACGATCAGGGCCTGGCGAGCAATTTGATTGCAGCCTCCGGTGGGCACCCCGCGCGTGTGGTTCAAGCGCTCGATTTGGCGCTGGGAAAGATGCCCAAGGTGACTGGCGACGGCGCGCAGGTCTATCTGGACGGCACAACAACCAAAGTGCTGGCCGAGGCGGAGGCCGTGGCAAAGAAGGCCGGTGACAGTTTTGTCCCGGTGGAACGTATCCTGATGGCGCTGGCCATGGTGAAATCCGGGGCCAAGACGGCGCTGGAAGCAGGCAATGTGTCTGCCCAAGGGCTGAATTCAGCCATCAATGACATTCGCAAGGGTCGCACGGCCGACACAGCAAGTGCCGAGGATGGCTATGAAGCGCTGAAGAAATACAGCCTCGACCTGACGGCCCGCGCCGAAGAGGGCAAGATTGACCCGATCATTGGCCGCGACGAGGAAATCCGCCGTGCGATGCAGGTTCTCAGCCGTCGGACCAAGAACAACCCGGTTCTGATTGGTGAACCCGGCGTGGGTAAGACCGCCATCGCCGAAGGGTTGGCCCTGCGCATTGTGGACGGTGACGTGCCTGAATCCCTGCGCAACAAACGGCTCTTGTCTCTCGACATGGGCGCTCTGATCGCAGGCGCGAAGTATCGCGGAGAGTTCGAGGAGCGTCTGAAAGCGGTTCTGACCGAGGTGACCGAAGCTGCGGGCGAGGTCATTCTTTTCATCGACGAAATGCACACTCTTGTCGGTGCGGGCAAGGCGGATGGGGCGATGGATGCCTCTAACCTGCTGAAACCTACGTTGGCGCGGGGTGAGTTGCACTGCGTTGGTGCGACGACCCTGGATGAATACCGCAAGCATGTGGAAAAGGACGCCGCTTTGGCGCGCCGTTTCCAGCCAGTCATTGTGCAGGAACCAACGGTGGAAGATACAATCTCCATCCTGCGTGGGATCAAAGAAAAGTATGAGCTGCACCACGGCGTGCGGATCTCAGATTCGTCTTTGGTGTCGGCGGCAACGTTGTCTCATCGCTATATCACCGACCGGTTCCTGCCGGACAAGGCCATCGACCTGATGGACGAGGCGGCGTCGCGTTTGCGGATGGAGGTTGATTCCAAACCCGAAGAGCTTGACGCGCTTGACCGTCAGATCCTGCAGTTGCAGATCGAGGAAGAAGCGCTGAAGCTGGAGGATGATCAGGCGTCCAAGGACCGTCTGGAAACGCTTCAGAAGGATCTCGCTGATCTGCAGGAAATGTCGGCGGAGATGACGGCGCAGTGGCAGTCTGAACGGGACAAGCTGGCCGGTACGCGTGACTTGAAAGAACAGTTGGACCGGGCGCGGGCTGAGCTGGATATCGCCAAGCGTGAAGGTAATCTGGCCAAGGCCGGGGAGCTTTCCTATGGCGTGATCCCACAGTTGGAAAAGCAGCTGGGCGAAGCTGAAAGCGCTGAGAACGACATGATGGTCGAGGAAGCCGTGAGGCCCGAGCAGATTGCGTCCGTGGTTGAGCGTTGGACGGGTATCCCTGCCGGCAAAATGCTGGAAGGCGAGCGCGACAAGCTGCTGCGCATGGAAGAGCAGTTGCATGGTCGTGTGATCGGTCAGGACGGCGCGGTGAAGGCTGTTGCCAATGCTGTGCGCCGGGCGCGGGCAGGCCTGAATGATGAAAACCGTCCGTTGGGCAGCTTCCTGTTCCTCGGCCCGACTGGTGTGGGTAAGACCGAGCTGACCAAAGCGGTGGCCGAGTTCCTCTTTGACGATGACAGCGCGATGGTGCGCATCGACATGTCGGAATTCATGGAGAAACATGCGGTGGCGCGTCTGATTGGTGCCCCTCCGGGCTATGTCGGGTACGATGAGGGCGGTGTGTTGACCGAAGCGGTGCGGCGCAGGCCCTACCAAGTCGTGCTGTTCGACGAGGTCGAAAAGGCGCATCCGGATGTGTTCAATGTGCTGTTGCAGGTTCTGGATGACGGCGTTTTGACCGATGGTCAGGGCCGCACGGTGGACTTCAAGCAGACGCTGATCATCCTGACCTCGAACCTTGGCGCGCAGGCGCTGAGCCAGCTGCCGGAAGGCGGTGACATGGCCAAGGCGCGGCAGGATGTGATGGACGCGGTGCGCGCCCACTTCCGGCCCGAGTTCCTGAACCGACTGGACGAGACGATCATCTTTGACCGCCTCAGCCGGGGCGACATGGATGGCATTGTCGACATCCAGATGGCGCGGCTGCTCAAGCGGCTGGCCGGGCGCAAGATCGCGTTGGAGCTGGACGAAGGTGCCCGCAAATGGCTGGCCGATGAAGGGTATGACCCGGTGTTTGGCGCGCGGCCCCTGAAGCGTGTCATTCAGCGCGCCTTGCAGGACCCACTGGCAGAGATGCTCTTGGCGGGGGATGTGAAGGACGGGCAAACCGTTGAGGTTTCCGCCGGTTCCGAAGGGCTGATCATCGGGGACCGGGTTGGCGCGACCAACAGATCCAAACCGGACGATGCCACCGTGCATTGATTGCCTGAGTGTCGTAAGGAAAGGGGCCGGGTCTACCGGCCCTTTTTTCGTTTGCCGAGGATGCCATGCGACAGGTTGAATACGTCCTCTTTGATTGCGACGGTGTGTTGGTGGACAGCGAGCCGGTGACCAACCGCGTGTTGCGGGATGATCTGGCGGAGCATGGGCTGGATATGGCCGTGGATCAGGTCATCGACCTCTTTGTGGGTGGCACCATGGCCGGTGTGATGGTCAAAGCGCGTCGGATGGGGGCTGATCTGCCCGATGACTGGCTGGACCATATCTATGCGCAGATGTTCACAGCGCTTGAGGCCGAATGTGACGTCATTCCGGGTGTGCCTGCGATGCTGGACGCGCTGGATCGCGCGGGCATCGGCTATGCGGTGGGATCAAACGGGCCGATGGCGAAGATGGAGGTGACGTTGGTCCGCTGTGGCTTGCGGGAACGGCTGGGGGAACGTGTCTTTTCGTCCCACGATTGCCCCGCGCCGAAACCTGCACCAGATGTCTACCTCAAGGCTGCCGCCCATGCGGGTATGACGCCTGTGCAATGCGTTGTGATCGAAGACAGCGCCTCTGGCGCGCGGGCGGGGAAAGCCGCAGGCATGCGCTGTTTTGGCTACGTGGCTGACACGCCTGCTGCAAAGTTGGAGG
The DNA here is from genome assembly GCA_963422245.2 of uncultured Sulfitobacter sp. Lineage (GTDB taxonomy): Bacteria > Pseudomonadota > Alphaproteobacteria > Rhodobacterales > Rhodobacteraceae > Sulfitobacter. The sequence goes on along the minus strand of CAXMWW010000029.1, from coordinate 538,208 downwards.
GCATTTGCGATGTCCTCTTTGATGACATGAACGCGCTGCCGGGGTTGCTTGGGGTGACGGACGGATGACGGAGCTTAAGACAAATCGTTTGCTGTTGCGCCAGGCGCGGCATGAAGACCTGGGCGGCGTGCATGCCGTCTATGCTGATCCGGTTGCCATGGCCTATTGGAGCTCTCTGCCGCATGCGGATGTGGACCAAACGGCGGACCTGCTTTGGGGGCTGGTCAACGCCAGGCCGCCCCTCACCTACTTTGTCGTCGACCATGAGGGAGAGGCCATTGGCACTGCCGGGTTCTGGCAGGGTGACGAAGTCGGCTATATCCTGCATCGGGATTTTTGGGGGCAAGGGCTGGGGACCGAGCTGTTGCAGGCTCTGATCCACTTCGGATTTGACACCTTGAAGCGGGAGCAAATTACAGCAGATGTGGACCCGCGCAATATGGGATCAATCCGCATGCTGCTGCGCGCCGGTTTTGCAGAAACCGGGCGCGCGGAAAACACGTTGCAGGTGGGTGACAGTTGGGTCGACAGCGTCTATTTCACACTTCCGCGCCCGGATCGAAGTTAGAAGTCGAAGACGCCGAGATCGAGCGTGGCCAGATCGACACCGTCGAGCAGGATAGAGCCGTGACCCGCAATCCCCACAAGCACGCCGCTGGCGTTTTGGGTCAGGGACAGGTCGTCGGTCCCCGTCAGGTTCAGCGCGCTAAGGTTGATCTCGTCCATGCTGTCCTGAAGATTGGTGATCGTGTCGTTGCCGAAGTTCTCTTCAAAGATGAATTCGTCGTCGTCTGACCCGCCGTCTAGCATGTCATTGCCGGTGCCGCCGTTCAGCGTGTCGCGCCCTGTGCCGCCAGTCAGGACATCATTGCCCGCGCCGCCTGACAAATCATCACGGTCGCTGTCACCGGTCAGTGTGTCACGGCCTTCTCCGCCTTCCAGCGTGTCGCGGCCGGAACCGCCTGTCAGGATGTCGTTGCCGTCGCCGCCATAGAGCGCGTCACGGTCATTGCCGCCAAGAATGGTGTCATTGCCATTCCCGCCGTCCAACGTGTCACGGCCATGGCCGCCCGTGATGAGGTCTCTGTGATCGCCGCCCTGGATGTCGTCGCGACCATTGCCGCCGTTGAGGGTATCGTGTCCGTGGCCGCCGGTCATGGTGTCGTTGCCGTCACCCCCTGATATCTCATCATTGCCGCGCCCGCCGTGCATTTCGTCACGTCCGATGCCGCCGCTCAGTAAGTCGTGACCGTTGTCGCCGTTCACTGTGTCGTTGCCGTCGCCTCCCCAGATGGAGTCGGCCCGGGCACCGCCAGACAAATCATCACGTCCGTCGCTGCCGTGGATCAGGTCAAATCCGTTGCCACCGTTCACGATGTCATTGCCGGAGCCCGCATAGATGGAGTCGCGCCCCTGGCCACCTTCGATACTGTCGTGTGACCCTTCGCCGTAGATCAGATCAGCGCCCGCCCCCCCGTTGATGGTGTCATGCAGGCCACCGCCCCAGATCGAGTCGTCACCGCTGCCACCTGTCATAGAGCTATGGCCACCGCTGCCACGGATTTCATCCGCGCCGCTGCCGCCATGGATGGTGTCATTGCCCGATCCGCCGTGCAGCGTGTCGTTTCCATTGCCACCGTCGATCACGTCGTGGCCGGAGTTGCCCTGGATGTCATCGGCACCGTTACGGCCAAAGATGATGTCATTGCCCGCGCCACCAATCACTTCGTCTTCGTTGCGCCCGCCATAGATCAGGTCGTGGCCATTGCCGCCGATCAGCGTGTCGAGGCCTCCGCCGCCGTGCAGCGTATCGTGATCATTGCCGCCATTCACATAATCGTTGCCGGCACCGCCGTTGGCAAAGTCATTGCCGCGACCGCCGCGCAGCCAATCGTGGCCGTCGCCGCCTTCGAGACTGTCTTCACCCCGGCCGCCTTGCAGAAAGTCCTCGCCCTGATTGCCGTGCAGCGTGTCATTGCCGTTGGAGCCATGCAGAATGTCATTGCCCAGACCGCCCGTGACCAGGTCATCGCCGTAGCTTGCCTCGACCAGATCATCCCCGCTGCCCGCGCGCAGGGTATCGGCACCACGTGTGCCATCATAGAAGACACCGGTCAGCGGGTCGAAAATCGGGTTCTCAATCGGGCCGTTGGTCATGGCATAAGTCTCTCGCAGATCATCTCAGGGTGCCTTTTTCTTTAGAATTTGGGCAAAATTGGGACGAACCTCTGTCGCGATATAGCGGGCGGCGATCTGTGACATTCTTGCCATGGTTGAATTGATCGGCTGACGGTCCGCTGACAATCCGGTGTGTTGCCTGAAATGTGGGCTGAAAGCGATTGGTAGAATGGAAGACTGGGTCTAGGTAACCTGCGAGGAATGCACAGGAGGACTGTATGGCCAACCGCTGGAAGAACACCCTGACTGATAAGGATGTAACGCCCGAGAGCGTTTATCTGAACCGCCGCCAGATCATGGCAGGTGCGATTGGTGCGGTGGGGCTTGGCAGCATTGGCGGCAGTCTTCAGGCCAGCACGGATCTTGAGCCGAATTCCTGGGAAGATATCACCCAGTACAATAACTACTATGAGTTCGGCACGGGCAAGACCGATCCAGCTGCCAACGCGCATACGCTCACGACCGACAACTGGACGGTGAAGATCGACGGGATGGTCGACAAGCCGGGTGACTATGCGTTTGAGGATATCATGAAGGCCATGACCATCGAGGAGCGTATCTACCGCTTTCGTTGTGTCGAGGCCTGGTCGATGGTGGTGCCGTGGAACGGGTTTGAGCTGGCGGATATGCTCAACATGGCTGGTGTTCAGTCGGGGGCGAAGTACGTGGCGTTTGAGACCGCGTTGCGCCCCGATGAGATGCCCGGCGTGCGCTTCCCGGTGCTTGACTGGCCCTATGTGGAGGGCTTGCGGCTGGATGAGGCGATGCATCCGCTGACGATGATGGCCACCGGCATTTACGGCCGCGACATTCCGAACCAGAATGGGGCGCCGCTGCGGTTGGTGGTGCCATGGAAGTATGGCTTCAAGTCGATCAAGTCGATTGTTCGGGTGACGTTGACGGATGAAGAGCCGCCGACCAGCTGGAACAAGGCCAACGGCCGCGAATACGGGTTCTATAGTAATGTGAACCCGGAGGTCGATCATCCGCGGTGGTCTCAGGCCTCTGAGCGTCCTGTGGGCGGTGGGCTTTTCGCTAAGCGCGTCCCGACGCTGAAGTTCAACGGGTATGAAGATGAAGTCGCAAGCCTCTATGCCGGGATGGACTTGAGCAAGTTTTACTAGCGGGGCTGCGGAATTCTTCGAGAATTCGGGGGTGTTTTCCTGCGAGGAAAACAGGGTACGCGAGACCACGGCCAATATTTCTGAATTCTCGCAGAATTCGACACCGTTTTCCTCGTAGGAAAACGAGCTATCAGAGCCGCCCGCTAATTTCGGCGCAGTCGAACGCGTAGCGGCGCGCCCGGAACAGCCAATTGAAACTACCCAACCGGTCATGGTCGTAGAAATGCGGGCTCACGTATTCCCAGACCACATCGCCCTCTGGCGTCACCTCTGCCACGCAGCCTTTGGCCCCTTCGCACACCAGCGTGTTGCCAGACCATAGCCGCTGGCAGCCCGACACCATTGGCGAATAGAACGCGAGCGCATTCTGCTTTTGCCGGTAGCGCCAGACCACCTCTTTGGTTTCCGGGTTCAGCTCCCAAACCTCTGAGGCGTGCAGATCGCTCATATAGGTGCCATTGGCGAAAAGCAGGATGTTCCCGTTCTTCAACATCTGTGCATCGTGCTGACCGCCCATCGCGTTGTCCTGATAGGACCAGTCAACCTCATCCGTTTCCGGGTTTACGATGAAGATCAGGTTCATTGACTTGCAGGACACCAGAAAGCGCCCGTCTTCCAGCGGCTGAATTGCATTCGCGTGACCATGTGCCCAGCGGTTTGCATTTCGATGTAGAGGAAACTGGTCAAAGCCGAAGTTGGTGAAGGGCCACTCCCAGTCCGTTTCGCCGTTCCTGTCCACCCTTCGGATCACTTCGCCTGCCAACCCGTCCGGCGGCTCTGACCCCGGAACGCCGCCCTGCACGGCGGACTGTTGTTCGGGTGATAGCGGCGCATTGGCCAGATAGACCGCCCCGCCATCGGGCAGGATGCGCGCGTCGTGGTGCTGGCCGGGGTCTTCGTGTTGCCAGATCAGGGTGCTGTCCCAGTCGTAGATGCAGATGCGCCCCGACAGCGTCAGATCCACACCGGCAGGGTTATCGACCCGTTCGTTTGTCACCAGCCGCCCCCCGGGCAGCAGATAGCTCCACTTCGTCAGACCAATGCCAGTCTGCCAGCGGTGGACCTCTTGCCCCGCCTCGTCGATCAACATCACCGCGTCCCCCTGCATCGGGGCGATCAGCGTCAGGCCGGGGGTGACCTGATCTGGCTGGCTGTGGGTGAGGCCCGTCTGGGTGAAAAGCATTTTGTTGTGTCCGCGCGCAAGCCGAGTAAGGTTCCGCCAATGCTAGGAGGCACAGGCAAATGAAGGCAACCGAATATGCGACCGATTTCTATTCGGACGTCTTCATCAAAGATCCCATTCCGCATTATGCAGCCATGCGGGCGGCTGGCACAGTGGTCTGGCTGCCGGAAAACAACTGCTACGCGGCGACAACCTTTGATGCGGTTGTAGAGGTGTTGCGCAGTGCGGAGCGGTTTCAGTCCGGGCGGGGGCTGTCGCTGAACGACGATGTGAACAAGCTGCTGATTGGCAACTCGCTGAACTCAGACAGCCCCGAACACGAACGTCGCCGTGCCATTACTGCCGTGCCAATCATGCCCAAGAACATCCAGCCGTTGGAGGACTATATATATAGGACCGCGCAGTCGCTGGCGGAGACGCTGGTGGCCAAGGGCCGGTTCGATGCCGTGGATGACTTTGCCACGGTGCTGCCGCTGGCCATTGTGGTCGATCTGGTGGGGCTTAGCGATGAGGGCAAAGGCGAGATGCTGAAATGGGCCTCTGCTGCTTTCAATCTCTTCGAGGGTTTCAATGCGCGTAGCCGCGCGGCGTTTGATGATCTGAAAGGGTTGCAGGCCTATCTGGCTGAACATGGGCGGCGCGACGCGTTGAAGGATGGTGGGCTGGCGCAGCGGATTTTTGATGTGGCACCGGATAAAGGATTCAGCCAAGACGAAGCGGCGCAGTTGATGCGCGACTATATCAACCCGTCTTTGGACACCACAGTTTCAGCCGCCGGGTTTGCGGCTTACTACTTTGCCAAGTTCCCAGATCAGTGGGACCTGCTGCGCGACCAGCCTGATCTGATCCCCAATGCGGTAGAGGAGATCGTGCGCATGGCCACCCCGATCCGTGCGTTCTCTCGTTATGTCGCCGAAGACACGCAAGTCTGCGGGATTGAGATGGCGCAAGGCACGCGGGTGTTGGCCATCTATGCCTCTGCCAATCGGGACGAGGCAGTCTGGGAGACCCCTGATCGCTTTGACGTGACCCGCCGTGTGCGCAAGCATCTGGGGTTCGGACATGGAAAGCATACATGCATGGGGCTGCATCTGGCACGGCGCGAGTTGATCAACCTGATCGACGCCATGCGCCGTCGGGTGAAGCGCTGGTATATTGAAGGGGAGCCCGACGTGGCGATGAACAACACCATCCGTGCCTTTGCGCATTTGCCCGTCCGGGTGGAGGCGGCCTGATGATTGATGCGATCAACCGCTTTGCGCGGAAGGTGCCGACCTGGCCTCTCTATATACTATGTCTGCTGCCCGTGCCGTGGCTTCTGTATCTCGCGCAAACCGGCGGGTTGGGCCGGGAGCCGATCAAGGCGCTGGAGCATGAGCTGGGCGAAATCGCCTTGCAGCTTTTGATCCTTGGCCTCGCGATCACGCCGCTGCGCCGATACATTGGGATCAACCTGCTGAAGTTCCGGCGGATGTTCGGCTTGCTGGCTTTTATATATGTCGTCTTGCATCTGGCAGTTTGGGTGGTGCTGGATATGTCCTTGCTGTGGGGGCAGATGTGGGCGGACATCTGGAAACGGCCCTACATCACCATCGGCATGGCGGGCTTTCTGGCGCTGATCCCGCTGGCGCTAACCTCGAACAACATCTCTGTTCGCAAGCTGGGGGCCGCGGGCTGGCGCAAGCTGCACCGATTGACATACGTCGCAGTGATCCTCGGCGGGTTGCATTTCATCTGGCTGGTGAAGGGCATTCAGTTGGAACCGCTCATTTACATGGCGGTGATCCTGGGGCTGCTGGCGCTCAGGCTGCCGAAACGCAAATCGGCTCAGTCCGCCTGACCCATTTCCGAAAGCAGCTTCAGCAGCAGTTCGGTAAAAGCATCAGGTGCTTCGATGTGTGGGATATGGCCCACGTCTTTTAGATAGTGCACTGGTCCCTGATCAATTGCGCGCGCCAGGGCCTCGGCCTGATCGGGCGGAGTGACGGTGTCCATGTCGCCCCAGATGATCCGCACCGGGATTGGAAGGTTGGCATATTGGGCCGGATCGAGGCTCAGGCTGGTAGGAACCGGCGCCAGCAGCGACGGCAGCCAATCGGCGTAGGCTTCGGTTGTCTCTTCGCGTAACTGGGGCTGTTGCAGCACCGTTATATAGTCATCCGTTGCTGCGTCTTTCTGGTGGATCAGCTGTTTCAAGAGGAAGCGGGTCGCGAGCGGGTTTGTTGCGGTTGCGGAAAGGGCGGCCTCCTGAATTGCGCGAAGGCGCAAGGGCAGGGGTAAATCGCTGGCCGGGATCGAGTCCATGCCGATGGCACCATCCACGATGATCAATCCGGCAAAAGAACGCGGGTCGCGTAGAACTGCTTCGGTTGCCGGGGCCGCACCAAAGGAATGGGCGACCATGATCGGGGGTTTTGGCTGGGTACGGGCCAGATCAAGAATGCGACGCGCCTGGGTGGGGCGGGTGTAGTCGCCATCAGCCGCGCGGTCCGAATATCCAAAGGGCGGCAGATCATAAGCGATGGCGCGATAACCGGCCTTGGCAAGCAGGTCGACTTCCTTGGCCCAGAACCCGGACCAGGCGGCGGTGCCATGGGCGAGCAGAAGGGGCTGCGCCTCTTCGGGACCTTTGGCCTGCACAAAGAACTTCTGGGTGGGCGTTTCGATGAACATGCCACTATCGGGTGGAAGGGAGCCGACCTCTCTGTTGCTGGCCAGTACCCGGAACAGGATCAACGCGAGACCAACCAGAAGAAGGAGAAGGACAAAAAGTCGGAAAAGGAATCGGAACATGAATGCGTCCAGAAGGGATTGATCAATCAATAGGCCTATCTGAGGGGGTGAATCGGGCCAAATCAAGGATTTTGAACGGCGAGTCGTGGTCCGAGTCGGCAAAGGGCGGCCGGAATCAGGCGATTCACCGGCGATTCCGGCCGCTCGGCCCTCGGATTCTGGCGTTGACCCTGTGGATAACCGCGTAAATTGCGGAAAACCGGCTGAAGATGACCTATGGTAAGAGCAACAATGATGCCCTGAGGGGCCTGATTTGGGCAATAATCTGTAACCAAACCTATGTTTTTACGGGAAAAATAGGGTTTCGGAGAAAAATCGTACTTTTTTCGAAAAAAGGGGTTGCGGGTTTGGGGCACTAACCGTAAATACCCCCTCACCGGCGGCGCAGAGATGCACCAACGGGACGCCAAGGGGCCGACGCAGAGACGCAGACGCAACGAGGCGGAAGAATAAATCAGAGGTTCAAGAGGCGGGGCGCGCCAAGAAGTTAGGGCGCATCTCAGTCACTTTTGTCTCTACGCTGTTTGGAAATTAGATATCTGAAGAGATATGTGGGCGGTTTGGTTCATTTCGATGGATCAACGTCTGTATATCGCGCTCTTAGACCATGCGGTCGATGATAGAGTGTCAGCTTCACTGTTTGAACGGCTTTCGGTTTCTGATGAAACCAGAAGCACATCAAACAGATGACTGTACCGGTCTTGCCGACCGGTACGATGTGCAGAGGTTCGAACGTCAAGGATAAGCAAGCAATTGCTTTTCAACTTGAGAGTTTGATCCTGGCTCAGAACGAACGCTGGCGGCAGGCCTAACACATGCAAGTCGAGCGCACCTTCGGGTGAGCGGCGGACGGGTTAGTAACGCGTGGGAATATGCCCTTCTCTACGGAATAGCCATTGGAAACGATGAGTAATACCGTATACGCCCTTCGGGGGAAAGATTTATCGGAGAAGGATTAGCCCGCGTTAGATTAGATAGTTGGTGGGGTAATGGCCTACCAAGTCTACGATCTATAGCTGGTTTTAGAGGATGATCAGCAACACTGGGACTGAGACACGGCCCAGACTCCTACGGGAGGCAGCAGTGGGGAATCTTAGACAATGGGCGAAAGCCTGATCTAGCCATGCCGCGTGTGTGATGAAGGCCCTAGGGTCGTAAAGCACTTTCGCCAGGGATGATAATGACAGTACCTGGTAAAGAAACCCCGGCTAACTCCGTGCCAGCAGCCGCGGTAATACGGAGGGGGTTAGCGTTGTTCGGAATTACTGGGCGTAAAGCGCACGTAGGCGGATCAGAAAGTAGGGGGTGAAATCCCGGGGCTCAACCCCGGAACTGCCTCCTAAACTCCTGGTCTAGAGTTCGAGAGAGGTGAGTGGAATTCCAAGTGTAGAGGTGAAATTCGTAGATATTTGGAGGAACACCAGTGGCGAAGGCGGCTCACTGGCTCGATACTGACGCTGAGGTGCGAAAGTGTGGGGAGCAAACAGGATTAGATACCCTGGTAGTCCACACCGTAAACGATGAATGCCAGTCGTCGGGTAGTATACTATTCGGTGACACACCTAACGGATTAAGCATTCCGCCTGGGGAGTACGGTCGCAAGATTAAAACTCAAAGGAATTGACGGGGGCCCGCACAAGCGGTGGAGCATGTGGTTTAATTCGAAGCAACGCGCAGAACCTTACCAACCCTTGACATCCTGTGCTAACCCGAGAGATCGGGCGTCCACTTCGGTGGCGCAGTGACAGGTGCTGCATGGCTGTCGTCAGCTCGTGTCGTGAGATGTTCGGTTAAGTCCGGCAACGAGCGCAACCCACATCTTTAGTTACCAGCAGTTCGGCTGGGCACTCTAAAGAAACTGCCCGTGATAAGCGGGAGGAAGGTGTGGATGACGTCAAGTCCTCATGGCCCTTACGGGTTGGGCTACACACGTGCTACAATGGCAGTGACAATGGGTTAATCCCAAAAAGCTGTCTCAGTTCGGATTGGGGTCTGCAACTCGACCCCATGAAGTCGGAATCGCTAGTAATCGCAGAACAGCATGCTGCGGTGAATACGTTCCCGGGCCTTGTACACACCGCCCGTCACACCATGGGAGTTGGTTCTACCCGACGGCCGTGCGCTAACCTTTTGGAGGCAGCGGACCACGGTAGGATCAGCGACTGGGGTGAAGTCGTAACAAGGTAGCCGTAGGGGAACCTGCGGCTGGATCACCTCCTTTCTAAGGATTTTCCTAGTATCTCGAGCTTGCTCTTGATCGTGGAAAACTTAGCAGAAGATCAGCAAACAAAGCTGGTCAACATCAGGACCGAGCCGTCCTCATATCTCTTCAGAACATGAACACGGGGGTTACCACCCGTATGGGTCGGTAGCTCAGGTGGTTAGAGCGCACGCCTGATAAGCGTGAGGTCGGAGGTTCAAGTCCTCCTCGACCCACCATGATCCCTCTGGGACATGATGGGGCCTTAGCTCAGCTGGGAGAGCGCCTGATTTGCATTCAGGAGGTCAGCGGTTCGATCCCGCTAGGCTCCACCAATTCTTCTTGTTCTTCATTGGTCCTTGCGACTACATGACGGCATGAAGGTCTGTGCGATCACAATGGTTTACCGAGATTACTGGGCGTTGTCCAAATGGTACTCACACTACTCGGCGGTACTTGGATCGGAAAACTTGTTCGTTATCGCCCACGGCGTTGACGAGAAGGTTTCTGAACTTTGTCCAAACGCCAACGTGATCACGGTACCAAGAGACACCCTGGCCGGTTTCGACAAAATGCGAGGGCATATGCTCAACAGCATTCAGGACGGACTTGGCGTCGCATACGACTGGGTTATCCGGACGGATGCGGACGAGTTGATCAGCTTGGACCCAGCGCATTACGGATCGTTCGACGATCTGTTTCGCACGCACAGTGGACAAAACGCTTTGTTCGCCCTCGGGATGAACATTGCTGAAGGTCACGCGGTTTTCTCCGGCCACTACAGCAAGGCCTGGGCAGTGAAACGCGGCACGCATCTGATGCGCCACGGGATCACTCTGGCCAAAGGTGCAACATTCACACTGCCTCGCGGTGTGTACCTGATGCATCTCAAGTTTGCTGATCCGGACGCTCTGGACAATGCCAACGCGCATCGCAAAGAGATCGCGAACGGCTCTGAGAAAGGCCTACCTGGCAAGGCCTGGTCGGAAGCATGGCGACACAGCAAGCGGTTCCTGAACAAACTCGCAAAGATGCCGGTCGTTGACTGGGACACGGCAAGTGCTGAGGCCTACGAACAGATCACAGCTTCCCCGTTCAAAGATGAGATCGCCAAAGTGCTCCGCGCACGGTCGATCGACTTCGACAGCAAGACGGTCCTGCCTGACTGGTTCAGCTACGACTGATTAGATCAGTAAGAGCGCTACGGCGCTTTTACTCGTCCAATCGGACGCATTAACATCGTAAAGAGAGATACAGTTACTTTGAGAGCAATCTCAAAGTAACAACGACACTGTTTGGGCGGTCAGTACGACTTAGCCCTCAGTTGGTTCTTCTTCGGAAGAAGGTTCTTTGACGGGTGCTTCCTCGCTTTTCTTAGAATATCCCTTCTGACACAGAACAGTGTTGTCCAAGTCAAGTACTACTAACCGCAATGATCGAGAGATCATTGATGATCGTCGTCTTCGGATGGCGATCTGGAAAGTATGCTTTTGATACAGAATAAGGATGGCAGTTGTTCCAGCTTCTGCCCATCGCGCAAGGCGCAAGTCTTGCTTTTTCTGGATCAAATCAAGCGCGAAAAGGGCGTTTGGTGAATGCCTTGGCAGTAAGAGGCGATGAAAGACGTGATACTCTGCGATAAGCTATGGGGAGCCGAGAATAGGCTTTGATCCATAGATCTCTGAATGGGGCAACCCACCTGATACTGCATTGTTACTAACCCTTCGGGGTCGGCTAACAGTGTGGTCAAACAGGTATTTCTAGACTGAATACATAGGTTTAGAAAAGCAAACCCGGGGAACTGAAACATCTAAGTACCCGGAGGAAAGGAAATCAATTGATACTCCCCTAGTAGCGGCGAGCGAACGGGGACCAGCCGAGCCATGAGTGTGGTTAGAATGCGTTGGAATGCGCAACCAAAGTGGGTGATAGTCCCGTATAAGAAGCATGATTGGACGTATTAAGTAGGGCGGGACACGTGAAATCCTGTCTGAAGATCGGAGGACCACCTTCGAAGGCTAAGTACTCCTTACTGACCGATAGCGAACCAGTACCGTGAGGGAAAGGTGAAAAGCACCCCGACGAGGGGAGTGAAACAGTACCTGAAACCGAACGCCTACAATCAGTTGGAGCTTGACTGGAGTCCTATTTGGAATTTAGGACATGGAAAAAGATGAGGGAAAACGGATGATTAGACTGGCCGCGTTAACATTGGTTGCCACCGCTGCACTGACAGCAGGTGCTTCCGCTGATAGCTTTGTGTTTGCTCTTGGCGGTGCTGAAGCCCCGTCAGGTGTTTCATCCGATCCGGCGGTACTCACAGCTGAATACCACTTTGATCCCTTCATGAATCGAGATCGATTTGCTCTTGGTGTCGGAGTTGGTGCGCAGGTGACCGATGACAGCGATGTCTGGGTCGGCGGCGGGCTGGTTGCAACCTACGAGCTTTCTGATCGTTGGCAGTTCGAAGCAAGCCTCATGCCTGGTTTTTACGACCAGGGCAGCGGCGGCGTTGATCTGGGCCATGACATCGAATTTCGAACCTTGATCGGCGTAAACTACCGTGTGAACGACAGCACGTTGGTGGGCCTGGCGATTGACCACAAGTCAAACGCCGGACTTGATAGCGTCAATCCTGGCATCGACACCATTTCCGTAAGGCTCAAGACAGCCTTCTAGAGAATTCCCAATAGGTCTCCAGTCTTGTGACAGCGTACCTTTTGTATAATGGGTCATCGACTTGGTCTCACGAGCAAGCTTAAGCCGTTAGGTGTAGGCGCAGCGAAAGCGAGTCTTAATAGGGCGTCGAGTTCGTGGGATCAGACCCGAAACCGAGTGATCTAGGCATGACCAGGTTGAAGGTGCGGTAACACGCACTGGAGGACCGAACCCACACCTGTTGAAAAAGGTCGGGATGAGTTGTGCCTAGGGGTGAAAGGCCAATCAAACTCGGAGATAGCTGGTTCTCTGCGAAATCTATTTAGGTAGAGCGTCATCCGAATACCCTCGGGGGTAGAGCACTGGATGGGTAATGGGGCCCCACAGGCTTACTGATCCTAACCAAACTCCGAATACCGAGGAGTACTAGATGGCAGACACACGGCGAATGCTAACGTCCGTCGTGGAGAGGGAAACAACCCTGACCTCCAGCTAAGGCCCCTAATTCATGGCTAAGTGGGAAAGCAGGTGAGACGACCAAAACAACCAGGAGGTTGGCTTAGAAGCAGCCATCCTTTAAAGATAGCGTAACAGCTCACTGGTCTAAATAAGTTGTCTTGCGGCGAAGATGTAACGGGGCTCAAGCCATGAGCCGAAGCTGAGGATGCACTAGTTGCATGGTAGCAGAGCGTAGTGTGACATAATCTCATGTCTCTTCATCGTCTTCGGACGATTTGGAGACGCGAGGTTTACTTTGAAGCGGGCGCGTGAGCGATCCCGTGGAGTGATCACTAGTGAGAATGATGACATGAGTAGCGACAAAGAGTGTGAGAGACACTCTCGCCGAAAGTCCAAGGGTTCCTGCTTAAAGCTAATCTGAGCAGGGTAAGCCGACCCCTAAGGCGAGGCCGAAAGGCATAGTCGATGGGAACCAGGTTAATATTCCTGGGCCAGATGGAAGTGACGAATTGTGAAGATTGTCGGAATCGGCGTAGTTGCCCCGGCAGTTAATCAGTTCCTGGAAATAGCTCCATCATTAGATCGTACCCTAAACCGACACAGGTGGACAGGTAGAGTATACCAAGGCGCTTGAGAGAACTATGTTGAAGGAACTCGGCAAAATACCTCCGTAAGTTCGCGAGAAGGAGGCCCGGTTCCTAGGCAACTAGGGGCTGGGGGCACAAACCAGGGGGTGGCGACTGTTTATTAAAAACACAGGGCTCTGCGAAGTCGCAAGACGACGTATAGGGTCTGACGCCTGCCCGGTGCCTGAAGGTTAAAAGGAGGAGTGAGAGCTCTGAATTGAAGCCCAGGTAAACGGCGGCCGTAACTATAACGGTCCTAAGGTAGCGAAATTCCTTGTCGGGTAAGTTCCGACCTGCACGAATGGCGTAACGACTTCCCCGCTGTCTCCAACATAGACTCAGCGAAATTGAATTACCGGTCAAGATGCCGGTTACCCGCGGTTAGACGGAAAGACCCCGTGCACCTTTACTACAGCTTCACACTGGCATTAGGCCGAACATGTGCAGGATAGGTGGTGGGCTTTGAAACCGGAACGCCAGTTTCGGTGGAGCCTCCCTTGAGATACCACCCTTGTTCTGCTTGATGTCTAACCGCGGTCCGTTATCCGGATCCGGGACCCTGTGTGGCGGGTAGTTTGACTGGGGCGGTCGCCTCCTAAATCGTAACGGAGGCGCGCGAAGGTTGGCTCAGAGCGGTCGGAAATCGCTCGTTGAGTGCAATGGCAGAAGCCAGCCTGACTGCGAGACTGACAAGTCGAGCAGAGTCGAAAGACGGCCATAGTGATCCGGTGGTCCCAAGTGGGAGGGCCATCGCTCAACGGATAAAAGGTACGCCGGGGATAACAGGCTGATACTGCCCAAGAGTCCATATCGACGGCAGTGTTTGGCACCTCGATGTCGGCTCATCTCATCCTGGGGCTGGAGCAGGTCCCAAGGGTACGGCTGTTCGCCGTTTAAAGAGGTACGTGAGCTGGGTTTAGAACGTCGTGAGACAGTTCGGTCCCTATCTTCCGTGGGTGTAGGATACTTGAGAGGAGTTGCCCCTAGTACGAGAGGACCGGGGTGAACGTTCCACTGGTGGACCAGTTGTCGACTACGGCAGTGCTGGGTAGCTATGAACGGACAGGATAACCGCTGAAGGCATCTAAGCGGGAAGCCCCCCTCAAAACAAGGTATCCCTGAGGGCCGAGGTAGACCACCTCGTCGATAGGCCAGAGATGTAAGCATGGTAACATGTTCAGTTGACTGGTACTAATTGCCCGATAGGCTTGATTTGATCCAGTAGAAGCGAGATTTTCTACTTATCTATCAAAAGCATACGCACACTTCAGCAGTACGCGACTTGGAAAGAGGAAACTTTACTTGGTTTGGTGATCATAGCGAGAGCAAAACACCCAGCCCCATCCCGAACCTGGCCGTTAAGTGCCTTAGCGCCGATGGTACTGCGTCTTAAGACGTGGGAGAGTAGGTCATCGCCAAACCTAGTAAGGTTTCCTCCGTATCTCTCTTCCGATGATCCATTCTGACTAGACCGCGCCGCCCTCTGGGCGGTTTTTTTGCGTCTTGACGTTGGTAAATGCACCAGACGTCTGAATTGGATTGCGTGTAACAGCATGCTCGGTAGGTTGCCCCAAGGTGAGCCTTGGGAATTTGGTATGCGACTGATCTTGAAAGCATTTTTGGCGATCATTTTTGTGACCGTTGCCGCGTTTGTCGCGTTGAGATGGGCGACCGCCCCGCTTGAGTGGCAACAGAGCTTCGATGATGAGCAATGTTGTGTCGATATCACCCATGCGGGCGGCCTGTTGAACGGGGTCGCTTACACAAATTCCCTCGAAGCCCTAGAAGCCAACTATGCCGCAGGCCGCCGGATATTTGAGATTGATCTGATCGAAACGTCGGACGGTGAAATTGTCCTCGGCCACGATTGGGATGACTTTGAGGGTGAGGCCCAAACGTTGGATATTTACCGCGGCGCCAATCCAGACCTAACCCTGATGACCTTTTCCGAGTTTGCCGAGTGGGTGAGCACCGATTGTGTGGGCTGCCGGATCGTTACGGACACCAAGCTCTCGTTCACAGACTTTATCGAATTATATCAGGAAGTTGCCCCCAAAGAGGCGCAGGCACAATCATATGTCCTGCAGCTCTACGGACCCGAAGATATGGCTCTGGTTGCCGCGGAACTCCCATCTCAGCCAACGATTCTGACGACATATCTCTTGGATGACTTTCCGCCCGACTTGTTGGCCGCAGCGGCCGCCGATTCAAACCTTATTGCGATCACCATGCCGGTGGATAGGGTGCCAACCAACGCCGCAAGTGTGCGTGAGGCGACTGGCAAGCCGGTATACACGCACGGCCCTCCGTGGCTTATGGGATCAGTCACCGCGTTGATGCTTGGTCGTCTTTTTGGTGTGACGGGGTTTTACCGCGACTGATCAAAAGCCCGCTAGCCCTCAATCGCCTTGATCATATCTACCCGCGTCCCGTGGCGGCCACCTTCGAACTCCGCCCCCAGAAACGCATCGACGATCTCCAGCGCTAGCATATCCCCAACGACCCGCGCACCGATGGACAACATGTTCGCGTCGTTGTGTTCCCGGACCATCCGGGCCGAAAACGTATCGGAGCACACCCCACAACGGACACCTTTGACCTTGTTCGCCGCCATCATGATGCCCTGACCGGTCCCACACAGGATGATCCCCAACGCGCAGTCACCGGAGGCCACACGGTTGGCAGCAGCTTCCCCATGCGTAGGGTAGTGCGTGCTTTCGGGCGTCGTCGGGCCGATATCGACCACTTCCCACCCTTGCTCCGCCACATGCGTGGCAATCGCTTGCCGTAGTTCAATCGCTGCGTGGTCGCTGGAAAGAACGATACGTTTGGCCATGACATCCCCCTGAATACCGCCTGTCGCTGCTGCGAGTAGAGCCCGGACCGCCAGCCGTCAACCACCACGTCACTAACGCCCCGTGAACTCCCGCCGGACCAGCCGTTTGAACAGGTCTCGGGCCCCTTCTGCCGCTTCCTCGCTGCCATAGTCAGCCTCGGCCCTCAGATCGCGGGCCTTTTCGACAGTCTCAATGGCGCTGGACCAGGACACTTCGCCCCGTTTCAACCGGTGCAACAAGGAACAGGTGAACTTTCGGCAACCGTCCGGGCGCAGATGATAGATCGTGCAGCCTTCACGGGGATGGAGCGCGATGCAGGGCTGGGGCAGTGCGGTTTCCGAGCCACTGCATATTCCCGGCACGTGCTGCTCCAACCGTCGCGCTTCGGCCCTGTGAATGCGCACTTCGGGGAAAAACCCGCCGCTGCAGCACAGCTGGCACGACACACAGAGGTCTTTGGCTGGTTTCGACATATCTACTCGCACCTTGGGGTGTTGGTGGTAAACCATACCTCACCACATCCCATTGCCAATGCCAGTCCTGCCCGTCTGATTGATTTTGAATTTCCCTGCATTTTGCCATTGAAGACTCAATTCAAGGGGCGTAATAGACGCGTCACATACAGTGTCGCGGGATGGAGCAGCCCGGTAGCTCGTCAGGCTCATAACCTGAAGGTCGTAGGTTCAAATCCTACTCCCGCAACCATAAACAACCGCCCTTCGGGGCGGTTTTTTTGCGAGTCCCGGATGCATCACTCTTCAAGGTAAGGAATTTCGCCGTTTGCAGGTGAACCGCGTTCGGGCAAACTGCCGCAAAATGAATGAGTGAGGCGTAAATGGGCAAATTTACACGCAGAACGGCCCTGCTTGGGGCTGGTGCGGCCGCGGGCGCGTTGGGGTATCGCGCACTATCAGGGCGCAATCCGTCGTTGGATGGTACGGCCTCCCTTCAGCCCCGTAGTACGGGTGGTACGCTCAATGACGCCAGCCTGTTGAGCGACACGCCTGTTCACAGGCACATCACGCTCACCCAGGACCCCGGCGATCTGCTGGTCGAAGCGATCCGGGCTGAGATGAAAGACGCCCGCGAAAATGGCCGACCGGTGAACGTTGGTGCCGCGCGTCATTCCATGGGCGGGCAGGCGATCCCGCTGGAGGGGCACGCGATCACCTATGAAACCAGAACGGTACAGGCCGACGTGACCACGGGCCTGTTCAAATGTCACGCGGGCGCGCGGTGGGACCGGGTGATCGAGGTGCTGGATCCGCTGGGCATGTCACCCAAGGTCATGCAATCCAACAACGATTTCGGCGTCGCAGCGACATTCTGCGTGAACGCCCACGGCTGGCCTGTGCCCTTTGGCCCGATGGGGGCCACGGTGCAAGAAATTGAAATGATCACCCCGGATGGGGAACTGGTGACCTGTTCGCGCGAGGTTGAAGCGGACCTTTTCAACATGACGATGGGCGGCTACGGCCTGACGGGGGCGATCACGTCGATGACCGTAGAGGCCGCGCAGAACACACGGCTGGTCCCGTCATTCGAAGAAATGCCAGCAGAGGAATTTGGCACCGCCTTCATCAAGGCGCTGGAGGACCCGGAGGTCACCATGGCTTACGGGCGCCTCAACGTGGCGCGGGCCGACTTTTTCACCGAAGCCTTGATGATCACCTACCGCGAGACCGAAGATCAGACGGGCCTGCCCGCTGCCTCCGGTTCTGGCATGATGTCCAAGCTGGCGCGCCACGTGTACCGCGCGCAACTGGGCAATGAACGGATGAAGCGTGTCCGCTGGTGGACAGAGACGGATCTGGGCCCGGCTGTGGGCGGCGGCGAGACCACGCGCAACAGCCTGATCAATGAACCTGTGATCACGCTGGATGACCGCGATGACACCCGCACGGATATTCTGCATGAATACTTCATCTCGCCCGACCGGTTCCCCGATTTTCTGGAAGTCTGTCGCCGGGTGATCCCGTCGTCCTATCAGGAGTTCCTGAACGTCACGCTGCGCTTCATCAATACGGATGCGGAAAGCTGGCTGAGCTATGCGCCAGTGCCGCGCATCGCCGCCGTGATGTCCTTTAGTCAGGAAATGACCGTGCGGGCAGAGCAGGACATGGCCCGCATGACCCGCGAACTGGTGGAAGGCAACATCGGCATTGGTGGAACCTACTACTTGCCCTATCGCCCCCATCCCACCGTGGCGCAGTTGGAGCGCGCCTATCCTCGTGCGGCGGAGTTCGCGGCAGCCAAGCGGGCGATGGACCCCGATTTGCTCTTCCGCAACAACCTTTGGGACAGTTACCTGGAGCAGCTATGACCACCCTTCGTTACATCTGCATGGGTTATTTCGTCTCCCTGATGATCGCTGCCTCGTTGAACTACATCCCCGGGCTGACAGATGATCAGGGCCTCGCCTTTGGCATCTTCGCGCTCGATATCTTTGACGACAGCCTGCATGTGGCCTCTGCTATTTGGGCGCTGGCCTCTGCGCTTATGTCGCACAAGGCTTCGCGGTTCTTCCTGCTGGTTTTTGGCGCGCTCTACCTTGGTGACGGTGTGTTCGGGTTCTTCACGGGCTACGGCTATCTGGACCTTGGGATTTTCACCAACGGGTCTGATGGCATGTCCTTCACCTTCCTGCGGTTGGCAGCGAATGTCCCGCATCTGGTGCTGGGCGGGTTCGCGCTGTTCTCGGTCTGGAAACTGGACCGCGCCTGATGCGCTGGCTGCTCAAATGGTTGGTGCGGCTGGTGTTGCTGGTCGTTCTGCTGGCGGTCATTCTGATCGCACCCGTGGGGTATGTGGAGCTTGCCTGCAACGGTGAGGATGATGGTCAGACTTATGATGCAATCTTGCCGGAAGAGCATCACCGGCTGGAAGCGCGCACGCTGTTGACCTACCCCGAGTGGCACATTGTCCATGCCTATGACGACTATGCTCAAGTCATCAAGGACGGGGACCCCCATGATTTTGGCTACATCAGAGCGGTCCGCACCTATTGGTCGTCGCTTTGCGCCCTGAAGACGCAAAGCGCCAGTCATGGTGGGATCGACACCGCGACCAAGCAGCTTGTCTATGTGATTGGTGTCAGCTTCAGCGCAGAGCTGGCGTTGAAAGCGGCCTATGAGGAGACGATCGGCCGAGTGGCGACGTGGATCCGCGGGGAAACGTACAGCCGTCTTGATCAACTGTCCTACCAACAGGCAGCGGCCTACGCGAAGTTTCTGCAGCAGACGCCGTGGTACAAGTGGGACTTTGACGCTGATATTGTGGCGATGGACGCCTCTGCGACCCTCGCGTTTCGTGACCGGGAGCGGCGATTTGCGCTTGGCACGGAGTATGCAGCGAAATCTGCCTATGCGGATGTGATCGCGCAAGCGGTAGCAAATGTCGGTGCGGATGAGCTGACCCTGCGTATGATCGTGACTGGCACGGATGTTGAGACGCTCAAGGACACCTCGTGGGTCAAGGTGATCGGGGAAACCCCGCGCGGGTTGGAAATTGAAACGCCAAGATACCGCGAATTGACGGAGCTGCTGGTGCAACGCATGTCCCGACTTGATCTAGCGATTGTGGAGATGGCGGGTAATGATGACATCATGTTCACGGCGCTTTCGCCTTTCCCCACGCATCCCAGCGCGCTCTTCAGCTTCCCGCGTCAGGGCTATGGCGATCATCGCCACCTTTTCATGGTCAAGACCACCCAGCTGCTGGGCACGATTGATGAATTGCGCGAAGGCCCCATGAAAGTGGAGCATGTGCATGATTACTAAGGTCATCCTATCCGGGCTGGCTGTTTTTGCAGGGTGGATCGCAGTGCTGACCGGGGTCATGGTGCTTAGCGATGAAGCCCCCGCAGCCTTGGTGCTTTTCCCCAGCTCGGCCTTCATCGAAACGCTGCCCGCAGGAGTTTCCATCACGGCAGAGACGGCGATCAGCGTCACGCTTAGCAGTGAGGTGCCGGGCTTTGCCCGCAGCCTCTACAATGCTGGCGCGCCCTTGGTCTTGCCCGCCGGGCTTTTGGGCTGCGCGCCCTTGACTTCCTGACCCCCGGGGCCATACCTGCGCGGGAAGATTTTCCCCCATTGAAAGGGCCCGACATGCACGCCTATCGCAGCCATTCCTGTGCCGATCTGAACAGCTCGGATGTGGGCTCAACCGTCCGTCTGGCCGGTTGGGTGCACCGCGTGCGCGACCACGGTGGCGTGCTGTTCATCGACCTGCGCGACACCTATGGCATGACGCAGGTGCTGTGCGACCCTGACAGCCCGGTTTTTGCCGAGGTCGAAAAGGTCCGCGCCGAATGGTGTATCCGCATTGATGGGGAGGTGAAGGCGCGTGATGCGTCCCTTGTGAACCCCAAGATCCCCACAGGCGAGATTGAGGTCTTCGTGCGCGACATGGAAGTGCTGGGCGGCGTGAATGGCGACCTGCCGCTGCAGGTCTTTGGCGATCAGGAATACCCCGAAGAAACCCGACTGCGCTATCGCTATCTCGACCTGCGCCGCGAGAAGATGCAGGCGAACATGACGCTGCGCTCGGACGTTGTCGCCTCCATCCGCAAGCGGATGTGGGATCAGAATTTCCGCGAGTTTCAGACGCCGATCATCACCGCGTCTTCGCCTGAAGGCGCGCGCGACTTTCTGGTGCCGTCCCGTCTGCACCCTGGAAAGTTCTACGCCCTGCCGCAGGCCCCGCAGCAGTTCAAACAGCTGTTGATGGTCAGCGGGTTCGACAAGTATTTCCAGATTGCGCCGTGTTTCCGCGATGAAGACCCGCGCGCGGATCGTTCGCCAACGGACTTCTACCAGCTGGATATGGAGATGTCCTTTGTCGAGCAGCAGGACGTCTTTAACGCGATCCAGCCCGTGTTGACCGGCGTGTTCGAAGAATTTGGTGGTGGCCGCAAGGTCGACCAGACGTGGGAGCAGATCAGCTACAAGGACGCGGCCCTTTGGTACGGCACCGACAAGCCTGACCTCAGGAACCCAATCAAGATGCAGGTGGTGTCTGAGCATTTCGCAGGCTCCGGCTTTGCCATCTTCGCCAAACTGCTGGAGCAGGAAGGCACAGAAATTCGCGCCATTCCGGCCCCCGGTGGCGGGTCGCGCAAGTTCTGCGACCGCATGAACGCCTATGCGCAAAAAGAAGGGCTGCCCGGGATGGGCTATATCTTCTGGCGCGATCAGGGCGAGGGGATGGAGGCCGCAGGGCCTTTGGCCAAGAATATCGGGCCGGAGCGCACAGAAGCCATCCGCCAACAACTCGGCCTCGGCGTTGGCGACGCGGCGTTCTTCCTGGGCGGCAAGCCAAAAGCGTTTGAGGCTGTCGCAGGCCGAGCGCGGACCGTCATCGGTGATGAATTGAAACTCACCGAACAGGATCGCTTTGCCTTTGCGTGGATCGTTGATTTCCCGATCTATGAAGCGGACGAAGAAACCGGCAAGATCGACTTTGAACACAACCCGTTCTCCATGCCGCAGGGTGGGATGGAAGCGCTGGAAGGTGATCCCCTCAAGGTGCTGGGCTATCAGTATGACCTTGCGTGCAACGGCTATGAGCTGGTGTCGGGCGCCATCCGGAACCACAAGCCCGAGATCATGTTCAAAGCGTTTGAAATCGCAGGCTACGACAAGGACGAAGTGCGCAAGCGGTTCGGCGGCATGGTCAACGCCTTCCAATACGGCGCGCCGCCCCACGGCGGTTGCGCGGCGGGCATCGACCGGATTGTGATGCTGCTGGCGGATGAGGCGAACATCCGCGAAGTGATCCTCTTCCCGATGAACCAGCGGGCCGAAGACCTGATGATGAACGCACCTTCTGATCCTACCAGCGACCAGCTGATGGAACTGGGCCTGCGCGTCATTCCGCAAGACTGATGGGGCAATTTTCAGCGCATTGAACCGTGCACCGCCCCCAGCGGGTGGTGTATTCCCGCTTGCCGTCCTTATATTGAGCTCAACACAGTTGGGAGCACGGGTCGTTGAGTTTTTCGCCTGATATGGCCGCACGGCGGTTTGGGTATGGGCTGTCCCCTTTGGTGGCCGCACCACAAAGCGTGGAACAGATGGTGGACCAATTGCGCGGACCGGATGCCATTGCGGAGCGGTTCCCGATGGGAAACTTTCGCGATTTGCAGAGTAACTGCCCAGGTTGTCGGTGGCGTTTTTCGGCTGCGTCAAATCGACTCGGGGGAGCACATTCCGGTTTTCTGATTGAGGATTTCATGAGTCGATCAGGGCATGTCTGGCGAACCCACCCATACCAGCGGACTTGCTGAACTCTCGAAGTCCCAACTGATTGAATTGATCGAAACGCAGCGTGAGACGATTGCGTATCTTGTCGAGGAGAACCGGCGACAGGCAGAGATGATCGTTGTGCTTGAGCAGCGGATTGAGGGGCTTGAGCGTCGCCTTGCGTTGAACAGCCGGAACAGCAGCAAGCCTCCGTCGAGTGACAGCCCTGCGAAGCCGACGGCGAAGGGCAGGAAGGATCAGCGCGGGCAACTGGATCGCAAGCCCGGCGGTCAGCCGGGGCACAAGGGCACGACCCTGGAGCAGACGGACACCCCCGACGAGGTTGTCGACCATCATCCACAAGCCTGTCCCGACTGCGATCATGATCTGACGCAATGCCCCTCGCAGGGGTTTGCAGCCCGGCAGGTGTTCGACCTGCCGCCGCCGCCACCCCTCACGATCACTGAGCACCGGGCTCATAAGTGCACATGCCCGAACTGCGGAAAGCACGTGCGCGGCACGTTCCCGGAAGGGGTCAGGGCACCGGTTCAGTACGGCAATCATATTGCGGCCATGGCGAGCTATCTTCAGACGTACCATTGCATTCCCGATGACCGTCTGTCGCAGGTCTTTCGTGACCTGTTCGGCGTGCGCATTTCCGCCGCCACACTGGCGCGGCTGATTGCGAAGGTGGCGGAGGGCATGCTGTCTTTTGCAGACGCTGTACGTGACGCCTTGTGCGGTGTGCAGGTGGCGGTGAAACATCTGGATGAAACAGGTCTGCGGGTTGAAGGCCGAAACCGGTGGCAGCATGTCATCTGCTCATTGACCCTGAGCCATTTCCGGATGGGGGCGGGCAGAGGCGATCTGCTGTCCGGCGTATCGGGGATTGCGGTGCATGACAACTGGGCATCCTACGCCAGGATGGAGGAGGTCGTGCACGGCCTTTGCAATGCCCATCACATGCGCGAGTTGCAGGCGCTCGTCGATATCGAAAAGGAAGCATGGGCTGCGATGATGCAGACTATCCTGCTGGACGCGAAAAGGGCGGCCGCCAGCGCCCGGGCAAACGGTCGGGATCATGTCGCGGCGCATGTGGTCAAGGCCATCGATGAGCGCTACGACACCTGCATCGCGCAGGGGCTGTCGTTACATGAAAACCAGCCACCGCTGAAACCCGCACTGCCCGGCAAATCCCCCCGAGGACGACCAAAACGGCGAACCGGACACAATCTCGTGCTGCGATTGCGTGACCGCAAGGCCGATGTCCTGCGCTTCCTTACCGACTTGCAGGTTCCCTTCACAAATAACGAGGCCGAGAGGGATCTGAGAATGGGCAAGGTCCGTATCAAGGTCTCGGGATGCTTCCGCACACTGACCGGCGCGGAAAACTTCTGCACCCTCAGAACCGTGATCGAAACGGCACGCAAACAGGGCTGGTCAATAATCGAAACACTCCAGAAAACCGCCGATCAACTCATCCAGAAACTCGAACCGACCTGACAAAATCAAGCGTCTGAAACGCCCCAGAGACAACCTGAATAGTTACTTTGCAGAAACAAAATGTGCTCTATGAACGGTTTCGCCGCCATGAGCGGGATAATGAAGGGACGGAGGCCGGAAAGGCATCGTTGGAAAGACGCCTTGCGTTGCAGCGCGAGACCCGGAAAAATCATCTGCGCCTCTTTGTTCAGATCCAGCAGCGGCGCATCCACACGTCGGACGGTTTTCGCGAACGGCTGACGGTGTTCTGGGGTGACCATTTTACGGCGATTGGCAAACGCGCGCTTATGCGGATGGGCGCGCCGCTTTACATTGAAGATGCCATTCGCCCGCATGTGGGGGGACGATTTGTCGATATGCTGTTGTCGGCGGTGAAGCACCCGCTGATGCTGCATTATCTCGATCAGGTGTTCTCCGCAGGGCCGAACAGCCGGATTGTCAAACGACGTCGACCAGATGGCGGCTTGAACGAAAACCTCGCGCGTGAAGTGCTGGAACTGCATACGCTGGGCGTTGGCGGCCCCTATAGCCAGGATGACGTGCGATCGCTTGCGAAGTTGTTCACGGGCCTCAGCCGTGGACGCAACTTTGATTTCAAGTTTCGCCCAAACCTTGCCGAACCCGGGCCGCAGACGGTACTGGGGCGCGAATATGAGGGCCGCCTTTCGCAAAGACGGATCGATGCGGTGCTGCGTGATCTTGCCGCTCATCCCGTGACAGCGGCGCATCTGGCCCGCAAACTGGCAACCCATTTCATTTCGGACGATCCACCGGCTGAGGTGACATCGGCCATGGCCCAGCGGTATCTGGAAACGGATGGCGATCTGGCGGAGGTCTATGCGGCGATGTTGAACCACCCTCAGGCTTGGGAAGGACCTGCGCGCAATATGCGCCCGCCGGGTGAATTCATCAGCACGTCTTTGCGGGCGCTTGGCCTCGCGCCGCAGTCGCTGGATCGGTTGAAGCGTCAGCAGGTCGGGCGTTTGTTCATCGCGCCCCTACGCAAGATGGGGCAGGAATGGCTGACCCCAAACGGCCCCGACGGCTGGCCCGAGCAAGACGCAGCCTGGGTCACGCCGCAAGGTATCGCGGGCCGCATGGAGTGGGCGATGCAGGTTCCGCGCCGGTTGCTCAATACCCTGCCGGACCCGCGCCAGTTTGTGAAAGACGCATTGGGCGACGCAGCCCCTCAGAAAGTAGTTTTCGCAGCAAGTGCGGCAGAAAGCCGGGCAGAGGCGGTGGGGCTGGTTCTGATGTCCCCGGCGTTTCAGCGGAGGTGATGCTGTTATGAGTGATCTTCTAAAAAGACGCGACTTCCTGATCCGCTCTGGCGCGTTGGGATGCTCACTGGCGGCCAGCCCGCTTGTGACGCCCGTGGCTTTTGCGCAAGCACCCTGGGACATGCGGTTGGTGGTTATCATCCTTCGGGGCGGGATGGACGGCCTCGATGTGGTGCGCCCGGTCGGTGATCCGGCTTTTGCAGCCCTGCGTCCCAGGTTGAACGCAGGGGATGTGGCGCTCGATCTGGATGGCTACTTCGCCCTTCACCCCGCGCTCAAGAACCTGATGCCACTCTGGCGGTCCCAGCAGTTGGCCTTTGTGCACGCCGTGTCGACGCCTTACCGCGACAAGCGAAGCCATTTTGACGGGCAGGACTTGTTGGAGGCGGGCACAGACAACCTGTCGGGTGGCGTGCGCGATGGCTGGCTGAACCGTCTGCTGCAAAACACATCGGGCGTGGAGGCAGATACCGCCTACGCCATTGGCTACAACGATCTGAAGGTGCTGGATGGCCCCGCGCCGGTGGCAAACTGGGCACCGGATGCGGATGTGGCGCTCAGCCCGCAGGCGCAGCGGCTGGCAGAGCTGATTATGGAAGACGACCCGGCCCTGCATGCGGCGCTGTCAGAGGCGCTCACGTTGTCCGAGCAGAGTACGGCCACACGGGGCGGCGGCGGGCGTAAGGCGCAGTTGCAAGTCGCGCGCTTTGCAGCGCAACGGTTGAAGGCGGATGCACGTATCGCGGCTTTTTCCATCAATGGCTGGGACACGCACCGCAATCAGCGGGGCGTGCTGCCACGCGTTTTGGGCGGGTTGGAACAGACGATTCTTACACTCAAGAACGATCTTGGCGCGCAGGTGTGGGGCAAGACGGCGGTTGTGGCGATGACCGAATTTGGACGCACCGCGCGCGAGAACGGGACTACAGGCACCGACCACGGCACGGCGGGATTGATGGTCATGGCCGGTGGTGCCATTCGAGGCGGTCGTGTCTATGGCCAATGGCCCGGTGTGGACGAGGGGTCTCTGTATGACCGTCGTGATTTGATGCCCACCGGTGACGTGCGTGCTCCTGCCGCATGGATCATGCGCGGGTTGACGGGGCTGGACCCCAGCACATTGGAAAGTCAGGTATTCCCCGGCCTGCAGTTGGATCAGGACCCGGGCTTTCTGCTTTAGTCGAGACTGGCGACCTCAAATGCCACGGGCTCAGGTGAGGTCTCGGCAAATTCAAAGGGGTTGGCACTGGCAGAGGCCAACAGCACGACAGCAACAGCAAGCGCGTTTGCAGACATCACGATCCAGTCGAGCCCCTTTTCGGCGTGGTTCTCGCGCAGGTTGGTGATGATCAGGCGCACGTTTTGCTTCCTTCGTAAATCCTTTGCCGCCACCCAGGTTCAGATTTGCAATGCAATGTGGCGAAAGTGGGCAGAAGCCGTGTGGGTTGTGTGACGTTTTCCCCTGGCAATGCGGTCGCCTTGGGCTTGGCGAACGCAAGACTTCGTCATAACGTGCCGCTGAAATGAGCGATGCAGACACCACCCTTGGCAACCCGGTGCCGAATTGGACAACGCCGCCCGCCCCACAGGGCGAGGTGCTGGCCGGGCGATATGCGCGGCTTGAGCCATTGTCAGCGGAACAACACGCCGCACTTTTGTTCCGATCCTATGCCGGACACGATCACATCTGGGATTACATGCCAGTGGGTCCGTTTTCGTCGGCGTCCCTATATCACCGCTGGGTGCGTGACCACGCAGGCAAACCTGATCCGTTTTTCTATGCGATTCAGAATCTGGAGACGGGAAACTGGGAAGGCGTCGCAAGCTATTTGCGCATAAAGCCCGAAGCTGGCTCGATTGAGGTCGGCTACATCACTTTCAGCCCCGCGCTACAGCGCACCCGGGCGGCGACTGAGGCGATGTATCTGATGATGCGCTGGGCATTTGAGGCGGGGTATCGCCGTTACGAATGGAAATGCAACGCCCTCAATCAGGGGTCCCGTCGGGCGGCGCAACGGTTGGGATTTTCTTACGAGGGGGTGTTCCGTCAGGCGGTCGTGACCAAGGGGCGCAACCGGGACACGGCGTGGTTCGCAGCCATCGATTCAGAGTGGCCTGCGCTGTAAGAGGCGTTTGAGGCCTGGCTTTCCCCTTCAAACTTTGATGCGACAGGTCAGCAGCACGAGCGGCTTGGCGATCTTACCGGTTTGGTGCGCGTTAGCAGCGATCCGGCGCTCTAGGGGCAGGGTAAATCCATCCTGTATCACCAGTCTGACGAATTTGCGTGACGGCAAGAAACAGAGCCACCCTTTTCAGCGCGTCTCAAACATCTGATATCACGCATTCAGGGGCGTGTCGGCGCAGGACTGCCGCGTTCTGGCCTCACCTGCATCAGATTGCGATGGGCCGGGCAAGCCGGGCCTGGATCATCCCGGCCAGTGCAGCGGTTTCAGATACAGCGGGTTCACCGCGCGCGCGCTTGCGGGCTAATGCAGACGCCGCCTGCTCCAATGGTGGGTCTTCTGCAGAACGGGCCACACCGCCGAGAAACTGCGCGACATAGTCCAGCGCCCGTTCGTCCGGTGGGTCTTCCAACACTTCGGCGATATGGGCGATGTCATCCTGGAACGCGATCCGGTCTGGTTTGATCTGTTCATCCGTAACGACGCGCGGCCCCGATGGGCGCCGGTCTGGCGGCAGCAGAGACAGGATGCATTCCTGAAAAGTGGCCAGCGAGGTGATCGGTTTGGCAAGAAAGCCGTCTGCGCCAGCGGCCATGGCTGGTGTTTCGGTTTCCGGATCCCCTGACATAGCAAGTATCACCTGTACGCGTTGGGCAGCCTCTTCCAACTCGGCGATCAGGTCCACCCCGTCCCCGTCTGGCAATCCCATATCTATGATCACTACGCTGGGCCGATAGACCCGCAGGTGCCGCCGGGCCGAGCGCAGGCAGTCCGCGCGTCTGATTCGCGCGCCGGACCGCAGACAAAGCAGCCGGATCGCCTCACAGGCGTAGCGGCTGTCTTCGACCACCAGGACTGTCAGCCCCAGCAGAGGGCGCGCTGCAGTAGGGGTCGGAATTGATGCGGCAAAGGGTTCGTTGGGGTCCATCGGAACCTCCTGAGGCTGTCTCCCTCCCCAAAATTAGCGAGTTTTGGCTAACAGCCCGTTAACGTGTCGCATTGCTCTTGCGGGTTTGGAACGACATAAGTCGCGCAAACAGATCAAGGAGACCACCAGATGATCGGCCGATTGAATCACGTTGCCATTGCCGTGCCTGACCTTGAGGCCGCAGCAGATCAGTACCGCAGCGCGCTGGGCGCAAATGTCGGCGCGCCACAGGACGAACCCGATCATGGGGTCACTGTCATTTTCATCGAATTGCCCAATACCAAGATCGAACTTCTCTATCCTCTGGGCGAGAATTCCCCCATCCAGGGATTCCTCGACAAGAATCCGTCCGGCGGCATTCACCACGTTTGCTATGAGGTCGAAGACATCATCGCAGCACGCGACCACCTCAAAGCCAGCGGCCTGCGGGTTCTGGGCGATGGCGAACCCAAGATCGGCGCGCATGGCAAGCCGGTGCTCTTCCTGCACCCCAAGGACATGAACGGCACGCTCACGGAACTGGAGCAGGTCTGATGGGTCCTGTCTCTGGCCTCGTTCTTTATGCCGTCATCTGGTCACTGTGTTTCTTTGTGGCCCTGCCCATTCGTGTGCAGACGCAAGGTGATCTCGATGACGTGGTGCCTGGCACCCATGCAGGCGCGCCAGAGCATCACCATCTGAAGAAGAAAGCGCTTTGGACCACGCTGGTCGCAGCGATCATCTGGGCCATTGTGGCATCGATCATCCTGAACGGATGGATCACTGTGGATGATGTGGAACGCTGGTTCAGGCCTGACCGTCTGGTAGGCGATGGAACAGATGGGTAAAGGTCGCGGCCCCCAGGATCGGGATCAGCAGGTTTAAGAGCGGTACCGAAAGCGGCACGGCCATCAGAACGCCTGCGGCCCAAAGCGTGACCATATGTTTGCGGCGCAGGCGCTTTGCTTCCTTGCGACCCACGCGGCGCATGGCGGCGAGTGTGAAATACTCCCTGCCCAGCAGAAATCCGTTCAGCCCCCAAAAGATAAAGAGCGCAAAAGGCGCGAAAAAGACGTAGAGGATGATCGCGAGGATATTTGCCCCGATCAGCACACCCAGAAAGTTCACCGTGTCGCGCAGCGCGTCGCCAAAGGGCACCCGCGTCACAGGCGGCAGGTTGGGGTAGTGTTCGGCCTCTACCGCGTCGGCCACATCATCGAGAAACATAGACGTGATGGCAGACGCCACCGGCACCATCAGAAAGATAGACAGGAAGGCCAGCAGGAATGCCCCACCCCAGCTGAGCAGGTCATTGACCCAGCGTACTTCGCCCAGGATTGGCAGCCAGACGTCTTCGGGCGTGACCCAGTCGATCAACCAGGCAAAGCCCGCCGTGGCCCCGATCAGCAGGGCCAGCGCCAGGCCGATGCCAATCGCGAACACGCGCCGAAAGCGCGGGTCCGACAACTGACCCAAGGCCAGACTGAAACTGCGCAGGATCAGGCCGATTTCCATGTCGTGATGCTCTCAACGTCCGGGCGGGGGCGGTCGGGCGGGGTGCTGGTTTCTGTGCCGATGTGGATGATCCCAGCGATGCGTTCGTGGCCTTCCAGTCCAAACCCTTCGGCCATGAAAGCACGGTCATGCGATGGCCAGCCGCTGAGCCAATTGGCCCCCCAGCCCGCTGCCAAGGCTGCGTTCAACAGGGCAAGGCAAACCGACCCGGCGGAATAGGTTTGCTCCAATGCAGGAATTTTCTCAGACGGTTTTTGCACCTCGACCACGACCACGGCCAGATGCCCCTGATCAAACTGGTTGCAGCCCTTCTGGGTTTTCTCTGCATCGAGGCCCAATGCTTCGCCCCGCGCACGGGCAAGCGCTGACAACCCGGCCATCGCGCCCTTTTCCAACACGATGAATCGCCAGGGTTCCAATTTGCCATGATCTGGCGTCCGGCTGGCGACGGTCAGCAGATCCATCAGCGTGTCGCGGTCTGGAACGGGCGGTTGCAGCGTTTTGGCCGGGCGCGAGCGGCGGGTGCGCATGAAGTCCAGCGCGGCAGGGTTTGGTGTTGGCATGATCTATAGCCCCAGTTGGATTGCCTTGTCGTCGATGGACTTGCGCAGGAAAGCATCAAACTCTGCCGTCGGCTGGCGGATATCGAACCCCTCTTTCATCGGGTCTGGCGCGCCGTTTTCCACGCCCGCCATGGCCGCGATGGTCGCATGCCCGCAGAAGGGCACGTAGAACTCCGAATAGCCGCCCTCATGCGCCATGACCAGTTTGCCGTTGCAGACCTCTTCTGCCAGCGCCTTGATGTGGCGGGTCATGCCTTCGAACGTCTCTGCCGTGGCCTGCATGCGGGCCAGCGGGTCGATCATTGCTGCGTCAAAGCCGCAGGCGACTATGATCATATCGGGGTCAAAGGCCTTGATGGCCGGGGTCACCACACGTTCCATCGCATGCATGTAGGCAGTGTGGCCCGATCCTGCAAACATCGGGAGGTTGATGTTATACCCTTCGCCCGCGCCGGTGCCCCGGTCCGTGATCGCTCCGGTGTCGAGCGGATAGTTCCCCTCCTGATGCAGCGAGATCGCCAGTACGTCGTTACGATCATAATAGATCGCTTCGGTGCCGTTCCCGTGGTGGACATCCCAATCGAGCACGGCGACTTTCCGGACCAGCCCCTTGGCCAATGCTGCTTCAATCGCGATGGCGATATTGGCCATCAGGCAGAACCCATTGGGGAAGTCCGGCAGGCAGTGGTGGCCCGGGGGACGGCTGAGGGAATAGGCGTTCTGAAGTTCACCGCGCGCCACGGCGTCCACCGCATCCACGGCCAACCCGGCGGACAGTGCCGCAATCTCATAGCCACCCTGCGCAAAAGGCGTGCGCCGCCCCAGCTCGCCGCCGCCGGCATCGGACATGGCTTTGAATTCATCAAGGTAGGAGGCCGGGTGGACCCGCTCCAGCATCTCGCGCGTAGCCTCCGGTGCCGTGCGCACGTCCAGCTGCGCGGTCAGGCCGGTGACATCCATGAGGTTTTTGAGCCGTCGCTTGGTCTCTGGGTTCTCCGGCAGACCACCTGCGGCCAAGGGTTGCACCAGCCCGCCAATGGGCATGGTAAAGGCATAGTTCCCGCCCGCGTGCCAGAAACAGCGCTCGTCCCAGAAAAATCCAGTGGTCATGGTGTGCTCCCTGTCGGTTGGGAATGAACCTGTCGGAGGGTTGGGGAAATGTCTATGGGGGCCTTGCTGCATTGCGGCAGACGGTTATGCGTTTGGCGGATGTTGTGAGCTGGATCGAAGACATCTTCATCCGCCAGTTCAACCTTTACGGTGCTTCAGACAGCAGCGCCTCCAAATCCAATGGCGCATTTACCATCGCCAATCCGCCGTCCCTTTCGCGCGGCCAGTCCTCAGGCGCGCGGTCGCGGTAGATCTCGATCCCGTTGTTATCCGGGTCCCTTAGGTAAACGGCTTCACTAACCCCATGATCGGCTGCACCGTCAATGGGAATGCCCGCCGCGACCACCCGCTTCAGCACCGCACCAAGAGCCCCGCGATCAGGGTAAAGAAACGCAGCGTGATAAAGCCCCGTGTGGCCCTCGGGGGGCGGCGTGCCTTTGCTGCTTTCCCAGGTGTTCAGACCAACATGGTGGTGATACCCACCGGCGCCCAGAAACGCCGCCTGTGACCCGTATTTCTGCGTGACTTCAAAACCCAACACATCGCGATAAAACGCAATGGCGCGGTCCAGATCGGCGACTTTCAGGTGCACATGGCCGACGGTTGGATGGGACATGAAGGGCTCCTTTCCTCTGTACTGCCGAAGATGTGTGCAACCTGGCAGGACAAGGAAAGACGGTTCAGCGCAAACGTTGTGTGCACAGATGCACCCCAATGTCGTAACGCGGGCGTGTCGCCCGCAATGATACGCTGCAAAGTATGGTGATGTGCAGGCCTCGTAAGGTGGGCATATTGCCCACCCCTTGTCAGGCCCCGACCATCCCCATGATCTCGTAGGTCTTCTTGAGGATCGGGGCGGTGATCTCGCGTGCCTGCTCGGCCCCATGGGCCAGGATGCGGTCGATCTCATCTGGTTCCGCCATCAGACGGGCCATTTCGGCTGAGATCGGGGATAGCTTCTCCACCGCCAGCTCTGCCAGCTGTGGTTTGAATGTGCCGAACTGCTGACCGCCCACGTCCTGCAAAATCGCCTCAACCGATTGATCCGCCAAAGCGGCATAGATGTTCACCAGATTGCGCGCTTCGGGGCGGTCTTCCAAACCCTCAACTTCTGAGGGCAGCGCATCCGGGTCGGTCTTTGCCTTTCGGATCTTCTTGGCGATGGCGTCGGCATCGTCGGTCATGTTGATGCGGGAGGCATCTGAAGGGTCAGACTTCGACATTTTCTTGGATCCGTCACGCAAGGACATCACACGCGTCGCAGCCCCTTCGATCACGGGTTCGGTGATGGGGAAGAAATCCACCCCGTAGTCGTGGTTGAACTTGATCGCGATGTCGCGCGTGAGCTCAAGATGCTGTTTCTGATCATCGCCCACAGGCACATGGGTCGCATGATAGATCAGGATGTCTGCCGCCATCAGCGCGGGATAGGCAAAAAGGCCAAGCGAGGACTTTTCGGCGTGCTTGCCCGCCTTGTCCTTGAACTGCGTCATCCGTGACATCCAGCCCATGCGCGCAATGCAGTTGAAAATCCAGGCCAGCTGCGCGTGCTCCGGCACCTGGGACTGGTTGATCAGGATGGATTTGTCAGGCGTCAGACCGGAGGCGATGAACCCGGCGGCCAGTTCGCGGGTGTTATGCGCCAGCACCTTGGGATCAATCAGCTTTGCCGTGATCGCGTGCAGGTCGACCATGCAATAGACCGTTTCATAATCCTCTTCCTGCATCTGGACGAAACGCTTGATGGCCCCCAGATAGTTGCCCAGCGTCAGGCCACCGGACGGCTGAATGCCCGAAAACACGCGGGGGGTGAATTGGCTGTCTGACATGGGGGCGCTCCGAGGGCTGGCATGACGGTCGGCATGGGCTTACTGAGGGGGCAGACAGAGGTCAAGGAGCACCCATGCACGACCCCGACTTTCAACCGCCCTTGAACCCGCTGCCGCCCGCGGTGGTGGTGCTGTTTCTGGCAATGGCGGGCGTCGAAGCAGCTCTGTCTTTGGGCGAGGCTGGGCTGATCGGGGGGCGCGAGGCGATCGGATGGCGCCTGGCGTTGGTGCGTGAGTATGGATTCAGCGGAGACATCTTCGACTGGATGCTGGCGAGCGGCCAGTGGCCGCCCGAGCATGTGATCCGGCTGGTGACGTACCCGTTCATCCACCTTGGGTTCACCCATAGCCTTTTTGCCATCGTGCTGCTGCTGGCACTGGGCAAGCTGGTGGCTGAGGTCATGGGGCAAGTGGCATTTGTGGCAATATTCGTGCTGTCTGGCGTGGGCGGGGCCGTGATCTACGCTTTGTTGCTGAATGATCCCATCTGGCTCGCCGGAGGCTATCCCAGCGTCTATGGCCTGATCGGAGGCTATTCCTTTGTGATGTGGCGTATGCTGGGGGCGGCGGGCGAACAGCAGCTCAGAGCCTTTACTCTCATTGCGTTGCTGATGGCGATCCAGCTGTTCTGGGGCATTTTCTTTACCGTTGGCACGCAGTG
Source organism: uncultured Sulfitobacter sp. (assembly GCA_963422245.2). Classification (GTDB taxonomy): domain Bacteria; phylum Pseudomonadota; class Alphaproteobacteria; order Rhodobacterales; family Rhodobacteraceae; genus Sulfitobacter. Next base: position 504,357 of record CAXMWW010000029.1, on the reverse strand, counting down.
GGTGGCGGAACTGTCAGGATTCTTTTGCGGGTTCGGGCTGAGTTTTGTTCTGGCACCGGGCGAATGGGCGCGGGTCCGCGACCGGATGCGCCGCAGATGAGCTTTGGCGGCCTCCAAAAGACTATTACCAAAACCCTAACGTAGACGCGTCGATTTAGACGCGTCTACGTTAAATCTCTGGTAACGAACTCAGGTGCGTGCTTGATAACTGGCCCCCGCTGGATAGGGGGCGATATCTGCGCCCCACGTCATTTGGCACAGGGTCTGTTCCTTCGCCATCATCCGCACTAGGTTCGCCTGAAACATGCAGAGGCTGGCCATGTCCGACATCGTCCAAATCGAGAACCTCAAAAAGTCCTACAAGGGCGGGTTTGAGGCGCTCAAAGGTATTGATCTGAGCATTCGCGAAGGCGAAATTCTGGCTTTGCTAGGTCCCAATGGTGCGGGCAAAACCACGCTGATCTCCACTGTTTGTGGCATTACCACGGCGTCCTCGGGCAGCGTGACTGTCGGTGGCAACGACATCGTGCGCGACTATCGCGCCGCGCGGTCGATGATTGGCCTTGTCCCGCAAGAGATCAATCTGGAACCTTTTGAGAAAGTCCGCAACACAGTGCGCTTTTCGCGTGGGCTTTTTGGCAAACCGCACGATGACGGGGCCATCGAGGCCGTGCTCAAACAACTCTCGCTCTGGGACAAACGCGACAGCCAGATCAGGGAGCTGTCAGGCGGCATGAAACGCCGCGTGCTGATCGCCAAGGCGCTGGCGCACGACCCGCGTGTGCTGTTTCTGGATGAGCCCACCGCAGGCGTGGACGTGGAGCTGCGCAAGGACATGTGGGACGTCGTGGCAGACCTCAAGGCCGCGGGTGTGACCATCATTCTGACCACGCACTACATCGAAGAGGCCGAAGCCATCGCTGACCGTGTTGGCGTCATCGCGCACGGCGAGTTGCTGTTGGTGGAAGACAAGACCACGCTGATGCAGCGCATGGGGCAAAAGCAGTTGGAAGTGCAGCTGACCGAAGCCATCACCGCAATCCCCGAGAGCCTGAAATCAGATGCGCTCACCCTTTCCGAAGACGGCACCACGCTGATCTACACCTATGACACCAAACGCGAGCGTACGGGCATTACCAAGCTCCTGTCAGATGTGTCCGCCGCGGGGTTGGTGCTGCGCGATGTCGCGACCAGGCAATCGAGCCTTGAGGACATTTTCGTGGGTCTCGTGAAGGAGGACGCAGCATGAACCTGACAGCGATCCGCTCTATCTTCATCTTTGAGATGATGCGCTTCTTCCGCACCATTGCGCAGAGCTTTCTGGCCCCGGTCATATCCACTTCGCTCTATTTTGTGGTTTTTGGCGCGGCCATCGGCAGCCGCATTCAGGAAGTCGATGGGGTCAGCTATGGCGCGTTCATCGTGCCGGGTTTGATCATGCTGACGGTGATCACCCAGTCGATCTCAAACGCGTCGTTTGGGATCTATTTCCCCAAATTTATCGGGACTTTCTTTGAGCTCCTTTCCGCCCCCATCAGCTTTATCGAGATCGTGATCGGCTATGTCGGCGCGGCTGCGATGAAGGCGCTGATCATCGGGGTGATCATCCTTGCGACCTCTTTCTTCTTCGTCGACATCTCTATCGCCCATCCCATCGCCATGCTGGCCTTCCTGATCCTCACCACGGTCAGCTTTGCTCTTTTCGGGTTCATCCTCGGCATTTGGGCCGGGAACTTTGAACAGTTGCAGATTGTCCCACTGCTGATCGTGACGCCCTTGGTGTTCCTCGGCGGGTCGTTCTACTCCATCTCGATGTTGCCGCCGGTCTGGCAGACGATTTCGATGTTCAACCCGGTGGTCTACCTGATCTCTGGCTTCCGCTGGGCTTTCTTTGACACGGCGGACGTGCCAGTGGCGACCAGCCTGCTGGCGATATGCCTCTTTACGGCTGTCTGCCTTGGGGTGATCTGGTGGATATTCCGCACCGGTTGGCGTATCCGCGCATAGTCACAATCGTGCGCCCTTGTCTGATGCCTGACCCCACAATACATGGACCTTCATGAAACGCTGGTTGCCCTTCCTGAAATCTGATCCCACCGTTGCCGTCATCCGCCTGTCCGGCGTGATCGGCAGCCAGGGCCGTGCCGCGCTCAATGACGCAACATTGGCGCCGGTGATTGAAAAAGCCTTTGCCAAAGGCAAACCCGCCGCCGTGGCCTTGCAGGTGAACTCGCCGGGGGGCAGTCCGGTGCAATCCTCGCTCATTGGCGCACGTATCCGCAGGCTAGCGGCAGAGAAGGACATTCCCGTCATCGCCTTTGTCGAGGACGTGGCTGCATCCGGGGGCTACTGGTTGGCCGCTGCGGCGGATGAGATTTACGCCGACGAAAGCTCTGTTGTGGGGTCCATCGGTGTGATCTCCGCTTCCTTCGGACTGGATGAGTTCATCAAAAGCTACGGGGTGGAGCGGCGCGTCTATACGGCGGGGAAATCCAAATCCATGCTGGACCCGTTCCGCCCGGAAAAACCCGAGGACGTGAAGCGGCTGAAAGGGCTGCTGGAAGACATCCACGCCAACTTCATCGACCATGTGACGACCCGACGTGAGGGCAAGCTGGTGGAAGGTGAGGATCTTTTTACAGGTGAAGTCTGGCTTGCCAAGCGCGCGACAGAGCTTGGCCTGATTGACGGGGTCGGGCACCTCATCCCGATGATGAAGGATCGCTTTGGCGACAAGGTAAAGCTGAAGCCCTACGGCGTGAAACGCGGACTCCTTTCCCGCTTTGGCACGCAAATGATGCAGGACGCAGCCCACACCATTGAAGAGCGCGCAGCCTTTGCGCGGTTCGGCCTGTGATCGCCAAGATTGTTCTTCTGTTTCTGGCCGTGATCGCGGTGCTGGGCTGGTTCGGCAAGATGCACTGGATTGGCGGCAAGCGGCTGCAACAGGCCAAGTGCACATCCTGCGGACGCTACCGCATTGGCAAAGGGCCCTGTGGGTGCGGGGGCAAAAGCTGAGGGCCTTGCGTTTGGGTATTCCTTGCGCTGCTCTATATCTGCCTTAACGAATTTTCAGGCTGAATTGGGAGAGACGACTGTGGGGATAGCATTGGTCACCGGCGCAGGCGCGCGCATTGGGCGTGCGATGGCGATCTATCTGGCGAGGCGCGGGTTTGATGTGGGCGTCCACTATGCATCGTCCAGCAAGGGCGCAGAAGAGGTCGTGGCCGAGATCGAAGCACTGGGCCAGCGCGCCGTGGCGCTTCAGGCCGACCTGCTGGACGAAGACGCGACCCATGCGCTGCTGCCCGCAGCGGCCAAGGCGCTGGGCGGGCCGGTGACCTGTCTGGTCAACAACGCCTCGCTTTTTGAATACGACAACGTGCGCAGCGCCACACGGCAAAGCTGGGATCGCAACGTGGGCTCCAACCTGCGCGCGCCGCTGGTCCTGACGCAGGCCATGGCGCTGCAAGACCTTGAGCCCGGCACCGACGATCGGGGCGAGCCAATTGCGACTGGTCTGATTGTCAACATGATCGATCAGCGCGTGCGCAAGCTGACACCTGAATTCACCACTTACACCATCGCCAAGATGGGGCTGTGGGCCATGACCCAGACAACGGCGCGTGGGCTGGCCCCTGCGATCCGCGTCAATGGGATTGGTCCGGGGCCCACGTTGATCGCAACGGAGCAGAGCGAGACCAGTTTCGCCAACCAGCGGGACCGCACGGTTCTGCGGCGTGGTTCCAATCCGGAAGACATCACAGCAGCGCTCGGATACTTCCTGGACGCCCCTGCCGTGACCGGGCAGTTGCTGTGTGTCGACGGTGGGCAGCATCTGGGATGGAAGACGCCGGATGTGATCGGGCTTGACTGACGCCCCAGCCTGTCGAGAGTTTTGCACTGACAGAGTTAACGTTAAGGAAGCGTTAGGAAAATGCGTTGTTTTTCAGATGGTTGACGAAACGACGATATTTTCTTGATATAAATCAATACACTACGAATGTGCCTAATTTTTAGGCAGTTTAACGAAGGGGGCGGAATACAACAAAAAATCCCGTCTCCCAAGAAGTTAACAACAGAGTTATCCACAGGAATGGTGGACATGTTAACTATTGAATTAGCCCTCGCCCTTAGGGCAGCAAAATCAGAGAATCACACGCGCAGTGACGACCGAATCGCAAATAACTCCCGTTGGTCATGAGGTCATCCACGGATACCTCAAGACCATTGACACATCGCCCGGCGTGTACCGGATGCTCGATGCCGAAAGCCGTGTGCTCTATGTGGGTAAGGCGCGCAATTTGCGGGCGCGTGTCAGCTCTTATGCGCGGCCCACGGGCCATACGCCGCGTATCGCGCGGATGATCGCCAACACCGCGTCGATGATGTTTCTGACGACCAAGACGGAAACAGAGGCGCTGCTGCTCGAACAGAACCTCATCAAGCAGCTCAAGCCCAAGTTCAACGTGCTGCTGCGGGACGACAAGAGCTTTCCAAACATCCTTGTGACCGGGGATCATGACTACCCGCAGATCAAGAAGCATCGTGGAGCAAAAAAGGAAAAGGGTGCCTATTACGGCCCCTTTGCGAGCGCCGGCGCGGTGAACCGGACGCTCAACCAGTTGCAGCGCGTGTTCCTGCTGCGCGATTGCTCGAATTCGATGTTCGAGACCCGCACGCGGCCCTGTCTGCAATATCAGATCAAACGCTGTTCGGCCCCCTGTGTGGGCAAGATCAGCCCCGAGGATTATCGCACCAGCGTGAAAGACGCAGAGCGGTTTTTGTCGGGCAAGACCACCGACATTCAGGCCAAGCTGGCAGGGCAGATGCAGGAAGCCTCCGAGGCGATGGAGTTCGAACGCGCCGCTGCTTTGCGAGATCGGATCAAGGCGCTGACGCAGGTGCAGACCGCGCAGGGTATCAACCCGCAGAACGTGACCGAGGCGGACATTCTTGCGCTGCATATGGAGAACGGGCAGGCCTGCGTGCAGGTGTTCTTCATCCGCGCCAATCAGAATTGGGGCAACCGGGATTACTACCCCCGCGTCGGCGCGGATGTGGATGCCGCCGAAGTGTTGGAGGCCTTCATCGGCCAGTTCTATGATACCCGCGAACCCGCGCGGCAGTTGATCTTGTCGAATGAAATCGAAAACCCCGATCTGATGGCTGAGGCCTTGACCGGCAAACTGGGCCGCAAGGTGGAGCTGATCGTGCCGCAACGGGGCGAGAAGGCGGAGCTGGTCGATGGCGCTCTGCGCAATGCCCGCGAAAGTCTGGCGCGTAAGATGTCCGAAACGGCGACCCAGGCGCGCTTGCTCAAAGGGTTGGCAGAGGCGTTTGATCTGTCAGAGCCGCCCGCGCGCATCGAGGTTTACGATAACTCCCACATTCAGGGCACCAATGCGGTGGGCGCGATGATCGTCGCGGGGCCCGAAGGGTTCATGAAGAACCAGTATCGCAAGTTCAACATCAAAGGCGATGACCTGACCCCCGGTGACGACTTTGGCATGATGAAAGAAGTGCTGCACAGGCGTTTCAAGCGATTGTTGAAGGAAGACCCGGACCGCTCGCAAGGACTGTGGCCTGACCTGCTGCTGATTGATGGTGGGGCCGGGCAGGTGTCAGCCGTGCGCGAGATCATGACAGAACACGGCGTGGGCGACATCCCAATGGTCGGCGTGGCCAAGGGCGTGGACCGGGACGCAGGCAAGGAAGAATTCCACCGCTCCGGCAAGCGCCCCATGGCGTTACGCCACAATGATCCGGTTCTTTACTTCGTGCAGCGGATGCGGGACGAGGCACACAGGTTTGCCATTGGCACACACCGGGCCAAACGCGCGAAGGCCGTGGGGGCCACCCCGCTTGATGACGTGCCGGGCGTGGGGGCCACACGCAAGCGGGCGCTGCTGGCGCACTTCGGGTCCGCAAAGGCCGTCAGCCGGGCAAATCTGAGCGATCTCAAGGCAGTGGATGGGGTGTCAGATGCATTGGCTGAGACAATCTATGCCTTCTTCCATGAACGCGGCTGAATCTGGATGTGCGGCGCTGCGCACCGCGTTTGATTTTATTGATTTGGGCTCCGCCAAATCGGTTGCGAGGCTCTGCCTCGCGCTCCGGGATATTTATGGCCAGAAAGAGAAGGCTGCTTTTGTCTGGCAAAGGGGCGGGGTAGGGTGCGCTCGTGCAATGGAATCTTCCGAATATATTGACGCTTGCGCGTCTGATTGCAGCGCCCGGCGTGGCGGTGATGTTTCTGTATTTCACGCGGCCCTATGCCGATTGGTTTGCGCTGATCCTGTTCCTGTCTGCCGCGATCACCGATTGGTTTGACGGTTATCTGGCGCGGGTGTGGAAGCAGGAAACCAAGCTGGGCGCGATGCTGGACCCGATTGCGGACAAGGCGATGGTGGTGATCGCGTTGATGGTGATCGTGGGATATTCGAACCACAACTGGACCCCTTGGTTCGTGCTGCCTGCGACGTTCATTCTGTTCCGGGAGGTTTTTGTGTCCGGCCTGCGCGAATACCTTGGGGATACAGCTGGCACGCTCAAGGTCACGCCTTTGGCCAAATGGAAGACGACTGTGCAGATGCTCGCAATCTCGGTGCTGTTTGCGCAAGGGATTTTCGAACACTACCTTGGCATGTCAGCCTTTGGCATGGATCAGGGTCTGGTCGATCAAATCATGATGGGCGAGGTTGAGGACTTGCAGGGCCTTCGTTGGAAGTTTGAGGGCATGATCTGGTCCGGATGGATTGGCCTGACGCTTTTGTGGATTGCGGCGGCTTTGACGATCTACACGGGGTGGGATTATCTGCGCAAAGCAATGCCACATCTCAGAGAGGGACGCTGATGCAGGTTCTTTACTTTGCGTGGGTGCGCGAACGGATCGGGCTGCCGAAGGAGACGGTGGAAACCTCTGCTGCGACGGTGATTGATCTGGTCGAGGAGCTGCGGGCGCGGGAGGAGCGTTATGCTGTGGCTTTTGAGGATGTCTCTGCGCTGCGCGTGGCGCTGGACCAGGAACTGTCCGATTTTCAGGCCAGCCTGGAAGGCGTGCGCGAGGTGGCGTTTTTCCCGCCCATGACCGGGGGCTGAGCCATGCGCGTTTCCGTGCAGGAGGCCCCTTTTGATCTGGGCGCAGAGACCTCACAATTTGCCACCGGTCATTCGGAGATGGGCGCGATTGTCACCTTCACTGGTGTGGTCCGGGACCTGCCCGACGATCCTCTGCAAGTGATGGAGATTGAGCACTACCCCGGCATGACCGAGCGCGCGCTGACCGAAATGGCTGAGGCCGCAAAGGCGCGGTTTGCGCTGGGCGACGTTTTGGTCATCCATCGCCATGGGGCCTTGAAACCGGGCGAGATGATCATGATGGTCGCCACAGCTGCGCCGCATCGCAAGGATGCCTTTGCCGCAGCCGAGTTCCTGATGGATTACCTGAAATCCCGCGCGCCGTTCTGGAAGCGTGAAGTGACGGCGGAAGGTGCCGATTGGGTCGCCTCTAAAGACGAGGACGAAGACGCGCTCAAACGCTGGTAGGGGCGTTCAGACTGCCTGCTGGCGTTCGATGTGAGCGCGCAGCTCTTCCGCCTCGTGTCGTGCATCACGCAAGCCATCCATGGCGGCGCGTAACTCGGCCTCGGTCTGGGACAGCTGATTGGTCAGCTCTGCCTCGCGCTGCTGGAGATAAGTGATCGCCTGATCGCGGGTTTCCTCGGCCTCGTGCAGTTCTTGGCTCATCTTGTCCAGCTGGGCGACATCACCCGCAGCCACCCGGGTGAACCGGTGCAGCAGCCAGTTGGCAAACCAGCCCAGACAGAAGGCGACAAAGAGGATGATCGCCGTGGCAAGGACGAATTCAGTTCTGCTCATCTGTGCTCTCTTCAGTCGCTTCAGCGCCTTCTGTATCGCCCGTTTGGGCAACGGATTCCAGCGTTGTTTCTTCGGTGTCCGCAACGGTATCCGGACGGATCAGGCGGAATTCGATGCGGCGGTTGGCCTCGCGGCCTGCCTCAGTCCCGTTATCGGCAATCGGGGTCGCCTCGCCGTAGCCGACAGCGGTGAATGAAGATGTCAGCACCCGGCGCGCGCGCAACTCGTTCAGCACGGAATCGGCGCGCGATTGCGACAAGGCTAGGTTCATCGTCTCGCGGCCCTGGCTGTCGGTGTGGCCTTGAATTTCCAGCGGGATCGCGCCACAGCGTTTCAGGATTTCGGCGATGTCATCCATTGTTCCGAGAGCGGAGGCGTCGATGGTGGCCGAGCTGGGCTCAAAGGAGATTTTGTTAACTTTCAGGATCTCGCTGATCTCTGCCTCGCATTCGTCCGGCGTGGGCAGGCCGAGCACGGGGTCCAGCTTTTCCTGATAGACAACATCGATGTCGTAAACCGCGCCTTCACCCAGCTTGCCTGCCAGCAATGTGGCGATTTCCGTGCTGGCGTCCGCGTTTCCCGTATTGCCACGTACCGAGAGCGCATCCGGTGTGACCGTCAGTGTCCCATTGCTGAGCAGTGACAACGCCTCAAGGCCGCTCAGGATGCGAGGGGACCAATTGGCTGGCAAGTCTTCGGCAATTCGGGTTGCGGTATAGACCTTGTCTGACCCGAACCGTGCCTTGGCATAGCTGTCGGCCAGATCGCGGGTTGCGGCGTTCTCCATCCGGCCGCGCAATTGTACTTGTCCTTCAGGGCTCAGTGTCGCTGTGAACTCAGAAGGACCTGCGTTGGGGTCGGCTTCTTTTGGCAGTTGTGCATTCAGCGCGAATACCTCTGGAAGCGAAGTCTCCAGCTCACCCACAACGCGATCAAAGAGCGCCTGATCCGTGCCCGCTGCCCCCATCAGGGTGATGTCCGCATCGGCGAAACTGACAGAGCCTCCTTCAAGCTGCGCAACAGCGTCAATGGCCTGACTAACGGCCGTGGACCAATTGGGCGAAGGCACGCCCATGCCCACGGTGCACCGTAGATCGCCCGTGGCACCGGCTTGTGAGGCCGCTCTCAGAATTTGCGTCTGTGCACGCGTGGTGTCCGCTGAACAGGCGTCGAAACGCGCACCGTTTTCGTCCAGTTCAAACCGCAGGGTAAAGGGCGTGATGACCGGGCGCGGCGCGGAGATGTCGACCTTCAGTTGCACGCCACGCGGGGCGGTGCGACGAATGCGGTCTTCCATGTTACGCTTGTCGGCTTCACTTTCAGCGATGGCCTTTACGGTTACCTCATCTGCCTCGACTGAGATCTTCGCACGGGGCAATTGGGACATCGCACTCACCGCAAAGTCGAGCGCGGTCTGCCAGGTGTCAGGGGCGGGGTAGTCGGCGGTTTCCAACAGGTCCGCCACACCGCCTTCGCTGTCCATGCTCGCAAACCGCGCGATGGTCGCCGCGCGGTCCGTGGAGGTCGGGATCAGGCCAATGACTGAAATGCCGCTTTCATTGCGCAGCATCTCGACAGAGAACTTGGGCGCGGCGATTGCGGCCTGCGCCTCCACCTCCATCTCGTCGATCACCCTTGCGGCATCCACGATGGTGCCAGCAGTGGTCAGGGCGCGAAAGCGCACGGCCTCAGTGGGGGCGATGCCAGCCAGCGTGACCTGCAACCCATCGGCCTGAACCTCGGCCCAGGTCATGCCCTCACGGTCGAGCGCATCGCGCACGCCAATCTCTGAGGTTTCCTCAATCAGCTTGACCGAGAAATTCGCTGCCAACAATGACACGACAGCCGCCGCGGCAAAGGTCAGGGTGATGGTCAGCAGGGCAGAAAGGCGCATGGGCGGGCTTTGTTGTTGCTCGTTCTTGGGACTTGATACGTCTGCGGCGATGCTTGTGCAATCATACCAATAAGGCTGCGCCAAAAAACAGCAGCGGGATCATGCCAGTGTCGCGGTTGGCGCGAAACAATTGCAGGCATTTGGCAGGATTGTCGATGTCGAGCCCCCGAAGCTGCCAGGCCATGTGCCAGCCCATCGCCCAGGGGCCCATCAGCACCAGCACCATCGCCATCACTGAGGCGTTGGTCAGCGCGGCAAAGATCACGGCCACACCCATCAGCCCGACGGTCGCCATCAGAAAACGCCGCAACCAGTGGGCGGTGTTCTTGCCGAAAAGCCGCGCGGTGGATTTCACACCAATCAACGCGTCATCTTCGGTGTCCTGATGGGCATAAATCGTGTCGTAAAACAGCGTCCAGGCAATCCCGCTGAGGTAAAGCACGACGGCAGGGGCCCCAAGTGACCCCGTATGCGCCGTCCATACCAGCAGAGCGCCCCAGTTGAAGGCGAGGCCCAGAAACACCTGCGGCCACCACGTGAACCGCTTGGCAAAGGGGTAGATCGCGACCAGCACCAGCGACAGTACACCTAACGAAATGGCCGACCAGTTGAACGTGAAGAGAATGCAGGCCGCTAACAGTGCCTGAATGACCATCCAGACGGCGGCTTGCTTGACGCTTACCTGGCCCGATGGAATGGGGCGTGAGCGTGTCCGCTCCACCTGTCCATCAAAGTCGCGGTCGGTGATGTCGTTCCATGTACACCCCGCCCCGCGCATCAGCCATGCGCCCAGACCGCAGCCGATGAAGATCCACAGATCCTCCCACCTTGGCTGCTGGTCATAGACGATGGCCAGCGCCAGCCCCCACCAGCAGGGCAGCAGCAGCAGCCAGGTCCCGATGGGGCGATCCGCGCGGGACAACCTCAGATAAGGTCGCGCGGCGGCGGGCGCATAGCGGTCCACCCAGTTGTCTTCCACGGCGTCAGCGACCGTGCCTTCTGGTGCAGGCGTCTGGTCTTGCATATATCGGCCTCATGAGTGGAAAAATCAGGCTTTATGTAGATCAGCCTTTGGGGCCGGGGCAATCGGTTCCTTTGTCGCGGGATCAGGCGCACTACCTTTTTGGCGTGATGCGTCAAGGCGTGGGCGCAGAGGTGTCGCTGTTTAACGGGCGGGACGGGGAATGGCAGGCTGAGGTTGTCGAGGCGGGCAAGCGCGCCGGTGTTTTGGTCTGTGTGTCGCAAACCAAGCCTTTGCAGATGCCCCCAGACCTGTGGCTGTGCTTTGCGCCGATCAAGAAGGCGCGCACGGATTTCATCGTGGAAAAGGCCGCCGAAATGGGTGCCGCGCGGATCGTGCCTGTGATGACCGAGTACACCAACGCAGGCCGTGTCCACCGCGACCGCTTGCAAGCCCATGCGGTAGAGGCGGCAGAGCAATGTGGCGGGACATATGTGCCTGAGGTGGCGGAGGCGGTGAAGCTCCGCGCGCTACTGGATGGCTGGGATCCCACGCGGCAAATCATGTTTTGTGATGAGGCTTTGGCAGGGGATACGCCAGGTCTGCCTGAGATGCTGGACGGGTCCACCGCCATTCTGATCGGCCCTGAAGGCGGTTTTTCTGACACCGAACGCAAGCGCCTTGCCGGGTTGGACCACGCCCACGCCGTCAGCCTCGGCCCGCGCATCCTGCGCGCCGATACCGCCGCGGTGGCCGCATTGACACTTTGGCAGAAGGCCTACGGGGACTGGGATGCTGCGTGAGGCCGGTCCAGCCGACGCAGCCGCGCTTGATCAGTTTCTAGCGCAGCACGCCGCGACATCGATGTTTCTGCGCGGTAATCTGGCCACACACGGTACGACTGAGCGCGGGCACCCGCATGGCACAACCTTTTGGATCACCGAAGGGGCGGCGGGGATCGAAGCAGTGGTGGGATGCACCAACAAGGGCTATCTGATGTGTCAGGCACCGGGTCAGAAGGCACCCTTCTGGACCGAAGCGACGGCACAGTTGGCTGGGCGTCCTATTGCGGGGATCACCGGGGCGCCTGACCAGACAGGGGCATGGATAGCGGCACTGGGGCTCGCGCATAGCCATTTCAGGCTAAACGACTTAACGCCCTTATTTCAGGTGGCGCTGGCCGATTTGAAAGGCGCAGATGAAAGGTTGAGCCTTCGCAAACCTCAACCCCAGGACCAAGGTTTTCTTCCGGGTTGGTTCGGAGGGTTCTTTGAAGACACAGGTTTGGGCCTGCCGGTTGGTATGACAACCAAGAGCGCGGCGCAGGAATTCATCGCGCGCGAAAGCACTCGGATCTTAGTGGCTGAAGGTCGGCCCGTCGCCATGACCGCGCTCAATGCACAGGCCCTTGATATGGTGCAGGTCGGGGGTGTCTACGTCCCGCCACAGCTGCGGGGCCGGGGCTATGGCGGATCCGTGGTTGCCTTGCATCTGGCGGAACTGGCGCGGGCAGGCATCACTCAGGCGATCCTGTTTGCGGCGAATGAACCAGCGGCAAAAGCCTATCGACGGATTGGGTTCCGGCAGGTGGGCGAATACAGGGTGGCGATGTTGGTGACACCGGTTGTTGTGGGGCAGGACGTGGTTTCATGATAGGAGGTCACGTTGCCAAGTTCGGCCATTGGGGTGCTCGAAAGTTGCAGGAGGGCGTTGAGTGAGTGGATTTCTCCGGCCTGAAGCGCGTGCCCTGCTATGGCGCTGGCGCGAGGTTATTGTGGGCGGAGCCCTAATCCTCTTTGGCCTTTGGCTGGTGCTGGGCCCCGGGCGGTTGTTGTCTGTACCGGGTTACGCCGGGCTGGCGGCAGGGGCTGGTCTGGTCTGGCTGGGTATTCAACGCGCGCGGTTTCGCGGGGCCGATGGTGGGCCGGGAGCCGTTCATGTGGACGAAGGGCAGGTGACCTACTTTGGCCCTCTGAATGGCGGAACGGTGGCGTTGCGTGAATTGGACCGGCTGACCCTCGACAGGGGAATGTTTCCAGCGCACTGGCGGTTGGACCAACCGGGACAGCCGCCCCTGTTGATCCCGGTGAACGCGGCGGGGTCAGAGGCGCTTTTTGACGCGTTCGCATCTCTGCCCGGATTGCAGACCGAACGGATGCTGACCGAGCTGAGGGCCACACCCCATCAACCGGTTGTGATCTGGCAAAAGCCCAGCGCGGCCCCGGCGGGCCTCACCCTGCATTGACACCCCCGGCAAATCGCCCCATCCAGTAAAGTCTGACACGCGCGAAGGGAGCCTCCCACATGTCCATTCCACAGTCCGGCGGCGGCCCTATCGAGAGCTTTGACCAACTGGCAAGCTACCTTGAGGACGGCTGTAAACCGCCTGAGGATTGGCGCATCGGGACGGAGCATGAGAAGTTCGGCTATTGCCGCGATACGCTCAAACCCCTGCCTTATGAGGGCGAACGGTCGATCCGTGTAATGCTGGAAGGCCTGCGTGATCGTCACGATTGGAACCCGGTCGAAGAGCAGGGCAAGCTGATTGGTCTGGAAAAGGACGGCGCGAATATCTCTTTGGAGCCTGGCGGGCAGCTGGAACTGTCGGGAGGTCCGCTGGAGACCATTCACGAGACCTGCGACGAGGTGAATGAACACCTGCGGCAGGTCAAGGAAGTCTCGGATGACATTGGCGTGGGCTGGATCGGGCTCGGGGCAGCGCCCGAATGGACCCATGACCAGATGGATCTGATGCCCAAGGGTCGCTACAAGTTGATGAACGATTACATGAGTCGTGTGGGCTCCATGGGTCGGGTAATGATGCGGCGGACCTGCACGGTGCAGGTCAACCTCGACTTTGGTTCAGAGGCCGACATGGTCCAGAAAATGCGCGTGGCGATTGCCCTGCAGCCTGTGGCCACGGCGCTTTTTGCGAACTCTCCGTTCTTTGAAGGCAAGCCCAACGGTTACAAATCCCTGCGCAGCATGGTCTGGCGCAATCTGGATGCGTCGCGCACAGGCACTTTGCCGTTCATCTTTGAAGACGGTTTTGGGTTTGAGCGTTGGGTGGACTATGCGCTCGATGTGCCGATGTATTTTGTCTACCGCGATGGTCAGTACATCAACGCGCTGGGCATGTCGTTCCGTGATTTCCTGGACGGCAAGCTTGCCGCCTTGCCGGGGGAGACGCCTACCTTAAGCGACTGGGCGGATCATCTGACCACTGCCTTCCCCGAAGCGCGGATGAAGAAATTCATCGAGATGCGCGGGGCCGATGGGGGACCGTGGCGGCGGCTTTGTGCGTTGCCAGCCTTCTGGGTGGGGCTGATGTATGATCAGTCAGCGCTTGATGCGGCCTGGGATCTGGTCAAAGGCTGGACACCCGCGCAGCACGATGCGCTGCGGGTTGCGGCCTCCATCGACGGGTTGCAGGCTAAGGTCACGGGGATCGATATGCACGCGTTGGCCCGCGAGGTTGTCGACATCTCTGAGGCTGGCCTGAAAGCGCGCGGGCGCGCGGGCGCGGGTGGCATGGTGCCGGACGAGACACACTTTCTAAATGCGTTGAAAGAGAGCATCGAGACGGGGCAAGTTCCTGCGGATGAGTTGCTGGCAGATTACCATGGCAAGTGGGGCGGAGACCTGACCCGCATCTATACCGACTACAGCTATTGAACCGGGCTTGATCTGATTGAGCGGCTGCGCCGCATTTCATTTTTTCAGTGTCTTGAGGATCAATCCGGGCGCTCCGGACCCGGGCGGTGGGTCTAGCCGGGCTGTTGGCCCAGTACCCGTTGCTGGTAGAGCGATCTGATCTCTTCTTTCGCGGCTTCCTTGTGGGCGGCTTCCTGTTCAGGGCTGCGCTCGTAGAGGTATTTGTAGCCTTCGAAAGGATTCTTTGAGATCTCGCCTTTGCGCCGCAGGCTGGCACCGGTCATTTTGGGCGCACCCAGCCGTTCATCTTCTGGCACGCCGGGGGAGATCATGAAGAAGAAGTGCAGCATGGGTAACTGCCCAGGTTGTCGGTGGCGTTTTTCGGCTGCGTCAAATCGACTCGGGGGAGCACATTCCGGTTTTCTGATTGAGGATTTCATGAGTCGATCAGGGCATGTCTGGCGAACCCACCCATACCAGCGGACTTGCTGAACTCTCGAAGTCCCAACTGATTGAATTGATCGAAACGCAGCGTGAGACGATTGCGTATCTTGTCGAGGAGAACCGGCGACAGGCAGAGATGATCGTTGTGCTTGAGCAGCGGATTGAGGGGCTTGAGCGTCGCCTTGCGTTGAACAGCCGGAACAGCAGCAAGCCTCCGTCGAGTGACAGCCCTGCGAAGCCGACGGCGAAGGGCAGGAAGGATCAGCGCGGGCAACTGGATCGCAAGCCCGGCGGTCAGCCGGGGCACAAGGGCACGACCCTGGAGCAGACGGACACCCCCGACGAGGTTGTCGACCATCATCCACAAGCCTGTCCCGACTGCGATCATGATCTGACGCAATGCCCCTCGCAGGGGTTTGCAGCCCGGCAGGTGTTCGACCTGCCGCCGCCGCCACCCCTCACGATCACTGAGCACCGGGCTCATAAGTGCACATGCCCGAACTGCGGAAAGCACGTGCGCGGCACGTTCCCGGAAGGGGTCAGGGCACCGGTTCAGTACGGCAATCATATTGCGGCCATGGCGAGCTATCTTCAGACGTACCATTGCATTCCCGATGACCGTCTGTCGCAGGTCTTTCGTGACCTGTTCGGCGTGCGCATTTCCGCCGCCACACTGGCGCGGCTGATTGCGAAGGTGGCGGAGGGCATGCTGTCTTTTGCAGACGCTGTACGTGACGCCTTGTGCGGTGTGCAGGTGGCGGTGAAACATCTGGATGAAACAGGTCTGCGGGTTGAAGGCCGAAACCGGTGGCAGCATGTCATCTGCTCATTGACCCTGAGCCATTTCCGGATGGGGGCGGGCAGAGGCGATCTGCTGTCCGGCGTATCGGGGATTGCGGTGCATGACAACTGGGCATCCTACGCCAGGATGGAGGAGGTCGTGCACGGCCTTTGCAATGCCCATCACATGCGCGAGTTGCAGGCGCTCGTCGATATCGAAAAGGAAGCATGGGCTGCGATGATGCAGACTATCCTGCTGGACGCGAAAAGGGCGGCCGCCAGCGCCCGGGCAAACGGTCGGGATCATGTCGCGGCGCATGTGGTCAAGGCCATCGATGAGCGCTACGACACCTGCATCGCGCAGGGGCTGTCGTTACATGAAAACCAGCCACCGCTGAAACCCGCACTGCCCGGCAAATCCCCCCGAGGACGACCAAAACGGCGAACCGGACACAATCTCGTGCTGCGATTGCGTGACCGCAAGGCCGATGTCCTGCGCTTCCTTACCGACTTGCAGGTTCCCTTCACAAATAACGAGGCCGAGAGGGATCTGAGAATGGGCAAGGTCCGTATCAAGGTCTCGGGATGCTTCCGCACACTGACCGGCGCGGAAAACTTCTGCACCCTCAGAACCGTGATCGAAACGGCACGCAAACAGGGCTGGTCAATAATCGAAACACTCCAGAAAACCGCCGATCAACTCATCCAGAAACTCGAACCGACCTGACAAAATCAAGCGTCTGAAACGCCCCAGAGACAACCTGAATAGTTACCAGCATGGCGGTCACGAAAGGGGTGGCGACCATGATGACCAGTAGCAAGAGCAGGGAGCCGCTCTCCATCGGGTCGTTTTGCAAGCCGTTCGCCACATTGCTGATGCCGCGATTGATGTCGATGGTTTCGGCTGGCGCAAAGATCTCGGCCAGAACCGCGATGATCGCGTCGATGCCCATGGCGTTCAGGACGGCCGCGACCCCAAAAATGGCATCCCAGGCGCTTTCGGCGCTGGAAAAGGCAAAAAGCGCAAAGACGGACATAGCCGCCAGGACTTCTCTGTCGCCGCTGCCGATTTTCGACGTCATGATGGCTGACCCAAACCCGAGAACCAGCCAGAAACTGGAGATCAGGCAGAGGTAGGGTAGTTTCGCCCATTTGCCGCTTTTGCCGCAGTCGTGCAGGCGGCGCACGGTCAGTGACAGGCGGGGGATCAGCGTGACGAGGAAGACAAGAATGGCGTCCCAATAGAGCGGGTTGAGCGGCGGCACCTGACGTGCCAGCAGGAAGCCCCAGAATTCTTGTGCATCGCCAATGGCAAGGAAAATGATCACGGCCCAGATCGTCGGCATGACAACCCAGTATTCCAGCAAAGACGCGCGTCCGCTGAAATCGAATGCCTTGAACGCGAAGTTTTCGAATGCCTGTCCGATCTTCTTCATGGGGTCGCCCTGCTTTGCCTATTTGGGCTGCAATCTGGCCGCGAATTTGGGCCGGAATAGGGCGGGGACGGGGAATTATCGGGTGGCGTGGAATCAACTGGTGCGGGTCAGGCCTGCGCGGGCCGGTTGGGAGGAGGGGAGCTGGATCTGCCGGGCGAGACCAAACAGACTGAGAGTTTTGATCAGCCAATAACCGGGGTCGGTCTGACCCGCCTCCACCCCCAGTTTGGCGGAATGGGGGAAGGCATGGTGATTGCCGTGCCAGTTTTCGCCAAAGGTGAGCAGCCCCAGGCCTGGCAGGTTGTAGCCTTGCACCGGCAGGTCTGCGATGCGCCAACCCTGATGGCCGCGTTTGTGCGCGTAGTGGCCCACCATCCAGTGCCCGATCAGCGAAACCCAGATGCGCAGTGATACGCCCCACAGCACCCAGGCCCAGCCGCCCAGGGCGTAAATGATCAGCGCGAGGGGGAGTTGTTGACCCATCCAGGTGGCCTCCATCACGCGGTAGGTGCCGGATTGAGCGATAGCCGGCTCGATTTCAAACCTTGGGGGGTGTTTGAGCGGGAAGTGGCAATGCATTTGCCACCACATGTCGCGCCAGAACCCAGCACCATGGGACGGATGGGGCGGGCAAATGGCCTGCCGTTGATGCCAATCGCGCATATCATGTGCGCGGATCATGCCGAAGGGGCCCGCCATGCCCACAAGGGTGCCGAACCAAACGAGCGACGCCTCGACCCAGAAAGGGGTCGTGAAACTCCGGTGGATGAGCAGGCGGTGCATGCCGACCGAATGTCCTGCGCAGATGGTGATCGCTGACAGAACAACAAAGACCGCAGCGGCATCCCATTGGGGGTAGAGGATCACGCCCGCCAAACCGAGAACCATGTGGGCCAGCGTCCAAAGCGACTTGGTGGGGTGCCAGCGGATGTCTCCGTCAGTGGCGGAGGTATCGGGCTGCGGAATCACCCGGTCAGTGGCATGGAGCTTCATTGGGCACCGCCTTCGAACAGGGGAATGACAGAACGGCGGCTGGCGGCGTAACCTTTGACGCCGTGGTCAAGCCGTAGCGCGAGATCAGGCAGGCGGCTGACGGGGACCTTGGGAAAGAGGTGATGTTCGCGGTGGTAGAACATCAGGTAAGCGGCGCGCGCCAGCGGCCCGCGTTGGCTGCGTGCAGCAATGCCGGTGCCGTTCAGGCCTTGATGGGTGATCCAGACCGCAAAGAAGGCAGCGAGGCATTGCGCGGTCGCCATGGCGGCGATGTGCAGCAGTAGGAAGGGTTCTCCAATCAAGAGGGCAATGACGATGAAAGCCGCACAGCAGGCCCAATCGAGCAGGATCAGCTTGCGCCAACGGGGGCTGCTGCCTTCCCATGCGCTGCGGTTGATGTCGATGGGAAAGCGCGGGCCATAGCGCAGTACTTCCCATGCGGTCATATGGCCGCATTTGCCTTCGTGATCGTCCGGGCCCATGGCGAACTTGTGGTGGCGCATGTGGCACCAGGCTTCGGCATGGTTGGACCCCAGCATGAGGGCAGACAGCACATGCATCACAACGCTGTCGCTACGCCGCCCGAGGCCGAGGTTGTTGTGGATTGTCTCATGATTCACGCGCAGGGCGCAGAGGAAGAACATGAAGCTGCCCACGGCCCCCAGCGGCCAGAGTGTTGAGGCATGAAGGACCCAGCTCAGCGCCAGCCAGGGCAAGGGCAGGCTGAGTTCGCGTAAGATCTCCAATCGGCTGAGCGGGGTCAGGTCATGCCACTCAACGCCCTGTGGTGGCTTTTCGGGTGGGCACATGGGGTTGCTCCTTTGGTGTCAGGATTACGCGGCGGGCAGGTCTGCTGCCGCCTGAGGCAGATCAGTAGGCCTGGCAGTGCCGCGCAGCGGGTCTGCGATGATGGCGCGCAGGGTGCCGACGGCATGGGTGAACCCAAGGCCGAGGCAAAGCGCTGCAAAGCCAAGGGCGATGAAGAAGGCCACCAGTGGTTCCTGCGGCAGCAACGGCAGGATGGATCCGATCAGGATCACGCCGCCTGCGCCAATGGCGGCAAAGCCGGTGGCGATGGTGATGGCCCCTGCGCGGGCGGCAGTGCCAGTTTTCGGGCAGTCGCCCAGCAAGGCACCGATGCGCAGGATCATGAGGCAAAGCGCAATGAGCGCGCCAAACGCGAGAAGGACGTAGGTCAGAGCAATGAGGATCATCAGAGGTCTCCTTTCAGAGAGGTTGGGTGAAGAAGTCGCGTGCCAGCAGCCGGTAGAGGAGGGCAAAGGAAGCCCCCCAGCAGGCAGCAAAGAACGCGGCCATTGCGGTTATGGCGAGAACAACAAGGGCGGCCCCATCCGCGCCAAAGAGGGCGGCGATGGCAAAGGCCGCAAGCCCCAGGATGGTGCAGATGGCCAGCGCCACTCCGGCTATGTCACCGGGTTGCACGGGGTTGCGAGACAGGTGGATCAGCAGCACGGGCGTGCCCACGATCAGGTAGGGCAACCCGCCAATAGCCAGCGCCGCGACAGGGATGAACATTACCCAGCAGGTGGCTAGGGTGAAGAGGATCGGGCCGCCAAAGAGCGCGATGAAGAAGGCAACCGGATCAATGATATAGCGCAGGGAAGGGTCCACAGGCGGCTCTTTGATCGCGGCTGTAGCATCTTCAGTGGGCCTTGACCCTGGCCAGGGGCGCTTGGGCAGCATGTGCCTTGGGTTTACAAAAGCGTCGTTCATTTCAGTTCTTTCTGTTAAGAGAGAAATATCTGAGCAAATGAAAGCTCAGGCGTCTTCCTTGGTCTTGCCCTTGGGCAGAAAGCGGGCCACGCGCGAACCCAGCTTGATGGCGGCCAGTTGCACGGACCGGGGCAGCCGCGAGACATCCGCGTACCAGTCATCAAACATCTGCATCGTGCTGAGGGTTTCTTCGATGCGCGCCTTAACTGCGGGCGGTGTGGCGTCTTGATCAGCTTCCTTTTGGACCTCGTGCAGGGCCGCCAGCGTGGGGGCGTATTCCCGTTCCCTCCGGCTTTTGATCACGGCGTTGACCAGATCGAACATGTCCCGGATGGAGGTAAAGTGATCGCGCCGATCGCCAAGCTTGCGTTGCGATTTCACCAGCCCCAGAGACTGCAGTTCCTTCAAGCCATTGGAGACGTTGGAGCGCGCGAGGTTCAGCAGGTCGCAAATCTCATCCGCGCTGAGTGCTTCGGGAGAGATGTGCAAGAGCGCATGGATCTGCGCCACGGACCGGTTGGTGCCCCACTTCTGGCCCATGTCACCCCAGTGGAGGATGAAGTTCTGCATGGCGGGTGTCAGGTGCATTTCCGACTCACTAGAAATTTCTGTAATGACAGAAATATCAGAATTCGCATTCAAGTCAAGCGGCGGGTTGATCTGATTGCCGCGCTTCGCCACTTTGCGTTTCAACTGACGCAGGAGCGTCGGTTTCCACGTTTGACCGGAGGGAAAGGCAGCGCACAAGCGCCCCCAACCAAACGCAAAGTGCCAAAGCGCGATTGCATTCTGGTGCGTGGGGCGGGCCTGAGCCCAAGTGGCCTTTGGGTCGCACTAAGGTCTGCGGTTGAGCGTAATCCCGAACGCGCCGGACTTGATCGATATCATTGTCAGCCGTTGCTCGCCGTCACCCAGATCGTAGGTCAGTGACATGCGGGCTTTGCGAACCTTGAGCGGCGATAGGTGCCCTGGTCCCGCGATTACACGGTAATCCATGTTGCAGGTCAGTGTCTCCTCAGCCCGATCCTCGCCCAGGGCTATCGCTTTTGAGATTTGGTCGCGGTTCTGATGAGTTCGAGCATGAATGTATCCTGCCATCCGGCGCGTTTCAGCTTTCCTCGCATTGATCCTTTTGACGGTTCGGAGCGGGCGAGGTTGAGAGCGATGCGCCGTAGGATAGAGAGATTTTCGGGTCCGTTGTCTTTTCTGTTGCGCGCGGCGTCCTCGTTCATGGAGACGTCGAGCACCCAGTGAAGGCTGTTCTCGATACTCCAATGGGCGCGGGTGATGGACAGGAAACGCTCGGGAGAGAGCGGCGCGCTGATGAGGAAGTAGCGAGTTTGGCATGAGGTTTTATCGCCGACTTCGCGGGTGGCGACGACCTTTCCGATGGCCCTGAGCCCGGGCCAGTGATGCCGCTCGTCGAGCCAGGCAACGTCATGCGAGATCAACGCCTTGCGCGTCTCCAGTCGACCGTGTCCTGCGTCAACATTCTGATAAGTTTCACAGTTTTCGACATTTCCAGGATCATCCAGCCAGAGTGCCACATCCTCGTGCAGCGTCTCCTGATTGCGTTTCAGCGCCAGAACATAATCACCGCCAGCCTGCGTTACCGTCTCGGCTGTAGTGCGCTGCGTGTGCATAGCGTCCGCCGTCACAATCCGCCCCTTCAACGACAGCATGTTCAACAGCGCGGGCAGCGCCGTAATCTCGTTGGATTTTTCGTCAACAGCGACCTGCCCGAGTACGAGCCTGGCCTCAGCCGCAAAAGCCTGCACGAGGTGTAACGCCGACTGCTTCTTCGCCCTGTCGAAGGAGCGCCGCAACGACTTGCCATCAACCGCAATCACCTCGCCCAACTGGTCAGCGAACCCCTCTGTCAGGCGAAGCATCACTGACTGAAACGTGCCAGGATCGAGGGCGTTGAACAGGTCAGAGAACGCATCGTGGCTCGGTATTCCGTGCTTCAGTGTCATGAATGTGCGCAAAAACGGCTCTTTCGTCGTGCCAAATAGCGCCATGTCGCAGCAACCCTCGCCGCCACACATGGTCGACAACAGGCCGATCATAAGCATCTCATGAAGATCATGCCGTGTAGCGTTGCTCGTACGAGGGTCTTCAACGCCCTCAAAAATATGAGAAAAATCTTCCATCGCGGTCGCATCCTTTACTAATGACGCAATCCGTATGAATCCAATCAGACGTGATGCATAGTCAATATTTCAAAAGCGATTCCCCTGGATCCTCGCCCTTGGGCAGCAGTGCAATCACACGCCTGCCGTCGTATATCTGGATGCGCTTGGGGCAGTTCTGCGCGGAGACGAGCATCGCAAAACCCTGCGCCGGGTCCATGACCCCTGAAGGCACGGCACTTGGGTCCGACAGGTCGGTTTGCTCCTTTGGGGGGATTACCTCCACCGCTGATACCTTGCCGCCCGCAATCCTAAAGCTCACTTTGCGCGTTTTCCGGGTCGATTGGGACAGCGCCACAAAGGTACGCGCTGAGCCTCCGGCTTGCTCCGGCGTGGAACGGCCTTTGAACGACCCGTCAAACACGCCGAATGGCGTGTTGTCCAGCGCCGAGGTCAGAGTGATTCCGCCAGACCTTGTTTCACTTAGCGTCAGACCCCCCAATTGGGTGTTGCCCAGTCGGACGGCAAAGGTGTGCTCCGCCCCTGCAGGCAGTGCCATGCAGCACAAAAAGGAAATTCGAAGAAGCAAAGAAAACACTCAAATACCTGTTGCGATGCGACGTCAGGAATAAAGGCGCGCAGGAACGCGATAACCTTCTCGACGGGCATTTCACAGGGGAAAAGCTGTGGACCGGCGTCTAGAAGGTACAAGTTGAGACTGATATAGTCTGGCCCACCCAGCTCTTCGGCAACCAGTTTCACGGATCTACCGTGGTTGAAACGGCTGGTACTGGCCACATAGGGTTTGCCATAGGCAGTGCCCTTCACCGTCCCGGACGGCAGAGCGGCAAGCCGCGCCACCGCATCGGCGGGGGGTGTCACGCCTTTTTGCCGATCTTGGGTTCGGTGCCGTCCTTGATACGGCGAATGTTGGGCAGGTGGCGCCAATAGATCAGAATGGTCAGCGCCACGCCCATCAGGAAAGCGGTGCCATACCCGAGAAAGATCATTAAGAAGGTCGACGCAGCCGCAGATGCCAGCGCGCCCATTGAGGAAATACGCGACGCCGCTGCGCCAATGAGCCAGGCGATGCAGCATCCGATGCCCACAGGCCAGGCGAGTGCCAGCAGAATGCCCAGAAAGGTCGCCACGCCCTTCCCGCCCTTGAACCCCAGCCAGACCGGGAAGCAATGCCCGATCATCGCCATCAGCCCAGCGAGCTGCGCGGCATCTTCCCCCGCGAAGGCGCGCGCCAGCAGCACAGCAACAGCGCCCTTGCCCGCATCAAAGATCAACGTCAGCGCGGCGGCGGTCTTGCTGCCGGTGCGCAGCACATTCGTGGCCCCGATGTTGCCCGACCCGATCTCCCGCAAGTTGCCGAGGTTCATCACCCGCGCCAGAACCATGCCAAAGGGCACTGATCCCAGGCCATAGCCCAGAACGGCCCAGAGGATCAGAACAGCGACAGAGCTTTCAATGGGTGGCATCAGGGGGCCTCGTAAACGCAGGTGCCGGCAACGAATGTCGCGCGGACCTTACCTTGCATGCGCATCCCGTCAAAGGGCGTGTTGAGCGACTTGGAATGCAGTTTAGCCCGGTCCAGCACGAAAGGCGCGTCAGGGTCGAATAGAACCAGATCCGCGGGCGCGCCCACGGTCAGCCGCCCCCCCGGCAGGCCCAGCCGCTTCGCGGGGTTCAGCGACATCGCGCGCCACAGCGTGGCCATGTCCATCAGCCCTCCGTGCACCAGCCGCATGGCGGCGGGCAGCAAGGTCTCAAGCCCGATGGCACCAGAGGCCGCTTCTTCAAACGGCAGGCGTTTGCTTTCCTCGTCCTGCGGGGTGTGCATGCTGCTGATCACGTCGATCAGCCCGTTGGCGACGGCTTCGGCCACGGCGACGCGGTCCTCTTCGTCGCGCAGGGGGGGCTTGAGCTTGAAGAAAGTGCGGTAGTCCGACACATCAAGCGCGTTCAGCGTGAGGTGATGTATGCCCACTCCCGCAGTGATATCAAGCCCGTTGGCCTTGGCGCGTTCCAGTGCAGGCAGCGCGCGCGCTGTGGTGATCTGGTCGGCGTGATAGCGCGCGCCGGTCATCTCAATCAGCGCGATGTCGCGGTCGAGCCCCATGCGCTCTGCCATAGGTGACACGGAAGGCAGACCGCGCAGAGAGGCGAATTTGCCAGAGGTCGCCGCTGCCCCGGCGCTCAGGGTTGGCTCCTGAATATGGCCGATGACCAAAGCGCCCAGTGACCGGGCATAGGTCAAGGCACGCGAATAGACCTTAGTGTTGCTGACCACGTGATCGCAGTCGGTGAAGGCCGCGGCCCCTGCGTCCATCAGAAAGCCGATTTCGGTCATTTCGCGCCCTTCGCGGCCTTTGGTGAGCGCGGCCATCGGCACGACGTTCACAGGAGCTGCCTCATTTGCGCGGCGGGTGACGAATTCAAGCGTTTCAGGGCTGTCGATGGCCGGTGTCGTATCGGGGCGCGTGATCATGGTGGTCACGCCACCTGCCGCAGCGGCCAACCCTGCAGAACGATAGCTTTCCTTGTGCCGCTCACCCGGCTCACAGACTTTCACGCCGAGGTCCACAATGCCGGGGGCCAGATACTTGCCGCCACAGTCGATGATCTGCGCGCCTTCAGGGGGGGAGACATTGGCAGAAACGGCGGTGATCTTGCCGTTCTCGACGCTCAGCGCGCCGTCAAAAACCTCGCCTGCTTCGGGGTCGATCAGGCGGGCATTTGTGAATGTGAGAGTCATGGCAGGCGTTTCCAGGTCGGGGCTGCGCTCTCTTGCCTCAATTTGAGGGCTGAACCAAGGGGTTTTCCAAAAGCGCCGTTATCCGGGTGACCACGGCGTCTGGGTCCTAGAGGTAGCGCAAGGGCACCCGCTGGCCGTTCTCCAGCTGTAACACGACGGCCCCGGTGAAGCGCTTTCGCACGCCAACGATTTCCTCCAACCGTAGCATGGCCCGGCCATCAAGGCTCTCGTGGATCAAAAAACCATCCTCGACCGCCCAATGCTCGCTCCGCACCCTGCGCCAGCGGCTGTAGTCCTCCAGCACAAAGATCGCCGTGATGGCGGCGGGAACCAGCAAGACCGCAACCGAGGAGGTGGCAATGGCGTCTTGAGACAGGGCAGTCAGCGCCAGACAAACAGCGAATGTGGCAATGGCCAGTAGAATGGCCTGCAGCGCATAAGCGCGCAGCGACGGCGCCCAGCTGAGCGGTGTGCTCACCCGCCGATCCAGACCATCATACCCACCACAGCAAAAGCCACCAGAAGGGCGATCATCGCGATGCGGCCGGACATCTTGGGGTCTTTGGGATCTTCCATGGAGGGACCTCTAGCGGATTAAAAAGGCTCAGGAAAGTCCTAGCTTGAGAGCAATCACGCCCACAACGAACAGCATAGCTACAAGCATGACAGCCACCAAAGTACCAGCGCCCGAACGCGGCGCGGGCGGCGTGGTCTGTTGGTCGGGACTGCTGCCCACCTGAGCGGCCTCGCTCTCTAGGGGGATCGTTGACATGTCTGGCTGCGCTTCACCAAAAGTGCCAATCAGGGTCAGATCAGGACCGGGCTTCAAGGTTGCGGCCTTCCCCTCAAACGCCTGCGAAAACACCAGCAGTACATAGCCCTCAAGGGCATCCAGCCGGGGTCGCTGTGCTGCGAGTTGCTCACGCGGCACGGCATAGCCTTCCTGAAGGTAGCCTTTCAGCCCAACGCCAGTCAGGTCCTTGACGGGGAAAAGCTCATATCCGCCTTCGGGCAGCGATTGCCCCAGCAATTCCGCCACCAGGCTGGCACCGTCCTTTTCCTTAAACGCCTGTGTCAGTTCCTGCGGGTTGCGGTTGACGGCAAAGACCCGGATCAGACCGCTTTCGTTGCGTGCGATTTCGATGGCCATCCTGGTGCGAGCTCCGCATAGCTGCGCGACCGCCACGGTGCGGCCTGCTGTACATATGTGGCGCGTTCCAGGGCGGTTTCAAAGTCCTCCAGGTGTTCAAATTCGTGAAAGACGCGGTAACTGGTGTATTTCAGGCTGCGGCTGGTGTGGGCAAAGAAGATGGTGCTGGGCCTTGTCTTGCCCAACACGAAACGCTGGTCGCGGTAGATCGGGTCGCTTTCATATGCTTGACCGGGAAGCGGTAGGCGACAATGGCGCATTTGCTGGTCAGGGCGTAATGCGCGCTGCGCCGTTTCAGCCACTTCCAGAAGGCGATGCCAGCCAGCGCCGCCAAACCGGGCGCTGCCAGCGCAAGTGCAATAAGGGTGGGATGAGTGTTCTGAAACATCAGGACCGCCATGCTGAGAAAACTCAACAGCAGAACGCCAAAGGTTATCTGACCAAAGAGGACAAGGGCGGCTGTCGCGTTGCCAACATAGAAGCAAAGGCCAGGGATCGGCTTGCCAGTCCAGACCAACGTTTCATCCGGCTCCAGATGGGCAGCCCAGCTGTCCGGATGGGCCAGCTGGGGCTTCGGGGTGTGTGCCATCACACGCCTCGCTCAGGTATTGTCATGCCAGGATGCACCACAATCCGGGGCAAGACTGCGGCGTGACCAGGGCGATTTCGCGTGGGGGGCTTTGAGCCTAAACGGCGGCCAGCCGGTTGGCACGTTGGTGCTGCGCCAGCAGGTCCATGGCGGCCATGCGCACGGCCACGCCCATCTCCACCTGGTCCTGAATGACGCTGCGGTTGATGTCGTCCGCAATAGTCCCGTCAATCTCCACCCCGCGATTCATCGGGCCGGGGTGCATGACAATGGCATTATCCGCGGCATGGGCGAGCTTGGCAGCGTCCAAACCGTAGCGGTGGAAATACTCCCGCTCGGACGGGATGAAACCGCCGTCCATCCGCTCCTTCTGCAGGCGCAGCATCATCACCACGTCGACGTCTTTGAGCCCTTCGGCCATGTCGTCAAAGACCTCAACGCCGAACTCCCCGATCTGGGAGGGCATCAAGGTCGGTGGGCCGATCAGGCGGATGCGGTTTTCCATTTTGCCCAGCAGGATGATGTTGGACCGCGCCACGCGGGAATGCGCAATGTCACCGCAGATTGCGATAGAAAGGCGATGCAGTCGCCCCTTGGCCCGCCGGATCGTCAAAGCATCCAGCAGCGCTTGCGTGGGGTGTTCATGCCGCCCGTCCCCTGCGTTCAGGACCGCGCAATGGACCTTTTGCGCCAGCAGATCCACGGCCCCCGACTGCGGATGTCGCACCACCAACAGATCCGGGTGCATGGCATTGAGCGTCAGCGCCGTATCAATCAGCGTCTCGCCTTTTTTCACGCTGGAGGTCTGCATCGCCATGTTCATCACATCCGCCCCCAGCCGCTTGCCTGCGATCTCGAAAGAGGCCTGCGTACGGGTCGAGTTTTCAAAGAACATGTTGATCTGCGTGAGGCCCTTGAGCGCGTCACGGTGCTTGTCCGGCGTACGGTTCAGGGCGGCGTAGTCATCAGCAAGATCAAGGATCGTGGTGATGTCAGCGGGGCTAAGCTGCTCGATCCCCAAAAGGTGACGGTGCGGGAATGTCATGGTGTGGCCCCTTGCAAACTTGCCGCCTTATAGGGGGTCCAGCGGGGCTGCGGTAGGGGGTTTAGGCCTGCGTCCGCGCGGCGTAACGTGGCCCCATGGAATCGGTGGAGTATCATCAGGCCTTGGCCCTGCTGGACTGGCAGGTGGAACTGGGCGCGACAGAGGCTATTCTGGACGCGCCAGTTGATCGCTATGCGCTTGCCGAAGCTGCCCCCAAGCCCAAGAAAACAGCACCCGCGCAGCCCGCCGCTGCCCCCGCGCCCGCTGCAAAGGTCGATGCGGTCGCCGTGGCAGAGGCCGCTGCTGCCCGCGCCGATACTCTCGACGCGCTGCGGGCCGAAATGGCGGCATACGAGCATTGTGATTTGAAGAAAGGCGCGCGCAATCTGGTGTTTTCTGACGGCATTCCGGGCGCGCGGGTGATGTTGGTCGGCGAAGCCCCGGGGCGCGACGAAGATCGCGAAGGCAAGCCGTTCGTGGGCCGTGCGGGCCAGTTGCTCGACAAGATGCTCGCGGCCATCAACATGGGCCGCGCCCGCGAGGATGCCCCGGTCTACATCACCAACGTACTGCCCTGGCGTCCGCCGCAGAACCGCGACCCCAAGCCTGATGAAATCGCCATGATGCGCCCGTTTCTGCTGCGCCACATCGCTCTCGCCAAGCCTAAGGTGCTGGTGATCATCGGTAATCACTCCGCGCAGACCCTGCTGGGCAAACGCGGCATCACGCGCCTGCGCGGGAACTGGACCGAAGCCGCTGGTCTGCCCGCCCTGCCGATGTTCCACCCCGCCTATCTGCTGCGCAATCCGGAGGCCAAGCGCGAAGCCTGGGCCGATTTGCTAAGCCTGCAGGCAAAGTTGCGCGATGGTTGATCTGCTCACACTTTTTGCCTTCATCCCGGCAGCGCTCGCGTTGAACCTGACACCCGGTGCGGACATGATGTTCTGCCTTGGTCAGGGGTTGCGATCCGGGCCAAAGGCGGCTGTGGCGGCCAGTGCAGGGATCAGCATGGGCAGCACCGTGCATGTGATCATTGCCGGGCTGGGGCTGGGGGCGGTGATTGCTGCTGCACCTTGGGCGTTTGACGTGATCAGTTGGATCGGGGTGGCCTATCTGCTCTATCTCGCCTGGCAGGCGCTGCGTTCGAACGATCCCACCCGGGCAGCGGGGGAGGGGTTAAGCGCGACGCGCGCCTTCTGGTCGGGGTTTGTCGTGAATCTGACCAACCCCAAGGTGATCCTCTTTGTGCTCGCCTTCATCCCGCAGTTCGTGGACCCCGCTGCGGGATCGGTGCTGCTGCAATTCCTGATCTTTGGCGCGGTGCTGGGCATTGGCGGGTTCTTCATCAACGGCGCCGTAGGCGTTTTCGCGAGCGGAGTGGGCCGCCGCCTGACCCACAGCGGCAAAGTACTGGGCTGGATCACCAGCGGTATCTTCGTGGCCCTCGCCGCGCGCCTCGCAGTATTGGAGCGATCATGAGCCGGATTGACGAAACGCTGGACTTCATCCCGGTGCGCATCGCGGTGCTGACGGTGTCAGACACACGCGGGTTGGAAGATGACAAATCCGGCAACGTGTTGGTGGACCGGATCGAGAACGCGGGCCACGCGGTTGCCGCACGTCTTATTCTTCCTGATGAGCGTGACCAGATTGCCGATCAGCTGCGCGCATGGTGTGCCGATGACGGGATTGACGTGGTGATCAGCACCGGGGGCACGGGGCTGACGGGCCGGGATGTCACGGTTGAGGCGCACCGTGATGTCTACGAAAAAGAAATCGACGCCTTTGGCACCGTTTTTACTATCGTGTCGATGAACAAAATCGGCACCTCCGCCGTACAATCGCGGGCCACAGGCGGGGTGGCCAATGGTACCTACCTTTTTGCGCTGCCCGGCTCCCCCGGGGCCTGCAAGGACGCCTGGGATGAAATCCTGGTGCGTCAGCTCGATTACCGCCACAGGCCTTGCAACTTCGTAGAGATCATGCCGCGTCTGGATGAACACCAGCGTCGCAAATAATTTCGACGGAATGTCACACCCGATACGTATCACTGATGTGATTTGGTATTTTTTATGCGCCACCTAGGTTATAAAGGCGCGTCAACGGGTTGAACGGAACACACATGCGGTTTTTGCGGCAAAGCATGATCGGCCTTTTTCTGGCCAGCGTGACGCTGGGCCTGCTTGTTGTGGCGGCTTGGACCGTTGGCACGGCTGTGCAGGAACGCATCGGCCAGGAGACATTCTCGCGTCCCGCCCGCGAACGGGTGTTCACGGTCAATGTCATCACCGCCACGCCCGAAGATATCGCGCCTGAGCTGGTGACTTTTGGCGAGGTCAAAAGCCGCCGCCTGCTGGAGCTTCGCGCCGCCGGCGGCGGACGTGTGATTGAGCTGGCCGAGGGCTTTGAAGACGGCGGCAGCGTGACCGCGGGGCAGGTGCTGGTGCGTCTTGATCCGGCGGACGCGCAATCTGCCGTGGACCGCGCAAAAAGCGATGTGGCCGATGCGCGTGCCGAGGGGCGGGACGCGGCGCGCAGCCTGTCGCTGGGACAGGATGAACTGGCCGCAGCAGAAGAACAGGCAGACCTGCGCGTTCGGTCGCTGGACCGCCAGCGCGAAATGCAGACCCGCGGTGTGGGTACCGCAACGGCAGTGGAAACGGCAGAGCTTGCCGCGTCCTCTGCCCGTCAGGCGGTGCTGACCCGGGCGCAGGCCTTGGCACAGGCAGAAGCCCGGGTAGACCAGGCCGCCACGCGGCTCGCGCGGGCAGAGATCGCCTTGGGTGAGGCCGAGCGGCGGTTGGATGACACGACGCTCGTTGCACCATTTGACGGCACCCTTTCGGCAACCAACGTTGTGGTGGGCCGTCTGGTGTCTGCCAATGAACGGCTTGCCGAACTGGTGGACCCCGACGATCTGGAGCTGTCGTTCCGCGTCTCGACCGCGCAATATTCGCGGCTTCTGGACGATCAAGGCGGATTGATCCATGCGAACGTCACCGCGACGTTGGACGTGGCGGGTGTGGATCTGGAAGCCAAAGGCAAGATCAGCCGCGCCTCTGCCGCTGCAGGTGAAGGGGCCACAGGCCGTTTGATCTTTGCCACGCTGACCGAAACCGCAGGCTTCAAGCCGGGCGACTTTGTCACTGTCCGCGTGCAGGAACCCGTCTTGCCCCGCGTTGTGCGCCTGCCTGCTTCCGCCGTTGATGCCCGTAGCTCCGTGTTGGTCCTGGGGGAGGAGAACCGCCTCGAAGCTGCAACCGTCACTGTGCTGCGCAATCAGGGTGACGATGTGCTGGTGCGGGGCTCGATTGTGGGGCGTGACGTGGTCGAAGCGCGTTCACCGCTGCTGGGCGCCGGCATTGCCGTCAAACCGCTGCGCCGGGCGGGTGATGCGGCCCCTGTGCCAACCGCGCCCGAAATGGTCGAATTGTCCGAAGAGCGCCGCGCACGCCTTGTCGCCTTTGTCGAAGGCAACAATCGCATGCCCGCAGAGGCCAAGGAACGCGTGCTGGCGCGGCTGGCTGAACCCCAGGTGCCTGCCAAGATGGTCGAACGCATCGAAAGCCGGATGGGCGGGTAGATGGCCCGGCCCGTCCCCTCGCCGGTTGGCGGTATCCTCAGCTATTTCACGCGGCACCGGACGGCTGCGAACCTGCTGCTGGTCGTGTTGCTGGTCGCAGGCCTGGCCGCCGCACCCAACATGCGGGCGCAGTTCTTTCCCGATGTAATTGTCGACAACGTCACCGTGAACACCGTCTGGGAAGGCGCAGGGGCCGAAGACGTGGACGAGGCCATCGTGCAGGTCCTGGAACCAGCCTTGCTGGCCGTCGAAGGTGTTCTGAGCTCGGACAGCACCTCGCGCGAAGGGCGGGGCAACATCCGGTTGGAGTTCGAGCCCGGCTGGGACATGGCCCGCGCGGCGGCGGATGTTCAAACCGCCGTGGATGGGGTCACAACCCTGCCCGAAGATGCCGAAGACCCCAACGTTCGGCGCGGTGCATGGCGTGACCGCGTAACCGATGTGGTCATCACCGGCCCTATCGCACCAGAGCAGTTGGGTGGTTTTGCGGATGAGTTCGTCACGCGGCTGTTTGCAGCAGGCGTCACCCGCACCACCATCCAAGGCGTCGCCGCGCCGCAGACAGTGGTGGAGGTCCCGTCCTCCAAGCTGATCGCCTTTGATGTGAGCATGTCCGACATCGCTTCGGCCATTGCGGGCGAGGTCGATGGCGACCCGGCGGGTGACGTCACCGGCGCCAACGCAAGGGTGCGCACCGGCACGGCGAAACGCTCGGCGCAGGAAATTGCGGGCATCGTCCTGCGCTCCAACCCCGATGGGTCGAAGCTGACCATCGGTGACGTGGCACAGGTGCGCGAAGAAGGCGTGGATCGCGAACGCAGTTTCTTTGTGGGCGACAGTCCGGCCATGTCGGTAAGGGTGGATCGGTCCAACGGCGGGGATGCGATTGCCATTCAGGCTGCGGTCGAGGACGTGGCGGCTGAGCTTCAGGCGTCCTTGCCTGAAGGGGTCACGCTTGAGCTGATCCGAACCCGCGCCGCGGCCATCACCAGCCGGATCGACCTGCTGGTCGACAACGGCCTGCTGGGGCTGGGTCTGGTCATTTGCCTGTTGTTTCTGTTCCTCAACGCGCGCACGGCCTTCTGGGTCGCCGCAGGTATCCCAGTGGCTATGGGGGCGGCGATTGCGCTGATGTATGCGGGTGGGCTCACGCTCAACATGATCTCGCTCTTTGGGCTGATTATCACGCTGGGCATAGTGGTCGATGACGCCATCGTGGTGGGCGAACACGCCGACCACCGGTTCCGTACCTACGGCGAAAGCGCGATGGAGGCGGCAGAGAACGCGGCCCGCCGCATGTCCATGCCTGTTTTTGCCGCGACCCTGACCACAATCATCGCGTTCTTTGGCCTGGTGGCCGTGGGCGGACGCTTTGGTGATCTGATCCGGGACATCCCCTTTACCGTGATTGCGGTGCTGGCGGCGAGCCTTGTGGAGTGCTTCCTGATCCTGCCCAACCACATGGCTCATGCGATGCGGGCGGCGCGCGAAAAGCACTGGTACGACATGCCCAGCCGGGTGGTGAACGCAGGCTTCGTTTTTGTCCGCGAACGCCTGTTCCGGCCCCTGATGGCAGGCGTCATTGCCGCACGCTACGCGGTGCTGGCGGGGGCGGTGGCGATCCTTGCCTCGCAAGCTGCACTCTTCATCAAAGGCGACGTGCAATGGCGGTTCTTCAACGCACCTGAACGCGGTTCGGTCACCGGCAACTTCATGATGGCCGAAGGGGCCACGCGTGAAGACACCTTTGCCATGATGCGCGAGATGCAGCGCGCGACCGAGGAACTGGGTGCGGAATACGAAGAAAAGCACGGTTTGAACCCACTGGATTATGTGATGGCGCAGACGGGGGGCAACTCCGGCTTTGGGATGGCGGGGGCGGACAGCAAGGATAATGACCTGCTGGGCGGTATTTCGATTGAGCTCATTGACGCTGACCTGCGGCCCTATTCCAGCTTTGCCTTTGTCGCTGAATTGCAGGATCGGGTGGTGAACCATCCACTAGCCGAGGCCGTGAGTTTTCGCGGCTGGCGGTCTGGCCCCGGGGGCGACGCGCTGGACGTGCAGTTCTATGGGGCGGATACCGATACACTGAAAGCAGCGTCAGAGGATTTGCAGGCCGCCTTGCGGCAATATCCTGAAGTCAGCGCCGTTCAGGACAACCTGGCCTACGACAAGGAAGAGCTGATCCTCGACCTGACGCCGCAGGGTCAGGCGCTGGGCTTCACCATCGACACGCTGGGCCGCGCACTGCGCAATCGTTTGGGCGGGATTGAGGCGGCGACCTATCCCGATGGACCACGTTCGGCTACCATCCGGGTGGAGCTGCCAGAGGGCGAGCTGACCGCCGATTTTCTGGAACGCACACAGATGCGCACGCCAGAGGGGCTCTACGTGCCGCTGGCGGATATTGTGAGTGTGAAGCGCCGCACCGGCTTCTCGTCCGTGCGGCGTGAGAATGGCATCCGGCTGATTTCGGTCACGGGCGACATTTCAGAGGATGACCCGGCACGCGCCACGGAGATTGGCCAGGCGCTGCAAGAGGTGATCCTGCCGCGCATCGCGTCAGAGCGTCAGGTTGAGTTCCGCCTCGCGGGGCTGAGCGAGCAAGAAGACCAGTTCCTGAGCGATAGCCTGACCGGGTTTATCCTGTGTCTGACGGGCATTTATTTGGTGCTGGCCTGGATATTCGGCAGCTGGACGCGACCCGTGGTAGTGATGGCGATTATTCCCTTTGGGCTGGTTGGGACGATCTATGGTCACGCGCAATGGGACGTGCCCTTGAGCATGTTTACCGTCGTCGGGCTGTTGGGGATGACGGGGATCATCATCAACGATTCCATCGTTTTGGTCACGACTATCGATCAATATGCCGAAGAACGCGGACTGATCCCGTCAATCATTGACGGCGCGGCGGACCGGTTGCGGCCTGTCTTTCTGACCACAGCCACAACGGTCTTGGGCATGGCACCGCTCCTGTACGAGCAAAGCCAGCAGGCGCAGTTCCTGAAGCCCACGGTGATCACACTGGTCTACGGGTTGGGCTTTGGCATGTTCCTGGTGCTGCTTGTTGTGCCTGCGCTTGTGGCCGTACAGCATGACGTAGCGCGGCAGGTTGCGGCGATGCGCCGGGGCGCGCGGGCTCCATTGGGCGCGATGCGATGGGGCGTGCGGGCCCTGTGGTTGGCGGTGCTGGGCTGGGGTGGCCTGACGCTCGGCTGGGTGTTCTGGCAAGGTGCGGTACATCCGACAATTCTGGATCAGGTGCCCCTGCCGGAGAGCCTGTCTGCGCTGAATGCCGCGTTGTTGCTCTTCGTGGGTGGCGTGGCGCTGATAGCGCTTTGTGGCTACGTGCTGGGCGGTCTGAGCTTTGCGCTGAGGCGGCGGCGGGCTGCGACGTGATCGGAATTCTGCGAGAATTCCGGGGGTGTTTCGCCGTGATCAGGCGGGTTTGCAGCCTTTGATTTCGACCGCCTGTTTCTGACCGAGAACGGTGATCGTAATCCTCGATCGATCAACTGCCAGCGCGCGACCATGCGGCGGGACCATATCACCTGTCGCGGTTATTGTGTTTCCGGATCGGCGCACGTCAGTTTCGCTCATCCAGACCCCAGGTTGTCCCGGTTCGATCACCACAACCTCTTGGCCACCGGTATGGGGCATTGCAAGCGTTGCTTCGATCTCCATCCCATCGGCTGTGGGGCGCAACCTGCAACTGGCGCTGCGCACACCTGCCTCGCCCGCAGAGTAGGGGCGCGTGGCCAGGGCTGCCGCAATGACGGGTGTGGGTTTGGTGGAGCTGCCGTCGAGAACGCCGTTCACGGTCATCTGGTAGGGCACGCAGATGTCTTCGCAGACCCCGATGTCGAGGCGCGCGCGCAACCGTACGGGCTTGCCTGGATTGCGTGGCGCGATGGCCAGCGGCAGGATCAGTTCGTCCTTGTAGCCGATGGTGCGCATGCCATTCTGAGGATAAACGTGCGGGGCGGGCCAAATGATCGATACGGCCCCCAGATTGCGGGAGCGCGACCAGTCGAATTGCGGCGGGATGCCCGCATCGCCCGGGCTGCGCCAGTATGTCTTCCACCCTGGCGCGAGACGAATGTGAATCGCAGCCATCCGTGTGCCATCGGGTTGCACCCATCCGGGCAGAATTTCGGCCACTGCCGGCTGGTTTGGGCCTGTTTGTGCGGCGAGCGGCTGCATTGTGGCAAAACAGAACGCCAATGCCGTGAGGAATTGTCTGATCATGCTGTCTGACATGGGGTATGCCGGGTTCAAAGCCAAGTCACTTTTGCATCATCCATGTTTCGCCGATGGCCCCCAGTGATGCTTGTCACAGGGGGCCACTGCAGGCATTCTGACCATATGGTAGCCCTGAAATCATCGCCATGACGCAAGAAAACGCCATGAACCTGACGGGAAAACTGCTGGTCGCGATGCCGGGCATGGGCGATCCGCGGTTCGATCATTCGGTGATCTTCATGACCGTGCATTCCCAGGAAGGCGCGATGGGCCTGATGGTCAACAAGCCCGCGCCTGATCTGAAGCTTTCCGATGTGCTGGACCATCTGGTCGAAGGGGATGCGCCCACAGACAACGGTCTGGGTGTGCATATTGGCGGCCCTGTGGAAACGGGGCGCGGGTTTGTGTTGCACTCGGATGAGTATGTCTCGGCCATCGAAACGTTGAGAATTGGTGCTGGCTTTGCGTTGACTGCGACCTTGGACATTCTTGAGGATATTGCCGCAGGCAAAGGACCGGAGCGAGCGTTGATGATGCTTGGATACGCGGGCTGGGGACCCGGTCAGTTGGAAGGTGAGATAGGCCGCAATGGTTGGCTGACCTGTGAAGCGTCTGTTGAGCTGGTATTTGGTTTGCCGGACAGCAAGAAGTGGGGTGCCGCGTTGAATTCACTGGGGATTGATCCGCTGGGGCTTTCTGCGGCAGCGGGCCGGGCGTGATCTGATTGACGCGCTGCGCGCGACGACTTTTTTGGTGTTTGTAGCGGGTCTGAGCCCTAACTTTCAGGTGTAACGCGGGTTGCGGGTGCGGGATTGAGTTTATTGGAAGGGTGAAGCGGGATCAGCGCGGGGCAGCGGCCCGGCGCAGGCGGTCGTTGATGGCGGCGCCCAGACCATGATTGGGGATGGGAGCGATGGCGATGGGTTTGGCTGTCGCGTCCAGTTTGTGAAGGTGATCAAAGAGGTTGGCTGCTGCTTCTTTGAGGTCGCCGCTGGTTGAGAGGTTAAGCTCGGCTTCCATTTGGCCAAAGCCCAGTAGCACTTCTCCGGGCTCTTTGGTATTGGCGTTGAGGCGGACGCGGGCGGTCGGAGCGTAGTGTGAGGCGAGTTGGCCGGGGGCCGTGATGGTGTTTGGGTTTGCGGTGGCAAGGGGGTGGCCAAGGGCGGCTTCGATCGCTTCTTGCGGGATCCCGCCTGCACGCAGCAGCATTGGCGTGTCGTCTGACCATCCAACGATGGTGCTTTCCAGACCAACACTGCAGGGACCGTCATCCAGAATGGCGGCGATTTGGCCGTCGAGGCCTGCC
The DNA here is from genome assembly GCA_963422245.2 of uncultured Sulfitobacter sp. GTDB lineage: Bacteria > Pseudomonadota > Alphaproteobacteria > Rhodobacterales > Rhodobacteraceae > Sulfitobacter. Next base: position 467,766 of record CAXMWW010000029.1, on the reverse strand, counting down.
ACTACGTGTGCGGCCGTGGTGGGGCTGATGCGCCCTGAGGGATTCGCGGAGGGGGCTGCGACAGGGCCATCGAAGCGTTTCAGCAGACTGCGCGCGCTGGGGTGCGCGGGCACACGTAGCGCGACGGTCTCGAGCCCGGCAGTGACAAGCGAAGACAGCCCGTGTCCTTCCTTCAAAGGCAGGACCAGTGACAACGGGCCGGGCCAAAATGCCCTTGCGAGTGTTTCAGCCGCGTCAGACCACTCCACGATGTCGCTTGCCTGCGTCTGATCCGCGAGATGTACGATCAGCGGGTTGAAGCTGGGTCGCCCTTTGGCTGCATAGATCCCTGCAACGGCTTGGCCGTTGCGCGCGTCAGCCCCGAGGCCATAGACGGTCTCTGTTGGGAAGGCGACTTGCGCACCTTCTTCCAAGAGCGCTGCAGCCCGGGCCAGACCTGCCGCATCGGGGCCCAGAATTTCTGTCCTGATCTTCATGGCTCTCTCGTGACGCCGCGTTTGGCTTGCGGGGGGCGGGGTGGCGTTTCAAAACGGGTGTGCCTGCCCTTAGCGGGCGGTGGGCCCTTTGCCAAGCGGGCCGAACCCATTGGAGAGACCCATGCCCTATCGTTCCGCCGTTGAAGATTTTGATTTCCTGTTTGATCACGTGGTGGATTTTGAAGGTCTGCGCGCGACGGAGCGGTTTGGCGAGGCCAGTGATGATCTGACCCGCGCGATCCTGACCGAGGCGGGCAAGATGTGTGACGAGGTGCTGGCCCCGGTGCAGCGCAATGGCGACCTGCAGCCTGCGGCCCTGGAAAACGGTGTTGTGCGCACATCGCCGGGGTATGCCGAGGCCTTTGAGGCCATTGCCGAAGGTGGCTGGATCGGGATGTCTGCTGATCCGGAGTTTGGCGGCATGGGCCTGCCGATGACCCTGACCTCTGCGGTGAATGAGATGATGTCGGGCGCATGCTTGTCTTTGCAACTGGCCCCTTTGATGTCTCAGGGTCAGATCGAGGCGCTGGAGCATCATGCGAGCAATGAACTGAAGGCGCTGTTCCTGCCCAAGCTGATCTCTGGCGAATGGACCGGGACGATGAACCTGACAGAGCCTCAGGCGGGATCAGACGTCGGTGCACTGTCGACCAAGGCTGAAGACAATGGCGATGGCACCTACTCTGTAACCGGGCAGAAGATCTATATCTCCTGGGGCGACAATGATTTTGCAGGCAACATCTGCCACCTCGTGCTGGCTCGCTTGCCGGGTGCGCCTGCGGGGACCAAAGGGATCAGCCTGTTTCTGCTGCCGAAGTTTCTGCCCAACGCAGATGGATCGGTCGGCGCGCGCAATGGCGTGAGCGTGGTGAGCCTTGAGCATAAGATGGGCCTGCATGGATCGCCCACCGCCGTGATGCAGTATGACAATGCCAAGGGCTGGCTTGTTGGCCCCGAACAGGGCGGCATGGCGGCCATGTTCACCATGATGAACAACGCGCGGCTGGGTGTTGGTGGTCAGGGCATTGGGGCGGCTGAAGGGGCCTACCAGAAGGCGCTGGAATACGCTTTGGAGCGCAAGCAGGGCCGTGCAGGCGGTTCGGGCACCATTGTGGAGCACGCGGACGTGCGCCGTATGCTGATGACCATGAAGGCGGATGTCTTTGCCGCCCGCGCGATTGCACTGACCTGTGCTCACGCCATCGACATGGGGACGGCCACGGGTGACGCGGAATGGAAAGCCCGCGCCGCGTTTCTGACACCCATTGCCAAGGCTTTTGGCACCGACACCGGGATTGCGGTGTCCGAAATGGGTGTACAGGTCCATGGCGGCATGGGCTTTATCGAGGAAACGGGAGCCGCTCAGTTCAGCCGTGATGTGCGTGTGACAGCGATTTATGAGGGCACCAATGGCATTCAGGCAATGGACCTTGTGGCGCGCAAGATGATGGACGGGGGCGAGGCCGCCTACCGGCTGCTGGATGAGGTTGAGGCTTTTGCCGAAGGCGCGCGCGACACTTTCCCGCGCATGACCGATGCGGTCTGGGGTGCGAGCGAGACGCTGCGCGAGGCCACCGAATGGCTGGTGGCGCGGGACAATATGAATGACCGTTTTGCCGGGGCTGTGCCGTATTTGCGTGCCTTTGCCCGCGTGCTGGGCGCGCATATGCACCTGAAGGCCGCGATGGCCCACAAAGGTGGTGCACGCGAAAAACTGGCGCGCTTCTACATCCAGCGCCTGTTGCCGGAACATGCGGGCCTGCTGGCCCATGCACAGGCGGGGGAAGAGGCGCTCTTTGCGATGTCGGTCGAAGAACTGGCGTCCTAAACGTGGCCGGTGGCGGATTTGAGTTTAGGGGAAGGGTGAAGCAGGGGGTTGGTGGTTCTTTCCGTGCTTGTGCTTGGCTCCGATTGCAGGTCTGTAAGGGGCATGACTGAACCGAGATCAAAAGACACTCCGCCACCTGGCCTGCGCTATCCGTGGGACACGCCCCCTGCCAACGATGGCACGGAAGCCATTGAAGTAGCCCCCGGCGTGCTGTGGCTGCGCCTGCCGCTGCCGATGAAGCTGGACCATGTGAACATCTATGCGCTGGACGAAGGCAACAGCTGGACCGTGATCGACACCGGTTTTGCGTCGAAGAAATCAAAGCAATCTGGCAGGCTGCAATGGCAGGCCCTCTGGGCGGCAAACCTGTGTCCCGCGTGGTGGTCACGCATCACCATCCCGATCACGTGGGCCTTGCGGGCTGGTTTCAAACCGAACATGGGGCAGAGCTGGTGGCGACCCGCACCGCCTGGCTGACCGCGCGGATGCTGACGCTGGATGAGCAGGCCGTTGCCCCGACCGAGACGTTGCTGTTCTACCAGCAGTCGGGGATGGACGCGGGCATTCTCGAAAAGCGCCGCACCGATCGGCCTTTCAACTTCGCAGATATCGTGGCCCCGCTGCCGCTGGGGTACACGCGGATCAAACAGGATAGTGTGATCCAGATGGGCGGTCGCACCTGGGACGTCCACATCGGCAACGGGCACGCGCCGGAACATGCGACCTTCTGGAGCCGGGATGACAATCTGGTGATTGCGGGCGATCAGATCCTGCCGTCGATCAGCCCCAATATTGGGGTTTATCCAACCGAACCCATGGCGGACCCGATTGGAGAATGGCTGGAGGCCTGCGAACGCCTGGCCCCGCTGGCGCGTGCCGATCACCTGGTGCTGGGAGGGCACAAACTGCCTTTCACCGGCCTGCCGCGCCGGATGGAGCAGCTGATTGACAATCACCACGGGGCGCTGCGCCGTCTTTTGGAGTACATCGAAGAGCCCAAGGCGGCATCCGAGTGCTTCGCGCCTCTTTTCAAAAGGTCGATAGGCGAAGGGGAATACGGGCTGGCGCTGGTTGAATCGGTGGCCCATCTGAGCCACCTATACCAGACGGGCCTTGCAACCCGCAGCCTGCGGGAAAGCGATGGGGCCTTCGTCTACGAACGCAAGGGGTGAGCCATGGGTGACGAGATCGAAACAGCCGCTGAGGCCGCCGAGGCTGAGGTGCTGCCCTGCCGCTACGAGGTGCATTGTGGTCCGGACGGGAGCATCCAGCGTCGGGAACGATCCCCTGATGCGGTTACAAACCAACCGGCGGCACAAAAGTCACCGGCGCAATGGGCGTATGAGCGCGTCGTGCTGTATATCCAGAAGTTCGAAGAACAGCTCGACGCCAACCACGAGGCTGCGATTGGGTTTACGGGTGCAGATGCCGGTGTGCTGAGGATCGAAGGTATGGGGTATTTTGACCCCGACATCGTGACCTTCTACGGCTCGGACCCCGCAGGCGGACGCACCCAGCTTATTCAGCACGTCAGCCAGTTGAACGTCATCCTCCGCGCACTTCCCAAGGAGGTGCAAGACGCCGAGCCCAACCGCATCGGATTTCGGTTAGTGGAGGAGCTAGAGGCGGGGGAGAAGGGGTAGTGTGGAAGGCAGCTTTGCGGACAAAGCTGCCATCAGTTTTCCACGGATCAGCACTAATCAAGCACAACCGCCCGGCGCAGTCCGGGCATCGCCCGACCTCCCCCCGGAGGGCGATTTTCCAACATTTGCCAAGCCAGTGACGTTTCGATTGATTGAACGTTGGTTGCCGCCCAACAGTCTCGAACGCCCTCCAGGTCGGGCGACGCCCGGACCCTGCCTAGCGTCGCGAAGGGCTCTGAGCAGCCTCTTGACCCAATTCATCACCCCTCCAACAGCACCTCTCCCTCAACCTCCATCGCAAACCCCATCGGGAGCGATGCGACACCCAGAGCGGAACGCGCGTGACGGCCCACCTCCGGACCAAACGCCTGCAACACCGCGTCGCTGAAACCGTTCACGACCAGATGCTGTTCTGTGTAGTCGGGGGTGGAGCTGACCATGCCAAAGACCCTGACCCAGCCGGTGACGCGGGACAACTCTCCAATTTCTGCCTTGAGGTTCGCAAGCATCGAAAGAGCGACGCCTTGCGCGGCAACATAGCCTTCATCTGTGCTCATGTCCGCGCCGAGCCGCCCATAGGGGCCGTTTAGCGCGCCATCCATTCCGTGCCGAGGGTGGCCGGAGAACACGGCGCGATTGCCGCGCAGGTTGATCATCGAAAACGGCAACACCAGACCATCGGGCAGTCGCACCGGGGGTGGCAGGGTCAGGCCCAAGGCCTGCAGGCGTTCTTCGGGGGTCGGCATTGGGCTTCCTTTCCTCTCAGGTTGTGCAACCGGATGCGGCAAAAGACCCAGCGTTAACAGAAACGTCACCTGTGCGCCTTTGACCTCGTGACTCCGGTCCGACATTAGGATAACCAGCCGCGAACACACCGACCAAGGACTGATTGAGATGGCCGAACACGAACATGGCACAATGAACTACGACGAACAGGAAAAGATGTTCGCCAAGTTCATGACTTTTGTCACCCGCACCACGATTGTCATTCTGGTGCTGCTGGTGCTGATGCTGATCTTTATCCGCTGATCATTACCCCGTCTCGGAGGTTCCCGCCCGTGAAGCGTATCATTCTTGCGATGGCCGCTGTTGGCCTTTTGGCCGCTTGTGCCAATGATCAAAGTCCCGATGCGCCGCCCGAACAGGTTGCCGCCGTGGCGTTTCGCGAGGCCGGGCCAAAGTCGATCACCGTTCTGACGGTCATCAACAACCGAACCGGTGCTGGCGGGCACACGGCCCTGCTGATCAAAGGGTCGCAGACCGTGATCTTTGACCCTGCGGGATCCTTCCGTCACTCCAAGATCATCGAACGCGGCGATGTGATTTACGGCGCGGCCCCCTGGTTGGTGGCAAGCTACAAGTCGGCGCATGCCAGAAACACATTCCATGTAGTCAGCCAGGAAATTCCGGTCAGCGATGCACAGGCCGAACAGGCCTTGCGGCTTGCCATGACGAACGGTGCGGTGCCGGGTGCCTTCTGTGCAAATGCCTCGACCTCGATCCTGCGGCAGGTGCCGGGGTTTGAAGGGATCAAGACAACCTTCTACCCGACGAAATTCATGGCGCAGGTGGCACAGCTGCCAGACGTCAGGACCACTAAACTCTTTGAAAATGATGAAGGCGACATCATTGATGGCGTGCGTGCTGCCGAACTGGCCGCCTCAGAGTAGGTAAAGCAATCCGTAAAGCGTAGAGGCCCCCGCGATGATCGCGGCAAGTACGTTTTTGGTCAGCAAACCCACCGTGAAAGTCACTACCGCTGCGGCCAAACGGGCTGGGTCCGGCTCTCCTCCTGTCGCATTTGGCCACAGGACCTGCGGGGCCACAAGCGCAGGCAGAATGGCCACTGCCGTATAGCGTAAATGACGCAGCAGCCAGTCGGGCATCTGACGGCTGCCGACAAATCCGGTAAAAGAAAACCGGAGCAGAAAACTGCCAACTGCCAATCCGATGATGATCACCCAAAGGGACAGTGTGCCGCTCATGCCGCCCCCTTTCGGTTGAGCCAAAGCTCAACACGGGCACCCGCCATCATCCCCACAATGCCCGCGATCAGCAGGCCCAGCGAGTAAGGCACCCAGGCGCACAACAGGCTGACCACCACCGCCACCAATGCCGCAACCACATGCGCCGGGGTACGGAACATCGGCGCAATCATGGCCAGAAACGTGATCGGCAGGACAAAGTCCAACGCCCAGCTTTCCGGGACAGAGGCCCCAAGGTACGCGCCAAGGAATGTGAATAGATACCACAGGGGGGCCACAGCCGTTACCGCGCCGAAGAAATAGGCGATGCGCTGCGGCACCGTCATTTCAGGACTGCGTTCAAATTTGGAGACGGAAACAACGTAAGACTGATCCACCGTCAGGTAGGCCGCAAAGACCCGCTGCGAAAAAGGGGCTGCCCCGATCCAGGGGGCCAGGGAGGCCGAATAAAGCGCCATGCGCAGATTCACGGCCAGGGCGGAGGCCAGAATAACCAGTGTTGGCGCGTTTTCCTGCATCAGCTGGATGGCGGTCAGCTGAGCGGCCCCCGCAATGACAGCCACAGAGAACGCAAGGGTTTCGAACACGGACAATCCGGCCTCGGTTGCCAGCAACCCAAAGAGCGCGGCAAAGGGGGCAACGACCAGCAGAAAAGGTGCGCCGTCCCATAGGCCATGCAAAAACGCGGATTTGGGTGTGGTGATGGCCATGGGATGCCCTTAGATTGCGCCCTAGCCTTAGCGCCAAGGCAGGGGGGATACAATTGGCCCGCGACGATGATCTCAGCGACTACCTGATCGCGCCCACCCCGGGGGCTGCGCGGCTGACCCGCGCTGTCGAAGGCGTCGACCATACCGGGTCCACGGTACCGCTCAACGTTGTCGAAGAGCGCCCCCTAACGATCTTCCTCAATGGCCAGGAAATCGTGACCGCCATGACCATTGGCGACTACCCCGAATACCTGGCGCTTGGGTTCCTGCGCAATCAACGAATGCTGCGCGACGGCGAAGACATCACCCGTGTGGATTTTGACGAAGAGCTTGAAACCGTGGTCGTCCGCACCGCAACACCCACGGATTACGAAGACAAACTCAAGCGCAAGACGCGCACTAGCGGTTGCGCAGTGGGCACCGTCTTTGGCGACATGATGGAGGGGCTGGAGGACGTTGTGCTGCCCCAAACGCCCGTTCGCACCTCATGGCTCTATGCCCTTGCGGCCAAGATCAACCGCACGCCCAGCTTGTATCTGGAGGCAGGGGCCATTCATGGCACCGTGCTGTGCCAGCAAGACCGCCCGCTGGTCTACATGGAGGACGTGGGCCGCCACAACGCCGTGGACAAAATCGCAGGCTGGATGCTGTCGGAAGGGGCGGATGCCTCTGACAAGATCCTCTACACCACTGGGCGGCTGACCTCTGAAATGGTGATCAAGACCGCAATGATGGGCATCCCGGTGCTGGCTTCGCGGTCCGGGTTCACGGCCTGGGGGGTGGAAATTGCGCAGCAGGTGGGCCTGACCCTGATCGGGCGCATGCGCGGTCAACGCTTTGTCTGCCTGAGCGGAGAAGAAAGGCTGGTCCGCGATGCGGATCCAAGCCATGTGGCAGAAGAACCGCGCAAATCAGCGCGAAAGGGGGCATCCGGTGGAAGCTGAAGACCTGCGAGAGATTGTTCGCGAAGAACTGGAAAATCAAAGTGTTACGGAAAGCCCCGCGCGCGAAGGTGGGTTCTGGGCCGTCCTGCGACATCCCTTGCTGCTGACAGTGGTGGGCTTTGCCATGACCACTCTGCTGGGCACGCTCATCACGCAGTCTATTGCGGAGCGATCCGAACGCCGCGCCGAGATCGCAGCCGCCCAAGAAGCATTGGCTGATTTCACCTCCCAAATGCACGAGGTGCGCCTGCAGCAGGATTACCTATTGCGCACCATGATCCGAGGCGCAGGCACCGAGGACATCGCAGAGGCCAAGGCGCGATATGACGCGGCCTATCTGGGATGGATCACCAATCGGTCGCGCAATCACCTCAAGATCCGCACCTTCTTTGGCTTTACCAACTCGAACTTTGCCGAACAGATCATCAACCGGACGATCCATCAGGATTTCCGCGAGATGGACGACTGTCTGAATGATCTTTACCTCAACCCCCTAGGGGATGCGGGTGAGATCACGGGCAGGCTGAACCGTTGTATCGAAAGCTACGCTTGGCAGGGCGTGCAGACAGAAACAGGTTTTGTGGATGCCGCGACCCGAAGAAACAGCAAGGTGTTTCAGTGCATCCGCGACATTTCCGACACCATGATGCTTTACATCGCGCGGGACCTGCATTGCGCCAGCAGCTCCTGGCATGCAAACGAAGACGGAAAGATCGCGACCAAGGCGGCTTATGACGGGCTTTGGGCGAAATGCGGATTTGGCGCCAAGGCGGAGTTCAACCGCCACACAAGCGGCTTCACGCAATATTGCACCGTTCCGACGGACGAGAACCTGTTGATGTGGGCGTTGCGATGAACGCTCCTCTGGGTGTGATACTGGCAGGGGGGCAAGCCACGCGCATGGGCGGCGGTGACAAGGGCCTGCTGCCGCTGGGCGAGGGCACGCTTCTGTCCCGGATGATAGCGCGTCTGACACCGCAGGTGGCCGGGCTAGCTTTGAACGCCAATGGCGATCCTGCGCGATTTGATACCCTGGGTTTGCCTGTGATCCCCGACAGCATCGACGGCTTTGCAGGCCCGCTTGCCGGGGTGCTCGCCGGGCTCGATTGGGCGGCGGCGGAAGGCGCGGACGCGATAGTGACGGCGGCGGCGGATACGCCGTTCTTCCCTGCCGATTTGGTGACAACACTGACGCAGGCAGGAGCCGGCATGCAGCATCCCTTGGTGCTGGCCGCAACGCCCGATCCCAAACGCGGTACGGCCCGGCACCCGACCTTCGGCCTCTGGCCTGTTGCCCTGCGCGATGATTTGCGCATGGCGTTGGAGGGAGGACTGCGCAAAGTCGTCTTGTGGACAGAACAGCACGGTGGGCGCGAGGCTCTGTTCCCGGACGAGGCTGCTTTTTTCAACGTCAACACCCCGGACGACCTGACACAGGCGGAGGCGATGGTATGAGGCTCTATGGGGTGGTTGGCTGGAAGAACGCGGGCAAGACCGGCCTGATGGAACGGCTGGTGGCCGAGATCACGGGGCGGGGGGTGTCCGTCTCCACCGTCAAACACGCGCATCACACCTTCGACGTGGACCACCCCGGAAAGGACAGCCACCGCCACCGGGTGGCGGGTGCCTCCGAAGTCCTGCTGGCCTCCCGCAACCGCGTGGCGTTGATGCAGGAGCTGCGCGATGCGGAGGAACCTCCGCTTTCAGAGTTGTTGAAGCGCCTGTCGCCCGTCGATCTGGTGTTGATCGAAGGCTACAAGCGCGACAACCACCCCAAGGTCGAGGCCCACCGGGCGATCACTGGCAACCCGCTGATTGCGCCGGATGATCCAACGGTGCGCGCGGTGGCCAGTGACACAGGGCTGGAACTCGACCGCCCGCTCTTTGACCTTGATGACACAAGTGCGATTGCGGATTTCATCCTGTCGGAGGTGGGTTTGTGAGCGCTTTCGACACATTTGTAATGGTCGATTGGTCCGGCGGAAATGACCGTGGCGCTGCGCCCAAGAAGGACGCGATCTGGATCGGTGTGGCGCGTCGGGATGGCTCGGAAGATGCGCCTGTCTACAAGCGCAACCGGCAGGAGGCGGAGCAATGGCTGCGCGCGCTTCTGGACGCCGAGCTCGCCGCCGGACGGCGCGTTCTGGTGGGGTTTGATTTCCCCTTTGGCTATCCCAAGGGGTTCTGCCGCGCTTTGACTGGGCAAGATGACCCCTTACAACTGTGGGACTGGTTCGCCGCCCGCATCGAAGATGCGCCAAAGGCCAACAACCGCTTTGATCTGGCGGGCGAGATCAACCGCGTACTGGGCGGGGGCAAAGGTCCGTTCTGGGCCAACGGGCTGCGCCGGGACATTGAGGGGTTGCCGCGCACCAAAGCCGACTATGCAAACCCCTTCCCCGAACGCCGCGCCGCCGAAGGGTCCGCAAAGGGTGCTTTCACCTGCTGGCAGATGGCCGGTGCCGGGGCGGTGGGAAGTCAGGTTTTCATGGGCCTGCCAGTGCTGACGCGCCTGCGTCGGGACTATCCGGTTGCCGTCTGGCCCTTCGAGCCGTTGGAGGCCCCTGTCGCGCTGGTCGAAATCTGGCCCTCCCTGACCCTTGGCAAGGAACCGGATAATATGATCCGCGATGCCTGGCAGGTGCGTGAAGTTGCCCGCCAAATGGCGGGCCTTGCCCCGGACCGATTGGCGGCCATGCTGGCAGTTGATGCGCCCGAGGAAGGCTGGATCTTTGGCTTGGGTCACGAGGCTGAACTGACGGGCACCAAACCCCTGAGCAACGATTGCTTCGCGCTGCCCCAAGGCGTGCATTGGACCCCGGTGGCCGAAGCGCTGGAGACACTGAAGCAGCGGTTGAGCGTGGTTGCTGGCGTTGAACCCCTGCCCGTGGCTCAGGCCGGGGGGCGCATCTGCGCCCGTGACATCTACGCGGCCCGCGCCAACCCACCGCTGCCCAACACGGCTGTGGACGGCTACGGCTTTGCGGGAGGGCGGGACGCGGGCCTCTACCATTTGCCCCTGGTACAGGGGCGGGCGGCAGCAGGCGATGTGCCGGGCCGTGTTCCGGTGGGCAGTGCGATCCGCGTGTTGACGGGGGCTGCACTACCCGATGGCGTCGACACGGTCGTTTTGCAGGAAGACGTCACGGCCACGGACACGGAAATCCGGTTTCAAGGCCCGGTGAAAGTCGGGGCCAACACGCGCAAAGCGGGCGAAGACGTGCAGGCGGGCGACATGATCTGCCCCGCAGGCACGAGATTGCACGCGCCGCAGCTTGCCTTGCTGGCCGCGACCGGGGCGGATGAGGTGAGCGTGCGGAGGCCCTTGAAGGTTGGTGTCCTGTCGACCGGGAACGAATTGGTTGAAGCAGGACAAGGGGCTGAAGCAGGCCAGATCTACGACGCAAATCGCCCGATGCTGCTCAACCTGATCCAACGCTTTGGCCATGCGCCTGTCGATTTGGGGCTGGTGCCGGACGACCGTGAGGCGTTGCGGCTAAGGCTGGATAAGGCGGCAGCCGGCGTGGATGCGATCCTCACCAGTGGCGGGGCCTCTGCCGGGGATGAGGATCATGTCTCAGCCCTGCTGAGCGAGGCTGGTGCCATGACCCTATGGCGCATCGCCATCAAACCGGGCCGACCACTCGCGCTGGGCATGTGGCAGGGCGTCCCGGTTTTTGGCCTGCCGGGCAACCCGGTGGCTGCGATGGTCTGCAGCCTGATCTTTGCAAGGCCTGCGCTCGACTTGCTGGCGGGCAGGGACTGGGAGGAACCGCAGGGCTTTGATGTGCCTGCAGGCTTTACCAAGCGCAAAAAAGCTGGCCGTCGCGAATACCTGCGGGCCCGCATGCGTGACGGGCGGGCAGAGGTCTTTGCGTCCGAGGGATCGGGCCGGATCAGCGGGCTCAGCTGGGCCGAAGGTCTGGTGGAACTGCCCGAGCCTGCGGCAGAGGTCACCCCAGGCGACAGCGTGCGCTTCATTCCTTATGGCAGTTTCGGCCTCTGACAAGCACGCGCGGAATTCTTGAAGAATTCCGGCAAAATTCTTTCAAAGAATTTTAGGTGCTTGGCGCGAAAGTTGCGTGTGAGATCACGCTTCAACCGGGGTGTGATCGTAGTTTTGGCGCGCCAGAATGGCCTCCCGCCCGCCCAGCTCAGCTATCCGGGCAGCCTGCTCTGCAAATGCGCGTGCGTTGGTCGCAGCGGGATCGGTGATCGCGGTTAGCCGTGAGGTCATTTCTGCGACAACCTGCGCAAAGTCCGGGTCCCGTCCCAGATCCTGGGTTTCCGCCGGGTCGCTGACCAGATCGAACAGCTGTGACGCGTATCCCGGGTAGGCCACCAGTTTCCAACGGTCATGCCGCGCCATGAACATCCCCACCAGCGCGCCATAGTCGTGGTATTCGGACAGGATTGTGCGGTCGGGGTCGGGGACTGCCAGCAGGGACCGCGCGTGGGGCGTGGCGGGTGCGGCCACCTCCGCCAACTCCAGAACCGTCGGGTAAAGATCAATGAGCGAAACCGGATCGCGCCGCACACCGGGGCTGATCCCTGGGCCTGCGATGATCAGAGGCACGGTGACGGCCTCTTCGTACATCACCATCTTGGTCCAGAACCCCCGATCCCCCAGGCATTCGCCGTGGTCGGAGGTGAACATCAGCACGGTGTTGTCGATCTGGTGCGTGTCTTCGAGCACTTTCACGAGGCGGCCGACCATATGGTCTACAAACGAGCAGAGCCCATAGTAGGAGGCCACCGCCACGCGCCGCATGTCGTCATTGAACGGCGCATCATAGGCGCAGGCGCGGGCCATGTGTTGCAGGATGGGATGATCCGTACCGACGCGGCCAATGCCCGGGCGGGGCAGAGGGACCGTTGCCGGATCATAGAGGTCGTAGAACTCAGGTGGGCAGGTCAGCGGATAGTGGGGGCGCAGGAAGGAGACAAAGAGCCCGAAGGGGTCATCACGCGGTTGCCGCAGCCAGTCTTCGGTCGCGGTACAGACCTTTTCATCATAGCGGGAGTAGGGATCATCCCCGGGGCCGATGTGGCGGGCAAAGCCTGTGGCATCCAGCAGGTCGTCGCGGTCGCGCAGCAGACCATGGACCCAGCCTTCGCCTCCGGCGACGTAGAGAGGCTCGATACTCTCCGAAAATCCGGTGTCGTCCTCGGGTTTTCGAAAGTGCAGTTTGCCGATGGAGGGGATCGCCCGTCCAGCATTTCGCAAATGGTGGTGCCAGCTGGCGGGATGGCCGTCATAGGCCATGGCGTTGCACCAATGCCCCGTTTCATGCACGTAACGCCCGGTTGCCATGGCAGCACGGGCCGGAACGCAGATGGGGCTGGGGGTATAGGCGGCATCAAAGCGAAGGCCACGGGCGGCCAGCGCGTCGATGTTGGGGGTTTGCACCAAGGGGTGCCCGTAGCAGCCTAAAGTATCGCGCCGCAACTCATCGGTCATGATGACGATGACGTTGGGCGGGCTTGCCATCCTCAGTCGAAAGTGCCCGCGACCCGGCCCAGCAGCATGAAGGCGCGGGCCGTGCGGGTGTCGGCCAGGGCCGATATTTCACCGTCTGAGGCGTTGGGTTCGAACTCGGCAAAGCTTTTGTCGAAACGGCGCAGGAAATGATGGGCCGCATCCCGAAAGATCGGGTCCTGCTTCATGCGTGCATTGCTGAGCGCCAGCGAGGATCGATCCCGGATGCCCCCCAGTGCTGCGATGCCACGGCCGCGCGCGCCGTTTGCGAATTGCCGCCAAACCTCTGGCCGGGCGCGGTCGGGGCGCAGGTCGTCCATGTATATGCCATCCTGGCTCAGCAGGGTTAGCACGTCCTGGGCGGCTTGGATGAGCTGTTTGGCGGAGCGGTCTTTCAAAGCGCGGCGCAGGGCGGCAAAGCCGACCTCGTCCTCCGCCGTTTCGGGAAAATTGAGGGCGCGGATGAAATCCTCGGTCGCCAACTGTGGGGCAATGTCGCCCGCCTGCGTGCCGAGCTCCAGCACAGGCTGGTCGTTGGTCAGTGGGGCCTCAGGCGCCTGCACAGGGCGCGCGCTGTCGTCGCGCCGGCTTTGGAAAGTGGCAAGGGCAGTTTCCGTCTTTCGGGCGGCGGCGGCGATTTCGTCAAGTTTTTTGGCGACTGATGGCTCGGCCTGCATGCCGCGGCCCTGTTGCTGCGCGATATAGGCCTGCCGGATGCCGTCGATGGCGGTCTGGAGGCGCTGGCTTTCTTCGCGCATCACGCGGCTGGCGCGCGCAGCTGTTGCCGCAACCCAGATCATCGCCACCGGCATGAAGATCGCCAGCATGGTCATGAGGAACCTCAGGCCGCCTTCGCCCTCTTGCGGGTTCGGGTCCTCTGGCTGCAGCATGAAAAAGATGATTGCCCCCACCAGCCAAACGGCGGATAGCACCACGGCAGTGATCTCAATCCCGGTCACGCCACCCTGTTTGGGCTTGTCGTAGATGCCCAAGGGTGTGGGGCGCGCGGCCCCGGAGGGCTTGGGTTTGCGCGGGTCGGACACCGGTTCTGAAGGTGGGGTCTGGGACGTCTCAGCCATGGGGGCGGGTCCGATCACTCATAGACAATTGCGAGAACTTCGTAGGCTTTCTCTCCGCCCGGGGTGCGGACTTCGACGCTGTCGCCTTCTTCTTTGCCGATGAGCGCCCGCGCGATGGGAGACTTGATATTGAGCAGCCCGTCTTCGATCTTGGCCTCGTATTCGCCGACGATCTGGTAGGTTTTTTCCTCGTCGGTGTCCTCGTCCACCAGCGTGACCTTGGCCCCGAACTTGATAGAGCCTGATAGCTTGGACGGATCAATCACATCGGCAAGCGAGATGACGCCCTCAAGTTCCTTGATGCGCCCCTCGATGAAGGACTGTTTTTCCTTGGCGGAGTGATACTCGGCATTTTCCGACAGATCACCATGTTCGCGTGCTTCAGCGATCGCCTTGATGATGGCGGGGCGCTCGGTCGTTTTGAGGTGCTTGAGCTCCGTTTCCAAGGCAGAGTGCCCGGCGCGGGTCATCGGTATCTTTTCCATCACATATCCACATAACACGGGCCGCGCCCCGGTGGATGCCCGGGGCGCGGCCGTTTCTGGTCAGGTTGTCATTTACCTGACCTAATGCCGGGGGGGAATGCAAGACCGGAGCACCGATGCTTCGGCGGGCCGTTGCCAAATGGAGCGGCTGCGCCGCACGCTTTTTTATGGGGGCTTGGGGCCGGTGTGAGCCCGCCTTGTCTGGTGTTGTGTCGGGTTGAGGGGTGGCCCTAGTTGCTGAGAGGTGCCTGAGGGATCGGTTTGATCCTCAGGTCACCTCAGCAAGGGTGAGGGCGATTCCCTTCGCCTCAAGGACAAGCCGGGCAAGCCCGGTGCCGTTGGCATCCTTGACCCGAAGGGAATCACCGGGTGGTCAGTCGTATTGCACCACTTCGTATTCGATGTTGTCGTCGTCGTGGAAATAGAAGCGGCGGCCCGGTTCGTAGTCGCCGTGATTGCCTGTGACAAAGCCATGTGCCTTGATTGCAGCCTCGGCCGCGTCGATGTCTTCCACAATCACCGCCAGATGGTTGAGACCCCCTGCGGTGCTGTAGGTGTCGTCCGTCGGCTTGCGGGCCGTTCCGGGAGTATAGAGCGCGATGTATTGTGCGTCGGTGCCCACGTGTTTGGTGTGCCCCCCGGCCATGGCGTCGCCTTCCCAGCGGATGTGCCACCCAAACAGCTTTTGCATCCAGGCGGCAGTGGCGGCGGGATCGGAAACGGTAATGTTTGCATGCTCGAACAGGGCTGGCATGATATGTCCTTTCAGTTGACCTGCGCCCTTTGTAATTGTTAAACCTCACTTTAGGTCAAGGAGTTTTTTTTTAGGAGGGAGGAATGGCAGTTAACGAAGGTCTAACCATCGGAGCATTGGCCAAGCGCACAGGGCTCGCGGTATCGGCAATCCGCTACTATGAGGCGCAGGGATTGATTGCGCCGTGGCGCAACGCGGGTGGTCAGCGGCGGTTTGAGCGGGCAGATTTGCGGCGGTTGAGCTTTGTGATGATCGCCCAGCAGTTTGGGTTCACCCTGCCGCAGATCAAGGCGGAGCTGGACCGCCTGCCGGGCGGGCGCACGCCCACCAAAGCCGATTGGGCGCGGATCAGCCGGGGGTTTCGGCAGGCACTGGATCAGCGGATCGAGACGCTCACGCGCCTGCGCGATAACCTGGACGGCTGTATCGGCTGCGGTTGCCTGAGCCTTGAGAACTGCATCATGTATAACCCCGCTGACCGCGCTGCCGAAAAGGGGCCGGGGCCCCGCTATCTTATGGGAGACAGCCCCGCGACGTAGCGGCATTCTCACGTTTGGTGACGGATTGCGGGCAAGTGTGATTTGACCAGAGCCGGGTGGATCGTGTTTTCTCGTCATAGGGGAAAATGAGGACTTGGTGATGCGCAGGTTGTTACTGCTGGCGTTGCTAATGGGATGCATGACGGTGCTGGGCACCGCACAGGCCGCTGACGATTTGTCAGAGGCGCGCGTGATCCTGGACGCAAAGCAAGGCACGGTGAAAAAATGGCACTACGCGCCGCGTTTCGTGGTGGTACATGATCAGCCGGTGGATCAGTCTGCCTTTGCAGAGGTAACGGGGTTCATCGGGCAGGTGACCGGGCTTGATGTGGCCCTGCCGGAGTTTGTCGAGGTTGCCGCTGATCGATTGGGGGATCGGTTCTATACCGCCTCGCGCTATGCGCCGCGGGCCACGCAAGCCGGGCGGATGACCACAGATCTGTTGATCGCGGGTCAAGAGGATCTGCAGCTCAGCGCCAACATCTATATCTTCGTTGTCTCCCCTCAACTCGCCTCTCATTTTATGGTGCTGACATCTTGGGGGCGGTCATCGTCGTCCTTGCCGCGCGCCTATGTGACGGGGCAGGGGCCGTGTTACTTCAATGTCCTGTCGAATGGGCAAAGCATCCACTTTGGCACCATCCTGATTGCGCCGGGTCTGGCCCCCGACATCACGCGGGAGTGTATCTACGAAGAGATGATGCAGGCCATGGGGCTGATGAACGATGCGCAAGATTCGCAATTCTTCACTTTTGACAACCTCGCCCAACTGAAGCCACGGGACTATGACCAGCGCCTGCTGTCCGCGCTTTATGACACGCAGGTGGTCAATGGTGACGCGGTTGAGAAAGTGGTCGGCATCTACGCCGAAGGCCGCTAGGCCCTATTCCCAGATCAGATGGGTCATGTGGTAAAACACAGGGGCCGCAAAGATCACGCTGTCGAGTTGGTCCAGAAACCCGCCCTGACCGGGGATCAGGTGCGACCAATCCCTGACGCCTCTGTCCCGTTTGATCGCGGCAATCACGAGGCTGCCGAACATCCCCGTTGCGGCGGCCAACGCAGCCATCCCGGCGGCCCCGACCACACCAAACGGGGTGATCCAATGCAGCGCCGCGCCAATGAGCGCGGCAAAGACCACGCCGATTCCGATCCCTTCCAGCGTCTTGGGTGACAGGTTCGGGGCGACTTTGCGGCGCCCAAAGTTACGCCCGGCGTAGTAGTCCGCAAGGTCGGCGAACTGCACCACCATGGCAAAGAAAACAATCAGCAGGATCGACCGGTCAGAGCCATCCGGCATGTCATAGGTCAAGAGGGCCGGCACGTGGCTGATGCAGAAGACGCTGATCATCAGGCCCCATTGGGTCTCCGCTACGCGGATCAGGAAACGGCTGGTGTCGCCGCGCAATGCGCTGACAATGGGCAGCAGGAGGAAGGCGTAGACCGGGATGAACACGGTGAACAGGGCGGTCCAGTCGAGCGCCACAAAGACATTTTGCAGCGGTAAAATGACAAAACAGGCAAGCGCCAAAGACAAGTGATCCGCCCGTCGCGCGCTGGAAAAGGTCAGGAACTCGCGTAATGCGGCGAAACTGGCAAAGGCAAAGAGCAGGATCACCCCGACCTTACCGCTGAGCACGGCAAGCGAAAGCGCAATGGCCAACCCCCACCACGTGTGAACCCGCATCACGAAGGCTTCGACAACCGGGTTCGTCTGCCTCAACGGCTGACGCCCGCGCAGGGCCTCTCCCAGAACTGTCAGCGCCAGCAACAGGCCGAAGACCCCGAAGCTGAGCGTCAGGATATCGAGGGTGGTCTGATCGTTCATGCCGCGCCCTCGCGGGTCTCTTCGGGGGCCAACTCGACCAACGCGTCCGCCGCGCGTTGCAGGAAGGCGTCTTTGCTTTCGCCCTCACCCACGTGAATGGGCGCGCCGAAGGTCACAGTGCAAATGAGCGGTAGGGGGATGACCTCACCCTTGGGCATGATCTTGTTGAGGTTGGCGACCCAGGTGGGAACCAGATCGACGTCGGGAAAGGCTTTGCCCATGTTGTAAAGTCCCGCGCGGAAAGGCAGCAGCGGGTCGTCGGTCATGTTGCGGTTGCCTTCGGGGAAGATGATCAAGGATGATCCTTCCTCCAGCGCTTGCAGGATATTGGCGAGCGGATCATCGGTGCGTGCTTCGGGGCGGCGGTCAACCAAAACACAGTTGAAAACTTCCGGTCCCACGAAGGCGCGTAGCCTGTTCTTGAGCCAATAATCCGCCGCTGCCACGGGCCGGGTCTGGCGGCGCATGTGGCCGGGCAGGACCGTCCAGATCATTGGCATATCGCCGTTAGAGACGTGGTTGGCAAAGTACACCCGCTGCTTTGGCACCGGTTCAATTCCCCGCCAGTCCGCCCGCACCGCCGTGACAAAGCGGGCCACAAAGGCCAGCGCGTGGCCTACAAGACGGGCGGCAAAGCGGCGGGGTAGGGAACTGGAACCGGACATGTCGAAAACTGTGGCAGAGCGATTGACCAAAGGGAAGTTCTTTGGTGCTAAGCCTTTGCATGCCCCCCGTGCTACTAAAGCCACATCACGTGGTCTTGCGGGTGGTACTCAGCCATTTCTGCCAAAGACGGATCAGAGACATCGACCGCGCGCAGGGTGGATTTGATGAACTCCGACACAGGCCGTCCGTTGGGCGCAGGGATGAACACGTTTGGCAGCGCGTCCGAACGCCCAAAGTCAAAAGGGCTTATGCGGTCGAGAAGCGGGTCATCCGCCAGACCGCGCTGGAAATAGGTCATGTGCCGGATCAGGATCACGGCATCAAGGTTTGGGTAGGTCATTGCAGCGCCGGACGTGTCCTTGTGCCACGTCTCAGGCTGAAACAGGCCAAAGGGTTCCCCGATGAGCGAACTGATGGGCTCGTAGATGAAATCATCCCAGACGATGACCAGTATGTTTTGCCCCGGCACGGGCGGAAAGTCAGAGAACTTTTTCGAGCTGCTGACCAGAAAATCCTTGATCGGCGTGTCCCGGGGCAAGGTCTTCGGCTTCTCTTCGATCCTGCGATCAATTTCAGACAGTGGGACGGCCCCGCGTTGTGGCAATTGCACCTCATTGGCGGCCCGCTTTTCCTGATGATCCATCAGTGAGGGCGATTTCACCTCAAAGAGATACTGCTCACCCTCCGTGCTGACCAGCAGCTCGGGGCGTTTGCCCGTTTTGCCCTTGGGCTCATAAAAGAACGCCGCATCGGGTGGCCAATCGGCCTGCAACAGCTGATCGAGCACCAGAATCTCCGCAAAAACCTGCAGGATTTGTTGATAATCCTGTCTGTTGCCCTCTCGATTGGCGTGTGACGCGATCATGTCGATGAGGTCGGTACCCGCCCCCGGGATGCACGCGTCGATCCGGGCGCAGCGGCTGGCGACGCCGAGGCCGATGGGGTGCCCAGGGCACTGCGAGAAATGATACTGCAGCCAATGCCAAGTGAGCGCGCGCAAGGCGTCATGTGCGTACAAGTACATGCGCGCGTATTCCGGGCGCAGCGGCTGCCCTGTTGTCGAAAGCACGTTGTGGCGGCGGAAGTCCGATCTGTATTTGTCCAGGGTCATTGGCGCGTTCCATGGGTTGCCTGTGATTTGCGCGCCTTTCTTTGCCAACTTCGTTAACCAAGAATTTACGCCCCGTCCCGATTGCAAAGCGTATCGCGCTGGTTTAGCCAAAACCAACTTGAGATTTTGCCTGTTAGGGGAGGCTTTCGCATGGCTGAGATTGAACGCGAAGCGATGGAATATGATGTGGTTATCGTGGGCGCGGGGCCAGCGGGGCTTTCTGCCGCGATCCGGCTGAAACAGCTGGACCCTGACTGCAATGTCGTGGTGCTGGAAAAGGGCTCCGAAGTAGGCGCGCATATCCTGTCAGGTGCCGTGCTGGACCCCTGCGGTCTGGACGCGCTGATCCCTGACTGGAAGGAAAAAGGCGCGCCGCTGAATGTGCCAGTGAAAGACGACAATTTTTACATGCTGGGCGAAGCGGGGCAGCTGCGCATCCCGAACTTCCCCATGCCGCCGCTGATGAACAACCACGGCAATTACATCGTGTCGATGGGCAACGTCTGCCGCTGGATGGCGGAACAGGCTGAGGAACTGGGCGTTGAGATTTTCCCGGGTATGGCGTGTTCAGAGCTGGTCTATGGCGAGAACGGCGAAGTCAAAGGCGTTGTGGCCGGTGTCTTTGGGCTGGAGGCGGATGGCTCGATTGGCGAGAACACCGAGCCTGGCATGGAACTGCACGGCAAGTATGTGTTCCTTTCTGAAGGTGTGCGCGGGTCGCTGTCGAAGCAGGTGATTGCCAAGTACGGCCTGGACGAAGGCAAAGAGCCGCAGAAGTACGGCATTGGCATGAAGGAAATCTGGGAGATTGACCCGGCCAAGCACAAAGAAGGCTCTGTCACCCACACGATGGGCTGGCCGCTGAATTCCAACGCCGGCGGCGGGTCGTTCATCTATCACCTTGAGAACAATCAGGTTTACGTGGGCTTCGTGGTGCACCTTGGCTACAAGAACCCGCATCTGTTTCCTTACATGGAATTCCAGCGCTTCAAGCACCATCCGATGGTGGCCGAACTGCTGAAAGGCGGCAAGCGCGTGGCGTATGGTGCCCGCGCGATCACCGAAGGCGGCTGGCAGGCGCTGCCCAAGCTGGTGGCACCGGGTGTCGCACTGCTGGGCTGTTCGGCGGGTATGGTCAACGTGCCGCGCATCAAGGGCAACCACAACGCGATGCTGTCCGGCAAAGCTGCGGCTGAGGCCGCAATGGCCGCGATCAAGGCGGACCGTGCAGGCGATGAGCTGTCAGACTATGAGGCAGACGTGCGCGAGGGTGCGATTGGCGCGGACCTGAAGAAAGTGCGCAACGTCAAGCCGATGTGGTCGAAGTGGGGTCTGACGGCATCGCTCGCCTTTGGCGGCTTCGACATGTGGTGCAACACCCTGGGCTTCTCGCTGTTTGGCACCATGGGCCACGGCAAGTCGGATGCGGAGGCGACCGAGGAAGCCTCCAAGCACAGTGAAATCGAATACCCCAAGCCCGATGGTACGCTCAGCTTTGACCGGCTGACCAATGTGTCCTTCAGCTTTACCAATCACGAGGAAAGCCAGCCGGCGCATCTGACGCTGAATGATGCGGATGTGCCGATGTCGGTGAACATGCCGAAGTATGCAGAGCCCGCGCAGCGGTATTGCCCGGCGGGGGTCTATGAAGTGGTGGACGACAAGTTCGTGATCAACTTCCAGAACTGCGTACACTGCAAGACCTGCGATATCAAGGACCCCAGCCAGAACATCGTCTGGACCACCCCGCAGGGCGGCGACGGGCCGAACTATCCGAACATGTGATCCTGGTCGCGGCTGTTCCGTAAAGGAGCGGCTGCGCCGCACACGATTCAATTTTGAGGATTGGGGGCTCTGCCCCCAAACCCCCGGAGTATTTTTGGCGTAAAGAGGTGAATGTTGCTCACCTTCTTGCAGGGGAATCGCTTTTGAAATATTGACTATGCATCACGTCTGATTGGATTCATACGGATTGCGTCATTAGCAAAGGATGCGACCGCGATGGAAGATTTTTCTCATATTTTTGAGGGCGTTGAAGACCCTCGTACGAGCAACGCTACACGGCATGATCTTCATGAGATGCTTATGATCGGCCTGTTGTCGACCATGTGTGGCGGCGAGGGTTGCTGCGACATGGCGCTATTTGGCACGACGAAAGAGCCGTTTTTGCGCACATTCATGACACTGAAGCACGGAATACCGAGCCACGATGCGTTCTCTGACCTGTTCAACGCCCTCGATCCTGGCACGTTTCAGTCAGTGATGCTTCGCCTGACAGAGGGGTTCGCTGACCAGTTGGGCGAGGTGATTGCGGTTGATGGCAAGTCGTTGCGGCGCTCCTTCGACAGGGCGAAGAAGCAGTCGGCGTTACACCTCGTGCAGGCTTTTGCGGCTGAGGCCAGGCTCGTACTCGGGCAGGTCGCTGTTGACG
This sequence comes from uncultured Sulfitobacter sp., assembly GCA_963422245.2. Classification (GTDB taxonomy): domain Bacteria; phylum Pseudomonadota; class Alphaproteobacteria; order Rhodobacterales; family Rhodobacteraceae; genus Sulfitobacter. The sequence continues at coordinate 445,808 of CAXMWW010000029.1, read as the reverse complement.
AAAAATCCAACGAGATTACGGCGCTGCCCGCGCTGTTGAACATGCTGTCGTTGAAGGGGCGGATTGTGACGGCGGACGCTATGCACACGCAGCGCACTACAGCCGAGACGGTAACGCAGGCTGGCGGTGATTATGTTCTGGCGCTGAAACGCAATCAGGAGACGCTGCACGAGGATGTGGCACTCTGGCTGGATGATCCTGGAAATGTCGAAAACTGTGAAACTTATCAGAATGTTGACGCAGGACACGGTCGACTGGAGACGCGCAAGGCGTTGATCTCGCATGACGTTGCCTGGCTCGACGAGCGGCATCACTGGCCCGGGCTCAGGGCCATCGGAAAGGTCGTCGCCACCCGCGAAGTCGGCGATAAAACCTCATGCCAAACTCGCTACTTCCTCATCAGCGCGCCGCTCTCTCCCGAGCGTTTCCTGTCCATCACCCGCGCCCATTGGAGTATCGAGAACAGCCTTCACTGGGTGCTCGACGTCTCCATGAACGAGGACGCCGCGCGCAACAGAAAAGACAACGGACCCGAAAATCTCTCTATCCTACGGCGCATCGCTCTCAACCTCGCCCGCTCCGAACCGTCAAAAGGATCAATGCGAGGAAAGCTGAAACGCGCCGGATGGCAGGATACATTCATGCTCGAACTCATCAGAACCGCGACCAAATCTCAAAAGCGATAGCCCTGCACCTTCTTGTGGGTGGCATTGCTCTTTAAGGGCTGTCTGCTACCTTTGTTGCGACATTCCCGAGGCAGCAGGCAGACAGCATGATCAGACGTTTCATTTCCGCGCTCGCGGCCTTTGCGATGGTTGCACCCGTTTGGGCCGATGGCACCGCGGGGGCCTATCTTGCCGGGCGTTCTGCTGCTGTGAACAGCGATTATGCCGATGCGGCGCGCTATTATACCGAGGCTCTAGCAAGAGACACATCGAACGTTGAGTTGATGGAGAGTGCTGCGCTGGCTTATCTGTCATTGGGTCGGGTGGAGCGTGCTTTGCCCATTGCCCGCCGGATGGAGGATCAGGGCCAAAAGTCGCTGGTGGCGCATCTTGTGATCTCTGCCAACCTGGCTGCGACCGAAGAATATGAAGAGCTGTTGTCGCGGGAAATCGTGACCAATGGGCTGGGACGCTGGGTTGATGGGTTGGTCCAGGCCTGGGCGCATCTGGGCAATGGCAATGTAACCAAGGCCCTGGCTGGCTTTGATGAAATGGCGCTTGAGCAGGGGATCAGGGGTTTTGTGATGTATCACAAAGCCTTGGCGCTGGCCTCGGTTGGTGATTTTGAAGGGGCGGAAGAGATATTTGCCTCTGACGGGACAGGTGCTGCGGGTCAGACCCGGCGCGGCACGATCGCTCACGCTGAGGTCCTTGCGCAATTGGGCAAGTTCGAGGATGCGGTTATACTGATGCAGACCGCCTTTGCTGATGGCACCGACCCTGAGTTGGACCTGCTGATTGAGAAATACCAAGCCGGAGAGGTCGGCCCCTTTGACCACGTCCGTGGCGCGAAGGACGGGATTGCCGAGGTGTTCTTTACCTTTGCGGCGGTGTTGTTGAGCGAGTCTGCAGGGGACTACTACGTTTTGCTTTACTCGCGCATCGCGCGGTTCCTGCGGCCGGATGAGGTCGATATCGTTTTGCTGACGGCTGAGTTGCTCGAAAGCCTGGAGCAATACGATCTGGCCATCGACGAATATAAGTCAGTCACGGCAGATGACCCGGGCTATCACGCAGCGGAGCTTGGCCGTGCGGGCGCCTTGCGCCGGTCTGATCGGGCGGCACAGGCGATTGAGGTGCTGGAGCAATTGACGCGCAGCCATGGCCACATGGCCGTGATCCATTCAACCCTGGGCGATCTGCTGCGCGGGCAGGAGGATTATGACGGGGCCATCGCGGCCTATGATCAAGCGATTAAGCTGGCCCCGGCCGAGGCGCGCTTGCGTTGGGTGTTGTATTATTCCCGCGGGATCGCGCATGAGCGCAACGATCAATTCCCAAAGGCTGAGGCTGATTTCCGGGCCGCCCTTGAGGTCAATCCGGAACAGCCGCAGGTTTTGAACTATCTTGGTTATTCGTTGGTCGAAGAGCAGCGCAATCTGGATGAGGCGCTGGACATGATTGAACGCGCAGTCGCTGCAAGCCCTGACTCGGGCTACATCGTCGACAGCCTCGGTTGGGTTTTCTACCGTCTTGGCCGCTATGAAGAGGCGGTGGAACAGTTGGAACGCGCCGTGGAGCTGCTGCCGGTTGACCCCGTTGTGAATGACCATCTGGGTGACGTCTATTGGGCTGTGGGCCGCGACCGTGAGGCGGAGTTCCAGTGGCGGCGTGCGCTGTCTTTCATTGACCCCGATGATGACTATGACAGCGAGGCCAAGCCGGACCGCATCCGCCGCAAGCTCGAAGTGGGGCTCGACGTGGTGCTGGAAGAGGAAGGTGCGGACCCGTTGAAGGTCGCCAATGACGGTTGAGGCCGCGGCACCTGCCAAGGTCAATCTGACGCTTCATGTGACGGGCCAGCGGGCGGATGGGTATCATCTGCTGGACAGTCTTGTGGTTTTCGCGGACTTCGGGGATCATTTGCGACTGACCCCGGGGAACGAGATGTCGATCACGGTGACAGGGCCCTTTGCCGAAGGCGTCCCAACGGATCGGCGCAACCTTGTCTGGCAAGCTGCCGAAATGGTGGGCTGGACAGGTCATATCGACTTGGAAAAGAACATCCCCCATGGGGCCGGGTTGGGCGGCGGGTCGGCGGACGCGGCAGCTGTGCTGCGGGCGTTAGGCGGGGCGGAGCAGGCCAGCAGCCTCGGGGCCGATGTGCCCGTTTGTCTGCGTGCGTCGCCGCAACGGATGCGGGGCATCGGGGATGAGTTGACGGATGTGCCCAACCTGCCGACGCTCGCGGCGGTTCTGGTCAATCCGGCCGTGCATGTGCCTACGCCAAAGGTCTTTGCGGGGCTCGCGCAAAAGAACAACCCGCCGATGCCAGCGACGCTCCCGACGTTCAAATCGGGGCGTGAATTGCTGCACTGGCTGGCGGATATGCGCAACGATCTGGAGCCTGCCGCCATCGCGCAGCAACCGGTGATCGGAGAAGTCCTGCGCACCCTGTCCGCCCAGAACCCCATCCTTGTGCGCATGTCGGGGTCAGGCAGCACCTGTTTTGCACTTTATGATGACCCGGGGTCTGCAGAGGTGATGGCGCGGGATCTGGCGCAGAAACATCCGGAATGGCGGGTGCGCAATTGCAGGCTCAGCTGATCCGGCTGACCACGTAATCGGCCAGATCGACCAACATGTCCTTCAGCTCGTGATCCGGCAGGGGGGCAATCGCGCTCACGGCCTTTTCCGCCCAGGCGCGGGCGTCCACTTCTGTTGCCTTCAGCGTGCCGTGCTTGTGCAGCAAGGCCAGCGCGTGGTCCAGATCACCGTCTTCCTGACGGCCTTTCTCAATCGTGCGCGACCAGAAGGCGCGTTCTTCGTCGTCAGCCAAGGCGACAGCTTTGATCACCGGCAGGGTCAGCTTGCGTTCGCGGAAATCGTCACCAATGTTCTTGCCGGTGGCTTTTTCCTCTCCGCGATAGTCGAGCAGATCGTCCACAATCTGAAATGCAATCCCCAGCGCATCGCCATAGTCAAAGAGCGCCTGCACATGATCCTCGGGCGCATCGGCAATGACCCCGCCCACCTCTGTCGCGGCTGAGAAGAGTGCCGCCGTCTTCCCACGCACGACCTGCAGATAGATCGCCTCATCCGTGGCCAGGTTCTGAGCCGCGGTCAGCTGCAACACCTCGCCCTCGGCAATCGTGGCGGCGGCGTTCGACAGGATCTTCATCACCCGCATGGAGCCGGGTTCAGTCATCAACTGGAATGACCGGGCGAACAGGTAATCGCCTACCAGCACCGAAGACTGGTTGTCCCACAGCAGGTTCGCCGTGGGGCGCCCGCGCCGCTGCTGGCTTTCGTCGACGACATCGTCATGCAACAGGGTCGCGGTGTGGATGAACTCCACCGTTGCGGCCAGATGCACATGGTAAGGGCCGCCGTAACCACACATCCGTGCCGCAGCCAGCGTCAGCATGGGGCGCAGCCGCTTGCCGCCGGCACCCACCAGATGGGCGGTCACCTCGGGAATGCGGGGGGCGTGCTCAGACGCCATACGGTCGGTGATCAGCGTGCCAACGGCATCCAGATCGGCCGATAGATACGTCGCCAGACGCTCATGCGGTTTGCCCACCTGCTCGTTTTTCGTCAACATCGCTTCCCCAGGCTCGACATTGGGGCGCAAATGGCCCTAGATCGCTGATATGCAGGAACTTTTGCGCAGCACAGATATAACGATCATTGCCTTCGCCACGGCGCTCCTGCAAGGCGAGGATATAGCCTGCTTCGAGCAGGACGTAAACATGAGCGTGCTGGAGGGCGGGATCGGCATTTTCCCCCGCAGGCTGATGGTGCATCCGGATGATCACGCCGCCGCGAAACAGGTGCTGCTGGACAACGACATTCCGCTGGGTCTGTGACGGATAACGATCTGACAAAAGACGCTTTTCTGGGGGGGCGTGTCCAGCTCCTTCAACCCGCTCAGGGGTATCGTGCGGGGGTGGATCCCGTCTTGCTTGCAGCGGCAGTGCCTGCGTCAGAAGGACAATCCCTGCTGGAATTGGGCTGCGGCGTGGGGGCTGCGATCCTTTGTCTCAGCGCCCGGGTGCCGGGCCTCAACCTGACAGGGGTGGAGCGGGACGCGGGCTTTGCCGATTTGGCGAAACGCAACGGGGGGCCAGCGCTGAACGTCGTGCAGGCGGATATTGCCGATCTGCCTTTGGACCTGCGCCAGCGGCAGTTTGACCACGTCATCGCCAATCCCCCCTACTTTGACCGCGCAGCCTCCCGCCCGTCTACCGACCCGGCGCGCGAGGCCGCCCATGGGGAAGCCACCCCGCTCGATCAGTGGGTGCGCGTTGCTGCCAAGCGGCTCAAGCCCAAGGGGATGGTGCATTTTATCCACCGGGCAGAACGGATGGATCACCTCATCCGCGCCCTGCCGGGTGATCTGGGATCAGTTGAGGTTTTGCCCATCACATCACGCGCGGGCCGCGCCGCCGAGCGTGTCATCCTGCGCGCCAGAAAGAACGGACGCGCCGCTTTCCGGCTGCATGCGCCTCTGATCATGCATCAGGGCGACGACCATAAAGGCGACAGGGTCGAGGACTATACGCCCCATGTACGCGCCGTGCTCCGCGATGGCGCTGCCCTTGATTTCTAAAATCCAATCTACAATTCAAATAGTATCGCTGCGCGGCAGCGTGACTTGAAGGGGCATTTGTGCCTTACTGAAGGTCCACACACATCATCTAGGAGGATTACATGGCTTTGAATGCACATCTGGAGACTCTGAAGCGCAAGCATGCTGAAATGAGCGAAGCTGTCGAAGCGGCCCAACGCGCACCTGGCATTGATGATCTGGAAGTGGCCACAATGAAAAAAGAAAAGTTGAGGCTGAAAGAGGAAATCACGCGGCTGTCGACTTAGCGAGACATGCTCGCGCGGGCCGCGATGGCCGCGCCACCCGTGATCAAGAGCGCCGCCCAGAACAACGTAGAACTGGGCGCCGCAACCCCAAAAAGAACCAGAATCAGCGTAGACAAAAGCGGGGCCGCATAGGAACTGGTGCCCAGCAACTGGATATCCCCCTGCTTCACCCCGATATCCCACACGTAAAATGCAAGACCCACGGGGCCGAGTCCGAGGCCTATCACGGACAGCCACCCCAAAGTGGTCGTGGGCAGCACTGTCTCTTCAAACATCAGATGCAATGGCAGGGACAGGCAGGCCGTAGCCACGCAAAACACCCCCACTGTCGCAGTGGGCGCGTCCCCCACAAGGCGGGAAATCACGGAATACCCGGACCAGGTCAGCGCACAAAGAAGCGCCAGCGCGTATCCCGGCAGGTTTGCCGCTGAAAAACCAGCCCCACCGCCCGTGATGATCAGCGCCGCCCCGGCGAAACCCAGGAGCGCCCCGGCCAGATGCCCCGCCCGCAGCCGTTCACCGGGCAAAAGGCCCGAAAAAATCACGATCAAAAGCGGCCATAGGTAGGCGATCAATCCTGCCTCAGCGGCAGGGGCCAGCCGCAACGCCGAAAAGTAGAGCGCGTGATAGCCAAAGAGCCCCGCCGTGCCAAAGGCGTAGACCTTCCAAGGCACGCGGCCTAAACCTGAAAACGCACCTGTCGTGGCGGTCCAGATCAGACCCAGCGTGCCGCCAATCGCAAAGCACAAGGTGTTCAGCAGCAAGGGTGGCACCGGGGCGGAGCCCACGGTGAACAGCGCCAGAAGCGCCCAGAGAAGCACTGCGACAAACCCGATGGCGGTCGCGCGGGGGCGGGTCATGTGTCAGCAGGCTCCAGCATCTCAAACGTATCTGCGATATGCGACTTTTTCGCGATCTCCTGCAATATCCATTGTTTAAAGGTGTCGATCTGGGGGCGCGTCTCCATCCCTTCTTGACAGACAAAGCGAAAGCGACCGTTTACTGGAATGGCCTTGGGAAAGGGGGCCACCAGCCGCCCTTCAGCCAGATCTTTAATCACCAAAGACCGCCGCCCCAAGACCACGCCAACGCCCGCCAACGCGGCATCAATGGCGTGATCGGCCTGGCTGAAACTGGGGCCGGTCCCTAAATCGGCAGTCACCCCCATGGCGGTGAACCAAGCGGGCCAATTCGCCTTGGGTTTCAGAAAGTCGATGGATTGGTCGTGAATGAGGGTCGCCTGTGTGAGCGCTTTGGGCGTCGGGTAGGCCTCCGCCATTTCGGGCAGCATAACCGGGACAACCCATTCATCGGCCAGGGGCAGGGAATACAGCCCGTCATCCGGGCCAACACCAAAACGGATGGCCACATCCACATTGTCGCGGTTGAAGTCCATGATCCGCAAAGCGGCCGAAAACCGCAACTCGATCTCCGGATGGGCCTGCGCGAAGTCGAACAATCGTGGGGCCAGCCACTTGGCGGTGAACGCGGGGCCAGCCGTGACCGTCAGCGTCTGGTGATCCTGCGTGCGTAAAGCTGCGCGCCAGCCCGCGCTTAAGGTTTCAAACGCGGCCTGCGCATCAGGGGCCAGGGCGCGGCCTGCATCCGTCAGTTCCACCGCGCGGTTCAGCCTGTGAAATAGGGGCGCGCCAAGGTGTTCCTCTAGCGATTTGATCTGAAAGCTGAGCGCGGCAGGCGTGACGTTCAGCTCTGCTGCGGCTTGCGCAAAAGACATGTGCCGCGCGGCGGCGTCAAAGGCGCGTAATGCGGTGAGCGGGGGGAGGCGATCGGACATTTTCAATTAAGTACAGCTTAACTGAAGCGTTGAAAAGTCTCGTTTGTCAGCTTTTGGCGCAAGGTCCATATTGGGGCCAATCAAGGAAACCTGATGTTTGGAAGGGAAAGCCAAATGTAACTATTCAGGTTGTCTCTGGGGCGTTTCAGACGCTTGATTTTGTCAGGTCGGTTCGAGTTTCTGGATGAGTTGATCGGCGGTTTTCTGGAGTGTTTCGATTATTGACCAGCCCTGTTTGCGTGCCGTTTCGATCACGGTTCTGAGGGTGCAGAAGTTTTCCGCGCCGGTCAGTGTGCGGAAGCATCCCGAGACCTTGATACGGACCTTGCCCATTCTCAGATCCCTCTCGGCCTCGTTATTTGTGAAGGGAACCTGCAAGTCGGTAAGGAAGCGCAGGACATCGGCCTTGCGGTCACGCAATCGCAGCACGAGATTGTGTCCGGTTCGCCGTTTTGGTCGTCCTCGGGGGGATTTGCCGGGCAGTGCGGGTTTCAGCGGTGGCTGGTTTTCATGTAACGACAGCCCCTGCGCGATGCAGGTGTCGTAGCGCTCATCGATGGCCTTGACCACATGCGCCGCGACATGATCCCGACCGTTTGCCCGGGCGCTGGCGGCCGCCCTTTTCGCGTCCAGCAGGATAGTCTGCATCATCGCAGCCCATGCTTCCTTTTCGATATCGACGAGCGCCTGCAACTCGCGCATGTGATGGGCATTGCAAAGGCCGTGCACGACCTCCTCCATCCTGGCGTAGGATGCCCAGTTGTCATGCACCGCAATCCCCGATACGCCGGACAGCAGATCGCCTCTGCCCGCCCCCATCCGGAAATGGCTCAGGGTCAATGAGCAGATGACATGCTGCCACCGGTTTCGGCCTTCAACCCGCAGACCTGTTTCATCCAGATGTTTCACCGCCACCTGCACACCGCACAAGGCGTCACGTACAGCGTCTGCAAAAGACAGCATGCCCTCCGCCACCTTCGCAATCAGCCGCGCCAGTGTGGCGGCGGAAATGCGCACGCCGAACAGGTCACGAAAGACCTGCGACAGACGGTCATCGGGAATGCAATGGTACGTCTGAAGATAGCTCGCCATGGCCGCAATATGATTGCCGTACTGAACCGGTGCCCTGACCCCTTCCGGGAACGTGCCGCGCACGTGCTTTCCGCAGTTCGGGCATGTGCACTTATGAGCCCGGTGCTCAGTGATCGTGAGGGGTGGCGGCGGCGGCAGGTCGAACACCTGCCGGGCTGCAAACCCCTGCGAGGGGCATTGCGTCAGATCATGATCGCAGTCGGGACAGGCTTGTGGATGATGGTCGACAACCTCGTCGGGGGTGTCCGTCTGCTCCAGGGTCGTGCCCTTGTGCCCCGGCTGACCGCCGGGCTTGCGATCCAGTTGCCCGCGCTGATCCTTCCTGCCCTTCGCCGTCGGCTTCGCAGGGCTGTCACTCGACGGAGGCTTGCTGCTGTTCCGGCTGTTCAACGCAAGGCGACGCTCAAGCCCCTCAATCCGCTGCTCAAGCACAACGATCATCTCTGCCTGTCGCCGGTTCTCCTCGACAAGATACGCAATCGTCTCACGCTGCGTTTCGATCAATTCAATCAGTTGGGACTTCGAGAGTTCAGCAAGTCCGCTGGTATGGGTGGGTTCGCCAGACATGCCCTGATCGACTCATGAAATCCTCAATCAGAAAACCGGAATGTGCTCCCCCGAGTCGATTTGACGCAGCCGAAAAACGCCACCGACAACCTGGGCAGTTACAGCCAAATGATAGAAGCCACCACAAACCCCGCCGCCCGCACCGCAATCCAGAACGCCCATGACGCCCGTGGTCAGATGATGGCTGACGCCTGGGGCTGGCTGTTTGGAAAGACTTCCCGCTGAGCGACTGCAGCGCACTTACGGGATGAAGAAAGGGCCGGATCAGATGATCCGGCCCTTTTTTTGTCAGCGAGGGTGGGCGACACGCCCCCCTTACGGCTTACACAAAGAACTGCGCGCCGTTGGCGGAGATGGTGGAGCCGTTCACAAAGCCCGCGTCGTCGGACACCAGGAACTTTACGCAGCGTGCGATCTCTTCCGGCTCACCCAAACGGCCAGCAGGGATCTGCGCGATGATGCTGTCGCGCACTTTCTCTGGCACGGCCATGACCATTTCGGTCGCGATGTAGCCGGGGCAGATGGCGTTGGCCGTAATGCCGGCGCGCGCGCCTTCCTGGGCCAGCGATTTGACGATGCCCAGATCACCCGCTTTGGTCGCGGCATAGTTCACTTGTGCAAACTGGCCCTTCTGACCGTTGATGGAGGAAATCACGACCACGCGGCCGAACTTGCGCTCGCGCATGCCGGGCCAGATTGGGTGCACGGTGTTGAAGACACCCGTGAGGTTCGTGTCGATGACCTGATGCCACTGCTCGGGCGTCATCTTGTGGAACGGTGCGTCGCGGGTGATGCCCGCATTGGCCACGACGATTTCGATGGGGCCAAGATCAGCTTCGACCTGCGCGATGCCAGCGGCAGAGCTGTCATAGTCGGCAACGTTCCACTTGTAAGTCTTGATGCCGGTCTCCGCCGTGAAGGCGGCGGCGGCTTCGTCATTGCCCGCATAGGTCGCGGCAACGGTGTAGCCTGCCTCTTTGAGTTCTTTTGAAATGGCGGTGCCGATTCCGCGGCTGCCTCCGGTGACAAGTGCGACACGGGACATGAGGGTCCTCCAATAGGGTCAGGTAATGTTATTTCTTTGCGAGCGTTGGACGCGCAAGAATCTTGCGCGCCCGATTTCCGCTTCTTAGGGCCGTTCGAGGCACATGGCAACACCCATGCCGCCACCGATGCAAAGTGTCGCAAGACCTTTCTTCGCATCGCGACGCTTCATCTCAAAAAGAAGCGTGTTGAGGATACGGGCACCGGAGGCCCCAATCGGGTGGCCGATGGCAATGGCACCGCCGTTTACGTTCACGATGGCCGGATCCCAGCCCATGTCCTTGTTCACGGCACAGGCCTGTGCAGCGAAGGCTTCATTGGCTTCGACCAGGTCAAGGTCTTCGGCCTTCCAGCCCGCCTTTTCCAGCGCCTTGCGGGACGCATAGATCGGGCCCACGCCCATGATGGACGGGTCAAGGCCAGCGGTGGCGTAGGAGGCGATGCGCGCCAGCGGCTCGATCCCGCGCTTTTCGGCCTCGTCCGCGGACATCAGCAGGGCACCGGCGGCGCCGTCATTGAGACCCGATGCGTTGGCGGCGGTGACAGAGCCATCCTTTGTGAAGGCCGGGCGCATCTTGGCCATGGCTTCGATGTTTTGCGCCGTGGCGGATGTATTCATCGCTGTCCACGATGATGTCACCTTTGCGGTTGGGCACGGTGTAGGCCACGATCTCATCTGCGAACTTGCCGGCCTTCTGGGCGGCTTCGGCCTTGTTCTGGGAACCCACGGCGAATTCGTCCTGTGCGTCGCGGCTGATCTGCCACTGCTCGGCCACGTTTTCAGCCGTCTGGCCCATGTGATAGCCGTTGAAGGCGTCCCACAGGCCGTCTTTGATCATCGTGTCGATCAGTTTCATGTCGCCCATCTTCTGACCCGCGCGCAGCGCTTGGGCGTGGGGGGACATGGTCATGTTTTCCTGGCCACCGGCTGCGACGATGTCCGCGTCACCAAGCTGGATGTGCTGGGCTCCCAGTGCGACAGAGCGCAGGCCGGATCCGCAGACCTGGTTGATGGACCATGCAGCGCTTTCCTTGGCAAAGCCTGCGTTGATGTGGGCCTGACGGGCGGGGTTCTGACCCTGGCCAGCGGTCAGGACCTGACCGAGGATCGTTTCGCACACTTCGCTGGCATCCACCCCAGCGCGGGCGACGATTTCCTTCAGGACAGCGGCACCCAGATCATGGGCGGGTGTGTTGGCGAATGATCCACCAAAACTGCCAACGGCAGTCCGGGCGGCAGATGCGATAACGACATTGGTCATGGATATAATCCTCTGCTTTATGGCAGGGGTTTCTCAGTGCTGGCAAACAATTCAGAAGTTGCAGCCCCCTACCTTCTGAGGGGGCCTATAACGCAAATGCTGCAACGCGGCAACTAGGCGGCTGCCGTACCGCCCTGCACTGAGTGCATGGCTGGGTCAGCCTGCGGCGCGCTTCGTTTTTTGTTGCAACCAAGAAGGCCGGGTCGTGGGAGCGGCAAAATAATAGCCCTGCAGGCAGTCGACACCCATATGGGCCAGCAAGGCGGCGTCTTCGGCATTCTCCACCGATTCCGCGACTGTCATCATGTCGAAATGCCCTGCAATGGAGATAAGCGCGGCCGTCAACGCCTGATTGTCCGGGTCCTTGGCAATGCCTTTGATAAACTGGCCGTCGATTTTGAGCACGTCAAAGTAGAATTCCTTGAAGTATCGTATGGCGGTGTGACCGGCGCCAAAGTCATCCATGGCAAAGCACACGCCCTGATCCTGAAGATTCTCCATAAAATCCTTCACCAGTTCCGGTACCATCATGGCGGAGCTTTCGGTGATTTCGAGGATAAGGCGTTCGCCAAGGGTTTTGTCGCGGTTGAGGAACCGGCGCATGGTTTGCCCCCAGGCCGTGTACCCGATGGAACGTGCGGACATGTTGATCGATAACCGCAGCTCGGGGTTCTGTTGCAGGGGTCGTCAGCCCCATGCGCAGGGCCAGTACATCGATCTGCCGGCCCAGTTCCTTGTCTTCAATAACAGGCATGAAATCCTTGGCGGGAATCACCCTTCCTGTTTCGTCCAACACCCGCATCAGCCCTTCGTGAAATGCCACCCGGCCAGAATCATGCGCCAGCACGACCGGCTGGAAGGCCAGCAGTGTCTGTTTGTGTTTGATCGCCTCTTCGACCATTTTCAGGGTCGATTGATCCCGCCGGTGGATGGCATGATCCAGCGGGCTGATCTTGTTGGCGTTCTTGTTCGCCTTTTGGCGTTTGTTTTGCTGGTTCACGGGCCTAGACTCTTTTGTTGTCCGTTGCTGACCGAGATCATCGGGTCAAAAAGATAAGCCGGTGTTAAACTGTCAATTTGGGTAGAATTGGAAAGGTCTGAGGATGCAACGTTGTGGATGGCCGGGTCAGGAGCCCATCTATGTCGATTATCACGATACGGAGTGGGGTGTTCCGGAGTATGACAGCCGTGCCTTGTGGGAAAAGCTGATCCTCGATGGGTTTCAGGCGGGGCTGAGCTGGATCACGATCCTGAAAAAGCGCGATAATTTTCGCGCGGCCTTTGAAGGTTTTGACCCAAACGTTATCGCGGGTTGGGGAGAGGCGGAGGTCGCCCGTTTGGTGCAGGACCCCGGCATCATCCGGCATCGGGGCAAGATAGAGGCTTGCATTCACAACGCCCGTGCCTGGTGCGAGCTGGAGACCCGCGAAGGCTTTGACCAGTTTATGTGGCGCTATGTTGACGGGTTGCCTTTGCAGAACCACTTTACCACGCAAGCTGAGGTGCCTCCTAAAACAGCGCTGAGCGAACAGGTATCGAAGGATCTGAAGAAGGCAGGTTTCAAGTTTTGCGGACCCACAATTGTCTATGCCTGGATGGAGGCATGTGGTCTGGTGAACAATCATATCACCACCTGTTTCAGGCATGCTGAGGTTGCGGCCATGGCCCGGTGAAGATGTGTTGACTCCTTTTTGAGGAGGCGTATAAGCGCGGCTTCATTGGTGTTGGTGGCCCCCGCAAGGGGATGCCTGTCGGGGGAAACCCAGAGGACAACGCCCTTTACCGCCCCAGGGCTCTATAAAGGAGATCAGCCGTGACCAAACGCACCGCTGCCAAGCACAAAATCGACCGCCGGATGGGCGAAAACATCTGGGGCCGTCCGAAATCCCCCGTCAATCGCCGCGAATACGGCCCCGGCCAGCACGGTCAGCGCCGCAAGGGCAAGCTTTCCGACTTCGGCATCCAGCTGCGCGCCAAACAGAAGCTGAAGGGCTACTATGGTGATCTGACCGAAAAGCAGTTCCGCCGCATCTATGGTGAAGCCGAGCGTGTCAAAGGCGACACCGGTGAAAACCTGATCGGCCTGCTGGAGCGCCGCCTGGACGCGGTGGTCTACCGCGCCAAGTTTGTGGCCACCGTCTTTGCCGCGCGTCAGTTCGTGAACCACGGCCATGTGCGTGTGAACGGCAAGAAAGTGAACATCCCGTCCTACCGCGTGAAAGAAGGCGACGTGATCGAAGTACGTGACCGTTCCAAGCAGATGGCCGCGCTTTTGGAAGCCACGCAGCTGCCTGAGCGTGACGTGCCGGACTACATCGAAGCCGATCACTCCAAGATGACAGCCACTTTCTTGCGCACGCCGGCGCTGGGCGATGTGCCTTACCCGGTCATGATGGAACCGAACCTGGTTGTGGAATTCTACGCGAAGAACTGATTTCTGCGCTGTTTAGTATTGGAAAGGCCGTGCCCGCTGGGTGCGGCCTTTTCAGTTTGTGGCCCGTGCGTAGCGGCTGCCGCAGAAGAAGATGTTGCCGTGCCGCCGGATGCGCACATTGCTGCGTTCGAGCTGGAAACCACGCGATTCCATGATTTGACGCACCATGTGGCCGATCATCTGTTTGATGCGCTTTTGGGTTACCTCCCCACCAAAGCGGCGCATGAGGGAGGGGGAGAGGGCTTCAACAGCCGGGCGGCCGAGGTAGGTGGCTGATTCCATACGTAGAAGGCTGTCGTGTTCGTGCAGGAAGTCCCAGAGCTGTTGGCCGTTCCGGTTGTGATAGAGCGCTTCGAATTTATCGGTGCGATAGTTCATCTGGTTGTCCTTTTGTGTGGTTGCCCGTCGGCTTTCTGGTGTCTGGTAAGGGGCCCGGGGATTGTTCGCGACGCGCCTTCATTCATTTCAAACCCCTCTGCGTAGACGCGTCTACACAGAGGGGTCTAACGCGAGTAGCTTAAAGAACGGTGAAGATCAGAGCTGACTCTCGAATGCCACCTCAGGTATTTTTCACAATTAAAGCAGCTAGTTGGACTTTTTCGGCGCAGAATCAGCCCAAGCCACACACCACAAAAAATAGGAACGCCTCAGGGCAGATACCGCCATGTAGACGCGTCTACACAGCAGGGTCTACGGCCATATCCGCTACCCGGGTGCCACCACTCAACATGCCAACGACCATCCCTACTGCGACAGCGTGGCCCGCCCCAGCGCGCATTTCTGACTGTCCTTCCGCGTGCCACGAAGGTATCACCCGCCCGACCCTCAGGAGACGCCCCATGAAGATGCCCTTCACAACCACCCGCATGCTGAACTTCGGCGACTGCGATATCTCTGGCACCGCTTACTTCCCGTCCTACCTCGACATCCTGAATGGCGTGAACGAGGAGTTCTGGCTCCACCTCGGCTTCCCCTGGCATGAAATCATCTGGAAAGAACGCTGGGGCACACCGACGGTGCACATTTCCTCCGACTTCTCCAGCCCATCGTTCTTTGGCGAAGAACTCACCTTCGACGTCACCGTGCTCAAAGTTGGCAAATCCTCTGTCACCATCCGTCACGAGATCAGCTGCAAGGGCGAAAAACGCTGGGCGAGCACGCAGGTGCTGGCCGCTTCCGACCTCGACAAACACATCTCGATCCCCTGGCCAGACGACGTGAAAAAAGCGCTCGAAGCCTGCCTGCCGGAATCCGCCTAGGCGGCTGGCGACAGATGCTGCGCCCGGTTAGAAAAGGCGCGAGAAACGGAAAAACACCGATGACCCAAATCACCCCGCAACCCGGCATCATGGAAATCGCGCTCTACCAGGGTGGCAAATCCGCGATCCCTGGGCGTGACGATGTGCTGAAACTGTCGTCAAACGAAAACCCGCTTGGCCCCCCGCCTTCCACGCTGGAGGCGCTGACGCGGGCCGCAGGTGGCATGCATCTTTATCCAAGCACCGACCACGCCGACCTGCGGGTGGCGATCGCGGAAATCCACGATCTTGACCCGGCGCGTGTTATTTGCGGCGTGGGATCGGACGAGGTGTTGCAGTTCGTTACCCAAGCCTTCGCCGGACCGAGAGATGAGATCATCCACACCGCGCACGGGTTCTCCATGTACCCTGTGCTGATCAACATGGCTGGCGCCACGCCGGTCTGCGTGCCGGAAAAGGACCGCACGGTGGATGTGGACGCGATCTTGGGCGCTGTGACGTCTGCGACGCGGATTGTGCTGCTCACGAACCCTGGCAACCCGACAGGCACGCGCCTGTCAGAGGCCGAGCTCATGCGGCTCGCCGACAGCCTGCCTGCGCATGTGATCCTGGTGATCGATGCGGCTTATGCGGAATACGCTGAAGGTTATGATGGCGGCAAAGCGCTGGCGATGGAACGGCCCAACGTGCTGATGACGCGGACCTTTTCCAAGATCTACGGGCTGGGCGGTCTGCGCATCGGCTGGGGCTATGGCCCGCAAGAAATGATCGATGTGATGACCCGCATCCGCCAGCCTTTCAACCTGTCCGTGGTGCAGCTGGCAGCGGCAGAAGCGGCTGTGCGCGACCAGACATGGGTGCGCGACTGTGCGGCGCTCAACGCCGATCAACGGGCGCGTCTGACGGGCGCGCTGGGCCAGCTGGGCATCGCCTGTGATCCGTCCGAGACCAACTTCGTCCTCGCGCGCATGGCCGATGTGGCAGAGGCGGACGCGGCAGAGGCGGCCCTTGTGGCAGACGGCATTCTGGTCCGCCGCGTCGCAGGCTATGGCTTCCCCGAAGGCCTGCGGATCACAGTAGGTGATGCTGATCAGACCGGGCGCGTGATTGACTGCCTCACCCGCTGGAGGGAAGCACAATGAGCGAGACCTACCAACGCGTGGCCCTCATCGGGCTGGGGCTCATCGCCTCCTCCATCTATTGGGCGCTCAAGCGCGATGGCTACAGCGGTGAGGTCACCGGGTTCGCCCGCTCTGCCGACACCCGCGCCACGGCGCGCGATATCGGGCTTTGTAACCGGGTTTGTGACAGCATTATCGAGGCCGTTGAAGATGCGGATTTGATCGTGCTTTGTGTGCCCGTCGGCGTGATGGGAGCGGTGATGCAAGAGATTGCGCCGGCCCTGAAGCAAGGCTGCACGGTGACGGACGTGGGCTCCGTCAAGTCCGACGTGATCGCGCAGGTCACCCCCCATCTGCCCGATGGTGTGCATCTGGTCCCCTCGCACCCGGTTGCGGGGACTGAACATTCTGGCCCCACATCCGGCTTTGCTGAGCTTTTTGACAACCGCTGGTTTCTGGTCGTCCCACCCGAAGGTGCCGACCGCCAGGCGGTCGCAGATGTCCGCGCCTTCTGGGAACGGCTGGGTGCCAATGTGGAGGAGATGGACGCGGAGCACCATGATCTGGTCCTTGCGGTCACCAGCCACGCACCGCACCTGATTGCTTACACCATGGTCGGGGTGGCCGACGATTTGCGCCGCGTGACGGACAGCGAGGTCATCAAGTATTCCGCTGCGGGCTTCCGCGATTTTACCCGTATCGCCGCCTCTGACCCCACCATGTGGCGCGACGTCTTCCTGACCAACAAAGAAGCGACGCTGGAAATCCTCGGGCGTTTTACCGAAGAACTTTTTGCCCTGCAACGCGCGATCCGGCAGGGCGACGGGGATCACCTGCATGCCTATTTCACCCGCACCCGCGCGATCAGGCGTGGGATTATCGAGGCCGGGCAGGACACCGATGCGCCAGACTTTGGCCGGAGCAAAGCAAAATGATCCTGCGCGCGGCTGCCCTTGTCATGGCGTTGGCCACGACCGCTGCCGCAGACGCCCCGCGCGACAGCCTGCGCCCAGTGATGCG
The DNA here is from genome assembly GCA_963422245.2 of uncultured Sulfitobacter sp. Taxonomy (GTDB): domain Bacteria; phylum Pseudomonadota; class Alphaproteobacteria; order Rhodobacterales; family Rhodobacteraceae; genus Sulfitobacter. The sequence continues at coordinate 428,671 of CAXMWW010000029.1, read as the reverse complement.
CAGCGGCAATCCGGTGGTTCAACCGGTTGAAGTGGCACCGAGTGGCGCGCTGCAGCAGCAACAAACAACGGCAGAACGCCCCCGCAGAGGTCTCTTCAATTCTCTGCGCCCGGTGTTCCGCAGCCGCAAGGTAGAACGCGAAGGGCGCGCCCAACGCCGCGCGCGCGAAAAGGGCGCGGTCTGTGGTGACATCGCCCTGCAGGGCGAATTTGTAGGTCGCGTCACGGGCAAGCTGCAAGGGTGCGGGATCGAAAACGCCGTGCGCGTGCGGTCCGTCTCCGGCGTGGCCCTCAGCACCGGCGCGGTAATGGACTGCCGTACCGCAGGCGCGCTCAAAAGCTGGATGGAACGCTCCGCCAAGCCTGCCCTCTCGCGCAAGGGTGGTGGGCTTAAATCCATCAAGGTTGCTGCACATTATGCGTGCCGACGGCGCAACAACGCCCGCAGCGGCAAGATATCCGAACACGGCAAGGGGCGCGCCATCGACATCTCCGCCTTCCGGTTGCAGGACGGCAGCGAGGTGACGGTGCTCAAAGGCTGGCACGCGCGCGGGTTTTCAAAGCCCTTGCGGCAAATGCACCAGGGTGCCTGTGGGCCGTTTGGCACAGTGCTGGGCCCCAATGCCAACAAGTTCCACCGCGATCATTTCCACTTTGATACCGCGCGCTACCGGTCGGGCAGCTATTGCCGCTAACCCTGCATTGCGTAAGGAGGACCCCTGGTCCGCCGACCACCATCTGCCGAAAAACGCGGGCGGGCCAAGCGCCCACCTCACGAAACGGTTCCCGTAAGGTGGGCGTGTCGCCCACCCTCCACCTCTATTCAAAACGGATGCGCGGTGCCGGTCCCAGATCGATGCCAATAACCGACATCCGACCGCCGCTAAACGTAACCACCAGATCCAGATCGTCCGGTGATCCGGCGCGGTTGGCCATCGCCGCCATCAAAAGCTCCGCCGTACCGCGTGTGCCGGGATCCAAGAGCCCGGTGCCATAGGCAAGCTCAACTTGCCTGCGCCAGTCGGGGAACTGCGCCGTCAACTCCACGCTCAATTCTCCAGATGGATCAATGTCCAACGCACCGTCCGCGCGCATATCGACCTCGCCCCACCGGACGTCGATGCCATGCACCTCGATCGCGCGGGGCTGCGGCGGGGACCCTTCAACCGCAAACCGGTCCAGCGCCCGGTCAAATGTCACCGCCAGATCGGCCTCAAATACTTCAAAGGCCTGCGGCCACCCTTCCTCCAGCGCGAGCCCTTCGCGGATCATTGCGCCGGGGGCGAGGTCCGCGACCTGCACCTGAACGTCATGGCGCAGGGGGTCATCCGGGCTGCGATCCGCTGTGACCAGTAGGGAGCGCGCGCTCAGCAAACTCTGTCCCCCATACGACACCGTGATCGCTCCACTCGTTGCATGCACGCGATCCAGCGGCAGCGTCGTGTCCGGGGTCAGGCGCACCCCAGCCACCCCATCAGCAACCACGATCTCCACCGGACCCGCCCGCGTGCCGACCACCATCGGGGTCTCCGGCAATTCAACCCGCAAATCCCCCGGCCAGTGGGTCGGCACGCTGATCCGTAGAGCGTCCGCCTGCAATGTCGCCCTGCCTTCCGGGGCTGTCAGCACCACATCGGACAGCTCCGACCGGATGCGAAAGGGAAACCCGGATTGCGCCACACTGGCCCGCCAGCCGTCGCTTTCACGCGCCTCAAACGCGCCGGTCAGCCCGCGCTGTGCGCCCCAACTGGCCAGCACCCACCACAGGCACCACAGCACGACAAACACCACCAGCACCCGCACCAGAAACCGCATGCTTACCCCTTTAACTCAAGCTCCGGATCGGGTTTACCGGATCAAAAGGAGCAGTGCGATGGCAATGTGGGTCTTTGGCTACGGCAGCCTGTTGTGGAACCCCGGTTTCGAGGTGGCAGAAAGCGTCATCGGATCGCTGCCGGGCTACGCGCGGTCCTTCTGCATGCGCTCGATCCATCATCGGGGCACGGAAGAAGACCCAGGCCTTGTACTGGCGCTGGATGAACAGCCCGAACAGGCCTGCGAAGGCGTCGCCCTGCGCGTGGCCCCGGGCCGCGAGGCCGAAACGCTGGAATACCTGCGTGAACGGGAGCTCATCTCCTCCGCTTATCTGGAGAAAAACCTGACCGTTCACCTGACCGACGGCCGCGATGTGGAAGCGGTGGTCTATGTCATCGATGAGGGCCACGTGCAGTATTGCGGCGGCTTGCCACTGGAGGAACAAGCACAAATCATCGCAAAGGCCGTGGGCGGGCGGGGGCCGAACACCGAATACCTCTACAACACTGCCGAGCATTTGAGCACCCTCGGCCTCCACGATCCGGCGCTGGAGTGGCTGACCCAACGCGTGCGCGCCCTCACGGCATAAAAACTTGGGCATTCCGGTAATTTAAGTATAACATTACGCGCACGAGCAGAGAACAAGGACACCGCAGGCGCATGGCGCAGCCAGACCGCGAAGCAGGCCCACATTTTTCCCAACCCGTCCGGCAGATCACGCTGATGCTGGTCGTGCTTGGGTTGACCTGTGTCGGCGTTGTACTGGCCTTGCCTTCGGTATGGCCGATCTTTGCGCCCAACCCCTGGCTCAACGGTGTGATCCTGCTGGTCTTCTTCATTGGTGTGATCGCGTGTTTCTATCAGGTCGTGCAGCTGGTGGGATCGGTCCGCTGGATCGAAAACTTCGTCTCTGACAGCCCGGACCCGGACACGGTTGCGCCCACGATGCTGGCGCCACTGGCCTCATTGCTTCGGGCGCGCGGGGCACGGATGCAGATCAACTCCGGCTCGGCGCGTTCGATCCTCGATTCCGTCTCCACCCGCATCGACGAGGCGCGTGAAATCACGCGCTATATCGTCAACATGCTGATTTTTTTGGGCCTTTTGGGAACTTTCTATGGGCTCGCGACAACCGTGCCAGCGGTGGTGGACACGATCCGCAGCCTTGCGCCCTCGGACGACGAAGGCGGCGTGGCGGTCTTTTCCCGCCTGATGACGGGTCTTGAGGCACAACTGGGCGGGATGGGCGTGGCCTTTGGGTCCTCGCTGCTGGGGCTTGCGGGATCACTGGTAGTGGGCCTGCTGGAGCTTTTTGCAGGCCACGGACAGAACCGGTTTTATCAGGAACTTGAGGACTGGCTGAGCTCGATCACCCGCGTGGGTTTCTCCGCTGGTGACGATGCGACCGCAGAACAGCAGGTCATGGCCGGCGTGGTTGATCACATGGCCGAGCAGATGGAAAGCCTGCAGGTCATGCTGACCCAATCCGATGTCAGCCGCGCCATGGTGGACGAAAAGTTGGGCAAGCTTGCCGATGCGGTGGACCGTATGACCACTCGGATGGAGATGCAGTCAGGCCCCTCGGAAGCGTTGGACCGGGTGGCCGAAAGCCAGGAACGGCTGATTGCGACACTGGTGGAGCGGGGCGAAAACGAAGGCATTGATGCGGAAAGCCGAATGCGCCTGCGGTCCATTGACGTGCAGATGCTGCGCATCCTCGAAGAGATTTCCGCCGGGCGTCAGGAAACCATGGCTGAATTGCGTCAGGACGTCGGGATGTTGGTTGAAGCCCTTGCAGAACAGCGGCGCCCGGCCAACCCCCGCCGATTGCGGCGCGCGGAACAGCCAGCTGGCCCGGCGAATGCGCCCAACGAACGGCCGACCCGTAAGGAACGCTGAACATGGCCCTGTCGCGCCGGACAGGAACGCGGTTTCAGGGCTCGATCTGGCCCGGGTTTGTCGATGCCATGACCGGCCTTTTGCTGGTGCTGATGTTCGTGCTGACGATCTTTATGATCGTGCAATTCGTGCTCACCGAACGCATTACGGGGCAGGAAAGCGAGCTGGATACGCTGGCGGGTGAAGTCGCCGCGCTGGCGCAGGCACTGGGGTTGGAGGAACGCTCAAACGCGCAGCTTGAGGCGCGTCTGGGTGCCCTGTCCACGTCGCTGAACGACGCCCAGGACGAAGCCGCGCGTCAAGCGGCGCTGATCGCTTCGCTGACCAGCGAACGCGATGCGCAGGCCGCCGCCCTGGCCGATGCAGCGGATCAGATCACCAGTTTTGAAGCACAGGTGGCAGGCCTTTTGGCCGAACGCGATACGGCGCTGGCGCAGGTTTCCGATCTGGAAGGTGAGCGCGCGGATTTGCTGAGCGAACAGGAGCGTCTGAACCTCGCGCTGGCTTCCGCGCGGTCAGAGGTCGATGCCCAGGAAGAAGCGGCGCGACTGGCGGCATCCCGTCGGGAGGCCTTGGACGCTTTGATCGCCGACTTGCGGGCGCGGAATGCTGAGGCGGACGCGCAGATTGCGGATTTGACAGGGCAGGTGGCCGACGCCGCGCAAGCGCTGAGCGATGAGGAAGCCGCCCGTCTGGCTGAGGCCGCAGCAGCAGAGGCGCTGCGGGAACGGCTTGAAAATGCGGATGCGGAACTGACCGCGATGACACTGGCGCTGGAGCAACAACGGCAGGAGGCCGAAGACACGCTGACCCTGCTTGCGGCAGCGCGTGCGGCGCAAGAAGACCTGGATTTGCAACTTGCAGCGGCCCTTCTGGGGTTGGAGAGTGCGGAGGGCACCGGTGCGCAGGCGCAGGCCGAACTGCAAGAGGCGCGGGCGCAGATCTTGGCATTGCAGGGGGAACTTGCGGATACCCAACGCAGCCGGATTTCCGAAGGTGACGCGTTGCGCGATGATCTGGCCACTGCGCGGGATACGATTTCAGGCCTGGAAGCCGCTTTGTCGCAGGCTCAGGGTCAAATTGTCGGATTGCAGGCTGAGCTGGCTGAAACCCGTGACACGTTGGGGACGCAAAGCAACGACCTGCAGGCGCAATTGGCGCAGGCTCGCGGGCAAGTGGCCGCTCTTGAATCTGAACTGGCAGATGCCGCAACCCGCTCAGATGCCGAAGCGGCCCAGCTGAACGCGGCATTGGAGGAGGCCCGTAGCCGTTTGGCTGAACTGGACGAGGCCCTGGCCTTGGCGCGTGCGGACGCAGCGGGGCTTGAGGCGGAGCTGGCGCAAACGCAAGAAGCACTGGGTGCTGAGGGTGAAGAATTGCGCCGTCAATTGGCGCAGGCGTTGCGGCAAGAGCAGGCGTTGGAAGCGGCCCTGAAGGCAGCAGAAGAGAAAGCCGCAGCAGACGGGCGCACGTTGCAAGACAAGTTGAGCGCAGCAGAAGCACGGATCGCATCGCTGACGGCGGATCTGGAAGCAACGCAGGCCTCACTGACCACAGACCGCGAAGCCTTGCGGGCCCGGCTGGCCGAAGCACTTGCGGCCAAGCTGGCCGCAGAAAATGACGCTCAGGATCAGCTGACCGAGGCGGAGCGCCGCGCCGCTTTGCTGGATGCGGCACGCTCTGCGCTCAGCGACGAAAAGGCGGTGAGTGCGGAGGCACAGCGGCAAACCGAGCTTTTGAATCAGCAGGTTGCGGCCCTGCGCACGCAGCTGGGGCAATTGCAGGCCTTACTGGATGACGCCAAGGCCCGCGATGCGGCGAAAGACGTACAACTTCAGACCTTGGGGTCAGAATTGAACACCGCGCTGGCGCGTGTCGCTGCCGAACAGGCGCGGCGGGCGGAGTTGGAAGCAGCAGAGCGCAAGCGCCTGGAAGAACAGGCCAAGGATCTGGAGCAATACCGCTCGGAGTTCTTTGGACGTCTGCGCGATGTTCTGGGCGCGCAGGATGGCGTGCGCATCGAAGGCGACCGGTTTGTGTTTTCCTCTGAAGTGCTGTTCCCGCCGGGCAGTGCGGATCTGAGCCGTGACGGGCAATTGGAGATTGCAAAGGTAGCCTCGATCCTGCGGGCCGTGGCGGATGACATACCGGAAGAGATTGACTGGGTCATCCGTGTGGATGGTCATACCGACAATGTGCCCCTGTCCGGGCTGGGGGAGTTCTTTGATAACTGGGAGCTGAGCCAAGGTCGGGCCTTGTCCGTGGTCAAGTATATGATCAATTTTCTGGGCATCCCGCCCGACCGGCTGTCGGCCAATGGCTTTGGTGAATATCAGCCGGTGGCGCTGGGGGACAGCGAGGCGGCCCGCGCGCAAAACCGCCGCATCGAGCTGAAGTTCACCGAGAAGTAACGTGATCTGATTGCCGCGCGTACCGCGCGATTACATTCTTGGTGTCTGTGGCGGGTGTGAGCCCAAACTTGCAAGTGACAGGTTTGGGGTGAGGGGGTGCGGTCTTTGAGGCGGGCTGGGTCACTCAAGTTTGGTGGTGATGGTCCGTGTTTCCACCGTTTTGCCACCGCGTATCAGGCTGGTGGTTCCGGTGTACGTGCCCGTGGGCCAAGGCGCATTTCGGCGTTTCTTGCCGATGGCGCGGAAGAGCTGCGCCTGGCCCTTTTCCAGTGTCACGTCGCGGGCGACAATTTCGCCTTGGGGTCCGGTGAGGGAAATACGGAAGATGTCGCCCGCCTGACTGCCAAAGGCATAGCCCCAGATGACCAGAGCCTGCGATGTTGTGGTGAGAGCGTTGTCGTTCGCTGTGCCGGCCCGGATGGCGGAGAATTCCGGCACATGGTCTGCAAATCCTGCGCTGATCAATCCGCCGGGGCGGTAGGCAGGGCGTTCGGACCACAGGCTGCTATCGCCCGGGGTGGCACAAGAGATCTGGCCGTCTGGGTCAAAGGGATCGATGACTTCCCCGTCTCTTCGGACCACGAGGTGGATGTGCGGGAATTCGGCCCTGCCGGATTGGCCAACAAGGCCCAGTACGTCACCTGCCTTGACCATCTGACCTTGCTTTACGGTGACGGAGCCGTTGCGCAGGTGGCAATATTGCGTGCTCCACCCGTTTTCATGGGTCAGGCGTACGCCGTTGCCGCATTCGCGGCCAGCGACAACGTCGGCGTTGTCGCGGCTGTAGGCGGCGTCCGCCATGCCGTCACGCACCCCGCCGACTACGCCGTCGGCTGAGGCTAAAACCTGCACACCCTTTTGCATTTCGGCGTGGGAGGGCAACGCGAAATCCGTGCCGGTATGGGTGTCGTAACTCAGCCCGCTGCACATGAAATCTCGCGCGCCATCGCTGGGATCGTGATCCACGTATTGCTGGATATAGCAGGGGCCGCTCACGTCGCAGTCGATGGGGGATTGCAACAAAAGCTCTTGCGCCAGGGCAGGTCCGGCGCAGAATAGTGCTGTTGCGGCAAGGGCCGCGCGTATCGAAAGCCAGCTTACTGGCTCAAAAGAACCAAAGTGCCATGTCTCTCCCTCCGGTGGAACTGGCACTTTGGTATCCCTTTTGCGGGTTGGCCCGGAAACGGCTTAGTCCGCCGTCAGAAGGGGCGGCTTGTCCCCTTTGTCGGTGAGGCGCTTTTTCTCCAGCCCGAGGATTTCCAGATCAAGCGCTCCTTTCTTGACGCCTACCTTGACGACACCACCTTTGGCCAGCTTGCCAAAGAGCAACTCCTCGGCTAGCGGCTTTTTGATGTGTTCCTGGATCACGCGGCCCAGCGGGCGCGCGCCCATCTTGTCGTCATAGCCCTTGTCGGCCAGCCATTCGGCGGCTTTCTTGGAAAGCTCGATGGTCACGTTGCGGTCCATCAGCTGCGCTTCCAACTGCAGCACGAACTTTTCGACCACGCGCAGGATCGTATCCTTGCCAAGCGCACCGAAGCTGATCACCGCATCCAGACGGTTGCGGAATTCCGGCGTGAAGGTGCGCTCAATAGCGGCAGTGTCTTCACCCGTCCGGCGGTCGCGTCCGAAGCCAACGGCTTCTTTTGCCTGCTCAGCAGCGCCTGCGTTGGAGGTCATGATCAGCACCACATTGCGGAAGTCGACCGTGCGGCCGTTGTGATCCGTCAACTTCCCGTGGTCCATGACCTGCAGCAGGATGTTGTAGACATCCGGGTGCGCTTTTTCCATTTCGTCCAGCAACAGCACACAATGCGGGTGCTGGTCCACACCGTCAGTCAGCATACCGCCCTGGTCAAAACCGACATAGCCCGGAGGGGCACCGATGAGGCGGGAAACTGCGTGTTTCTCCATGTATTCCGACATGTCGAAACGCAGCAGCTCCACACCCAGCGTGTCCGCCAACTGCTTGGCCACTTCGGTTTTGCCGACCCCAGTGGGGCCTGCAAAGAGGTAGTTGCCGATGGGTTTTTCGGGCTCGCGCAGCCCTGCACGTGCCAGTTTGATGGCCGATGACAGGGCTTCGATGGCCTTGTCCTGGCCGAACACCACGCGCTTCAACGACTTTTCGAGATCCTTCAGCACCACAACGTCGTCTTTGGAGACGTTCTTGGGCGGAATGCGGGCGATCTTGGCCACCACGGCCTCGACCTCTTTGGTGCCGATGGTCTTGCGGCGCTTGGAGGCGACGACCAGATGCTGGGCCGCACCTGCCTCATCGATCACGTCGATGGCAGAGTCCGGCAGCTTGCGGTCGTTGATATATCGGCTGGCCAGCTCAACGCTCGTCTTGATCGCATCGGAGGTATATTTGACCGAGTGGTGATCTTCGAAATAGGGCTTGAGGCCGCGCAGGATCTTTACCGCGTCATCGACCGAGGGTTCATTCACGTCGATCTTCTGGAACCGGCGGGAAAGGGCGCGGTCCTTCTCAAAATGCTGACGGAATTCCTTGTAAGTAGTGGACCCCATGGTGCGCAGCTTGCCGCCCTGAAGCGCTGGCTTCAGCAGGTTGGATGCGTCCATGGCCCCGCCAGAGGTCGCACCGGCACCAATAACGGTATGGATTTCGTCGATGAAGAGCACGGCATCTTCATGCTCTTCCAGCTCTGTTACGACAGCCTTCAGGCGCTCTTCGAAATCGCCACGATAGCGGGTACCAGCCAGCAATGCACCCATGTCGAGTGAATAAATCGTGGTGTTTTCCAGCACCTCGGGCGTTTCACCCGCAACGATCTTGCGCGCCAAGCCTTCTGCAATGGCGGTCTTGCCCACACCGGGGTCGCCCACCAGCAGCGGGTTGTTCTTGCGGCGACGGCAGAGCACCTGGATGCAGCGTTCGACCTCATCATCGCGGCCGATGAGCGGGTCGATCCCGCCTTCGCGGGACTTGGCGTTCAGATCCACGCAGTACTTATCAAGCGCGGATTCTTTCTTTTCACCGTCAGTGACACCCTGTGCTTCTTCCTCAGGCTCGACAGAACCTGTGACGGGGCGGGATTCGCCATAGGCGGGGTCCTTGGCCACACCGTGGGCGATGTAGTTCACCGCGTCATAGCGGGTCATGTCCTGTTCCTGCAGGAAGTAGGCGGCGTTGGATTCGCGTTCGGCAAAGATGGCAACCAGCACGTTCGCACCGGTCACTTCAGTGCGGCCAGAGGACTGCACGTGGATCGCGGCGCGCTGGATGACGCGCTGGAAGGCGGCTGTCGGCACAGCCTCAGAGCCGTCTACGTCGGTGACAAGATTGCTCAGATCCTCATCCACGAATTCGACCAGGGTGTCGCGCAGATCTGCGATGTCGACCGAACAGGCCTTCATCACCTGCACGGCATCAGGTTCGTCCAGCAGCGCCAGCAGCAGATGTTCCAGCGTTGCAAATTCATGGCGGCGGGCATTGGCCAATGCGAGTGCCGCATGGATTGCCTGCTCAAGTGTTGTCGAGAATGAAGGCACGTGGCGTTCCTTTTCATTCGGGGTCGGTCGGGCACTGCACAATAGCAGACCCCGGGTCCAACCATGGCCTCTTAGTATTAGAGTTTGGTTGATCACGGCCCCGCTTCAAGCGGTTTTTTGCACTTTTTGCTCACTTTTGCCGTGAGCGGCACAAATTGACCATGAAAACAGCAGTCAGAAGTTGTCTTTGCGTTTGCGGATTTCGGCAAAGACTTCTGCATCGCTGGCGGTTTGCATCCCCAAAGTTGCGCGGATGCCGGGATCGGACGGGCGCAGGAAGGGATTGGTTTGCAGCTCGGTTGACAGTTGCGAGGGAACAGTGGGGCGGCCCGCGGCGCGCGCCGTCTCAATCTCTTGTGACCTCGATATAAGGCTGGCGTTGTCCGGATCAACCGTCAGGGCGAACTTGGCATTGCTGGCCGTATATTCATGGCCCGAGCAGATGGTGGTGTCCGCAGGCCAGCCCATCATCTTTTGCATACTGTCCCACATCTGCGCGGGCGTTCCTTCAAAGAGCCGCCCACACCCAAGCGCCATCAGGCTGTCGGCGGTAAAGGCGGCTTTGGCCCCCGGCACATAGAACGCAATGTGGTTGATGGTATGGCCCGACACGTCAATGATATGCGCTTCAAGCGCGCCCAGCTTGACCGTGTCCCCTTCGCTGACGGCCACGTTTAGCTCAGGCAACCGGTGCGCATCCGCCTTTGCCCCAACGACGGAGGCCGGATGATCGGCCAAGAGGTCCGCCAGCCCATCCACGTGATCCCAATGGTGATGCGTCAGCCAAATCTGGCTGAGGGTCCACCCATGCTCTGCCAGAGCCGCCTTGATCGGTCCGGCCTCCGGTACGTCAATACAGGCGGTCTCTCCGCTCTCATGATCGCGCAGCAGATAGGCGTAGTTGTCCGACAGACAGGGAATGGTGATCAGGTCGAAGGACATGGGCAGGCTCCGGTTTATGGTGTTCTGCTGGAGACTGACAAAATGGGCAGACAAGGGCAATGGCGGGTGCTTGGGCAAAGCGACAGCCAGTAAGATCGATCCCAGCCCGGCGCCGAGGCACCGGCGCTTTGTATCATTGCAACTGGAGACAAAGCAGCCAATCCTTTGGTGCGGCAACAAACCGGGTCCTCTACGGCTCCTGAGGTTCATATTGAAGCGCCGCGAGCGCCATATATTGCAGCTGGGACCTGAGTGTCCGCAACGGATCCTCTGTTCGAGGTTCAATCTGAAAGCTTTTGCGGATCAAGGCCATCCCGAACAACACGCTCAGCAGCATGGTGGCGCGGTCCCGCGCATGAGGTTCCTCCAATTTCTTAGTCAAAGGGCCTAATAGGCTCTCTTCAAACAACTTTCTTACAGGGTCGCCCATTTCCGGGTCGATGACATTGGCCAAAAGCATCGTAAATGGGTTTGCCTGATCGACCTCGGGGTCGAACGGCTGGGAAAAACTCTCAACCGCTGCATCCAGCACGTCCTGCGGCTCGGCTTGCAAGGCGGTCCAGGTGGGGATGTCAGCCAAGGTCGCTTCGAACAACCCACGCTTTCCCCCGAAGTAGCGGGAGACCAGAGCCGCGTCCACGCCAGCACCTTTGGTGATGTCCCGGACCGACACGTTTGAATAACCGCGTGTCCAGAAAAGGGCTCGGGCCGTGGTTAGCAACTTGTCCTTGGTGGAAATGGGTTCGTTCATGACCGTCAGATAACAACATCATCCGTCCGGTCAACAAGTGTTGACGCGCAGCGCATTGCTCTCTATATCGCGAGTCAACACTTGTTGACGCATCGGAGTCTTACATGGCAAACACAGCACTTATCACTGGCGCATCCTCTGGAATTGGCGCTGAATTCGCACGGTATCACGCCGCCAAAGGGGGCGATCTGTTGATTGTGGCGCACCGGGAAGAGGCACTGCTGGCGCTCAAATCGGAACTGGAGAACGCACATTCCGTCTCAGTCACGGTTCTGGCCATGGATGTTGGAACGCCTGCGCAGGCCAAGGACCTTTTTGACGCCGTGAAAGCGCAGGGGATCGCTGTCGACATCCTGATTAACAATGCGGGCTTCGGGGGCCACGGCGATTTTCTAGAGCGTGATTTGGCGGCAGATCAGGCGATGATTGACCTCAACGTCGGCGCGTTGGTGACGCTGAGCCATCTTTTTGGAAACGACATGAAGGCACGCGGCGGCGGCAAGATGCTTCAGGTGTCGTCTACGGCAAGCTTCATTCCGGGCCCCTATCAGGCGGTTTACTACGCGACGAAGGCCTTTGTGACTTCCTTTAGTCAGGCCATCGATCAGGAGATGCGCAAGCACGGAATTACTTCCACCGCGCTTTGCCCTGGCCTTGTGAAGACCGAATTTGTCGCAACAGCGAACCTCGAAGGCACAGGCCTTGCCAAGCAAGGTGGCGCGACACCGGCATCCGTCGCCAAGTGCGGATACGAAGCGATGATGGACGGCAAGCTTGTCGTCATCAATGAACGCAGTCTGTCGTTCATGCTCGGATGGCTCATTCCCTTTATGCCGCGCCGCCGGGTCCTGAAAATGGTCGAGGGCATGCAGACCAAGTGAGCTCTGCTCATCAAGTTCAAAGGAGGCTCCCATGCGCCTGTTCAAACTCATCTGCTATTTTTTTGCAGCAATTGCGCTAATCACCGGCAGCAGCGACCTGGTGCAGGGCCTCTCGTCGCAGCGGGCGTTCGGGGCGACCCTGACTGAGGCAGGCTTTGCCGATCCCATGACAGACAACGTCTTCCGCTTCTTTTCAGCACTGTGGCTCGGGGTGGGCATCCTTTTTATCCTCTTTGTCCAAGATATCGATCGGTACAAACCGGCAATGGTTACCTTGCTCGGCATCATCATACTGGGTGGCCTGGCTCGTGTGTTGTCGATCTTGCAGTACGGGATGCCGGATCACCCGGTGGGTCTGACACTGGTGTTGCTTGGTCTGCTGTCAGAACTCATCATCTCTCCGATCCTTCTGTGGTGGCTGGTATCGCGCCATAAGGCCGCGATTTAATCCTCAGTTTCGTGCACCCTCCCATTTCGGCCTTTGCAAATTTGGGAAAGAAGCTCGCCTTACCTCACCAATCACGGTGGTGTTGACCGCAACGCAGGCTTACATTGCGCGCATGAAAACGAACCGGCGGCCGCCATCCCATGCATCTTGATGTGCAAGACCTGCGCAACTTCTACTACCGCAGCACGCTCGGGCGGGCCGCGCAGGCCAGCCTGCGCAGCCGCATGTTGGAGATGTGGCCAGAAGCCAAGGGTCAAACGGTCGTGGGGTTTGGCTTTGCGGCCCCCCTTTTGCGCCCCTATCTGAAAGACGCGCGGCGGGTGATCACATTGATGCCGGGGCCGCAGGGCGTGATGCCCTGGCCGCCGGACCGGGCCAATACCTCTGTGCTTTGTGAGGAAACTCTTTGGCCGCTGGAGACGGGCCATGTGGACAAGCTGGTGCTGCTGCACGGGTTGGAAACCTGCGAGCGCCCCTCCGACCTGCTGGAAGAATGCTGGCGCGTGCTGGGTCCGGGCGGGCGTGTGATCTTTATCGTGCCGAACCGTGCGGGCCTTTGGGCGCGGCGCGACCGCACGCCATTTGGCTTTGGCCGCCCCTATTCACCGGGGCAGCTGGAGGCGCAGCTGAAAAAGCACCAGTTCCTGCCGGAGCGCCATGTCGGTGCGCTCTACCAACTGCCTTCTCAAAAACGGCTCTGGATGAAATCGGCCGGCATGTTTGAAAAAGTGGGCCGCTATGTGCCCGCCATCGCGGCGGGTGGTGCGTTTTTGGTGGAGGCCACCAAGCTCGTTTACCCGCCCAAGGGCAAGGTCAAACGGGTGTCGCGCAGCGTGAGCGTTCTGAAAGGAGTGACGCAGCCCACGGCGAAGCCGGTCTAGCAGGCGCGATATTGATCCAGCGCAAAGACGCGCCCAGGCATCTGGGCCATCCTTTTGCCTACCGAGGGCAAAAGGAGGCTGCAATGCTGGATATCTCCCGACACAAGGTGGCGCAGGTCGTGTTGTTTGGACATGAGTTTGACCGGGCCGAGAATGAACTGCGCGGGTTTCCGGATACTCTGAACGAGGAAGAGGCCGCGAGCCTCATTGCCGTCATGTGGATCGGTCGCGGCAGTTTCGATGTAGAAGACCTGGGCGAGGCGCTTGCGACCGCGCGGGCAGAGGCGATGACACCCACACCAGACTATCTGATTGGCACGCCGCATTTTGCTGATCATCTGGAGGCCGGCATGGAAGGGCTGGGCTTGTCCCTGTCCGATGCGGAAGAGGAGTTATTATAGATTGGCCGGGCATACGCCAGCGGCCCTGCGCTGCTTTTGCGATGCCGGGGAGTGACGTCTTATTGGTGTCAGGGGAGGGGCCGGGAAGAGAAGGCGGCGCCGCCGATCGGACAAATGAGAGACGGGGTTTCCCCCGCCACCTTGGGCCAAAGATGACGCAGTGCTTCGCGCCTCGGGTCCTGGGGTGCCGGAAAGGTGCTTTATCCCGGCTGTCATGACGGGGTGGGTTCTAAGGGGTCAACCTTTACGCCCCCTGACAACACCGCGCGCACCCTCTGCAACGGGGGCACATTATTTTCGCAAGCCTCTTGCGGCGCTAGGAGACAAAGGTGATGTCTTCGGTCTCAAACCCGGTCACACCGTCCAACTGGATCACGGCAGAGCCTGCGTCGCTTTCGTCCATGCCCGTCAGCTGCAGCGTGATCAGCGTGTTGCCGTCCTCTTCGGTGATCGTGACACCGCCCAGCTCTCGCGCATCGCCCGCTTCCAGACGCGCACCAAGGTCCGTTGTGTCAATCACAAGCGCATCTTCTGCGCTGTCAAAGTCCGTGATACGCGACACCACGCCCAGATCGCCACCTGCAGTGGCCGACCCATCCACAAAAGTCAGCTCAAAACTATCCGCGCCAGTGCCACCGGTCAGCACATCGGCCACGCTGGCTGAATCGCTGCCCAACAGGACCTCGACATCAAACCGGTCATCGCCCGCGTCGCCAGAAGCCGCAGTCGAGGCCGCGCCAAGCTCGGGCGTTGCATCGCGCAGGATGATGACGTCGTCGCCGTCCCCGCCGCTGATTGGGGTGCCGCCGCCACGTTCACCATGGCTCGCCGTGATCGTATCGTTGCCCGCGTCGCCAAAGACGGCCTCAGCCGCGCCTTCGACATTGATGACATCGTCACCCGCATCCCCATGCACCACAGCATCCCGACCGCCCACGGTGATCTCGTCTGCGCCGTCGCCGCCGTTGAGGGTCATGTTCTGGCTATCAACAAGGGTTTCGATCAGATCGTCGCCCGCGTCACCGTTCACGACAACACCGCCGGAACCGTCAAGCTGGAAGGTGTCGTCACCCTCTCCGCCGTTCATCACGGCGCCAGTTGCATCACCGCCGCTGAAGAGGTCATTCCCCGCCCCGCCGTTCAGCGTGACGTTTTCCCCGCCGTCGGTCAGCGTATCATTCCCGGCCTCGCCGTTCAGGACCGCACCTGATGCCGTATCACCTGTGATCAAGCGGTCACCGCCCTCGCCGGCGTTGATGGTCTGGCTGCCCGTCGCTGTGACCGTTTCGTCGTCGGCTGTCCCCTCAACTGTGTCATCGCTCATGGGGTCTGATGGATCCGTTGGATCAGTCGGATCGAGCAGGTCAGTGGGGTCCGTGGGAGACATCGGGTCGTCAGTTTCGTCAACCGGATCGTCACCTGAGCTGAAAGCGGGGATCAAAGACACCCCGGTCATCAAAGCTATCACCCACAGAGCATTCATCGTGATGATCCTCTCACCGTTTTACCAAAATACGGGCGGGTGGATCGCCTCTTACATCAATTGAGTCAAATTCCGGTCTCAAACGACGTTCGTTTTACCCACATTGTAAGGACAGCCTCGGAATTGTTTCGGGCCGGTTGACAGTTTTGCCTCAATTCTGCGGCAGCCGACTGATCCGATACCGCACGAAATTTGTGCACTACAGTGTGGCAACTCCGCATTGACCGGTGCGCGACTGTAGCGTGATCTGAGCGGGATGTGATTCTGCGTTGGTATTGGCAGAGTCCAAGCGAAAATCGCAGGTTAGCGGGCCGCACGAGAACCCGCTGTCACCCCTTGTGGCAAAGGGCGTTTGGCATATTGCGGGGCCTGCTACAGATTCACGCAGCATACTGTGTTGCGGGCCGTGAACACCTCTGCTACATGGCCCCTGATTTAGACGGCGCACATGTGTGTTTGCTGTCCCAACGATCCGGCACAAAGCATATCGCGCAGATGGCCGGGCAGACGAAACGAGAGGATGGACGTGTCCGAACCAGCTTCGATCTCCACCGGTATTGCGCAAAGATATGCATCTGCTGTCTATGACATTGCCAAAGAGTCCAAGAAGGTCAAAGCGCTTGAAGCCGACCTTGACGCCCTGCAGGATGCAATTGCCGCAAGCGACGATTTCCGCGCCCTGATCAACTCCCCGATTTACACGCGCGACCAACAGTCCGCCGCCATCGGTGCCATCGCCAAAAAGATGAAGCTGTCGCCGACCATGGCAAACACGCTGCAGTTGATGGCCTCCAAGCGCCGTCTGTTTGTGGTGCCTGCGCTGGTGCGTACGCTGCGCGACGTGATTGCTGAGGACAAGGGCGAGATCGCGGCAGAGGTCACCTCTGCCAAGGCCCTGACCAAGGCGCAGTCCGATAAACTTGCCAAGTCGCTGAAGAAGCAGACCGGCAAGACCGTCACCATCAATGAAACCGTCGATGAAAGCCTCATCGGCGGTCTTATCGTCAAAGTGGGCTCGAAAATGATCGATACGTCGATCCGCTCCAAGCTCGCATCCCTCCAGAATGCAATGAAAGAGGTCGGATAAATGGGTATCCAAGCTGCAGAGATTTCTGCGATCCTGAAGGACCAGATCAAGAACTTTGGTCAGGAAGCAGAAGTGGCCGAAGTGGGCCGCGTGCTGTCCGTTGGCGACGGTATCGCCCGCGTCTACGGTCTGGACAACGTTCAGGCCGGTGAAATGGTCGAATTCCCCGGCGGCATTCAGGGCATGGCCCTGAACCTCGAAGCGGATAACGTCGGTGTCGTGATCTTCGGCTCTGACCGCGACATTAAAGAAGGCGACACCGTCAAGCGTACGAACTCCATTGTGGACGTGCCAATCGGTGACGAACTCTTGGGCCGCGTTGTGGATGGTCTGGGCAACCCGATTGACGGCAAGGGCCCGATCAAGGCCAAGAACCGCGGCATTGCCGACGTGAAGGCACCGGGCATCATCCCGCGTAAATCCGTGCACGAGCCCATGGCGACCGGCCTCAAGGCCGTCGACTCCATGATCCCGATTGGCCGTGGCCAGCGCGAGCTGATCATTGGTGACCGCCAGACCGGCAAGACCGCCGTGGCCCTCGACGCGATCCTGAACCAGAAGTCCTACAACGACGAAGCAGGCGATGATGAGGGCAAGAAGCTCTACTGCGTCTACGTTGCTGTGGGTCAGAAGCGTTCCACCGTGGCGCAGCTGGTGAAGAAGCTGGAAGAAACCGGCGCGATTGACTACTCCATCGTGGTTGCCGCAACCGCGTCCGAACCTGCGCCCATGCAGTTCCTCGCACCCTACGCTGCGACTGCCATGGCAGAGCACTTCCGCGACAACGGCCGTCACGCACTGATCATCTATGATGACCTGTCTAAGCAGGCCGTGTCCTACCGTCAGATGTCCCTGCTGCTGCGTCGTCCGCCCGGACGTGAAGCCTATCCGGGTGACGTTTTCTATCTGCACTCCCGCCTGCTTGAGCGTTCCGCGAAGCTGGGTGATGACAGCGGCAACGGGTCCCTGACCGCGCTGCCGATCATCGAAACCCAGGGTGGTGACGTGTCCGCGTTTATTCCGACCAACGTGATCTCGATCACCGACGGTCAGATCTTCCTGGAAACGGAACTGTTCTATCAAGGCATCCGCCCGGCCGTGAACACTGGTCTGTCGGTTAGCCGTGTGGGCTCCTCCGCTCAGACCTCCGCCATGTCCTCGGTCGCTGGCCCGGTGAAACTGTCGCTGGCTCAGTATCGCGAAATGGCGGCCTTTGCGCAGTTTGGTTCCGACCTCGACGCCTCCACCCAGCAGTTGCTGAACCGGGGCGCGCGTCTGACCGAGCTGATGAAGCAGCCGCAGTATTCGCCGCTGACCAACGCGGAAATCGTTGTGGTGATCTTTGCGGGTGTGAACGGCTACCTCGACAAGGTTGCTGTGGGTGACATCAAGCGCTTTGAAGAAGGTCTGCTGAACCACATGCGGTCCAAGCACAAGGACGTGCTGGACTGGATCACCAATGAGGACCCGAAGATCAAAGGCGACGCAGCGGACAAGCTGAAGGCCGCGATCGACAGCTTCGCCTCTGACTTTTCCTAAGGACTAAGGAGAGATAGGCACATGCCAAGTCTCAAGGACCTTAAAAACCGGATCGAGAGCGTGAAATCCACGCGCAAGATCACAAAGGCGATGCAGATGGTGGCTGCCGCAAAACTGCGCCGTGCGCAGGAAGCGGCGGAAGCCTCGCGCCCCTACACAGAGCGGTTCAATGCCGTGATGGCAGGGCTGGCGGCGTCTGTGGGTGACAGTGAATCCGCGCCCAAGCTGCTGCGCGGCACGGGCGAGGACAAGGTGCACCTGCTGGTGGTCATGACCTCGGAACGCGGCCTTTGCGGTGGTTTCAACACCAACATCGTCAAGCTGGCCAAGCAGAAAGCGCAAGAGCTTCTGGCGGCGGGCAAAACGCTGAAAATCCTGACCATCGGCAAAAAAGGCCGTGATCAGATGAAGCGTGACTACGGTGATCAGCTGATTGGCCACGTGGACATGACCGAAGTCAAGCGCGTAGGCTATGCCGATGCGCAGGGCGTAGCCCAGGACATCCTGAGCCGGTTCGACGCGGGCGAATTCGACGTCGCCACGATCTTCTATTCGAAGTTCGAAAACGTGGTCAGCCAGATCCCGACCGCGCATCAGATCATCCCGGCCTCTTTCGAGGCTGAGGAAGGTGACGATGACGCCGCCGGGGTCGTGTTCGACTATGAACCAGACGAGGAACAGATCCTCGCCGACCTGCTGCCGCGCGGGGTCGCCACGGCGATCTTCTCTGGCTTGCTGGAAAACGGTGCCTCCGAACAGGGTGCCCGGATGTCGGCCATGGACAACGCGACACGCAACGCGGGCGAGATGATCGACAACCTGACGATCCAGTTCAACCGTTCCCGTCAGGCCGTCATCACGAACGAGCTGATCGAAATCATTTCCGGCGCGGAAGCGCTGTAAGACAAATCGGAGAAACGACATGGCAAATGCAGTCGGCAAAATTACTCAGGTCATCGGCGCCGTCGTTGACGTGCAGTTCGAAGATCACCTGCCCGAGATTCTGAACTCGCTGACCACAGACAACAACGGCAAGAACCTGGTTCTGGAAGTGGCCCAGCACCTCGGTGAAAACACCGTGCGCGCCATCGCGATGGACGCCACCGAAGGTCTGGTGCGCGGTCAGGACGTGACCGACACCGGCGGCCCGATCTCCATCCCCGTGGGCAACGCGACCCTGGGCCGGATCATGAACGTCGTGGGCGAGCCCGTGGACGAAAAGGGTGACGTCAACGCAGACGAACACCGCGCCATCCACCAGGACGCGCCAGAGTTCGCTGAACAGTCCACCACATCCGAAGTGCTGGAAACCGGCATCAAGGTGATCGACTTGCTGGCCCCCTACGCCAAGGGCGGTAAGATTGGCCTCTTCGGCGGTGCCGGCGTGGGCAAGACGGTTCTGATCATGGAACTGATCAACAACATCGCCAAAGTGCACTCGGGCTTCTCCGTGTTCGCGGGCGTGGGTGAACGG
The DNA here is from genome assembly GCA_963422245.2 of uncultured Sulfitobacter sp. GTDB lineage: Bacteria > Pseudomonadota > Alphaproteobacteria > Rhodobacterales > Rhodobacteraceae > Sulfitobacter. Next base: position 409,144 of record CAXMWW010000029.1, on the reverse strand, counting down.
ACTCGTGAAGGCAACGACCTTTACCACGAGATGATCGAATCCGGCGTTATCGTGCCCGACAACCTGACCGACTCAAAAGTGGCCTTGGTCTACGGTCAGATGAACGAGCCTCCCGGAGCGCGTATGCGTGTGGCCTTGACCGGTCTGACCCTGGCCGAACAGTTCCGCGACCAGTCCGGGACCGACGTTCTGTTCTTCGTGGACAACATCTTCCGCTTTACGCAGGCGGGTTCCGAGGTGTCCGCTCTCTTGGGCCGTATCCCTTCCGCTGTGGGTTACCAGCCGACACTGGCCACCGACATGGGCGCGATGCAGGAACGCATTACGTCGACCAAGGCGGGTTCCATTACCTCCGTGCAGGCCGTCTACGTGCCTGCGGACGACCTTACCGACCCCGCGCCTGCGACCTCGTTTGCGCACCTCGACGCAACAACCGTTCTGTCGCGTGCAATCTCCGAACTGGGCATCTACCCGGCTGTGGACCCGCTGGACTCCACATCACGTCTGATGGACCCGGCAGTTGTGGGTGAAGAGCACTACGCCGTTGCCCGTGACGTGCAGGGTATTCTGCAGCGCTACAAGTCGCTTCAGGACATCATCGCGATCCTCGGGATGGACGAACTGAGCGAAGAGGACAAGCTGACCGTGGCCCGTGCCCGGAAGATCCAGCGTTTCCTGTCTCAGCCGTTCGACGTGGCGAAGGTCTTCACCGGGTCCGACGGTGTGCAGGTGCCGCTGAAAGACACCATCGAAAGCTTCAAGGCGGTTGTGGCCGGTGAATACGACCACCTGCCCGAAGGCGCCTTCTACATGGTGGGCGGCATCGACGAAGTGAAGGCGAAAGCCGAGCAAATGGCGGCAGACGCGGCCTAACCAGTTTTCGAAAAACCTGCGTCCCCTGACGCTGCCTGAAATCAGAGATTTCAACGCGTTAGGGGACAAGGGATTTTGGTTTGTTTCGAAAACGCTTTTAAGGAGCAAAAGCAATGGCAGACACGTTTCAATTCGATCTGGTGTCGCCTGAGCGGCGGCTGGCCTCGGTTGAGGCGACATCAGTGCTGATCCCTGGTGCGGAGGGTGACATGACGGCCATGGCGGACCATGCCCCGGTCATCACCACCCTGCGCCCCGGTGTGCTGAAGGTCGAAGGGCCGGAAGGCGAGAGCGACTATGTTGTGACCGGCGGTTTTGCCGAGATCAGCAGCCGTGGCATCTCGGTTCTGGCCGAACGCGCGTTGCCCAAGGGCGACGTGACGCAAGACCACTTCGACGAGATGGTGCAGGAAGCGCGCGACAAGCACGCCAAAGCGCAGGACAACTTCCAGAATGAACCGGGCCCGGTGGACGACGCAGCCAAACTGCTTTCCGACATGGTGGCACTGGGCGATCACATCGGGCTGACTGCAAAGCAGTAAGGTCGATTGATCCAGAGACATCGAAAAGGCTCCGCCGGTTGCGGGGCCTTTCTTCTTTTGGGCTCACAGTGCTAACTGAGCGGCAAAAGGGAAAAGTTCGATGAAGACAGACGTTCAGGTTGCGGTCATCGGTGGCGGTATTGTCGGGGCTTCCGTTCTCTATTGGCTGGCAAAGCTCGGCTGGACAGATACGCTCTTGCTGGAACGGCGCGAGTTGACGTCAGGCTCAACCTGGCATGCGGCGGGCAATACGACCTACTTTGGCCCGTACCCCAAGATGACAACGCTCTTTGCGGGATCGATCCGGACCTATCTGCAGGCCGAAGAGGAATCAGGGCAGTCGGTCGGGTTCCATCAGACCGGCAGCCTGAGGCTTGCTGCAACGGAACGTGAGCGCGCGCTCTTCGATGTCTACGCCCCCCGCTACACGGCCCTTGGCATCCCGTTTCATATCCGCACGCCAGATGAGGTTGCAGCGCTTCACCCGTTCTTGGATGTCAGCGCCATCCATGGCGCAGCCCACACGCCAACGGATGGCCACGTGGACCCGACAGGTGCAACCAACGCTCTTGCGCGCGCGGCCCAAAACAGGGGTGCGGCCATCGAGCGGCGCTGCCCGGTTGGTCCAATGCACCGGGACGGCGAGGCCTGGGTGCTAGAGACGCAAAACGGCAAAGTCACGGCGCAGCACGTGGTTGTGGCCACGTCTTTCTGGGCGCGCGAGATGATGCAGGACCTGGGGTTGAACCTGCCGCTCTATGCCACGCAACATCATGAAATCATAACTGAAAACCTAGCCCAGATCGCCGAATTGGATGCCGAACTTCCGGCAATGCGGGACAGTTGGGTGTCTTGCAACGTGCGGCAGGAACGCGACGGTCTGCTGATTGGCATTTATGAAAAGAACCCCGAGTTCTGGGCGCTCGACGGTATCCCCGCAGACTTCAAGGAAGAGCTTCTGCCCCCCAACATCGATCCGCTAATGCCGCATCTCGAACGACTGATGGAGCGCATGCCGATCGTGGCAGAGGCCGGGATCAAGATCGCCAACAACGGCCCGATGTGCCTGACGCCCGACGGTCTGCCGCTGATTGGTCCGTTGCCAAAACACGAAGGCCTGTGGCTTGCAGCCGGATTTAACGTCGGCATCGGCACTGGTGGCGGATCGGCTGAGATTCTGGCCCATTGGATGACAACCGGACAGGCGCCCAAGGGGCTGGATGCCATCCACGCTGACCGCTTTGGTAACGACATGTCCCGCGATGACGCACTTAACGCCATCCGCCGCGTCTATGCCCGGGGCTACGAACTGCCAGATAGCATCTGAACTGTCATGAGCACTCGGAATACACACCTCAATCCACTTAGCCACCTGTCTTCAAAAAACGGCCACCGCACACGGGGGAGGCAATGGCCGGGCGGCTGCGCCTTGATTCCGGACTGAGGTGCGCTTCTTCAAAGGCAGAAAAGCCCGCAACGCCAATAAGGTCCGCTCAGAGCCCATTGCCACGTAAGGCACGGTCCGGGCATCGCCCGACCTGGAGGGCGTTCGATGCGGTTGGGCGGCAACCAACGTTCAATCAATCGAAACGTCACTGGGATGGCAATTGTTGGAAAATCGCCCTCCGGGGGGAGGTCGGGCGATGCCCGGACTGCGCCGGGCGGTTATGCCGGTTTGTTTTGTTCCGTGTCAGATTAACGGCAGCAAAGTCCCGAAAATTGGCCATTCGCCAGCCGGAGAGGGAGTAGCAACTGGTCAATCGCTCTCCCACTTCCCCAACCAATCCGCGCTCAGCGACGTCACCCACAACCCCCCGCCCGCTGACCGCACAGCCCCTGTCGTCAGCGGATACCCGGCTGCCGGGTCCTGCCATGTCTCCACCGCCTGACCCTCCGCATCCAGCTTCACGATGAACCCATAGCTCACCGCTTTGGGCCTCCATGCGGCGGGCAGGCGTTGCAAGACCTTGCGCAGGATCGGGTAGGGGGCGGCCATGTCGGCTGCGGGCGCGCGCTTGGACACGAGGCCCAGCAGAAAGCCACCATCAGTGTCGCGCTTGATATTGTCGGGAAAGCCGGGAAGGTTGGTGAGAACGTCTTCGACCTCTCCCGCCTCGTCCCCTTTTATCCACAAACGGCGCACTGCCGTTTCTCCGGTCTCTACAAACAGCAGCCATTCGCCCGAGGCCCCCATCGCCACACCGTTGGCAAAGCTGATGCCCTCCAGCATGACCCGTGTTTGCCCATTGGACGGATCATATCGCAGCAAACGCCCGGAAGAACCATGTTCAAGGATCTCCAGATAAGAGGCCTCCAACGTCCCGCCCCATGCCTCGGCACCAAACCGGGTGGACGCATCCGAAAACCATATCGCCCCATCCGGCGCGAAATCGAGGCTGTTGGCATAGCGGATCGGATCACCGTCCACCGTTTCAGTTGCAACCAGAACGGCCGCGTTGTTCTCGATCCGCATCAGCCCCTGATAGGCGTCCGCCACCCAGACTGCGCCATCAGGTGCCACCTCAATCCCCAAAGGGCGGCCGCCGGTGTTGGTCAGCACGTCCAGCGCACCGTCCGGGCGGCGGCGCAGGATGTCGCCCTCATGGGTCGTCACGTAAAGCGTCCCATCAGGACCAAGAGCCGCGTCCTCCGGACCGGTGCGGCCGTTTAGTGCGACCTCCTCCAATCCCGCAAGCCGGGTGTTGGGGGCATAGACGCCAACGTAGCCTTCGCTCGGCTCTGCATCCCATGCCACGGGGTCCACGGGCACGGGCCACAAAAGCAGATAGGCAAGTAATGCGATCAGCAGGGCGGCAATAAAGCGGCGCAAGGCATATCCTTTCAAGGTCGGCTACGGGCGTGGTGCGACGCTAGGCAGCAAGCGCCAAGACGCGCAAGCCCACAAAGGCGAACGAATACTATCAAAAGTTGAAACAACAACCTTGTGGTCAGGCATTCTTTTACATCTCGCGGCTTTCGCCGTAGAACTGCCTATAGGAATTAGAAGAACAGGCATTTCAACCTAAAGATGAAGAAGTTAAGAAGTCACACAGTCGGAATCGACAGCGGGGATGTCGTGCTTTTCTCTGACTACGAAGACGGCGGCGAAATGTGGACCGGGCGGGGTCAACGCGAGCGACGGCGACACATCAAGTTTTCCGAGAAGTACAAATCGGAGCCCACGGTGCAGTTGACCCTGTCCCTGTGGGACGTGGATGCGGCCACGTCCATGCGCGCAGATATCGAGGCCGAGGCGGTCACGAAATCAGGTTTCGACATGGTTTTCCGCACCTGGGGCGACACCCGCGTCGCCCGCGTACGCATCCGCTGGGTCGCCATGGGAGAGTTGTCGGAGCTTGATGACTGGGATGTGGTGTGAGTTGAGTTTTGTGGATTTGAAAGACTCATTTCACGGATGCAACATGCCAATGCGTCCATCAGTCCTTCTTAAACCCAACCGAAAGTGAGGCCGGGACTGGGGTAAGAAAAACATCGCCCTTGACGACCTTGGAGACTTTAGCGCGTACAACTTCTCTGATCTTGGCGTGCGCTGTCTGAAGTTGGGACTTCAGCATGGCGGTTGCACGTACTGCGCCTTCTTTGAAGGCGTCGAACACTTGGTCAGGCGTTAAGTGTCGCCAGACTTGTCGCACCACGACGGTGCAGATGTCTTTGAAACCTGCCGGTTCCAGTAAAGACTTGACTTCCTCAGGTTCTGCAAAACGGAAATACGGCGGAGCCGGGGGCAATATTGCGTCCCCGATCCCATGCTTCTTGATAGCGGAAAGGACGATTCCGAAGCCCTCTCCTGCTGCAGGGGCGGCCCATACAGAGAAGGCGAAAGCCCCGCCAGGCTTCAAGACACGCAGTGCTTCACAGGCAGCTTTTTCAGGTTCCGGAAGATGGTTCATGCCAAAGCCCATTAAGACTGCATCGAACGTCTGATTATCGAAAGGGAGTTCCTGGGCGTTGCCTTCGATGAACTCAATTCCTGGATAGGTTTTTCGGGCCAGATCGACCTGCGCGGCTGAGAAATCCAGGCCAACGGGAAGGGCACCCATCTGCTGTGCCGCCGCTGCAACGTAGCCAGCACCCGTCGCCACATCGAGCGTGCGCGCGTGTGGCTTTACTTTCGCCAAATCAAAAAGCGGGAGCGCTGATTGCGCAGACAAGGCCCCCCAATGATCATAGTACGCTTCTGCAGCATTCTCCCAACCCTTCTGTTCGAAGGCGGTGAACGGATCGATATCTTTCTTCGAGAACGTCACTCGCTGATGCCCATTGCGTGCATCAAAACTAAGAGCAAACCTTGGATCAGGTCATTTAGATCCCAAATCAGCCTGAATTGCGGTCGTTGTGCCGGTTGTCAGAATAGCGCCCGACCCACCGCCTCACTCAGCTGCGTACATCCCGTCGTAGATCGGGCCCAGCGTCTCTGCCTCAAACAGCGAGCTGACCGAGGTGCCGTTCCAGATGTTCAGAATTGCCTGGGCAAACATCGGGGCGGTGGGCACGATGCGAATGTTCTTGGCCTTTTTGACCTCTTCGGTGGGCGCGATGCTGTCGGTGATCACAAGGCTTTTCATCACCGATTTGGTGACGCGGTCGACGGCAGGGCCAGACATGACGCCGTGGGTGATGTAGGAATGGACCTCCTTGGCACCATTCTCCATGAGCACCTCAGCGGCTTTGCAAAGTGTGCCCGCGGTGTCGCAGATGTCGTCCACGATGAGGCAAGTCTTGCCGGTCACATTCCCGATGACTGTCATCTCGGCAATCTCGCCGGGTTTCTCGCGGCGCTTGTCCACGATCGAAAGCGGCGCGTTCAGTCGTTTGGCCAGCTCGCGCGCGCGGGCCACACCGCCCACGTCGGGCGAGACGATCATCAGGTCGTTCATCTGGGCTTTAAAGTTGTGCTTGATGTCCAGCGCAAAGACCGGGGAGGCATACAAGTTGTCCACCGGGATATCGAAAAAGCCCTGAATCTGTGCCGCGTGCAGGTCCATGGTCAGAACCCGCTCGATGCCCGTACCCACCATCATGTTGGCCACCAGCTTTGCCGTGATCGGTGTGCGGGCCTTGGTGCGGCGGTCCTGACGGGCATACCCGAAATAGGGCAGCACGGCGGTGACCCGGCTGGCCGAGGACCGGCGCAGGGCGTCGGCCATGATCAGCAGCTCCATCAGGTTGTCATTGGCCGGATTGGACGTCGATTGGATGATGAACATGTCCTCACCGCGCACATTCTCGAAGACTTCGACGAAGATTTCACCGTCATTGAACCGTTCCACCCTTGTGTCCACCAGCGGGATGCTGACGCCCCGGTGCATCGACATGCGACGCGCAATGGCGGAGGCGAGGGGCATATTGGCGTTGCCGGATATGAGCTTGGGCTCGGACGTGCGTGGCATGGGGGCTCCGTGGCAGAGATGACAGATTCGTGACGTTGTGCATCGCTTAACACGCAGCTACCGTGCGTCAAAGTAATCCCCCCACCAAGGAGGCCCCAATGGCCCAGATCGACTACTATTTTGCAACGCTTTCTCCCTATTGCTACCTGGCCGGGCAGCGGCTGGAGGAGGTCGCGGCCAAGCATGGGGCCACCATCAACTACAAGCCTTTTGACATCATCCAGGGTTTCTCTCGCACAGGTGGGCAATTGCCCAAAGACCGCCACCCGAGCCGCATCGAATACCGGGCGCAGGCCATGCCGCGCGAGGCCAAGAAGCTGGGCATGAAGTTCAACTTGCAGCCTGCCCATTGGCCGACCAACGGGGCCCCTGCGGCCTATGCCTTTATCGCCGCTCAAAACGCGGGTGGCGGTGATCTGGGCCTGTTGGCCCATGTCATCACGCGCTCCGTCTGGGCGGATGAAAAGGACATCGGGCAGGACGATGTGGTGCGGGCGTGTCTGGAGGAAGCGGGTTTTGATCCTGCACTGGCAGACAGCGGGATGCTGGAAGGGGCAGAGACCTATGCCCGCAATCTGGAAGAGGCGGTTGAGGCCGGCGCCTTTGGCGCGCCCTTCTATGTTGTTGGGGATCAACGGTTCTGGGGTCAGGACAAGCTGGAAGATCTGGACCTGCACCTCGCCGGCAAATTGTGAGCGCACAGGCGGGATTTGTCCCGCATGTGACAACCTTGGGCGAAGGCCCGCGTCGCGTACTGGCGCTGCATTGCACGTTGGCCTTTGGCGGAGCCTGGGCGGGCGTGGCCAAGCTGGTGGGGCAGGAAGTTACGTTAGTTGCCCCCGACATGCCCAGTCACGGCCGCAGCGTGGATTGGGATGAGGCCAGCGACTTTAGCCAGACGGTATTTGAAGCGAGCATGGCGTGTCTGGACGACGGGCCGATGGATGTCATCGGCCACTCCTTCGGGGCGGCGACAGCCTTGCGCATGGCGGCTGAATATCCGGACCGTATCCGCAGTCTGATGCTAATTGAGCCGGTGTTCTTTGTCGTGGCCAAACGCGATGCGCCTGACATGTTGGCAGACCACGACGCCCGCGCGGCCCCCTTTTTTGAGGCGATGGAGACAGGCGACCGCACCCTTGCCGCGCGCACCTTCAATCGCATGTGGAGCACGTCTGGCACATGGGATGCCATGCCGGAGCGGTCCCGCGCCGCGATGATCCGCGCCATTCATGTGGTGCCGGATACACATGACTTTCTCTATGAGGATGCCTTTGGGCTGTTGGAGCCAGATGTTTTGGAGGCGGTTGATGCCCCCGCCGTTCTGATGCGGGGTGAGCAGGCCTTGCCCGCCATCACCGCGACAAACGCCGGTTTGGTGCGCCGCTTGGGCAACGCGACCGAAGCGGTCATCGAGGGCGCGGGGCATATGGCTCCGATCAGCCATCCGGAACCGGTGGCCGTGGAGCTTCAAAAACTCTGGGAAGCATCCTGATTTTAAGCGGTGGGTGGACCACAGGTCCACCTTACGGAAGGTCCCGGAACCCTTGCCGCGCAAGGCGGGCGAGTCGCCCGTCCATCCTCGATTGCAATGGTGCACCGATTGGCCCGGCGTTGAGGGTGGGCCATAGGCCCACCTTACGCGGTGATCTTGTAAGGTGGACCTGTGGTCCACCGCCCACCCTACGCTGGCGGTGAAAACCTCAGCGACAGGCAGGACATGCCGCCATCCAGCTTGGCGGCTTCCGAATTGCCTATTTCAACCACTTTGTACCCCGCCTGATCGAGTGCTTCCGCTGTGCCCGCAAACCCTGACGGCATGATCACCCGATCATTGAACCGGATTGCATTGGCACAAGCCTCCTCACCTTCCGCCGGGTGGATCAGCCGGTACCCTGCAAAGCACCCCGATGCCGCAAGCGCTTGCGTGCATAGGATGGTTTCCTCATCCAGCAGGCTGCAATCGGTCTTGAAGTGCAGGATCTCGGGCGGCGTTTGTACCTCGCGCAGGGCATAGCCCCAGTCGGACACGATCTGGCGTAATTCTCCCACCCCAGCGCTATCAGTACGCGCTGAGATCCCTACCAGAATTTCCCGCTCCGTCACCAGAATATCGCCGCCTTCGATGAACCCCGGCCCTTCAATCCGGCGCACCGTGCCATAAGCGTCCTCCAGCGCGGGAACCATCTCCATCGCCTCACCCAGGCGGGTCCGCGCTCCGGGTCGCATGGCAATCGCCACCTCCGGCAGGCAAAGCGCTGTGTCTTCGACAAAGACGCAATCGGGGTAGGCCTCCATCGGGTCCAGCACGGTGACCTCTGCCCCGGTTGCGCGCAGGGCTGCGACATAATCGGCGTGATGAGACAGAAACACGGACAGGTCCGGTGCCCCTATATCCACCGCACGCAGCCCTTCGGTCACTGAGCGGGGCGGGGTGCGGCAGATCGCATGGGTGAAACTGTAGGAACGGGGCATTGGAACCTTCTCAGAAGTGGTTCAGGAACTGGGTGATGTTCTCTCGGCTGATCGACCAGTCACAGACCAGTCGGGCGGAGATCAGCTCTTCGGGGTTCCCTTCCAGCCCGCCATGCCGTTCGTACCGTGCGCCCGCGTCCGCCAACGCCTGGTGCACCCACCGCGGGATCAGCGGAAACAGCATATTGGCCTCAACCTCGTGCATGAACCCGATCCCAACGGCGCGCAAACCGTCTGCCAGAAACGCCGCGTTGTCATTGGCCTGGGTCGCAATGTCGCGCCACAGATCGCCTTTCAGATATCCCGCCATCTGGGCAGACAGATAGCGGTGCTTGGAAAACAGATGTGCGCCCCGCTTACGGCGCAGCTCAAACTCCCAGGCCTTGCCGGGATCGAAGAACACCACCGCCTCAACCCCCATGCAGCCGTTTTTGGTGCCCCCGAAGCAGACGACATCAACGCCGGACTTCCAGGTCATCTCCGCCGGAGTACAACCCAAGGCCACCGCCGCATTGGAGAACCGTGCGCCGTCCATATGGACGGGCAGGCCATGATCTTTGGCTACCGCCGTCAGTGCCCGCAGCTGATCAAGTGAATGCACGGTCCCGCGCTCCGTCACCTGCGTGATCGACACCGGCCCGCGTTGGGCGACGTGCACGTCTGTTGGGTCTTGCCCCACGATGGCGGCGCGCAACGCCTCAGGTGTCATCTGGTCATCGGTGTCGATAAGCGTCAGCTTCGCCCCGCCCGCGTAGAATTCCGGCGCGTTGCATTCATCGACGTTGATGTGGGCCACCCGACTGCAAAATACCGTGTCCCAGGGCTGAGCGTAACACCCCAGCGCCAAGGCATTGGCCGCTGTGCCCGTTGCGACCAGATAGACTGCCGCTTCCGGTGCTTCAAAGAGTGCGCGGATGCCTTCGCGTACCTCATCCATGATCGGGTCATTGCCATAGGCCATGGCATAGCCGTCATTGGCGGCAATCACCCGCTCCATCACCTTGGGGTGGACGGGGCCAGCATTGTCGGAGGCAAAGAACATCAGGTGACTTCCTCAATGATATGGTCTTCCCATTCCTCGAATGGGGTGTCGAATTCCGAAACGGTGGCATGCTGCATCGAAATGCCTGCTGCATGAACGGTCTCTGGCGACCCGCTGATCAAAGGATGCCAGTCAGGCAGGGGTTGGTTTTGGTGAACCAGCCGATAGGCGCAGGTCTGGGGCAGCCAGTACATGTGGTCCTGGATGGTCGCGGGCTTCAGCACGATGCAGTCCGGCACAAACTGATGGCGGTTTTGGTAGTGGCTGCACAAGCAGGTCGCATCGTCCAGCAAGCGACACGCCACACGGGTCAGAACGACCTCTCCGCTGTCTTCATCTTCCAGCTTGTTCAGACAACACTTGCCACACCCGTCACAAAGCGCCTCCCATTCAGCATTGGTCATGTCCTGCATGCGTACCGTTTCCCAGAACTTGGGGCGCAGCCCGTCGCGGGGGATCTGACCGGTCATAACGCGTCCAGAATGGCGCGGGCCTTTGCGCTGTCGGCGTCCATCTGGGTGATTAGCGCATCCAGGCTGTCGAACGTCTCTTCGCCCCGCAGATAATCGACAAGTGCCACAGACAGGGAAGTCCCATAAAGGTCGCCCTTGAAGTCAAAAAGGAAGGTCTCAAGGTTCGGGACTTCGCCCTCAAACATGGGCCGCACGCCCAGGCTCGCCACCCCCTGGTAGCTGCCCGCATGAGGCCCCTCCAGAACATCCACCAGCACCGCATAAACCCCGAAGGCAGGCGGGTGCAGTCCGGCAATGGACATGTTTGCAGTAGGATATCCCAACTCCCGCCCACGCTTTTCGCCGTGCAGCACCTCACCCTCGATCCGGTGCCAATGGCCCAGCATCTGGGCCGCCTTGCGTGGGTCCGCGTTGCTGAGCGCTGTGCGAATCGCGGTCGAAGAAACGGTCTGATCGCCACGCTCCATCAAAGGGGCGATGGTCACGCCAAAGCCGAACTCCTGTCCAAAGGCCACAAGGTCCGCCGCCGTACCTGCGCGCCCCTTGCCGAAACAGAAATCCGCGCCGACCACCACATGCGCCAGACCCAGTCCTTCGTGAATCACGTCCCGGGCAAACTCCAGAGGGGTCAGTCCCGCCAAACGACCGTCAAAGCGCAGCTCGTAAAGCCGCGTAACACCCAGCTTTTCCAAGCGGTTGGCGCGCGCTTCCGCACCCATCAGGCGAAAGGGCGGGGCATCCGGGGCAAAGTACTCGCGCGGATGCGGCTCAAACGTCAGAATGCCCAAAGGCGCGTCAGGGGCTGCATCACGTGCCAGATCAATCACCGACAGATGACCCTGATGCACACCGTCAAAATTCCCGATGGCCACACTCGCGCCCCGGTCGGCGGCATCTACAAACTGATAGTCGCGCACAATCCTCATGACGCTTGCCTAAATGCGCCACGGGCCAAGGGCAAGCGGGTCGCCCCCCTTCACCCTTCCATTAAACTCAAATCCACCAGATCCGGCAGGAACCGTCAGTCGAATTTCCGCGAAGGTGCCAGCACTGTGGCTTCACCCACCAGGACCTTCTTGCCGTCGACGGAACACAAGCAGTCCATACGCACCTTGCGCTTTGCGGGATCGATGTCGGTGACCTTCACCTCGGCATAAACCACGTCGCCGGGGCGCACGGGGGCGAGGAATTTCAGCGATTGGCCAAGGTAAACGGTGCCGTGTCCCGGCAATTGCTCTCCAATCACGGCAGAGATCAGCCCAGCGGTCAGCATCCCATGGGCGATACGCCCCTGAAAAATCGTGTCCTGGGCATAGTCATCATCCAGATGCACCGGGTTCCGGTCGGTGGAGACCGTGGCAAACATCTCGATATCATCATCCGTGACCTGCTTGCGCAGATATCGGACCATGCCGATCTCGATGTCTTCAATGACGATTGTGCCGCGCGGAAGATTGTCCAACATGGGCCACCTTTGGGTAACAAAATGCCAATCAGCCTATCTGATTGGCAACTTAATTACTTTGCAGGTGCAGAAATGCAAGCCCTAATTTGCTACCGCAGAAATCCAATACTGTAGGTCGGATTGGACATTTCCTTTTGAAGGTAAGCGCTTAGCAGGTCCGGGTCGGGCTGGTAGCCAGTTTTGGTTTCCGATGCGGCCAGACCACCGGTGATGAACAGAGAATCGATATCCTCCCCCATCGCCCCCGCAATGTCGGTCAGCACGCCGTCGCCGATGGCCAGAATGCGGTGATCCGGCACATCGGCACCCAAAGCAAAGAGCCTGCGACGTGCCAGATCATAGATCGGCGGATGGGGTTTGCCGAAGTAGAGGCTCTCACCGCCCATCTCAGCGTAGAGCTTTGCCAAGGCACCGGCGCACCATTCCCGGCTCTCGCCCCGGTCGACCACGATGTCTGGATTGGCGCACAGCAGCTTCATGCCCCGGTCCCGGGCCACTGCGAAGTAAGGGCGCATCAGTTCGGGGTCGGCGTGGGGGTCTTCGGGGCCAGTACAGACGATGCCTTCGGCCTCCTCCAGCGGCACACGGGTGATCTCCACCGGGTTTTCGAGCAGGCCGAGAGGCTCAAAGAAGGGCATGTCATGCGGTTGCCCGATGAACCAGACGCGCGATCCCACGGCACCCTGCAGCATCGCAGACCGTGCGCTGTCGCCGGAGGTGGCGATGGTGTCATAGCAATCGGGCGGCACCTCAAAGTGGTCAAGCTGTCGCATCACACCTTTGCGCGGACGCGGCGCATTGGTAACCAGCACCACCTTGCCGCCGCGATCCCGATAACTCCTGAGGGCAGCAACCGCATCGGGGAAGGCCTTGACCCCGTTGTGCACGCAGCCCCAGAGATCGACAAAAAGCGCGTCATAGCGGTCTGAAATCTGGGAAAGGTGTTCGATGATCTGAGTCATGGGCGCGTCCTTTGGTGGCTGCGCCCCGCTTACGGCAATTTCAGGCGCGATGGAACAGGGGTGGACGACGCGTCCACCTTACGAGGGCCCTGGGAAAACGTAAGGTGGGCGTACCGCCCACCCGCAAGCTACATTGACTGGGCTCTGACGGTCCGATGTCTAGTCAAACCTGCCCCATCTCGGTGTCCTCTACACCGGTGATCCTGACGCCTGTGAACATCATGCGCTTTGCCTTTTCCGGCCCCGGCGGCAGACCCACATGGCCGTCGGGGGCGCCCCCAAGACACAGGCGGGCATGCAGCCGATCTGTGCGCCATCGGACAGCACCACCAGATCGCACCATAAAGCGATATCTGACCCAGCTGATGCGGCCGTCGCGGGCATAGCTTGCGGTGGACATGAAAAGGCTCCTCCCTTTGGGCCAGGGAAGAGCCTGTAAAGCGCAAGGCAAATGGAAAGCGTAAGGTGCACCTGTGGTGCACCATCCTTTACATCTTGAGGCTGGGGATGATCTGCTTTTTACGGCTCACTACACCTGGCAGAACGACGTGGTCACCTGAAACAGCCGCGTCAAAGCTCTTTTCCGCGATCTGCTTGACCCGGTCGTTGGGCACCAGCAGGGTGGCTTCTTCCTTCAGGATGTCCACGATGAACAAAAGTACCTCTGCCGCACCGTCCTCAGATGCTACACCCGGCATGGCAGCCATCAGCGCGTCCTTGCGTTCCAACAGCGGCGCGGGCGAGGTTGTTTCCAGCACGGAGACCCGCAGGCCCGTACCGTCCAGATCAAACTCCTTGCTGTCCATGCGCAGCAACTCGGCCTCAGAGAAGGCCGAGACGTCGGATTTGGCGGCAAACATGTCCGCCGAATAGGTTGGGATATCAACACCGATGTCTTCGGCAATCGCCTGCGCCACGTCGATGTCTTCTTGCGTCGTGGTCGGGCTGCGGAACTCCAGCGTGTCGGACAGGATGCAGCTCAGCGCGGCCCCTTTCACGGCAAGCGGGGCCTTGGACCAATCCGCCCCGATCATTTTGTACATGATCGTCGCGGTGCACGCCAAAGGCTGGATGTTGATCTCGATGGGGCCGCGGGTTTCAAGGCCTGCCACCAGACGGTGGTGGTCGATGATGCCGGTAATGTCCGCGTCATTGATGTTGGCGGGCAGCTCGCCTGGGTTGTTGGTGTCCACAATCACAACGGGCGTGTCGGCAGCCAGATCGGTCAGGATCTCGGGCTTGTCCAGCCCCCAGTGTTCCAGCACAAAGTTGGCCTCGGTGTTGGGCTCGCCCAGCAGCATCGGCTTGGCCGGTGTGCCCTTTACGTCATTGAGATACCACGCCCAAAGGATCGGGCTGCCGGTGCTGTCGGTGTCAGGGGATTTGTGGCCAAATACGAGCGTGGTCATTGGGGGAATCCTTGCCTTTGAGGGATCAATTTGCGGGCCTTATAGGCAGGGTATTGCGGGTTGTCACGACCTGCTGGCAGCAGTCGCGCTATAGGCCCAACTCCGCGCGCAACTTCTTGGTCAGCTTCTCCACAACCATGTCGTAAGAGGCTTTGATGTGGTCTTTCAGGCTGGCATCTGGCAGGCCCGGTGCGTCGTAGTGCTGGATCCACTTCATGCCCCGTGACGCAAGATAGGGGGCCGGGCGTAGGCCCGGCATGTCAGACAGGATTTCGTACCCCATTTCGGTCGCCTTGAAGGTGACGGCCGCAGGGTGGTCCCCGCCCATGCCGATGACTGCAAAGAGCTTGCCACCCACTTTCCAGACGTCCGATCCACCCCATTGGACCACATGCGTGGTTTGAGGCAGCGAGGCGCAGTAAGCGTTGAGGTCGTCGCGGGTCAGCATACGCTTTCCATAACATGGCCGCATCAGGACAAGAAAGACTACAGGTCTGCCCCTTGCGGATCAGTTGGTCTAAGGTTGGCGCATGACCTTTGTCCGTAAACCCGTTTCCTTCATTGCAACAGACGATCCACAGGCGGCATCAGCTTTCTATTGTCATGTGTTGGGTTTGGACATTGTGGAGAGCAGCGCCTTTGCGCTGGTGTTCTTGGATGGCGATCACACGCTGCGGGTTCAGATCGTGCCGGAGCTCGTGCCCGCGCCTCATACCGCCTATGGTTGGCAAGTGCCGGATATTGCCCAAGCGCTCCGGGTTCTGGCCGCCAATGGGGTGAAAGCGAGCTTGTTTGATAGGTTGAAACAGGATGAACTGGGCGTCTGGACCAGCCCAGACGGACACAAGATCGCCTGGTTCACGGATCCAAGCGGCAATGTCCTTTCCTTGACCGAGCATAAGACATGACCGACAGCCCACGCGAAACCGACTTGTATCCCCCCATCAAAGCCTTCCTTGAGGACCAGGGCTATGTGGTGAAGTCCGAAGTGGGTGCGGCAGATGTGGTTGCCCTGCGTGGCGCAGAGCCGCCAGTGGTGGTGGAGCTGAAACTGGGGTTTTCGCTGGCACTCTTTCACCAGTGCATCGCCCGTCTGAAGGTGAGCGACGACGTCTATATGGCGGTCGCACGGCAGCCAGGGAAGCGCTTCTTCAAGGCGTTGAAAGACAATACAGCGATGGCGCGGCGGCTGGGACTGGGTCTGATCACCGTGCGATTGAAGGATGGGCTGGTAGAGGTCCATTGCGACCCCGGCCCCTACGCGCCGCGCAAATCCAAGAAGAAGGAACAGCAACTGCTGCGCGAATTTGCACGTCGGCAGGGGGACCCCAATGATGGCGGTCAAACGCGGGCCGGGCTGGTGACCGCTTACCGGCAGGATGCGCTCAAACTGGCGGTGTATTTGTTTGAGGTGGGCGCCAGCAAAGGGGCGGATGTGGCGCGTGAGACGGGGGTGGCACGGGCAACAACCATGATGCGGGACAATCACTACGGCTGGTTTGAGAAGGTCGACAAGGGCGTCTACGGATTGACGCCGGTGGGTGCAGAGGCGGTGGGTACAAGCGAACGTGTACTCGGGGCATAAGCGGCGCGGAATTCTGCGAGAATTCCGGAAAAATTCTCGCAGAATTTTTGGCCCCCCAGGGGCGGGCGTTTCGGCTAGAAGGGCAACCGTTGCAGCGTGTATCCGCGTTGTTCCAGCAAGTTCAGCAACCCGTGTGGTCCGGCCAAATGCAGGGCCCCGGCGGCGACCACGATCAACTCACCCTCTGCTGCCTCAATAGGCGTCATCCAGGCCTCATTGCGGTGGCGCAACAGCAAGTCTATGAACTCATCAAAGAGCGCGTCAAACTCGCCCGCTGGCAGATCGATCATCGGGCGCGCCACAACGCGGCTGAGTTCCAGCGCATAGAGCAACTCTTCATCGAAATACTGCTGCTTGAGCGTGTAAGAGGCGTTCTCTGACGCTTCATCGGGCAGAATGCTGACCGTCAACAGGCGGATTTGTTCTTCGATCGGATCCTGATTGAACAGGGCGAAGACGGATTTGGGATCTTCCAGCGACTGCATTGGCACACCTGCGGCCTCGGCGATGTCCATCACGCGGGCGTCCAGACCTTCGCGGCCCTGGCTCACGGCTTTCAGCTCACACGGGGACATCGACAGGATCAGAGACAGATACCAGGGCTGGAACTTGGCCGCCATGAAGCTGGGTATGCCGCGGGCCTGTGCGGCGGCAGACAAGGCAGCCCAGTCCTCAGCGGGCATCAGGTCAATGAGCGTCTTGCCAGTCAGGAAGGCCAGCTCCGGATTGGTGGCCATGTCCCGTTCCAGCTGTTTGGAATCGGCTTCCGTCGCTTCAACCATAACCAGATCGGCTGACCGGATCACCGGTGCCAGCCGGTCGGCCAGCGCATCCATGCGTGGGTCGTCAATATGCATGGTGCCAATCAGATGGATCGTGCGCCCATCCTTTGTCGCGCGCCAGTGGTTGCCAGACGGATAGGGTGCGCCGTCGATCCGCTCCGCGATCTCTGCCTTTTGCTCATCGCTCAGTGTGTCGCGCAGATCGATGCCCCCGCAATTGGCCCACAGGCTTGCAGGCAGCAAAAGTAAAAGCACGACGACAATGAAACGCATGGGAACCCCCTTGAACATGGATGCGCTCTACTTAGGTCCTCCGCATCCCGCTGGCTATTGCAGCCCACGAAAAGGCTGAGAAAAATTTCCTACACCAGCGCTTGACTCACCCCATCCACATCCATAGCTATGCGCCGTTAGCACTCGAGGTGACTGAGTGCTAACGCCTGACCGATCCACCAACGGGCGGCAGGCCGGGAGTAACAACTGAGCGTTCAAGGAGCTACAAAGATGGCATTGAAACCGCTGCATGACCGCGTGCTGGTAAAGCGCGTGGAGAGCGAAGAGAAAACTGCGGGCGGGCTGATCATCCCCGATACCGCCAAGGAAAAGCCCTCCGAGGGTGAAGTTGTCGCCGTGGGCGACGGCGCCCGCAAGGACAGCGGCGAACTGATCGCCCCTGCTGTGGCAGCTGGTGATCGCATCCTCTTTGGCAAGTGGTCCGGCACAGAAGTGACCGTCGACGGCGAAGAGATGCTGATGATGAAAGAAAGCGACATCATGGGGATCCTGTCCTGATCCATCAGGCAGGCCGGGCGCATCCGCCCGCCACATGAAGTCTCACACAAATTCCAAAATAATGGAGAAATGATATGGCTGCTAAGGACGTCAGATTCGACACCGATGCCCGTAACAAGATGCTCAAGGGCGTGAACACCCTCGCAGACGCCGTGCGCGTCACCCTTGGCCCCAAAGGCCGCAACGTGGTTCTGGACAAATCCTTCGGCGCACCGCGCATCACCAAAGACGGTGTGTCTGTTGCCAAAGAGATCGAGCTGGAAGACAAGTTCGAGAACATGGGCGCTCAGATGGTGAAGGAAGTTGCTTCCCGCACCAACGACGAAGCCGGCGACGGCACCACCACTGCCACTGTTCTGGCTCAGGCGATTGTCAAGGAAGGCATGAAGTCTGTTGCCGCTGGCATGAACCCCATGGACCTCAAGCGCGGCATCGACCTGGCAACGGCCAACGTCGTTGAAGCGATCAAAGGGGCGGCACGCGAAGTCAAGGACTCCGACGAGGTTGCACAGGTCGGCACCATCTCTGCCAACGGTGAGGCCGAAATCGGTCGTCAGATCGCAGACGCGATGCAGAAGGTCGGCAACGAGGGTGTGATCACCGTCGAGGAAAACAAGGGTCTGGAAACAGAAACCGACGTTGTCGAAGGCATGCAGTTCGACCGCGGCTACCTGTCGCCTTACTTCGTCACCAACTCCGACAAGATGACCACTGAACTGGAAGACGCCATCGTGCTGCTGCACGAGAAAAAGCTGTCCTCCCTGCAGCCCATGGTGCCGCTGCTGGAGCAGGTGATCCAGTCCCAGAAGCCGCTGCTGATCGTTGCGGAAGATGTCGAAGGCGAAGCGCTGGCGACCCTCGTCGTGAACAAGCTGCGCGGTGGTCTGAAGATTGCTGCGGTCAAGGCCCCCGGCTTTGGCGATCGTCGCAAGGCGATGCTGCAGGACCTCGCGATCCTCACCGGCGGTCAGGTCATCTCTGACGATCTGGGCATGAAGCTGGAAGCGGTGACCATGGACATGCTGGGCTCTGCCAAGCGCGTCTCCATCACCAAGGACGAGACCACCATCGTGGACGGTGCCGGCGAAAAGGCCGAGATCGAAGCGCGTGTCTCTCAGATCCGCACGCAGATCGAGGAAACCACCTCTGACTACGACCGTGAAAAGCTGCAGGAACGTGTTGCCAAGTTGGCAGGCGGTGTCGCCGTCATCCGCGTGGGCGGTATGACCGAGGTTGAAGTGAAAGAGCGTAAGGACCGTGTGGACGATGCTCTGAACGCGACCCGTGCGGCCGTGCAGGAAGGCATCGTTGTTGGCGGTGGTGTGGCTCTGGTTCAGGCGGCCAAAGGTCTTGCAGACCTCGAAGGTGCCAACAACGACCAGAACGTCGGCATCACCATCGTGCGCAAAGCGCTGGAAGCGCCGCTGCGTCAGATCGCTGAGAACTCCGGTGTCGACGGCTCCGTTGTCGCGGGCAAGATCCGCGAGAGCGACGACGCGACGTTTGGCTTCAACGCGCAGGCCGAAGAATATGGCGACATGTTCTCCTTCGGCGTGATCGACCCGGCGAAAGTTGTCCGCACTGCTCTGCAGGATGCGGCTTCCATCGCAGGTCTGCTGATCACCACCGAAGCTATGGTGGCCGACAAGCCCGCCAAAGAAGGCGCAGGCGCACCCGGTGGCATGCCCGACATGGGCGGCATGGGCGGCATGATGTAAGTCACGCCTTCCTTTGTTGGAAGATTGGGGGCTGCCTGCGGGCGGCCCCTTTTTTGGACAGGGTGACTGTGGACAGAGCTGCCGCGCGTCGTCACTGACACCCCACTGACTTGAGTGTCAAAAACCTCAATATAGACTGTCGGGCATGAGCCAGCTGAGAAGTCGATTCAGACAGCATTTATTGGGTGCGATTTTCATAGTTTCAAACTTCGCGCCTCCAACTGTCGCTAGTGCCGAACAACTTTTTCCTGATGCGCTACCCGTGATCCTGGCCGACGAGCGTTTCAAAAACGGCAGTTTGAGAACCTTCACTTGTGAAACAACACAGGTGCAGGATTGGCGTATTTGTTTGGCAAATGACCGTTCCTTTTGCGTGGTTTGGAGTCGGCCAATCGCATCTGTTGGGGCGCGTTCGGGCCGTGCAGTCACGTTCGGGCGGCCAGATGTGGTTTTAATGGTCGTTCAGCATCCCACAGCGAATAAAACGCCAGATCTGCTTTTCTTTCCGGGGTTTCAATTCGGGAGTGAGCCGACCTTCATCATCGACGGTGAACAGCAGTTACTTGCGCTCAATCCTGAATCTAAGCTCCCTAAGGTAGCCTTCCCGAAAACAAATGTTGCGAACGTAGATATAATCGCAGCTCTTCAACTCGGTGGCAGCGTTGTGGCGCAATCAACAACAAGTCGAGACGTTGAGTTGGTCGATACTTTTTCGCTAGCTGGTTTTGAAGATGCGCTCTTGACGATCCGGGAAGTCTGCCCTTCCTAAGCGTCGCAAATGAATCCGTTGTTTGAGAGTCTTGGCGAACGGCGAAACAGGCTCCAAGCCGCCATTCGACGGACGACGCACTTTTTGGCCAACTGATTGATGATTCCACCGTCGATTGGATCGATTGCGCAGCTACCCGGCAAAACCGCGCGGCCTTTCTTGAAACCGATACGACTGCCGTTCGCTTGCACCCCACTCTGTCGAGGGGGAAGCGAAGCCTCTCCGGCCCGGCCCTGTTAAACAAAATGCAACCGGGTGATGCTACGCCACTGGCAAGCCAACAAAGGGACAGTCATGGAAATCACGCCGACAGCCGTCGCGCCCGCCAGCGAAGATCAACAGACATCGGCAACCGCCCAATCCTCTCAGGATATGGAGGATTTCATCTATCTGATCAGCCATGACGTGCGGGCGTCTGTACGTGCGTTGCTGGAGCTGCCGCAGTGGATCAGGGAAGACCTTGAGGGGTCTGGTGTTCGGATCAATGCGCAGGTGGCCAACTCGATTGATCTGATGAACCGTCACACCGGCCGGTTGGACCGGATGTTGGTTGATCTTCTTGCCTATTCGCGGGTTGGCCGATTGCAAACACCGCAAGAACTCGACCTGGATCAGGTCCTGTCAGATGTGCTGGAAGACATGCGGGTGCCATCAGGGTTCATGGTGTCTCGTGATCTGAGCTGTTCCCGGATTTTCATGGGTGAAAGTGATTTGCCGATCCTGCTGCGGGAATTGATCAGCAACGGGATCAAGCACCACGATCGCAAATCCGGTCAGGTGGTTGTCGCGTCACGGCGGGAGGGCGGCACCGTGGTCCTGACTGTCTCTGACAATAGGCCAGGGATTGATCCCCAGTTCCACGACCGCATCTTTGCGCCCATGACGACTCTTCGGCCTCGTGACGAGGTTGAAGGCAGCGGCATGGGACTGGCGAAGGCCAACAAGATCGCGCAGGTCTACGGCGGCGGGATCAGCGTCCTGGCGTCTCCCTTTGGGCGTGGCGCATGTTTTGAAGTGCGCGTTGCCTCGGGCAGGCTGTCCTGAGACTGCCGGTCAGGCTCAGAACTACGCGGATTTGAAACTCAATTTTCTCTAAAACAGATGTAGATTGCCGCCCGGCATGTGGTGGCCTTAACCTTTTGTGACATGCTTCCAGCCCATTCTGTGATTGGGATTTTTGGGAGTATGTGGAATGTTTCAGTCTGTGCTACTGCAAGCTACTGGCTTGCCTGATGCGCCGCCGCCGACATCGGTGCGCGCGCTCTTACTGGATGACAGTTCGTTTGACCGCAGCCGGATCAGGCGGCTTAGCCGACGGGCAGAGCTGGACATCGAACTCGACGAGGTTGGCAGCATCAAAGAACTGGATGATGCGGTCAAACTGGCGCGTTATGATCTGATCCTAATTGACTATCGCCTGCCCGAAGGGAACGGGATCGAGGCGCTCAACCATGTCCTGCAGGACCCTCGAAACAAAGATGCCGGTAAGATCATGATCACCGGCAATGCCGCGGTCGAAACCGCCGTGCAGGCCATGCGCAGCGGGTGCCATGACTTTCTGACAAAGGATGACATAGACCCGCAGATGCTGAAGCGGGCGATGATCAACGCCATGACCCTGGCACGGGAACATCAGCAGATCGCGATGAGGGCAGAGCAGCAGCGCGAAATCATTCGCGACGGTCTGGTAGCCGCGCTCACAGATGAGGCCGTCACGGGCAATGTGGTATCACTGGTCCGCGAACAGCTGCGCGCAACGCGTCCAGATCATCCGCAGCTTGTGAATGTGATGGATCCGGGCGAAGTGCACGCTTTGTTGTCAGGTTTGAATGAAGAGGACGACTTCATCTTTCACTGAAGTTTCTCGTGATGTCGTTAGAACAGGCGCATCTGCATAAGCGCAAAATGTCAGCATGCAGTTGGGCCAACTGCCTTGCAAGTTAAGCGGGACCGGGGAAGAACTGCAAAAGTCCCTTGGCCGATCTGTCCAAGGCCACTAAGCCTTTGGCATGCGCCTTGTGATCCTGACTTCGCTGACGATGGTGGCCTTTGCGGCCAATTCCATCCTGACGCGCCTCGCCATTGATGGCGACCATATTGATCCGTCCGGCTTTGCCTTGATCCGGGTGGCCTCTGGCGCGCTGGTCTTGGGGATGATCCTGACCTGGCGTGGCGGCGGGTTGCCTTTGCTGCGATGGACGCGGCTGTTAGGGGCGCTCAGCCTGACGGTCTATATGATCGGGTTTACTTTGGCTTACCTGACCCTTGATGCCGGACTGGGTGCGCTGATCCTGTTCGGCGTCGTGCAAATCACAATGTTTGTGCATGCGGCTTTGACGGGCAGTGCACCGACCACACGCCAATTGACGGGCGCGGGTGTG
This sequence comes from uncultured Sulfitobacter sp., assembly GCA_963422245.2. GTDB lineage: Bacteria > Pseudomonadota > Alphaproteobacteria > Rhodobacterales > Rhodobacteraceae > Sulfitobacter. The sequence goes on along the minus strand of CAXMWW010000029.1, from coordinate 386,465 downwards.
GCTTTTTCCGGTTTGCTGATCGCCCTTTGGCCGGGACAATCCGGAAACACCGATCTGATTGGGGCACTCCTGATGGTGCTCGCCGGGGTGGGGTGGGCAGCCTACACCATCATTGGTCGCCGCGCGGCAGACCCGCTGGCGGCGACGGCTGCCAATTTCCTTTTGTGCCTGCCCATGGTGTTGATTTTGCTGGCAGGTACGGCGCTGACCGCCAGTTTCCAAGGCGTGGCGCTGGGTATTCTGTGTGGCGGGCTGACCTCTGGCCTGGGCTATGCGCTGTGGTATCACGTGCTACCGCAGATCGCAGGACCCACGGCGGCCATCGTCCAACTGAGCGTTCCGATCATCGCTATCCTCGCGGGCGTGCTGCTGCTGGGTGAGGCGCTGGGCCTGCTGTTGATCCTTGCCACCGTGCTGGTCATTGGCGGCATCGCCTGGGCGATCACCTCGCCTGCGGCCGCGAGGGGCTGACGGGCCCGCCAAGGGTTCTGTCGCAAGGTCACGGGGTTAGTGGCATTTAAACGCGAAACGTTTCGGTCTATCTGAAAGTCATGGTCCGCATTGTCACCCTCCTCTGGCTTTTCGCCCTTAGCGCGCCCGCTCTTGCGGCAGAACGCTGCGTTGTGCTGCTGCACGGGCTTGCGCGGACGGAAACCTCCTTTGCCCTTATGGAAGCCGCGTTGGAGGCTGAAGGCTACCGCGTGGTGCGCCCCGGCTACCCGTCGACGGAGGCTCCGATACAGGAACTTGTCGACCAGACGATCCCCGATGCGCTCGCGGCATGCGGCACTCCACGGGTGGACTTTGTAACCCATTCGATGGGCGGCATTCTGGTGCGCCAGTGGGTGGCCGAAGTGGGGGCCGACCAGGTGAGCCGAGTGGTCATGCTTGGCCCACCCAATCAGGGCAGCGAGGTTGTGGATGAATTCAACGACATCGCGGCGTTTGACTGGATCAACGGGCCTGCAGGCGCACAAATGGGCACGGGGCCGGACTCCCTGCCGCGCCGCCTGCCGCCTGCGAGTTTTGAGCTGGGGATCATTGCGGGCTCGCAATCGCTGAACCCCTATTATTCGTCGCTCTTGCCCGGTCAGGACGATGGCAAGGTGTCTGTCGCAGCGACCAAGGTGGCCGGCATGACGGACCACATCGTGCTGCCTGTCACCCATACCTTCATGATGAACAACCCGCGTGTGATTGCCCAGACGATGGAGTTTCTGAACACCGGTGCCTTTGATCGGTCCATGACCTGGATTGACGGTGTGCTCGAATCCATCGGATGCCCCGAAGGCGGTTGCCTGACCGGGGATGACGACTGAAATGCTGGCACTTGATCTGAACGGGGCGGAGGTCCTGGGCCCTGAGGGCCTTTCGCGCGACCGATTGTCCTTTGCCGAAGGCGTCATTGTGCAAGACACCGCTGGCAAGGCTGTCGATCTGAGCGGCTATCTGGTGCTGCCAGGGATTGTCGATCTGCACGGCGACGGTTTTGAACGCCATCTGGCCCAGCGGCGCGGGGCGATGAAGCAGATGGATCAGGGCCTGATCGCGACGGAGGCCGAGCTTGCCGCCAACGGCATCACCACGGCCTATCTGGCGCAATTTGTCAGCTGGGAAGACGGCATGCGCGGCCCTGAGTTTGCCGAGCAGGTCTTTGCCGCGATCCGCGCCACCGCGCCGCAACTGGTCACAGACATCCGCGCGCAGCTGCGGTTTGAGATCAACTTGCTCGACCTTTACGCCGATCTGCCGGCCATGCTGGCGCGCCATGACATTGGCTATGTCGTCTTCAATGATCATCTGCCGCACGACAGGCTGGACGCAGGCAAACTGCCGCGCAGCTTGACCGGTCAGGCGCTCAAAGCGCGACGCAGCCCGGAGAAGCATCTGGCGTACATCAAGGAACTCCATGCGCAGACGGATCAGGTGCCTGCTGCTTTGGACGATCTTTGCGCGCGACTGGAAGGCGCAGTGATGGGCAGCCACGACGACAACACCCACGATCAACGCGCGGTCTGGCGCAGTCGCGGCGTGCGGATTGCGGAGTTTCCCGAGACGGCGGAGGCCGCGGAAGCGGCGCGTCAATCCGGGGACAAAGTGATCATGGGCGCGCCCAACGTGGTGCGGGGCGGCTCGCACAAGGGCAATGCCTCTGCCGTGGAGGTGATCGCCATGGGGTACTGCAATGCGATTGCCTCGGACTACCATTATCCCTCCCCCAGCCGTGCGGCCCTTATGCTCGCTGATACCGGCGTGCTGAGTTTTGGCGACGCCTGGGGGATGATCTCCGCCGGGCCTGCGGGCGTTCTGGGGCTGGAAGATCGCGGGGTTCTTGCACCGGGGAAGCGTGCGGATTTTGTTGTGCTCGATGCGCAGACGCGGCGTGTGGCGGCGACCTTTGTGGGCGGCGCTGTGTCCTACATGTCAGGGGGCGTCGCCAGCCGGTTCGTAAGCTGAGACATAGGATTTGAGTTTATTGGAAGGGTGAATGGGTGGACGGGCTAGCGCGTGATGCGGTTCACGTGGCCCATTTTGCGTCCCGCTTTGGTTTCGGCTTTGCCATAGAGGTGGATCGCCGTATCCCCCGACTTGGCAAGCTCAGGCACCCGGTCCATGTCATCGCCAATCAGGTTCTCCATCACCACATCGGCATAGCGCGTGCCGTCGCCCAAGGGCCATCCGACCACCGCACGAATGTGTTGTTCGAATTGATCCACGGTGCAGCCTTGCTGCGTCCAATGGCCGGAATTGTGCACGCGCGGGGCGACCTCGTTCACGATCAGGCCCTGCGGGGTCACGAAGAGTTCGACCCCCATCACGCCGACATAATCGAGCGCATTGAGGATTTTTGCGGCCAGCAGAACGGCGTCGGTTTTCTGTGCTGCGGTCAGGCGCGCGGGCACCGTGGTGGTGCGCAGGATGCCTTCGCGGTGGACGTTCTCGCCGGGGTCGAAACAGGCAACCTCGCCAGAGGGGCTGCGCGCGGCAATGACGGAAACCTCGTGGCTGAAATCCACGAAACCCTCGAGGATCGCCGGCGCGCCGTTCATATCGGCAAGGGCCGTATCTGCGTCATCGGTGCTTTGAAGCCGGACCTGTCCCTTGCCATCATACCCGAAGCGGCGGGTTTTCAGGATCGACGGTGCGCCGATGCTCTTCATCGCAGCAGTCATGGCGGCGGCGTCGGGGATGTCGGCAAAAGGGGCTACGGTTAGGCCAAGATCCTGCAAGAACGTCTTTTCGATCAGACGGTCCTGCGACACGCGCAGTGCCTCGCGCCCGGGCCGGATCGGCGCGTGGGCCTCAATCACGTCCAGTGCCTCGGTTGGGATGTTTTCAAACTCGTAAGTGACAACATCGCAGTTTTGCGCGAAGGCACTCAGGGCGGCCACATTGTCATAGCCTGCTGTGGTCACAGAGTGCGCGACTTGGCCTGCGGGGGGTTCCGCACCGGGCTCAAAGATGTGGCACTTGAAACCGAGACGGGAGGCCGCAACCAACAGCATCCGGCCCAGCTGACCGCCACCCAGAATGCCAATCGTACTGCCTTGGGCGAGGGGTTCAGTCATCGACGGGGCTTTCAGCGATAGAAGCGGAGAGGGCGTCGCGCCAGGCATCCAGCCTTGCAGCCAGGTCCGCATCCTGCAAAGCCAGAATGCCGGCAGCCATCAGCGCGCCATTTGCGGCACCCGCCGCCCCGATGGCCATGGTCGCCACGGGGAAACCTTTGGGCATCTGCACAATCGAATAGAGTGAATCCACGCCTGACAGCGCCTTGGTCTGGACTGGTACGCCCACCACTGGCACCCGGGTTTTTGAGGCCATCATACCCGGCAAATGCGCCGCCCCGCCGGCCCCTGCGATGATGACCTGCAGGCCGCGTTCCGCTGCCGTTTTGCCATACTCCCACAACCGGTCCGGTGTGCGGTGGGCCGAGACGATGCGCGTCTCATAGGCCACGCCAAGTTCGTCCAGCAGGGCTGCGGCCTCGCGCATGGTGGCCCAATCGGATTGCGACCCCATGATGATGCCAACGGGCGGTGTGGTCATGAAACAGGCTTTCAGGGCAGTGGAAAGAAGCGCGCACTATAGCCACGACGGCCCCGCACGCAATGGGGTCAGGCGATGATGTCGGGGGTCAGGCGGTCTTCGATCAGGGCGATCTTGTCCTTGAGTTGCAATTTCTGCTTTTTCAACCGCCGCAGGGTTAGCTGATCGGCTGTGCCGCGCTCCTGCAGTGCGTGGATTGCATCGTCTAGATCACGGTGTTCGCGGCAGAACACCTCAAGCTCCACCCGCAACACATCGTCGGTTTTCATGGAAAGATCGCTGGGCGCATTCATGGGCTGGTGATTCTATCCCTTTGTTAGAATTTGGAATATAAACCTTAGCCAACTTTCGGCATAGCCCTTGCATGGGTGGACTTGCTTTCCCATATTTATTGGGACCGGGTTGCCGATAGCGGGACCCGACATGAGATGTCGCTTGACCAAAAGGACGTGTCGCCATGACGAAACTGACGCTGGCTTCCTATCCCCATATGTTGGGGTTCGAACAGCTGGAACGTGTGCTGGAGCGCACGGCCAAGGGTGGCAACGAAGGTTACCCGCCGTTCAACATCGAACAGACCTCTGATTACAGCTATCGCATCACGCTGGCGGTGGCCGGGTTTGCCGACGATGACCTGTCGATCACGGTGGAGGACCGCCAGCTGGTGATCCGGGGCCGTCAAACCGATGACAGCGAGGGGCGCGTGTTTTTGCACCGTGGCATCGCGGCGCGGCAGTTCCAGCGGTCTTTTGTGCTGGCCGATGGGGTCGACGTGGGCGAGGCGCAGATGGAAAACGGCCTGCTGCACGTGGACCTGACCCGCGCCGAACCTGAAAAAATTGTTCAGACCATCAAGATCAAGAAAGGGTAAGATCATGGAAAATACGACACCGACACCCGCAGACCGCACGGTCTATGTAAAGACGGTCCTGGTGAACGATCTGCCCCGCAAGTTGCGTGATCAGGCAGAAGGGCTGGACCAGATCTATGCGGTGCATGACGCCGAGGGCCAGCAACTGGCGCTGGTGGGTGACCGCAAGCTCGCGTTTCATCTGGCACGCGAACACGACTATGCGCCGGTAATGGTGCATTGACGCCAGCGAGACTGGTGTGATGATCAACGGGTCGCGTTTGTCGCGGCCCTTTTTCTTTGGAGCATGCGGATGGCTTTTGAATTTGACTGGGTGGATGCGTTTTCGGACCGTCCCTTTGGTGGCAATGGATGTGCTGGTGTACATGGCGGCGCAGTGCTGCCGGATGCCACCTGCACAGCGTACACGGCGGAGACGTCCTTGGTCGAATGCACGTTCACCGGGCCATCCGAGGTCGCGGACGTGCATGTCAAATACTACCTCGCCAGCCGGGAAATTCCCTTCGCGGGGCACCCAACCATAGCCACCGTCGCGGCTTTGCTGCATCGCGGGTTGGTCCAGCCCGGCCCCCTGACGCTGGAGACCGGCGCGGGCATCGTGGCTGTTGATGTCACAGACGGGCTGATCACCATGACACAGATCGCCCCGAGCTTTGCAGAGGAAGTCCCGGCTGAAATCGTTGCGCGCGTGGGGGGCATCCAGCCTTCGGACATCATTGCACAGCCGCAGGTCACCTCCACCGGGTTGCCGTTCTGCATTACCGTGCTGAAAGACCGCGCGACACTTGAGCGTTTGAAGATGAACCTCGATGCGCTGAGCGACTACAGCGCGTTTTTGGGCGCCGACGGCACCGATGTGATGGAACCCTTCTGGTGCACGTTGGAAGGCGCGACGGATGCAGGTGACACATTCGCCCGCCTCCTGATGGCCCCGCCCAGCCCGCCGGAAGACCCCTTCACGGGGTCTGCCACGGGGGCCATGGCTTCTTACCTTTGGGCGCGCGGGCTGATCGACAGGCCGTCATTCGTGGCTGAACAGGGACACGGGCTGGGTCGCCCCGGCCAGGCGCAGGTTGAAGTTCTGGGCCCCCGCGATGCGATCACTGGTGTAAAGGTCAGCGGCCGTGGCTATGTGGTGATGTCGGGTGAGGCTTACCTCGACTGATCAATACCCCAACGTCCTGTCGACCAGATGCAGAAACGGCTCTTTGGCCTCACCCCTCCGGACGTTCTCAGCAATCACCTCGGCTGCCGTGCTGGCGCGCGTTTCTGCCGCGATATGTGGTGTCACGGTGACGTTTGGATGCGCCCAAAAAGGATGATCGCTGGGCAAAGGCTCCACCCGGAAGACGTCCAGCGTGGCATGAGCAATATGGCCTGCATCCAGTGCGGCCAGCAGCGCGGCGTCGTCAATCAGCGGCCCACGGCCCGGGTTGATGATGCGCGCGCCTTTGGGCATTTGGGCCAGCGTTTCGGCGTTGAACGTGTCGTTGGTCGCAGGCGTGTCAGGCAACAGCAGCACCGCGATTTCGGCGCGCTTCAAAGCCTCCGCTAGGCCGTCGGTGCCGTGCAGGCATCGGATCCCCTCAAGCGCTTTCTCAGACCGCGACCAGCCGCTTATGTCAAATCCCAGATCGCGCAGGGTCATCGCTGCTGCCGCCCCCAAGGCCCCCAGCCCAAACACAACCACCGACCGCTCAGGTGCCAGCGGCGGCACGTGCTGGTGCCACTGCGCGTCCGTCCGGCAAATGTCGAGGTCCATGTCCAGATGATACCGCATCACATGGCCCGTGACCCACTCCACCATCCCGCGCGTCAGCCCAGGGTCCACCATGCGCGCCAGCGGCATGGTGAGGCTTTCATTGCCGACAATCCGCTCTACCCCGGCCCAAAGGCTCAGCACAGCCTTGCAGTTCACATAAGGCTCAAAATCCTGCAGCCAGCCGTTGGGGGTGTAGATGATGTACTGGACCTCAGCCGGGGGGATGTCTTCGCCCAGATCAACGCCCAGCCCCGCCTTGGCAAAGGACGTTTGCAGGTGGGGGCCATAGCGGTCCCGCTCTGCCGGGGGGGCTGCGAAAAGGACCTTGATCATCGCGGTCTGTGCACGTGCGCGGATTGCACAAGGCCGAAGGCCAGAAGCAGCACCAGCATGGCCGACCCCCCATAGCTGACCAGCGGCAGCGGCACGCCGACAACAGGCATCAGGCCCATGACCATCGACATATTCACGGCAAAGAACAGGAAGAAGTTGAGCGCGATGCCAAGGGTCAGCAGCGATGAAAACCGGTCCTTGTTCATCATCGCCGTCAGCACGCAAAAGATGATGATCAGCGCGTAAAGCCCCAGCAGGGACAGCCCCCCGATGAAACCGAATTCCTCGGCGAGAGAGGTAAAGATGAAGTCGGTGTGTTTCTCCGGCAGGAAGTTCAGCCGCGACTGCGTGCCTTGCATGAACCCCCGCCCGGTCCAGCCGCCAGAGCCCAAGGCAATCTTCGATTGTGTGATGTGGTAAGCCGCGCCAAGCGGGTTGGCTGCTGGATCAAGGAAGGTGTCGATCCGCGTATACTGGTAGTCATTGAGCAACTGCCAATCGGTGCCGCGCGACTGGAAAACAGCCGTAATCAGCGCGCCAATGCCAGCAAAAACGGAGGCGAAATAGGCCCAGTGCACGCCTGCCAGAAACATCAGCCCGCCTCCGGCGGACAGGAGCAAAATCGAGGTTCCAAGGTCAGGTTGGCGCAATACCATGAAGGTGGGAACGATGATGATCACCACGGGTAGCAGCACCCAGAATGGCCGCGAAACCTTCTTGGGGGGCAGCCAGTCATAATAGGCGGCCAGAAACATCACCAGCGTGATCTTCATCAGCTCTGACGGCTGCAGGCGCATGAACCCCAGGTCGATCCAGCGTTGCGCGCCCTTGTTGACGTCCCCGAACAGCGCCACGGCGATCAGCAGCAGCAGGCCCACGCCGTAAGCCACTCCGCTGAGGTTACGCCAGAGCCAAATCGGCACCATGGCCACGAACATCATCAGCGCCAGCCCCATGCCGAAACGCTTCATCTGCTGTTCGGCCCAGGGGTCAAACGACCCGCCTGCTACCGAATAGAGCATGATGAACCCGATGCCACAGACAGCCCCCATCAGGATCAGCAGGGGCCAGTTCAGATGCAGGATCTTGCGAAAGCCCGTGGGCGTGTGTTTGACCGTATACTCTAGGTAACTCATGCCTGATCCTTACCCTTGATCGCGGCTTGAGGCTGCACTTCGCGCAGTTCACGCTGCTGGCGCTTGATGCGGCCGCGGTCGGCGGTGGGGTAGGCCTCCAGCGGGGGTTCCCCACCGGCAAGCGCCTGCAGCATGACATCACGCGCGATGGGCGCGGCAGCAGCTGACCCGCCGCCGCCATGTTCGACCAGAACGGCCACTGCGTAGCGCGGATTGTCATAAGGCGCGAAACTGACAAAGAGCGCATGGTCGCGCTTGTCCCAGGGCAGTTCTTCGTTGCGCAGCACGCGGCCAAAGCGGCGGCGCTCGCTTTCGAAGTTGCGGACCTGGCTGGTGCCGGTCTTGCCCGCCATGCGCCAATCGTCTGCGATGATCCGGCTCCGGTACGCCGTGCCGCGCCGGTCATTCACGACCTGATACATCGCCCGGCGCATCTTGCGCAGGTTGTTGTCGTTCATGCCCAGTGGCGCACCTGCACCGGAGGGGCGTTCGACGCCGTCCACCGATTTGATCAGGCGCGGGGCCACACTGCGCCCCGTGGCAATGCGCGCCGACATTACGGCCAGCTGCAAGGGCGAGGACAGCTGAAACCCCTGCCCGATGGAGGCATTGACTGTGTCCCCGATCACCCATTCTGCCCCACGCGACTGCTCTTTCCACGCTTTTGTTGGCGCAAGACCTGAGTTCACGGAGCTGAGCGCAAGATCATGTTTGATCCCCAGCCCAAAACGCCGCGCCATGGCGGAAATCTTCTCGATCCCCACTTTCAGCGCCAGATCGTAGTAATAGACGTCACAGGACTGCTTGAGCGAATTGGCGAGGTCCACCCAGCCATGCCCGGCGCGTTTCCAGCAGTGGAACTTGCGGTCCGCGACTTCCAGATGCCCCGGGCAATAGACCGTATCATCGGGACCAATGAGCCCTTCTTCAAGCGCGGCCATGGCCGTGATCATCTTGAAGGTAGAACCGGGCGGATAAACCCCCTGCACGGTCTTGTTGACCAGCGGACGGTATTCGGAATTCAGAAGCGGATCATAGTCCGCTGATGAAATACCGCCGATAAAAAGGTTCGGATCATATGACGGGGCAGAGGCCAGCGCCGCCAGATCACCGTTTTCGCAGTCGATGATCACGCAAGCCGCACTCTCATTGCCCAGGCGGGCCTGCACGTAGCCTTGCAGCTTAGCGTCGATGGTCAGCTGAAGGTCTGCGCCAGACTGCCCTTCGCGGCGATTGAGCTCGCGCATCACGCGACCCGTAGCGTTGACCTCGACCTGTTTGGTGCCAGCTTTGCCGCGCAGCAGGTCTTCTTCGCGGGCCTCCACGTTGATCTTGCCGATGTTGAAACGCGGAATGCGCAGCAGCTGGTCCGGGTCTTCCTGTGCCTCAAGGTCCTTTTGGCTGACACGGCCCACACGCCCCACCACGTGCGCAAAGTCCGATCCGCGCGGGTAAACCCGCGTCAGCCCAACCTCTGGCGTGATACCGGGCAGGGCGGGGGCATTGACGGAGACACGGCTGACCTCTTCCCAGGTGACGTCTTCGATGATCGTCACGGGCAGGAAAGGGGCCGAGCGTTTGATCTCTTCCAGAGCGCTTTCATAGGTCTCAAGGTCAATCTCAATCAACTGCGCCAGGCGTTCCAACACCATTTCGACATCGCCCGCGTCCTCACGGACAATGACGATGCGATAACTGGGTACGTTCTGGGCCAGCCGCGTCCCGTTGCGGTCGAAAATCTCGCCCCGGGCGGGGGGGATCAGACGGATGTTGATGCGGTTCTCTTCGGCAAGCAGACGGAACTGATCAGCCTGCTCAACCTGCAAATAGCGCATCCGGGCGGCCAGCCCGCCCATGAAGAGCAGCTGCGCCCCGCCCAGCAGCGCGGCCCGGCGCGTCAGTTTGGCGTGGCTTGCATCGTTTTCTGCGCGGTTGCGTCTCATGGCATCAGACCCTCTGACCCAAAGCGTCCAGATCGCCAGGTGCGGTCTTGCGCACGCCCATCAGGAAATGCGTGATCCCGACGATCAGCGGATAGATTAGCAGGGTTGCGGCCAGTTCGAAAAGGGTCAGCTGCAGGGGCGGCACATAGACCAGCACGACCGCAAGGATGATCCGGTTGGCCAGCACGATGCCGATGATGATCAAACCCACCGCAATCCACTCCGCGCCAAAGCCCGCATCGCGTAGGTTGCGCCCCCTTGCCTTGAGGTTCTCGCAACCCACCAAAGCCAACAACGCCCAAAGCCCCGGCGGGCGTTGCAGCAACAGATCAGCGGTCAGAAACACCACCGCCAGCAGAAGCGCGGGCACGTATTCGGGACGACGTAGGCACCACGCACAGGCAAAAGCCAGCACCAGATCAGGCCCGGCCCAAGTGGCAGGCGTCGTATCCAGCGGCAGCAACTGGTAAATGAGGATCGCCAGCGCCAGCAGCACAAATGCACCGCGCATAAACCACAGCCGGGTGGGGGAGACGTCATTCACTGGCCGTCTCCTCTGCCACTTCCGTGGTCTCTGAGCCGCCAATGACCGTGGCACTATCGGTCACAGCCTCATTCCCATAGTGGCGCAGCACCCTCAGGAATTCGAGCCGCTCGTAATCCGCCGACAGCCGCACACGCAGGCGCCCGCCCGGGTCTTCGGCCACTTGCCCGATCAGCAGACCCGCTGGAAACACACCCCCATCGCCAGAGCTTATCACCCGGTCGCCCGCGCGCACCAGATCGGGGTTTTCCAGAAAATCGATGGGGGGTGCTGCAGAGTTGTCGCCCGCCACAATCGCCCGTTGGCCGGAGGGCTGGATCGTCGCCGGAATGCGGCTGGTGGCGTCCGTGAGCAGGATCACACGGCTGGTGTTCTCGGCCACGCCGGTGATGCGCCCCACAAGGCCAATGCCATCCATGGTGGCCCAGCCTTCGATGATCCCGTCCCGTGCGCCGACGTTCAGCAGCACGGACTGACGATAGGGTGATCCTGAATCCGCAATCACCACGCCGGAGATTACCGTAAGGCGCGGATCCAGCCGCACCTTATTGAGGTCCAAAAGCCGCGCGTTTTCCTGCTCCAACTGAACCGCCGCTTCTTTCCAGGCCTGCATTTGCCGCAGCTCACTGCGCAGCTCTCGGTTCTGTTCGGCCAGCCGCTGGTAAGATTGGAAATCGCGGACCAGATTGATCGTGCCCGTGACCGGGGCCATCGCCCAATCAAGGTTCGGCACCAGACGGTCGGTCACTTGCGCGCGAAACCGCTCCACCCGCGGGCTGTCGATGCGCCACAAAAGGAAGATCGCGGCAAGGACCAGGATCAGCACAGCCAGCAGCAACCGGCGCAAAGGGCCGGTGTAGTCACTGCTGGATGATCGGTCTTTCGCCATATCTAAAGGGCTCCGGCCGCCTGACCCTAAGCTGCTATATCAGGTCTTAGCTGTCGTAGTCGATGGCGTGGCGCAGTTGCTTTTCGTATTCCAGCGCCTTGCCGGTGCCCAAGGCCACGCAGTTGAGGCTTTCATCCGCAATCGACACCGCCAGCCCGGTCTGTTCGCGCAACGCCAGATCCAGATCACCCAGCAGCGCACCACCACCCGTCAACATAACGCCCCGGTCCACGATGTCAGCGGCCAGATCGGGCGGTGTGGTCTCAAGCGCGGTCATCACCGCCTCGCAAATCTGCTGTACGGGTTCAGCCAAAGCCTCCGCCACCTGCGCTTGCGTGACTTCAATTTCCTTCGGCACACCATTGAGCAGATCGCGCCCGCGAATTTGCATCGATGTCCCACGCCCGTCATCGGGCATCCGCGCGGTGCCGATGGAGGTCTTCACACGCTCCGCCGTGGTCTCGCCCACCAGCAGGTTCTGCTGACGGCGCAGGTAGCTGATGATGGCCTCATCCATCCGGTCACCGCCGACACGGACGGAGCGGGCGTAAACAATGTCGCCCAAGGACAACACAGCCACCTCTGTTGTACCACCACCGATGTCGACCACCATGTTGCCTGTGGGGTCGGTGATCGGCATGCCCGCCCCAATGGCCGCCGCGATGGGCTCTGCAATCAACCCGGCGCGGCGCGCACCGGCGCTCAGCACCGACTGACGAATGGCGCGTTTCTCAACCGGCGTGGCCCCGTGGGGCACACAAACGATGATCTTGGGCTTGGAGAAAGTCGAGCGCTTGTGCACTTTGCGGATGAAGTGCTTGATCATCTCTTCGGCGGTGTCAAAATCGGCAATCACACCCTCGCGCATGGGCCGGATGGCCTCAATGCTGCCTGGGGTCCGGCCCAGCATCAGCTTGGCGTCCTCGCCCACGGCGAGCACCTTCTTGACGCCGTCCTTGACGTGATAGGCCACCACAGACGGCTCAGACAGGATAATCCCGCGCCCTTTGACGTAAACCAGCGTGTTCGCAGTGCCGAGGTCAATCGCCATGTCAGACGAAAACATCCCACGCAGATTACCGAAAAGAGACATGCCCGAGGTCCATTTGAAAAGTGTTGTTGGCCTGCGATTCTGACGCAGGCTGGCCGGTGGCCCTTATAGGGGTCAGCGCCCTTGGGCGAAAGGGGGTTTGCGGGTTGATTTAGGCGTGTTGTCGCCTGAATCGGGCTGACATCAAGGCGCGGCACTAAACCATCGGCGTCACTGGCGAAAGCTGTCCACTAGGACACACTCTCCCCAACTCTTTATGCTCTAAATACCTCCGGGGGTCTGGGGGCAGCGCCCCCAGCCGGTCGGGTCGCGCAAGCGGTCCGAAATCCCTCAGCTGACGTCCTTGTAGCTGACCTCACGCTTGTCGGTCCCGCCCTTCGCGCGGCGCACCAACAGGCGGTTGAGGGCGTGGATATAGGCCAGCACGCTTGCCACCACGGTATCGGTATTGGCGGATTGTCCGGTCACGATGCGCCCGTCTTCCTCCATCCGGACAGAGACAGTGGCCTGCGCGTCAGTCCCTTCGGTCACCGCATGCACCTGATAAAGCTGCAGGCGCGCATTGTGCGCAACCAGCGCTTTCACGCACTTGAATGCGGCGTCCACCGGACCATCGCCCGTCTGTTCAGTGCTGTGTTCCTGGCCCTCAACCTCCAGCGTCATGCGCGCCTGATTGGGCCCTTCGGTGCCGCAGATCACATGCATCGACACCAGCTTCACCTGCGCTTCCTCGGGATCGGCCGAGGTGCGCATCAAAGCGATCAGGTCATCTTCGTAGATTTCCTTTTTGCGATCCGCCAGCTCCTTGAAGCGCACAAAACCGTCCTTGAGCTGATTGTCCCCCAGCTCAAACCCCAACTCCTCAAGCTTCGAACGCAAGGCGGCACGGCCTGAATGCTTGCCCATCACAATGTTGGTTTCAGACAGGCCCACATCCTCTGGGCGCATGATCTCAAATGTTTCGGCGTTTTTCAGCATCCCGTCCTGATGGATGCCGCTTTCATGGGCAAAGGCGTTCTTGCCGACGATGGCCTTGTTGGGCTGCACCGGGAAGCCCGACACCGTGGAGACACGGCGCGAGATGTTCATGATCTTGGTGCTGTCGATATCGGTCTGGTAAGGCATGATGTCGTTGCGGACCTTCATGGCCATCACGACCTCTTCCAGCGCGGTATTGCCCGCGCGCTCGCCCAAACCATTGATCGTGCATTCAATCTGGCGGGCCCCCGCCTCAACGGCGGCCAAGGAGTTCGCCGTCGCCATGCCCAAATCGTTGTGGCAGTGGGTGGCGAAAGTGATCTCATCCGCGCCCGGCACGTTTTCCAGAAGTTTCGCGATCAGATCAGCGCTCTCGCGCGGGGCGGTATAGCCCACGGTGTCAGGAATATTGATCGTAGTCGCCCCGGCCTTGATGGCGATTTCAACCACACGGTAGAGGTAATCCAGTTCCGTCCGCGTGGCATCCATCGGGGACCATTGCACGTTGTCACACAGATTGCGGGCGTGCGTAACCGTCTCATGAATGCGGTCGGCCATTTCATCCTTGGTGAGGTTCGGGATGGCGCGGTGCAGCGGCGAGGTGCCGATGAACGTATGAATGCGCGGAGCTTTCGCGTGTTTCACCGCCTCCCAACAACGGTCGATGTCGGGCAGCTGCGCGCGGGCCAGGCCGCAGATCACGGCGTTTTGCGACTGCCGCGCGATCTCGGACACGGCGGCAAAGTCGCCCTCGGACGCGATGGGAAAGCCAGCCTCGATGATGTCGACGCCCATCTCGTCCAGAAGGCTGGCGATTTCCAGCTTTTCGGCGTGGGTCATGGTGGCCCCGGGGCTTTGTTCGCCATCGCGGAGCGTGGTGTCAAAAATCAAGACGCGGTCTTGGGTATCGTTTGTCATGGCTGAATTCTCTTTGTCTGCTGTTTCATCCTTGGTGCGCACACGTTCCTCTGAGCGGGCGCACCGGATGGCACGCTCAGAGGCGGATTAGCAGAAGCAGGGTGGCACGCAGGCGCGCCGCGCAGGTGCGCGGGCATGTTGGGATATCGGCTGCGTGTGTCATGGCCCTTGTTATACGCCAGCAAAAACAAATGGGAAGAGGGTCTTTGAGAAACTTGGGTGCATAGGCCGCGTTGATCTGCGAACGGGCCACTCTAGCTTTGCGGGCAAGGAGGCCCCATGGCACACATCTTGATAATCGGCGCATCGGGCGGGATCGGGTCTGCGCTTGTGTCCGCGCATGCGGCACGTGGGGATCAGGTAACCGGCCTGTCGCGCAGCGCGGACGGTCTGGACCTGGCCGATGAAGCCTCTGTCGATGCCGTGCTGGGCCAGCAAGAGGCACGTTTTGACCGGATCATCGTGGCGAGCGGCGCGCTCGAAATCGATGGCGCGGTCCCGGAAAAATCGATCAGGGCGGTCTCTCAAAAAGCGATGACGGATCAGATGGCCTTGAACGCCATTGGCCCTGCGCTGGTCTTGCGCCATGTCCCGCGCCTGCTGGTCCGTGAAGGGGGGCAGGTGGCGGTGCTATCGGCGCGCGTGGGCTCCATCGGGGACAATGGCTTAGGCGGCTGGATCAGCTACCGCGCGGCCAAGGCTGCGGTGAACCAGATCGTGCGCACGGCCTCCATTGAACTGACCCGCACACATTCCGGCAGCGTCTGCGTGGCACTGCACCCCGGCACGGTGAAGACAGCCTTTACAGAGAAATATCTTGGCCGCCATCCAGCGGTCAGTCCACAAGAGGCGGCTGAAAATCTGCTGGACGTGATGGACAACCTGACGCCTGCGCAAACGGGCGGCTTTTTCGACTACGCCGGAAAGGCAATACCATGGTAGCCCGCCTTGTTCTGGTGCTGGGCGATCAGCTCAGCCACAACCTGTCCGCGCTCCAGAAAGCCGACAAAGACCGCGATGTCGTGGTCATGGCTGAGGTTGCGGAAGAGACCGAATACGTCCGCCACCATCCCAAGAAGATCGCCCTGATCTTTTCCGCCATGCGTAAGTTTGCGGGCGCGCTGCGGCAGGACGGCTGGGATGTCCGCTATACCCGGCTGGATGATCCGGACAACGCGGGCTCCATCGTTGGGGAATTGCTGCGCCGGGCGGAGGAAACGGACGCCAGCGGTGTCATCTGCACCGAACCGGGCGAGTGGCGGCTGATCCATGCCCTGAAGGACGCGCCGCTCAAGACCCACATCCTGATCGACGACCGTTTCATTGCCAGCCACGCTGAATTTGAGGCCTGGGCCGAAGGCCGCAAGGCACTGCGAATGGAGTATTTCTACCGCGACATGCGTCGCAAGACCGGACTGATGATGGAAGGTGACAAGCCTGCGGGTGAGAAGTGGAACTTTGATCATGACAACCGCAAGCCCGCGCCGGGAGAGGTCGAGGTGGATGGGCCGCTCATGTTCGAACCCGATGCCGAGGTGGAGGAGGTGCTGGACCTTGTCGAGGACCGGTTTGGCGACAACTTTGGCGACCTCCGCCCGTTCCGTTTTGCAACCACGCGGGACGATGCGCTGAAGGCACTGGACCACTTTGTCACCCACGCCTTGCCCCGCTTTGGTGACTACCAGGACGCGATGCTTTCAGACGAGCCGTGGCTCTATCACTCCATCCTGTCACCTTACATCAACATCGGCCTTCTGGGTCCGTTAGAGATCTGCCAAGCGGTTGAAAAGGCGTGGAAAGACGGCTCCGTCCCGATCAATGCGGCCGAAGGCTATATCCGCCAGATCATCGGCTGGCGGGAATATGTGCGCGGGATCTATTTCCTTGAGGGGCCGGAATACACGAAGCGCAACGCGCTGGGGCAGACCCGCGATTTGCCTGCCTTCTACTGGGGGTAGAGACACGCATGAATTGTGTGTCGCAGGCAGTGGGCCAGACCCGCGAACACGCCTACGCCCACCACATCCAGCGGCTGATGGTGACGGGCAACTTCGCCTTGCTGGCCGGGATTGACCCGCATCAGCTGCATGAATGGTATTTGGAAGTTTACATCGACGCCTTTGAATGGGTGGAGGCCCCCAATACCGTCGGCATGTCGCAGTTCGCGGACGGCGGGGTGATCGCATCAAAGCCTTACGTGTCCTCGGGCGCCTACATCAACCGCATGTCGGACTACTGCAAAGGCTGCGCCTACAAGGTCAGCGTGAAAACGGGGGAAAATGCCTGCCCATTCAACCTACTCTACTGGCATTTCCTCGACCGGCATCGTGACCGGTTCAAGGACAACGCACGCATGGGGAACATGTACCGGACGTGGGACCGCATGGATGCGGATCGGCGCGAGACCGTTCTGGCAGACGCGGCAACCTGGCTGGCGAGGCTCGATGCAGGAGAGGTCGTCTGAAAGGGCGCGGTCTTCAGTCCACCGCTTCCAAAAACGCCCCAAGTCTCTCCAGCCCGTCCCGCATGGCAGCCTCAGGGTTCGCAAACCCGATCCGCACCGTGCCTTCCATGTCAAAGCAATCGCCAGGCATCAGCATGACGCCCGTATCCTCCAACAGTTTCAGGCAAAACGCACGCGATGTCAGCGCGGTCTCGATCCCCAAGAGCGTCGTCGTGCCAGAGCGCGGCTTGACCCAGCTCAGACGGGGTTGGCCTGCCACAAATTCCTCCAACACGGCCAGATTGCCCCGCGTGATTGCGCGGCTTCGGGCCAACACGCGGTCAGCACTCTCCAATGCCAAAGCGGCAAAGTGATCGTCCAGCCGACCCACGGAAATCGTGTCGTAGTCCCGATGGATCGACACGGCTTCAATTACCTCTGGCGGGGCCGCGATCCAGCCCAGCCGCAAACCGGCGAGCGAGAAGGCCTTGGACATGCCGCAGGTCCCGATGCCCTTCTCATAGATGTCGGCAATCGATGCGGTGGTCCCATCCCCCGCCTGGTCGATTCCGCGATAGACCTCGTCACAGAGCACCCAAGCATCTGCCGCGCGGGCGATCTCTGCAACTTCCTCCAGCATCGCCCGGTCCATCAAGGCACCCGTGGGGTTGTTGGGATTGTTGAGCGCAATCAAACGCGTATCCGGCGTGACCATGGCGCGCAGGGCGTCGAGATCGGGCAGATAGCCGTCTTCGGCCCGCAGCTTCAACGTCTCGACACGCGCGCCTATACTGGCCGGGATTGAATAGTGCTGCTGATAGGTGGGCACCACGGCGACCACATGATCGCCGCGTGACACCATCGCCTTGTGCACCAGCATATTGGCCCCGATCGTGCCATGGGTGACAATCAGGTTTTCCGCCTTTTGCCGCGCGTAGAGCGCTGCAATCGCGGCCAGCAGACGTTCCGAGCCGTGGATCTCGCCATAAGTCATTTTCATCGGCAAAAGCGCCGACAGATCACTGGCATTCTGCCCCGATAGGGTCAGCAGTTCGTCAATGGTCAGGCTCTCGACGCAGGTCTCGGCGAGGTTATAGGCGCACTTCGTCTCCCACTCGTTCATCCAGATTTCGACGGCAAAAGGTTCGATGTGCATGGGGGTGCTCCTGGCGGGTTTGTCGCAAGCTAGGGCGGAGCCGCTGATTGTTCAATCATGCGCTGCACGGCTGTCTTCTGGGGCTTCGGCGCGGTCAAACATGCCATAGTCCCGGATCACATGAGCGATGCGGAGATGATAGTCGCTGAACACCCCGCTGCGCCCTTTGGCCTGTGCGCTGCGGTGGGCGCTCAGCTGTCGCCAGCGGGCAACGGCGGCCTCATCCTCGAAGAAGGACAGCGATAGCAGCTTGTCTGGATCGGTCAGGCTCTGGAAGCGTTCGACACTGATGAAACCCTCGACCTCGTCCACCATGGGTCGCATCGCGGCGGCGATGTCGAGGTAGGCTTGTTTCTGCCCCGGGGCGGGAATGACTTCGAAGATAACGGCGATCATGCGGGTCCTCCATATGGGGCAGAGGCGAGCTTCAGGAAAGTTCGATCCTCGCGCAATAGGAACTTCTCAGCCTGTGCAAAGGCATAGTTTTCCTGACCCAGAGGGTCGGCGGCCAGCCGTGCGCGGTAGGTTTCGTAATCCGCCAGCGAGGGGATGTTGTAGATACCATAGGCCAGGGTCGATGACCCTTCGTGCGGGGCGTAATAGCCGATCAGGTCTGCGCCGCAGCGGGGGATGGCCTGCCCCCAGTTGCGGGCGTAACGTTCGAATTGGGGCTTCTTGGTAGGGTCGATCTGGTAGCGGATGATGCAGGTGAGCATGGGGTGTCCTTTCCGTTGGTGTCGCTTGATAGCGCATTGATTGACGCAGATGCTTCGGCTAAGGTCGAAGTATGAAAGAAGGTCCCGATATCTCCCGCATCGCCGCTTTGATCGGCGACCCGGCGCGCGCCAACATCCTGACGGCGCTGATGGCGGGCAAGGCGCTCACGGCCACGGAACTGGCGGCAGAAGCAGGGGTCACCCCGCAAACCGCCAGCGCGCATCTGGCCAAACTGGGCGATGGCGCGCTGGTGACGGTGCGCAAGTCGGGGCGGCACAAGTATTTCACGCTGCATAGCGCTGAAGTCGGCCACGCGCTGGAAGCGCTGATGGGGCTGGCAGCGGGGGCCGGGCACCTGCGCACGCGGACAGGGCCAAAGGACGCAGCCCTGCGGGAGGCGCGGGTGTGTTACAATCACTTGGCGGGCGAACGCGGGATTGCGCTTTATCAAGGTCTGCTGCGGCACGGGTTTGTGGCTCGGGACGGGGAAGAGATCACGCTGACAGACACCGGCGCGGCATTTCTGCGTGCTTTCGGGATCGACGTTGCGGCACTGGAGAAATCCCGCGCGCCGCTTTGCCGTTCCTGCCTCGATTGGAGCGCGCGGCAAACCCATCTGGCGGGCAGCGTCGGGCGGGCCCTGCTGAGCGCGATGCAGGACAAGGGCTGGTGCCGCCGGGTTGAGGGCACGCGGGTTGTGGCGTTTACGCAAAACGGCCGGACCGCGTTTGATCAGACCTTCGGGGCTTGAAGGAACGGCAAAATCCTCGCAGGATTTTGGGACGTTGCGTTCAGATTTGCCCCGCGGCTTTCAATCGCTCGATTCCGTACCTCAGGTGTTGCGTGCTGAACGAATGACCGCCGGGGAAGAGGCAGAATTCGAGGACATCGCCACCCGCATTCTTGCGCATGTCGCAGCGCAAATTGCCCATCTCGCTCTGCTCTGCTGCCCCAAAACCCCCGTAGCGTGTGTAGAGTGCCAAGGCCTCTGACACCTTGCCTTGATGGGTTTCGCGGATTGGGCGACCGTTTAGGGGCACAGTTTTGTCCGCGTCCCCGTGAATGTGCACGATGCTCTGTGCGGGGCCTTCGCAGGTCTGGGGCGCCCGCAGCCAGAAGGTGCCGGACATCGGGATGAACCCGGCAAAGTTCTCAGGATGCGAACAGGCCAGGTTCCAGACCACCATGCCGCCCGCGGAAAAACCACTTGCGATGACACGGTCCCGGTCAATCGGGAAGCGTGCACTGGCATCATTCAAAACTGCATCGAAATAGGCGAACTCGGCTGACCCATCACTGTCAAAGGTGCGCGGGCCAAGCGGCAGGTCCCACGTGCCACCCACGCCTTGTGCCGCGATCAAGGCAAGGCCTGCATTTGATACCATGCGCCGCAGGGAGCGGTTGCGCATCACGCCTGCGGCAGACCCGCGATAGCCATGGCTCCAGACAAGGGCACCCACGGGCGTGGTGCCATCATGCCCTTCGGGCAAGACAATGCGGTAGTGACGCTCGCCGACGGGGCAATTTGTGTCGGGCCCACAAGCGAAGGCAGGGGTGGCGAAAAGGGCGAAGAGAATTGTCAGAATACGCATAGGCCAAGTGTGGCTGAGCTTGACGCCGGGCTCAATTCACAAGCGCGTGGCCTGCCTGCGCGCTCAGGCCGCCCGGTGGAAAGCACGCGCCTGCGCGGCCAGATATTCCACACCCCCGTCCATCAACAACGCCTCCGGTATCACGATCTGAAACCGATCCCCGAAGTCGCGGTTGCGCGACCAATTGCAGAACCTGCGCCACCTTGATTGGCGGCTGTGAATGGTGTCCGGGTTCAGAAAGGCAAACCCCAGGTAACGCCGCCCCTTTGCGCTTTCCCAGGACTCGATGGTCATGATCTCTGGCCAGATTGAGGATTCGGCAAAGTAGCCGGAAATGCCGTGTGCATCCATCCGCAGGGCGACAGGCTTGCGGATCGCCAGCCCGAGGTAGAAGGCCGCGAAGCTCAGAGTCATAAGAACGACCAGCCTGCCCAGAAAGATACCATCACCATCCAACTCTCCGGATGCCGCCCCGAATAGGCCAAGAAGCAGAAGAACAGTGCCGCAAAAGCTGGCCAATATGCCCAGGAACATCGCCTTTCCGGTTCTGAGCTCCACAACTACTGGTTCGATGCTCATGCGCGGGCCGCTGCCAGCAGGGCGTTCGCTTGTGCTGCTATTGCTTCCAGATCATCGCTGGCCAAGGCCGTGTCCGGCACCACCAGATGAAACCCGATGCCCCGCCCGGTCGACCAGGACTTCAAGCGTTGCCAAGCGGTTTGTCGGTCTCGAAATCCAATTGGGTCATGCAACTTGAAACCGACAAAACGGACGGTAACATCAGGGCGACGCAGACCTTTGGAGGTCTGGGCGAATGTGCCAACCTCGGCAATCTCGTCCCATGTCGCAGGCGTCACATAGTAGCCCGAAATGCCTTTGGCATCCATCCGCAGGGCGATGGGTTTGCGCAGGGCAAGGCCAAAGCAGTGCAGCGCAGGCCAGCCAAAGGCGATGACACCCGCCATCGACAACCAGACCATGAAATGGCCCGGCTCGCCCGAAAAGAAGAGGCCAAAGACGACAAACGGCAGGCAGATCAGCACCATTGCCGCGCAAGCCAACCCCAAAGCCACAAGCCGTCCGGGGCGCAGCGCCACGCGGATGACGGTGCTGGCCTCCTCAGCTTGGGTCACGCCAGCGGTTCACAATCGGGTAACGCCGGTCCAGCCAGAAGGCGGCCTTGGTAAGGCGCGGGCCGGGTGCGGACTGGAAGCGTTTGTATTCGCTGATGTAAATCAGGTGCTCCACCTTCTTGGCCACATCGCGGTCAAAGCCTTCGGCCACGCAATCGGCGATTGAGCCGTCCTGATCCACCAGAATCTCCAGAATGCGGTCCAGCACCGGGTAATCCGGCAGGCTGTCGCTGTCCTTTTGATCCTCGCGCAATTCGGCGCTAGGCGGCTTGGTGATGATCCCTTCCGGGATCACGGCCCCCTCCGGCCCCATCATCCAGTCGCGGTGGTTGGCATTGCGCCAGCGGCAGGTTTCAAAAACGCGGGTTTTGTAGAGGTCTTTGATCGGGTTGTAGCCCCCCGCCATGTCGCCATAGATCGTCGCATATCCCACAGCCACTTCGGATTTGTTGCCGGTGGTCAGCAGCATCTTGCCAAACTTGTTGGAAAGTCCCATCAGCAATAGACCCCGCAGGCGGGACTGGATGTTTTCTTCCGTGAGGTCAGGTTCCAGCCCCTCGAACAAGGGGGCGAGCGTGTTGGTGATTGCCTGCCGCCCTTCGGAGATGGGGACAAAATCATACCGGCAGTCCAGGTTTTCCGCCACGGCCTTGGCATCATCCAGTGAAGCCTGCGAGGTATATTCAGAAGGCAGCATAACGCAGCGGACGTTTTCCGGGCCAAGGGCGTCTGCTGCGATGGTTGCCACAATCGCGGAATCGATCCCGCCCGACAGGCCGAGCAGGACCTTCTTGAAGCCCGTCTTGCCCATGTAGTCGCGCAAACCCTGGACCATGACGCGGTAGTCTTGCTCCCAGGCGTCCGGCTGCGGGGCCATGTCTTGCGGGACGATCCGCCAGCCTTCGGGCCCGCGTTCAAGATCAACTTCCGTGACGATCTCATCAAAGACGGGCAGCTGAAGGGCCAGCGCGCCCCCGGGGTTCAGCGCGAAGGAGGCTCCGTCAAAGACCTGATCGTCCTGCCCGCCCACCATGTTGAGGTAGATGAGCGGCAGGCCGGTCTCCACCACCCGCGCGACCATGTGATTGAGCCGAACCTCCATTTTGTCGCGGTAGTAGGGCGAGCCGTTGGGAATGAGCAGGAACTCTGCCCCGGTTTCCGCAAGGGTTTCCGACACATCCGGGTGCCAGGCATCTTCGCAAATCGGCGTGCCGATCCGCGTGTTTCCGACCGAATAGGGGCCACCCAGCGGGCCGGGATCAAAGATGCGCACCTCGTCAAAGACCGTCTCATTCGGCAGTTCGTGCTTCAACACGCGAGAAGAGATTTTGCCGCCCTTGAGGATCAGGTAGGCGTTGAAAAGCTGATTGTCTTCTGCAATCGGCGCGCCGATCGCTAGTGCGGGGCCGTCCGCGCAATCGGCAGCCAAAGCCTCCAGATGGATCATCACGTCACGCTGCAAGGCGGGCTTCATGACCAGATCCTGCGTGTTGTATCCGGTCAGAAACATCTCGGGCAAGGCGACCATGTCCGCGCCTGCCGCCTTGCCTTTCGCCCAGGTCTCGCGGGCCTTGGCGGCATTGCCAGCCAAATCCCCGACGGTTGGGTTCAATTGGCCCAGAGTGATGCGGAATGTGTCTGCCATGGGGTGGCCTTTGCAACGAGGTCTCAGATGCGATGTAGCAGATCAGACGGCAGTTGGAAGGGGGCGGGCGACACGGCCCGCCTTACGTAAGGGGGGCGTGTCGCCCACCAAAGCAACGGGGGATGGCGGAGGACACCTCCGCCTTACGAGACTGGCGGGCGCTCCCGTAAGGCGGGCGTGTCGCCCGCCCTCCCCGTCAGGGAACCCCATCGAAACAGGGCACGTCCGGGGCCGCCACCTGAAAATCCTGCCCCTCTGCCATGTAAATGGCCGCCGTTGGTCCGCCGTAATCCGCAGGACCGTCCAGCGTGCCGACCTTCACCACCAGTCGCCCTCAAGGTCGAATTCTCTGGCCCCGCGCCCTTCCGATCAGCGCCTGCACTAGGGAACCTCAGCCAGCCCTTGCCAAGAAGGTTAAAAGGCGTTGCGGGTGTGCCCCCCTTTGCTTAGGCTGCACCGCAATCAAAAAGGGGCACGCGAATGGTGCCCGACAGATAGGGTTTTCGATGTCTCTACGCGCGCTCACACTTGGCCTTTGCCTGCTGCCTGCCGTTGCCTTTGCCCAGGACGGCCAGGTGCTGACCAAGCAATACGACGACGGCGGCGTCTACGAGGGCACCTTCCGCGGTGGCCTGCAGCACGGCGAGGGCACCTACAAGCTGCCAAATGGCTATGAATACAGCGGCCAGTGGGAAGACGGAGAGATCAAGGGCCAGGGCGTCGCCCGCTTCCCCAACGGCTCGGTCTACGAAGGCAGCTTTGCCAAGGGCAAACCTGATGGTTTTGGCAAGATCACCTTTGCCGATGGCGGCACCTACGAAGGCGACTGGGCCTCCGGCGCGATCATGGGGCAGGGCGTGGCGCTTTATGCCAATGGCGTGCGCTATGAGGGCGCGTTCCGCAATGCCAAGCACCACGGCAAGGGCGTGATGCAATCGCCCGGTGGCTATGAATACAAGGGCGACTGGATCGATGGTGTAAAACAGGGGCAGGGCACGATCACCTACCCGGATGGCGCTGTCTATGAAGGCGGCATCGTTGTAGGCAAGCGCGCGGGCGAGGGCACACTCACCATGCCCGATGGCCTCGTTTATGTGGGCACATGGAAAGACGGCCAGATCGACGGCACCGGCAAGCTCACGCAGCCTAACGGGGACGTCTACGAGGGCCAGCTCGTGGGCGGTCGCCGCGAGGGCAAAGGCCGTGTGGTCTATGAAAACGGCGACATCTACGAAGGCGACTTCAAAGACGACCGCCGTGACGGGCAGGGGACGTTCACCGGCACCGATGGGTATGTCTACACAGGCTCATGGGTGGCCGGGCAAATCGAAGGACAGGGGCAGGTGACCTACCCCGATGGTTCTGTCTACGTCGGTCAATTCCGCGACGATCTGGCTGATGGCGAGGGCAAGATCACCTACCCCGACGGCTCCACCTACGAAGGCCAATGGGCCTCAGGTGTGATCGAAGGGCGCGGCACAGCCACCTACACCAATGGCGTGGTCTACGAAGGCGACTTCGTGAATGCCCGCAATGACGGGCAGGGCGTGATGACCTATGCGGACGGCTACCGCTACGAAGGGGGCTGGAAAGACGGTCAGCGCAATGGCGTGGGCAAGGCGACATACCCCGATGGCACCGTCTACGAAGGCGACTTTGCCGAAGGCCAGCGCCACGGCACCGGCAAGATCACCATGGCCAGCGGCTTTGTCTACGAAGGCCAGTGGGTCAACGGAGAGATCGAAGGACAGGGTGTTGCGACCTACGACAACGGCGACGTCTACGAAGGCACGTTCAAGGCAGGCAAGCGCCAGGGCGCAGGCACCATGCGTTATTCCACAGGCGAAGAAGCCAGCGGCCAGTGGGAAAACGGGGCGCTGAACGAGGACGGCTAGACTGATCCATGGGCTGGAAACCAGACAATTATCCGACCGTCAGCCCCTATCTGATCGTGCGCGATGCTGAAGCGACACTGAGGTTTCTCGAAAAGGTCTTTGCGGCAACCCGGTTGCGGGTGCACCCCCGCGCGGGCGGCGGCATTGAACATGCCGAGGCGCGTGTCGACGATAGCGTGATCATGATGGGTGAGATGCCCGATGCAGACACCGCCCATGTGCATATCTATGTGGCTGAGGCCGACGCCACCTTTGCCCGCGCTGTTGAGGCCGGCGGGCAGGTGGTCCAAGAGATGACCCGGTCAGGTGACGGAGACTACAGAGGCGGTATTGCCGACGGCAACGGAATCGTCTGGTGGATCTCCACGCAGGAGGAATACAAGGACTAGAGCGGCGGCAGCCCCGCCTGCGATCGGCCTTCATCGGTCTTGAGGGAAAAATCCCCACCTGCGTGTTGTTCCCCATCCGGGCTACAGAGATACTCCACGGCTTTGGCAACCCATTCCGGCGGGATATGCGCAGAAGGATCAAGCTTGCTGACCGGGTTGATGCCTGAGGCCCGGATAACAACCTGCATGTCCGTGGCCACGGTGCCCGGGCTCAGCCCGACAACCCGGATGCCATCAGCGGCATACTCCTTGTGGGCAACGCCCGTGAGCCGCAGGACAGCCGCCTTGGTCGCGCAATAGTGCGACCAGCCTTCGAGGAAGGAATTCGCGGCCCCCGAAGAGATGTTGATGATCGTCCCGCCGCCCTGCTCCTGCATCACCGGAATTGCATACCGCAGGCCGTAGTAGACCCCTTTGAGGTTCACATCGACCACGCGGGCCCAGGCATCGGGGTCACTGTCTGCGATCCGTGTGATTGGGTCGATAAGCCCTGCGTTGTTAACAAGGATATCGACGCGTCCAAACGCGGCCTGCGTGCGCTCGATCATACGCGCCACATCGGCACGGCTACTAACGTCGCAGGCCAATGCCAGCGCGTTCCCGCCATTGCTGCGGATTTCGCCCACGATGCGCTCCACTCGGTCGGCAGACCGGGCGGCCAGCACGACATTTACACCTTTCGTTGCGAGATAACGGGCGATGGCCTCTCCGATGCCACGGCTGGCACCGGTGATGATCGCGGTTTTGTTTTCGAGATGAGACATGGCTGATCCTTCGGCCTTTGAATGACGGACCAGACCTATCGCTTGCAAATTTTGCAAAAAATGATGCATTTTGCACTATAGTCGTGCGAAAATCACATGAATGAATATCTCCGCTCTCAGAATCGCGCTGATTGTGCAGGACCGAGGCAGCATTGCCGGCGCTGCACGCGTGCTGAACCTTGATCCATCTTCCGTTTCTCGTGCCATTGCGGGGCTGGAAGACGACATCGGTATCCGGATTTTCCAACGCAGCACCCGGCGTTTGACGGTAACGGAAGAGGGGCGGGAGTTTCTGGCCCGCATCGCCCCCTTGATCGAAGACCTTGAGGCTGCGCGCGATGCGGCACGCGGCCAGCGTGGCGCGCCAACGGGAGAATTGCGTGTGACGGCATCGGTGGCCTTTGCGCAGCAAGTGATCCTGCCGCTTCTTCCCGGTTTTCAGGACCGCTACCCCGATATAACCATCGACCTGCAGGCCACGGATGCGAACCTTGATCTTGTGGAAAACGGGATCGATATCGCGATCCGTCTGGCCCCGGCCCCAAAGGGCGATCTGATTTCCACCGTCCTGATGCCGACGCGCTACCATCTTGTCGCGGCACCAACCTATCTTGATGACAAACTGCCCGTAGGCGCGCCAGAGGATCTGACGGAGCTGAACTGTATCAAATTCGCCCTGCCGGGCCTGTCCGGGCCATGGATGTTCCGCAAGGACAAGTCAGACCCCCAGCAAATCGCGGTCTCCGGGAGCCTGAAGATCTCAAACCCGCTGGCCCTGCGCGAAGCGGTTCGCATAGGGCTTGGCGTCGGTTTGCTGGCAGACTGGCTGGTGGTCGAAGACCTGCGCGAGGGGCGGCTCAAACGCTTGCTGCCCCAATACAGCTGGACGGCGAGTACCTTTGATACGGCGGCCTGGGTGCTTTACCCCAACCGCCGTCACTTGCCGGGCAAGGTCCGCGCCATGATCGACTATCTGCGCGCGAACCTTGGGGGAAGGGCGGGCTGACCCGCCCCGTTCAAAGGGGTCAGAGCAACAGCTGATAGCTGTGCGGCACATAGGCGAAGCCGTCGCCTGCTTTCTCCACGTAGCCAAACGCGGGCCACGGCATGTGGTAGCCCACAAACGGGATGCCGTCAGCGGCCAGCATGTCAAGGATCGCGCGGCGTGTTGCAGCGGCCGCCGCCTTGTCCATGTCGAACTTCACTTCCCAGTCGGGGTGGGCCAGCGACCAGACATAGTGGTTCGCAAAATCCGCCCCCAGCACCAGCTGTTCGCCTTCGCTTTCAATACGGTAGACCATGTGGCCCGGCGTATGTCCAAAGGCGGCCATGGCGGACACACCGCCGGTCACATCGCCGCCGTCATCCAGGAACGTCATCTTGTCAGCCAGCGGTTTGACCTTGGCATCGAACCCTTCGTTGCCCGCTTTGGACCAGGCGTCAAATTCCACCTGTCCGGTGACGTAACGGGCATTGGCAAAGGTTGGCGCATCGCCCGAAGTCAGCCCGCCGATGTGGTCGCCGTGCATGTGGGTGATTACCACGGTGTCCACCTGATCTGCGGAATACCCCGCAGCCTCCAGCGCGGCAGAGGTGCCTTCGCCGCTGAGCCCGGTGTCAAACAGCACCAGTTCCGTGCCGGTGTTGACCACCGTAGGGGTAAAGAAAAACTGCGCAGCGTTCGTGGGGATGTGCGCGGCGGCAGAGGCTTCGGCAAAGGTCGCGTAATCCACATTGAGGCCAAAGATATTGTGCGGGTCGGGCACACTGCGGCTGCCTGCAAGCAGGGTGGTGACTTCGAAAGCGCCCAGCTTCACGCGCTGGAACGGCGCGCCGCCAGCACCCAGCATTGGGGCATCAGCGCGCACGGCGGTGGCGGTTGCAGCGGCCAGCGGCAGGGTGGCGGCACCGGCAAGGGCGGTGCGGCGGGTGAATGTGGGGGCCATGGTCTCTTCTCCTCTGTCGAACTGTGATAGGTTAATTCTAGTGCAAGTTGCCGCGCGGCCCAGCGCAAGGCCGAACGCGGGTGATCATAATTTCGTCAGGAGGGCACAGATGAGCGAGGTCGAGGCGTTCCTTAGTGCGGTTGAGCCCGCGCGCCGCAACCGTGAAGGCCATGCGCTAAACGCGCTGTTCCAGAAGGTTACCGGTTGGCAGCCGCAGTTCTACAAGGGCGGTATGCTCGGCTACGGGCGCTATGATTACACCTATGCCTCGGGCCGCTCCGGCAGTTTTTTCGCCACCGGTTTCGCGCCGCGCAAGGCCAAGCTGAGCATCTACATCATGCCCGGCTACGCGGATTTCGGGGATATCCTGGCGCGACTGGGCAAGCACAAGATCGGCAAATCCTGCCTCTACCTCAACAAGCTGGAGGACGCGGATGAGGATGTCTTGGCCGAGCTCATCCGTGCAGGGCTGAAGGACCTTGCCACCCGCTGGCCGGTGCATCCGACATGAGTGTGGGATCCATCAACAGCCTGACGCTTTGGGTGAAGAACCCTGAACGGCTGGGAGCGTTCTATTGCGACGTGCTGGGCATGACGCGGCGGGAAAATGGGGACGAGGTGGCAGTGGGCTACGGTGGGCAAGGCGCGTGGCTGGTCTTGCGACAATCGCAGAGCACGCGGTCTCATGTGCTTGGGCCGCAAGACCGCTATTGGAAAATCGCGATCACCCTGTCGGACCTCGATCATGCGCAGGCCCGTCTGGTGGCGCAGGGCCATGCCGCCAGCGCGCCCCGCCAGTTTCGCGACATCGGATATCTGAGCCATCTGGATGACCCCGAAGGCCACGCGATTGAGTTCATTCAGCACACGTTTGACGGTGACACCAAGACGGCGCAGGGCGACCAGGAACACCCTTTGGGAGGCGGGGCGCAGATTGGATTGATCACCTTGCGGACAGCTGACATCGACCGCGACATGGCGGTCTGCGTTGAACAGCTTGGCATGCGATACCTGTCGCGGCAGGCGGTCACGGATCGGGGGTTTGACCTCTATTTCTATGCCTTTACGGACGACCAATTGCCAAAGCAGGACGTGAACGCCATACGGAACCGCCCGTGGTTGTGGCAGCGGCCCTACACGGTGCTGGAGTTCCAGCATCGGCTTGAAAGTGATGCGATCCTTCCCAAGCCTGAGGAGGCACCGGTTGTCCAGATGACCACCACTTCGGGTGAACAAGTTTCCTTAACCTAAGGCAAAACCACCGTGCGGTGGGGTTACGAAATCGGAACGTGCCACGGGATAAAACTCTGCCCGTCGCGACACCGCCGGGATAAATCATCTTTCCGGCACAGAATGCACCGCAAGGCGCGACGCACTGCGTCGCATCTGCCTGCCCTTCAATTTGGCCACGGGGGCGCTGCAGCAAAGCCGAAACCTTGAGGAAAACCGAAAGTTTTGAACAGCGTCAGCTGTCTCCGGGTGCGGGACCGGTGGAGGTGCCTACGACCAGATCAGCCTCCCAAAGTTCCTGCACGGCGGGGCTGCCGGGGTTTTCAATCTGCGCCAACAGCATCTCTGCGCACCGACGGCCCGCATCCCGGACGGAGGAGCGTGTGGCAGTAAAGATCGGCTCGCCCTCGCCATTGGGGAAGTAAGAGATCATATCGTCAAAACAGATCACGCTCACATCGCGGCTCATCTTCAACCCGCGTTCTTCGATGGCGCGGCGCACACCCATGGCGACGACGATCGACGAGGCGATGAAGGCCGTGGGCGGCGCGGGCGCGTCGAGCATTTGCCCGGCACTTTCGTGGCCAAAGGGCTCTGTCATCTCGTCACTGCGCATGAAGGCCGCGTTCGTCGCAATCTCATGGGCGGCGAGCCCCGCAACGTAGCCTTCGCGACGGCGGAGCGCGAAATCCATCCGTTCCAACCCGTTGATCAGCGCAATGCGGCGGTGTCCCAGATCGATCAGAAACTTGGTGGCCCGTTCAATGGCGCGTTTGTTGTTCACATCGAGCCAGCTGTAATCGGTGCGCACAGCGCTGGAACGGCCATGCACGACAAATGGCAGGTTCAGCTCTTGCAGCAGCGCAATGCGCGGGTCGTCCTGCGTGGGGGCATGCACAATCACGCCATCCACGTTCCGCTTGCGCGCCAGCGTGCGGTAGGTCTGCACCTCCGCATCATCCGACACCATCGACATCACCAGATCATAGCCGCTCTGGCCGTAGGTTTCCCCCGCGCCTGCAATGAAATCGGCAAAAACAACGTTCACCATCTCGTGGCTGGTGGACTGGGGAATCACATGGCCGATGGCCTTGGCCTGGCCTGTGGCCAGACTGCGCGCGCGGGCGTCAGGCTGGTAATTCGAGGCCTCAGCAGCCGCCAGTACCTTGAGGCGGGTGGCCTCGCTCACCTCCGGATAGCCGTTCAGCGCACGGCTGACCGTCGTCTGCGACAGGCCCAACTGTTCTGAAAGCTCACGAAGGTTCATTTTCAAAGCGCTTTGTTCATCGGTTTGAAAGCACTTTATGGCGTGACCCGCAGTCCGTCAAAGCGCAATTTTGTCATTTCATGCTATAATGCCGCTCTTTCCAAGCCTGCACGCAATGATTGACTCCTGGTCAATGGTACGGCATTAAGCAAAAATCCAAAGCGCTTTGGGAGAAGCGGGAATTGCCACAAATGCGCCCATTGGGGCGTGTTACTTCAGGGAGAACACCATGAAATTGAAACTATACGCGAGCGCGGCTGCACTGGCTGTTACCGCAGGCATGGCCGCAGCAGACGGCCACGGCTTTACCGTGGGCGAAGGCGACTTCACCTGGGACAGCTTTGAAGCCTTTGCCGCTGCCACGGACCTGAGCGGTCAGACTGTAACCATCACCGGCCCCTGGACCGGCAATGAAAAGGAAAAGGTCGAAAAGGTCTTTGCGCTTTTCACCGAAGCCACAGGCGCAACCGTTAACTACTCCGGTTCCGACAGCTTTGAGCAGGACATCGTGATCTCTGCTCGCGCGGGCTCTGCCCCCAATCTCGCGGTTTTCCCGCAGCCGGGTCTGGCCGCCGACATGGCCTCTCAGGGCCTTTTGACCCCACTGGCCGATGGCACGGCAGATTGGGTGGCAGAGAACTTTGCAGCCGGGTCGTCCTGGGTTGATCTGGGCACCTATGCGGATGCGGACGGTAACGACGCGCTCTATGGCCTGTTCTACCGCGTCGATTTGAAGTCGCTGGTTTGGTATTCGCCCGAAGCCTTTGACGAGGCTGGCTATGACATCCCGGAATCGATGGAAGAGCTGAAGGCGCTGACCGATCAGATCGTTGCGGACGGCGGCACGCCCTGGTGCATCGGTCTGGGGTCCGGGGCGGCGACAGGCTGGCCAGCGACCGACTGGGTTGAAGACTTCATGCTGCGCGTCAACAGCCCGGCAGATTATGACGCATGGGTCAGCAACGAGATGAAGTTCAACGACCCCAAGGTCATCGCGGCCATGGAAGAATACGGTCACTTCGCGCTCAATGACGCCTATGTCGATGGGGGCGCTGCCGCTGTGGCATCCACCGACTTCCGCGACAGCCCTGCGGGTCTCTTTGCGATCCCGCCAAAGTGCTACATGCACCGTCAGGCGTCGTTCATCCCCGCCTTCTTCCCCGAAGGCACCACCGTGGGTGAGGACGTGGATTTCTTCTACTTCCCCGCTTACGCCGACAAGGATTTGGGCAAGCCGGTTCTGGGCGCGGGCACGCTGTTCGCGATCACCAACCCGTCTGACGCGGCCAATGCAATGGTCGAATTCCTCAAGCTGCCCGTGGCGCATGAGGCATGGATGGCCCAAGGCGGCTTCCTGACCGCACATGGCGGCGTGAACCTCGCGACCTACGCAGATGACAGCCTGCGCGCGCAGGGTGAGATTCTGCAAAACGCGACAACCTTCCGGTTCGACGCTTCCGACCTGATGCCGGCAGAGATCGGCGCGGGTGAATTCTGGACCTCGATGGTGGACTACACCACTGGCACGCCTGCCGCAGACGCAGCGGCCAAGATCCAAGAACGCTGGGACTCGCTGAACTAAATCAGCACTGCAGGCCCCTGCATGACGCGGGGGCCTGCAACCATTCTCGGGGGAGGGTTCAATCATGTCACCCATGATGCAAGGGATCATCACGGTCATCGTCGGCGTCGGCGGATGCGTGGGATACTTCTTTCTGTCGAACCTGATCCTCGACAAGGTGATCTTTCCGCCGAAACCGGGCGACAAGGGCCGCAACATCAACCGCGCCGAAATGGTGCGCCCATGGCTTTTCCTTTTCCCTGCGCTTTTCGCGCTGACGCTTTATCTGGTCTACCCCGTGATCGGCTCCTTCTGGCGCTCACTTTACAACCGCTCGGGTGAGGAGTTCATCGGCTTCGGCAACTACCAGTCGATGTTTTCGGACACGGCGTTTCAGACCGCTTTTTTCAACAATTTCATGTGGGTGCTTGTGGTGCCCGCGATGGCGACTTTCCTTGGGTTGCTCGTCGCTCAGCTGACCGATCAGCTGAAGTGGGGCAACATCGCCAAGTCGCTGATCTTCATGCCGATGGCGATCTCCTTCGTTGGCGCCTCGCTAATCTGGCGGTTTGTCTACGCCAACAATTCAGAGATCGGCATCCTCAACGCCGTGCGCGACTTCTTTGGCATGGCCCCCATCGACGTGCTGCAACTGCCGTTCTGGAACAACTTCTTCCTGATGGTCATCCTGATCTGGATCCAGACGGGCTTTGCCATGGTGATCCTCTCCGCCGCCCTGCGGGGCATCCCCGAGGAAACGGTCGAGGCCGCGATCATCGACGGCGCGAACCCGCTGCAGGTCTTCTTCAAGATCAAAGTGCCGCAGATCATGGGGACCGTCGTGGTGGTTTGGACGACGATCACCATCCTCGTGCTTAAGGTCTTCGACATCGTCTACGCCATGACGGGCGGTAATTTCGAGACGGAGATCTTACCCAGTTACATGATGAACTTCATGTTCCGCGATGACGGCCGCGCGACAGCGGTGGCCTTTGTGATCATGCTGATCGTTCTGCCGGTGATGATCTGGAACATCCGCCAAGCCCGCAAGGAGATGCGCTGATGGAAAACATTGCAGGCACCCGCCCCGCGCTGCTTTGGGTCACGCGCATTTCCGTCATCCTGCTGGTTGTCGCCTGGCTGATCCCCACCGTGGGGCTGCTGGTGTCCTCCTTCCGCGACCGCGACCAGATCAGCATTTCCGCCTGGTGGAAAAGCCCCTTCCCGGTGGAGCAGAACTTTGCCGTCAAAGCCAACGCCGACAACGTGAGCGAACGTGACGGGCTGTTTGTGATCGAAGGCAATATCTTCACCGAGGCGGGCGCGGATGGCGGTTCGGTTTCTTCTTTTGGCGGCAAGCGCACGGACCCCAATGGCAGCCAGCCGGGGGAGACTGCTCAGCTGACCAAGGACCGCACACTCACGGTGCAGGAAAACGGAGACTACCTTTATACCTCCCCCGCAGAGATCAAGCGCGCGCCGTCGATCTACTATGCCGCCGCAACGCCACCGGAATTTTCGCTAGGTAACTATCGACAAATCCTGAGTTCGGACGGCATGGACAAGGCGTTCATCAATACGTTGACGGTGACGATCCCAGCCACAATTATCCCGATCCTGATCGCCGCCTTTGCCGCCTATGCGCTCGCGTGGATGGAGTTCCCCGGGAGGTGGCTGCTCATAGCGGTCATTGTCGGTCTTCTCGTCGTGCCGCTGCAATTGGCGCTGGTGCCAATGCTGCAACTTCATAACCAGGTGGGGATCGGGCAAAGTTATCTGGGGATATGGCTGGCGCATACCGGGTTTGGTCTGCCTCTGGCGATATACCTCTTACGCAACTACATGGTCGGCCTACCGCGCGATATCATTGAAAGCGCTAAAGTGGACGGGGCGACGGACTTTCAGGTCTTCACCAAGATCGTGCTGCCCTTGAGCTTCCCGGCACTCGCCAGCTTTGCGATTTTCCAGTTCCTCTGGACGTGGAATGACCTGCTGGTCGCCAAGGTCTTCCTGCCGTCGAATTCCGACAGCTGGGTGATGACCGTCAAGATCGCCGACGACCTTCTGGGCAGCCGCGGGGGCGACTGGGGCATTCTGGCTGCTGCCGCCTTCGTGTCGATCACCGTGCCGCTGATCGTCTTCTTCACCATGCAACGTTTCCTCGTCCGCGGCCTGCTGGCCGGGTCGGTCAAATAAGAGTGTCTGCACATGTCGAACATGGACCCCAAGGCGATGCCGCATAAATCCGGCACAACCGATCCCGATTGGTGGCGCGGGGCGGTGATCTATCAGATCTATCCGCGCAGCTATCAGGACAGCAACGGCGACGGGGTGGGTGATCTGCCCGGCATCACGGAGCGCATGGATTACATCGCGCGGCTAGGTGTGGATGCGATCTGGATCAGTCCCTTCTTCACGTCCCCGATGAAAGACTTCGGCTATGACGTCAGCGACTATTGCGACGTCGACCCGATGTTCGGAACGCTGGCCGATTTTGACGCGCTAGTGTCAGAGGCGCATGCCCACGGGCTGAAGGTCATGATCGATCTGGTGTTAAGCCATACCTCCGACCAGCACGCTTGGTTTGCCGCCTCGCGAGAGGACCGCACCAACGACAAAGCCGACTGGTACGTCTGGGCTGATCCCAAGCCTGATGGCACCCCGCCTAACAACTGGCTGTCGATCTTTGGCGGGCCTGCCTGGACATGGGATGCCCGGCGCGAACAGTATTATCTGCACAACTTCCTGAAATCGCAGCCTGATCTGAACTTCCACACCCCCGCCGTGCAGGATGCGCTGCTGGACGTGACGCGGTTCTGGCTGGACCGTGGGGTGGACGGCTTCCGGCTCGACACAATCAACTTCTACTTCGCGGATGCTGAACTGCGCGACAACCCGGCCTTGGCCCCCGAGGACCGCAACGACACGATTGCCCCGCGCGTGAACCCTTACAACCATCAGGATCACGTCTATTCCAAGAACCAGCCGGAGAACCTGGCGTTCCTGCGCCGTTTCCGTGGGCTGCTGGATGAGTACGGCGCGCGTGCAGCCGTGGGCGAAGTGGGCGACGCGCAGAAAGGGTTGGAGATCCTGGGCGACTACACCTCTGGCGATGATCTGATGCAGATGTGTTACGCGTTTGAGTTCCTCGCCAAGGAGCCTTTGACCGCCAAGTCGGTTGTGGAGGTTCTGAACCGGCTCGACGCCCATGCCCCCGACGGCTGGGCCTGCTGGGCGTTTTCCAACCACGACGTGATGCGCCACGTGACGCGCTGGGGGCTGAGCCCGGCGGCACAACGGGCGTTCTTAACGGTGATGATCTCACTGCGCGGATCGCTCTGCCTCTATCAGGGGGAAGAACTGGGCCTGCAGGAAGCGGATGTTGCCTTTGACGATCTGCAAGACCCCTACGGGATAGAGTTCTGGCCGGAGTTCAAAGGCCGCGATGGCTGCCGCACCCCGATGGTGTGGGAGAACTCAAACCTCAACGGTGGTTTTTCTGAGGCCAAGCCGTGGTTGCCTGTCAGTCATGACCACCTGCACCATGCCGTCAACGAACAGGAAACCGACCCCGCAGCGCTATTGCACCACTACCGCCGCGCATTGGCCTTCCGGGCGGTGCAGCCCACGCTGGTCAAAGGCACGCACCACGACCTGACCGCGACCGGTGATGTGCTAAGCCTGATCCGCCGTCACGACGGGGTGGAGATGTTCTGCGCGGTGAATCTGAGCGACACGCCCGCCACGATTCATATGCCGCAGGGCAATTGGGAGCCGCTGGGGGCCGAGCTGGGGTCAACCGGTCCGGGAGCCGACGGCAAGCTGCATCTGGGGCCCTGGCAGCCCTGTTTTGCGCAAAAAAAGACTTGAGGGAGATCTGAGATGGCCGATGTGAAACTGACCGATGTCGTCAAGACCTATGGCGGCACCGTCAATGTCCTCAATGACATCAATCTGGATATCAAAACGGGCGAGTTGATCGTCTTTGTCGGCCCCTCAGGCTGCGGCAAGTCCACCCTGCTGCGCATGATCGCGGGGCTGGAGCGGATCACCGATGGCGTGCTGGAGATCGACGGGGAGGAGATGAACGATGTGCCCCCCGCACAGCGTGGTATCGCGATGGTGTTCCAGTCCTACGCGCTTTATCCTCATATGACCGTGCGCGACAACATGGCCTTTGCGTTGAAGCTGGCCAAGAAATCGGCGGCAGAGATTGATGAGGCGGTGAACCGCGCCGCCAAAGTGTTGCAGCTGGAAGAATATCTGGACCGTCTGCCCAAGGCGCTCTCCGGTGGTCAGCGGCAGCGGGTTGCCATTGGCCGTTCGATTGTGCGGGATCCGAAGGCCTATCTCTTTGACGAGCCGCTTTCGAACCTTGATGCGTCCTTGCGGGTGGCCACGCGGATTGAGATTGCGCAGCTGAAGGAGTCGATGCCGAACTCCACCATGATCTACGTGACCCATGACCAGGTGGAAGCGATGACGCTGGCCTCTCGCATCGTAGTACTGGCCAACAAGGGGATTGCCCAGGTCGGCACGCCGTTGGAGCTATACGAGACGCCAGAGAACGAGTTTGTCGCGCAGTTCATTGGTTCGCCTGCGATGAACCTGCTGTCGGGTGAAGTCGTCAGCACAGGCGAGGTCACGGGTGTAAAGGTCGATGCGGGCGGCGGCGTGATTGAGGCTGCGATCCCCACGACAGAGGCGCACAAGGGCTTGCGCGTCAACGTAGGCATCCGGCCCGAGGATATGGCACCGACGGACGGTGAGAACTTCGCCTTCGAGGGTGCCGTGAACATCTCCGAAAAGCTGGGCGAGGTTACGCAGGTCTATTTCAACACCTCTGGCCCAGAGGAAGCTGCCGTGATTGCCAAGCTGCCGGGCATTCACAAGGGTACGCGTGGGCAGACCATGCGGATGACAGCCGTACCGGGTAAGGTGCATCTGTTCCACGAGGGTAAATCGCTGCTCTATTAGTCGGACCAAGGGGCAGCTTGCTGGACAAGCCCAGCCCCCTGTGACACATGACGCGCACCCATTTGGAGTCGCGCTATGACCACCCCCACCGTCACCCGATTTGCCCCGTCGCCCACGGGATATCTGCATGTTGGCAACCTGCGCACCGCGCTGATGAACTACCTCATCGCGCGCAAGGCGGGCGGCACGTTCATTCTGCGAATTGATGACACCGACCCGGAGCGGTCGAAGGAAGAATACGTCGACGGCATCAAGCGGGATATGGAGTGGCTCGGCCTGCAGTGGGACCGGATCGAGCGGCAGTCGGAACGGTTGGAGATGTACCACGCTGCCGCTGACGCGCTGCGCGAAAAGGGCCGTTTCTATGAAGCCTTCGAGACGCCGACAGAGCTGGACCTGAAGCGTAAGAAGCAGCTCAATATGGGCAAGCCGCCGGTCTATGACCGCGCCGCGCTGAACCTGTCAGACGACGACAAGGCCAAGCTGCGCGCAGAGCGGGGCGATGGCGTTTGGCGCTTCAAGCTGGATCATGAGCGGATTGAATGGACGGATGGTGTCTTGGGTGACATCTCGATTGATGCAGCCTCAGTATCTGACCCGGTGCTGATCCGGGGTGATGGGCAGATTTTGTATACGCTGGCCTCGGTTGTGGATGACACGGACATGGGCGTGACCCATGTGGTGCGAGGCTCGGACCATGTGACCAACACGGCCACGCAAATCCAGATCATGGCAGCCCTTGGCCAGACGGCCCCGTCTTTTGCCCACCATTCCCTGCTGACGGGCCCACAGGGCGAGGCCTTGTCCAAGCGCCTCGGCACGCTGGCCCTGCGTGATCTGCGCGAACAGGGCGTGCAGCCTGCCGCGCTGCTGAGCCTGATGGCGCGGCTGGGGTCTTCGCAGCCGGTGGAGTTGCAGGACGATCTGGGGGCGATTGCAGACGGGTTTGATATCAACCACTTCGGCTCCGCGCCGACGAAGTTCGATGTGAACGACCTGTTCCCGCTGACCGGGCGGTATCTGTCCGAGCGGCCTTTTGAGGCGGTGGCAGATGCGGTTGCAGCGGCGGGTGTGCCGGACGACAAGGCGGCCCAGTTCTGGGAGGTCACGCGCAAGAATATCCAGACGCTTGGCGATCTTGAGGGCTGGTGGGCGATGTTCCGCGATGGGGCAGAGCCTGTCATCGAGGACGGCGATGCCGATTTCATTGCGCAAGCGATGGGCCTGCTGCCGGACATGCCCTTTGACGCTGACACCTGGGGCACGTGGACGGCGGCTGTGAAATCGGAGACAGGCCGCAAGGGGCGTGGGCTTTTCCGGCCGTTGCGGCTGGCGCTGACGGGCATGGAAAGCGGCCCGGAAATGGCGCAGGTCATGCCACTGTTGCAGGTGGTGAAGGCCAAGGGGTGAACCTAGGTGCTTTCTCCGCTAGCTTCAGCATGAAGCGGAGGAGGTGGATGAGTTTAGTTGGAAGGGTGAAACAAGGGGTGCCTCAAGATGGCTGAGGCACAGGCCAAGTTTCTCACCGGGAACCTCTTTCGCCATGTGACAGTGATGTCTTTGACCTCGTCCGTCGGGTTGATGGCGGTGTTTCTGGTCGACTTTGTCGACATGATCTTCATCTCCATGCTGGGCAAGGCGGAGCTGGCGGCGGCGATTGGTTATGCCGGCGCGATCCTGTTTTTCACCACGTCCTTTGGTATCGGCCTCGCCATCGCGGCGGGGGCCTTGGTGGCCCGTGCGTTGGGGGCAGGGGAAGAACAGTTGGCGCGTGAGCGCACGACCCATGCGCTGACCTATGGTCTGATCTTTGGGGTTCTTTTTTCCGTTGGCGTTTGGCTCTACCTTGCCGAACTGGTCGGACTTTTGGGTGCGGTGGGAGAGACCGCTGATCTGGCGGTAATGTTCCTGACGATCATCCTGCCGTCGGTGCCTTTCCTGATGTTGGGGATGATGGGCGGCGCGATCTTGCGCGCCCATGGCGATGCACGCCGCGCGATGATGTCGACCATTGCAGGCGGGTTGGCGAATGCGGTGCTGGATCCGATCCTAATCTTCGGGCTGGATATGGAACTGGCATGGGCTGCAGTCGCCTCATTCGTGGCGCGGATCGTGATTGCGGTGATGGCCCTTTACCCGTTGGTGCGCATCTATGGGGGCATTGCCATGCCGCACCTGCCCGGGATGCGGCGGGACCTGATGCCGGTCATGTCCATCGCCTTTCCCGCGATCCTGGCGCAGATTGCGACGCCTGTGGGCCAGGCCTTTGTCACGCGGGCGATGGCGGGATACGGCGAGGCAGCGGTGGCGGGCATGGCCATCGTGGGCCGTATGATCCCGGTGGCTTTTGGCGTGGTCTTTGCGTTGTCGGGCGCGGTAGGGCCGATCCTGGGTCAGAACTTTGGCGCGGGAAACATGGCCCGTGTGCGTGAAGGGTTCACAGCCGCCATCTGGTTCACGGTGATCGTGATCCTTGCGGTGTCGGGTATCCTCTTTGCCCTGCGCGGGCCGATTGTGGCGCTGTTTGAGGCCGAGGGGATCACCCGCGATCTGATCTATCTGTTCTGTGGCCCGCTGGCGCTGGCATTCTTCTTTCCTGGCGTGCTGTTCGTGGCCAATGCGGCCTTCAACAACCTGGGCCATCCGTTCTATTCCACCTACACCAACTGGGGCCGCAACGTTGTGGCCATGGTGCCGCTGGTTTGGCTAGGGTCAGTGATGTTCGGCGCGCCAGGGGTGCTGATCGGGCAGGCGCTGTCAGGCGTGATTTTTGGGATCATCGCCTGGGTGCTGGCCTTGCGCGTGATCACTGCCGGGGGGGGAGAGAAAGAGCCGCACCACGCGATCTTTGGTCGCGAAGGGCGGCTGATGACGCTATTTCATGCGCGCCGCTAAGTGCTTGTCCACCAAGGCTTCTTCGTCAGCTGACAGCTGGTGATAGCGCGGATAGCGCGGCGCTGCGCGGTCGTTGAGGACGGGCGTTTCCCAGCCTTGGGTGGTGGCAAAGAACCTCTCAACACCCTCCAATCCAAACTCATCCAGGAAGCCTTTCACGACGATGTCGAGGTAGCTGAGGATGATGTAATTGTCCGCCGTGGTGGGCCCGGCCGTATTGGTGACGGCGTAGTGAGAAACCTCAGGCATGGGGCGCAGATCGTGAGACACGGCCTCGCCCGAGAGGATGCGTTCATAGGCCGCTTCCCGCAGGTCCAAGGCGGCCCAATCGGCATTCGGCACGGCGGCGATCAACCCGTCGATTGTGGTGGCCGGATCAGGCTCCACCGAAAGGAACACTGCATCGCGGGCAAGCGTCTTGACCCAGACCCGCCGCCAGCCTTGCAGCTGGGCCGGGTGCGCATCGGGGTAGTTATGGGTGGCGCGATTTACGAGGCTGCCGTAGCCAAAAAAGTACGGTGTCATGCGCTTTTTGGAACATTTTCAGGGCGCTACCAGGGGAATCGCTTTTGAAATATTGACTATGCATCACGTCTGATTGGATTCATACGGATTGCGTCATTAGTAAAGGATGCGACCGCGATGGAAGATTTTTCTCATATTTTTGAGGGCGTTGAAGACCCTCGTACGAGCAACGCTACACGGCATGATCTTCATGAGATGCTTATGATCGGCCTGTTGTCGACCATGTGTGGCGGCGAGGGTTGCTGCGACATGGCGCTATTTGGCACGACGAAAGAGCCGTTTTTGCGCACATTCATGACACTGAAGCACGGAATACCGAGCCACGATGCGTTCTCTGACCTGTTCAACGCCCTCGATCCTGGCACGTTTCAGTCAGTGATGCTTCGCCTGACAGAGGGGTTCGCTGACCAGTTGGGCGAGGTGATTGCGGTTGATGGCAAGTCGTTGCGGCGCTCCTTCGACAGGGCGAAGAAGCAGTCGGCGTTACACCTCGTGCAGGCTTTTGCGGCTGAGGCCAGGCTCGTACTCGGGCAGGTCGCTGTTGACGAAAAATCCAACGAGATTACGGCGCTGCCCGCGCTGTTGAACATGCTGTCGTTGAAGGGGCGGATTGTGACGGCGGACGCTATGCACACGCAGCGCACTACAGCCGAGACGGTAACGCAGGCTGGCGGTGATTATGTTCTGGCGCTGAAACGCAATCAGGAGACGCTGCACGAGGATGTGGCACTCTGGCTGGATGATCCTGGAAATGTCGAAAACTGTGAAACTTATCAGAATGTTGACGCAGGACACGGTCGACTGGAGACGCGCAAGGCGTTGATCTCGCATGACGTTGCCTGGCTCGACGAGCGGCATCACTGGCCCGGGCTCAGGGCCATCGGAAAGGTCGTCGCCACCCGCGAAGTCGGCGATAAAACCTCATGCCAAACTCGCTACTTCCTCATCAGCGCGCCGCTCTCTCCCGAGCGTTTCCTGTCCATCACCCGCGCCCATTGGAGTATCGAGAACAGCCTTCACTGGGTGCTCGACGTCTCCATGAACGAGGACGCCGCGCGCAACAGAAAAGACAACGGACCCGAAAATCTCTCTATCCTACGGCGCATCGCTCTCAACCTCGCCCGCTCCGAACCGTCAAAAGGATCAATGCGAGGAAAGCTGAAACGCGCCGGATGGCAGGATACATTCATGCTCGAACTCATCAGAACCGCGACCAAATCTCAAAAGCGATAGCCCTGAGGGCGCTACCACAAGTGCTTGACGGATCGGTATGCATCCGCATACCAAAGGGCATCCGTCATGGGAGAATCGGCCAAATGTCGATGCCGAAGGAGCAACCGCCCCGGAAACTCTCAGGCCACAGGGACCGTGATGGATAAAGACAGACTCTGGAGAGTGCCCCGAAACGGGCCGCCGAAGGGATAACGATCTCAGGCGAAAGGACAGAGGGGGCATCGTGGGCTGCGAATGGCGCAGCGCGTTGATGCCGGGTGTCACATTCGACTCCGGTTCAGATGGGGAGAGTTGAACCGTGAGCGAACTGGCACGCACGCCGTTATTCGATCTGCATGTGGAGCAGGGGGCCAAGATGGTGCCCTTTGCGGGCTATGAGATGCCTGTGCAGTACCCGCTTGGGGTCATGAAGGAGCACCAGCACACGCGGGAGGCAGCGGGGCTTTTTGACGTGAGCCACATGGGGCAGGTGACCCTGTCGGGGGAGTCCTGGGAGCATGTGGCGCGGTCCTTTGAGGCGCTGGTGCCACAGGACGTGCTGGGGCTGGAGGATGGCCGCCAGCGCTATGGCTTTTTCACCAATGACGCGGGCGGGATCGAAGATGATCTGATTTTTGCCCGCCGGGGCGAGACGCTGTTTGTCGTGGTCAATGCCGCCTGCAAGGGTGCTGACATTGCCCGGATGCGCGCAGCTTTGGAACCCGAAGTGCAGGTTGATGAGATCGTGGACAGGGCTTTGATCGCGGTGCAGGGCCCTAAGGCTGGTGCAGTGATAGCGGGCATGGATGCTGCCGCAGACGGCATGGCGTTCATGGATGTGGTGGACCTGAACTTGGGTGGTGTTCAGGTCTGGGCCTCCCGCTCAGGCTACACCGGCGAAGATGGCTTTGAGATTTCCGTGCCGGAGGAGCAGGCTGAGGCGCTGACCCGTGTGTTGCTTGATCACGCGGATGTCGAGGCCATCGGTCTGGGCGCGCGGGATTCCCTGCGGCTGGAGGCCGGGCTTTGCCTTTACGGCCATGACATTGATGCAAAAACCAACCCGGTCGAGGCCGCGCTGACCTGGGCGATCCAGAAAGTGCGCCGGGCCGGAGGCGAGCGTGAAGGCGGCTTTCCCGGTGAAGACGTGGTGTTGGGGGCTTTGGCCCATGGTGCAGTGCGCAAACGCGTGGGCCTTCAGCCTCAAGGGCGCGCGCCGATGCGCGAAGGGGTGGAGATTTTTGATGCCGCCGAGGGCGGTGCCAAGGTGGGCATTGTGACCTCTGGCGGGTTTGGCCCCACCACCGGGGGCCCCGTGGCGATGGGCTATGTGGTCGCGGAACTGGCCGGGGCTGGCACTGAACTTTGGGGCGAGGTGCGGGGCAAGCGGATGCCACTCAGCGTTGCCAAGCTGCCTTTTGTGCCTGCAAACTTCAAAAGATAACCAACACAGGGAGAGATCCATGAAATTTACCGAAGAACACGAATGGCTGCGCGAGGAAGACGGCGTCATGGTGGTGGGCATCACCACCCACGCGGCAGAGCAACTGGGCGACGTGGTTTTTGTTGAACTGCCCGATGAAGGCACGACCGTCAGCAAGGATGACGAGGTTGTGGTCATTGAATCGGTAAAGGCCGCGTCAGACATTCTGGCCCCGGTCGATGGCGAGATTGTCGAGGTGAACGAAGCGCTCACCGACAACCCGTCGATGGTCAACGACGATCCGCAGGGCGAGGCGTGGTTCTTCAAGATGAAGGTCTCTGACGCGTCCCAGATGGACGAGTTCATGGATGAAGCGGGTTACCAGGCCTTTATCGGCTGAGTTTGCCTTTGCCCGCGGGAGCCTCCGGCGGGGATATTTTTTGCCAGAAAGAGATGGGGTGTCGTCATGACCTTCAAGCCAACTGACTATTTGCCATATGACTTTGCCAACCGGCGTCACATCGGGCCGTCTCCGGTCGAGATGGACGAGATGCTGCGGGTCGTGGGAGCCGGTGATCTGGATGCGCTGATGGATGACACGCTGCCTCCGGCGATCCGGGCGAAGGAACCGCTGGATTTTGGCAGGCCCATGTCAGAGCGCGAAGTGTTGGAGCATATGC
Source organism: uncultured Sulfitobacter sp. (assembly GCA_963422245.2). Lineage (GTDB taxonomy): Bacteria > Pseudomonadota > Alphaproteobacteria > Rhodobacterales > Rhodobacteraceae > Sulfitobacter. The sequence goes on along the minus strand of CAXMWW010000029.1, from coordinate 342,540 downwards.
GCAAGACGGCGGCCAAGAACAAGGTTCTGACGTCTCTGATCGGGCAGGGCTATCATGGCACCGTCACCCCGCCTGCGATCCAGCGGAACATTCTGGAAAACCCCGCGTGGTACACGGCCTATACGCCGTATCAACCTGAGATTTCGCAGGGACGATTGGAGGCCTTGTTGAACTTCCAGACGATGGTGTCTGATCTGACGGGGTTGGAGATCGCCAATGCCTCGCTGCTGGATGAGGCCACGGCCTGTGCCGAAGCGATGACCATGGCGCAGCGGGTTTCCAAGTCGAAAGCTAAGGCGTTCTTTGTCGATCAGGACTGCCATCCGCAGAATATTGCGGTGATGAAAACCCGAGCGGCCCCGCTGGATATTGAAGTGATCGTGGGCAACCCGGACGAGATGGATGCCGAGGCGGTCTTTGGGGCGATTTTCCAGTATCCGGGCACCTATGGCCATGTGCGGGACTTCACCGATCACATGGCACGGCTACATGCGCACAAGGTTGTGGGGATTGTTTCTGCCGATCCGCTGGCTTTGACCTTGCTCAAGGAACCGGGTGCGATGGGGGCCGATATTGCTGTGGGCTCCACCCAGCGGTTTGGTGTGCCAGAAGGCTATGGCGGCCCGCATGCGGCCTATATGGCGTGCAAGGATGCGATGAAGCGGGCGATGCCGGGGCGCATTGTGGGCGTGTCGATTGATGCCCATGGAAACCGCGCCTACCGGTTGTCCCTGCAGACCCGCGAACAGCACATCCGGCGCGAAAAAGCGACGTCGAACGTCTGCACCGCGCAGGCTTTGCTGGCGGTCATGGCGTCGATGTATGGCGTGTTTCATGGCCCGGAAGGGTTGAAAGCGATTGCCCAGCGCATCCACCGCAAGACCGCCCGTCTGGCCGAGGGGCTGAAGATGGCAGGGTTTGAGGTGCGTCCAGCGACCTACTTTGACACGATCACTGTGGAAGTCGGGCCGTTGCAGTCTGCCGTGCTGAAATCCGCAGTGGACGAGGGTGTGAACCTGCGCCGCGTGGGTGAGACCCGCGTGGGGATCACGCTGGATGAACGTTCCAAGCCGTCGACAATTGAGGCCGTCTGGCGTGCCTTCGGGATTGAGAAAGAGGACAAGGACTACACCCCGCATTATCACATGCCGGAGAAGATGATCCGCACCTCCGACTTCATGACCCACCCGATCTTTCACATGAACCGGGCGGAGACGGAGATGATGCGCTATATGCGTCGTCTGGCGGACCGTGATCTGGCACTGGATCGGGCGATGATCCCGCTGGGGTCGTGTACGATGAAGCTGAACTCAGCGGCGGAGATGATGCCGGTCAGCTGGCGTGAGTTTTCGCTCATTCACCCCTACGCCCCTGCCGATCAGGCGCTGGGCTACAAGGAGCTGATTGACGATCTGTCTGCGAAATTGTGCGAGATTACGGGGTACGACGCGATCTCCATGCAGCCCAATTCGGGCGCGCAGGGGGAGTATGCGGGGCTTTTGACGATTGCAGGTTATCACGCGGCGAATGGGCAGGCGCATCGTGACATTTGTCTCATTCCGATGTCCGCGCATGGGACCAACCCGGCCTCCGCTCAGATGGTGGGCTGGAAGGTGGTGCCGGTCAAATCGGACGAAAACGGTGACATTGATCTTGATGATTTCCGCGCCAAGGCAGAGCAGCATGCAGAAAATCTGGCGGGCTGCATGATTACCTATCCGTCGACCCATGGGGTGTTTGAGGAAACGGTGAACGAAGTGACCGCGATCACCCATGCGCATGGCGGTCAGGTTTATATCGACGGGGCCAATATGAACGCCATGGTGGGCCTCAGCCGTCCCGGCGATCTAGGTGGCGATGTGAGCCACCTTAACCTGCACAAGACCTTCTGCATCCCGCATGGTGGCGGGGGCCCCGGCATGGGGCCGATTGGCGTAAAGGCGCATTTGGTCCCGCATCTTCCGGGGCATCCGAACGAGGGCGGCAATGCCGTTTCGGCTGCACCCTATGGCTCGCCGTCGCTCTTGCCGATCTCATGGGCCTATTGCCTGATGATGGGCGGTGACGGTCTGACACAGGCCACGCGCGTGGCGATCCTGAATGCCAACTACATCGCGAAGCGCTTGGAGGGGGCGTATGACGTGCTCTACAAAGGTCCGACGGGCCGGGTGGCGCATGAATGCATTGTGGACACGCGGCCCTTCGAGGCCAGCGCAGGGATCACGGTGGAGGACATCGCCAAACGGCTGATCGACTGTGGCTTCCACGCGCCGACCATGTCCTGGCCGGTGGCGGGGACCTTGATGATTGAACCCACGGAGTCGGAAACCAAGGCTGAGCTGGATCGCTTTTGTGACGCGATGCTGGCGATCCGTCAGGAGATCCGGGACATCGAGGAAGGCCGGATGGAGCGGGAGAACAACCCGCTGAAGAATGCGCCACATACGGTGGAGGATCTGGTGGTCGAATGGGGCGACCGGCCTTACACCCGCGAGCAAGGGTGCTTTCCGCCGGGTGCGTTCCGGGTGGACAAGTACTGGCCTCCGGTCAACCGCGTGGACAATGTGCATGGCGATCGCAATCTGGTCTGCACCTGCCCGCCGATGGAAGAATACGCCGAGGCTGCTGAGTAGCGGGGGTGGGCTGGAAGCCCACCTTACGGGATTTGCGCCCGTGCTTCGTATTTGAGCTTTGGAGGGTGGGCAGGATACCCACCTTACGTGGCAGTTGTTGGATGGATATTTTTGGCCAGAAAGAGCTGGCTATTCCCGTGCTCTGAGCACCTGTGCGGGGCGGGCGTTGAGGGCGCGCAGGGCAAAGCCCAGGCCTGCCAGTACGGTGGCCGTGATGCCGCCTGCGATGATCAGCAGCGCTGAGGGCCAGATCAGTTTGAAGTCTGTCTCCATCACGTAGGTGCTGACGGCCCAGCCGCCCAAAGCGCCAGCCAGCAGGGCCACGAGCCCCGCGCAGAGGCCCAAGAGGGCGGCGCGGAGGATGAAGCTGGCGGCGATTTTGCGGCGGGAGGCGCCGAGGGTCTTGAGCATGGCAGCCTCATACGTCCGGGCATCTGCACCGGCCGCTGCCGCGCCAATCAAAACGAGGAACCCGGTCAGGAGCGTGGCCAGAGCGCCGTAGGAGGTCGCTGCGGCCAAGCCGCTGAGCACGCCTGCCACGCGGTCGATGGCGTCGCGCACGCGGATGGCGGTGATGTTGGGATAAGCTGTTGCGAGGTCTCGGAGGATCTGTGCCTCGGCTTCTTCCTCGGCATAGACGGTCGAGATGAAGCTGTGTGGCGCGCCCGCCAGCGCGGAGGGGTTCATCGTCAGGATGAAGCCGATCCCGGCGTTCGAGAAATCGACCTCCTGAAAGCTGGCGATGGTGCCTGTGATGTCGCGGCCCAGAATGTTGATGGTCATCGTGTCGCCGATCTTGAGGTTCATCTCAGCCGCTTCTTCGGCGGCAAAGCTGATGAGCGGCGGGCCAGTGTAATCCTCCGGCCACCAGTCGCCTTGTGTTAGGTTTGTTCGCTCGGGGATCGCGGTGGCATAGGTCACGCCCCGGTCGCCTTGCAGCACCCAGTGGTCGCCCGCGACCTCTGCGGCGGGTTTGTCATTGATGCGCGTGATGATCCCGCGCAGCATCGGGGCGCTGTCGATGCTTTTCACCCCTGCGTCCGATTGCAGGCGCTCGGTGTAACCGGGCATCTGGTCTTTTTGGATGTCGACAAAGAAATAGCTGGGGGCGACGTCCGGCAGATTGCCCTGGATGGCGCTGCGCAGGTTGCCGTCGATTTGACCCACAGCGGCCAATACGCTGAGGCCGAGGCCGAGCGAGAGCACCACGGCGCCGGCCCCTTCGCCCGTGCCACTGATGGCGGCCAGGGCCCATCGCAGGCGGGGGCGGCCCCGTGCCATGCGCGCTCCGCGCCGCGCCAGCCAGCGGATCGCCCAGGCGGTCAGCGCCAGCAGCACCAGCGCGCCTGCGATGCCGCCCAATGTCCACAGGGTCAGCCGCCACGATCCGTTGAACCACCCAGCGAGGCCCACAAGGGCACCGGTCAAGCCAAGGGTGAGGAAGACGTAGCGCCACGCGGGCAGCCGGCGTGCGCCGTCCCAAGCATCGCGGAAAAGTGTCGCTGCGCGGACGTCTTCGCTGCGGGCCAGTGGCCAGAGGGTGAAGACCAGGGCCGTGAGCAGACCGTATATCGCGGCTTCGGCGAGCGGCGCGGGGTAGAGGGCGAAGCTGGCGGGGATCGGCAGGCGCGCTTCGATCAGCGGAGCCAGCAGCAGGGGCGCTATTGCGCCCAGGGCGAGGCCAAGGGCCACGCCGATGAGTGACAGCGTGCCGATCTGGATGAAGTAGGTCTGGAAGATCGTAGCACGGGTCGCCCCGAGGGCCCGGAGCGTCGCGATGACCTCTGTCTTGCGGTTCAGGTAGCTGCGTACCGCTGCCGAGACGCCGACGCCGCCGACGGCAAGACCCGAGAGGCCCACGAGGATCAGGAAAGCGGAGAGGCGGTCCACGAAGGTCGCAATCCCCGGGGCACCATTGCGCGCGTCGGTCCAGCGCAGGCCTGAACCTTGGAATTGAGCCTTTGCTTCGGCCTCCAGCGCTTCAACATCCGCGTCCGGAGGCAGGGTGAGGCGGTATTTGCTGTAAAAGAGCGTGCCGGGTGCGAGGAGGCCGGAGTTGGTCAGCGCCTCGCGCAGCACCATTGTGCGGGGGCCAAGGGCAAAGCCGCTGGCGGCGGAATCCGGTTCGCGTTCGATCATGGCCGTGAGGCGAAAATCCTGCGTGCCAAGCTTGAAGATATCACCGATGCTCAGGCCCAGCCGGTCGATCAAAGCGCGTTCCATCAGGGCACCGGGCAGGCCGTCTTGGGTGGCTAACGCGTCGGCAATGGGTTGTGCGGGATAGAGCACCATCTGGTCGATCAGCGGATAGGCGCTATCGACGGCTTTGACTTGCGTAAGCGCGCGGTCCTCGCCCACCGCAGCGAGGGATCGAAATTCCGCCACTTCGCTGATGGCTGTAGCGCGGGGGGACATCCAGGCGCGCTCTTCTTCGGTAGCGAAGCGGTAGGTGAACTGTAGTTCTGCGTTGCCGCCCAGAAGCGCTGCCCCTTCCCGTTGCAGTCCTGCGTCAATGGCCGAACGGACGGAACCGACGGCGGCAATGGCGGCCACGCCCAAGGCGAGACAGGCCAGAAACAGCCGAAACCCACGCAACCCCCCGCGCATTTCGCGGCGGGCAAAGCGGGCGGCGAGCTTCAGACTCACGCGATGCGTCCGTCGGTCAGGTGAATCGCACGGTCGCAGCGTTCGGCCAGCGTCGGATCGTGGGTCACTAGAACCAGCGTCGCCCCGGTCCGGTCACGCAAATCGAAGAGCAGGTCCATCACGGCAGCCCCGTTGGTGCTGTCGAGGTTGCCTGTGGGTTCATCGGCCAGGAGGATCGCAGGCTCTGGCGCGCAGGCACGGGCCAACGCCACGCGCTGCTGTTCGCCGCCTGACATTTGCGCCGGATAGTGATCGAGCCGGTGGCCGAGGCCGACGGTTTCCAGTGCGGCAGAGGCTTTGGGGAAGGCGTCCGCCTCGCCTGCCAACTCCAGCGGCGTCGCCACGTTTTCCAGCGCGGTCATGGTGGGAATGAGGTGGAAGGACTGGAACACGATGCCCATCCGCCCTTGCCGAAAGCGCGACAGCGCGTCTTCGTCCATTGCGGTCAGATCATGGTCTAATGCGTGGACCGTGCCACCCGTGGCTTGTTCCAACCCGCCCATGACCATCAGTAGCGAGGATTTGCCCGAGCCGGAGGGACCGGTCAGTGCGAGGGTTTCGCCAGCGGTCACGGAGAGCGAAATGCCACGCAGGATATCGACCTGGCCGGCATTGCCCTTGAGCGAAAGCACCACATCTTGCAGGTCAAACACGGGGGTCGTCATGTGGCGCGGCCTTTTGCTAGTCTGGGTTCGATATGGAGGTTCGCGGGCAATGCGCAAGACGTTGATGGGAATTGTACTTTTTTACGCATCAGGCGTGCAGGCGGATCAGATTGTGGTTGCCGCCCTGGGCGATAGCCTGACGCAAGGGTTTGGCTTGCCCGCCGAGCAGGGGTTTGTGCCGCAGTTGCAGGGCTGGCTGGACACAGAAGGCGCTGAGGTAAAGCTGATCAATGCGGGCGTATCGGGTGACACAACCGCAGGCGGGTTGGCACGTGTTGGCTGGACGCTGAGCGATAACGTGGATGCGATGATCGTGGCACTTGGCGGCAATGACGTGCTGCGCGGCCTGCCGCCGGAGGAAGCGCGGGCCAATATTGCTGGTATTCTCGAAGCCGCAGCCGCGCAGGACGTGGAGGTTCTGCTGGTCGGCATGCAGGCCCCGGGCAATTTCGGGGCAGACTACAAGGCCGCCTTTGACGGGCTCTACCCGGCTTTGGCTGAGGAATTTGGCGTGCTGCATGTGGATAGCTTCTTTGTTGGGTTGCGGGAGGGGGAGGCATTACCGACCCCTGCGGAACTGCAACCCTTCCTTCAGTCTGACGGCTTGCATCCCAATGCCGAAGGCGTGGCGCGGATTGTCGAGGGGTTGGGGCCGCATGTTCTGCGCCTGATCGACTTGGCTGGGGCCGGTTGAGGTGCCGGGGCGGCTGTTTCTGACGTCATCTGTGGCGGAGGTTGCGACTGCCGCCGGGCTTGATCGAAGTGGGCTTGAGGACCAGCCGCCGCGCCATAACATCGCGCCGGGTCAACAGGTCATCACTCTCACTGCCGATGGGCTGTCCCAGATGCGTTGGGGGATCATCCCAGTGGGCCGCGTCAATGCGCGGGGCCGTCCTGTGATGGAGACGATCATCAACGCGCGGTCCGAAACCGTCTTTGACAAGAGCGCCTTTGATGGCGTGGGCCGTGCTGTGGTGCCGGTGAACGGCTGGTATGAATGGACCGGTGAAAAGCGGCGCAAGACCGCCTGGCGGATTGGCCCCAAAGGCGGCGGGTTTTTGTGGTTTGCTGCCATTACGGATGTGTGGGAGGCCCCCGGCGGCTTGAAAGTCCAGCAGGTGGCGACCGTGACCTGCGAGCCCAATTCAGATGTAAAGCCGATCCATCATCGCATGGGTGTGTTGCTGGAGGCAGCGGACGTGCCGCTGTGGCTGAGCGGGTCCGAGCGTGAGGTGACAGGGCTGATGCGGCCTTGGCCAGAGGGGCGCCTGGCGATTGAAGAAGCAGTGGGGGTGGACTGGGATGGCGCGTGAAGCGTGTGTTTGCTTTCCGGGCACTCAAATACAACAAAGCTCAAATCGTCAATTTCGTGCAGGTGCAAAGCGCTGAAACCTCACGACAAAAATCGACATACACCGCCATGTAGACGCGTCTACACGGCGGTGTCTCGACTTGAATCCAGCGTTGCTCAGGGATCATTTTCGGAGCTTGGGCACGCTGAATGGGCCACTCCAACCCACCAAACGCACAAAAAAAGGGCACCCGAACCGGATGCCCCAATCATGCGTCTAAGGTGTCTGGCGCTTAGGCCAGCGCGATGTTCGATGCCGACTCGCGGCCATCACGACCTGCTTCGACGTCAAAGGTAACCTTCTGGTTGTCGGCCAGCCCGGTCAGCCCTGCACGTTCAACGGCAGAGATGTGAACAAAGACGTCCTTGCCGCCCTCATCGGGTGCAATAAAGCCGTAACCCTTTGTTGTGTTGAACCATTTTACGGTGCCTGAAGCCATGACCGTATCTCCTTTTCAATCCCTGCCCACGGAATGTGGCAGCGTGGCTCGTTTGAAACGTGATCGTACTGAGCCTTAAGGAGCAGTGGTCGAAAGTCTTTCGCGTAGCTTCTCCCGTATTGGGTGTGGCCCGAACAAAAGCAAGCGGAATCGGTGGGCGTAGCGGTTCAGGCGGCTCCCCGCCCATGAAATTTCATGCCTCTGAAATAATTTTACCAGTTGATAAAATTTTTGATCCGTGAGAGCGTTTCTCCATCGCCACAGTCAGCAAGAGGCAAACCAGATGGCAAAAGACGTCTTCGCACCGGGGATCAAAGCAGGTCGGCTGGAGGCCGGAGACTACACTGAGAATTTTGCGGATCTGCATGCGCCGCTGGATGCGCATGAGGCTCTGGTGGCCGCTGACCGTTGCTATTTCTGCCATGACGCGCCCTGCATGACGGCCTGCCCCACGGACATCGATATCCCGCTCTTCATCCGTCAGATCGCCACCGGCACACCGGATGCGGCGGCCAAAACGATCCTGACGCAGAACATCATGGGCGGCATGTGTGCCCGCGTCTGCCCGACAGAGACCCTGTGTGAAGAGGTTTGCGTGCGCGAGGTCGCCGAGGGCAAGCCGGTGATCATCGGCCAACTTCAACGCTACGCCACGGACCATTTGCAGGCCGCTGGCGTCCACCCGTTCTCCCGCGCTGCGGTCACCGGCAGATCGGTGGCCGTGGTGGGGGCGGGGCCTGCGGGGCTTTCCTGCGCGCACCGCTTGGCGATGCATGGGCATGACGTGGTGGTCATGGACACACGTGAAAAGCCCGGTGGGCTCAATGAATTTGGCATCGCGACTTACAAGACCGTGGATGGCTTTGCCCAAGCGGAGGTCGACTGGCTGTTACAGATCGGCGGGATCGAAATGCGCTATGGCGTGGCGCTGGGCCGCGATGTGACGCTGGCCGGGTTGCAGCAGGATTATGACGCGGTCTTCCTGGGTATGGGTTTGGGCGGCGTGAATGCGCTGGGCGCGGATGGCGAAGACAAGGAAGGCGTGGCCAACGCGGTGGATTTCATTGCCGACTTGCGGCAAGCCGCTGACCTGACTGACGTGCCCATCGGGCGTGATGTGGTGGTCATCGGCGGCGGCATGACAGCGATTGATGCCGCCGTGCAGGCAAAACTGCTGGGCGCGATGAACGTCACACTGGTCTATCGCCGGGGGCGGGACCGGATGCCAGCCTCAGTGTTCGAACAGGACCTCGCCGCCTCCAAAGGCGTGCGGATCGTGACCCATGCGGTGCCCAAAGCGGTGCATGGGAACGGAGCCGTGCGCGAGATCGAATTCGAATACGTAGATGACGAAATGAACGGCAGCGGAGAGACGCTGCGTCTGCCTGCCGATCAGGTTTTCAAGGCCATCGGCCAGACGCTGGAAGGCGAAGACCTGCCAGCGCTGGAGGGCCGCAAGATCAAGGTAGGCAGCACAGGGCGCACCAGCGTTGACGGTATTTGGGCCGGCGGAGACTGCGCAAGCGGTGGCGATGACCTGACCGTCACGGCGGTGGCGGAGGGGCGCGATGCGGCCGAAGACATTCACAACACCCTGATGGCGTAAGGTGGGCCTGTGGCCCGCCCCAAACCCGGCTGAAAGGGTGCACTGAAAAACGTAAGGTGGGCCTGTGGCCCACCCCCGACGGGAGAGACAACATGGCTGACCTGACAAGCACATTTATCGGGATCACATCCCCCAATCCGTTCTGGCTGGCCTCCGCCCCACCAACGGACAAGGAATACAACGTTCGGCGCGCCTTTGAGGCCGGCTGGGGCGGGGTCGTCTGGAAGACGCTTGGTGCCGAAGGCCCTCCGGTGGTCAACGTCAATGGCCCGCGCTACGGCGCGATCTATGGGGCCGACCGGCGGCTTTTGGGACTCAATAATATTGAGCTCATCACCGACCGCGACCTCTATACGAACCTTGAGGAAATCAAACGGGTCAAGGCAGACTACCCGGACCGCGCGATCATTGTGTCGATTATGGTGCCTTGCGAGGAAGGGGCCTGGAAAGCCATTCTGCCGCTGGTCGAAGACACCGGCGCGGACGGGATCGAGCTGAACTTCGGCTGCCCCCACGGGATGAGCGAGCGCGGCATGGGTGCCGCCGTGGGCCAGGTGCCCGAGTACATCGAAATGGTGACCCGCTGGTGCAAGCAGTACTATTCCAAACCGGTCATCGTAAAACTGACCCCCAACATCACCGATATCCGCAAGCCAGCGGCCGCGGCCATGCGGGGCGGGGCGGACGCGGTGAGCCTGATCAATACGATCAATTCGATCACCTCGGTGGACCTCGACACCATGTCGCCGGAGCCCTCCATTGACGGCAAAGGGTCCCATGGCGGATATTGCGGACCGGCGGTCAAGCCGATTGCGATGTCGATGGTGTCTGAAATCGCCCGCAACCCGGAGACGGCCACTTTACCAATTTCTGGCATCGGTGGGATCACCACCTGGCGCGACGCGGCGGAGTTTATCACCTTGGGATGTGGCAACGTGCAGGTCTGCACGGCGGCCATGACCTATGGCTTCAGGATTGTGCAAGAGATGATCAGCGGGTTGTCAGACTGGATGGACGCGAAGGGTCACACCAGCATTGACGACTTCTGCCGCGCGGCTGTGCCCAATGTGACGGACTGGCAATATCTCAACCTCAACTATGTGGCCAAAGCCAAGATCGACCAGGAGGCCTGTATCTCCTGCGGGCGCTGTTTTGCGGCCTGCGAAGACACCAGCCACCAGGCAATTGCCATGTCCGAGGACCGCACCTTTACGGTGATTGATGAGGAATGCGTGGCGTGCAACCTCTGTGTCAACGTCTGCCCGGTTGAGGGCTGCATCACCATGGAGCCGATGGCACCCGGTGCAACGGATCCGCGCACCGGTCAGGTAGTACAGGACGAATATGCCAACTGGACAACGCACCCCAACAACCCGGCAGCGCAGGCGGCGGAATAATCCGCCTCTGATCAGTCCTTTTCCGACATCCGTTGCAGGATGGGTGAGGTGGGTAGCGGGTTCGGCATTTCGACCTCTGGCAGGTCCGTGCCCAGCGGGTTTTCTTCGTCCTGCGCTCTTGCATTGACGACGGAGGACGGCGTGGCGTCGGGCGGACGATCAGTGGTCACACCACCACCGCCTTTTGCCTGTTTGAACAGCGCCTGATGTCCCGCACCGCTGCCAAAGCCGCTGCCATTGCCGGAATGGGCTGTGGCACCGCCGGTATCCCCGCTGGCAACAGCTGACTGAGTAGGGGCCACAGCAAGCGCTGTTTGCGGTTCGGACCCTGCAGGTTGTGCCTGCGCAGGTGCAGGCACAAAGGGATTGCTAAGTAAGATAGAAGACATGATTGCTCCAATCCTGAGATCTATGGAGCCCTCACCCGACATCACCTTGGAGCTGCAGACGTAAAGAGGAAGTTAACGCCCGCCTCTTTCATTCATCTTGGTTAACGTCTCTCAGAGACCGTCAGCAGGGCAGAGAACATCTGTCTCAGATGCGCACTGGCGCGCGCATGCGTGTCGCTTTCCCGGTCGTGCAGCACCTGCACTTGCGCTTCGAAATCAGCGTAGTGCTGCGTGGTGGCCCAGATCGAAAAGATCAAATGCTCCGGGTCCAAAGGCGGCAGGGCACCTGCATTGATCCAACCCTGGACCAGGTCGCATTTTTCTTTGAAGAGCGGGCGCAGGTCGGCCACGAGGTCAGGCACGATGCGCGGTGCGCCCTGCAGGATTTCGCCAGCAAAGAGGCGGCTTTCGCGCGGCAGGTCGCGGGCCATGTCGAGCTTGCGCTGGACGTAGGCCAAAATCTCGGCTTTGGGGTCGCCGTCTGCATCCATGGTGCGCAGCGGATCGAGCCATGTTTCCATCAGCTGCTTCAGCAAGGTCACATGAATGTCTTCCTTGCCCTCAAAATAATATAGGATGTTGGGCTTGCTCAGACCCGCCTCAGCCGCGATCTGATCCAGCGTCGCCCCGCGATACCCGTGACGCGAGAAAACCTCGAGCGCTGCGTCCAAAATGCGTCGCCGGTTGCGCAATTGGATGCGGGTGGGCTTCTTTGCGGTGCCGTCCGGCAATGGCGTTCTCCGTTCTGCTGCCTGAAATGTAAGCTAGAGCAGCGCTCCGCTGCGCCTACATAAAACCAGTTCTTGACAGTTACCAGCTTAGCCGCAATCGTGGATTTACCAAATGGTAAAAAATTGCCAGCGACAAGCCAGCAGGGAGTATCACATGGCCGCACCCGGAGAGAACCTCAAGATCAACCCGGATCGTCTGTGGGATAGCCTGATGGAGATGGCCCAGATTGGTCCCGGCGTTGCCGGCGGCAACAACCGCCAGACCGTGACGGACGAAGACGGTGAGGGACGCGCCTTGTTCCAGAAATGGTGCGAGGACGCCGGCTGCACCATGGGGCTCGACCAGATGGGGAACATGTTCGCGCGGCGTGAGGGCGAGGACCCGGACGCCCTGCCGGTTTATGTGGGATCGCATCTGGATACGCAGCCCACGGGCGGCAAGTATGACGGGGTTCTTGGCGTTCTTGGCGGGCTGGAGATCCTGCGCACGCTGAATGATCTCGGGATCAAGACCAAGCATCCGATCGTGGTGACCAACTTCACCAACGAAGAAGGCACGCGCTATGCCCCTGCGATGCTGTCCTCAGGCGTGTTTGCGGGCATTCACACGCAGGACTGGGCCTACGACCGGGTAGACGCGGACGGCAAGAAGTTCGGTGATGAGCTCAAACGCATTGGCTGGCGTGGTGAGGAAGAGACCGGTGCGCGCAAAATGCATGCTTTCTTTGAGCTGCACATTGAGCAAGGTCCCATTCTGGAGGCTGAGAGCAAGGACATTGGCGTTGTGACCCACGGGCAGGGGCTGTCCTGGACCCAAGTGACGGTGACCGGCAAGGATTCGCATACCGGTTCCACGCCGATGCCGATGAGGAAAAATGCGGGCCTGGGCATGGCGCGCATTCTGGACAAGGTGGACGAGATTGCCTGGTCTCACAAGCCGCATGCGGTTGGTGCTGCGGGTCATATCGACGTCTATCCCAACTCGCGCAACGTGATCCCGGGCAAGGTGGTCTTTACGGTGGATTTCCGATCGCCCGATCTGAGCGTGATTGAGGATATGGAGGCCCGATTGCGCATCGAGGCGCAGGCGATTTGCGACGAGATGGGGCTGCAGGTTGAGTTTGAAAAGGTGGGCGGGTTTGATCCGGTGGCCTTTGATGAGGGTTGTGTGGCGGCAGTGCGTAACGCGGCAGAGCGGCTGGGCTATTCCCACATGAACCTCATTTCCGGCGCGGGGCATGATGCCTGTTGGATCAACCGGGTGGCACCAACGGCAATGGTGATGTGTCCTTGTGTGGATGGATTGAGCCACAACGAGGCCGAAGAGATCTCCCGCGAGTGGGCCCAGGCAGGGGCGGATGTGCTGATGCATGCGGTTGTGGAGACGGCGGAGGTTGTGGGGTGAAGTGGCGTTTTCTTCAAAAGAAAACGGGACGGAATTTTCTGAAAATTCCGAGTTGCGTGTGATTGCGGCGGGGCTTTCCATTGCCGAGCGGATCGATGTGTTGATCGATGCGGAGTTGGCCGAAGCACGCGCTTCTGCGGATGGCGTTATGCTGGCGACGGCGGAAGCGTTCCGGCAGGTGCGCCGCGCGCCGCGTGAAGTGACGGTCAACTTCTCGGGCGGGATCACGCAGCGGTGCTGGTCCGTAAGCCGGGGTGATGGGGATTACCGTGTGGTTTACTTGCCAACAGCTGGGTACTTTTCTCTGTGTGTGGAGAGCGACTTTGGCCCGCTGGACATTGGTGTTCATGGGCCAGCGTTGGGGTGTTTTGGATCGGTGTGACTGGGGGCTCTGCCCGTCGCGCCTTCGGCGCGCTATAATGGGTTGAAGGCACCCCTTTAGGGCGACACCCCCGAGAATATTTGAAGCCAGAAAGAGATGACGGGAGAGAGATGATGGGAACCAAGGTGATCAAAGGTGGTCAGGTCTGCACGGCGGACTGGACCTGGGAAGCGGATGTGTTGATCGAAGGGGAGATCATCAAGCAGATCGGCGAGGACTTGTCAGGCGATGAGTACATCGATGCTGAGGGTGCCTATGTGATCCCCGGCGGAATTGATCCGCACACCCATCTGGAGATGCCCTTTATGGGCACAACGGCTGCTGAGACCTTTGAGACCGGGACCTGGGCGGCGGCCTGCGGCGGGACCACGATGGTGGTGGATTTCTGTCTGCCGGGTGCGGATGGTTCGATCAAGAACGCCATTGGGGAATGGCACCGCAAGTCCCAGCCGCAGATATGTTCTGACGTAGGCTATCACATGGCAATCACGGGTTGGGACGAGAACGTCTTTAACGAGATGAAGGACGCCGTGGATATGGGCGTCAATTCCTTCAAGCATTTCATGGCCTATAAGGGTGCCTTGATGATTGAAGACGACGAGATGTTCGCCTCTTTCAAGCGCTGTGCGGAGCTTGGGGCGCTGCCGATGGTTCATGCCGAGAACGGCGATCTGGTGGCGGAGTTGCAGGAGAAGTACTTCAACGAGGGCATTACGGGACCGGAAGGGCATGCCTATTCCCGGCCGCCTGAGTTGGAAGGGGAAGCCGCGAACCGGGCGATTACGATTGCGGATGCGGCGGGGGTGCCTTTGTATATCGTGCATGTGTCCTGCGAGCAGGCGCATGAGGCGATCCGGCGCGCGCGGCAGAAGGGGATGCGGGTCTATGGCGAGCCGTTGATCCAGTTCCTGACCTTGGACGAATCCGAGTATTTCAACACCGATTGGGACCATGCAGCGCGGCGCGTGATGTCGCCGCCGTTCCGGTCCAAGGACCATCAGGATTCGCTTTGGGCGGGCCTACAAGCGGGGTCTTTGCAGGTTGTGGCGACGGATCATGCCGCGTTCAACACCGATCAGAAGCGCGCGGGGCGCGATGACTTTCGAATTATTCCCAATGGGTCCAATGGGTTGGAGGAGCGGCTGGCCGTGCTCTGGACCGAAGGGGTGGAGACGGGACGTTTGACGCCCAATGAGTTTGTTGCTGCGACCTCGACCAATGTGGCGAAGATTCTGAACATCTATCCGCGCAAGGGGGCCATTGTAGAAGGGGCCGATGCGGATATTGTCGTTTGGGATCCGAAGATCACCAAAACGATTTCGCCCGCCAATCACCACTCCATTCTGGACTACAACGTCTTTGAAGGCTTCGAGGTCAAGGCCCAGTCGCGCTACACGCTGAACCGGGGGGAGGTGATCTGGGCTTGGGGGCAGAATTCGCAGCCCAACCCGGGTCGGGGCAAGTTCATCCCGCGGCCTGCGTTCCCGTCAGCGAATGTGGCGCTGTCGAAGTGGAAGGCGCTGACGAGCCCCAAGATGATCAAACGTGATCCGTTTAATATTCCAGCGGGGATTTGATGGACGAAACTGCGACGTTCTGGGGTCGGCTGCCTAACATTGAAGAGGTCGAGCCCTATGCCACGACCTTTGCCGCCTGTGCGATTGTCTGGATTGTGATCCAGACTTTCCTGCAGCGTCGTTCCGTGCATGCGGATGAGGCTCGGCTGGCGCGCGAGAGCGCGATCTTTGTACATGGAGTCTTTGGGGCGGAGGATTTTCGGCTTCTCAGAAAGACTGTAGGCATCAAATGTGATCAGACCCATGACAGGATGAGTGACGATACCAAGGCGGCGTTTCGTGCGGTGTTGCATAACTATGGCCTCATTGCCTTGGCTTACGTCGAAGGGGGCGTCAGCGCCAAAGTGGTGGAGCGGTACTGGGGCAGTATCCTGGTCAAGGATTGGGCGCGCCTGGAACCCTTTGTCGCGGTAGAGCGGCAGATCAATCCTGAACTACACCGCGACACAGAAGCGCTGGTGGAAGCCGTAAAGAAGATCAAGAATGGCAAGTAGTGTGATTTCTGCGCAGGGTCTCGACCTGACCTTTGAAACCAATGATGGCCCTGTCCATGCGTTGAAAGATGTCTCTTTGGAGATTGAGAAGGGGGATTTTGTCTCCTTCATTGGTCCGTCGGGCTGTGGCAAGACGACCTTTTTGCGCGTAATGGCGGATTTGGAGCAGCCCACGGGTGGGACTGTGACGGTCAATGGTGTGTCCCCGGAAGAGGCACGGATGGCGCGGGCTTATGGCTATGTGTTTCAGGCGGCAGGCCTTTATCCCTGGCGGACCATTGGTGGCAACATCCGGTTGCCGCTGGAGATCATGGGGGTGCCGAAGGCGGAGCAGGCAGAGCGGGTGTCGCGGGTCCTGGAGTTGGTAGAGCTTGCTGGGTTTGAGAAGAAGTTTCCCTGGCAATTGTCGGGCGGCATGCAGCAGCGGGCCTCGATTGCGCGGGCGTTGTCGTTTGATGCGGATATCTTGCTGATGGATGAGCCCTTTGGGGCGCTGGATGAGATTGTGCGGGATCATCTCAATGAGCAGTTGCTGCACCTTTGGGAGCGCACCGGCAAGACCATTGCCTTTGTGACCCATTCGATCCCGGAGGCAGTGTATCTGTCGACCAAGATCGTGGTGATGTCGCCTCGGCCCGGGCGGATTACGGACGTGATTGAGAGCACGCTGCCGAAGGAGCGGCCCTTGGACATTCGGGATACGCCGGCGTTTTTGGAGATTGCGCATCGGGTGCGTGAGGGCTTGCGGGCGGGGCATCTCGATGAGTGAGGGGGCCGGTGATACGGCGCGCGCGTTCCGCGACGCCCCGCCCACCGTCCCGCGTTTGGCGGAGGTGGCGGATGCGGCGGCCTGTGCGGCGATTGTACGGGGGTGGCTGAATGCGACGCCCTGGATGCCGGGCGGAGGGCCATCGCTGGAGGTGCTAACGGAGGCGATTGCCAAGGGCATACCGGAGCGTGAGTTCTGGGTGATTGGCGATCCGGTGGCGGGCTATGCGTCCGTGGAAGCAGAGGTGGCTCAAATCCACGGGCTTTATACGGCGCAGCCCGGGTCCGGCTTTGGCAAGCTCTTGGTGGACCGGATCAAAGACGGTCGCGACTACGTGCAGCTTTGGACCCATGAGCCGAACGTGGCGGCGCATCGGTTCTATCACCGTGAGGGTTTTGTGACCGTCGAGCGCAAGGCCGAGGGCCGGGGCGACGGTGTGCCGGAGCTGCGGATGGAGTGGCGGCGATGAGGTCGGTTCTGCCTGTTCTAACGGTTGTGGCGGGGATCATCCTCTTTTGGATGGCGGCGGCTGTGCCGATGAACATGCATTTGGTGGCCGATCAGGCGCAGCGGGATGGGTTGGAGGTCACGCCCGATGTGGCTGCTGACCGGCAGGATGTTTCAGGCATTGGGCTAGCGTTGCGCAATCCGCACCTCATCCCGCTCACCCATTCCTTTGTGCGGCCCCGCTTGCCCAGCATGCAGCAGGTCGCGGTGGAGATGTATGCCACGATCATTGACAAGAAAATCACGTCAAAACGATCGCTAGTCTACCATGGCTGGGTCACGTTGGCGCCGACCCTGTTGGGGTTCGTGATTGGCACGGGGCTGGGGATTTTGCTGGCTGTGGGGATTGTCTATTCCCGCGTGATGGACCGATCCGTCATGCCCTGGGCGATTGTCAGCCAGACCATTCCCATACTGGCGCTGGCCCCGATGATCATCGTGGTGCTTGGGTCGATGGGCATTCAGGGGCTGTTTCCGAAGTCTTTGATCGCGGCCTACTTGAGTTTCTTTCCCGTCGTTGTGGGCATGGTGAAGGGGCTGCGGAGCCCCGATGGGATGCAGCTGGATTTGCTGCGGACCTATCATGCGTCAAAGCCTCAGGGGTTCTGGAAGTTGCGGTTGCCTGCCTCTGCGCCTTATTTGTTTGCATCTTTGAAGATCGGGATTTCAGCCTCTCTAGTGGGGACCATCGTGGCGGAACTGCCGACAGGGGCCAAGGCTGGCTTTGGCGCGCGGATGCTGGTGGGGGATCAGTACGGGCAGCCGCTGGTCAGCTGGGCGGCACTGTTTGCGGCGGCTTTGACGGCGGCGGCGTTGGTGGGGCTGTTCAGTCTGATTGAGCGGGTGACGTTGAAACGCATGGGGATGGGCGCGGCATGATCTGGGCGTGTGCAGCTTTGGTGATCTGGGCCCTGGGCTGGTGGCTGAACGTGCGGCTGGCCAATGGGCCTGCGTCTGACAATGCGCTGGTGAAGGTGTTGATCCCCGCGATCTTTGGCGTGACGATTATCATCGTCTGGGAGCTGCTGGTGCGCGGGTTTGAGGTGAATCCGGTAATCCTGCCCGCGCCTTCGGTTATTTGGGAGCGGCTGATCAGCGAAGGCCCGCGCCTATGGGCGGATTTTGAACAGACGATCCTCAAAGGCGCGATGACGGGTTACTTGATTGGCGGCGGTGCGGCCTTTGCCGTGGCGATCCTCGCTGATCGCTCGGATTTCCTGACGCGCGGCATCCTGCCCGTGGGCAGTTTCATGGCCGCCCTGCCGATCGTGGGCACGGCACCCATCTTTGTGAAATGGCTGGGCAGCGACTGGGAATCGAAGGCGGCTGTTGTGGCCGTGATGGTGTTTTTCCCGATCCTCGTGAACACGGTCGCGGGGCTCAAAGACACCACGACCATGCAACGCGACCTGATGCGCACTTACGGGTCGGGCTATTGGCCGACGCTATTTAAGCTGCGCCTGCCTGCCGCGATGCCGTTCATTTTCAACGGGTTGAAGATTGGGACGACCTTGGCGCTGATTGGCGCGATTGTTGCTGAATTTTTCGGCTCACCCACCGTGGGCATGGGCTTTCGCATCTCCACCAGCTTTGGCCAGCTTGCGCTGGACATGGTTTGGGCAGAGATTGTGATCGCAGCGCTGGCGGGCAGCCTGTTCTACGGGCTGATGGTTCTGATCGAGAAGCGGGTGACCTTCTGGCACCCGTCCCAGAGATAACAAAGACCCCGGCGAAGGGGCATGACAACAATAACCGACTAGGAGGTCACTACGATGATGAAGAAGATGATGATGGCAGCCGCATTGGCGACCGGACTGGGGGGCGCACCCGCCTTTGCGGATGGCCATGCCAATACGGTGACGTTGCAACTGCAGTGGGTCACGCAGGCCCAGTTTGCGGGCTACTACGTGGCGCTGGACAAGGGGTTCTACGAGGAAGAGGGCCTTGAGGTCACGATCCTTGCTGGTGGTCCTGACATTGCCCCGCCGCAAGTGCTGGCAGGCGGTGGCGCTGACGCCATGCTGAACTGGATGCCGTCTGCCATGGCGGCGCGTGAAAAGGGCCTGCCGGTGGTGAACATCGCACAGCCGTTCAAGTCCTCGGGTCTGATGCTGACCTGCTGGAAGGATACTGGGATCACCGGTCCGCAGGACTTCAAGGGTAAGACCATTGGCGTCTGGTTCTTCGGCAATGAATACCCGTTCCTCAGCTGGATGTCTCAGGAAGGCATTTCCACCGATGGCGGCGATGATGGTGTGACCGTCCTGAAGCAGGGCTTCAACGTCGACCCGCTGCTGAATCGGGAGGCTGACTGTATCTCTACCATGACTTACAACGAGTTTGGTCAGGTGCTGGATGCCGGTGTGTCAGAGGACGAGCTGGTGACATTCAAGTACGAAGACATGGGCGTGGCCACGTTGGAAGACGGCATTTACGTGCTGGAAGACAACCTTGCCGACCCGGTGTTCGAGGACAAGATGGTCCGTTTTGTGCGTGCTTCCATGAAGGGCTGGAAGTATGCCGAGGCGAACCCGGAAGAGGCCGCAGGCATTGTGCTCGACAATGACGAAACGGGCGCGCAGACCGAGGCACATCAGGTCCGCATGATGGGTGAGATTGCCAAGTTGACAGCGGGTTCGAACGGCACGCTGGAAGAGGCTGATTTCCAGCGGACGATTGATACCCTGCTTGCCGGTGGTTCCGACCCGGTGATCACCAAGCAGCCTGAGGGCGCATGGACCCATGCGATCACGGACAAGGCGCTGAACTGAGTTTAGCTGTTTTGAGATGGGAAGGGCCGGGCAATGCTCCGGCCCTTTTTCTTTGCGCTATTCGACCTTGATCAGCGGCTGTTGTAGCCCGACGGTTGGTCGATTTTCGGGATAGTAGAACCCGGTGCCGTCCACGTGTTTGCCGCCCATGAAGAGCATGTTGGGCGTGTCCTCGCGCACATAAAGGAAGTCGTGGTCGATCACATAATCGCTGCCCTCCACGAACTTCAGCAGGGCGCAGGGTTTGCCCAGGATGTCGCGTACCTCGCTTGCCACAAACGGCCCATCGCCGCAGGCCCCCTCAAGCAGTTGGTTCAGCTGGTCGGCCATGGGCGGGGCGTGGACGATCAGTTCCAGCTTGCGATTGAGCACATAGTCCTGTGACCACGCGCCAGGGGCTGCGGGGTTGGCACCGTGCCAGACGATCTCTCCGGCAAAGTCGTACGTTGCCGCCGGAAGCTGGCAGGCCGGATCGGCGTAGACGGTGATGCTGGCGCTAAAGCCACCCACTGCGTCATAGGTGAAATCGCGGGTCAGGTAGGTGTCCGTTGGGGCGGCCCCCGGGTTTTGCGGGTCCTGCTGGGGCCGCAATTCGCAGGCAATTGAAGTCCATTGGCCGACGACGCGCGATTGCAGGCCTTCCAGTGAGGTGTCTTCGGCCCAGGCGGGCAGGGCGAGGCTGCTCAGAAGGGCGGCAGTGATCAGGGGTTTGTGGGGCATCGGGTTTCTCCATCGTTGACGATGGTTGCCTACTCTGCGCATAAATCCCTATGGGGCAACTAGTCATAAAATTCTGAGGTAGTCATGAAAACGGAACCATTGGAAGTTCTGACCGATGCGGCCTCTTGCCCAGTGACCTATTGCCTGTCGATGATCGGCGGCAAATGGAAGCCGGTGATCCTTTATTGTATCTCCAACGGCGTGGATCGGTTTGGGGCCATGCAGCGCGTGGTTGCCGGCATCACCAAGCAGATGCTGACCAAACAGCTACGAGAGATGGAGGCGGATGGGTTGATCACGCGGACCGTCTTTCCGGTGGTCCCGCCGCGGGTGGATTACGCGCTGACCGACAAGGGGCGGTCCTTGTTGCCGGTGATTGCTGAGATGAAGCGATGGGGGGAAGGGCATCAGCCCGCAGCGGATTAACCCAGGCCCTCGAACCAATCGAGCATTCGGCCAGACCAGCCTTTGGGCGCACCATGGCCGCCTTTGTGCAGCATCAGGTGCAGCTCGCCTTCGGCGCAGTCCGTCCAGTGGCGCAGCCAGAGATCACCATCGTATTCGTTCTCTTCCGGTTGCCGGTTGGCGCAGCCGTTGTTGGCGCGCAGCACCTTGAGACCTTGCCAGACGTCGCCCTGCACAATGGTGCCATTTGCAAAGCTGCGCCCTTCGAGGGGGACGGTGCGATCGTTCCAGCCGTGAGTGTGGAAGAGGGTGATCTGTCCCGCGCAGGTCTCGGGCAAGGGGTCCCAGAACGCGCCTGCCAAGGGCGCGTAGGCATCCGCGAAGTCAGGGTTGGCGCAGGCCATGTCCCAGACCATCGACCCGCCGCGCGAAAACCCGGCAAGCAGGACAGGTGCGTCTACGAGGTCAAACGTACCGCGCACATCTGCAAGCACCTCTTGGAGGAACACCTTGTCATCCCGCGCTACGCTCATGCCTGCTGATTTGACGGACCAATCCTTGGTCCAGCGGGCATCGGGATGAAAGCCAGTAGGGGCCACAAAGACGTAGCCGCGCGCCAGGGCGGTTTGCGCCATGCCGGACTTCAGCATGCCCTTGCCCGTGCCGCCACCGCCATGCAGGTGGATGACAATGCCTTTGGGGTCGGCGACGTCTGGGGTCAGCACGTGATAGGTGCCGGATGCCGTCTCGCAAGGTTGGTCCGCTGCACCACAGTCCTGGGCGGATGCCACGGGTGCCGCCAGAAGCATCCCGATGGCAAGGCTCAGAGCAAATTTGAAAGAGGACAGCGGCATATCGGGACCCTCCGGTGCTTGAAATGAAAAGGGCCGGTGCAATGCCCGGCCCTGTCGATTGTCTGCTAGGTCGTGATCACAGAACGGTCACAACCGTGCCCACGGGCACGCGGTTGTAAAGGTCGATCACATGTTCGTTCAGCATCCGGATGCAGCCATTGGAGACCGAACGGCCGATGGAGCTGGGCTGCGTGGTGCCGTGGATGCGGAAGTAGGTGTCCTTGCCGTTCTGGAAGAGGTAGAGCGCCCGTGCGCCCAGCGGGTTGCCGGGACCGCCCGGCTGCGCGTCGGTATTGCCGATAAAGCGCTTGTAGAGGTGCGGATCGCGTTCGATCATCTCGTTCGTCGGACGCCAGGTCGGCCATTCCTTTTTGACGTCGATGGTGGCGGTGCCGGTGAATTCCAGCCCGGCCTTGCCCACGCCCACGCCATAGCGCAGCGCCTTGCCGGGGGCTGTGATGTAATAGAGGTAATGGCTGCGGGGCAGGATCAGCAGTTGACCGGGCTGAAACTGACGCTTGACGCGGACCTCTTGCGGTGTCGGATCAAAAGCGGCGGATTTGGCGGTCAGAACCTGTGGCAGAGCGGTGGCAGCAATAGTGCTGGCGAGAAAAGTGCGGCGGCGCATAACGGTGTCCCCAAAATGTAACTTCAGCAGATGCAACATTTTCGCACCCGGATATTTGACCGCGCAAGCCTGGATTGGGCAAAAACCTCTGGGTGTTGCCAAAGGGTCGGTCAAATTTGCGTGTGCTGAGCCGCTTTGGCAGAAATCTGCCGGTGCGCTGTCGGTTGGGTCTGTTCAGACCCCGGGGACCAAAGGATTGTGCGACGCCGGGATCATGCTACTCTGAGTAGGCTATTTCAGAACGAAAGGTTTTTCCGGTGGCAGATTCCCCCCAAGACGATGGCCCCTTTGGCAAATCAACTACAGCCTCGAGGGACGGGCTGGATGCGGACACCAAGTCTTTCCTCGACGTCGCCCGAATGGAGGCCGAAGGCTACACGGACGAGACGGTCGATCGCCGCCTTGGTGACTGGGATGCCGCAAAGCTGAATGTCCTCGCGGCGGCCCAAACAAACACGCCGCCAGTGCCATCAACGGACGGGCTGCGCCGTTTGTTGATGGGTGGTTTTGCTGTCTTGGCCATTGCGTTGATCGGTCTGGGCATCTGGGCCAAGGGGCAATTGGATGCAACCGCCGACGCCGTGGCGGCTGTCCAGGTACAAAGCCAAGAGGCGCTGACAACAGCTTCGGATACAAACGAGGAGTTGCAGAGTATCGAGACCCAAATGGCTGCTACAACGGAGAGTATTGACGGTCTAGGCGTTAGGGTCTCTGCCACGGAATGGGACCGTTCTGCGTTGGCGGGCCAGTTGCAGGCGCAAGCGGCTTGTATTGGTGTTTCAGGAGGGTTGGAGGGTTGGGTTACCGCAGTGCCGCGCAGCTGCGACGGCAACACGGTGAGTTGCGATCAGATCTGCTCTAACCTCCATCGGCGGACGCAGGACAAACAGCTGAAGGAAGCCGCGGGGCGGCAATGCTTCAACGCCCTTCATATCTATGCAAATGGAACGTCCGAAGAAGGGGGCGTACCCGGCTTCAAGACCTACAAGTACCAGGGGTGCTCGAACACCGGGTGTGGTCCGAACTATTGCTGTTGTCATTCCCGCTGATGCGTTTGGGCGGACCCTTGAGGCATCATTGTGCGCTTTTTGCGTAGGGCAGCAGGGAGAAGCCGCGCTCAATTGCAGGAGGATGAAGGCGTAACGCTGGAGGCGTAATGACCGCGCTTTGGTCTATTGCCAGCGGCCCTCAAGGCCGTCGCATTTGACTGCCCTGAGGGTCTGGATTGTGTTTGGCGTTTACGCTTACCGCACAAACTTCTTGTGCTTCATCCGTGTCGGTTCCACATCGCCCAGCCGCCGCTTTTTGTCTTCCTCATAGTCTTCAAAGTTCCCCTCGAACCACTCAACATGCGCGTCGCCTTCGAAGGCCAGCATATGCGTGCAGATGCGGTCCAAGAAGAAGCGGTCGTGGCTGATGACCACGGCGCAGCCGGCGAAATCCACGAGGGCGTCTTCCAACGCGCGGAGGGTTTCGACGTCGAGGTCGTTGGTAGGTTCGTCGAGCAGCAACACGTTGCCGCCTGCTTTTAGCAGACGCGCCATGTGGACGCGGTTGCGTTCGCCGCCTGAGAGGAGGCCAACTTTCTTCTGCTGGTCACCGCCTTTGAAGTTGAAGGACGAGCAGTAGGCGCGGCTGTTGACTTCGGCGTCGCCAAGCTGGATCAGTTCGGCCCCGCCGGTGATGGCCTGCCAGACGGTGTCGTCTGCGTTGAGGTCGTCGCGGGACTGGTCGACGTAAGAGAGGTCCACCGTGTCGCCGTATTCGATGCTGCCCGCATCGGGCTGTTCTTGCCCGGTGAGCATTTTGAAGAGCGTGGACTTGCCCGCGCCGTTGGGGCCGATCACGCCGACGATGCCGCCGGGGGGGAGGTTGAAGCTGAGGTCTTCGATCAACAGCTTGTCGCCCATGGCTTTTTTCAGGCCGCTGACCTCGATCACCTTGTTGCCCAGCCGCTGGCCGGTGGGGATGACGATCTGGGCGCGGGAGAGTTTTTCGCGCTCAGATTGGTTGGCCAGATCGTTGTAGGCGTTGATCCGGGCCTTGGATTTGGCCTGGCGCGCTTTCGCCCCTTGCCGCATCCATTCGAGTTCGCGTTCGAGAGTCTTTTGTTTCGACTTGTCCTCGCGGGCTTCCTGCTCCAGCCGTTTGGCTTTCTGTTCCAGCCAAGCCGAATAGTTACCTTCGTAAGGGATGCCTCGACCGCGGTCCAACTCAAGGATCCAGCCGGTGATGTCATCGAGGAAGTAGCGGTCGTGCGTGACGATCAGGATGGTGCCTTTGTAGTCAATGAGGTGCTGTTGCAGCCACGCGATGGTTTCGGCGTCGAGGTGGTTGGTCGGTTCATCGAGCAGCAGCATGTCAGGTGCCTCAAGCAGCAGCTTGCATAGAGCCACGCGGCGGGCTTCACCGCCTGAAAGGTCTTCGATCTTGGCGTCATCAGGAGGGCAGCGCAGGGCCTCCATCGACACGTCGATCTGTGAATCTAGGTCCCAGAGGTTCTGCGCGTCGATGTCGTCTTGCAGCTTGGCCATCTCCTCGGCGGTTTCGTCCGAGTAGTTCATGGCGAGCTCATTGTAGCGATCCAGGATCGCCTTTTTCTCGGCCACACCCAGCATGACGTTTTCGCGGACGGACAGGTTAGGGTCGAGCTGCGGTTCCTGCGGCAGATAACCGACTTTGGCGCCTTCGGCGGCCCAGGCTTCCCCGGTGAAATCCTTATCAAGACCGGCCATGATTTTCAGCAGGGTCGATTTACCTGCGCCGTTCACGCCGACCACACCGATCTTCACGCCGGGCAGGAAGTTCAGGTGGATGTTTTCAAAGGTCTTCTTGCCGCCCCCGAAGGACTTGGAGACACCGGACATGTGGTAGACGAATTGGAAGGCGGCCATTGCAACGCTCTCTGCTTGGAAACTGGCCGTCAGATAGCAAGTTCAGTGCAAGGCGGCAATGCGGGACCTATCTGCTTTGCAGTTGCAGGTTCAATATCACGTTGCCGGTTGGGCCGGTGCTGAAACGGGTGGTGCGGGGGTTAAAAGCATTAAAGGCGCGGGGGTTGTTCAGGCCAGATGCAATATCTCTGGAGATCTGGTTAAGGCTGGACGAGACCGCGCTCTGGAATGCGACAGATGCGTTCTCATAAAGCGCGACTTGCCCCAGGAAGGCTTTCGAGATGCCTGAAGTCTGCCGAGGGGAGATGATGAACTGCAGTGCCCCCCGTTTTGAAGTGTCAGGCGTGATATCGAGCACCAATGGGAATGAAGCTTCGTATACCTTGCTGCGGAACTCCTGGGTCTCCTTGCGACAGACAAATCCCTTGCAGACTGGTTTGTTCAAGGAGGTGCACTGCCAGCGCGTCATCGTGACTCTGGCTGTGAGCGCCGCCCCAGCGCCCGTGCTTGCGAGGTCCACACTGTCCGCTGTCACGCGGTCGCCGCAGTTTTGGTTGGCGTAGGTGCGTGCCAGTGTTTCCGCGAGATGCTGTTCGAGATTGCTGAGGTTGGCGGAGACGTTGAGCCTGCCATTGCTGGACTGTGTGCTGATCAGGTTGGATGGCAGCAGGCTTTGCTGCGCGAATGCAGTGGTGCCAAGACAGACGGACAAAAGGATGGAAAGGCAGATGCGCATCATAGCTTTGCCTCCGGGATCACTTTGACGGTGACAAAGAGGCTGACGACGAACTCTTGATCGCGGTCGAGGTTCGGGTTCTTGTCACTGTCCACTTTCTCTTCGCCCGCCTCGTTGAGGTAGACGGCGATCTGATGGCGATCGCGGCCCTGGGGGACGTCCACCTTTGCCTGCACGATGTTGGTGTGCACGGGCGGGTCAAAGGTGATCGGTGTGTCGGGGAAAAGCACGGCTTCGAATAATTCATGACCCTTGCTGTATTCCACAAAGCCAGCCGGATCGGGCCGTTGCGCAAGGACCCGGACGGAGATTTCGACGGTGTCCCCAGCAGAGGCCTGAAATGGCACCACGAGGGGGGAGAAGTCAGAGAACCCGATGGTGCGTCCAGCTGTGGCGGATTGGGCGGTCGTACAGGCGCGGGTCTTATCCCGGACGGCGCGCGGGGCGGCATCGCTGCTGGCCAAGAGCAGGTCGCGCATGTCTGGGTCAGACAGCATCAGGCAGGCGACCGATCCGAAGGGGACGTAGTGCTTGAGGTAAGTGTGGGAGCCCGAGTAGGTCAGAACGCCTTGCGCGGCGGCGATGTCAAAGAGGTAGGTCTTGGTCGCCTCGTCGTTTTGCAGATGCGCCTTGACCTGTTCATGTATTTCTGTGTTGAGCGGGGAGACGCGGTCCGGGTCGCCACGTCCGCGCGCCAGGGTGAGCGCCAGGGCGCGATCTGACAACAGCAGATTGGAATGCACGATGCGCGGGATTTCCGGCTCGTCCATCCACAGACCTGACAGCCACCCACCGATAACGATCAGAACGCCAGCGGCAGACCCCAAAAACCCGCCGCGCCTAAACCAGGGTTTCTTGGCGCTTGATACAGCCCCTTCGACAGTGGAGATGCGGCCTTCCACAGCATCGAGGCGTTTGTCGAGTTCCATCAAAACGTCAACGGTATCAGTAGGCTGCGGCAGGTCCTGACTGGAATCTTGCATATAATTGCTCTGTAAATGTCATCAAATAATAAACAACCTTAGCACGAAATTTGATTGTCTGGCAAATGCCGGGTCAAGGGCGGAGATATGCTGGTGGATTGCGTTGTAGTTTGCAGTACCAATCTGCTCTGGCCAACTTCTGCTTTGCAGCGCAATATCCCGGCCATGATCAGGGCATGTCATAAGCTGTGGGGCAGGGCGACTTTGGGACTGATGGTCGCCTTTGCTTTGGTGGCCTGCAGTGACGCTGTGCGCTTGTCCACGCCACCCAATCTTTATCTCGATGGGCGCAATTATCCTGCAACGCTGGTGCCACCCGCCTTACAGGTGGTGGATCCGCCGATATTTTTCGGTAACTGCCCAGGTTGTCGGTGGCGTTTTTCGGCTGCGTCAAATCGACTCGGGGGAGCACATTCCGGTTTTCTGATTGAGGATTTCATGAGTCGATCAGGGCATGTCTGGCGAACCCACCCATACCAGCGGACTTGCTGAACTCTCGAAGTCCCAACTGATTGAATTGATCGAAACGCAGCGTGAGACGATTGCGTATCTTGTCGAGGAGAACCGGCGACAGGCAGAGATGATCGTTGTGCTTGAGCAGCGGATTGAGGGGCTTGAGCGTCGCCTTGCGTTGAACAGCCGGAACAGCAGCAAGCCTCCGTCGAGTGACAGCCCTGCGAAGCCGACGGCGAAGGGCAGGAAGGATCAGCGCGGGCAACTGGATCGCAAGCCCGGCGGTCAGCCGGGGCACAAGGGCACGACCCTGGAGCAGACGGACACCCCCGACGAGGTTGTCGACCATCATCCACAAGCCTGTCCCGACTGCGATCATGATCTGACGCAATGCCCCTCGCAGGGGTTTGCAGCCCGGCAGGTGTTCGACCTGCCGCCGCCGCCACCCCTCACGATCACTGAGCACCGGGCTCATAAGTGCACATGCCCGAACTGCGGAAAGCACGTGCGCGGCACGTTCCCGGAAGGGGTCAGGGCACCGGTTCAGTACGGCAATCATATTGCGGCCATGGCGAGCTATCTTCAGACGTACCATTGCATTCCCGATGACCGTCTGTCGCAGGTCTTTCGTGACCTGTTCGGCGTGCGCATTTCCGCCGCCACACTGGCGCGGCTGATTGCGAAGGTGGCGGAGGGCATGCTGTCTTTTGCAGACGCTGTACGTGACGCCTTGTGCGGTGTGCAGGTGGCGGTGAAACATCTGGATGAAACAGGTCTGCGGGTTGAAGGCCGAAACCGGTGGCAGCATGTCATCTGCTCATTGACCCTGAGCCATTTCCGGATGGGGGCGGGCAGAGGCGATCTGCTGTCCGGCGTATCGGGGATTGCGGTGCATGACAACTGGGCATCCTACGCCAGGATGGAGGAGGTCGTGCACGGCCTTTGCAATGCCCATCACATGCGCGAGTTGCAGGCGCTCGTCGATATCGAAAAGGAAGCATGGGCTGCGATGATGCAGACTATCCTGCTGGACGCGAAAAGGGCGGCCGCCAGCGCCCGGGCAAACGGTCGGGATCATGTCGCGGCGCATGTGGTCAAGGCCATCGATGAGCGCTACGACACCTGCATCGCGCAGGGGCTGTCGTTACATGAAAACCAGCCACCGCTGAAACCCGCACTGCCCGGCAAATCCCCCCGAGGACGACCAAAACGGCGAACCGGACACAATCTCGTGCTGCGATTGCGTGACCGCAAGGCCGATGTCCTGCGCTTCCTTACCGACTTGCAGGTTCCCTTCACAAATAACGAGGCCGAGAGGGATCTGAGAATGGGCAAGGTCCGTATCAAGGTCTCGGGATGCTTCCGCACACTGACCGGCGCGGAAAACTTCTGCACCCTCAGAACCGTGATCGAAACGGCACGCAAACAGGGCTGGTCAATAATCGAAACACTCCAGAAAACCGCCGATCAACTCATCCAGAAACTCGAACCGACCTGACAAAATCAAGCGTCTGAAACGCCCCAGAGACAACCTGAATAGTTACATTTTTCGTAACAGACCGGATGCCCCGGGTCAGTGCGGGTAACGTGGCCGGGTATTCCACGGAGCGGTCTGATGCGATGGCCTTTGGTGCGGTGCAAATCAGGTACGGCGCGGCCGATTGGGCCGATCTGGTGGCGCGTACTCATGTGGACCGGGGTGGGCGGCTGTCCCGGCTGGATGTGACATCGGTGGAGGAATTCGTGCGGTTCTCCGAACTGCCACTGCCTGCGCGCCGGGAAGAGGGCGAACTGCGGATTCTGGAAGACGCCGCGCAAAGCTATGCTGAGCAGACGAAGGCCTTTCAGGAAGCGGTGCGGGCAGAGGTGCAGCGGACCGGCAACAGACGCGTGTTGGTCTACGTGCATGGGGTTAGCAACGAGTTCCACCATTCGGTGCAGACCCTTGCCAATCTTTGGCATTTTGCGGGCCGCCGGTCTGTGCCAGTCTCTTTCACCTGGCCTGCGGGGAATGGCGGGCTGTTGGGCTATTTCCGGGATCGGGAGGCTGCGGATTTCAGCGTTTATCACGCGAAGGAATTTCTGCGCATGCTGGCAGAGATCCCCGAGGTAGAGGACATCGATATTGTCGCCCATTCGCGCGGGACCTCCGTTATGTCTCAGGCGCTGCGCGAGATGGTGATCTTCAACCGGGGCCGGGGGTTGCATCCCAAGATCGCGATGAAGACCGGGACGCTGATCCTTGCGGCACCGGATCTGGATGTGGGCGTTGTGCGCCAGCGTTTAGCGTCAGAGCGGGTATCCGAGGCGTTTGAGCAGGTGAATATTTACGTGAACCCGGATGATCTAGCGCTGCGCCTGTCGACCTTTCTGACCAAGTATCCCAGGGTCGGTGTCGCGGGGGCAGATGACTACAAGCCGGGCGAACTGGCCGCGCTGCGCAAGGAAGGGTTGATCCATTTCATCCGCGTTGAGGGGGCCAGCGGATCAGAAAGCCATTCCTATTTTCGCAACAACCCTGCGGTCTTGAGCGATATCGTTCTGGCCTTGCGTACAAGAGCTTTTCCGGGTGGGACACTGCGGCCATTGGAGGAAGACCCTGATGAGATTTGGCAGTTGCAGCCAAACTATCCGTTGGAGCGTCTGCCGGAACTCGATCTGGAGATCGAGCGAAATCGCTAGGCGTGATCTGATTGAGCGGCTGCGCCGCAAGACATGTTTTTGGTTTCTCTCTTGGATAGGTGGACGGTCCGCAGTCAGAGCCTTGTGTTCGGTGGCAGCCGGGGGTGGCTGATGCACCTGCTGCGAGAAAGCTGCGAGGCCGGGCATGATTGACAAGCGGGCATCGACAGCCTTTGTAGGCTCCATGATCGGTGGGTACAGATAACATGTTGGGGGGGCTGCCTTTGGCCCTACCGGGTCAGGTCATTGGCCTTTTGGGCGGGTCGTTTGATCCGGCCCACCGGGGGCATGCGCACATCACGCGCGAAGCAATCAAGCGGTTTGGGTTGGCCCATGTCTGGTGGCTGGTCAGTCCGGGCAATCCGTTGAAGGATCGCGGCCCTGCGCCAATGGCGCAGCGGCTGGCGCGGGCGCGGGATGTGATGCAGCATCCGCGCGTGGTGGTGACGGATGCCGAGGCGCGTCTGGGAACCCGGTTTACTGCAGAGACTTTGGCGGCCTTGCGTGCCCGCGCACCGGGCGTGTGTTTTGTCTGGCTGATGGGGGCGGATAATCTGGCGCAGTTTCATCTGTGGCAGGACTGGCGGCAGATCATGGCGCATGTGCCGGTGGGCGTGCTGGCCCGCCCGGGCCAGCGGATTTCGGCACGGATGAGTCGGGCGGCTGCTCTTTACGGGCGATACCGTATTCCGGGGCGCCATTCCCAGTTGTTGGCGCATGCGGAAACGCCCGCCTGGTGTTTTGTGAATGTGCCGATGGTTGATGTTTCCTCCAGCGCTATTCGGGCGCGGGGGGAATGGACCTCAGCGGAGGCGCGCTGAGACGAGGCCTGCGCTGATGATCAGGGCAAGCCCTGCCCAAGTGTAGCTGTCTGGCAGGTCGCCAAAGAGGCTCCACCCCAAGGCGACGGCAGCGATCAGTTGGAAATAGATCAGCGGGGCGAGACGCGTGGCTGGGGCCAGGCGGTAGGCGAAGAGCAACAGCAGGTTGCCCAGCATTGAACACGCGGCACTTGTCAGCGTCAGAGCGGCCATGGGGGCGGTCATTGGAGGCAAGTGCATCAGGCCAAAGGGCGTGAGGATCAGCCCGGCGATAAGGAGCTGGCTGAAGGTCAACGCCATTGGCGGGGCCAGGTGGCTGAGCCAGCGCGACAGGGTCAGGAAGGCGCCATAGAAAAGTCCGGCGGCCAGAGCCCAGAAAAGGCCGGGATCTGTGTCTGTTCCGGGGCGCACCACCAGCAGGACACCTGCAAAGCCCAGCAGGATCAACGCGCTGCGCAGTGGTGTGACGGTTTCGCGCAGGAACAGGATAGCCAGCACGTAAGAGAAGATGGGTCCCACGAAGAAGGCTGCAAACACTGTGCCGATGTCGGCGGTTTTCAGTGCTGTCTGGATGCAGGTGATCCCACCGGCCAGAACAGCTGCCCGGACCCAGATGCGCCAGTCGCGCAAAAGGATAAACGTCCGTGGTGGAAGGAAAGGCAATACCAGAGCGGTGCCGATGGCAAACCGCGACAATGCCACAAAGACGGGTGAAGCCCCGAGCTGAGACGTCATGATCTTGCCCGCCGCATCCCCTGCGGGGATGAGGGACATGGCCACGAACATGATCAGGACGGCGCGCTGCATGGGGGCCTCTAACATGCAGGTCACCCATATGAAATTGTGAAGTTTCTGCGCTTGTGAACCCCTGTCGGAAGGGGTTTAATTCGGCCCCATGCGTAAGGGTTTTTCACGGCGTTTGTTTTTGGCCTCTACCGGGGCGGCGGTCCTGGGCGGGGGGGCGTTGGCGGCACCGCCGACGTCGTCGTTGCGACCGGTGTTGCGGGCAGAAGATTTCTTTCGCCGCGCGGTGCCGGATGCGGATGCGATCATCGCCGAGCAGAAGCTGTCGGGGGATGTGTCCTTTGCGCTTGCCGATGCGGCCAGTGGCACGTGGTTGGAGTGCCGCAATGAGCAGCTGGCCACTCCACCTGCGAGCACCGCCAAGGCGATCACGGCGCTTTATGCTTTGGATGCTTTGGGCGCAGAACATCAGTTTCAGACGCGGCTTTGCGCCACGGGTGGCGTTGTGGATGGCGAAGTGCAGGGCGATCTGCTGCTGGTGGGCGGTGCCGATCCGACACTGGACACCGACGGTCTGGCAGAGATGGCGGCCAAGTTGAAGGCGCTGGGCGTGACCCGCGTTAAGGGCGGGTTCAAGATCTATGAAGGCTATCTACCGGTGCTGCCGCGGATTGACCCCGAGCAACCCGATCAAGTGGGCTATAACCCCGGCGTGTCTGGGCTGGCGCTGAACTTCAACCGGGTGCATTTCGAATGGAAGCGCGCCAATGGCGACTATTCGGTGACTATGCAGGGCCGGACAGAGAAGTACCGCCCTGCCGTGGCCATGGCGGCCATGCAGATTAGGGACCGCAAGGCCCCGATCTATACGTACGAGGACCGGGGCGGGCGCGACAATTGGACCGTGGCGCGCAGTGCGCTGGGCAAAGGTGGATGGCGATGGTTACCAGTGCGCAAGCCGGGGCTTTATGCGGGCGAGGTCTTTACGGCCCTTGCCTATGCCCAGGGCATCAGGCTGGGGCGGCCCGAGATCGTCGATGCGGTGCCTGCGGGTTCAGAAGTGCTTGTGGCGCGCAGCAGCGGGCCGCTGCTTGGCATCTTGCGAGACATGCTGAAATTCTCCACCAACCTCACCGCAGAAATGGTTGGGCTCGCAGCCTCGGTCAAGCGACTGGGCAAGGTTCAGGACCTGCGCGCCTCGGCGGCAGAGATGAACCGCTGGGCGCAAGCGGAGCTGGGCATGACGGCCCCGGCATTGGTCGATCATTCAGGTCTGGGGGATGACAGCCGGTTGACCGTTCTGGACATGGCGCGCGCCTTGGTCAAGGTCCATGGGTCAGAGTTGCGGCCAATCCTGAAACCCTTCCTGATGCGGGACGCCGAGGGCAAGGTGTTGCGCGACCATCCGGTGCAGGTGGATGCCAAGACGGGGACGTTGAACTTTGTCTCCGGCCTTGCGGGCTACATCACGGCGGAGGACGGGCGCGACATGGTCTTTGCCATATTCGCGGCCGACATGAAAATCCGCGCCGGCATCAGCCGTGCCGAACGCGAACGCCCGCCGGGGGGGCGGACGTGGAACCGCAAGGCCAAGCGTGTCCAGCAGGCGCTGATTGAGCGCTGGGATGTGCTTTATGGCGGGGAAAGCGGCGAAGGCGGGTAGGCCTGCAGGCGTTAATAGTGAATTCTAAGAATGCGTGCTATGTGTTGCGAGACTCATCCCAAGAGTTGCGCCTGTCATATCGGAAAACCAAGTGCCTGAAACTCACTACCTTGAGGACGAACTGAATGCGCTGATTCAGTCCGATCCCACAATTTGGCAGTTCATCCGTGAGGCATCACTGGACGGTGTCTGGTATTGGGACCTCGAAAATCCGGAACATGAATATATGAGCCCGGAATTCTGGCAGGCTTTTGGCTTTGACCCGGCAGAGCGTAAGCATTTGGCGTCTGAGTGGATGGACCTGATTCACCCGGACGATCTGGAACTGGCCAAGGCAAATCTGGATGCCCATCTGGCGGATGAAAATCACCCTTATGACCAGGTAGTCCGCTATAAAAGGGCGGATGGGAAAACCGCTTGGGTGCGGTGTCGCGGTATGGCGGTGCGGGACGAGACCGGCAAGCCGGTGCGTTTGCTGGGCGCGCATAACGATATCACAGCGCTCAAGAGCGGAGAGAGTGCGGCCACCCGAACCAGCGCTTTTCTGACCCGCATTATGGAAACCTCGCCCAGCGGCATTCTTGGTTTGAGTGCAGAGGGACAGGTTACGGCAATCAACTCCGCAGGGCGGCATTTTCTGAGAGGCGTTTCGGCGGCGGTGCCTTTTGACTGGCCTGACGAGATCAATTTTCTGGAGGCGGAAACGTTAAGCCCGATGGAGGCCTCCCAAAACCCCGTCCTGCGCTGTCTTGCCGGTGCGGTGATCAGTGGTGAGGTCTTTCTGATCACCGGGCGTACAGATGCCGAGCCCCGTTATGTGCGGGTGACCAGTCAACCTGGTCAAGGCGAAGACAAGGATTTGCAGTGCGTCATTGTCATGGATGACGTGACGGATCAGGAAAAGAGCCGCCAACAGATGGAGCGCTCGCAGAGGCTGGATGCGCTGGGGCAGCTGACAGGCGGCATTGCGCATGATTTCAACAATCTACTGGCAACGGTCCAGTATGCTTTGCAACTGGCTAAACAGACCCCGGACACGCCAAAGCGAGAGACCTATCTGGATGCGGCACTGACGGCGATTGATCGGGGCAACGATCTTACAAAACGTCTGCTGGCCTTTGGTAAGCTGCAACCGGGTGTGGCAAAGTCATACGAGGTGCATCAACTGCTCAAGGAAATTCAGAGCCTTGCCGCGCCGATCATCGAATCCAACATCAATCTGTCTTTCCAGCTGAACGATCTGGATTTGTGGGTGTTCTGCGACGGGGGGCAGTTTTCCAATGCGGTTCTGAACCTGCTGATAAACGCTCGGGATGCGATCCTTCAGAATGGCGGCAAAGGAGCGATTACCATTTCCGCGCGCAGTGTCAGTGAGTTGGACGCCGACGTCGTGTTGCGCCGCGAACATGCAGACACGTTCATTGCCAAGGGGCTTTATGCCGAACACCAGGCCGAAAAGGACCGAGGGGACAATGCCGCCTTCCGCTATGTCGAAATTTCTGTGACCGACGACGGCCCGGGGATGGCAGAGGAGGTCAAGCGCCGCGCCATCGATCCGTTCTTTTCAACCAAAGAGATGGGGATTGGCACTGGCTTGGGCCTGTCGATGGTCTATGGCTTTGTGCGGCAATCGGGGGGGGAATTGCGGATTTATTCCGAACCGGGCGTAGGCACCACCGTTCGTTTGCTGCTGCCGCGCGGGACAGATGGTGGATTGCGCGAAAACCCGGTTGCGCGCCAGAGTCTGGCCCAAGGCAGCGGGGAACGCATTCTTGTGGTCGAAGACGAAGGCAGTCTGCGGATGATGCTGGATGATATGATCACCTCAATGGGGTATGAGATCGTTCTTGCGTCTTCCGGTGATGCGGCGCTCAAGCTGGTTGAGGCAGGTGAACACTTTGACCTGATGATTACGGATATTGTCATGCCGGGCGGATTGGGCGGTTTTGATCTGGCGCGTAAGGTGCGAGCACTGAAGCCTGCGATGCCCATTGTCTATATGTCCGGCTATACGGGCTATTCGGAGAGTGACATGTATGGGGTGGTGGCACCGATGATCCGAAAACCTTGCCCGCCCGGGGATCTGGCGGACGCAATTTCCAGCGCGCTGCAGGGCGACAACTGACTTCCCTTCTATTCACGGTTGCAATATCACGCAAAAAATGCCGAAATCGAACTCGGGACAAACACAACGCCTTTTCTTTATTGGGAAGGCCCTTTTGACATGCAGAAAGACTGGTCATGGCGAATGTCCTAATCCTTGAAGACGACGAAGAATTTGGATCCCTTTTGGTGCAATCGCTGGAGACTGCCGGCCATACGTCGGTTTTGCACCGCAATGCCACGGCGGCGATTGCGGCGTACAAGGAAGGCGACTTTGATCTTGTGGTCGCCGATCTGATCGTAAAGATCGAAGGGCGGCCGGTTCCGGATGGTGGGTTGACCTTGATCCCCAGTCTCAAGCGGCTGGCCCGGCGCGCGGGCCGTCCACTGCCGATCATCGCCATTTCAGGGGTGACGCAATACCCAGGCCTCTCGTCCGCCCTTTCTGTGGCGCGCACGGTTGGCGCAGACGTATCGTTGGAAAAACCGTTTGAGCCTGCGCAATTGCTGGATCTTATCGATGATCTGTTGAACCGAAAAGTGCTGGTATAGGGTATTTGACCCTTCAGGTCAGGTGCCGCGCCCGCGCGCCACGCTCGATGGCCGCTGCATGCAGGCGGTCGATGGTTAGCTCATACCGGATTTCTTCGAGCAGGCGCAGTTCGGCTTCCTCCAGCGTGCCATCAGCGGCGGCCACATCGCAGGCCAAAGCGTAGGCCGTTTCAAACAGGCGTTCGGGCAGGTTGTCCCGAATGAGACCAAAGAGCGCGTCCAGCCCGTCCTCTTGTTCAAAGAGGTCAAACACGGTTGTGCTCATCACACCCAAACGGTCGTTGTCGTAATCCGCAAAGATCGGCAGCATGTTCACGGCGGATTGGATTTTGACCAGTTCAGCCGTGCGGATGTCGGCGTCTGAGGCGGAAACGGCGATCATCAAGGCCACAAGGCAGTCCTGGGCGCTCAGCGAATGGGTGATGTCGTCAGGCATGCTCGGGAAATCCTCAGCGGGTCATTGTTGCAGTGCAGAATATTGACGCAGGGTGGGTGACGCAATAGGTAGCCGCGTGGCCAATCCGCGCAGGGCGCGGCCAGATAGGAAGAACCGATATGTCCCAGATGCGTGAAGCGGCACTGACCAGCAAGGCGTGGCCCTTTGAAGAAGCGCGCGCGCTTTTGAAACGCTATGGGGGTAAGGCACCTGAGAAGGGGCATGTGCTTTTTGAGACGGGCTATGGCCCGTCCGGCTTGCCGCACATCGGGACGTTCGGCGAGGTGCTGCGCACCACGATGATCAAGCGCGCTTTTGAAGAGATTTCCGACATCCCCACGCGCTTGATCTGTTTTTCGGACGATCTGGACGGCATGCGCAAGGTGCCGGGAAATGTGCCTCAGCAGGAAATGCTGGCCGAGCATATGCACAAGCCTTTGACGTCCGTGCCGGACCCGTTTGGCACGCATAAGAGCTTTGGCCATCATAATAACGCCATGCTGCGGCGGTTCCTGGATACCTTTGGCTTTGAGTATGAGTTCTACTCGGCGCGGGAGTTCTACCGTTCGGGCCAGTTCGACGAGGTCCTCAAGCGTGCCTGTGAGCGCTATGACGATGTGATGAAGGTCATGCTGAAGTCCCTTCGGGAAGAGCGCCAGCAGACCTATTCGATCTTTCTGCCCATCCATCCGGAGACGGGCCGGGTTCTGTATGTCCCGATGAAGCATGTGGACGCCGAAAACCACACCGTCACCTTTGACGATGAAGAGGGCCGCGAGTGGACGCTGCCCGTCACAGGCGGCAATGTGAAGTTGCAGTGGAAGCCTGACTTCGGCGCGCGTTGGGCGGCTTTGGGCGTCGATTTCGAGATGTACGGCAAGGAGCATGCCACGAATACGGCGATCTATGACCGCATCTGCGAAATTCTGGGCGGCAAGAAGCCCAACCACTTCAGCTATGAGCTGTTTCTGGATGAGAACGGTCAGAAGATTTCGAAGTCTTCCGGCAACGGAATTTCGATTGACCAGTGGCTGACCTATGCCAGCACGGAAAGCCTGTCCTATTTCATGTTCCAGAAGCCCAAGACGGCCAAGCGGATGTATTTTGATGTGATCCCCAAGGCAGTTGATGAGTATCATCAGCAGTTGCGCGCCTATGAGACGCAGGATGCAGCCCAGCGGGTGAATAATCCGGTGTGGCATATCCACGGGGGCGATGTGCCCACGTCGGATATGGTGGTGCCGTTCTCGATGCTTCTCAATCTGGCGTCCGTGTCCTCTGCTGAGGACAAGTCTCAGCTGTGGGGGTTCATCCAGCGCTATGCGCCTGAGGCCTCACCCGAGAGCAACCCGGGCATGGATGCCGCCGCGGGTCACGCGGTGCGCTATTTCAATGACTTCGTGAAGCCCGGCAAGGTGTTCCGCGCGCCCTCTGATCTGGAGCGTGAGGCCTTGGAAGAGCTGCGCGACAACCTAAAGGCTTGGGATGGTGGTCTGGATGCCGAAGCCTTGCAGAGCATGGTGTTTGCTGTGGGCAAGGAGCGTTTTGACCCGCTGCGGGATTGGTTCAAGGCCTTGTACGAAGTTCTGCTTGGGGCCTCCCAAGGGCCGCGCTTTGGCGGGTTCATCGCGCTCTATGGGATCGAGGAAACCGTGACGCTGATTGAGGACGCGCTGGCGGGGAAACTGATCCAGGGGTGAAACTTCTCCGTAGTGCTTTACGTGGATGATAGCATCCACGACGCATGAAGGGAGAGAGATCATGGTACAGCGGTTCCTGTCACTTGTCGGCGGGCTGGTTTTGGCGCTCGGCCTGACCTTCGGGGCTGCGGCCCAGCAGAGCGATTTCCAGGCAACGATCCAGTCACAGTTTGATGCCTTCAAGGCGGACGACTTCGAGACGGCATTCACCTTCGCCACGCCGAGCCTGCAGCGTCTGTTCCAGACGCCTCGGAACTTTCAGCAGATGGTCACGCGGGGTTATCCGATGGTCTGGAAGTGGGGGACGGTGACGTTCCTTGACAGTCGTGATGTTGGTGACGCCTGGGTGCAGATTGTTGAGGTTCAGGACGCAGGTGGGACGGTGCATTTGCTGGCCTACCGTATGGAAGAAACCCCAGCGGGTTGGCGGATCGGTGGCGTACAGATCTTGGATGCGCCGGGGGTGGCGGCCTAGTTATTCCGGTGTTCTTGAAGCGGGCGTGATCTGATTGCGCGGCGGCGCCGCATTACATTTTTTTGGGTGCGCTGGCGGCAGCGTGAATTCGAAGGACCTTGGGGCAGTGTTTGTGGCGGGTGTCGAATTCGCTTCCGGCCCCGGTCCGGAGAGCAGCTTCAGGCCCAGATGTCGCCTACGGTGAAGCCTTCGGGGAAGGGGTCCGCGGGATCCAGCAGGTATTGGCTGAGGCCTGATATCCATCCCCTGCCGGAGAGGCTGGGGATGATGGCATCGTATTTCCCGACTTTTGTGGTGTCTTCGATGCGGCCTGTGAAGGTGGTGCCGAGGGGGCCTGCGTGGATGAAGTCCTCCCCCTCTTTCAGCTGCCCTTTTGCGTGCAGAATGGCCATGCGGGCGCAGGTGCCTGTCCCACAGGGCGAGCGGTCGAGGGCGCCGGTGATTGTGCCTGCAGCGTAGTCGCCGGAGGAAACGGTGACAGCGTTCCGCGCGTGGGTTTTGGGGTCCGTCGGCGGGGCAGTCAGTTGCGAGATTGTAGGGCCGGTGATTTTTGGAGTGTCAGGGTGTGCAACAGGGAATTGTTCTGCTGCGGCGTGGCGGAGGGCCTCCGATGCGCGCACCAGTGCCTGGCCTTGAGTGGCGTCCGGGGAGAGGCTAAATTGTGCAGCCTCGGCACTGACAAAGAACATACCACCCCAGGCAATGTCGGCGGTGACGGTGCCAAAGCCCGGCACTTCGATTGTCACGTCTAAATGCATTGCAAAGGCAGGCACGTTGAGGAATTCGACGCGGGTCACCTTGCCGTCCTTGCAGTGTGCCTTGACCGTCAGCAGCCCTGCGGGGGCTTCAAGCTTCAGCGTGGTGATGGGTTCCACCATAGGCAGGATGCCGGTTTCCAGCAGGACGGTCACCACGCAGATCGTGTTGGAGCCGGACATGGCCGGGTATTCCGTCTGCTCCATGATGATGAAGCCAGCATCAGCCTCCGGGTCACAGGGCGGCACCAGCGCATTACAGCAGAGCGCGGGATTGCCGCGTGGTTCGCGCAGCATCAGCTTGCGGATGTGGTCGTGGTTGGCGGCCATGTCCTGCATCTTTTCAAACACGGTTGCGCCCTTCAGGAGCGGCATGCCGCCGGTGATGACGCGGCCGCCTTCGCCTTCGGCGTGGGCCTCGACCGCAGTAATCATTCGAGATGCCTGCATGGGGTGCTCCTTTACCCGGTGTTGCGCGCCCACCGCGCGGTGGTCTCAGGCACGGTTAAGGCTTTCTTGATACTTCCCTGACCCGCACCGGTTTTGACCGGGACCGACAAACACCGAGCATGGGGCAGGCTGCCCATCCAGAGAAAGGCAATTTGATGAACAAGGCAATCACTGATGGCGTGGTCCTGAACCCAACCCCCTTTGCAGATGGTCTGGATGTGTGGTCCAGCGAGGACGGCACACCGGGGTCAGACACCTACGACAATGCGGCCAACGCGGCTTTTGTCCCTGCGGATCAAGACTTTGGCGGGGCGCTGGAGGTGCTGAAGACCCAAGGGACGCAGCGGTTGCGCTACATGGGGCAGACCCCCTTGCTGCCTGGGTGCTATTTGCAAGTCACCGCGCGGGTCAAGGCCATTAGCGGCAGCCTACCGTCCGTTCGCATTGCCGCCTATCCGGCGCAGGCCAACGGTAGCCAGGTCGGCGGTGTTCCTACTTTCGGACCTGCAACTGCTTTGACGACCTATGGCGAGGTTGTTGAGGTCCGTGCCATCATCGGTGCCGGCGATCGGGGTGGCGTTGACATGGTCTGGGGCACGGATGCGGTCTATGGACATGTGGGGCTGGACCTGACGGGCCAAAATGGCGGCGTTGTGCGCATTGACGACATCAAGGTTGAGGATGTCACAAGCGTCTTTCTCAGAGACCTGCTGGCGCTGGTCGATGTGGTGGACTACGGCGCTGTGGGCGATGGTACCACGGACAATTCGGCGGCCTTCGCGGCGGCCAACGCGGCAGCGGACGGGCGTACGGTATATGTGCCGGAAGGTGTGTTTCATCTGGCGAGTAACACGTCCTTTGATACCAAAGTGAAATTTGAAGGCCGGGTGACCATGCCGGTCAATGCGCAGCTGTTGCTGCGCCGAAATTACGATTTGCCCAGCTACATTGAGGCGTTTGAGGATGAGGAAGAAGCCTTCAAAAAGGCATTCCAAGCGCTCTTGAACAACTCGGATCATGAATCGCTGGACATGGGCGGGCGCAAGGTCTGGATCACCTCGCCCATTGATATGCAGGCCGCAGTGCCGGACAAGACGGTCTTTTCTACCCGTCGTCTGATCAAGAACGGTCAGTTGGAAGCGGGGTCCAGCCCGAATTGGAACGACGATGTTGTGACCTCA
The DNA here is from genome assembly GCA_963422245.2 of uncultured Sulfitobacter sp. GTDB lineage: Bacteria > Pseudomonadota > Alphaproteobacteria > Rhodobacterales > Rhodobacteraceae > Sulfitobacter. The sequence goes on along the minus strand of CAXMWW010000029.1, from coordinate 301,542 downwards.
CAGGCGACCTATGCGACGGCAAACGCCAAGACGCTGACCAATGTGACAAACATCAGTAGCATTCAGGTTGGGTCGTTGGTTACTGGCAACGGTGTAGGACGTGAGGTTTATGTGCGGGCCAAAAACAATGGGGCCCAGACAATTGAGCTGAGCCAGCCGCTATACGATGCGGCGGGTACTCAGAACTTTACCTTCACCCGTTTTAAGTACTTGCTGGATTTCAGCGGTTTCACAAAGCTGGACAAGTTCGGCCTGGCCGACATCGAGTTCCAGTGCAACACCCGGTGCAGTGGCATCCTGCTGGCTCCGTCGGGGGCAACCTTCCAGCTGCGCGATTGCTTTATCAGTCGTCCCAAGGACCGCGGAATTTCCTCTCATGGCACGGGCGATCAGGGCATGTTTGTGGAACGGTGTCAGTTCTTGTCCTCGGAAGAGAGCTCAACCGTGCCACAGCGGACCACAATTGGGCTGAACATAAATGCCAATGACGCCAAGCTGCGCAATAATCGCGCCACCCAGTTCAAGCATTGGGCCATGCTGGCGGGGCAGAATAATATCATCACGGGCAACCATTTCTTTCAGGGCGACAGCATTGCCAGCGGCATCCGGTCAGCAGGCATTATCCTGGGCCGCACTTACACCAGTTCAGTGATTGCAAATAACTACGTCGACAACTGCTTTATCGAGTGGACCAACGAGTATGATCAGACACCTGCCTTTACGGGCGGCTTTTCATTCAGCTCTCTTGGGATCACTGACAATGTGTTCCTTTCGGGCGAGGTGGCGCCGTGGTTCAGTTACATTGTCGTCAAGCCGCATGGCGCGGGGCATTTCCTGAACGGGATCAACATTAACGGCAACAGGTTCCGTTCGATCAATGGTGCCATTGACCGGGCTGAGCGGGTTGATACGACCTTTTCTGATTTGGATATGTCACGCTGCAAGAACGTGGTGATGAAGGGCAATTCCTTCCATAATGTCACTTTCCAGCCGCAAAACGAGGCTGAGGTGGTGCACTCCCAGAACTCCGTTTCCAGCAGCTGGTTGATCGATTGCGCCGATGTGCTGCCATTTGGTGGGCAGACGTTGAACATCGATTCAATTGTGGCGCAGGGGCCCATTCGGAATTCGAGCAATGTGGCGCAGTATGTCATGCCCTACGGGCAGCAGATCCAGGGCGAGGACAGGAACCAGATCCGGGTGACATGGCCCACGGCTGTGAAGGGGACTGTGCTGGTGAAGGTCCGTATGGATGACCGGTAGGGAGCAGTACGTCCGCATGGCTTGGTTTGGCGGGGTCGCGACATACGCAAACCATTCCTTAACCTGACCAAACCATAAACGTAGACGCGTCGATTTCGACGTGTCTACGTTAACTGTTTGGAAAGGGATAAGAAGATGAACGTCTATCGACCCGACAAATTTGAGGGCCTCTACCGCGAGCAAAGGGGGCCGGAGCTTTGGGCCTTCTTGCATGAGCCGGAAAGCATCCTGCGGATGGAAGTGGCCAGCCAGTTGGGGCGACCCGCGGTCGAAGCCCTGTCACCCGCGCTTTCGTCACGCTTTGGGGCACGTGTGGCCTCCAAACCTATTCGCCAGATGATAGGCCACATGGTCCGTCAGGTGCTGGAAACGCGCGGATATCTTCTGGATCGCAATAATGTGCGCATCGCGCGCCTGGGCAATTTGTTCTTTTCTGGCAGTCGCTATCTCGATCCTTCGCCCGCCTGAGACGGTTTAAACTGCTGGCCTTGTTCAAAAATCCCGCCAGATGCCGATCCTGATGGCTGTGTTGTCGAGGTCCTCCAGCGGCGCAAGCGCCCCCATCTGGATGCGGAATTTTGCCCATTTGGGTGCCACAACAAGGGAGGGGGCAAGGGTGCTGTAGGTCTCAGAGTCCAGATGCGCCAGATAGAGCTGCAGCATGCCGGCTGTTTGCTCTGTAAAGTTGAGACCGACAGTCGCGTCGATCTTGGATAGATGCTGATCGTGCCCCAGATCCCAGGTGACGGAGGCATCCACGTTCACCCACCCGGATTGTTCCCTGATTTGCAGACCCCGGCCCCAGCTGATCCCGGTCTTGACGTGGGGCGTTACGTCTTCTGCGATCCAGGCGGCACCAACGCCAAGTTCATAGGAAAACCGGTTGGGTCCATCTGAATTTCCAAGCGGGCGCCGCATGAACAGGGTTGCAAAGCCGTGATCAGAGCCATCGCGCAGCGTATAAAAACCGACGTCGAGGCCGAGGGTCAGGTCCGGGCGTACGCCATATTCCGCATAGGTCTCAATCGCGATATCCCTGAAGTAGGTTGCTGAAAATGAGGTCGATACAAACCCTTTGCCCTCTTCCTTCAGCCAGGCACCGGCAAGCGCAGGCCCGACAAGGCACTGACACCAAAGCAACAAGACAAACGCACCGGACCGCATGGCATTCTCCTGCCCCGATCATGGTTAACGTCGGTTAACAAACTGTTAGCGGATCAGACAGAGGGCAGGGGTTGCTTGCAGGTGCGAAAGGCGGCGACGGGTTCAGCGGCACCGTCCAATGAGAAACTCAGACCTTCCTCACCAACGAGAGCAGTCATTGAAACGTTGAATTGCAGCCCATTGAGGACATTCCCAAAACCGCTGTCTGAAACCGTGAGTGACCGCTGGTCATCGCTGTAAGCGTGGCGGTCTGTGGCGATCTGGAGCGGGGCTGGCCCGTCAAAGCGGATCGCGAAGGTTTGGGCCGTGGGCAGCGGCGCAGGCCGTGTGATGGAGATTGTGTAGAGCGGCGCGCTGGGGTCGTAGGTGAGGCGGACGGAGAGGTTGGCTTCGGCGTGGTCAAGCCGGCAGATGGGGCCAGGTGTGAAGGTCCAGGCTTGGGCGGGGGTGGTGAGGAGGAGGAGCGACACAATAGCTAGAAGACATCGCGTGGTGTTCAAAATTTCGATTTGACTTATGCGATGCATTTCTGACTCACTGTTACCTGTAGCTTCATTTCTCTACGGCTTATCCTTGCCCTTTTGAGTACTCTCAAGCAATCATGACCTATGGCGTCAAAGCGTGATACTCTTGAGCAGATGGAGGCAAACCCGCGTAGTGATTGGTCACTCAAGGACGTCGAAAAAGCATGTAGGTCAGTCGGATTGGAGCTCCGCGCTCCAACACGCGGTAGCCACTACAAGGTTTGTTCTGAGCACTTACGTGATATTCTCACGATACCAGGACACAGGCCAATAAAAGCGATCTGTATCAAAAACCTAGTGTCTTACGCAAAAGCACATCAGGTAAATCAGGAAAAGAACAATGAAGAATAGCGGCTCTTACGACATTGTTGTTCAAGAATTGCCAGAGGAGGATGGTGGCGGATACATTGCTTTCGTTCCAGACCTGCCTGGTTGCATGTCTGATGGTGATACACGCAGCCAAGCTATCGACAATTGCGAGGATGCGATTGTTGAATGGTTAGCTGAGCAAGAACGGCGTGGTGTCGATGTTCCATTGCCAGGACATGCCATGACTGACGCACTTCAAGATAGGCAAAGACTGTTGGATGCGATCAAGTCGCTTGCGGAGTACGGCGAGTCGAAAGATAGCGAGATTTCTGATCTTAAGAGGAAGCTCGCCGAGTTGATTGCTGTATTGAAAGATGATGGTGGGCGGCTTCCAGTAAGGTTTTCGGCAATCGGCTTGGACGCTAAATCTCGACAGAAACTCACACACTAACTGCTAACGCCGCCCCTTCTTCCGCTTCACACCCCCGCGCATCCCGCCGCGGCCCATGGTGCTGCGCCCTGACTTGGCGGAGCTCTCCTCTACCGCTTTCTCCACCGCGTATTGGCGGGCCATGGGATCGTCAGCGATGGCCAAATCTACAGCCTCCAGCCGCTTGACCTCGTCCCGTAACCGGGCGGCTTCTTCGAACTCCAGGTTCTCGGCGGCTTTGCGCATGTCCGCGCGCAGGCCGTCCAGCACCGCTTGCAGGTTGGAGCCTGCCATCTTGTCGTCGATCTTGGTTGTGACCCGCGACTGGTCCGTGTCGCCCTTGTAGAGACCCGCCAGAATATCCTCGACGTTCTTTTTTACCGTCTCGGGTGTGATGCCGTGTTCCTCGTTATAGGCGATCTGCTTGGCGCGGCGGCGGTTGGTTTCTGCAAGTGCGCGTTCCATCGATCCGGTGATGCGATCGGCATACATGATCACGCGGCCCTCAGCGTTGCGCGCGGCACGGCCGATGGTTTGGATCAGCGAGGTCTCAGACCGCAGGAAACCTTCCTTATCCGCATCGAGGATTGCCACCAATCCGCACTCCGGGATGTCGAGCCCCTCGCGCAGCAGGTTGATGCCCACCAGAACGTCAAAGGCCCCAAGCCGCAAGTCGCGCAGGATTTCGATGCGCTCAATGGTGTCGATATCCGAGTGCATGTACCGCACGCGGATGCCCTGTTCGTGCATGTATTCGGTGAGGTCCTCGGCCATGCGTTTGGTCAGCGTGGTGCAGAGCGTGCGGTAGCCTTCGGCAGCCACTTTGCGGACCTCGTCCAGAAGGTCATCCACCTGCATTTCGACGGGGCGGATTTCGACTTCGGGGTCCAGAAGGCCCGTAGGGCGGATCACCTGTTCGGTGAAAACGCCGCCCGATTGCTCGATCTCCCAATCCGCCGGAGTGGCAGAGACAAAGACAGACTGAGGCCGCATGGCGTCCCATTCCTCGAACTTCAGCGGACGGTTGTCCATGCACGACGGCAGGCGGAACCCGTGTTCGGCCAGCGTGAACTTGCGGCGGTAGTCGCCTTTGTACATGCCGCCGATCTGGGGGACAGATACGTGTGATTCATCCGCAAAAACAATGGCGTGGTCTGGGATGAACTCGAAGAGGGTGGGGGGTGGCTCACCCGGCGCGCGGCCTGTGAGGTAGCGCGAATAGTTCTCGATCCCGTTGCAGACGCCCGTGGCCTCCAGCATCTCAAGGTCAAAGTTCGTGCGCTGCTCCAGCCGCTGAGCTTCCAGCAGTTTGCCTTCGTTCACCAACTGGTCGAGCCGTATCTTCAGCTCTTTTTTGATGCCGATGATGGCTTGCTGCATCGTCGGTTTGGGCGTGACGTAGTGGGAGTTCGCATAGACGCGGATTTGGTCGAAGGTGTCTGTTTTTTCGCCCGTCAGGGGGTCGAATTCGGTGATGCTTTCCAACTCTTCGCCGAAGAACGACAGCTTCCAGGCGCGGTCCTCGAGGTGGGCCGGGAAAATCTCCAAGCTGTCGCCTCGCACGCGGAACGTGCCGCGCTGGAAGGCCTGATCGTTGCGGCGATACTGCTGGGCCACGAGGTCCGCAATCACTTGCCGCTGGTCGTACATGGAGCCGGCTTTGAGGTCCTGGGTCATGGCCCCGTAGGTCTCCACCGAGCCAATGCCGTAGATGCAGGACACCGACGCCACGATGATCACATCGTCCCGCTCCAGCAGCGCCCGCGTGGCCGAATGGCGCATGCGGTCGATCTGTTCGTTGATCTGGGATTCTTTCTCAATGTAGGTATCCGACCGCGCGACATAGGCCTCGGGCTGGTAGTAGTCGTAGTAGCTGACGAAGTATTCGACCGCGTTGTCCGGGAAGAACCCTTTGAATTCGCCATAAAGCTGGGCCGCAAGCGTCTTGTTGGGGGCCAGGATGATGGCTGGGCGCTGGGTTTCCTCGATCACCTTGGCCATGGTGAAGGTCTTGCCCGTGCCGGTGGCCCCCAAGAGCACTTGATCGCGGTCGCCGCCGAGGACGCCTTCCGAGAGCTCCTTGATCGCGGTCGGCTGGTCGCCCGCCGGTTCAAACTCCGTTGCAAGCATGAACGTACGCCCGCCTTCCAACTTTGGACGGCTGCGTACGTCCGGCGCAGGATTGGCCATGACGGGGGCAATGTCAGAACTGTCTGTCTGGGCGTAGGGCATGGGGGCTCTCCTTGCTTCCTAATGTGGCACGAAGGGCGGGGGTTGCAAGGCGGGGTGCTGACAGAAATTGGCGGGAGAAAACCGGTAAACCTTAACGTCCGCTCTTATCTTGCCCTGACCGGTGATTTGACCCATAAGAATTCCGTCTAGCCAACGAGGGACGCCCATGCGCGCACGTATTTATCAGCCCGCCCGAACCGCCATGTCATCCGGCACGGCCAAGACCAAGGCGTGGGTCCTGGAATATGCCCCGGCCTCGGCCCGGGAGGTGGATCCGTTGATGGGGTGGACGTCTTCCAGCGATACGCAAGCGCAGGTGCGGCTGACGTTTGACACCAAGGAAGAGGCCGTTGAATACGCCCGCGACAATGGGATCGATGCAGCGGTTCAAGAGCCCAACAAACGCAAGATGAACATCCGCCCCGGCGGATATGGCGAAAACTTCGCGACAGGGCGGCGCGGGGCATGGACCCACTAAGTCTCCAGCAGGTCACTGCACCAACACCTCAGATTGCAGCCTTGCTGGAAGCGCATTTTGCGTTGATGCGATCGACCTCTCCGGCAGAAAGCTGTCACGTGATGGAACCCGGATCCGTCTTTGACGAGGCGGATGTGGTGATGACAGCTTCGCGCGGGGACCATCTGTTAGGGATTGGGGCGCTCAAGCAAATCGGCCCGGACCATGGTGAGCTGAAGTCCATGCATACGATTGCCGCCGCGCGGGGCCAGGGCATTGGTGCTGCATTGGTCAATGCGCTGATGTCGCATGCCCAGGGCATGGGTCTGACCCGGCTAAGCCTGGAAACTGGTAGCATGGAGGCCTTTGCCCCCGCCCGTGCGCTTTACGCCGGACATGGGTTCACGGTTTGCCCGCCGTTTGGCGATTATGTTCTGGACCCACTTAGCACTTTCATGACGCGGGCCATTTGACTGTTACGGGCCGGCAACGGCTCCGGATATCGCTAGGCGCTTTGTCATGTCGAACAGCGTTCAGTGTTTCACTTGGGTATGTCTGCCAAGTCCTCAAATTTCGCGCAGGTTGCGAACAAGCCTCGTACGCGTCTTGTCACCCGTCGTTTTTGCGGGCAAGACGGGGCCAGCGACCCCTTAGCTCAACTGGATAGAGCAGCTGACTTCTAATCAGCAGGTTGAGGGTTCGAGTCCTTCAGGGGTCGCCATTTCTGAAAAGCTGAATGACCGCGTTTGACGTTTTGTCCACGCAGATTGGGGTTCCCGTCAGTCTTGGCGGCAAAAGAGGTCATAGATCACGTCCATGATGCGCTTGGGCCGGTCGTCGGCCAGACTGTAGTAGATGGTTTTCCCATCCCTGCGCGGGGTCACCAGCCCCTCCAGCCGCAACCGGGACAACTGCTGGGACACGGCGGCCTGACGGGCAGACAGAAGGGCTTCCAATTCCGTCACGGACTTTTCACCCGAAGCCAGATGGCACAGGATCATCAGCCGCCCTTCATGGCTGATCGCCTTGAGGAAATTCGCTGCGGCCTCTGCGTTCTTCACCATCCGCGCCATGTCATCTGCAGGCATGTCCGCTGTGACACTTGGCAGGCCGGAGGGGGTTTGTGTCGAAGGATCAGTTTCTGGAGGCATGTTCCGCGTCTCGGGGCGTAAGATGGCTGTTTCAAAGGGGCCAATCACGCAACGGGGCAGATTACCAATGCGTATGGTTGGGCCTGCGTCTGCTCAAAACCATCATAATCAGATTTGTGAATATCTCAACCGTCGCGCTCAGCGTGCAGCCCCTTCAGACCTCGACAGCCTTCCCGGTCTGCGCCGAAACCTGCGCTGCCATGCCCATTTTGACAGCCATCGCGCCGTCCTCCAGCGTGATGGCAGGCGATCCGACACCGCGTACAACGTCCAAGAATTTCTGATGCTGATAGAACGTCGATCCGTTGTGATCCCCGGCCTCCAGCAGAGTTGGGTCTACAGGGATCTCAATCTCTGACGGGCCAAACGGCGCGCGGGGTGACAAGACCAGCTTGGGTACCGGGGGTGCGTCTGCCAACCCTTTCCAGAACCGGGTTGGGCCGGGCACCAAGGCCTCAATTTTACCTTTTGGTCCCAGTGCCGTGATCTCCTCCTGGTACGTGGAGCCTTCGGCGTACATGCAAAGCTCCAGCATCGCGCGTCTGCCGCCGGGGAAGTCGAAGATCACAAAAGCACCGTCCCAGATGTCGGGCACTTCGCCGGCATAGCTTTCATCCAGATGGTTTACATCCTGCCCTGCGCTTGCCATGACGCGGATTGGGTCCGCGCCCATGATGAGGCGCATGAGATCGAAGAAATGGCAGCACTTTTCGACCAGCGTGCCGCCCGTTTTGCGGTTGAAGCGGTTCCAGTCGCCGACTTTTTCGAGGAAGGGAAAGCGGTGTTCGCGGATGGTCAGCATGGTGATGCCACCGGTGGCCTCCGCCGCCCGGTCGATGAGCGCAGCAATGGGCGGCATGTAGCGATACTCCATCGCGACCCAAACGGGGGCGGGGTAGCTGGCCTGTAGCTCGGCAATCTGGCTCGCGTCGTCCGGATCGGTGAACAGCGGCTTTTCCATCAGCAGGGGCAGGGCGCGCGTCCGGGCGATTGTCTGAAAGTTCTCCACATGCAGATAATTGGGTGAGGCGACCAGCAGGCAATCGAGATCGGGCTGGGCCAGCAGGCTGTCCAGACTGTCGTGCAGCGTTGCATCGGGCGCAATGCCGCCAGAAATCTGCGCCATACCCGCGTCGGGCTCAAAGATTGCCGACACCCGCGCATCTTCCAGCAGCGCGATGTTGCGCAGGTGTTCCTGACCCATCATGCCGGAGCCGATCACGCCGTAGTTCACTGTTTTTGCCATGTTCGGGATGCCTATCTGAACCGCGCGACGTAGCGGGCGCGCTGTGGGTTGTACCATGTGCGGGAGTATTCGACGGTGTCGCCTGCGGTGGACTGGCTCCAACGTTCGACAAATCCCACGGGCGCGTCGGTGTCGCAGCCGACCTCTGCAACAGCCCAATCGGGCAGGGGGGCCAGGCCCACGCGGTCTTCGACCCGGGCAATCATCAGGCCCAGGGACCGTTGGTAGTAGTAATAGAGCGAATCCGACACATCCTCGCGCCCTATCTTGGCGGCCCACCGGCCATCAAGCCAAATCTCTTCCATGGCGACAGGTTTGCCAGAGAGCAGCCTGAGGCGCCGAAAACGGTGCGCGTCGGGGGAGGTGCCAAAGGGTGGCAGATCAGCAGGCTTTTCCAGACGGTCTGCGCTCAGCGTTTCTGCCGTGGGCAAGCCGCCACCCTGCGTCAACTCCAGTCGGAAAAACGCATAAACCCCCGCCGCATCCACCTTGTGGCGGATGTAGTTGCCTGACCCGTGACGACGTTCGAGAAAACCCTTTTCCTCCAGATCCACCAGCGCCTTGCGCAGGGTGCCGACGGCGATGCCCAGATCGGCGGCCATCTCGCGCTCTGGCGCCAGCTTTTCGCCGTCGATCAACCGGCCAGAGGTAACCTCGCGGATCAGCATCTCGGCGGTTTGCAGGTAGAGCGGCAGTTGGGCGGAATCGGCGGGCATGGTGCTTTGCGGTCGAATTGATACACTATTGATGCATGAAGATTGGCCTGCTATGCAAGACCCAATTGAACAGCTCAAAAGAGATTCGAATGACCGTTGTTCCCGTCACCACAGCAGACAGCAGCGCCGTTGAGGTCAGCTGGTTTTCCGCTTTGTGTTCAGACGATTATCAGTTTTTGGGCGTGCCCGATGGTGCGCTACGGTCAAGCTGGGCGCATTGCCGTGACATCCTGCTTGAGGCTGAAAAGCAGGGGTTTCGCAACATTCTGTGCCCCTCGTCCTACCAGGTGGGGCAGGACACGTTGTCATTTGTGGCAGGCTGCGCGCCCCTGACATCGAAAATCAACATGCTGGCCGCCGTCCGGTGTGGTGAGATGCAGCCCATCATGTTGGCCCGGACTGTGGCCACGCTCGACCACATGCTCGAAGGCCGGCTGACGATCAACATCATCTCCTCCGACTTTCCGGGGCAGAAGGAAGACTCCGGCTACCGCTATCAGCGCTCCCGCGAGGTGGTGGAGATTTTGCGTCAGGCCTGGACGCAGGATGAGATCAACTATCAGGGCGAAGTCTACAACTTCGAGAAAGTCCCCACTGGCCCCGCACGCCCCTACCAGCAGAACGGCGGGCCTTTGATGTATTTCGGCGGGTATTCCCCGGCCGCACTGGAATTGTGCGGTCAGCACTGTGACGTCTACCTGATGTGGCCAGAACCGAAAGAGCAGCTCGCCCAGCGGATGAAGGATGTGAATGCGGTCGCCGAACGCTATGGCCGCACGCTGGATTATGGTTTGCGCGTGCACATGATCGTGCGGGACACGGAGGCTGAGGCCAAGGAATATGCCGAATATATCGTCTCCAAGTTGGACGACGAATACGGTCAGATGATCCGGGATCGCGCGCATGATTCCATCTCTCTCGGGGTGGCACATCAGGCCAAGGCGCGGGAACTGGCCGACAAGTTCGGCTATGTTGAGCCGCACCTGTGGACCGGCGTAGGTCGTGCGCGTTCGGGCTGCGGTGCGGCGCTGGTCGGGTCCACCGATCAGGTCCTGACCGAGATTGAGGAGTATAAGAAGATGGGCATGCGCGCCTTCATCTTCTCGGGGTACCCCCATATCGATGAATGTCAGCACTTTGGCAGCCGCGTACTGCCTGAATTGGAGACCTGTTCCTTGCCTCACGTCTATGGCCGCGTGCCTGCCAGCGCCCCTGCAACCCCCCTCGGCGTAGGAGCGCGCGCATGATGGGCCGTGTTGATCTGCCCGGCGGCGTAAACCTTAGCCGGATTGTCTATGGCATGTGGCGCGTGGGCGATGATGCTGACACTTCGCCTGCTCATGTGCGGGCCAAGATCGATGCTTGCCTTGCCCAAGGCATCACCACAATCGATCAGGCTGACATCTATGGCGGCTACACCGCGGAGGCCATTCTGGGCGATTGCCTGAAGCAGAGCCCCGACCTGCGCGACCAGATCGAGATTGTCACCAAATGCGATATCGTGGCCCCGGTGGGGCGCTATGCGGATGCGCGGGTGAAGCATTATGACACGTCGCCGGAGCATATCGCGGCCTCGGTCGACCACTCGCTGCGCGAAATGGGCATCGACCACATCGACCTGTTGCTGATCCACCGTCCCGATCCATTCATGGATCATCATGCGACGGGGGCGGCTTTGGATGCTGCCGTGGCCTCCGGCAAGGTGCGGGCGGTTGGCGTGTCGAACTTCCGCCCGTGGGATTGGGAGCTGCTGCAATCCGCGATGAAAACGCCGCTTGCGACCAACCAGATTGAGCTGAGCCTTGCCGCACATGAACCGTTGACCAACGGCGATATCGCTTTCCTGCAGAAGGAAGGTATTGCGCCGATGGCATGGTCACCCTTGGGCGGCGGTGCCTTGATGGGGGCAGACGCGCCGGAGCCGGTGCGCGCCGAATTGGCGCGGATTGCCAAGCTGAACGGTGTTGATGCTTCCGCGGTCGCCGTGGCGTGGCTGCTGGCGCATCCCTGCGGCGTGATGCCGGTGATGGGCACCAACAACATCACGCGAATCGAGGCCATCAGCGACGCCCTGAAGGTCGACATGGACCGGCAGACCTGGTTCGAGCTTTACACTGCCGCTTTGGGACGAGAGGTTGCCTGACATGCCGGACGGAGATTTCAATTTCCACGCCGAAGAAGTGGACAGCCGCCTGTTGCGCGACGCCTTCGGGAAGTTCGCCACGGGCGTGACAATCGTGACCTGCGACAGCGGCATCGGGCCGCTGGGCATGACGGCGAACAGCTTTTCATCCGTGTCACTGGACCCGCCATTGGTGCTGTGGTCGGCGGCAAAATCCTCGCAGCGCTGTGCTGCCTTTGAGCGCGCGCATCATTTTGCGATCCACGTTCTGTCGGATGCGCAAGTGGAGATGTGCAAAGGCTTTGCCCGCCAAGGCGACGATTTCAGCGGACTCGACTGGTCGCTGAGCCAGAACCGCGTGCCGTTGCTGGCGGACCATTTGGCCCGCTTTGAATGCACGCAGCATGCTGTCTATGACGGTGGGGATCATTCGATTATTCTGGGGCGAGTCACATCCGTGACCGTCAAGGAGGGCGCGCCGCTGGTCTTTGCGGGTGGTGCGTTTGGTCAGCTTTCCAGAATGGATCGCGACTGACCGACAAGGCGCTTCGGGTTGGGAGGCCCGGGGCAAAAGAGGGGGAGGACAGGTGACATGGGCGCACTCTATGCGTTGTTGTGGCCATTGCAGAAGTGGAACGATCTGGTTCTGCCAATAGGCCGCTGGGTGTCGATTGTGGCCATCGCGCTGATGGTGATTGCGATCCTGATCCAGGTGTTTTTCCGCTATGTCCTGAATGCCGCCTTGCCCTGGCCGGATGAGGCCGCGCGCTTCATGATGCTGTGGCTTACGGGGCTAATGGCCCCGATTGCCTTCCGGCAGGGGGGCTTTGTTGCCATTGATATGGTCGTTACGGCCCTGCCGATGAAGCTGGGGCAGATCGTTTCGCTGCTGTTGCTGCTGATCTCTGCCGCTGTGCTGGCCATTGCCGTGCAGATCGGCTGGGGCGAGGTCACAGGCTTTGGCGGCAAGTTCAAAACCGCCTCGCTTTATGTGCCGCTGGCGGTTGACTTCAGCGAGTGGCTGCGGGTGCCACGGTCATGGATGATGGCCTCGCTTCTGGTCGGGGTCGTGCTGCTGCTGATTGTGAATATTGAGCTGATCCTGCGGTCAGTGATCTCCCTTCTGGGCGGGGGCAGCGGGTTGAAGCCGCTCAGCTTCGAAGACGAAGTCATGGCGGAGTAAGAACATGCTGATCTGGTTCCTCCCCGTCTTTCTGATCTTTCTGCTCATTGGGCTTCCGGTCGTCTTTGGCTTGCTCGCAGCCCCCGGTATCCTGCTGTGGATGTCCGGGCAGGAAAAGGACATCACGCTGCTTTACCGGAACGTTTACAACGGGATGGACAGTTTCCCGCTGATGGCGATCCCGTTCTTCATGCTCGCGGGCGAGATGATGAACAAAGGTGGGATTACCGAACGTCTGGTAGAGTTTTCGCAAGCTCTCATGGGGCATTTGCGGGGCGGCCTGGCGCATGTGAACATCCTGTCTTCGATGCTGTTTGCAGGCCTGTCGGGCTCTGCGGTGGCGGATACCTCTGCACTGGGCTCCATGCTGATCCCTGCGATGGAGAAACAGGGATATACGCGGCGATTTGCGGCTGCCGTCACGGCGGCGTCCTCCGTTATTGGCCCGATTATCCCGCCTTCGGGCATCATGATCATTTATGCCTATGTCATGGGTGAAAGCGTGGCTGCGCTGTTCCTTGCGGGCATTGTGCCGGGCATCATGGTCGGCGTCGGCTTGATGCTGGTCGTGCGCCTGATGGCCAACCGCTATGACCTGCCCAAGGCGGAGCGGATCGTGAAGAAAGGCCAGGCGCTGACCGCCCGCGAATACTGGGTGTCCTTTGCGCTGCTGCGTTTGAACCTCGGCTGGGTGATCTACGCCATCTTTGGTGGGCTGACGGGCTTGGGCGAAGGCGCGTGGGTGTCTTTGGTGACCTACGGCGTGAGCGTTCTGGTCGCACATGTCCTGCTGATCGGCCTGCGCGGGCGGGTGAGCGAGGACTTCCGCATGGTGTCCAAACGCGCCGTGGTGCCGTTACAGACGCCGATCCTGATACTGGGTGGCATCCTGCTGGGCGTCTTCACCCCGACCGAGGCCGCAGCGGTCGCCGTATTCTATGCCGTAGTGGTGGCGTTCTTCATCCTCAAGACCATGACGCTAAAGGACCTGCCCAACATCCTCAGCCGTGCAGCATTGACCTCCGCCGTGGTGTTGCTGCTGGTGGGCGCAGCCATGGCGTTCAAGACGGTGGTATCGCTCAGCTACGCGCCACAGATCCTGGCAGAGTTCATTCTGGCGCTGTCGGACAATCCGTTGATCTTGCTGTTCCTGATCAACATCTTGCTGTTTATCGTTGGCATGTTCCTGGATGCAGGCCCCGCGATCATCATCCTCGGGCCCATCCTCGGCCCGATCTTTATCGAGATGGGCGTGCACCCGGTGCATTTCGCCATCATCATGTCGGTCAACCTGACCGTGGGGCTTGCGACGCCGCCCATGGGGCTGGTGTTATTCGTGGCCTCATCGGTGGCGCAGGAAAAGGTGGAGACCATCGCAAAAGCCATTCTACCCTTCCTTGCGGTTGAAATTCTGGTGATTTTCCTGATCACTTACATACCGGCCATATCCATGACGATCCCCCGCCTGACGGGATTTGTGAACTGAAATCAGAAGCATCAAAAACAGGGAGAACCAAATGCTTAGAAAACTCACCACGGCGGCCTTTACGGCAGCCCTGATCGCGGGCTCCGCGATCACGGCAAGCGCGCAGGACTATACGATCCGCGCGACGGCCAACTCCAATGAGAACGACGAAGACTATGACGGTCTGGTCGTCTTCAAGAACTTCGTTGAGCAAGCCTCAAACGGTGCCATCGCGGTCGAGATGTTCATCGGCACGCAGCTGTGTTCCAATGGCGCGGAATGCCTCCAAGGCGTGGCTGACGGCAACATCGACGTCTATATCTCCACCTCTGGTGGCGCGTCGGGCATCTTCCCCTTCGTGCAAGTTCTCGATCTGCCCTACCTGATGGCGGATGATCGTGTGGCCGAAGCCGCGTTGCAGAACGGCACCGAGTTCATGAACACCATGAAGGCGATGACGCTGGAAAATTCCGGCGGTGCAATTCGCCTGATGACCGTGGGCAACACCGGCGGCTGGCGCAACTTTGCCAACACCCAGCGCCGCGTGGCAGAGCCGGGTGACATGGCGGGCCTGAAGATCCGGACCGTTGTGGCCGACCTGCCGCAGGAGCTCGTGAAGGCGCTGGGCGCATCCCCGACCCCAATCCCGTGGCCCGAGCTTTTCACCTCGTTCCAGACCGGTGTGGTTGAAGGGTCCAAGAACGGCATCACCGACATCATGGGCATGAAGTTCCCTGATGCGGGTCTGCAGTACGTGACTCTCGACGGTCACGCCTACATGGGCGCGCTGTGGTTCATGAACAACGAAAAGTTCTCTGGCATGCCGGACGAGATGAAGCGCGTTGTGATTGACGGGTTCTATCAGCTGCAGCAGGCGACGTTTGCATCGCCCAAGCGCAAGTCGATCCAGGCCTACAGCGACTTCCAGGCCGGTGGCGGTGACCTTTATGTGCCGACGCCCGAGCAAAAGGCAGCTTTCAAGGAAGCGGCGTCACCGGTTTACGACTGGTTCAAGTCAAATGTGGACGGCGGTGAAGCGATCATGAATGCGCTCAATGCCTCTGTTGCGGCGGCGGAAGAGCAGATCAACGCGGCCCGCGCGTCTGACATGCAGTAAGCCTGTCTGGGCTGAGCGGTCCCTCAGCTGGGCCTGTTCAACCCACCCAGAGACTTAACAAAACCTTAGCGCAGACGCGTCGATAACGACACGTCTGCGTTTACTTTTTGGAAAGTTTTGGGCCGGTCAGCGGAACGGATACATCCACGGTTTGTAATCGTTCACCAAGACCTGCGCGCGGGTGATCTCATCGCGGGTCATACGGTTTTGCAACTGCTCCAGTGAATCCACTGCATCCGGGTCCCCGCCGATCGAGGACAGCGCGTACCACAGATAGGCGCGCACCAGATCGGGGGCAGGCATGCCCAGACCCAGCTCATAATACCAACCCAATCCAGACTGCGCGCCGGGGTGCCCCTTGAGCGAGGATCGCAGGTACCATTCAAACGCGCGCTCGGGGTCCTTTTCGACCCCAAGACCCAGCGCATACATCACGCCGATCAGCTCCTCCGCATCCGCATTGCCAGAGCGCGCAAAGGGCAGCAACGCCTCGCGCGCCGCCTCAAACTTGCCAGCCTCCATCAAATCGCGGGCTTCTTCGATATCGGCAAAAACCGGGCTTGCGACCGCCGTCAAGACTGCCAATATCGCCCCATGCGTCACCTGCTTTATAGCCTTGCGATTTGCCTTGCCCTGCCTGCTTTTGCGGATGATCTGCCGCGTCCTCTGGATGACAGCGATTTTCATGTGGTGGATCCTTCGAAAGCCGAAATCGGTCGTTTGTTGTTCTACGACAAAATCCTGTCTGGCAACCGCAACATTTCGTGTGGCACCTGCCATCACCACGATCTGGCGGGCGGCGACGGGCTGAGCCTTGGGATTGGCGAGGGCGGCACTGGGCTGGGCGACAAGCGCGTGGCCGACAGCGGCGATGACCGCATCCGCAAGCGCATCCCACGCAATGCGCCCGCCCTGTGGAACCTCGGAGCCAAGGACATCCATGTTCTGTTCCATGACGGCCGGTTGGAGATTTCGGAGATATACGGCAACGGCTTCAACTCCCCGGCCGAGGAATGGCTGCCGCAAGGTCTTGATACCATCGTGGCGGCACAGGCGCTTTTCCCGATCACAGCACGTTTTGAAATGGCTGGCGATCCGGAGGAGAACGAGGTCTCCGGCGCGGTCAATGACCGGATCGACAACGCCTGGCCGATCATCGCCAAGCGCGTCCGCACGATCCCGGAATATGGTGAGATGTTCGTCGCGGCCTTCGATCATATCGACCGGCCAGAGGATGTGACGATTGTCGAGCTCGCCAATGCTTTGGGCGCCTTCATCACTTCCGAATGGCGCAACCACGACAGCCCTTTTGACCGGTTTCTGGCAGGGGACAAGGCGGCGCTGAATGCGGATCAATTGCGCGGCATGATGCATTTCTATGGCGGTGCGGGGTGCTCAGAGTGCCACTCTGGCCCGCTTTTGAGCGATCAGAAGTTCCATGCGCTGGCCTTGCCGATGTTTGGTCCCGGCAAGACCCGCAAGTTTGATCCGCAGCCGAGGGATGTTGGCCGTATGGGGGCCAATGACCTGCTGGAAGACGCGTATCGGTTTCGCACACCGATGTTGCGCAATGTCGCGCTGACAGCGCCTTACGGACACAACGGGGCTTATCCGACGCTTGAAGGGATCGTGCGTCACCATCTCAATCCGATTGGGATGCTGGACCTCTGGCAGGCGGACCTGGCAAAGCTGCCCGAAGCCCCGTGGCTGCAAGCGGTGGACTTTGTCGTGCAGCAGGACAGCCGCGAGGTGGCGCGCCACAGGCGGGCCGTTGATGTGGCACCCGTTGATCTTTCTGATCAGCAGGTGACGGAACTGGTGGCCTTTCTCGAAGCCCTGACCGGGGACACCGCCAACACCCGGCCATTGGGGCGGCCCACGTCGGTGCCGTCGGGCCTGAGCGTTGATTGAACGGGCCCATATGACATTGTTTGGTCATATTTGAGCAATTCGTAACTATTTAAAATTTATAAATAAATCATCCGATTTACCAACTTCTGGGTGAGATTTCGGGGCGGGCTGCACGCGCGAAATGCCTCAAAAATCCTCAGCAAATCCCCGCAAGCTGCCACAATTCGACGTGATCAACGGCGCGTTGGCTTGGGCTGAATCCGTCTGCAATTGCAACACGGGTAAGGCTCGAACCATCCGGAAAACGACAATTGTGAGACCGCTTTGATGGCCCATGCCGCCCTGATCAACGGAACGTCCAAGGACTTCCATGCCGCGCAATCTGCGGCATCGCAGACCTGTGCGCGTCTCATTTCGCCCCCCGAAAATCCCGCCTCCGACGCCGTATGGACGGCCTGCGCGTAACTATCAGCTCTCTTTTTAAAAGGTTCCCCAATGGCAACGTACTCAGTCACAACCACAAACTGGAACTCTGCGGCTTTCTGGTCAGCGATCAACGAAAGCGCGGTCGGACATACGCTGGATTTCTCCGGGCTGCCGTCTTCCTACACTGTCGTTCTGGACGAAGCGGCGGGCACGGTCACGCTGTCCGACGGTTTTTCGTCTTTTGTGGTAGGGGACTCCGGATCAACGGCTTCCGTCGACGCGACCATGGGCGGGTCCACGTCCCTGACGTTCTTTGACGACATTCAGGGCAACGGCGGCGCTGATGTGATCGATAGCGGCACAGGTGACGACACTGTAGACGGCAGCGGAGGTGACGATGATATCTCCAGCGGTGACGGGGCTGACTTTGTCACCGGCGGGACGGGTGCCGATACAATCGATGGGGGCGATGGTGACGACACTCTGATTGGTGGCAGCGAGAACGACGAAATCAACTCAGGTGCCGGGGCGGACCAGGTCGCAGGTGGGACCGGCGCGGACACGATCACCAATGCCTCTGGCGAAGACACCATTGATGCAGGCTCGGGCGATGACAGCGTCGTGGGCTCTGACGATGCGGAGACAATTGCGGGTGGCTCAGGTGACGATACAATCCTTGGCGGCGGCGGTGATGACGTCATCACGGGCGACAATGGGGCTGAGTTGGGCACCTATGCGGGATCGCTCGACAGCTTCAACTTCAACGCAGGCAATTCCTCAACCGGCGATACCGGCAATGGCACCATCGGCAGCTTTGCCTATTACAACAACATCGGCACATCGTCTGACGGCACGCCAATCTCGGCGCGATTGACCATCACGGACGCAGGCGATCCGAACATTGCGGTGGAGTTCAACAACAACTCCGTCTACCTGAACCGCGATGGTCAAGCCGATTCAGGCACCTCGGTTCAGCTGCAGTTTGAATTCTTCAACGCGGTCACTGGCGAACCTGTTCAGATCGACGGCACGTTCACGTTCCAGGACGTGGACACAACGGCAGAAAGTGTGACGGCAAACTCAACCGATGTGACGTCGATCAGCACATCAGCGGACCCGCTGACTGATCTTTCAGTGATCAATGACGGGGACCAGCTGGGCGCGGAATCGGATAGTTCGTCTTCCCAGAACCCCGATCAGGACCACTGGGCGCAGTTTGCCGTAGATGGGCAGCAGACAATTGTCTTCACAGTGACGTCCCGGGGCGCGGGCACGAACTACGGCTTCACTTCCGCCGACTTTACCAACCCAGCAACCACCGTGGCCCCTGTTGCGGGGTCCTATGATGACCTTATTGACGCAGGCGCGGGCAATGACACGGTCTATGGTGGTGAGGGCGATGATACTATTGATGGGGGGGCTGACAATGACAGCCTCTATGGCGAAGCGGGCGACGACTCTCTCATTGGCGGCACGAACAATGGAGCGGATGCGAACTATCTGATCGGTGGCGAAGGTGCTGACACGCTGGACGGCTCCGCAGGGGGCTGGGACATCGCAGCCTATTATGACGCGACATCTGGCGTTGCCGTCAGCGGCGCGACGGGCGGCTCTGCGGGGGAGGCTGCAGGCGACGTCCTGATCGATATCGAGCAGATTGACGGCAGTGAATTTGACGACACGATCGCTGGCGGCAGCACCGTGCTTGAGATCAAGGGCTTCGGTGGCAACGATGAGATCACCGGCGGCAGCAACGATGAAACGATATATGGCGGTGATGGCAACGACACCGTGTTCGGCAACGGCGGCAACGACACCATTCTGGGCGAAGACGGCAACGATTCACTGGATGGCGATGCCGGGGACGACTCCATCGATGGTGGTATTGGCGACGACACGCTGATTGGCGATGCGGGCAATGACACGCTCATTGGCGGCGAAGGCGCGGATGAGGTCTACGATTCCAACGCAGCCGATGGTGGCGACGACTATGTCGATCTTGGTGCGGGCAATGACACCGCGTTTACCGGGGCAGGCAACGACACCATTCAGGGTGGCGCGGGCAACGACAGCGTTTTTGCGGGCGACGGCAATGACCTGATCGATGATGAATTCAACGTGGGCACCGATGGACAAGGCAACGACACCTTTGACGGTGGCGCGGGCGATGACACGATCTGGGGCGGCAATGACAATGACAGCCTGATCGGTGGCGATGGCAACGACTATCTTGGCGGTGAGTCTGGTGCTGATACCGTCCTGGGCGGCGCAGACAATGATACGATCATCGGGACAGGCGACGACGTGGTGGATGGCGGTTCAACGGCCACCACGGGTACCGACTTTGACACGCTGATCGTGGACAACGTGGCCTCTATCGACATCACCGGGGTGGACAGCAACGGCAACGGCTACAATGGCACGGTTTCATTTACCGATGGCACCTCGCTGACCTTTACGGAAATTGAGGATTTCATTGTCGACGGCGCGCCGGTGTCCATGGACAATATCGTGTCTGGCACCGCGGCTGATGATGTTATCAACCCGGGTTACAGGGATAGCGACGGCACCAGTGTTGACGGCAGCGATGCGCTGGGCACCCATGGTGAGGTTGTGGGGTCCGATGCGGATTCGATCGAAGCAGGCGGTGGCGATGACGTGGTCAACGCAGGTGCCGATGACGATACCGTGGACGGCGGCTCTGGCAGTGACACCATTGATGGCGGTGCAGGCGACGACCTGATCAGTGGCGATGGCGACGGCGCGGGCCCAAATGTGAACCTTGGCCCGGGGCCGGTCACGACCAATCTGATCTATTCTGTCACCAGCAACGGTGTGCTGCGCAGCTACGACCCTGCGACCGATACCGAAACCGAACTTCAGACTGGGTTGCAGACCTATGGTGATCTGGCGATCACTCCGGATGGACAACTGATCGGCATTCAGCTTTCTGGCGATGGCATTATCCAGATTGACCCCGACACCGGGGTTGAGACGCAGATCGCGACGGTCGGCAACGGCTTCCACGCCTCTCTGGCCTCCAACAGTCAGGGTGATCTGTTCTATTCCACCAGCAACACACTCAGCTACATCCCGTCAAACGGGGACGGCACCTATGGGGCCGAAGTGAACATCGGCACACTGCCGGGCAACACCACTGATCTGGTGTTCCTGGATGACGCCACAATCCTTGGCGCGGTCAATGGTGAGATCATTCGCCTGACCCTAGATCCGACGGACAACACGCTGCTCGGTACGGAAACTCTGGGCCCGGTCTCCCCTGGCCAATCGGACATCTGGGGGCTGAGTGTTGGAGAAGATGGACGGCTTTATGCCTTTGAAGGTTCTGGTGAAGTCCATAGCGCTGATCTGAGCGATGACCCTTATATCTGGCAGCTTGAACCGGGTTCAACCAACAGCGGTGGTCAAGTCTATGGCGCGGCTGGTTCCGGTGACGTGCCAGCGCTAGTGCCCAGTGACGACTCTCTTTCCGGCGGTGCCGGGGATGACACGATCTTTGGCGATCATGGTAATGATACCATTGATGGTGGCATCGACAACGACAGCCTGGAGGGCGGCAGCGGTGCGGATTCCGTCGATGGCGGTGACGGCAACGACACGCTGATCGGCGACACGGGCGACGACACGCTTGTGGGCGGCGCGGGTAACGATTCCATTCTCGCTGGTGGTGATGACGACCTGATCATTGCCGGAACTGGTGATGACGAAGCCTTTGGTCAGGGCGGTGATGACACCTTCCAGGTCGACGACAGCTTTGGCAACGACACCGTTGTGGGCGGCGAAACGGATGAGACCAACGGCGACACCCTTGATCTGAGCAATCTGACCACGGATGCGACCGTGGACCTGACCAGCAACGACCCCGAGGCCGGGACCGTGACCAGCGGGGCCGATACGCTCACGTTCTCCGAGATCGAGAACATCGTACTTGGCGGCGGACGCGATACCATCGTGCTCGCGGACGGCTCCGGTGCGGATGCGGTTGATGGTTTTGACCTTACTGATAGCGGCGACGGCACGACCAACGACCAGCTGGATGTATCGGCGCTCACCAGCGATGGCGGCACAACGCCCGTGCATACGGGCGACGTTGTGGTCACGGATGATGGGTCCGGCAATGCTGTGCTGACCTTCCCCGGTGGTGAGAGCATTACGCTGATTGGCGTGACCCCCGCGCAAGTCGACACCCCGGCAGAGCTGGAAGCCATTGGCATTCCACCAGAAGTTCCCCCGGGGCCGGTTGATGGCACCTCTTCTGGCGATTTGATGCAGCCCGGCTATGTGGATGTCCACGGCGACCAGATTGATGGCACCGATGGCGATAACGATACCATCTTTGGCTACGAAGGCGACGACACCATTGATGGTGGCGACGGCGACGACACCATCGATGGCGGCACCGGCAATGACTCCATCCGGGGTCAGGTGGGCGACGATTCCATCATCGCAAGCACGGGCGACGACACTGTCATCGTCACCGATGGCAATGACACTGTACTTGGCGGCGACGATGCCGACCTGATCGTCGTGACCGAAGAAGCCGGCAACGTTGTCGTTGACGGCGGCGCAGGGGGCACGGACAACGATACGCTGGATGTGTCCACCGTGCTTGATGTCTCCGGCTGGGACATCACTGCGACGGGCAATGAAAGCGGGACCGCCACGCACGGCTCTGGCTCCACAATCGACTACTCCGAAATCGAGGTGATCCAGGGTTCTTCGAATGACGACAATTTTGACCTGACCGCCGACACCGATGGTGCGATTGCCATCGGCGGTGAAGGCGACGACACGATGGTCGGCGGCTCTGGTAATGACAACCTGCGCGGTCGCGATGACGACGACAGTATTGATGGCGGCGCCGGCGATGACACGCTGGACGGCGGTGAAGGCTCTGACACCATCCTCGGCGGCACGGGTGACGACAGCATCACAGGTGACGAAGATGCCGACACGATCATCCTTGAGGACAACTTTGGCAATGACACCATCTTTGGTGGCGAAGGTGTCACCACCGGTACCGATGATGACACCCTCGATCTGAGCGTTGTAACCTCGGACACCACCGTTGATCTGACCTCCGCCGATCCCGAGGCGGGCACGGTTAGCGATGGTTCCTCTACCGCGACGTTTAGCGAGATTGAGAACATTGTGCTGGGCGCGGGCCGTGACCGAGTTGTGCTGGCCGATGGCTCCGGCGCGGATGCGGTGCAGGCGTTCGACATGACCGACAGCGGTGATGGCACGACGATGGACCAGCTGGATGTCTCCGGCATGACCGACGCCAATGGGGCGATTGTAAACACTGATGATGTGGTGGTCAGCGACGATGGGTCCGGCAATGCGGTTCTGACCTTCCCGGGCGGCGAAAGCATCGTGCTGATCGGGGTTACTCCTGCCCAGCTGAGCACGCCAGCGCAACTAGGTTCCATCGGCATCCCGGTTCCGGATTACATTGTCGAAGGCACGGGCGTTGGTGAGTTGATCAACGAAACCTACCTGGGCGACCCGGAAGGTGACGTGATCAATGGCGGCGACCATTCTGACGGTTCTGACAACGACAGCGTCCAGGCAGGCGGCGGGGATGACACGGTCTTTTCCGGCGTGGGTAACGACACTGTTGATGGCGGCACTGGCAACGATGAAATCCACGGCGGTGACGGCGCGGACAGCCTCTTGGGCGGCGCGGACAACGACACGCTCTATGGTGGTGACGGCGCTGACACCATGGAGGGCGGCACCGGCAACGACAGCCTGGAAGGCTGGCTTGGCGACGATTCCATGCTGGGCGGGGACGGAGACGATTACCTCGACGGCGCTCAGGGCGACGATACGCTCGAAGGCGGTGACGGCAATGACACCCTGCTGGCAGGCAGCGACGATGGCGATGACCTGCTTGATGGGGGCGACGGCAATGACAGTCTGAGCGCGGGCGACGGTGAGGATACACTGATCGGCGGCACCGGTGACGACAGCATGTTTGGCGGCGGCGGCGATGATGTGTTCGTGCTGGAGGATGACTTTGGCAATGACACCATCGAAGGCTGGTCTACCGGAGAGACGGTCGGCGACACGCTGGATCTGAGCAGCCTCACGACCGACACAACCATTGATCTGACCAGTGCGGACCCCGAGGACGGCACTGTCAGCGACGGCACCTCAACCGCGACATTTGATGATATCGAGAACATCATCCTCGGCGGCGGGCGTGATACGCTGGTGCTGGGTGATGGCGGCGGTGACGATGTGGTCGAAGCCTTCGACATGACCGACAGCGGTGATGGCACCACCAACGACCAGTTGAACGTGGTGGGCCTGACCGATGCTGACGGCAACCCGGTGGATGTGTTTGACGTCACTCTGACTGATACCAACGGGGACGGCACGGGTGACGCGATCCTGACCTTCCCGAACGGCGAGAGCATCACGCTGGTCGGCGTCACACCCGATCAGGTCGACAGCGTGCCGGAGCTCAACTCCATCGGCATCCCCTGCTTTACGCCGGGCACGATGATCCTGACCGCGCGCGGCGACGTGCCGGTGGAATCCATCCGCCCGGGCGATCTGGTGCACACGATGGATCACGGGTTGCAGCCCGTGCGCTGGGCAGGGGCCCGTAAGCTGGGCGCAGAAGAATTGGAAACGCATCCTGACCTCAAGCCGGTGCTGATCCGCAAGGGTGCCTTTGGCAATGCCCGCAAGATGCTCGTGTCTCCGCAGCACGCCTTCATGGTGGACGATGCGGACGGCGAACGCCTGATCCGGGCCAAGCACGCAGCCGAGACGCTGGGCGGTCAGATCGCCCGCAAGGTCAAGGAATGTGACAAGGTGACGTATGTGCACATCATGTTCGACCGGCACGAGGTGATCTTTGCTGACGGTGCGCGCAGCGAGAGCTTCTATCCCGGTCCCGCGGCCTTGCGGTCGCTCGACCACGAAGCACTGACTGAGATGCTGATGCTTTTCCCTGACCTGGCTACCGTGGCTCTGGGCGACGATCAGGCGGATATGCGCTTTGGTGAGCCGGCACGCCCCTACCTGCTTCGGTCAGAGCTGCGCAAGCTGCCGCGCGGCGAAGAAGGGCTTGAGGTGCTGAAGGCGAACCCGGCAGGGTGATCCTGCCGGGGTCTTGCTCTTCTAATCACGACAAAATGTCTACGCCGCCCTTGTTATCAGGGGCGGCGTGAGCATTTGAAGGGCTAGGCTGATGCCGACGCCTTTGTGTTAGGCCTCGGTCGTGCCTTGTGCATCAAGGCTGACGTCCTGCATCACCAGATGAGACAGGCAGACATCGTTCATGTGGGTGGAAGTGTGGAAATACGTTCCCAACGTCAGGTTCGCAGGAACAAAAGCCCCGTGTTGGCGGTTGTCAGAAACCGCAGCTCTTGAGCCGCGCGCCTACGGGCAGGCCAAAAACCCGGCGCGCAGCAAGTGCAAATTCAGGAACGGCTCAAGCGCAGGTTTTTCAGGGAAGACAGTGTATTTGTGATGTAAGCCGGTACAGAGACGCTCTTCAACAACGCTGCCGGGTTTGGCAGTTTGAGGGCCGGCAAAGTTGACTTTTTCGGCTTCCGCTTTGCGCCGATGACTTTCCAGCCGGAGTTCGGGCAGCCCTTCACGTGGCGGCGGATCATGAACATCTCCAGCCAAGTCTGGATCTTTGTCACAACCAGGCCCGAAAGGGCTGCAAAGACCATAAAGAGGATAAAGGCCCAGCCAGACTGGCTTTCGCTCAGGTGCGTTGCCACAGCGACAGAGACCAGAAAATGGCCCCCAATCAGAAGTATGCCCAGCGTTACAACCACGGTTGATGTCCTTGCTCGAAGTGTTGGTTAACGAAGTGTTAACCAGAAATTGGGGCAAACGATGGCTGGGATGTGGCAAGGGTGCAGCAAAGGCGGATTGTTGCGTGTGGGTTCGCCTTAATCCTCAGCTGTCGCGAGTTTCAGGTTCGGAACCGGAGGTGCGTGGTGATGTGGTTGGGATTAAAGCGGTCACTAAACGGGGAACAAGTTCAATCGTAGGGCCGTTGGATGGACAACGTCTCTCCCAGCTTGGCCCAGGTCGCCGCCTCGAAACGCTCTGGCCAGTCCATACCCAAACGCGCGGCCCTCTTGCGCGCTCGTGGCAGATATGCTGCGGCATAAGCCAGCTGGGCAGTGATCATCGCTTCCCGATTTGGAACGGCAGGGGGCATGGACATCAGAAGCTCTTTTTGTTCATCGGTGATCAGTCTGTTCAGGTGAAGGATGCCACCACGATGGGGTGCGTCCGTTTCTGCAATCAGCAAGTCCACCAACTTGTTGCGCAGATGAAAGACCCCCAAAACGCCGTTAATGTATTCCTCGCGCCCGGCGGCAAGGTAGAGCAGCCCGAGTATCCGGATGAAATCCTCCACCTCATGGCGAAACCTTTTCAGATTTGGGCTGGGTTTTGCCATGCTTTCGGACAGTTGCGGATAGATGCCATCGTGATCAAAGAGCGGCTTGAGCGCGCTTTGCGTCTGATGTCCCATCTGATCCGGCTTCAGGATGATGACATCGGTACGGGTCCAGTCTTCGGTAATCGCGTTGATCAGGACCGGCACGGTGGTACGATCCCACCACAGGACAATTTCGCTGGTCTGTTCAACGGCCTCGCGCCAGACCTCGGCAACCGCATCCGATGCGCCATCTTCCGCGACCAGAACGAAATCGATATCGCTGTAGGCGTCTGACAGACCATTGCCGTAGCTGCCGCCCAGAAACAGGGCGCGGATCCCCGGGGCATCAGAAACGGCGTTGGAAATGGTTTCGATCACCTTGTCATGCGTCATGTCTCTGTTCTCCGTTGAGGCTGAAATCATGCTCTGGCAGCCGCGCATGGCTGAGGCGATCCTCATCCCAGTCGATCCCCAGCCCCGGCACCTCGCTGGCAAAAGCACGGCCGTTCTCTATGCGCATCGGCGTGGCCGTAAGATCATCAAGCTGGGGGATGTATTCCAGCCAGGGCGCGTTTGGGATGGCGCAGACGAGGCTCACGTGAAGTTCCATCAGGAAATGCGGGCAGACGGCGATGTTATGCGCCTCGGCCATATGGGCCACCTTGATCCATGGGGTGATCCCGCCGATGCGCGCCACGTCGACCTGCACAATGCTGGCAGCACCAGAGACCAGATAGTCCTTGAACTGGCTGATCGAATACATGCTTTCACCCACCGCGATGGGCACTGACGTGCCTGCTGCAAGGGCGGCGTGGGAAGCGACATCATCAGCAGGCAAAGGCTCTTCAAACCACGCGATGTCTAGCTCTTCCAGAACAGTCGCGCGACGCTTTGCCTCTGACAGGGTGAACGACTGGTTGGCATCCACCATGATCTCATAGCCTGGTCCTACCGCATCCCGCATGGCCCTTAGACGCGCCCGATCCTCGCTCAGATGAGGCCGCCCGATCTTGACCTTACTGCCGGAGAAACCGGCGGCCTGCGCTGCCAGCGCGTCGGCCACCAGATCATCGGTGGAGATATGCAGCCAACCGCCCTCGGTCGTGTACATCGGGACGCTGTCCTTGGCCCCGCCGAGCATCTTCCACAGCGGCACCGCCGCCCGTTTGCAGCGCAAATCCCAAAGCGCGGTATCAATGGCGACCAAAGCCAACGACGTGATGGCCCCCACGCTGGTCGCATGGGTGGAAAAGAGCAGATCCCGCCAGATGCGCCCGATCTCCTCGGCCTCCCGCCCGATCAGCTGAGGCACCAGCGTTTCGCGCAAAAGCGACATGACCGCAGGCCCACCCTGACCAATGGTGTAGGAATAGCCCAATCCGCTGGCACCATCTGCATCCGTGATCCTCACGAAAGGCGTTTCCTGACTGACAAAGCTCTGGATCGCGTCCGTGCGCTTCACCTTGGGCTCAAGGTTGGCCATGAAAATATCGACCTTGGCGATTTTGGCCATTTCACTCTCCGTTAACTGTCTTGCAAAGCAGCCTAAAGCCCGTCGCGACAATTGCCATGGAAATCGGCAGGGGTGGTCTGAAGGGGCGGGCCTGTCAGAAGGCTTCTGACCGTTTTCTGCCGACGCATACCTCCATGGCTTGCGCGAATGCCCGCCGACACTAGAATGCGGGCAAAACAAAACACTGAGGTCGGGCAAATGGAACATTCACGCAGAGCATTCACATTGGGTCTGGGCGCCCTTGGCCTTGCGGCCTGTACAACCGGCGGCGGGGGCGGCGGTGCGCTGGGTCCTGCGGCAAATACGGGGCTGCCTGCTGACCTTCGCCCACAGCCCAATGCGGGCTATGACGCCTGGGTCGCGGCATTCAAGGCGCGTGCAGGGGGGCAGGGGATTTCTGCTGCGACGCTCAGCGATGGGTTCAGGGGTGCCGGCTATCTGCCCGGCGTGGTCAAGCGCGACCGCAACCAGACCGAATTTTCCCGCACGTTGGAAGACTACCTTGCCATCGCCGCGTCAGACGAACGGGTGTCCAAAGGCCGGGCGGCCTTTGCGCGCCATCGCAGCGCGCTGGCGGCGGTCGAGGCACGCTATGGCGTCGCGGCGGAGATTGTGACGGCGATCTGGGGGCTGGAAAGCTTCTATGGCGAGCGGCGCGGGAATGTGCCGGTGATCTCGGCCACCTCAACCCTGGCCTATGACGGGCGGCGTGGGGCATTCTTTGAAAAACAGCTGGTGGCGGCGCTGAAAATCCTGCAGCGCGGGGATGTGTCCGCGGCAAACATGACGGGCAGTTGGGCGGGGGCGATGGGCCATACGCAGTTCATCCCGACATCCTATCAGGCTTTCGCGGTGGATTTCACTGGTGACGGACGGCGCGACATCTGGTCGAATGATCCATCGGACTCGCTGGCCTCAACGGCCGCCTACCTCAGCCGCAATGGCTGGCAGCGGGGCCTCAAATGGGGCGGGGAGGTCGGCAATGGCGCGCCTGCAGGGCGTCGTCTACAGCCGCAATCAGGCGGGCCTGTGTTTAACGTCACGGCCAACTTCAACGCGATCAAGCGCTACAACAACTCCGACAGCTACGCGATTGGTGTGGGCCACCTGGCGGATCGCATCGCGGGAGGCGGGCCTATTCGCGCGTCCTTCCCGCCTGACAAATTCGGGCTGACCAAGGACCAGCGGGTACAATTGCAACAACGCCTGACCCGCAGCGGCTTTGACACGGGTGGCGCGGATGGCGTTTTGGGCCCCAAGAGCCGCGCGGCGATCAGTGCGTATCAATCCAGCGTGGGCCTGCCCGCAACGGGCGATCCTTCACTAGAACTGCTGCGCCGTCTGAGTTGAGCTGAAATCTCTACCTGAGCGGGTATTTTGGGCGCATGCCCCCCAAAATAGGCAATGCGCGGTGTCTCGCGCCGACAAAACCTGCATTCGGCGTATTTTTTGGGCAGGAAACACGCAATATCTTTTGACCCCGTAGGTTGAGCATGCCAATACTTATCCACAGACACCACAAGTAGCTGGGCTGCCCGGCTGATCAACAATAGATGGTGTGATAGGTTGGGGGACCTTTCGAGCATGCGACACGCATTTGTCGTGCAGCCTCGCGCTTTGCGAGCACCGCTTGAGCTGAATGAGGCGCGCTCTTCGCGCCTGCGCGGTCAAGCTCCGCACCAGTCCTTAGACAACCAGATCAACAGACCAGATTGCGCCTGCCCGCCGCTTGGACGCGGTTGGGTCGCAATAACGCAAGGACGAAGCAAATGATGAATCCGATGGAAATGAACATGACCCAGGGACGGCGGAAAACCAGCCTTGTTCTACCCATTCTGGTAGGATGTAGCGCTTTTGCCATCGGCGCGGTGCTGACGTTCGGCTATGTGCAATGGCAATCGCAAAAGCAGCAACTGGCGCAGATGACGCAGATGTTGCAGGTCATGCAGACGGGACAGATGCAGCAGACCGTGACGCGCAGCGCGGCACCTGATTTGCTGACCGTCGCGCAACCGCGTGCAGAAGTCACCCAACCTGCCCCAACCCAACAGGTCGCTGCTGCACCCGCCCCGGCCCCCAAGGCGCAGGCTGAAACCGACGACATGGCCAAAACCACCGCAGAACGCATTCGCGATCTGGTCGCCCGGTCCTCCGACCCGTTGGTGTCCAACGCACTGGCCGAAGACGTCGCCCGCCGCGAAACAATGTCGATTGCCATTCAGGGCGTGAACGAACTGGTCGAAGCCGCTGTGGCTGGGCGCTACACACTGACCAGCAACAAGGCCGGGTCCACCGGTACGGGTCGTTTGAGCATCGCGTTTACCGGTCAGGAAGAACTGCAGGCCGAACTCGAAAGCTTGCTGTCCTCCGCTGCGGCGGCTGACATGATTTCCTTCAAGGATTCAGTGCGCAGCAGCGACGGATCCTTCAACGGCCAGATCCTGCTATATGACCTCGTGGAACGCGCCTTGCTGAACGGCAACGAGGAGGAGCGCGCGGTGGGCAACCGGATCAGCCAAGAGGCCCGCGCCTTGCTGGCAACAGACGGCGTGAAACTGGGCGAGGCGACCTCGGGAAGCGGCCAGCGTGTCTATACGGTCGAAAAGGGCGACAGCCTCGCCTACATTGCGCTGCAGTTTTATGGCCAGACCAACGACTACCGCCGCATTTTCGAGGCCAACCGGGACAAGCTGAGCTCGCCCGAGCGTATCCAGATCGGCCAGCGCCTGGTGATCCCGAACCTCGGTTGATCCGATTTCAATCGGTTACGACGGGCCAGCCTTTGCGCTGGCCCGTTTCGTTTGGGGGACTGTCATTTGCGTGGATCGCAAGGGGTAACTCAGTCACGATTAGACTTATGTTGAAATGATGGCGCAATCTAAAGGCGCGGAAGATGGTGCTGCTGGAGAGAATTGAACTCTCGCACTCAGAGCGCCGCGCAGCGGTGCGCGCCAGTCGAGAGACCAGCATTGGCATCTTGGGGAGACATGGGCGATCTAAACTCGGGGCAGGTGGTGCTGCTGGAGAGAATTGAACTCTCGACCTCTCCCTTACCAAGGGAGCGCCTTCTTGAATTTTCCTCACCCTAAAAGAACCGCTAACACGCAGAAAAATAACCTGTTTTTCATGTATTTACGCGCGATTTCCGACATGCGGTCAGGGGCGCTATTGTGCAGAAGAGTGCAAGAACATGCGCCAATCTGTGGCAATTATTCGGCAATCTTTGTTCACGGGGTGTTCGCATTTCTGCTATCGTGACATGCGCGAGAGAATGGTTTTGATGTCGTTGCGGATTTCGGCGAGCACCTTGCCGGTTTCGGTCTCATGGCGCTCGACGCGGGTATGGACGCCTGCGATCTCCGCGCGCCGGTCATTCTGCTCGCGCGCGATGTCTTTCTCGATTGTGCGGAGCCTCTGGCGGTTGAGCGCCTGGCCGACTTCCATGCGCACGCCGAATGCGGCCATCACCGCCACGAGGGGCCACAAGACCTTGATCCATTCCAGCACCGCCATCTGCCTTCTCCCACTCCTGAGTTCGGGGGGTTGCCCGGGCCTGATCAAACCCGTTTGGCGCGCCGTTGTCCTCTGGCGGTTCCCCCTATTGCGGGCGCTGGGCCTGAACCATGGAGCGGTATCCGGCCTCGGAGACCTCGTGTGTGGCGGTCTCGATCATCCACTCGCCCGAGGCCGCCGAGCTGAACCCAATCGGGATCACCTTGCCCCCGGCGACGATGCCCGGGTTGCCGGGCATCTCGATCTCGAGCGTTTCTTTTGCCCGCCCGGCGCGACGCGCCTCTGCATCCGCGGCCGCGCGGGCTTCCGCCTCGGTTCGGAACCTCTGGCGCAGGCGACGCACCGGCTCCTTGTCGCCGATTCTGACCTCGATGTCCTGGCCTGCGTCGAGATCGCGGTAGGTGGCGATGACGGTGCCGGTCGCTTCGCTGAGGCTGCGGCGCATGGACCAGCGCGTGACATCCGCCTGCCGGAGCGTGATCGTGGGCGTGGGCTGGCCTGAGGCTTTGATCCCCTCGGCCTTCCTGCCGATGAACAGGACCCCGCCTGCGGGCTTTGCGATCAGATCATGCGCCAGCGCGATGCGGGTGAGGACCGACAGGTCGCTCTCGTCGATCTGGTCGATATGGCCGGGTATGATTGGTGCTGCGGCATCGGTCACGCCGGGTTTCAGGCGATTGTCGGCCGCCATGGTGGCGGCGATGTCCTCGATGGTGAGGCCCTCCTTCCAGGTGCGGGTTTTCTGCTGGTGGATTGGCGCGAAGCCGCTTTCGGTTTCACCCTGGGCCTTGGCGCGGCCGATCACGGTGATGGCGCGGGGCGGTGCGCTCTCCTCGACCTCATCGGCGATGTAGACGCCCATGTGCCTGAAGCGGGCCGGATACCCCATCTCGATCTCCACCTCGGCACCGGGACGGGGCATGATAAAGCGCGCGAGAGGCGACACGTTGGCGAAGGTGAGTTCCGCGGTATCGGAGACAAAGCCCGCGGCGTCGGTCACGCGCACCGAGCGGATGGCCTGGAAGGCAGGCCCCTGCAGCGCGATCCCGTTGATCCGCACACGCAGGACCGGTCGAAAGTCGGTCAGCCCCATAGCTGTTCGGTCTCCACCGGGCCGGTGGTGTCGAGATCGGGCAGGGTGATGCGCACACCCGCCCCCAACACCGCCCCCCGCGCCGAAAGTCCGGGATTGGCTGCAAGCACCGCCTCGACCTTGCGCCCGCTTGTGTCGCCGTAATGCGCGGCCACGATCGCGTCCAGCACGTCGCCGTCAGAAGAAACGTAGCAGAGTCCGGAGACCGCCGTCATATCTAGCTATCCTCATTGTGAAATCCTGTCTGTGGGGCACGCCCCGGGCGGTGAACACCTGCTGGCCTTCGGTGATGCCCTCCACCACCCAGAACCCCAGCACCTTGCCGATGCCGGAGACCAGAGGCAGGGGAGCCCCGAGGCTGGCCTGGATACGCATCCGATCGACCTGTTTCAGCCCGCCGCGAAAATGCGGGTAGATCACGCCCTCGATCTCGATCGTTTCCGGCCCATAGCCGGTGAACTGGAGGGCATCATTGGTCCCGATCCTTGCCTGCCGCGCCCAGCGATACTCGGTGGACCGGCTCAACCGCTGGTAGGTCGCGTCGTCGATCGAGAATTGGAAGACCCCGAGCTGCATCATCACCTCAGCCATCGCTATCTCCCATATGGTCCGGTGGCGGGCGCGCGATCGAAGAGCCCGTTGCCCGCGGCCTGGCGGGTCTTGCGCTCGATCAGGCGCATGATCTCCTCGGCGGACGCGCCGGCCGCGTGGATGGTCAGGGTGATGTTCTGCGTCACCGGGCCCGCCGCAGCCGCCGCGGCTCGGGGCCCGGGGCCGGGTGAGGCAAACAAAGCCGCAACCCGCGCGGCATTGCCCGTGGCCGTGTCCGGGGCGCTGTGTGGCTCTGTGGCGCGGTTTCGGGCGGCCACCCCGTGCGCGGCCCGATCCAGCACTGCCCCGGCGATGGGGGGAGCCGTGCGCGCCCGATCCATGAGCGCGCCCGCCCGGGCGGCATAGAGGCGCTCGGCGGCTCTCGCGTCGGTCGAAGCCATTGGCTCGAACGCCTGCGTCTGCCCCAGCCGTCGCCGCTCTTCCACCGGCATCCGCGTTTCCGCCAGAAGCTGCTCCGGGGTTGCGGGCCCGGCCGCCGCGGCCTCGGGGGTGAGCGTCCCGTCGCCCAGCTCCATGTTGCCCAGCCCAAGGGCGACGCCGGTGCCGATGGCACCCCCCTTCAACAGGACGCGCCCCGCCGCTGTCTCCCCCCTTGCCCCCGCCGCGGCCAGACCACCGCGCCGGGTTGCGGCCCCCGCGCCTGCACCCGTGGCAGTGCCTGTGTCGGGGCCGCTGCGGGGCTCTGTGGTGCGGTTTCGGGCGGCCGCCACGCGGGCGGCCCGGTCCATACCCGCCCCGGGGATGGGGGGCACCGTGCGCGGGCGATCCATGAGGGAGCCCACCCGGTCGGCATAGCCTGCGAGCTGGCGCAGCGCGCGGGTATTGGCGACATAGCCCGCGCGGGTCTCGAATTTCAGCTCCGGCCCCAGCTCGCCGGTCAGGTGCCATCCCGGCCGGAACGGACCGCCGCGGGCGTTTGCCTGCGGGCGTATGACGGGCCGGAGATCGGAGGCGGGCGGTGCGGACGCCGTGGCCCCCTCGAGCGCGCGCAGGGTCTGCGCGATCTTGCGGGCCTTAAGGAGCGCCTGATCGAGCGATTGCGCGGAAATCTCGGGTGTGATTTCTGCGTCGCCCAGAACGCGAAGCGCCTCTGTCAACTCGGACGCACGGCCCTTTGCGGTCTCGAGCTCCTGCTCGAGCGCCTCCATCTCCCGGCTGCGCTGGTTCAGTTCCATCTGCAGCGGGGCCTTGAGGGCGACCGCCATCGGCCCGTCCCTGATCTGGGCGATTTGTGCCTGTAGCGCCGCGACCTCCGCGCGCGCGGCCGCCGCGTCTGCCTCGAGCGCACGCATGGCATCCGGTGTTGGCAGGTTCCCCATGACCCGGGCGGCATAGAGGCGCTCGGCGGCTCTCGCGTCGGTCGAAGCCATTGGCTCGAACTCCTGCGTCTGCCCCAGCCGTCGCCGCTCTTCCACCGGCATCCGCGTTTCCGCCAGAAGCTGCTCCGGGGTTGCGGGCCCGGCCGCCGCGGCCAGACCACCGCGCCGGGTTGCGGCCCCCGCGCCTGCACCCGTGGCAGTGCCTGTGTCGGGGCCGCTGCGGGGCTCTGTGGTGCGGTTTCGGGCGGCCGCCACGCGGGCGGCCCGGTCCATACCCGCCCCGGGGATGGGGGGCACCGTGCGCGGGCGATCCATGAGGGAGCCCACCCGGTCGGCATAGCCTGCGAGCTGGCGCAGCGCGCGGGTATTGGCGACATAGCCCGCGCGGGTCTCGAATTTCAGCTCCGGCCCCAGCTCGCCGGTCAGGTGCCATCCCGGCCGGAACGGACCGCCGCGGGCGTTTGCCTGCGGGCGTATGACGGGCCGGAGATCGGAGGCGGGCGGTGCGGACGCCGTGGCCCCCTCGAGCGCGCGCAGGGTCTGCGCGATCTTGCGGGCCTTAAGGAGCGCCTGATCGAGCGATTGCGCGGAAATCTCGGGTGTGATTTCTGCGTCGCCCAGAACGCGAAGCGCCTCTGTCAACTCGGACGCACGGCCCTTTGCGGTCTCGAGCTCCTGCTCGAGCGCCTCCATCTCCCGGCTGCGCTGGTTCAGTTCCATCTGCAGCGGGGCCTTGAGGGCGACCGCCATCGGCCCGTCCCTGATCTGGGCGATTTGTGCCTGTAGCGCCGCGACCTCCGCGCGCGCGGCCGCCGCGTCTGCCTCGAGCGCACGCATGGCATCCGGTGTTGGCAGGTTCCCCATGACCCGGGCGGCATAGAGGCGCTCGGCGGCTCTCGCGTCGGTCGAAGCCATTGGCTCGAACTCCTGCGTCTGCCCCAGCCGTCGCCGCTCTTCCACCGGCATCCGCGTTTCCGCCAGAAGCTGCTCCGGGGTTGCGGGCCCGGCCGCCGCGGCCTCGGGGGTGAGCGTCCCGTCGCCCAGCTCCATGTTGCCCAGCCCAAGGGCGACGCCGGTGCCGATGGCACCCCCCTTCAACAGGACGCGCCCCGCCGCTGCGCCGAGCCTGGCCAGACCACCGCGCCGGGTTGCGGCCCCCGCACCTGCGCCCGTGGCTGTGGTCGCGGCAGTGCCCGGCCCCGATCGCGCGCCAAGCCGCCCGAGCGCTGAGTCCAGAAGGCCGGTGCTGGCGGCCAGCGTTCCCATGGCAACGGCAGCACTTCCGATGGCCCAGGCGAACCGCCCGATCTTCCAGATGGTTCGGAACGCAAACACCCCGGCGATGATCTTGCCGAGCGTGTTGTATCCCCCCGCCATTTCGGCCACCGCATCCACCGCTTCCCAGATTTTGGACGTCACATCGCCAATGCCGGTGGCGAGAGCGCCCAGCCTCGGGATCGTGCTCTCAAGGCCGGAGGCGAATCGCTTCGACCACGCTTCAACCTCTGCGCGGTTTGCGACCAGCGCATCACCGATCGCGCGCATCGACTGCGTGACCACGGGCAGAAGCGCCGCCCCGACGGTGTTCTTGAGGCCTTTCAATGTCAGTTGGGTGTCGAGCAGCGTGTCCTGAAACACTTCCGCATCCCGCGCGGCCTGTTCGGAGAGCACATAGCCGGTGCGGCGGGCGTCGTCGCGCAGATCCCGCAGCCCCCGCGATCCGCCGCGCAGCATGTTCAGCATGTCGATGCCTGAGCGGCCAAAGAGGTCATTGGCGAGCGCGGCTTTTTCGGCCTGGGTTTCGACGTCCTGGAGGCGATCGGCGATGGTGCCCAACGCCTCCTCGGGGGACATCGTCGCCAGATTGGCCGCGGACAGGCCAAGCGCCTCCAGCGCATCCTTTTGTGCGCCGGTGCCCTCGAGCGCGAGGCCGATGTTTTTCGTCATTTTCTCAAGGGCGGTATCGAAGGCGGAGGTCGCCACGCCCGAGCGCTCGGCGGCGTAGCGCAGCTCCTGCAGTTCCGCGATGCCGATGCCCAGCTTGTCGGCGGTTTTTGCCACATCGTCGCCGAGCTGCGCCGTTGATGAGGCCACCCCGAAGACCGCGCCACCGGCCAGTGTCGCGCCGATCGCAAGCCGCCTGGCGTTGCGCCCTATATCCGTGGCCATATCCCGGAAGGACGCGCCAACACGGCGCGAGGCCGCGGCGGTGCGGTTCCAGCGTTCCTGGGCGCGGCGCAGATCAATGAGTGTGCGCTCAAGCTGTTCATACTCGCGATCGAGATGTGCAACCGACTGGCCCTGGCGGCGCAGCACATTGCGCTGGCGGTCGAGCTCCCTCTGGCGGCGCTCCACCTCTTTGATGGAGCCGCCGACCTCCTTGAGACCGGATTTCAGGAACCCGACGTTGCGCTTGACCGAGGCCTCGAGAACCGAGCCGACGGTGATGGTGGCCTTGAGGTGTCGGTTTTTGCGGCTCATCGCGTGCGGCCCTTCACATCCACCAGGTAAACCGGTTGCGCGTCATGCGCAGGCAGGCCCTCCAGCCACCAGATAAAGCGGGAGACCGGCATGGCCATGATCCCGGCCTCGGCCCATCCGGTGTGCCGGGCGAGCCGAAGGGCTCCCGCCCGGACCTGCGCTCCGGTCAGCCCAAAAAAGTGCCGTATGCGTCCTGGAGCCGTCCGTACTGGCGCATGGTCAGGCCGCGGATCGCCTCGGGTGACTGGTCGGTAAGATTGGCGATCGCCTGGCTTTCACGTTCGCCTACGGATTTGATCTTCTCGATCGCAAGCTCGTCCGCAACGGTGGGTTCGCGCATCCTCAGACTGCCGATCTCGGTGCCATCCAGCGTCGGCTTATTTTTCATGTCCCCGAAGCTGATCGTGATGGACCCGTCGTCCTCTTCGGTCAGCCAATCGGGTCGTTTCCTCTCGCTCATATGCGCCCTCCTTACAGGCCGATATTGCCGCGGTGTGCCGCGAGCTGATCGACGCTGTTGATCACCCGCACCATGTTGATGACATCGATCTCGTTGATCGTGCGCTGGCCGTGGACCTCACGGTAATAGCGCAGGCTCATGGTGATGGTCAGGCTCGGCTTGTTGCCGGAGCCCCATGTGCCGCGGGCAACTGAGATCATTTTGCCCTGCATGTGGTGGGCGATGGCGGTGGTGGTCCCGTCGAGGCTCTCGAGCGAGCCGCGGGCGGTGAGCTGGACGGTGGAGCCGTCCTTGACCCCCCAGAGGGCCAGCACATCCGCGTCGTAAGATGTCAGAACAAAGGAACAGGTCATTTTCTCCTGCCCCATGTCGATATCGATCGGCTGATCCATGCCACCGCCGCGGAATTCCTCGGTGGAAACCGTCAGATCGGGCGGGTTGTATTCTTCGATTTTGCCCGCGTAGCCGCGGCCATCGACGATCAGGTTCAGATACTTGAGAATGTCCTCGGCGGCCATCAGTTAAATACCTCCTCAATGTAGTCGTTCACCAGATGGGAACGGAATGTGACGTGTTCGGCGGGATAGACCGGCGTGAAGTCGAAGTTGAAATACACCTTGCCGAGCTGGATGTTGGCCGCCGTATTCAGATCCGGGTCCGCCCAGCATTTGCCGCCCAGGATCGCACCCATGGCGACGAGATCGCGGAGATAGGCGTTCACCCCCTCCTCGACATCCCCGATATAGGTTTTCGTGATCCCGCGATCGACGGCCCACAGATGCGCGCGCAGGAGCGAGTCGTTGATGATGTCGGCGGTGCGGCGGACGGAGAGGAACACCCACTTGGCATCGGCGGTCAGGGTCCGGTTGCCCCAGAGGCGGAAGCCGTTCTGGCGGATGGTGGTTGCGACCTTGTTCTCGTTGAGCAGGTTGGCGCGGGCGCTGGCATCGCCGAGCTTGAAATCGACCGGGCGCGTGGTCCCGATAATGCCCGAGATCAGGGTGTTGGAGGGCGATGCCCAGAACCCGGTGTCGTTGTCCACCCGCGCGATCAGGCCCGCCACACGCGGCGAGGGGGGCAGATTGTGGATGGTTCCGCCGACGCTGACCTTGTGCCAGGGATCGCACAGGTAGATGCGATCGGAGCCAAAATCGCCTGCGGCACGGATGGCAGCGGCGTCGGTGGTGTTGGGCCCATCGGCGATCACCACCGCGCGAAGGCGCTTTGCGATGACCTGCAGCCTGGAGAGAACCGTGTTCGCCGTCCCGCCCGGACGCTGGTGCGTGAAGCCGGGCGCGATCAGGATGCGCGGCGCGTATCCCACAACGCTCTCGGCCCCCAGAAGCGCCTCGGCACCGTTGAGGGTGCCGTTCGTGGCGTTGACGCCACCGATCACGTTGGCAAGGGTACCTGCCGCGTCCTCGCCGTCTGCGACGCGCACCACGATGACCACGGCCCCGATCTGGTCGAAAATACCGTCGATCGCATTGGGGAGTGTGCCGCGCCTGTTGCCCTGGGTGTCGAGACCTTTGGCCTCCTTGCGGGAGCCTGCGATCAAAACCGGGGTGTTGAGGGGGAAGTCCTTTTCATCTGCGTCGGGCGCAGTGCCGACGATCCCGATGACCGAGGATTTGACCGTCCGGATCGGACGGGGGCCTGCATCGATCTCGATGACCTCGACGCCGTGAAGAAATGCCATGTGGGCCTCGCTTGCGAAAGTTGCTCTTTGGCAGAGCATCCCACATCTGCGCCGCTTATTCCTCTGGCGGTTCCCCCGCTTTTGCGAG
This sequence comes from uncultured Sulfitobacter sp., assembly GCA_963422245.2. Taxonomy (GTDB): domain Bacteria; phylum Pseudomonadota; class Alphaproteobacteria; order Rhodobacterales; family Rhodobacteraceae; genus Sulfitobacter. The sequence continues at coordinate 262,665 of CAXMWW010000029.1, read as the reverse complement.
CCCGAGCCGATAGACACGATTCATCTCGCCAATGCGTCGATAAAGCCCGCCAGGGGAAAACGTCTGCGGAGCATCCAGCCCCAGAGCGTGGGCGCACAGTTCGGAGCAAAACCACCGGCCGGTGCGGTGACGGCGCAGGTTGAGAAGCTGCGCGCCCACAAGGCCGACAAAGTCGTAAGGGGCCCCCAGCTCGGAGCGGAGTGTGTCGAGCGTGTCTGCCGGAGCCCAGGGCACGTCCAGAAACACCCATCGCCCGGCCGCGAACACGATCGCCTTGCCCCGGACACCGCCATCGCGCCTGCTTGAGGACCAGGAGTGCCCGATCCATGCATCCGGGCCATGGCGCCCGGGCGGCTGTCCGAGCAGCTCGACATGGCTGAACGCAGACCGGGTGACCCAACGGATCACCCGATCATCGCACCGGCCCGCGCCCGTGTAGAATGCGAGCCTAATCACTGCTCAAGCGATGCGAGCGCGGCGTCAGCCTCGCCTTTGAGCGTGGCCAGGACGGCCACGATCTGATCGTCGGGAGCCGCCTCGACGGTGGTGAGGGCCTTGCGGGTCAGCCCGTCGATGAGCGCGATCGCGGCGGCATAGCCGGCTTCTTTTTCAAGCTGGAGCCTTGCCAGCGCCGTGGCGGTCTCCCCCAACCCGCGCGCCTGGACTTCGGCGGCAAGTGCTGCCTTGTCCGCATCACTGGCCTTGTTCCCGACAAAGCGGCGGGCGCGTTCCGCCTTGTTTGGCCATGTGGCGATTTCCTCGGCGCTCGCGCCCTCTGACAGGGATGCCCGCACGCGGCGCGCAAAGCGGCGGATTTCATCCGCAGCAGCGGCGCGGGTTTCGTCCCAGTCGATAAACCAGCTGTCCACGCCTGCCTTGAGAACCACAAGCGGCGAAAGGTCATCGGGTGGGGCGACCCTCAGGCTGCTGGCAGGCCAGATCGGCTGGCCATCAACGGGAGAGATTTGACAGGCGCGTGGGCCCAGAGGGCGGCGCGTCCCGGGATCAAAGAGATAGGCGATGGCCATCTGTGTCACCTCAATAGCGAATGTAGAAAGAAAAGCCGGACGGTGCGCCCAGCGTGGCACTGTCAGGCAGGTTCAGCACCGTCTCCTGCGGTGGGTCGATCACTTCCAGCGCGACAGCAAAAAGCACCGAATCGCTGCTCTCGACGCATTCGCCGGTTTTGAAGTTGATCGAGATATGCGCGACGTTATCAACTTCACGCGGCGTTGAGGACCGATATCGACGTCCAGCTGTCCAGCCAGGAGGCAAGCCAACCGCATCCCAGATGGCCAACAGGTCGGAATAGGTGGTGTTGTTCGTTGCCGGATCAGCAACGGTGGTCTGGGCAAAGGTGTATTCTCCTGTTTGAGGCCAATCCGCCCCCAGGGTGGGCAGGCGCACCTCAACGCCGTTCAGCGTGCCACTGCGCGTTGCCGGCTCGTCCGTCATATGCGCGCCATCATTGAAGAGCGCCTCCAGGGTATCGAGCGTCACGTAATCGCCGCGGCCACCAGCGCCATCCTTGTTGCGGTCCAGGTGATAATAGGTGTGATCCGCACCCCCCCACCGGACAGTCACGGGGAAGATCAAGCGCCCGCTGGCGCCAAGATCGACCACGGCGGCAGGCTGATCTGCCTCATACCCTAAACTGGCAAGGTTGGGATAGTGATCGACATCAACCACTGACCCATCGCATTCGAGATAGCCCTCAAAGCGGCGGCCCGACTTCGCCAGCACCATCTGACCAGGCTTGATCTGCCGGATGGGCGGCGCATCCACCATAATCAGCCCCTCGGCCACGCGGCTGAAGGAGAGGGCGTGCTCCACCAGATAGACGATCACACCCGTTTGGCGCGACTGAACATCGGCCCCGGCCCAGATGGCGATCAGATCCCCGTCCTGATCGAAAAACCCGATCTCGCGCACCGCAAAGGACGGTGTGTCGGTCGGGAATTCAGCGCGGACATACCAGGTGTGCTCACCGTCAAAATCGGCGCTGTCAATGTCGCGCCGCACACGCTCATTGACCAGGGCCGTCATGTCATGGGTCGGATCATAGCGTCTCCCTCCTGCATCGCCCAGGGCGATTTGGGTGATGGATACATGAGAGCCGCTACCCGCCGCGGTGGTGAGCTTGGTTTCTCCGGTATCGGTGAGTAGCGTGACAGGCATCAGGCGCTCCTTTGGATGTCATGGGTGAAACGGTCCACGCGGGTGACGCGCAGGCCGGTGCGAAGATCGGGGTGGCTGAGGGCCGTGTGGATGCGCAGGGCTGTCTCTGAGGCCGCACGGTGGGCGCGACCCTGACGCAGGCCGGTCGCGGGACCGGCTGTGACTGCGGTGACATGGTCGCGCGTGCCGGGGGTGTGCGCCATCTCGAGCCGCGCACGCTGGCGCTGAGCTGTAGACAGGACCGCGCCAACCGCCATCTCATACCCACGCGTGCCGGGGGTGTGGGTGATCCGGGATCGTCGTGCCTGCCGTGATCCGCTGCGCTGGAAAGCGGCGGCCGAAAAGCGCTCGCCAATGCGCAACGTGACCTGCGCGCGCACGGGCTTGACGGCCTCCACCTGGCGCAACACCAGGCGGTAGAAGTCAACGTCGAGGCCAAAACCTGCATCAAAGACATTCTCGCCGAAGGCATCAAGGCGGAATGTATGCGGCGCACCGCCATACTCGAACCACTCGGCCAAATCGATGCGAACGCCGAGCGCATCCAGGGCAATCTCGACCGCCCTGCGGGTGCCCTTGAGGCGATGCACCTCGATGCTGCGTCGGATCACCTCACGTTTGACCGTCCCGGGCCAGTCGCTCTCCCAGACATCCACCGAAAAGGCCCAGGCCAGCCAGGGCAAAAGATGCGTCGGACAGGTGTCCGCATTCCAGAGTGTGCTCAGCGGCTGCTCAAGCCCCGACACGGGCTCGGCCTTGACCGTCTCGATGGCGCGGGCCAGCGCCGATGCGCCTGGCGGCAAGAGGGTTGCAGGCCGATCAGACATCGCGCCCGCCCACGGTTATGGTGATGCCGGTGCAATAGGCGGCGGCATCAGACGGGATCACGATGGTTCGGCGCGGGGCTGTGAGCGTCACATTCTGGACCCCGCCGCGATAGAGGGCGGCATGCAGGCCGGATCTGGTGATATCATGACCCAGCCGGTGGCGCTCCTCGACAAAGGCTTGCGTGGCCTCCACCGCCGCCTGACGCACCACTTCCGCATCAGGCCCGTGATAGAGCGTCAACGCGGCATCGACCGTATAGGTCCGGATGGTGGGGGCTTCGATCAACACGTGATCGGTCAGCGGCCGGCGCGGGGCCGTGCCCGCATCCACGGCACTGAGCAACGCCCTGTCAGGGGTGCCGTCATCCTCTGTGGAGAGCACAACAATGCGCACCTGACCGGGCGTGGCGGTTTCCAGGACCGCCACATCCCTGACCAGGGGCGAGCTTGAGAGCGCCCAGAACGTATAGGACCCCCGCGAGCCTGCGGTGGTGAAGCCCTCGGGCGCAAGCTGGACGCGGTCGCGCAGACGCTCGTCGTGCTCGAGGATCTCCGGCACCGGGGGGCGCACACTGGCATCCGCCTCCTGGATCACCTGCCGGGCAACCCCATAAAAGGCGGCGAGATGATCGAGCACCGCGCCACGGGCATAGGCCAGCAAGTTGCCCTTGCCCGCATCCTGCACGGCCGCGCGCAGCAGCAGCTCGCGGTAACTGTCCTCCTGAAGAAGCTGGACCAGCGGCTCGCTTTCCAGATCAAGCGCGGCCGTGAGTGCGGCCACATAAGCGGCATCACCAAACTCCTGCGCCAGCTCGATCAGCCGCGCCTTGCGGGCGGCAAGGATCGTCTCGAAATCCGGTTGCTCAATGATCCGGGGCGCGGGAAGGCGATCAAGATTGATGACACTCAGCGCGCTCATGTGACCTCGATCCCCTCGAGTGTGACCTCACGGCCCTCGGGCAGGTAACGGCCCACCAGATCAATGAGGATGAGGCCGGGCGCGTGGCTGCGCAGGGTGATGTCCCCGACCTCGATGCGCGGCTCCCAGGCCATCAGAGCCTCGGCCGTGGCCGCAATGATCGCAAGCCTGGTGGCCGGGGAATACGGGGCGTCGATCAACTCGAACAGGCGTGAGCCATATTCACGCCGCATCACCCGCGACCCGATCGGGGTCGTCAGGATGTCCCGGACAGACTGGCGGAGATGATCCATCCCCCCGAGCGTCCGGCCTGTTATCGCATCAAGACCATTCATGCGGCCATCTTGCCGCGCCGGTGTGTGGAAGTCCTCTGGCGGTTCCCCCACTACCCGCCGGCAAAGACCGTCACCGCGCCGGATGCCACCGAAGATCCGCAATCAACCGGGTCCCCGATGCGCCCCAGCTGTTTTCCATTGGCAAAAACGGTGCCCGAGCCGCTGGCGAGCGCGCCACCATGCGGCGGGCAGGTCGGGCAGCCATGCGCGGCCCAGCCATCCCCCTGGCGATGCACGGCCAGGCCCTCGGCATACACATCGCCACTCGCACCGGTGGCTGCGCGTGGCGGAAAACACCCGTGGCCGGTACAGCTGTCAGTGACGCGGGCAACCTGAGGCATCAGTTGAGATCAATCCTCGCACCGTTTGCGGTTATTCCGGCGGCACTCAATTCAATGCGGCTTCCGTTGCTCTCAAGCACAATGCGATCCCCGGTGATACTGATGGACGACCCCCCGATCCGGATCAGATGTTCGCCCGCCGCATCGGAGGGGGCCGCATTCCCGCCACTGTAAAGCGCCCCGAGGATGATCGCATCCCGGGTCAGCCCGGACGGGGACAGGCAGAGAACCTGTTCCCCTGCCGAGGGCGGGGCCCAGACCGCGATCGCGCTCGCGCGTTCGCTCAGCCAGGGTAGCCATGCGCTTGTCGCCTCCGGGCCAAAGGATACCTGTGCGCGGGCCGCGCCGGGATCGACCTCGACCACATCCGCGATCATCACCATCTGTGCGACCGCCTTCAGAAGCTCGGACTGCGTGTACTCACCCATCGGGGGTTTGCGCCACATAGTCAGCTTCATGGGCGAGGCCGATATCGGGCGACCAGGAGGTCAGCACCCGGGCGGGTGTCACGCCGTCATCGACAAAATAGCTGGTTCCGAGATCGGCGGCATGAACCCATTCCACCCGCCAGATATCGAAACTGTCGGCCTGCGGGGCAAATTCGTCGGGATCCACGGCGATCACCGTGGCCGCGCCCCAGGCCACGCCCAGCCGGTTGCTGTGCACAAACGCGGCCACCGCGCCTGCGGCCCTGAGCACCTCGCGGCGCACCCCGGGTGTCCGGTGGCCCATGACAATCCGGGCCTCAAGCCGGATCAGGCAGGGAAACTGCCCGGTATGGGGGTCCTTGTCGGGATCGGGCTCAAGCTCGGATATCTGCACGATGAGGGCCGGAACGGCCAGCGCCTTGCGCGCCTCATCCTCGGCGGCAACGGTTTTGAAGCTGTCAAATTCCGCAGCAAGCATGGCAATGACGGTGTCCAGGGCCGCGCCCAGGTCAAGTGTGTCGGGCATTTTGCTCCACCCCCAGAATGGTCCGCGCGCGAATCTCCGCGAGGAAATGCTTCAGAAAGATCGAATCGATATCCACGAACACCTCGTCCTCAAGGTAGATCATCATCCGATCGGCAACCGGCAGGCTTGCCTCGCCGATCTGCCAGCGCTTTGCCCCGTGGCGCACCATCACCCGGCGCTTGCCGCCCAGCCTGGCGAAGAATGCGCCATGGATCATTGTCTCGCCCATCCTGACGCCGCCCGCGGCCTTGACGGCCCGCCCCTTGAAGGCCGATACGGGCAGATCATTGGCCCCGTACCAGAGCTTCAGAGCGTCCCGGCCCTTGCCCACGCGATACTCCTTGATGCGACGACGGAGCGCGGTGGCGTTGCGCAGGCCCAGCTCGGATTGCAGGCCTTTTGAGGAAATCCTGCGGATCGTCGCGGCCGTGCGCTTTAGCGCCCGGCTGCGGCTGAGATTGACCTGCTTCGGGCTCGCCGCATACGCATCCGCGATCCGGGCAAGCTCTCCATCATCGAACTCAAAGGCCAGCATCGTAGATCACATTCGGCTCGGCCAGGATCAGGGTGGCAAGGCCGGTTCCGTCCCGCTCCGGCTCTCGCATCAGATCGAAAGCCTTGCCCTCGATCGTGACCACATCGCCTTTGCGAACATCCCCGACATCCACCTCCGGGCAGACAAGGCGCGGGGTTGGATGATCGCGCTCAAACGCGCCCAGGACGGCAACCTCGTTGGGGTCGTCGAAAATGCCCAGGATCTCTGCCACCGTCTTCCCTGCCCGCGTAATGACCGCGCGGGTCGCAAACGCCTCGGGATCGAAGAAGGCGGAGAGGTCCTCCCAATCGGGGTGCGGCATGGCCTTACGTCTTGTCACCCGACTTGGGTTTCGCGGCGGGCGCGGGCGTGTCGCCCCCGTCCTCTGCATCATCGCCATCCCCGTCCCCTGCGGTGGCCAGCTCGGCGCGCCCGCGCTCAAGCAGGTTCTTCGCCAGGGATTCGTCGACCAGAACCCCCGTCGCCTCATCCGAGGACGGCACGATGATCCGGCCGCCGATCGCGACCGCCGAGGTGATGTTCAGTGCGATTTTTTTCTCCGCCATTGCGGTCATCCTTTCAAAGGTCAAAACGGGGGGCGGCGCACCGCCCCGGTTGCGGTCGGGCTAAGGTTGCGTGCCGTAGGCGAAGCTCTCGACGTTGCGATAGGCAAAGTCAAAGTCCTGGAAGGCGACGATGCGCACGCGGCCCTTTTTGGAGTGGGTGTAGGGATCGACGGTCAGGTCGAGCCCGCCCCACATGGCCGCGACCATGTCGCCGAAATTGCCGTGGAACACATCGCCCCGGGCCACCTGGTTGGTGATTTCAGTGCGATACCCGTTGACGGTGTTGCCCTGCTCCCAGATGGTCGCGCCGCTGGTGCCATCGAATTTCTCGGTGGTCTTGCAATGGCCGCGGAACACGGCGTTGCCGATATAGGCCATCGCATTCACATCCGCGTTGTCGGAGGCAATCTGCGATTCCATATCCACCAGCTCCGCAAATGTGGGCTGCAGCGCCGCAAAAGCGGTGGCGTTGATGCCGGAGAGGTTTTTCACCCCGAGCGGTTCATTGCCGGTCCCGGAGCCGTAAAAACCGGTGTGATCGGCCTTCAGAGAGATGGCGATGGCCAGCTCACGGCGGAGCCAGGCCTCAACGTCGATCGAGGCCTGTTGCAGCATCTTGCGGGTGACCTCGGTATAGGCCCCGAGCGTTTTCGGCGACAGGCCCAGCATGCGCAGCTCGGCCCCGGTCTCGCCCGCATCATCATCCTCGCCCAGCCAGAAGGCGGTGGCCGCAGAAGCCTGGCCCGGAATATTCACGTTGCCCACAAGGCCCGCCATCGGCGTGGCCATGCCCAACAGAACCGAGCGGTTGCGCAGCATCTCGATGAAGGACTGCACCATAAGGTCCGTGGCGATCGCGTTGCCGCCGGTGTCGCCGGTGGCCGTACCAGTGGTTGCGGTATTCAGCGCGCGCCGCATGACATCAACCGGCACCATGATGCCCTGGGCGGTGCGCCCCGAGCTTTGCGCGGCCGCCGCGGAGGCTTCCATTTCAAAGGCGGCGGCCTCCTGTGCGGCGCGGTCCTGCGGATTTGCCAGAGCATTCAGCGCGCGCACAAAACTGAACTGATCCGCTTCCGCGTCGGTCAGGCCAACATGGCCCGCATCATCATCCAGCGGCTGGTTGCCGCCGCGATCGGCGCGGTCGGTATTGGAGACATGCTCCAGCAGGCTGCGCGTGAATGCGTCAACCGACGTGCCGGCCCGGATGGCCTCGGCAGCAAGCTGCTGTGCAGAATATTGCTCGCCCAGCTCAAGCAGGTCCGCGGTGCGCTGTTGTTCGGCCTGGGTGCCGCGGGTGACGAGGGCCTGTGTGTCAGCGGCGCGTTCCAGAACTTCCAGAACCTCGACGATGTTGCCCTCGTCGTCCACTTTTGCGCGGACCAGGTCACCGGCAGCGTTGCGGAGAATTTTCGTTGTCATACCCGATCCTCTTGTTTCGGTGGCTTCCGTTCGGGGGCCAGTATCGACCGGATCGGCGGGCGCGTCCTCTGGCGGTTCCCCCACATCTATCCCCGCGCCGCGCCCAACCCCAACGCTGGCATCGGCGGGCACGCTGACCATCGAGATTTCATAGGGCTCCCATTCGGTGATGGTGACCGTGTCGCGCTCGCCCTCGCGCTCCTCGGTTTTGATGGCGCGCACGAAATACCCGACAGAGACGTGACGGATCACACCATCGACGATGTCCGTCCAGATTTCCCCGGCCCGCGCCGAACGGCCAAAGCGCAGGGTCGCGCGGCCGCGCCGGTCGCTGTCAACCGACGCGGCCTCGACCACACCGATCTGAATATCGGGGTCATGGTTCCAAAGCACCGCGGCCCCGTTCTGCAGCCGGGTCCTGAGCATCGCACCCGGCGCGTGATCCAGAACCTCATCGCCAAACCAGCGCGGCACCGGCTCTTCGGAGCTGAAGGCGACCTCCACGGTGCGCGCCTCCTCGTCAATGCTGCGCACCGCCGCCTGGCGGCGCAGCGGGGCCCCGCCGCGGTTGGCGTTGATCTGCTCGACCGTGATCGCGCGGGTGAGGCGCGCGCCCACCAGGGCCGGGGCCAGGCCGCTATTCGTCAGCATTGTCTTCATCGGAGGTCTCCTCGTGTTCGGTGGGTGGCGTCGCGCTCGCGGAGGCCGCCCCGGGCTGGACGCCGAGAACGGCGGCCATGATGAATGCGTCGGGCACACCCGCATCGCGCATGGCCTTGATGTCGGCGGCAAAGGTGCGCCAGGTCGTGTCCGGGTCGTCGCCCCGGCGGCGAATGATCTCAGAGGGGGATGTCAGAAGGTTGTTCTTGGCGTCGATCTCCGCCGTCACATCCTTGGTGGGATCGACCCAGGCCCAGCGACGGCCCTGCCAATGGACGTTGAGATGGCGCTCAATGTTCTCGGGCCGCAGGCGAATGCCGTTATGCACGACCAGGCCGCGCAAGAGCGCCTGCTTCAAAGCCGCCTCATAGCACCGATCAATCAGGGTCTCGATCAGCCATTCCTGAAGGTCCATCCAGTGGTCGCGCTCATCGAGCACACCCTGCCGGATCGAGCTGAAATTCACCCCCTCGAGATCATTGGCAAAACTGACATACGCCACCCCCATGCCCGCGCCCGCACCGCGCAGCATCGCCTTGTGGAACGGCCCGAACTCGCCCGTGGGGTAGCGCGATTTGAACTCCTTGACCTCGGCGCCGGGGGGCAGTTCCTGAAACACGCCGCCCTCGGGTTCGATATAGAGCTCTTCATCCTCGATCTCGTCATCGGCCTCGGGCCCATAGCCCTCTTTCCACTCGAAAAAGCCGCCAACGGACGCGCCGGTGCGCGCACTGGCCAGCGCCGCCTTCTCGAATCCGCCGAGCATGTGCAGCCGCCAGAGCGAGGTCGCCGCCCAGGGCAAGCCCCGGCGCTGACCGATGATTTCCTGCAAAAACCCGTGAATGATCTCATCCGCCGGAACCCGATCGAGCCCGCGCCCGTTGAAAGTATAGGCAGAGTGGCCGGGATCCCCGCGCATGAAGAAAAAGGCCAGCGGTCGGCCTTCGCGGCTGTATTCGATGCCCTGGCGGATGAACCGTCCCCCGGTCAGGCGCTCGACATGATAGTCCACCGGGCAGCGCTGTGGATCGAGAACCTGCAAGGCATAGCCCATGGGCCCCGCGGTGCGGCCGATGATTTCCCGGATCATGAACTCGCCGTCCTTTGCCGCCGAGCGCACCGCCGCCTTGCACTGCATGCGGAAGCTGCGACGCCCGGTGATGTCGCAATTCTCCGCCCGCTGCCAGCGCCGCCACCACGCCTCAAGCGCCTCATTGGCCGGGCGATCAAGCTCGCCGCTGCGCAAGCGGGTCTGTGCCTGCAGCGCAAAGCCCCGGTGGCCAACAATGTTCTGTTCGCACAGGCGCAGGAAATTGCGCATGTAGTCGTTCTTCTGCGCCTCCTCGCGCGAGCGCGCCACCAGGACACGCTGGTGGCGCTCGATCAACTGGTCAGCGGTGAGCGGGATTGTTGTCCAGTTCGCGGTCAGCCGATCGGTGATGGCGGCATCAAAAGACCGGACCGCCCGGCCCGGACGGCCTGCCACAGAGCGGCGGCTGACCTTCGGGATCGGGCTCTCGCGCAGCTCCGGCGCGACCCGCGGCGCGGCGCGCTGTGCCTCCCCATCCCGGCGGGATTTTCCCAGACCAAATATCATCTGCCAAACCTCACCTTGACCTGACGGCGCACCAGCTTCCCGGGCCGCCCGCCGGAGGTGAGCGCGGCCACCTCTTTCCTGTAGCGGTCGCGCAGCATCAGCAGATCAGCGATCGCGGTGCGCACCAGGGTGCGTCCATTGATCGTGTAGCTCTGCTGGTCCCGGCTCGCGCGTCCCTCGATCACCGCCTCGATGGCGGCAAGCGTGCGCTGCGCGTGCCCGCGCGGATCATGCGCCGCCCCGATCGCCACCAGATCGGCGACGATCGTGACCTGACCGGCCTCGAGCTCGTGGATATCCTCACCCGATATTGCCCGCACCGACACGGCATAAAGGCCGGGCTCCCAGGTGCCGGTGATCGCGGCTGTGGCGGAGAACACATGCCCGGTGCCGCGGGCGGCGGCGGTCAGGTCAATCGATGCGGGCCCGCGCAGGACCGCGCGCAGCACCCAACCGGGTGCCGGGTAATCGTCGGTGATCACCTCGCAGGTCAGGCTCAGGCCCGCGGTGATCGATGTCGGAAAATTCTGAAGCAAACCCTCACCACCCGTTGCTGCCCAGCCCTGCGCCGCGGCCGCGGGGGCGGCGGGACCTTCGCCGCCTAGTCTTGCGGGGTTTGGCCCGCGTGTCCTCTGGCGGTTCCCCCGATGTGCCGGCGGGGGCGGCGGTGTCATCCACAGGCCGCAGCCGCTTCAACCGGATCGCGATATTGGCGTCGATGATCTTGAGCGCGGCATAGGCATAGACCCGACAATCCAGCGCCTCGTTGCGATCACGGGTCTTTTTCCATTCCCGAACGGGAAACCCGCGCACAAAACGCGTGACCAGGCGCTCGGCGGTGAGCTGGTGAAACCACTCGGGATCGCGATCAACCGGAACGTGGCAATATCCCTTGCCCGGTGTCTGCTGCCTGAACCGGCGCTGCACAATGAGCTTTGCATCATTGACCCCGAGCGTAAACAGAGTCACCGGACGCCCCCGACGGCCCGATCGGGACTTTGAGGGGGCCGATGCAATCGGCTTGTCCCAGCCCTTGCCGCCCTTGATGGCGAAGATATTGCGCCGCTGCTTGCCGCGCAGCTGCTCATAAGCCGCCTGGGTGAGACCGCCCGACCCGCCGGTGTCGACGCAGGTGGCCGCGATTTTCAGACGCGCCCCGGTCTCATGCTCCCATGTCTGGTCCAGATACTCAAACAGCTGGTCCCAAATCGCCGGCTTCAACGGATCGCCCCAGAACACCTGATGCGCCAGGCTCCAGCTTTCCTCGCCCAATCCCCAGCCCACGCGCTCAAGCTCCAGCCGATCCTCCTGCATGTCCACACCGCAGGTCTGCAACGCCACACCCATCGGTATCTTTGCGGGCAAGGGCTGCGCCCGCGCGATCAGCTGATCGACCTCAAGCGTCTCCGCGTCCTCCTCCCACGCCTCGGCCAGCGACACGTTCACGAAGGTCTGAAGATCACCCATTGCCTTCTTGTCGAGAAAGGACTGCACAATGTCCTGCAGCCCTACAAAGCACGAATAAAGCTCGCTCAGATGGTAGGAGGCATGGCCGCGAAACGGCTGCGCCGCACGCCAGCCATGCCCACACGCCTCCGCGGTCCTGATCGCCTTGAGCCGGTCGTCATCCGTCCAGATGCACCCGTTGGCCCGGCATTCGTACCAGGCGGTCCCGGGCAGGTGGGTGCCGTCGCTGGCCTTGTCCCATTTGACGTTGGACCACGCAAGGGTCTGGGCCGCACCGCAGTGCGGGCACCCGACGTGGTATGTGCGCTGGTCGCCCGCCTCGTAGGATGTGTCGATATGCGACGATCCCTTGAAGGTCGGGGTCGAAATCTCGAGCAGACAGACCTGATCGGCCATGAACTTCAGATAGGACCGGGCGCGCTGCCACAGGAGCGACACCGGATGGCCCTCGGCGGTGCGATCATAGCCGTCGGTTTCGTCGCACACGATGAAGGGAGCGGAGATGCCGCGCATGGTCTTGGGCGATCCTGACCAGGCGAAAATCATCTCGCCGCCAGGATAGGATTTCATCTTGGTGTTGTTGACACCCTTGCGCCCGCGCGGCCTGGCAATCCGCGCCTGCAAGGCCGGGGACGCCTCCACCAGAGGGTTGAATTTCGTGTTCAGCCACTTCTGAAGATCGCCCTCTGACGCCTGCATCATGATCTGGTTTATGGGATCGTGGACGATCTTGTAGGCCTGGGCACACAGCGCCAGCTGCGTCTTGCCCACCTGCGCCCCCCATTTCAGCGTGATCCGGTGGCACTCCGGGTTCACGGTCATGTCCAGCGGCTCGCGCTGATACGGCGCGTTCTCAAACCGGATCGGCCCCGGGAGCGCGGCCCCCAGGGGGATGCGAACACCCCCGTCGCTTTCCGCCCAATCCGAGGGACGCATCCGCGGCGGTGGCGCAAGCGCGCGCAGCGCCGCCGCAACCACCCCGACCACCGCATCGCTGACATCACGCCCCATCATTCCCACCCAGCAAATCCACTGCCTCCATCTGTGACAGCGCCTCAAGGGCCTCCGCGATCTCCTCCCGGGCAATCGCCTTGATCGCCGCCACCCCCTTTTGCGATTTTGCCCGCGCGGCAATGCGCGTCGGTGCGGTGTTGAGAAGCCTGGAATTGACCTCCGATATGACCCGCTCAAGCGCCGCCTTCACCTCCAGCGCCTCCACCAGATCGCCGCGCAACCGCGCCGCTTCCATCTCGGCCTTGTCCGCGTCGGCCCGGGTCTTGCGCGCCTTCTCGGCATGGTAATCAAGTTGCGCCGGTGCGCCCGTGCCCACGCGGGGGGCGGCGCGCGCCTGAAGATAGGCAATATAACCCTGTATGGTCGGCGCAAGGGCGTAGCGCCCGCGCTCGGCCCTGGGGATCACCCCCTCCTTCGAAAGCTGCTGGACCCGCCGCTCGGTGAGGCGAAACAGCGCCGCGATGGTCTTGACCGGATAGGTGGGGCTGCTCGTGTCGCTCATGCATCATCCCGCATCCTGATCAGGCCCGGCCGCCGTCACAGCATCAAAGCCCGCCCCGTCCCGCTCCCGCACAGCCGCACCGCCGGTGAACGCCTGCCAGCGGCGGATGATGACATCAGCAAAGCGCGGATCAAGCTCCATCAGACGCGCCTTGCGCCCGATCTTCTGTGCCGCAATCAAGGTGCTGCCCGACCCGCCAAACGGGTCAAGGATCAGATCCCCGCGTCGGCTGCTGTTCTTGAGATATTCCAGGATCAGACCCACCGGCTTCATGGTCGGATGATCGGGGTTTCTGGCCGGTCTTTCGTGGTGCAAGACCGAGGATTTGATCTCTTCAACCCGCAGGTTCTCCCCCGTCAGCCGGATATGGCCCGGGCCCGTGTCAATAAGCAGGGCCCCATCCTGCGTGATCACAAAGGGCATCTCCGGCGCGTCCACCACCGTGGACTGCTTGCGCCCGCCATACCAGCGATGCGCCGCCCCGGTCTTCCAGCCATACAGGATCGTTTCATGACGCCACTGGTAATCGGAACGCCCCAGCACGAAGCTCGGCTTCACCCAGACCAGACAGCCCGAAAGCTTGAACCCCGCAGCGCTGAACGCGGTGCGAAAGGCCAGCCCCTCGGTCTCGGCATGGGCCACATAGATCGCAGCCCCCTTCTTCATCACCGAGATCGCGGCGGCGAAGGCATCGGTCAGAAACGCAAGAAACGCGTCCGCGTCCATATTGTCATTCTCGATCTTGCCCGCGCGGCCTTCGTAATCGACATTATAGGGCGGATCGGTCCAGCACATGTCGATGCGCTGCGCCCCAACCAGCGCCGCCACATCCGCCCCCACGGTGCTGTCGCCGCACATCACCCGGTGATCCCCGCACAGCCAGATATCCCCGCGCCGGGACACCGGCACAGCCCCCACGGGCGGGATATCGTCATCCTCGGTGTTGCCCTCCTCCTCAAGCCCGTCAGCATCGAGAAAGAGCGCGTCGAGCTCGGAGCGGTCGAACCCGATCACCTCCATCTCAAAGCCCAGATCACGCAGCTCCCCCAGCTCAAGCCGCAGCAGGTCCTCGTCCCAGCCCGCATTCTCCGCCAGCTTGTTGTCGGCCAGAATATAGGCCCGGCGCTGCGCGTCCGTGAGACCGGCAAGGCGCAGGCAGGGCACCGCTTCCATCCCCAATTCCCGCGCCGCGAGCACCCGGCCATGGCCCGCAATGATGGCATTGTCCTGCCCGATCAGAACCGGATTGGTGAAGCCGAACTCCCGGATCGAGGCCACGATCTGCGCAATCTGCCCGGCAGAATGGGTGCGCGCATTCCGGTCGTAGGGGATCAGCTCCTCCGGCGGCAGACGCTCAAGATCGGTGTAGGCAATCAGGTCAGACATGGGTTCGGGCTTTCCGCGACGGGCGCGTGGGGCATTTCGGTTTTTCGAGGCGCAAAATTCCGGTAACCCGTTGACCACAAATAACAAGCTTTCCGAAAAACCGAAACGAAATGAAAAAAACGAGCCACGCAGAAGTTGCTTTTTGCGGTCATGCCAACCCACAGAGCCTCCCCCCGCCGGAAGGACCCGTGATAGCCAAAGACCAAAAAGGCCATCCCGCTGCCCCCCTGCGACATCATAAGCCTGCCTTGCCATCGCCCGCATCATCTGCCCGTCCAACCCGACCCCGCCCGCTCGCGCGGCGGATCCGGCCCTCCTTCCGCAGAAAGGCGATATCATTGTAAACCGTGCCCACACTCACAACCCGGCCCAGCTCGCGCTTGAGATGCTCGGTCATGTCCATCGGTGCCAGGCCCAGATCAAACATATCCGCCACCAGGGCGCGCCGGGCCGTCACCGAGGAGGCGGGCAGGGGATCATGTCTCTTCATCCAGCGCCTCCCGCGTCTCGCGCTTGCGGGCCGCGCGCTCAAACCTGAGCTTGCGTCGGGCAATGCGCATGTGGCTTGCCTTGCAGTCTGCCGCTTTCATCGGCAAGCGTTTCACCGGCAGGCCGGAGACCCCTGTCGGAATGCGCGTGATGCGCCCGGCCGCCACCGCCGCATCGATGAGGGCGCGCGCCTCGGCTGAGAGCGGATCGCGCACCACGCGGGGGCCAAACAGCGCCATCGCTCAGCCCGCCTTTGCCAGATCAATGGTGATCGGCTGCCAGGCCGCGTCCGGGGTTTCGCGGCGATAACAGCGGATATAGGTTTTCGAGCCCACCACCCGCATCGCATCGCGAATCGCCGCCATCGCCTTGCGCCAGCGCGCATCGTCGATCTCAAGACGCAACAGGCTGTAGATGCCCGCCCGGCTGATCTCGCCCTCCTTGTCCACCCGGAACGCGTGGGACACAACAGAGCGGATCTCGACCCGGCTGCCCTTGGCCCATTCCGACAGGCACTCCTCCACCAGATCGCGCGCCACCTGCAATTCCGGCCCGAACGCCACCCGCTCGGCAATCTGCACCTGCACCTTGCGGCAGCCGTCATAGGACATATAGGTGCGGTTGCCCTTCACCGAGCGGCGGCTATGCCCGCCATATTCCTGCTCCAGAAGCGAATCGAACGCACCGACATCATCGAAGGATTTCACCCGGAACCGCTCAATCAGATACGACAGAGCGTCGGCATAATGCACCACCTTGCGCACCATCTCATCCTGCAACTGGTCCTGGGCGCGCACCAGATCAAGCGGGGTGAGGCGACCCTGCCCATCGCGCATGTAGAGCGCGCCTTCGATCTCAACCGTCGCCACCTCGCGCCAGTTCAAAGGCGGCAGGCCCAGAAGATCATCCCGGGCCAGAAGCGCGAGAGCCTCCATCCAATCCGCATCCATGGAGGCGTCCGCCGCGCCCTGCGCTCCGGGGTCCTGTTGCGGGGCGCTGCCCGCCGGATCAGCCATCAACCCCACCCCCCGCGCGCAGCTGCGCACGCAGCACCGCATAATCGGCGATCATCACCGCCAGAACACTGCCTTCCGGCAGAGCCTCGATCTCGTCGGCCGCCCGCGCCAGAACGTCCGGGCTGTAGGCTTTCACCAGCCCCGGCCCAACACCCCCCGGGTCAAAACGCTCCGTCGCGCATCCGCCGAGCGACAGAACCACGATCAGTGGCAACACGGTTGCCCGCATCCTGCATCCTCCTCATTGTCCTGATGGTCTCAACCTGCCGCCGCGACCGCTCAGCCCGGCAACCCTCTCTCTCCCTGACCCGCCCGTAGCCTTTCACACCGGCCAGAATGGCAAGCCCGATCATGAAATAACGCCCCCAGCCCGAGCGCAGCACGGCAGATGCAAAACCACCGATCATCCTGCGCCTCCCACCCGGTCAGAATAAAAATGCATACTTTTATTCTGACGCGGGTGCGCGGGGATTGTATAACAGGGCAGTCGCACAAACGCGAAAGCAAGGTGATGAAACTGGTCTGGGATGATACGAAAAACATGCGCAACCAGCGCAAGCACGGACTGGCCTTTGACGCCATGATCCGGTTCGACTTGGGCTGGGCAATCTGTGTCGACGCGCAGGTCATTGATCATGAAGAGCGCGAGCAATGGATCGGCCCGATCGGATCGCGGCTCGTCACGGTGATCGCGGTCGGCCCGGTCGACAATGCCCTGCGTCTCATTTCCCTGCGCCGTGCAACCAACCATGAGATCGCCCTTTGGAAACAGGAGTTTCAAAATGAACCATCCCCCGAAGATTGACGACAACACCGCCCAGGAGGACGCCGCGATCCAGCGCGAAATCGCGACAAACCCTGATACATGGGCCGCGCCCGAAACCCCACGGGTCCGACGACGGGGTCGGCCCGGCGGGT
Source organism: uncultured Sulfitobacter sp. (assembly GCA_963422245.2). Classification (GTDB taxonomy): domain Bacteria; phylum Pseudomonadota; class Alphaproteobacteria; order Rhodobacterales; family Rhodobacteraceae; genus Sulfitobacter. The sequence continues at coordinate 245,539 of CAXMWW010000029.1, read as the reverse complement.
CCGGCAAGACGCGCGTCACCGTGCATCTCGACAATGACGTGATTGCGCAGCTCAAGGGCGATGCGGCGAAAGGCTGGCAAACCCGCCTCAACGCCACGCTGCGCACCGCGCTTGGCCTGTAAACAAGCCCGATCATCGTGCCAGGCTCCGATGCTCGCGCGCATCGCGCAGCCTGCGCCTGCGGGTGGTGTGGCCCAGAGCGCGTAGCGCGACCCATGCCAGAACACAAAGGCCGCACAGAAGCAGCGCAGGCCAGTGCTGTGTGACCAGCCCGGTCAGCGCCCCGAGCACCCCGGATGCCGCATCCGCCGCCTGTGTGGCCTGTGTGGCCTGTGTCGCGATGCCCGCAAGACCGCCCAGACCCACCAGATCCCCCACACGCTCGCTCATCTTCGCATCGCGGGCCGTGCCGCTCTCGGCGTCGATCTCCTCCTGGGTGATATCGCGCGGCGGGCGCGGTGCGGCCTGTGACAAGGCCCGCCAGGTCATATCCCCCGCCACCGCGTCCGTGCCCAGGTCCTGATCGGCTTGGAAGGCCAGCAGGGCGGCGCGGGTCAGGGGGCCGAACTTCCCGTCCGCCTTGCCGCTGAAATACCCCAACCCGGCAAGATCGGCCTGCAACTCGGCCACCGCAACGCCGCGATCGCCAAAGCGCAGCACCGGGCGATTGGTCGCCAAAATCTCTGCCCCCCCGAGCATCATGTGAACACGCGCGCGCATCACATCGCCCACAGCGCGCGCGCCGCGAACATCGCTGCGCCACGGCAGGCGGGCAATGTCCCACTTGCCGCGCTGCTTTACCCCCAGCGTCGGCTCGACCTCGGCATGCGACAGAACCGTCTGCGGCGTCACCGGGATTGCGTAGTCAAGGCAGAGATCCGCGATCACCCGGCAAAACGCATCGAATTGCGCCTCGGTGATCGGTGACGGCCCCGCATCAAACGGATGCTCCACCGCCGCGTTCATGCCGCAGAGCGCCACGCCGATGGACCCGGTGTTGAGGCGCAGCGTGTGGGCGGCATAGTCGTCGTCAGAGGTGACGATGTTGTCCTCGATCGCCTCGTCCCCCTCAACCACAGTGCCGTCGCGTTCAACCAGCCGGTGATAGTGCTTGCGATCCAGCGCCGAAGCGCGCCCGCCGCCGCCCGTCCAATGCGCGATCACGCGCTTCATGTGGGTGTCCGTCATGGGTGATCTCCCGCTCTGTGGTTTGCGTTATGGCGCATGATGTCCCTGATCTGGTAGCGCGACATCTCGTAGACATCCGCAACCTCCTTGATCGGCACCCCTTCCCCCATCGCGCGGATGATCTGCCGGTTGCGGTGGGCCCGCTCCATCGACCCGAGTGTCGACGGCTGCAGGATCATGCCGGCAAATGCCGAACAGAGCCGGGTCGCCGTCTCCCAGCCAAGCATCCGCACCAGCTTGTGATCGGCGCTCAGGCAACGGGGAATGTAGATGCAGGCCCGCCAGGGCCGGGATCCCGAACGCGGAAGCCGCCCCACGAACTCAAGCGCCTGCTCACGCCCGATCACCGCCGCAATCTCCGCAACGGACTCAGGAAGTTCTGAACACGGCCTAGGCGGCATCAAATACCCCCACCTCATCGCCCCATGCCGTCCAGCCGGGCCGGGACTGGCGCGAGAACAGCTCAACCCGACGGGCCTCCGGCATGAGCGCCTCAGCCGCCGCAAACGCCTCGTCGGGCTTGCGTGAATGCGCGCGCAGCTTCGCCTCGATCGTGATGGTCCCCGTCGGCCAGGGACCGCCCCCGAACCCGGAATGGAAGCCGTCATCAAATGTCGCCACCGTCGATCGGGTGGCCTTGGTCGTCCTCGGGGCCCCGCGCGTGGCAATCAGGAACGGCTCGTTGGAACTGCGCAGTACGTAGCCGGTCCCAAACGCCTCCCTGCCGCGCGTGGTCCGCTTCACCCATGTGCCCGCCGTCTTGTACACAAACCCCCACGCCTCGACGACGCGCAGCGCCGCGGGCAGCATCGGGTTGGTGGCCCAAAGCCAAAGCAGGCAATCCGACGCGGCAATGGCCTCAACCGGCAAGGCACAGATCGCATCCGTGTCCGCGCACGCATAATGCGCCTGCGGAGCCTTTTTCTCTCCCGCCGCGGAACGCAGATCAAACCGCCATGGCGGGTCCGCCATGATCATGTTGAAGCCGCCCTGCGGGCGCATATCCACAAACGCGCGGTGGTCGATCACAGCATCACCCCCTGTGCGCCCTGTGCACGCGCCACCGCCCCGCCGATGACCGGCTTGCGCCACTGCCTGCGGCGGAGCTGGTCGATCATGCCCGCGTGGATGGCCGGGGCCGGGAGCTGGGCGCAGATCGCCCGGGTCAAAGGCTCGACATTGGCCTTGCCAATCCCCCTGACCTCGCAAAGCCGCGCCATCTCGCGGAGATCATCGCGCCAGAGGGTGCCGCACATGCTGTGCGGGCAGAGCAGGCGTGATTCGCGCGCGGCGCAGGGATCATAGCGGCTCTCGTCGCGCAGGGACTCATATCGGTGGCCGTCCCTTGTCGGGATGCGCCTGCCCAGCCGGGTCGCACGATTGAACGCCCGGACCCTGCCTTCCCAAATCTCCAGCCGCCCCCACCCCCGCGGACACTGAGCATGGCAACGATCCTGCAATTCAGGCGACGGCAGAAGCCACATGCGGCGGCACACGCGCCCATAGGCCATACCCTGCAACTGCAACCGCGCCGGGCTGTCCACGTCGCCCTTGATCTCGACACCCACAATTTCCGTTTCGGTGATGGCGGCAACATCAACCAGAGCACCCCCCCAATCTGCAACGCTCAGCTCAGTGACGATGATCGCGCCGGGATAGGTCAGGGCCAGCCACTCGACGGCCAGAGGCAAGAGATCGGGCGCCTTCATGTTCCTTGCCCGCCCTTCTGGTGCACCCGGTGGTGCGCCCTGATCCGCTGGCCCGCAAAATGCAGCGCCCGGGCGATATCACCCGCAACCGGGTCTGTCGCGGCAAGCCGGTCCTGGACCTGCCAGGCCCCCCGGAGTTCATCAAGGTCGTGAAACCGGAGGCTGCGCATCACCGGCGCGCCAGGGCCGGGGTGCGGGACATGAACCACACAATCGCCCACAACCGGATCGACGGTGACGGTGACGTCGCCGAAGACCTGCCCGTTGCGGGCCAGATCAGCATGGACGCGGCTCATAGCGCCACCCCCAACGCCCGGCATTCGGCCACCGTGACCAGACCCCGGGCCACCAGATCCCGCGCCGCCACCGCCGAAACATGCCGCCCGGCCCATGCATGCCCCTCCCGGATCGACCGCGCCATCGACGCCCGGGCCCGCGCCTCGACCCCGCCGCGCTCCCCGGCCCGCGCCACCGCCGGGCACCGCGAATTGCTCCCACCGCCGCGCGGCAAGCCAGTTTTCCGAATAGGCCACATAGCGCAGCGCATTGCCCGTCTGCTCGGCGGCATAGGCCTGGGCCCCCGAGAGGACGGCATCCGCATCAACCCCCTCATCGCAGATCAGACACCGCAGCCGGTCTTCGGTCTTTTTCCGGTTTCCGGGCCGGGGGTAGGCGGACCAGAACCGGGAGACAAATTCCTCGAAATCAAAACCTGTCTGCGCGGCAGCGCAAGGTTCTCTTCCTGGTTCCCTTACAGGGTTAGTGTCCGATTTTGAGACACGGGAATCGCCATTTTTGGGACACGGGATTTGCGTTTTTTGGGACACGGCTCCCGTGTCCGAATTTGGGACACGGCTCCCCTCGATGTTCCCGCTTTGGACCTCCGCAATCCGTGTCTCATAATCGGACACGGCAAACTCAATATTTGGGGGCTTCGCAAAGTCGATCGCCAAGACGTAGAAGGTCGGCATCTGCTTCTGCGTGGCCGGGTTCACCCGCGGGACGCGGACCAACAGCCCGGCGCCCTCGAGGTCCTCGAGATGCCGGTTCACGGTGGATCGCGACATATTGCAATCGTGGGCGAGCAAAACCTGCTCGGGATCCACGCGCAGCGTGTCTTTGTTGTGGCGGTCGGCCAGCATGACCAGGACCCGCCATGGTGCTGGCTTTAGGTGTCGCTGTTCAAGCGCCCAATTCATTGCGCGATGGCTCATAGCTCACCGCACAACATCGCCCCTCGACGTTGCTCCATGTTTCTGATCCTCAACAAGATTTTCTGCCACTATTGCAGGCTCGCACGGCCTGACTTCCGGATGATTGCCGCCGCCAATGGGCGGCGCAAGAAGGCTGAACACCCGGCCCATCCCCGGGGGCGTGCCCGGCGGGGGAACCGCCAGAGGACTGCGCGACCGAATTCCTCCAGACTTGCGCCATTCGCAATCGCGGGGTGCGCGACGGTGTCGAAACCACCGCCGCGCGTTTCCACCCCGCCCAACTGAAAGGAACCGCGGGATGAAAACCGTTCTGGCGCTGGCGCGCCTGTTCACACTCATGTGCAAAAACCCGAAGATGACGATTTTCGTGATCCTCGCGGGTGTCGTTGCGCTTGCGATGCTGGTCGAGATCGCGCAGGCGATCGGGCGCTGGTGACCGCCCGGCCTGTCCGCGTGGTGCGCCCCGTGGGGGAACCGCCAGAGGGCTGCCAGACCGAATTCCTCCAGACTTGCGCCATTCGCAATCGCGGGGTGCGCGACGGTGCCTGTAATCACCGCCGCGCGTTTCCACCCCGCCCATCAAAAGGAACCGCGGGATGAAAACCGTTCTGGCGCTGGCGCGCCTGTTCACACTCATGTGTAAAAACCCGAAGATGACGATTTTCGTGATCCTCGCGGGTGTCGTTGCGCTTGCGATGCTGGTCGAGATCGCGCAGGCGATCGGGCGCTGGTGACCGCCCGGCCCATCCCCGGGCGCGCGTCCCGCGGGGGAACCGCCAGAGGACTGTCCGGGCGAATTACTCCAGACTTGCGCCATTCGCAATCGCGGGGTGCGCGACGGTGTCGAAACCACCGCCGCGCGTTTCCACCCCGCCCAACTGAAAGGAACCGCGGGATGAAAACCGTTCTGGCGCTGGCGCGCCTGTTCACACTCATGTGCAAAAACCCGAAGATGACGATTTTCGTGATCCTCGCGGGTGTCGTTGCGCTTGCGATGCTGGTAGAGATCGCGCAGGCGATCGGGCGCTGGTGACCGCCCGGCCCATCCCTGGGGGCGTGCCCGGCGGGGGGAACCGCCAGAGGGCTGCCCGAGCGAATTCCTCCAGACTTGCGCCATCTGACATCGCGGGGTGCGCGACGGTGCCTGAAACCACCGCCGCGCGACAACATCCCGCCCAAGATGGAGCAACGGGATGTTGTATCTTCATGAACTTCGGCTGATTGCCGAGATCGCCTACTCCGACCCTCTCCTCAGCGGCGTCATATGCGCCGCCGGCGCGGGGCTGGTCCGGGCCTGGACGCGCCGCCGCTAGAGCAGGATCGACCGCCAACGCAGGATCGGCTGGCGGGGCGAACCGCCAGTAGTCTGGCCGATCCGATCGTCCTGAACCTGATCCATCTGACATGGCAGGGTGCGCGAGGTAAGTCATTCGGCCCCTCGCATTGATCCCGAAACCGCCCCGTTTTCTGCCGGATTCCGGTCGGTTTTGGTTCTGGCGGTGATCGCGGTGATTTGCGCAACATAGTCCTGCGATGCAGCGATTTCGTTGAGGATGAGATGCCGAACAAACCCCGCCTGGGTCATGCCCTTGGCCTCAACAACCTCCATCATGGCCGCATACTGCCCCTCCGACAGCATGGTCTTCACCTCAAAGTCCTTCATGCCACCCCCGTCCGCAAAGCGCGGCATGCAGATCCAACCAGCCCCTCACGCCGCCGCCTCCTCGACCTCAATGCCCACCATGCCTTCAGGAAGGTCATAAAAGTCGTTCGGCGTGACCTGGCCATCCGTCGCAACCACGATCCGGCGCATGATCTCAGGCGACGGGATGCGCTTGCCGGAGAGGTAGCGATAGACATTTTGGTGCCCGACGCCAACGAGCCCAGCGAAGTTGATTGGGCTAATGTTGGATTGGTTGAGATAGTCACGAAGTTGCATGATTGTTTAATGCACCTATACGGCGCATTAAGTCAAGAATGTGTTCACCGCATTGCTGCGTGAAGAAACCTATGTGGCAATGCATTATAACGCTATGAATACGCATGATTTTCCAAACCGCATCAGGGAGACGCGACTATCGAGGGGATTAACCCTCAAGCAGGTTGCGAGCGCAGCCAACACCACCCATCAACAGGTTCGTCGATTGGAGACGGGCGAGCGCGAATTAAGCCTTTCTTGGATTGAACGGCTATCTAAAGCCATGGGTTGCCATCCCCTTGAATTGCTTCCGGCAAGCATCAGCATGTCGAAGCAAGCACATTCCCTCGCGATTTTGTTTGAAAGCCTTTCCGAAGATGATCAAAATCGGTTGTATCAAGTTGGCATTGCGTTCTCGGAATCGGTAGCCGAACCGCCACGAAGTAAGATGGCGAAGAAATAATTTGCACCTTTATGGTGTATTCTATTTGATTTTGTGCACCAATTTGGTTCATTACTCCCCATACCGCCTTCCACCTTTCCGCCTGAAGCGGACAGATTCGGAGCGCGGCAGATCTGATCAGGGGAGACGCCCATGCACGATACACTCACGCGGCCCAGACCCGAGCCCACGCGGCAATTCTGCGCGGATGCGCGGCAGGTGGTTGCGAATCCCGAGCAATACGCGGACCGCCCGCTTCTGCGGCGGCTGGCGTGGATGACGCTGATGAGCGCGCGGGGAAAGGTGGTTGACCAGACCCGCCTGGCGCAGAAGCCGGTGGAGCAAGCCAATGTCCGGACCCCATGAGCGCAAGCTCGCAGCCCTGACGGATGCGCATGCCTCGCTGGCCCATGGCGGTCTTGAGGAAGTGACCGGCAGACGCGGCACCGTCTTCGTGGGGGCGCACCCCGATCTGGAGCGCGCGCATCACCCGCGCATTGTTGGCATGCTTCACGCACGCGGCCTTCTGGAGGTGCTGGGATCATCGCCCATGCGCATCGCCCGCATCACCGAAGCGGGTCTGCTTGAGCTGGATTGCGGCGGAGAGATGTTATGAGCCGCCGCCTGAACATCGAGCGCCTGCGCGGCGCGGTGGCGGTGCTCAAAACCATCGCCCCGGAGGACCAGCTCTACTCCCTGAAAAAGCTGGCAAGAAACAACGGGGGTGCCTGGGACCTGCCGAGCGCGGCCCTGACCGCGCAGGGAAAACCGGTGTACCAGCCCAGCGCGATCACCATCGAGGTGTTCCGGGTTCGCGCCACCGCCCACGCGGTCGCGGATCTGGCCTATGCCTGGATTGAGGAAGCCGAGCGCCTTCTCGCGGCGGCGGATGCCGGGGCGGGGGAGAGGCTATGACCCGGCACGGGATCGCGCCCTCGTATAATGGGTCACTTGTGCCTTGGACCTCACCATGGACGGGAGAGGATGCAGAACGCGACGTGCGGCGCGAACATTACCTCGACGGCGCATGGGCGCTCTGCCAGCGGGTGGCACCAGGCGAAGGCAGGCCAATCTTCGGCTCGGCGCATTATCAGCGCCAACGGCAGGCCATCGTCCAGGGCCGCTGCGATGTGTGTGGGCGTATGATCCACCCTGGACAGGCGAAGGTGCTTCTGCACCCTGGGTCCCGCCTCAAGGGCACAGATGAGATCGGCCATGTGATGGCTCCCTCACACCGCGCATGCGCGAGACTCGCGGTGGATGCCTGCCCGTGGATCATGCGCGAGATCGACGCCGGGACGCTCACGGTCACCGTGGTGCGCAAATCGCGGGTCGCGTTGGCAGTCCTTGATCCGGATATCGTGGAGGCCGAGACGGGCAAACGCTTTGACTTTCCCGTCGTGGGCCATGCCAAGCTGATCGTCGATAGCGCACTCACCCGCGATGCCGCGTGGCTTCTTCGCGAGGTGGCGACATGACCCGTCAGCCCGCTTTGGTCCCCGCGTTCGGGATGCGTGATGTCAGGATACTGCCGTGGCTCACCCGGCGCGGTCGGCGCAGTCTAGAACAGATCGCGGATCAGCGGGATCACCGTTGCCGCAATCACCAGCGCAAGCATCCATTTCACAAGACGCAGCTCGCCCATCATGCGCGTTTCCACAGCCTCGATCTTTGCTTCAAGGTCGGTTTTCACAACCTCAAGGTCGCGCCGAACATCCTGAATATCGCGCTTGGTCGCCAGCTTTTCATCCACGAGGCTGGCCTGTTCCTCGGCCAGAACCTCGGCCTGTTTCTCCGGCATTCCGGCGGCGGTCAGCCTTTTGACAAAGCGGTGGGTATCGAAGGCGATGCTACTCATGCGCTGACCATAAGACCTGACATGGATTCGCGCAACATCATCACCCCGCGCGGTCGGCGCAGTCTAGAACAGATCGCGGATCAGCGGGATCACCGTTGCCGCAATCACCAGCGCAAGCATCCATTTCACAAGACGCAGCTCGCCCATCACGCGCGTTTCCACGGCTTCAATGTCGCGTCGAACATCCTGAATATCGCGCTTGGTTGCCAGCTTTTCATCCACGAGGCTGGCCTGTTCCTCGGCCAGAACCTCGGCCTGCTTCTCCGGCATTCCGGCGGCGGTCAGCCTTTTGACAAAGCGGTGGGTATCGAAGGCGATGCTGCTCATACGCCGACCATAAGACCTGGCATGGATTCGCGCAACACCATCTCGACCCCGCGATCCGACACAGCACAAGGGAGGACCCCGTATGAGTGATCTGCCACTTCTGGACCTGATGCATGCGCCCCCGGTTGACGTCCCGTTTGATCGCAATGCAGAGGTCTTGCAGGGGGAACCGGATGAGGTGCTGAGCCTGCCCCAGCGCCGCCTGGCCTGGCTCGAGGCCCGCATCGATCTGCACCGCGACCGGGCGCGCGATCTCTGGATGTGGTCGACGCGCCTGCATATAGAGGGCCGGGGCTACGGTTACAGTGTCGGGGAGAAATGGGGCAAGTTCGCCGCCACCCGTGCCGATGCGCTGCACTGGGCGCGGGTCGCGCTACTGGGCTATCTGGACAAGCGCCCCGACACACCGGCCACGCAGCGGATCAGAAGATGGGCGGAGGGCTTGTCATGACCAGCAATCGCCTCGATCAAGCCCGGGTGATCCGGATGACCTTCACCGTCCACAGCCCGCCTGTCGCGGCCGTGAAGCAAAATCGCGGGTGGCGGGCATGAGCGCACGACCGCTTCCGTCCTGGGCGGTGGAACCGCTCGACATGAACGGGGCCGCGGCGGCGCTCGGCGTGAGCCGTCGCACCTTCGTCTCCATTGTCGCACGTCATCCGCATTATGAGCTACGGGGGCGGAAAAAAGTGTTCTATCCTGAACACATAAGGCAAATCAGAGAGGGGTTGAAATGCGAAAAGACTGGAACCCGATCTGGGACGAAAAATGGGGGTGGCGCGTCGATTTCAGCGTCGAGGGAGAGCGGGTACGCCGCCGCCTTGGCCTCCGTGATCGATGCTTCAAGGCAATCGCGTTCCAAAAAGCGGAAAAGCTCTACCGCGAAACCTGGGAGCGTCACCTCAATCCGGTAGCACCCCGCACCGGCACCCCGTTCTGGAAAGCCGCAAAAGGATATGTTGACGCAGGCGGTGAAGCGCGCTTCCTGCCCCGGCTGATCAAGCATTTTGGCGAGCACACACTCATTGAGGAGATCGGAGAGCCCGAGATTGCAAGCGCGGCCGTGAGCCTTTATCCGGGTCGTGCGCCGGACACCATCCGCCGCCAGGTCCGGGTGCCGATCACGGCCGTAATCCGATGGACCAAAGGTGAACGCCGCAGACCCTCGACCGACAACAAGCGCGTGCGCTGGCTCACGCCTGAGGAGGCCGAGGCGCTGCTTACGGCCGCCGCCTGCCTGCACGCGCCCCGCGGAAAGCAACCCGAACCCTATACGTTGGCCAAGATCGCCTTTCTTCTCGGCTCCGGATGCCGGGCCGGGGAATGTTTTGTGGCCAATGTCGATGACTGGAATGCCGAAACACGCCAACTCTGGATTCCCGCCGTCGAGGCCGGAGCCGGGAAAACGCGCAATGCCGCGCGATGGGTCAAGCTGCCGAAACGAACGGTCGAGCTTATGGGTGACATCCCGCGCAGTGGTCGGATGTTTCGCACACCCTTCGGCAAGGAGATCAAGGTCACGGGCAAGGGCGGCGGCCAGATGCAGACTGCGTTCAACAAGGCCCGGGAGGCCGCAGGTCTGGGCGAGGACGTCACACCCCATGTCCTGCGCCACACCTGGGCAACATGGTTTTACGCCCAGACACGCGACTTCGGAACCCTGATGGACCAGGGCGGCTGGGCCCAGGCCGATATGGCCAATCGATACAGAAAACTCGCCCCCGACGATCTCGCAGAGCGGCTGCTCAGCCACGGATGGGACTTCCGACCGGACCTGCCCGAAGATCGAGGAACAAGGCTGCGGATTGTAGGTGACAGCTAAACTTCCGGCCACTGTGGGGGGCGAAACCCTGCGAGCATCCAGGACACCGCGCGGCAGGCTACAGGATTGGGACCTCGCGAAGTCGAGGCGGAATCGTCCGCTTCCCATTTACGGATTGTCCGGGGGTCAGTGTTAAGAATATTTCCCAGCTCGGACAGGCTGAGGCCCAGCATCCGCCGGGCACTTTTGAACTCCTGCGAAGTCATCAGAAAAACAGCTTTACCAGTGCAGCGGTCGCACCCATTAAGCCGGCGGCCGCAAGAAAGGGTGCGAGAAAGGTCGAAACGCCGATTTGCCTGGTCTCGGCGAGCATCTTGGCGATCTCCGTGTCGATCTTGCGGAGATTGGCTTGGCGTTCCTGCATTTCGATTTCTGTCATCGCGGTTCCCTTTCCGAAGGTGGACTTCATTGCCCCACACCCTACCTAGGGCCATTGGCCCTTTGGGGCAAGGGGAAATATCAAAATGGCCGAACATTTATCGGCGCATCCAGGCCTCACGATTTTTGGCAATTATTCGGCAATGGCTGTTTCACACCAGCAAAATCTCGCTAAATCCGGCTCCAATTGACAATAGATTAATCTATGAATTTCAATGGTTTGGGTTAGCCTGTCTGTGGTGCTGCCGGAGAGAATTGAACTCTCGACCTCTCCCTTACCAAGGGAGTGCTCTACCTCTGAGCTACAGCAGCGCCGATGTGGCGGCTGATTAGCGGCAAAGCTGCGTCCGTGCAAGCCCAATCTGGACGGCTCTTGCGGGCTGCGGTAGACAAGCCCCATGGCCCGTTCACCCACCTCCAAAAAGCCTGAGAAACCCGCAAATTCGCGGGAGGATCGGTTGAAGGCTGCGTTGAAGGCGAATATGGCGCGCAGGAAGGCGCAGGCCCGCGCACGGGCAACACAGAATGAGGGCGACGGCCCCGAACACAAAGGCAAGTAGCAGTATGGACAGTATCATCGTTAAGGGCGGCGGTGCGCTTAAGGGCCAAATCCCCATTTCGGGTGCGAAGAACACGGTGCTCAAGCTGATGTGTGCTGCTTTGCTGTCGGAAGAGCCGCTGACGCTGACCAACGTCCCCCGCCTTGCGGATATCCGCACGCTAAGCGACGTGTTGCAGTCTTTGGGATGCGAAATCGCAAGCCTGTCGGAGGGTCGTGTGCTGGCGTTGAACGCAGGACACCTGGCATCCGTGAAGGCCGATTATGATCTGGTGCGCAAGCTGCGTGCCTCATTCAACGTGTTGGGCCCGCTGATGGGCCGCGCAGGTGAAGCGATTGTCAGCCTGCCGGGAGGCTGCGCGATTGGCGCGCGTGCCGTTGATTTGCACCTTTCCGCCCTGGAACAACTGGGCGCTGAGATCGAGCTGCGGGATGGTTATGTACATGCCTCCGCGCCCAATGGGCTGAAAGGGGCCAAGATTGCGCTGAAGTTTGCCTCCGTCGGTGCCACAGAGAACGCGATGACAGCGGCGGTTTTGGCCAAAGGCACCACGGTGATCGAAAACGCCGCGCGCGAGCCCGACACGAAGGCGCTGGCTGACTGCCTGATCGCCATGGGCGCGCAGATCGAAGGGGCAGGGACCTCCACGATCACGGTGGAAGGTGTGGATCGGTTGCACGGCGCCACGCAGGAGGTGATCGCGGATCGGATTGAGCTGGGCACTTTCATGATCGCGCCGATGATCGCCGGTGGCTCTGTTGATCTGATGGGCGGGCGTCTCGATCTGCTGCCGGTCTTCATCGACAAGCTGGCGGAGGCTGGTGCCGTCATTGAAGAGATACCGGGAGGCGTTCGCGTGACGCGCGGTAATGGACCGATTAAGCCTGTCGATGTGACCACCGGACCCTTCCCGGACTTTCCCACTGACCTGCAGGCCCAATTCATGGCGATGATGTGCCTTGCTGAGGGGACCTCTGTTCAGGAGGAGACCATCTTTGAGAACCGGTTCATGCATGTGCCGGAACTGATCCGCATGGGCGCGAAAATCGACGTCCATGGGGGGACGGCGACCGTGACAGGGGTGCCGCAAATGCAAGGTGCCCCGGTGATGGCGACCGACTTGCGGGCCAGTGTGTCCTTACTGCTCGCCGGGCTGGCAGCTGAGGGAGAAACTCGCGTGAACCGGGTCTATCACCTCGATCGTGGTTATGAACGAATTGAGGAAAAGTTGGGCGCGGTCGGCGCAACGGTAGAGCGGGTGCAAGGCGAATGACACAAGACGCGCGTTTCGAAGACGGTCGGGAGGCCCCGCTGAACCTTGGGGCGATGGACGCCGAGGATTTGCAGGTGATCTCTTCGCTGGTGCAGGATGCGGTCTTTCCGGCCTCTGAGATGCAGTGGGACGCCAAAGCCAAGCGTTTTGCCCTATTGCTGAACCGGGTGCGTTGGGAGGACGAGGGGGCTGCGCGTCACGCGCCAGAGCGGGTCCAGTCGGTCCTGATGATCGACCACGTACAGAAGATCGCCAGCCAGGGCGTGCCGCGTGGGGATGCGGACACGATCCTGTCCCTCCTGACGCTGGAGTTTGAAGAGACAGATGCGCCGTCCGGGCATCTGGTTTTGACGCTGGCAGGGGATGGCGGCATTCGCCTGACAGTCGAGGCATTGGAGCTGACGCTGAAGGATGTGACGCGGCCTTACGTGTCACCGTCCCGCAAACGCCCCGAACACCCGGCGTGACCTGAAGGAGCGGCTGCGCCGCACGACATTCTTGGTGCATGTCGCCGGCGTGAGCCCACCCTGTTTGAAGCCCCGTGCAGGTCTTCCCTAGGAAGGCACGCCCGTTCAGTGAAACGTCTACCCACGCTTCACCAGGCGCACCTTCACTTTGGGTGACCCAAACTGTCCCATGGGCCACAGTCTCATTGAAGCAGATTGAGCGCGAAATTCAACCCTTTATGGGGGAGTTGAAGTAAACGTGACAACCATAGAGTGTATCTATCGGAACTGGGCGGGGATCTGATGCAGGATGCTGCCAAGTTCTCCTTCGATCTGTTCGGCTATATCCAGAAGGGCGTCATCGTCGTGCAAAGGCCCCGCGATCTGCACGCCTTGCGGCAGGCCGTTTGCCACATGGGTCGGCAGGGCGACCGACGGCAGCCCAAGGAAGTTGATGATGTAGAGTGGGCGCTGCGTGGTGATCATCTCCACTGCTCTGTCGGGGTATTTGAACTCAAAGTCATTCTCGAAGGGCGGCTGCAGCGAGGTTGGCATGATCACTGCATCGACGTCTTGGAACATCTGCGCCCAGGCGCGTTGCAGGATGGCGTGGTCAGCGATGGCAGACATATAGCCTTGCAAGTCCAGCAGGCCGAAGGTTTCCGTGAAAGTATCGACCCAACGCCTAAGGCTATCCGAGCCATAAGCGGCAACATCGGCTTTTGACATGACTTCCATCTCGGTGAAAAGCAGCTGTCCCCAAAGTTGGCAGATCTCTTCCACTTTGGGCAACACGATGGGTTCCACCGTCATCCCCGCAGCCTCCGCCGCAGCGTGCGCTTTGGACATTGCGGCCTGAACATCTGGGTGCTGGAGGACTTTGTAGAACTCTACCGCAAGGCCGATCCTGCCAGTCTTGGTGCGCCCGTTGGCGGGCGCTGTGGTCCAGGCGGGGTCTTCGACCGCAAATCCGCGCATCGCTTGCAGACCCAAACGCACATCCGCAACCGACCGCGCCAAGGGCCCTTGCACAGCCATCGCGGCTGTCATCGGGGCGCGGCCTTGCGGCACCGAAGGGTTGAAATTGGCAATCCGCCCACGTGATGGACGCAGGCCCGCCAACCCGCAGCAATAGGCCGGGTAGCGAACGGATCCGCCAAGGTCGTTGCCATGGGCAATGACCCCGATGCCAACAGCGACCGCTGCTGAAGCCCCGCCGCTTGACCCGCCGGGGGTGACGGTTGCGTCCCAGGGGTTCAACGTCACGCCGTGCAGCGGGTTGGAGGTGCACCAGCGGATAGACATCTCTGGCGTGTTGGTGCGCCCGACCACAACACCACCTGCTGCCAGCATGTTGCGCACGACAGCGGCATCACCTGGGGCGACGTTGTCTGTCATCGCGGGCAGGCCATTGGTGCTGACCAAACCTTGCTGATCGGTGTTGATCTTGGTGGTGACGGGCGCGCCGTGCAGAATGCCGGGCTCAATGTCGCCTGCGTCAATCGCCCGCGCGCGGATCAAGGCGTCAGGCACCTCATCCACGACGGCGTTGAGCGCCGGGTTGATGTCCGCAATCCGCTCCAGATGCGCTTTGGTCACCTCTTCGGCGCTAACATCACGCGCTTTCAGGCGTGCGACAGTTTCGACCGCGCTCCAGCTTACGATCTGCGACATCTTGAGGCTCCTTCCCTGCGGGTCTATGCACCCCACAGCCAAAGGATGTGAGATGCCCCAGTTTCTGGACACCAGCCAACCCGATTTCGAAGACCGCTTCAACGCGCTTCTAAGTGCCAAACGCGAAGACAGCCCGGACGTGGATGCCGTGGTGGCTGAGATCATTGCAGATGTGCGTACCCGTGGCGATGCAGCGGTGATCGAGCTGACGGAGAAATTTGACCGCCTGGCGCTGACAGCAGAGACATTGCGCATCTCAAAGGATGAAATCGCGCAGGCTATCCGGGCGGTCCCTGCGGCAGAGCGCGACGCGCTGGAATTGGCCGCCGACCGCATCCGCGCTTACCACGAAAGGCAGATGCCAACGGACGAAAGCTGGACGGACGAGGCCGGGGCAACGCTGGGCTGGCGCTGGACCGCCGTTTCAGCGGCGGGGCTCTATGTGCCCGGCGGGCTGGCGAGTTATCCGTCCTCTGTCCTGATGAACGCAATCCCAGCCAAGGTCGCAGGTGTGGCGCGGTTGGCGATGGTGGTGCCCAGCCCGGATGGCGTGTTGAACCCGTTGGTGCTGTTGGCGGCGGAACTGTCCGGCGTGGATGAGATCTACCGCATCGGCGGGGCGCAGGCCGTGGCGGCACTGGCCTATGGCACAGACTCCATCGCGCCGGTCGACAAGATCACCGGGCCCGGCAACGCCTTTGTCGCGGCCGCCAAACGCCGGGTCTTTGGCAAGGTTGGCATCGACATGATCGCCGGGCCGTCCGAGATTTTGGTGATCGCGGACGGGGATAATGACCCGGACTTCATCGCCCTTGATCTGCTGAGCCAGGCTGAGCACGACGAAAGCGCGCAATCGATTCTGATCACGACCGACGCGGCCTTTGGCCAGGCGGTGGCAGAGGCCATCGACGGCCACCTGCAGTTGCTGGAACGGCGCGCCATCGCGGGGGCCAGCTGGTGCGACTATGGGGCTGTGATCACAGTCCCGGACCTTCCCACCGCAGCGGCGCTGTCAGACCGCATCGCCCCTGAGCATCTGGAGCTTTGCGTGGCCGATCCCGAAGCGCTGAGCGCGCAGATCACCCATGCGGGCGCGATTTTCCTGGGCCAATGGACGCCCGAAGCGATTGGCGACTACGTTGGCGGGCCAAATCACGTCTTGCCCACAGCGCGATCTGCCCGGTTCTCTTCCGGCCTGTCGGTCATGGATTTCCTCAAGCGGACCACGCTGGCGCGAATGACGCCTGAGGCACTCCGCGCGATCGGCCCTGCAGCAGAAACATTGGCCGCATCAGAAAGCCTGCAGGCCCATGGGCTCAGCGTCACAGCAAGACTGAAGAAGCTCAACCAGTAGCAGGCACAGGCTTTGCCTGCGGTAGCGCGTCCTCTGGCCCGACAAGCGCCAGCATGACCGCCTCGCAGCGATAGTAGGACGCATGCACCGTCGTGTCCCAGAAATGCCGCTTGGGCATCGGCGGAGAACTCGTGGGCGGAAAGATCGGGTCATGCAAGCGTTTGGTCAATTTGCCGTTTGCGTCCTGTTCCAACTGACCGTTCTCGAAGACACGTGGCTGGGGGCGCGGGCTGCCCAGCAGGTCTGCCTTAAAGACGAAGTCGAGCCAGTTGTTCATTTTGACCTCGCTGGCATAGACCTTGGAAATCTCCATTTCGATGATCTCATCTTGCTGTGACAACAGCCCAAGCATCGCGCCCCAGGTATGGAGCGTGGTGCGCTTCAGGTCTCGGCCACACTCGGCAAGCGCATCAACGGCAATCACGCCGCCCAGCGAATGGGCAACAACGTGCACTTCGTCGTATCCGCTTGCTTCGTCATAGACCTTGTTGAGCACATCAATCACGCGGCGACGGGTGTGCGCGCGCACGCCGATCTTGTCCTCGCCAATAGGATCATCACGCAGGTAAACCCTTAAAAAGCTAGGGATATTTGCAGCACCTTCAAGCCGACCCAAGCCAAGAAGCCCAACCAGGAAAATGTAGATTGACCAGTCTTTTATGCTTGCGAAAAACGCGACGAGGTAATGCCCAACCCAGGCAAGGCCTTCGGGTGGCACAACGGCATCCTGCGCTTCTTCGAGGGTCTTGGCGGCTTCTGCGGAAGCGGCGCTGGTGGCATCGGCCAAAGCCTGTGCGGCCTCCCTGCCAGCGTCATCCGCTGCACTGAGGGCTGCAGCGGCCTCTTGAGCCGCCGCCTTGGCCTTGTCAGAGGCCGCTTGCGCCAGTTCAACCGCTTCGAGAGACTGTGCATACTCCGAAGGGTTCCAGTTCAGTGCGGTTTTCAGCCATTCCGGCACGGTGTTGTCTTCGCCCAGAATGGCGAGGGCCAGCACGTTGATGACCGTCATATACCAAAGCATCAGCACAAAGGCGAATGCAAGCAGACCACCAATCGTGCGGGACGGGATTTCCCGACGATCCAGAATAGCGTGGAACAGCCCCCCAGTGGCCCAATAGAGGATCAGGGTCAGACCTCTTTTGAACCGCTGCCAGGGGCTTTCCAGGCTCCAATCCGGGATCAGGTCGCCCCAATAAGCTTCATAAACGTCGATGTCGGATTCGTAGTGATCCCTGCGTGACTTGACCTTGATGTTCACCATTTCATTGGCATCGGCCGCCGCACTTCCGGAAATCGTCAGCTGATATCCGTCCGTATGATGGTCCAGCGCTTCGACCAGTTGTTCGCGGGCCGCGTATTTGACGCGCTTGGAAAATCCCGGAACAAGGATAATCGCTCTCTTCTTCATTTTTGCAGTCCAATTTCTTGAATCAATGGGCGCAGGCTACACGCTAAGGCTGAATTGTCCAAATACGTTGCGTTGTGCGCGTTGCCCCGCCGCGATGGCTGAGGTAGTCAGCATCAGATCAATTCCATCCAAGTGGCCTGCCATGACCCATATCACCCACATCGCGCTTGATGACGCAAACCTGCCGCCGCCCACGCCCGAGATCGAGCAGGAGCGCAAGGTGGCCATGTTCGACCTGCTGGAGGACAACACATTTGCGATCCCGTCGCGCGAAGGGCGTGAGGTGCCGGCAGGCCCTTATCATCTGGGTCTGTCCATCCGGGACAAGCGGCTGGTCTTTGACGTGAACACCGAAGATGCGCAGAAGGCGGCGGAATTTCACCTGTCGCTTGGGCCCTTCCGGCAGGTGGTTAAGGACTACTTCCAGATCTGCGAAAGCTACTTTGACGCTGTCAAAAAGCTGCCGCCCAGTCAGATTGAGACCATCGACATGGCCCGTCGTGGCATCCACAACGAAGGCAGCCGGGTGTTGCAGGAACGTCTGGAGGGCAAGGCCCAAATCGACGAGGACACCGCTCGCCGCCTTTTCACCCTGATCTGCGTCTTGCACTTCGGAGGCTGAACATGACGGAGCGGCCTCAATCGGTGCTCTTTTGTTGTGACCACAACGCGGTCCGCTCGCCCATGGCTGAAGGGTTGATGAAAAAGTTCTATGGCACAGATACTTACGTCCAGTCCGCTGGTGTCAAAAGTGATCTGGAGATCAACGGTTTTTCCATCTCTGTCTGTGACGAGATGGGGGTGGAGCTGTCGCGCCATCGTTCACGCAGCTTTGACGAGATGGAAGAATGGGGCGATGACCTCAGCTCCTTTGATCTTGTGGTGGCGCTTAGCCCTGCCAGCCAGCGCCGGGCCCTGGAACTGACGCGCTTTTTCCACCTCGATGTGGAATACTGGCCAATCCTTGATCCCACCGGGCTGGGGGAGACGCGTGAGGACAAGCTGGTGCAGTTCCGCGCGGCCCGCGACCAGATTGCGGGGCGTCTTGTGGCGCGTTTCGGACCGCCCCCAGGGGAATCGCTTTTGAAATATTGACTATGCATCACGTCTGATTGGATTCATACGGATTGCGTCATTAGTAAAGGATGCGACCGCGATGGAAGATTTTTCTCATATTTTTGAGGGCGTTGAAGACCCTCGTACGAGCAACGCTACACGGCATGATCTTCATGAGATGCTTATGATCGGCCTGTTGTCGACCATGTGTGGCGGCGAGGGTTGCTGCGACATGGCGCTATTTGGCACGACGAAAGAGCCGTTTTTGCGCACATTCATGACACTGAAGCACGGAATACCGAGCCACGATGCGTTCTCTGACCTGTTCAACGCCCTCGATCCTGGCACGTTTCAGTCAGTGATGCTTCGCCTGACAGAGGGGTTCGCTGACCAGTTGGGCGAGGTGATTGCGGTTGATGGCAAGTCGTTGCGGCGCTCCTTCGACAGGGCGAAGAAGCAGTCGGCGTTACACCTCGTGCAGGCTTTTGCGGCTGAGGCCAGGCTCGTACTCGGGCAGGTCGCTGTTGACGAAAAATCCAACGAGATTACGGCGCTGCCCGCGCTGTTGAACATGCTGTCGTTGAAGGGGCGGATTGTGACGGCGGACGCTATGCACACGCAGCGCACTACAGCCGAGACGGTAACGCAGGCTGGCGGTGATTATGTTCTGGCGCTGAAACGCAATCAGGAGACGCTGCACGAGGATGTGGCACTCTGGCTGGATGATCCTGGAAATGTCGAAAACTGTGAAACTTATCAGAATGTTGACGCAGGACACGGTCGACTGGAGACGCGCAAGGCGTTGATCTCGCATGACGTTGCCTGGCTCGACGAGCGGCATCACTGGCCCGGGCTCAGGGCCATCGGAAAGGTCGTCGCCACCCGCGAAGTCGGCGATAAAACCTCATGCCAAACTCGCTACTTCCTCATCAGCGCGCCGCTCTCTCCCGAGCGTTTCCTGTCCATCACCCGCGCCCATTGGAGTATCGAGAACAGCCTTCACTGGGTGCTCGACGTCTCCATGAACGAGGACGCCGCGCGCAACAGAAAAGACAACGGACCCGAAAATCTCTCTATCCTACGGCGCATCGCTCTCAACCTCGCCCGCTCCGAACCGTCAAAAGGATCAATGCGAGGAAAGCTGAAACGCGCCGGATGGCAGGATACATTCATGCTCGAACTCATCAGAACCGCGACCAAATCTCAAAAGCGATAGCCCTGGGACCGCCCCTTGAAGGTGTGGACGCACGCTAAGCGCCGCGCTACGATGATGGTGGGTGCCGCCTGCGCCTCCTCCCTCCACCTGGGGAAGCATCGCACATGCAAGGCCGTCACAGATCATTCACATCCATCGCCACGTGCGGCGCATCAGGAGGGATTGCGGGTATCACGTGGTCGGAAAAGGAAGCTGTGACATGATCCTGACTGTCCCTATTTACGTGCTCAAACGCCGCGCCCGTAAGGCGGCGCATGCCCAAGATATCACCCTGTCCAAAGCACTGGACCACGTGGCCCGGGCCGAGGGCTATCAAAGCTGGAGCCACCTTGCGGCAGCTGACGCCGCCACATGCCGCGCCGCGCGGGTGCTGGCCCAACTGTCCCCCGGTGATCTGGTGCTGGTCGGTGCCCGCCCGGGCCAGGGCAAAACGCTACTGGGGCTGGAGCTGTTGTCCGAAGCCGCCGCCAAGGGCCGTCCCGCAACTTTCTTCAGTCTTGAATACACCCAAGCCCAGGTTGCCTCTCACCTGGCCGAATGCGCGCCTGACGGGGATGCAAGCGCGATCCACATCGATACCAGCGATGCGCTGAGCGCGGCCCACGTGATGGCATGCTTGCGTGACGCGTCACCTGGCAGCATTGCCGTGATCGACTACCTGCAACTGCTTGACCAGCGTCGTGACACGCCACCCGTGGCGGATCAAATCGCCGCCCTCAGCGCATTTGCGAAGGCCCGCAGGATCACGCTGATCTGCCTGTCACAGATCGACCGGTCCTATGACCCGCACGCCAAAACCGTGCCGGACCAGCGGGACATCCGCCTGCCAAACCCCGTAGATCTGAGCGACTTTGATCAGATGGTGTTTTTGCAAGGCGGAACCCTGCGCCTGCGCGCGGCATGACCCTGCGCCCGAGATTTGCGTCAGCTCTTGGCGCAGATCTCTGCCGCTTGCTGACCGTAAGCCTTCCGGGCCTTCCAGAAGCGTTCATTGCTTGCATTGTCGGACTGCCGCACTTCCTGCAGACGGTGAGGGTCTTTGAAATAGGACGCCCCGCGCCGTTGATCTGAACTGGAAAGTTGCTGATCCGCCACCGCTTGCACACAGCCACACCGCGCACGGGACGCGGCCTTGCGCCCTCCGGCCTGACAAGCCGAAAAAATCGGTCCGGTCGCAAACGGCAACGGTACAATCTCTCCGTCGACCGACGGGGCAGGCGAATAGGTGTACCCGCCGGACGTCGCGTTCGCGCTGGAGTACCTGCTGCCCCCGCCACACGCGGCCAAAGCCAGTACGGAAACCATCACCAAAGTTGTTCTGATCATCACTGCCATATCCTCAATTATGGCGTCCGGCCTTTAACCTTGAGCATCTTGTGGCACGCATGTCCCGAGAGAGCCGAAGGCGTGGCAGGGTATGCGTGTCTCAAGTCTAAGGTCGGACGCCTGTCGCGCAGGGTTTTCCCCGTCTGCCTGATTTGCGCGGAGTATGGCGGAAATGGCAACTTGAAGCAATCGGGTGTGCGGACCGCTGCCCGTTTCATCGCGCAGCGCCCTGACAGATCAAAACCGCCAGCGCGCCCCGACAAAGGTCACATCAAGGTCTTCGGCGTTGATGGCACCATCCCGGTAGTCGTAAATCCGGTGCGAGGCGTAAATCTCCAGATTGTATTTGTCGATCTTCTGCACCGCAGCCAGTCCGACAGAAGATGACGAGGACCCTGCGACGTTGAAATCGTCACCTTCATAGACGTCGATGCTCAGATGTGTGCGCCCGAAACTCCACCAGTCGCGTTGCAGGCCGGCCTTGACGTAGACGTAACTCGCATCTCCCTTCTGCTGGCTGCCACTGGCCACCGACAGGCTGAGCCCCGTCGGCTTGTGAAGCAAAGCGGCCGAGCCAACCAGCAGCTCCTCGGCCGACCCTCGCCAGGAATAGCCCAGACGGCCCGCGACCTCATAGTCGCCGTAGTCTTTGTCATAACGCAAACCAAGGTCGTAAAATTCATCGTCGTTGCCGGACGCCAGAATTTCCCGCCCCCCGCTGATCGCGACCTGAAAACCATTGAAGCGAGGCGTGTCGTACCGGAAACGGAACCGTCTCGCCCCATCAAAGGCACTGAAGGCGTTGCCAACCGTCACGCCAGATAACCCGCCCCCGGCCACGCGAAACACTTGAGATCCGGCCTGATCCTGCAGGCTGGAGTAGGCAATCACAGATGTCCCGGAAAAATCTGCCTCGGCAAAGCCGTCCGTCGCAATGCTGCCCTGACCGGCATAGAACGTGCCGTGGTTCGGCGTTTCGTAGATAAACTCGAACTTGCGCAATTCCGTCCGGCGATAGTCCTGTCCAAAACTGTTGCTGGCACCATTGATGCTGGAAGACCCGCGCAGGCCGATTGCCGTCTCAAAGTGGAACCGGAAATTCGACCCATTGTCGAGGTTACGACGATAGATCAGGCCAATCCGTGAATTGGAATTGTCGTTGTCCGTGACGCCGGTTTCCCGATCAAAGCCGTCGTCTACGCTAAGAACCCCGATGTTCAGATGCCCGTAGAACGTCCAGACAGGATCGCTCTGTTGCGCCGAAGCGGCTCCGGCTGAAAGCATAAGCAGAGGTGCGATGAGTTTTGCGATTGGGTTGGATAGGGGCATCACGGGTGTCCTCGGGGCAATTTCAATCATGGCGTGCAGGACGCTATATCGGACCTTCACCGGACCCAAAGTCAACGGGCTATTTGGCAATCGTGTGTGGAACGGACGGATTTCACCCCTAGACCTGCAGGGCCGTCAGCGCGCGATTGACCTATTATTGTTGGTGTTGGAGGCGACAGTGAACCCGCGTTGTGCAGCCACGAACAACCGATCTTGACCGCCCTGCATTTCCCCACCATATCCCCATACCATGACACCGCTTTCGCACATCCGCAATTTCTCCATCGTCGCCCATATCGACCATGGGAAATCGACGCTTGCTGACCGCCTGATTCAGGAGACAAACACGGTCGCCGACCGGGACATGAAAGAGCAGTTGCTCGATAACATGGACATCGAACGCGAGCGCGGGATCACCATCAAGGCGCAGACCGTGCGGATCAACTACACCGCGCAGGATGGGGAGGAATATGTCCTCAACCTGATCGACACGCCCGGCCACGTGGACTTCGCTTATGAGGTCTCCCGCTCCATGCGCGCGGTTGAAGGCTCTCTGCTGGTGGTGGACTCCACGCAAGGGGTGGAGGCGCAGACGCTGGCGAATGTCTACCACGCCATCGACGCCGACCATGAAATCGTCCCGGTCCTCAACAAGATCGACCTGCCCGCCAGTGACTGTGACCGCGTGGCCGAACAGATCGAGGATGTGATCGGCATTGACGCGACCGGCGCCATTCAAGTCTCTGCTAAGACCGGGCAAGGGATTGTTGAGACGTTGGAGGCGATTGTCACCGAACTGCCCGCACCCAAGGGCACGCTGGACGCGCCGCTAAAGGCCATGCTGGTGGATTCATGGTACGACAGCTACCTCGGCGTGATCGTTCTGGTGCGCATCATGGACGGCCAGCTGAAGAAGGGCGACCGGATCAAGATGCTGTCGAACAGCTCCACCCACCACGTGGACCGCATCGGCGTCTTCCGCCCCGCAATGAAAGAGATTGACGTATTAGGGCCAGGGGAGCTCGGCTTCCTAACAGCCTCGATCAAGCAGGTCCGTGACACCCGTGTGGGCGATACGATCACGCACGAAAGGAAGGGGACGGATGAGGCCTTGCCGGGTTTCAAACCCTCCCAGCCCGTGGTGTTCTGTGGTCTCTTCCCCGTGGACAGCGCTGAATTCGAAGACCTGCGCGACGCGATTGAAAAGCTGGCGCTGAACGACGCAAGCTTCTCTTTCGAAATGGAAACCTCCGCAGCACTCGGCTTCGGCTTCCGCTGCGGGTTCCTTGGCTTGCTGCACCTCGAAGTCATCCGCGACCGGATCGAACGCGAATACAACATCGAACTCATCACCACCGCGCCTTCCGTGATCTACCACGTCCACATGCGCGACGAGACGATGATCGAACTGCACAACCCGGCGGATATGCCGGACCTCACGCATGTCGACCATCTGGAGGAGCCGCGGATCAAGGCAACCATCCTGGTGCCCGATGAATACCTCGGCGACGTTCTGAAGCTTTGCCAAGACCGTCGCGGCATCCAGGAAGATCTGACCTACGCCGGCTCCCGCGCCATGGTGGTCTATGACCTGCCTTTGAACGAGGTGGTGTTCGACTTCTATGACCGTTTGAAAAGCGTGACCAAAGGCTATGCGTCTTTTGACTATCAAATGATCGGCTACCGCACGGACAATCTGGTGAAGATGTCGATCCTGGTGAACGACGAACCCGTGGATGCTCTGTCAACAATGGTCCACCGGGATCGCGCCGAAATGCGCGGCCGCGCGATGGTCGAAAAGCTCAAGGACCTGATCCCCCGCCACATGTTCAAAATCCCGATCCAGGCGGCCATCGGCGGCAAGGTTATCGCGCGCGAGACGCTGTCGGCGATGCGCAAGGACGTGACGGCGAAGTGCTACGGCGGAGACGCCACGCGGAAGCGCAAGCTGCTGGACAAGCAGAAGGCCGGCAAGAAGAAGATGCGCCAGTTCGGGAAGGTGGACATCCCGCAAGAAGCTTTCATCAGCGCCCTAAAAATGGACGGCTGAAGGCCGCCCATCTGGAGCGCGGAAGAAAGACGGTGGGGCTGAGCGATAATCGCCAAACCCACCACAGGGTGCCTTCCTCCAAACTAGCGGCCAAGTAGCTGTGCGAACCCAGGACCTAAGTTGATCCAAATCCGCCAACAGCAAGCTTGGCGATTTTGGCGCAAACCTGCTGTACGGTCGAGCTTGGAACCCCTTTAAGCTGTGGGCAGAGCTGGCCAATCACCGTCATCTACATACGCTGGCGCTGGGACCGGTACGGGCTGTCTCGTGTACTGAATAAGCGCCAATATCTCCGCTTCGGCATCCGCGCGAAACCCCAGGAAACCCACCCAGCCTGCGCCCATTGGATCGCGTGCGACACGCCGCCCATTGTTCACTTGATAATAGATGTGCCGATCCCGTTCGTTTCGTAACTGCAAGGTGACGTGACCATCAGAATAGAAATTGCGATGAACAGGTGGGGTCACCAGAATGTGGATCTGCGCGAGGTTGTCCCCCTGAACATCAGAGTAGATCCCGGCATCGGACCAGGCCGGGCGATGGGGTAAATCAAGGTAGTTTCCGGTGACTGAAACGTATGGCATGAAGAAAGCTCCTGAAAATTGGATTTGGAAACAGACTAACTGATTGATTAAATGTAAATTTTAACCATCTCTGTCCAGAACAGAGGAAATCAGAACAACCAACTCGTCCTCAGAGGTTGCGAAAGTAATGACGTGAGGTCAAGGCCGCTGAATAGATGGCGGTTCGTGCCGTGGCTTTCTGTTACGCAAACGCCCAGTCAGCCATATTTTTCTGCACTTATCCCCAGGTTCTCCCCCAGCAAATCCAACATTTTATCCCCAAGAAATTTACCTCTTGGACAAAATTTCTCTTGCCGACTCACCCTTCCGCATCCCAACCTAATCAGACTACAGCGGCTCTTCGGAGACACGGTGGGAACGCAGAAGGACCCGGGGCGCAAACGGGCCAAAGTAGACTGATCATAGATTGAGCTACTGCGGTAACGGGCGAACGGATGCAGGTCAGACGCGCAGGGGAAACCCGGTGACGCAAAGGCAGCATCATCAGGAACGATGTGGATCAGGTAACCCATGCAGGGCCAACTGATGTAGCGGCGAACTGGAAACAGGGCGACGCGGCGGTCAGCGGAGACGCAGGTCGTGGGGGATGCGAAAGCGGAACTCGAATGTCATGTGGTCTTCGGGCTGCAGGACACCCAAGACGCCGCGAGGTGTGTTGGTTAAGCCAAATGTCTTCGGACATGCGGCGCTGGGCCACCGGCCGACCCCGTGGGGGAAGGAACGGAGCACAGGGAAGGCGTCAGGATGGCCACAAGGCCGATGCAAAGACCGCGTCTGAGCACCTGACGCCTTTACCTTGTCCGGACCAAATCGGTCTCAGGTAACCCGAAGCGGACCGCCCTTGCTTCACTCTGCCAAAAACACTCAAATCCGCCGCGTGCCACAAACGCAAAGACCCGAAGGATTTCTCCCTCGGGCCCTCAACGTCAGTTGATGCTGTGCCGCGTCTATTGCACCTGTAGGCTCCGAATATACACAAGACCTGCCATGCGCAACAAGATATCGTGGGTATGGTGAACAGCACCGCGACTGGTGGCAGTTCTGTGGCCCTAAGGACTCACCCGGCCCGAAAAAACAGATAGCGATCCGGCGCAATGGTATCCGGGCCCTTGATTTGCTCCAAACCCACCAGCGGCTGCTGCGAAACAACCAGCCCGCCGGGCACCATGAGAGCGGCAATATAAGGGCTGAGTTTGCCGCCTTCTTCCACGTCCTTGGCCTTGTCCCCGAACCCAAAGTCGTAATGCGCTAGCGCTACCTTTGCGCCACGCTTGGCCAGTGCTTCCAACATCTCTTCGGCCTCGCCTTGCAGGAAATCCTCTTCTGGTGGCACGCAGGACGGATGGCATTGCAGCACGCGGTCGATCACCCAAATGCGGCGATCAGGCAATTCCTGGCGCAAATGATCGTAAGTGCGTCCGTTCCCCAGCCCCATTTCCAGAACGTCCCCGTCCAGCCCCCTGATCTGTTCGGCGGCCCAGTTGATCCCGTCGATCTGGGCGGTCAAACGGCGGCGAAAGCTCTCCAGGCGGCTCATGGCAGGGTGTCCTTTTGTGTCAGCAGGTTGCAAGGGGCAGCGCCGCCATCCAGAAGTTCGGAAAGGCAGGCATGCGTGAATTCCCACAGGTTGTCGTCGTGAACAAGATGGTGGGTGAGAAAGCCCAGCGGTTCTGTGGCGTCGGTCTCGCCCCTGCGGCGTGCGCTCAGGTTTTGCACGACAAGGGAAATCAGACCTTCAGGGTCGGCCAACCCGCCGCCACCCCGCCAATGGATCGGGTCGATGTGGGTGTTGATTTGCACAAGACTGCTGTTCAGCCGGCCAGCGCGCGGGGTGAAGGTCGACAGGGCTGCGTACCCTTGCCCCGCAAGTTCACGGACTACACTATCGTCAATGCGATTCCAGGGCGGCACGAACATTGCCAACAGCTGATCGCCAAAGAGCGATTGCATGCGCTCCAGCGCCTTTGCGGTTTCATCGTCAGACCCATCGCGGGGATGCCCGAACTCCGCTTTCTTGGCACCGACTGGCGCATGGTTGTCGTGGGTCCAGCCATGAACCAGTGCCACGGCGTCCCTGCCTGCCACATGCGCAGAAAGCGAGGGTATGGCTTTTGACGGGATGACCGCCAGATGCACGGGAACGTTCAGCGCGTCGCCCGCGTCCAGCAGGCGATCCAGTGCCGGGGTGGGGGCCACCGCATCATCATCCCGCCACCAGAGCGGCAGAGCTGTACCGCTCTGACGCAGCAGGGCGAGTTCCTGTCGCAGAGGGGACCAGTCGAGGCTCATGACATTTCTTCCCGC
This sequence comes from uncultured Sulfitobacter sp., assembly GCA_963422245.2. GTDB lineage: Bacteria > Pseudomonadota > Alphaproteobacteria > Rhodobacterales > Rhodobacteraceae > Sulfitobacter. The sequence goes on along the minus strand of CAXMWW010000029.1, from coordinate 218,103 downwards.
AAGGTGCTCACGATCTCCACCGTGCGGGCGGCCCCGTCCAACCCGGTGTCGCGCGGTTGGCGGTGTGGGGCGGTGACAACCGCTTCGATGGCCGCTTGCAGGGTTTCAGGCGTCAGATCGGCGCGCGACACGACGGTGATCCCAGCAAGCTCCGCCAACAACCGCGCGCGGATGTTCTGCTCAAGCTCTTGGCCTGCGTCAAAAGGAACGATCACGGCAGGGCAGCTTGTTTGCAGCAGGTCCAGCGCCGTGTTGTAGCCACACATGGACAAGGACGCAGTCGCATGATGCAACATGTTGCGAAAGTCCGGGCGCGGGGGGTTAATGATGGCGTTGGGTGGTGCGTTTTGGGACAACTCTGCAATGCGACTTGCGGCGTTTTTGCCGCCCACCAGAAGACGCCAGGTGAGATCTGACTTGGCGGCTGTCTCCAGCGCCACCTTGTACATGAAATCGCCAACCGCTCCGCCTCCGGCAGAGACGATGATTTCACCTTTGCCCAACTGGTTGGGATGTGGTGGCGCAGCGGCAGGGGCGACAAAGCCCGTATAGTGCAACTTGGCCTGCAAGGCCTCTGATGCGGGCCACGTGGCGGTCATCGGCGTTAGCTCGGCATCCCCATGCACCAGCACAGCGTCATAGAACCGCTCCATGAGGTCGTCCGCTCGCGCGATCTTCTTGGGCTTGGAGGGCGGTTCAAGGATGTCGCGGATTGAGGAAGCGATGAGCGGCCGTCGGGGCAAGTCATGCGCCGCCTCCAGCAGGGCGACAAATTCGTCCCGCAGAGTGTTTCGGCCAAAGGGGAAGAGTTCCGTGATCAGCACGTCAGGTTGTTCATGCCGTAACGTGTCGATCAACAAGGTCTTGCGGGCATCAAACAGCTGCTCTGTTGCCTCTTCGCCGTTTTCGTCCAGTAAACGCGTGAAGTTCAGCCCGTCTGAGCGCAGGGGCGGCAGCTGAACAAGATCCATATCCTCGGGCTTGAGCTGAGGGGCAGGCATGCCGCCAGACGCCAGTTTGACCTCCCAGCCCGCAGCCTTAAAGGCGCGGGCCAGCGCCAGGCCACGGGCAAGATGCCCGGTGCCCAGCAGGTGACATACGGCGATCATGGCTTTCATGAGTGTCTCCCCTGCAACCGGACAGGCGTGTCTTCGGCGTGCCAACCGCCCGGCTTTACACTGATGATGTATAGGCGGTTCCGTTTGATCTGAAAGAGTGGCTCACCTTCGAAAGCCCAGCCCGTGGCGTGCGCCATCAGCACGCGCATCACGCCGATGTGGCAGACAGCAACGGTGTCTTGGGTCAACGTTTCGGCCCATGGCACAAGGCGGTCGCGCAGCGCTGCGGGCGGCTCTCCATTCGGTGGCGTATAGTTCCAGCCCCAGTGTTCGATATGGCGGTATCCGCTGGCCGGGTCCGCAATCAGTTCCTTGCCGTGTTGGCCTTCCCAATCACCCCAATCCATCTCGATCAGTGCCGGGTCGGTCTGTGGGGTCCGTCCAGTGACCAGTTCGGCAGTCTCTACGGCGCGCTTCAGGGGGCTGGACCACAGATCGGCGCCTTGCCAATCGTCGGGCAGGCGCAGGCCGCGCAATTGCGCGCGCGCCTCGTCGTCCAGCGGAATGTCGGTACGCCCCTGAATGCGACCCGCGCGGTTCCAGGCGGTGTGACCATGGCGCAGCAAAGCGAGACGGGTCATGGGGTTACTCCCAAGTCGGCAAGGCCAGCGCGCAGCACCCTTGCCGCGGCAGGCAACAGGTGGTGTTCAGCCACATGATTACAGGCGGCTTGGCCGGATGCGTTCAACCGGTCCGGATCAGACAGCAGGCCAGCGATCATACGCGCAAGGGGGGCAGGGCCTTCCTCAGGTGAAGGATACACGCCCGGGGCCAGCACGTCCCGCACGCCGGGCCTTTCTTGGGCGACAACGGGCAACCCGCTGGCCTGGGCTTCGAGGTAGGCCAGGCCAAAGGCCTCGTTCACGCCCGGCCAGACAAGCAGCGATGAAGTGCCATAGGCCGCTTGCACCTGGTCCGCGTCCAAAGCCCCTAGAAAGGTCACCTCTGCCCCGAAGGGTGCCATCAGCCCTTCGACCTCGGCCCGGGCCACGCCATCACCCGCTATCTGCAGCGTGCGCTGTTCCGGTGGCAGCAGTGCCAGCACCTCGGCAATGATCCGGTAAGAGGCGAGCTTGTCCCCCTCGCGCATCATGCCCACAGCCAGCATCGGACCTTTCCGCGTGCTCTCAGGGGGCAAGTCTGCCCGGTTCAGGAAAGGGCGCAAGTGATGCAACACCTGCCCTGCGGGCGCATCGCGCTTCAGGGCAAAGGCATCCCGTTCCGTGAGGTAAAAGACCGCATTTGCATGGTCGCAGGCGACCTCTGCCGCTTGGGCAAACTGCGCCCAGGGGCCGTCGAGCCGCTTGCGGGCGCGGGTGGCCTCGATCAGCAGGTAGGGAATGTCCAAAGTTTGCGCCACGCGCCAACCCAGCAGATCCGGAGCCTTGTAGTAGTTGTGATAGGTGATCCAGGCCCGCCAGCCTGCTGCCTTGCCCTGCGCGATGATCCTGGGCAGCGCTTCGTCAGCCTCCGCCAGCAGTTTGGCCTGAAGCTCAGCATCCCCGGTGCCGTCACGGGTGCGCAGGGTGCTGGCGACCTCAGTTTCAAAACCCGACATTTCCAAAGCCGCGCACAAAGCACGCGCCATGGTTCGGTCGCCCGACGGATTGGGGTGATCCGGCGGCTTCAGCGGGGCATGAAAGGCCAGCATCACGGAGTGCCTGCGTCCAGCATGTCAGTCAGACGGCGGCGCAACTGTGCGATCCCGGGCGGCATGGTGAAGTCATCCACCAGCCGCGCGCGGGCCGCTTTGGCCAGACGCAGCCCAAGTGCGGGGTCAGCAGCAAAGCCTGCTATGGCTTCTGCCATCACTTTCGGATCGTCCGACCGCAGCATCCCGTGAACGCCGTCGTCAATGAACTCCGGAATGGCAGAAACTGGCGTCGCCATGATCGGCAGCAACTGGCTTGCCGCCTCCATCAACACATTCGGTAACCCGTCGCGGTCGCCATTGGCGGCGATGCGGCTGGGCAGGACAAACAGATCACTCTCGCGCATCTGGGCCACGACTTCTGGTTGGTCGCAGGGGCCACGCCAGGTGATGCGGTCGGACAGGCCAAGCGTCCTGGCCTTGCCGTGCATCTCATTCGCCAGATCACCGCCGCCAATATGGGTAAAATGCCACTTCAGACCGTCCGGTAACAGCGCCAGAGCGTCGAGCAGGCGGTCATATCCCTTCTTTTCCACCAGCCGTCCAACAGACATCAGCTGCAAAGGCGAGGAGACATCACGCAGGGCGCGCGTAGGCGGCTCAGGAAAGCGCGTCAGGTCTAGCCCGTGATACACCAGATCAACCCGGTCGCGCCGGTCTGCCAACCCCTGCAGATGCTCGGCCCCGAACCTCGTACAGGTCGCCCCAAAGACCGCGCCATGGGTATCTGCGGACAGCTTCTCACGCAGCTCCCACTCGGGCGAGGTCCAGATGTCCTTGGCATGGGCCGAGAACGACCAGGGAAGGCCGCGCAGGATCGCGCAGTAGCGCGCAACAGAGGACGGTGTGTGCAGAAAGTGCGCATAGATGCCCTGAGCATCCTGCGGCAACTCATGCGCCATGACACAGGCCTGGCCCCAACGGCGGCGGCGGTTGGGGGTGTCGTCACGTTCCACGTCCTGCCGGTAAATCTCTGCCGCCTCGTCAAAGCCCGGCAAGTCGGGTGCGGCACCCACCGCGCGGGCCACCCGGCGCGGTTCTTCGCGCAGGTATTCGGGCAGGTAATTCACCGATGCCTTCAGACGGTCGTGCAAGGGGTGTGTCTTGGCGTCATAGGGATGGCGCAGCGACCAGATGTCGAAATCCAGACCTGATTCCTCCAGCGCCACAAGTTCCTGCGCGATGAAAGTCTCGCTCAGTCGCGGCCAGCCTTTGACGACAATAGCAAGCCGGGTCATCGCGCAGCCCTGCCGTTCATCAGCGCATCCGCCCGCGCGATCACCACATCCAGCCCGTCAAGCAAGCCGCCAGCCCCGGATTCAGATGGCTTTCGCTGTTCGGGCAGGCCGCGAATGGCTTTGATCATTGCCTCGGCTGTCATACCGTCCCGGTCCTTGTCCAGCATCCGCACCAGACCCAGCTGTTCGGCGCGGCTGGCTCTGATCCACTGTTCCAGGCGCGGGACAGTGCGCGGCACAATGACCGCGCGTTTGTCAAACGACAGCACTTCGCAGAACGTGTTGTAGCCGCCCATGCAGACCACACCTTCTGCATTGGTAAATAGCGATTCCATCCGCGCGTCGAACCCAACCGCTGTTACCCGGTTCCCCAGCTTGGCAACCCGAGCGTCCAGCGCCTCGCGCTTTTCGCCGGACAGGAAGGGTCCATAGACAAGCCGCGCACTGGGGGCGAGTGTCGGGTCACTCTCGTAGGCTTCAATGGCCAATGACACCATTGCCTCACCATCACCCCCGCCGCCGGGTGTGATCAGCACGTAAGGCTTGCCCGGCACATCACCGTGCTCCACCGCTTCGCGGCGGATGTAGCCAGTCCATATCATCCGGGAACGCACCTCGTCTGACAGGTCCAGCCCTTCGGTGGGGTCATAGACGTCGCGGACACCGTAGACCCAGATCTCGTCATAGAACTTTTCGATGGCCGGGATGGCCGCCTTGCGATCCCACTCGGTTGCCAGAGCCTCGGGTTCGTCCAGCACGTCACGCAGGCCCAGAACAACCCGCGTACGACCCCTTAGGCGCAGCCACTCCAAAGTGGGCAGCAGCTCGCCGCGAAAGCCGGTGGCTTCCTTGTCCACGATCAAAAGATCAGGTTCATACTGCTCGATCGCTGTCTGGATGATGCCAGCGCGCAGGCTGGTGGTATCATCAATCCCCATGCCCAGGGTCTGGCTGACATAAGAGCCATCAGGCAGCTTGGTCACCCCCGGCAAACGGATGTGGTCGACACGTTCGGGGAAGGTAAAGCGCCCGGCCACGGGGGAGCCGGTCAGGATAATGGCGGAGGTGTCTTCGTCATTTTCGGTAAGGGCCGTGGCCAGCGCCCGGCTGCGCCGCAGATGGCCCAAGCCAAAGGTGTCATGGCTATAGAACATGATCCGGCGGGAAGATGTCCCTGCGCGGTAGTGCCCGGCGCCCTTTGCGTTCGGTCCCGGGGTCAAAACGCGCGCTCTGCCCAATGGCAGGACCGGCAGCCTGCTGCTGTTACTATCGCCATTGGGTCGTCCTCAGAAAGTCTGCCGCATTACCAAGCCCCTGAGGGCCTTTTTGCTATGGCACAGAAATGGGACGGGTGCAAAACATCGACAACAGAAGCACACGCAGAGGTGAAAGAGCGTGCCTGCCCCAATTGCAAAGGGATGTTGGCTCGCTTAGCCTGTCGCGGATCAAAGGGGCCGGGCGGGATCAAGATGCGCATTTTCCTTACGATTCTTCTGGTGCTGGGCCTCTTTGCCGCGGCGCTGCCACCGGCTGTGCAGGCCGAGGGCGTCGGGTCAGTCTTTTCCGGGCTTGGGGATGATGACACGGGCTCTGACGCGGATAACGTTGACCTGATCCTGGAACGGGCTGCTGACAAGGGCGTCGCCGTTGTGGTGATCGACGCCAATGGCAACGTCATCTCCCAATCCGCGGCCTCCGATAGCGCATCGGAAGACGCCAACGACGTCAGCGCGCAAATGTCCCCGCTGATGGTGTTGCAGGACAGCGCGGTCCAGTTCCGCACGGCACTGGTGGAACGGTTGTTGAACCTGCCCAGTGCCTTCAACGAGGTGATCTACATACTGCGCGCGGCCAGCCCCGATGGGACACTGTGGCTCTTTGCCGAAGCGCTGCTTTACAGCCTGATGCTGTTTGCGGTGGGTGCGTTTGTTGAAGGCCAGGTCTTTGGCAAACGGATCATGAAAGGGCCGGTGACCCGGCGGATCATGGACAACCCGCAGGGCTACATTCAGAAGATGCCCTTCCTTGTGTTCCGTTTCGTGGCCGGGGTAGGAGGCATCATTGTGTCGATGGCCGTGGCCTATGTGCTGGGCATCGCGCTCTTTGGTACGCTGGAAGACACGGCGATGCAGTTCACGGTCACACTGATCAACATCGGTTACTTTGCCTGCCGCTTTGTGGCTGGTCTGTGGCGGATGATCCTGTCGCCCTTCCTGGAACAATACCGCATCCCGGCACTCAGCAACCGGGACGCACGGCGTTTGCATCGTTGGATGTGGGGACTGGCGTCTTTCGACATCTGTGCGCTGCTTTTCGAGGTTTGGATCCGAGAGTTGGGGTTGAACTATGATGTCTATGCGCTGGTTGCGATATGCCTGTCGGCGATTGTCGTCCTGCTGAACATCGTGTTGATCGCGGTTAACAACCGCGCGATTTCCGGCGCGCTGCGCGGTGGCCGCGAACCGGGGGAAGTGAGCTTGACCTTGCGCATTGTATCCCGTCTCTGGGCGCCTGCGGTGGTGCTTTACATGCTGGTGGCCTGGAGCCAGATCACAACCAATCTGATCCTTGAAATTCCGGTCACCTTCCCGCTGATCGCGGGGGCCTATGCGATCCTGCTGTCTATCATCGTGGTTTACGGGATCATCAACTTCTTTATCGAGCGCAGCTTTGCCCGCGCCCGGGCCATGCGACGGCTCAATGCACTGAGCGCCGAAGAAGAGGCGGAGGCCGCAGCGCTGGCCGCGGCACAAGCGGCCGAAGCCGAAGAAGACGCCGCCCGACTGGCTGAAGAACTGGAACGCACACGGGAGGAAGCCGCCGCAGAGGAGGCCCGCGCCGCCGCCTACGGCGCGCACCAGTCGCTCAATACCTTCGAGGGCCTGGCCCGACGGGTCGCGGGGATCATCGCCTTTGTGGCGGGCGTATATGCCTTTTTCTACATTTGGGACAACGACAGCACCAAGATGGTCGAAAGCTACACCGACCGGGTGCTGGACATCATGGTGATCGTCTTCATCGGCTACGTGGTGTTCCATGCCTTCCGCATCTGGATCGACAGCAAGATTGCCGAAGAAACAGGCGACGAGGAAGAAGCTGAACTGGGGGACGAAGGGGGCGGGTCATCCGCCACGCGGTTGGCCACCCTGTTGCCGCTTTTCCGGAACTTCGTGTTGATCGTTGTGGTGGTGACCATATTGCTGATCATCCTGATGGAGCTTGGGGTGAACGTTGGCCCGCTCTTTGCGGGTGCGGGCATCGTGGGCATTGCGATTGGCTTTGGCTCTCAGGCGCTGGTGCGGGATGTCTTTGCAGGGGCGTTCTTTCTGCTCGATGATGCTTTCCGCAAAGGGGAATACCTCGATGTGGGCGGTGTGAAAGGCACGGTTGAGAAGATCTCCGTCCGGTCTTTCCAGCTGCGCCATCACTTGGGTGCGTTGCACACCATTCCGTTTGGCGAGTTGCAGGTCATGACGAACTATTCGCGCGACTGGGTGATGATGAAGCTGCCCCTGCGTGTGACCTATGACACGGATGTGGAAAAGGTCCGCAAGCTCATTAAGAAGCTGGGCCAGAACCTGTTGGAAGACCCTGTGATTGGCGAGAACTTTATCCAGCCGCTCAAATCCCAGGGTGTGATCGAGATGCAGGACTCTGCCATGATCATCCGGGTGAAGTTCATGACCAAGCCAGGGGATCAATGGCTGGTCCGCAAGCGGGTATATGAAGAAATCCGGGTGCTGTTCGAACGCGAAGGCATCAAGTTTGCCCACCGCGAGGTCACGGTGCGTCTGGCGGATGGCAAGGTGGACGAGCTGACCGAAGATCAGAAACAGAACATCGCAGCTGCGGCGCACGCATCGCTTGAAGAAGACGATCTGGGCGGGTCAGACGGTTTTGATGGGGATGATCGCTGAGGAATTTCGGACGCCCTTCGGGCGTCCAACCGGCGGTTTCGAATGGCTTGCGCCATCCGACCGGGGCGGGGCCTGCGGCCCCGAGAGTTGAACCGGAGAGGTCTGCGCAGGTGGCTTTTGCTGGGATTGAGTTTATTGGAAGGGTGAAGAGGCGTGCGGTGCGTGATCTAACAGACGTTTGCTCAGGACTTGTAGGGATCGAGAGACGCCCGCAACCCGTCGCCCAGGAAATTGAACGCCAGCACGACCACCACGATGGGCAACATCGGGATCGCCGTCCACCAGTAGATTTCGATGCTGGCGAGGTTTTGGGCGTCGTTGAGCATCACCCCCCAGCTGACGGCGGGCGCGCGCAGGCCTAGCCCGAGGAAGCTGAGCGCGGTTTCGCCGAGGATCATGGCTGGGATCGACAGAGTTGCGCTGGCGATAAGGTGCGACATGAAATTGGGCAGCAGGTGTCTTCGGATCACGCGGCTTGGCTTGGCGCCCATCATCTCAGCCGCTTTTACAAATTCCTCTTCTCTCAGGCTCAGGAATTTTGATCGGACCGCACGCGCCAGTCCCGGCCAGTCGAGGATGCCCAAGATGATTGATATGATGAAAAAGACCGCCACCGGCCCCCAGTTCGACGGCACCGCCGCAGAGAGCGCCAGCCAGAGCGGCAGTTCCGGTAGGCTGCGTAGGATCTCGATCACGCGGTTGATGATCCAGTCGGTGCGCCCACCGAAGTATCCCGCCATTGCCCCAAAGGTAATGCCCAAGAGGAAGCTGACGGAGATGCCGATAAGGCCCACTGTCAGCGAGAGCTGCGCGCCATAGAGGATGCGGCTGAAGACGTCTCGCCCCAGCCTGTCGGAGCCCCAGAGGAACACCGTTGCCCCATCTGGCGCGCAGAAGAGGTGCGTATCCGACGGGATCAGGCCAAAGAGGTTATAGTCATCCCCTTTGCAGAAGAATTCCAGCGGCGCGATTTGGCTGGTGTCCGTGTCGTAGGTCCATCGGAAGTTTTCCAGGTCCGCCGTTGCAGTGATGGGGTGGACGTAAGGCCCGACAAAGCGGCCCTCATGCCAAAGGTTGATGCTTTGTGGCGGGGCATAGAGATACTCGGCGGACCGTTCATTGGGCGTATAAGGCGCGATGAAGCCTGCGATGGGCAGGATCAGGTAGCAGGTCAGCAGGAAGATACCCGAAATCAGCGCCAGCTTGTGCCGCTTGAACTTGCGCCATGTGAGCCGCCAGGCCGGTGCGTCCATCTCTGACCGTTCGGGGGCAGAGATGTTGGTTTCGTCCTCCCAGGGCTCTTGATCGACAAACCGGGTCATGCGCCGCGCCCTCCGTACCGGATGCGCGGATCAAGCAGCACCAGCAGCATGTCAGAGATCATCGTGCCAATGAGGGTCAGCAGCGCCACGAACATCAATACGAAGCCTGCCAGGAATTGGTCTTGCGACTTGAGGGCTGCCAAAAGGTAGGGACCAATCGTCTGCAGGCCCAGCACAACGGAGACCAGAACAGAGCCTGAGACCATCGAGGGCAGCAGGTTGCCGATGTCAGCCACGAAGGGGTTAAAGGCCATGCGCAGAGGGTATTTGGCCAGCAGCTTCGAGGGGGCGAGGCCCTTGGCCTTGGCGGTTTCGACATAGGGCTTGGAAAGCTCATCCAGCATGTTGGCGCGCAGGCGCTGCATCATGGCCGCCGCCCCGGAGGTACCGATCACAAAGGTCGGTACGATCATATGCACAAGGATCGATTTGACCTTATCCCAGGACATCGGCTCGCCTTCATAGACCGGGTCCATCAGCCCGCCGATGGGCAGGTCGAAGTATTTGTGGCCGTAGTAAAACAGGATCAGCGCCAGCAGGAAGTTGGGGGTGGCAAGGCCGATGTAGCCCACGAAACTTGCGGTGTAGTCCTCCCACCGCTCTGCGCGGGCGGCGGCGATCACGCCAAGGGGCAAGGCGACCATGTAGACAAAAAGAACGGCGGCGAGGTTCACCAGAACTGTCAGCCAAAGGGCGTCGCCCACGATCTCGCCCACTGGACGGTCAAACTCGAAAGACCAGCCAAAGTCGCCCTGGATCAGGCCCGAATAGCCTTGCGGGCCTTCGATGAAGCCAATCCAGATCAGGTATTGCTGCCACAGCGGCCGATCGAGCGCATATTCCGTGCGTAGAAACTCAGCCTTGGCGACCCCTTCGGCCTGACCGGTCGCGCGCAGCTCTGCGATCTGGTTGGACAGGTAGTCACCCGGTGGCAGGTTGATGATGATAAAGACCAACGCAGACACCACCAGCAGCGTCAGCAGCATCGTGCAGAAACGATAGATCGCGTATTTGATGAATGTCACTGGCTGGCCTCGGCGATCTGTTCATCAAAGTAGAATTCGTCAATCCGATGGATGCCGAAATGGGCGCCAGGTTCAAAAGCCCAGATGCCTTCCTCGGGGACGTTGCGCAGGCGCTTGTTGACCACGACCGGCTGTGGGGCCTCAGACAGCACGCCGATGCCATAGATCTCTTCTGCATGAATGCTCAGCATCTCGCGCCAGTAGCGTTCCCGGTCTGCGTCGTTGTCCGCGCGAGACCAGCTTTTTGACAGCTCCATCAGGCGCTGGGGTTGTGGCATGTCGGGCGGCTCACCCACTTCTCCGCGGGTCTGGTAGTATTGTCCCCACTTGGGCCAGGCAAAGAACTCCTGATTGGTGGGGGCCAGATACTTGGGCGAGGTCTTGAGGTTCGGCAGGCCATTGTCCCAGCCATACCAGACGCCTGCCATGGCGATGCCCGCGTAGATCCTGTTGCGCAGAATGGCACGGTCCAGCGGGCGCATGATCAGTTTAACACCCAGTTCGCGCCAGGTGTCGGTCACGATGGCCAGCGCGTTTTCGACCTCTTGCCGTTCGCCGGCGGTCTCGATCACGAACTCCATCGGGCGGCCGTCGGAAAGCAATCGGATGCCGGAGGGATTGCGCTCGGTCAGGCCCATTTCGTCCAACAGCTGGTTGGCGTAGCCCGGGTCGTAGTTGGCATGGGAATAAAGCCACTCATCTTCATGTAGCGGGCTTTGGGACAGGGCGGTCATGCCGCCTTCTTTGGCCAGGCCGAAATAGAGCGCGCGGTTGATCATGCGCCGGTCAATGCCGTGGCTCAGTGCCATGCGGAACCGTTTGTCGCGCATCACGTCGCGCCACACCGGATCGGCAAAGTTGAGGTTGGGATAGATCGCAATCTGGCTGGCCGCCCCATTGCCCCACAGCAAGGTGCGGTAGTTGCCCCCGTCAAACTCTCCCTTCTTCAGAATGGAGATATCGGGGAAGTCGAGGCCACGTGCCTGCAGGTCCGTTTCGCCCGCGTTGGCCTTCGCGGCGATCAGGCCGGGGGCCACGATCGTCATCTCGACAATGTCGATGTAAGGCAGCTGCACACCGCGCGCATCGATGCGGTGGTAGTAGGGGTTGCGCACGAACAATTGACGCGATGACCCGGTGGCAGACGCGTTGATCCAGGGCTGCAACGTGGGCAGCTCCGGATTGTCGAATTTGTACATGTTGTCGAGCTTGTTGTGCAGCGCGGCCCAGCTTTTGACGCGCGCCCGCCGGGTGGCCTTTTTCAAGGCGTCAGGGTCCGCAAATGCGACATGAAATTGCTTGAGGTACTCAGAGGGGCGATAAATGAAGGGCGGTGCGGCCTGGGCCAGCAGGGGCAGGAAATTGGGGTTGGCCGTGGGCCATTCGAAAACCACCGTGTGGGCGTCCGGGAAGGTCACCGTGCCAAGCGTGTCGTTGACAAACATGAACTCCGGCGGACCTGAGGGTGCGACCTCGCGGTTGTTGGCCACATGCTCCCACCAATAGCGGAAGTCCTCGGACGTAAAGGGGGACCCATCCGACCAGCGATGCCCGGGGCGCAGATGAAAGGTAAAGCGGCGGCCGTCTTCAACTTCCAGATCGCGCAGGATGTCGGGAACCAGCTCGTAATCCGAATTGTAGCCCACCAGCCGCGCGTAGCCGTAAACCACCATCTGGCGCACGTCCTTTGACCGTGACACCAGCGTGCGCAACGTGCCGCCTTCAACGCCAAAGGTGCGGCCCTTGGCTTCCAGATCGACAACAAGCGGCACGTCAGGAATGCGCTCTGCCACGGGGGGCAGGTCGCCCGCGTCCACTTCGTCCTGCCAAAAGCTGTTTTCCTTCAGGTCCTGCGCAAAGGCGGGAAGGGCAAGGCCGATGGCCAGAAAAAGGGCAAGAATTCTAGACATGGCAGCGCACCATATGTCCGGGCTCCATCTCGCGCAGGGCGGGGGCATCAACGCCCTCAAAGCGGTACATCTCAGGCCAGGAGGACGGCGCGCCTGCGCCCTTGGAGACCAGATCAAGATCAATCGGTCGGTTCACATCCGGCTCCGGCTGTGCCGCGATCAGCGCCTTGGTGTAGGGGTGCTGAGGGTTATAGAACAGCGTGTCGGGTGGGGCCTGTTCCACAATGACACCGGCCCGCATCACCGCCACTTCATCCGCGATGCGCGCAACCACGGCCAGATCGTGGCTGATGAAGAGATAACTGAGTGCTGCCCTGTCGCGGATGTCTTCCAGCAAGCCAAGTATCTGATCCTGAACGGAGACATCCAGCGCAGAGGTCGGCTCGTCACAGATCAGCAGCTTGGGGTCAAGCGTCAGCGCCCGAGCAATGGACAGACGCTGGCGTTGCCCGCCCGAAAACGCATGCGGATACCGCGCCATCATCGCCGGATCGAGGCCCACCCAGCCCAGCATCTCTGCCGCCTTGTCGCGGCGGTCGCGGCGGCTGCCAAGTTTGTGGATGTCCAAAGGCTCCGTCAGCGCATCCCCAATCCGCATCCGGGGCGACAGCGACGAATAGGGGTCCTGAAACACCATTTGCGCCTGCTTCTGGAACTGAATGCGCTGGGTGGTGTTCATGCCGTGCACGGGCAAAGGCGCGCTGCCGTCGCCGGGGTTGAACAGCACTTCACCGCCTTCGTCGGGGATTTCGGCACCCAAAGCGACGCGCGCGCAGGTCGTCTTGCCCGAGCCGCTTTCACCCACCACGGCCAGCGTCTTACCCCGCACCACATCAAGGTTCACGTCTTTGCAGGCCGTCACCGTGGTCGGCTTGCGCCAGCCCCCGGCCTTCAGCGTGAAGGTCTTGGTCACGGTCTTCAGCTCAAGGATCACATCCTCATGCGGCACCGCGCGGGCGGGCTTTGCGACCTCGGGGATCATGGGCGCGGCATTGAACAGTTTCTTGGTGTAGCCGTGCGCCGGATCACCCAGTACCTCAGCTGCTGTGCCGCATTCCATCACGCGACCCTTGTTCATCACCACGACATGTTCGGCCATGTTGGCGACCACACCCAGATCATGCGTCACCAGAATGACAGCCATGCCAGTGTCTTTCTGCAATTCGTTGATCAGCCCTAGCACCTGCGCCTGTGTTGTCACATCCAGCGCCGTTGTGGGCTCGTCAGCAATCAGCAGTTCCGGCTTGGCCACCATCGCCATGGCGATCATCGCACGCTGGCGCATGCCGCCCGACATCTCAAACGGATAGCTTTTCCACGCCCGCTCCGGGTCTACAAAACCCACGCGGTCGAACTGTTCCAGCACCTCGCGCTTGGCCTCGCTTGGCCCCATGTCACGATGCAGCCGCAACACTTCGCCCACTTGATTGCCCAGCCGGTGCAAAGGCGACAGGGACCGCATAGGTTCTTGAAAGATCATCGAAATCCGGTTGCCGCGGATCTTGCGCATCTGGCGTTCGGTGGAGCCCAGCAGATCCACCGACCCCTTGTCACCATTGAATGTCAGCGATCCACTAAGCAGTTGCGCGGTTTCCGGCAGGATGCGCAGCACCGACCGGCAAGTCAGCGTCTTGCCGGACCCGCTTTCCCCCACCAGAGCAAGCGTCTGCCCGGCAGGCACGGAAAAGCTGACATCACGTACAACGGGCTCGGCGTTGCCGAACCCGATGGTCAGTCCTTCCACATCGAGCAGATTGCCCATCTTGCTGTTTGGCCTCCCCGGCGTTTTCTGGAGTGAAACCGATTTCAACCGTGCCGTCCAGTGGCTCCGGGCAAGTCGTGATCGGTCTTTTCTATGCACTCTTATGCAGATACGCCGCGTCACTCTCCCCATTGGTGGACAAGCGCGCGGCAATCTTGATCATGGGGCACAGCAAGGGCCAGCGGTTGATTCCGCGCTGCCCGATGATCTGGGGGAGGATTTCATGTCAGAGGTGGTCAGCTACACACGCCACGATGCAATTGCGGTGTTGCGCATCGCCAACCCGCCCGTCAACGCGCTGAGCCAGGCGGTACGGCAGGGATTGTCGGATGCCATGGATCGTGCCGAAAGCGAGGATGGCGTCAAGGCGGTGCTGATCGTCGGAGATGGCCGCGCCTTTATCGCAGGTGCTGACATCAAGGAATTTGGCAAACCCCCGATGGAGCCGAACCTGCCCGATCTTTGCACCCGGATTGAGGCGTCGCCGCTGATCGTTGTGGCCTCCATGCATGGCGTGTCGCTGGGCGGCGGTCTCGAAGTCGCGCTGGGCTGCCATTATCGCGTTGGCCAGCCGACGGCGCGCGTGGGTCTGCCAGAAGTGCATCTGGGCATCCTGCCGGGTGCGGGCGGCACGCAGCGGTTGCCGCGCCTGACCGGGGCCGAAAAGGCGGTGGAGGCGATCACGACGGGACGGCACATCAAGGCGACCGAAGCGCTGGATATGGGCATCATCGACAAGATTGAAGAAGGCGATCCAGAGGCTGTCGGCCTCGCTTATGCGAACGAATTGCTGGCAAACGGTGCCGAACGTAGGCCCGTCAGTGAGTTGCCTAATCCAGAGGGCCTCGACTGGGACGCAGTGCACGCCGCCGTGCTGGCCAAGGGTCGGGGTCAGCTCAGCCCCGCGCAGGCCGTGCGCTCTATTCAGGCGGCCTCGGAACTGCCCTTCGCGGAGGGCATCAAGCGTGAACGTGAATTGTTCATGGAGTTGATGAACACCGACCAGCGCAAAGGCCTGATCCACGCGTTCTTCAACGAACGCGCCGTGAGCAATCTGCCGGAACTGAAAGGCGTCGAGCCGCGCGCGCTGAAATCCATCGGCGTGATCGGCGGTGGCACTATGGGCGCAGGGATCGCAACGGCCTGCCTGCTGTCGGGCCTTGGGGTGGTGATGATCGAGATGTCCCCCGAAGCAGGTGAGGCCGCGCAACGCCGCATTGCGGGGAACCTCTCCGGTGCCCTCAAGCGGGGCAAAATCAGCCTGGAGGTTCACGACACGCTCCTGAAGAAAGCGCTAACGGTCGCGACAGACTATGCCGCGCTCAGCGAGGTTGATCTGGTGGTGGAGGCGGTCTTTGAAGACATGGACGTCAAGAAGCAGGTCTTCGCCCAGCTGGATGCGGCCTGCAAACTCGGTTGTGTGCTGGCGACCAACACCTCTTATCTGGACGTGGATGAAATCGCTGCCTCCACGTCGCGGCCTGCGGACGTGATCGGGCTGCATTTCTTCTCTCCTGCCCATGTGATGAAGCTGCTGGAGGTTGTGGTGGCCAACCATACGGCACCGGATGTTGTGGCGACGGGTTTTGCGCTCGGCAAAGCGTTGCGCAAAGTGAGCGTCCGCGCAGGCGTCTGTGACGGGTTCATCGGCAACCGTATCCTGGCGACCTACCGCACCGCCGCTGATCACATGGTGCTGGACGGCGCCTCGCCCTATCAGATGGACAAGGCTTTGGTCGAATTCGGCTTTGCCATGGGGCCTTTTGCCGTGGCCGACCTTGCGGGCCTCGACATCGGCTGGGCCACGCGCAAGCGCAAGGCCGCCACGCGCCACCCCGAAGAGCGGGTGCCCACCTACATCGACAAGCTGTGTGAAGAGGGTCACTTTGGCCAGAAGACCGGCGAAGGATATTACATCTACGAGGCAGGCAAGCGCGCCGGGGTGCCGAACCCCAAGATCACCGCGCTGATCGAGGCTGAGCAGGCGGAGCTGGGCATCACGCCCCGCGCCTTTACGGATGCAGAGATCGTGCGGCGCTACATGTGCGCCATGGTCAACGAGGCCGCCAAGGTTGTGGGCGAAGGCATCGCGCGCCGCCCGCTTGATGTCGATATGACGCTGCTCTTTGGCTACGGCTTCCCGCGTTATTGGGGCGGGCCGATGAAATGGGCGGACATCCAGGGGCTGGGTAACGTGCTGGCAGATATCAAGACATACGGGCAAGAGGACGAGTGGTTCTGGCAACCGGCCCCCCTGCTTGAGCAACTGGTGGCCGAAGGGCGCACCTTTGACGATCTGAACAAGGAAGGCTGAGCTATGAGAGAAGCAGTTATCGTATCGACCGCCCGCACCGGGCTGGCAAAGTCCTTTCGCGGGTCTTTCAACATGACCCACGGCGCGACCATGGGGGGGCATGTCGTGCAGCACGCGGTGGAGCGTGCGGGTGTGGCGCCCGACCAAATCGAAGACGTCTTCATGGGCTGCGGATTTCCCGAGCACGCCACGGGGAGCAACATTGCCCGCCAGATCGCCCTGCGCGCAGGCCTGCCGATCACGGCTTCTGGCGTGACGGTCAACCGCTTTTGTTCGTCTGGCTTGCAGACAGTCGCCATGGCGGCCAACGCGATCACGCAGGAAGGGGCCGGGCCGATGGTCGCGGGTGGGGTGGAGAGCATCTCCATGGTGCAACCTCAGGTCACGACGGTGAAAGAGGCCTGGATCGAGGAACACAAACCTGCGGTTTACATGGCCATGATTGAGACAGCGGACATCGTGGCCGAACGCTATGGTCTGAGCCGGGAGTATCAGGATGAATACGCCCTGCGGTCCCAACAGCTGATCCACGAGGCCCAAGAGGCGGGCAAGTTCGCGGATGAGATCGTGCCGATGGCCACAACCATGGGCATGCAGAACAAGGAAACCAAAGAGATCACGACCGACGAGGTCACGGTCGACCGCGACGAATGCAACCGTCCCGGCACGACGATGGAAGGACTGGCGGGCCTGCAGCCTGTGCGGGGGGATGGGAATTACATCACCGCAGGTAA
The DNA here is from genome assembly GCA_963422245.2 of uncultured Sulfitobacter sp. Taxonomy (GTDB): domain Bacteria; phylum Pseudomonadota; class Alphaproteobacteria; order Rhodobacterales; family Rhodobacteraceae; genus Sulfitobacter. The sequence goes on along the minus strand of CAXMWW010000029.1, from coordinate 201,112 downwards.
TGCCTCTCAGTTGTCGGACGGGGCGGCGGCGGTTGTTCTGATGGACAGCAAAGAGGCTGAGAAGCAGGGGCTTGAGCCGTTGGGCGCGTTCAAGGGTTTTGCTGTGGCAGGTTGTGAGCCTGATGAAATGGGCATCGGCCCCGTCTTTGCGGTGCCGCGCCTGCTGGAGCGCCATGGTCTTCAGGTTGATGACATTGACCTGTGGGAGCTGAACGAGGCCTTTGCCTCCCAATGCCTCTATTCCCGCGACAAGCTGGGCATCGATCCAGAGAAGTACAACGTCAACGGCGGCTCGATTGCGATTGGCCATCCCTTTGGCATGACCGGCGCGCGGATGACCGGGCATCTGATGCTGGAAGGCAAGCGGCGCGGGGCGAAGCTGGGTGTCGTGACCATGTGCATCGGCGGCGGCATGGGGGCGGCAGGCCTCTTTGAGATTTATTCCTGAGCGTTGGGCGGGCGACACGCCCGCCTTACGATACACCGCGTAACCCGGACCTCATGGTCCGCCTGACAAGTGACGAAGGTTGGATGGGCGACACGCCCCCCTTACCAAAACCCGTAAGGCGGGCCGTGTCGCCCGCCCCCGGCAAAAGGAACAACAGATGGACCTGAGCTATACCGAAGAAGAAATCGCCTTTCGCGACGAAGTCCGTGCCTTTCTGGACGAAAAGCTGCCCAAGGACGTGGCCGCCAAGGTGCGAGATGGCAAAGAGCTGACCAAGGCAGACATGGACCAGTGGCACACCATTCTGAACGATCAGGGGTGGCTTGCAAAGAATTGGCCACGGGAGTTTGGCGGCGCGGAATGGAACGCCGTGCAGCGCCACATCTATGACATCGAGGCCCACGCCGCCCACGCGCCCCGCATCGTGCCTTTTGGTCTATCGATGCTGGCACCTGTGTTGATGAAGTTCGGCAACAAGGCGCAGCAGGAACATTGGCTGCCCCGCGTGCTTGATGGATCTGATTGGTGGTGCCAGGGCTATTCCGAACCCGGAGCAGGATCGGATCTGGCGTCGCTCAAGACTACGGCGGTGCTCAATGACGCGGGCACGCATTACGTCGTGAACGGCCAGAAAACCTGGACCACGCTCGGCCAGCACGCCAACATGATCTTCTGTCTGGTGCGCACCAACAAGGACGTGAAACAGCAGGAGGGCATCAGCTTTCTTCTGATCGACATGGACACGCCGGGTGTCGAAGTCCGCCCGATCATTCTGCTCGACGGTGTGCACGAAGTGAACGAGGTTTGGTTCACGGACGTCGAAGTGCCTGTCGAAAACCTTGTGGGCGAGCAAGACAAGGGCTGGACCTACGCCAAGCAGGGCTATCGCTTTTGAGATTTGGTCGCGGTTCTGATGAGTTCGAGCATGAATGTATCCTGCCATCCGGCGCGTTTCAGCTTTCCTCGCATTGATCCTTTTGACGGTTCGGAGCGGGCGAGGTTGAGAGCGATGCGCCGTAGGATAGAGAGATTTTCGGGTCCGTTGTCTTTTCTGTTGCGCGCGGCGTCCTCGTTCATGGAGACGTCGAGCACCCAGTGAAGGCTGTTCTCGATACTCCAATGGGCGCGGGTGATGGACAGGAAACGCTCGGGAGAGAGCGGCGCGCTGATGAGGAAGTAGCGAGTTTGGCATGAGGTTTTATCGCCGACTTCGCGGGTGGCGACGACCTTTCCGATGGCCCTGAGCCCGGGCCAGTGATGCCGCTCGTCGAGCCAGGCAACGTCATGCGAGATCAACGCCTTGCGCGTCTCCAGTCGACCGTGTCCTGCGTCAACATTCTGATAAGTTTCACAGTTTTCGACATTTCCAGGATCATCCAGCCAGAGTGCCACATCCTCGTGCAGCGTCTCCTGATTGCGTTTCAGCGCCAGAACATAATCACCGCCAGCCTGCGTTACCGTCTCGGCTGTAGTGCGCTGCGTGTGCATAGCGTCCGCCGTCACAATCCGCCCCTTCAACGACAGCATGTTCAACAGCGCGGGCAGCGCCGTAATCTCGTTGGATTTTTCGTCAACAGCGACCTGCCCGAGTACGAGCCTGGCCTCAGCCGCAAAAGCCTGCACGAGGTGTAACGCCGACTGCTTCTTCGCCCTGTCGAAGGAGCGCCGCAACGACTTGCCATCAACCGCAATCACCTCGCCCAACTGGTCAGCGAACCCCTCTGTCAGGCGAAGCATCACTGACTGAAACGTGCCAGGATCGAGGGCGTTGAACAGGTCAGAGAACGCATCGTGGCTCGGTATTCCGTGCTTCAGTGTCATGAATGTGCGCAAAAACGGCTCTTTCGTCGTGCCAAATAGCGCCATGTCGCAGCAACCCTCGCCGCCACACATGGTCGACAACAGGCCGATCATAAGCATCTCATGAAGATCATGCCGTGTAGAGTTGCTCGTACGAGGGTCTTCAACGCCCTCAAAAATATGAGAAAAATCTTCCATCGCGGTCGCATCCTTTGCTAATGACGCAATCCGTATGAATCCAATCAGACGTGATGCATAGTCAATATTTCAAAAGCGATTCCCCTGCTACGCCAAGTACCTGCTGACCCATGAGCGGACGAACCTTGCGGGCATCGGCTCTTCGGAGGCTGGTCTGGCAGCGGTTAAACGCGTTGCAAGGGCTGAGATGCACAATGGCCGCCCGCTGATGGAAAACCCGCATTTCGCCGCCCGTCTGGCGCAGGTGGAGATTGACCTGATGGCGATGTCCACCTCCGCCTTGCGGATTATTGCCAAAGCCGCTGCGGGTGGTGCGCCGGGGTTGGAGGCCTCCATGCTCAAGGTCAAGGGCACCATCATCCGTCAGTCGATCAACGATCTGGCCCGCCGGGCCTCTGGCGTTTACGCGATGCCCTTCGCCTCCGAAATGGTGGAAGGCACCAACGAGGCCCTGCCGGATCCGCACAATGCCGGTCCCGTCGCGGCGCAGTATTTCAACAACCGCAAACTGTCGATCTTTGGCGGGTCCAACGAAATCCAGCGGGGGATCATTGCCAAGGTCTCCATGAGCGGAGGGGCGTCATGAATTTTGAACTGACCGAAGAACGGCAAATGCTGCAGGACAGCCTGCGGCGTTTCCTGCGGGACAAATACGACACCGCGAGCCGCAACGCGATCCTGGACAGCGCCACGGGCATGTCCACCGAGATCTGGGAAGGGCTGGCCGAGCTGGGCGTGATTGGTGCACTTTTCACCGAAGACCAAGGCGGCTTTGGCGGGGCAGGCTTTGACATCGCTGTGGTCTTCGAAGAACTGGGCCGCGCAGGGGTGGTTGAACCGATGCTGGACACCGCGCTGCTGGCGGGCGGGCTGATCGCTGATTTGGGTGATGCAGACCAGAAGGCCCATGTGGAGGCCGTGATCGGCGGCACGCTGCAACTGGCCTTCGCCCACGGTGAGCCCAACAGCCGCTACGATCTGAACCGGGTGGCCACCACGGCCAAGGGGGAGGGCGACACGGTCACGCTCAATGGCCGCAAGGCTGTGGTCGTGAACGCTGAAGCGGCGGACATCCTGGTGGTTTCTGCCCGCGAAAGCGGAGAGGTGGGGGATACGGACGGCATCTCTCTCTTACTCGTCGACAAGCACGCCAAAGGCCTGACGTTGCAGGGCTATCCCATGCTCGCCGGCGGCCGCGCGGCAGAGGTCACGCTGGACGATGTTTCCGCCACCCGCCTAGGCGCTGCAGGCAAGGCGCTGCCCGCCATCGAGGCGCGCGTGGCGGCGGCCAACGTCGCCCTTTGTGCCGAAACGCTCGGCACAATGGAAAGCGCCGTGGCGCTGACGCGTGACTACCTGATGACCCGCAAGCAATTCGGACGGCCAATCGGCACGTTCCAGGCACTGGCGCATCGCTTCTCCGACCTGCTGATCGAAATGGAGCAGGCGCGCTCTGCCGCCATCAACGCTGCAGGTCATCTGGAAGCGGCACCGCCCCAGCGCGACCTGCACATGGCCTCCGCCCGTAACCTGATGGGCCGGGCGGGTCGTCTGGTCGCCGAGGAAGCGATCCAGATGCACGGCGGCATCGCCATGACGCAGGAATATGAGCTGGCCCATATCGCCAAGCGCATTGTCATGGCCGATCACCGTTTTGGCGACACGGACTACCATCTGGAGAGATTCATTGCGCTATCCGCCGCATGAACCCACCGGATCGGGTGCGCAGGACCTTGTCGGCTACCGCATTGATCTGAGCAATCCCGAGGGCGGAGCTGTGGTGCGGTTGCAGGTCGAGGCCAAGCACCTCAACCGCAATGGCACGTTGCAGGGTGGCATCCACGCGATGATGCTGGACGCCGCCGCAGGTTTCGCCGCCTCGCGCCATCTGGCAGGGCAGGACCCGCAGATTGTGCCGGTTGTGACCCTCTCGCTCACCACTCATTTCCTTGCCCCCGCCAAGACTGGCGAAGTCACTGCCACCGGTTGGGTGCGTGGCGGCGGGCGCAAGGTGATCTACGCAGACGCTGAAATCCGCAGCGCGGATGGCACGCTGCTGAGCCAGGCCAGCGGCATCTTCAAACGGACGGTGATCTGATGGCCCAGCTGCAGGACATGGGCGACAAGCTGGTCATCTGGAACGACAATGCGGCCAAACGCGGCGCGCTGACGCCTGAGCTTTACGATTGCATTGCGGAGGCCTTGACCCGGGCGCAGGAACCCCGCGTGCGGGCGGTGATCCTGACCTCTGAGGGAGGGTTCTTCTGCGCAGGTGGCGACATGAACGTGTTGATCGAACGCCGCAAACTCAGCGAACCGGAGCGGCGCGCCAAGGTCGACACGCTGCACGATCTGGTGCGCGCGATGCGGGCCTGCCCGGTGCCGATCATTGCTGCTGTCGAAGGGGGTGCTGCGGGGGCAGGGCTGTCGCTGGCGCTGGCTTGCGATCTGATCATCTGCTCCGAAGAGGCCAAGTTCACCGCCGCTTATGTCAAGGCGGGACTGGTGCCGGACGCGGGGCTCACGTCATCGATGGCCCGCGTCTTGCCGCGCCCCTTGGCGATGGAGATGTGCCTTCTGGGCCGCCCCGTCATGGCCCGCCGCTTTGCCGAACTCGGGGCCGTCAACCGGCTGGTACCAGAGGGCAAAGCCTTTGAAACCGCCCTGCAATACGCCGAACAGCTCGCTGCGGGCCCACGTGCCGCGCAAGGCGTGATCCGGGGCCTGGTGGCTGAGGCTTACGAGGCCACAGAGGCGGACCAACTGAACGCAGAACGCAACGCCATGGCCCATGCGGCAGGCGGGGACGAGGCGGCAGAGGGCATTGCCGCCTTCCTCGAAAAACGCAAACCGGAGTATGGCGGATGAAGTGGGATACACCCCTTACCCGCGCCTTTGATCTGCGCCTGCCCGTGGTGGCCGGTGGCCTGCAATGGCTCGCGGATGCGCCCTATGTCACCTCAGTCACCAACGCAGGCATCCTCGGGTTCATCACGGCGGCCAGCTTCCAAGGCGACATGGACGCCCTGCGCGCCGAGATTCGCAAGACCCGCGCCGCCGTGGGGGACCGCGCATTTGGGGTTAACATCTCCATGCTGCCCAAACTGGTGCCCGGCGACCAGACGGAGGAGATTTTCCGCCTGACCGCGGATGAAGGCGTGCGCGTTATCGAGACCTCGGGCCGCAATCCCGAACCCTACATGCCGCTTTTGAAAGACCTCGGGCTGACCGTGATCCACAAGGTCCCCGCCGTGCGCTACGCCGTGAAGGCGCAAAGCGTCGGTGTCGACATGGTCGCCATCGTTGGGGCTGAATGCGGCGGGCACCCCGGCATGGACATGATCGGCAGCTTTGTGAATGCTGCCATGGCCGGGCGTGACCTTGACATTCCGTTCCTGATCGGCGGCGGCGTGGGCCATGGTAGCCAGATTGTTGCGGCCCTCAGCATGGGTGCGGCGGGCGTGGTCATGGGCACCCGGCTGTTGGTCGCCGAGGAAGTCACCGCGCATCCGGGCTACAAGCAGGCTCTGGTGGAGGCGACAGAACGGGATACCGCGCTGACCATGTCTTCGGTCCGCAACACGATCCGCACGCTGGCCAATGAGACCACGGCAGAGGTGGCGCGGATGGAGGCGGCGAACCCAGATGTCAGTTTCGAAGAGCTGCGCCCGCTTGTGGCGGGCGTCATCGGGCGCAAAGCCTACGAGACAGGCGATGTGTCGCGCGGTATGTTGTCGGCGGGCCATGCGCTGGGCCTGACGGACAAGGTGGAGCCCATGGCCGACATCATCGCCCGGATCGAGGCAGAGGCGGCAACCGCATTTGGTGCCCTGCAAGGCATAGTGGCCCTGACCGAGGCTGCGGAATGAGCGCCCGGGTTGAGGATTTCCTGACCCATCAAGCCGCCACACGGCCGGACGCGCCTGCAATCTCTGACAGTCTACGAGCCCACTGGACCTACGCCGATTTTGACCACGCCGCCCGCGCAGCCGCTGACATGCTGCGCGAGGCCGGTGTGCGGCCCCAGGACCGCGTGCTGGTCCTGTCCGAAAACTGCGCCTCCGCCGTCGCGATGCTCTTTGCGTGTTGGCATCTGGATGCGGTGGTGATCCCGGTCAACGCCCGCCAGACCCGCGCAGAGGTTCAGCGCATTCTGGACCACGCGCGCCCTGCGGCAGTTGTGGGAACCTCTGCTGTCTCCCGAGACGCGGCGGCTCATCTGGCCCATCTGGGTGGCACCGGGCGCGATGGTCCGTGGGGGCAGGTCCACGTGGCGACCCCGATGGCCAGCGCGCCCGATCCCGACCTCAAGGACGTCGCTGTGCTGCTCTACACCACCGGCACGACGGGCGATCCCAAAGGCGTGATGCTCACGCACGCAAACCTGCGCTTTGGGGGCGCAGCCAGTGCCGAACTGCGCGGCATGACGCCAGATGATGTAATCTATGGCGTGCTGCCCATTACCCATGTCTTTGGGCTCGCTTCAGTTGTCACCGCCTGCTGCCACACCGGGGCCAGTATCCGGCTGGAGCCGCGCTTTGTCCCTGCCAATCTCTACACCGCGCTGGGCGAAGGCATCACGCTGCTGTCTGCCGTGCCGCAAATGCACGCGCTGCTCATGCAATACACCCACGAACAGGGGTTGGAGAAGCTGGGGCCCAACAAGCTGCGCTATGTCTCTTCCGGTGCCGCCCCGCTAGACCCCGCCTGGAAGCGCAAGGCGGAGGCGTTCTATGGCGTGGCGCTGCAGAACGGCTATGGCATGACGGAGACGACGGCGGGGGTCTGCATCACGCTTAATGAGATCGGCTCGCCCGATATCTCCACCGGGCCGCCTTTGCCGGGGGTCGAGGTGCGGATTGATGAAAGCGTGACGGGCGGCGGCGCAGGGGCAGGCGAGGTGCTCGTGCGCGGGCCGCATGTGATGCGCGGGTACTATCGCAACCCGCAAGAGACCGAAAAGGCGCTGGATGCAGAGGGCTGGTTGCATACAGGCGATCTGGGCCAGATCGATGGGGCGGGCAATCTGCACATTCTGGGGCGGTCCAAAGAGCTGATCATCCATGGCGGGTTCAACGTCTACCCGCCGGAGGTGGAGGCGGCCTTGAACGATCATCCAGCGGTGATCCAGTCTGCCGTGATCGGGCGGATGGAGGGGGGCGACGAAAAGGTGCTGGCCTTTGTGCAGGTCGCGGATGTGCAGGCCGTTGATGCGGACGCCCTGCGCGCCTTCGCCACTGAACGACTGGCAGGCTACAAGCGGCCCTCGCGGATCATTCTGGCGACGGCGTTGCCAGCGGCACCCACTGGCAAAATCCTGAAACACAAGCTGCTGGACGCCTTTGCGGAACAGTTGGACTGAAGCGGGGTGGGCGACACGCCCCCCTTACGGCGGCAATTTCGTAAAGGGGGACCTCTGGTCCATCCGCGCACCATCTGAGACGGAGGATGGTGGAGTAGAACTCCCCCTTACCCGTCAACCGGTAAGGGGGGCCTGTGGCCCACCGCTGCCGTTAGACGTAAACCCCTTCGGCGGCCTGCCGGATCGCATGGATGTTCTCGCCGTAGGGCGCAGGTTCACTCACCGAGCCACCCTTGAAGACAGCCGATCCAGCCACCAGTACGTCCGCACCGGCCTGCGCCACAATCGGGGCCGTCTTCGGGTCCACGCCGCCATCAATCTCGATATGGATGGGCCGATCCCCGATCATGGCCCGCAATTCCCTGATCTTATCGCTCATGTCGATGAACTTCTGCCCGCCAAAGCCGGGGTTCACGGTCATCACGCAAATCAGATCGGTCAGGTCCAGCAAATGCTCCACCGCAGACGCAGGCGTGCCGGGGTTGAGCGCCACGCCCGCCTTTGCCCCCGCTCCACGGATCGCCTGCATAGTGCGGTGAATATGGGGGCCAGCCTCCACGTGGGCGGTGATCACATCCGCGCCCGCTTCGGCAAAAGCATCGATGTAAGGGTCCACAGGCGCAATCATCAGGTGCACGTCCATCACGCCCTTTATGTGAGGGCGGATCGCCGCACAGGTGGCAGGACCAAAGGTGATGTTGGGCACAAAGTGCCCGTCCATCACATCCACATGCACCCAGTCGGCCCCTTGGGCTTCCACCGCCGCGCATTCGGCGCCGAAGTTGGCGAAATCGGCAGCGAGGATCGAGGGGGCGATCTTAATCGAACGGTCGAAGGTCATGGGGCAGCTCCTTTTGGCCGCGTGTCTATCGCGCCCGTGCATAGGGGGGAAGGGCTGACCTTCACGCCCGCAGCCGCACTACTGAGCAGCCATCGCCGCGTCAGCGGGCGCGCGCAGTTCTGCCAGCAAAGACGCCATCGCCGCATCGCCCTGCGACAGCACAAGGGAGGCCGTTTCAATCCGCAGCGCCCGTTCCGTCCCGACAACCGGCGCCGCAAAGGCCTGAAACTTCTCCCGAATCTGGCCTGCGTCAAAAGGATCATCCGGGCCGCCGCGCGCATTCAGATCGCCTGAGGCGAAGCGCTGACCATCCTGCAGTGTGATCGTTACATCCGCCCAGCGACCCGCCGGAAAACGGTCCTCATGGCGCGCCTCGACCGCCAGATGCGTCTTGGCCACCAGCGCGGCCACATCCGGATCGCTCAAGGCCTCCCCCGAAATCTGATCCAGACCAATCGTGCCGTGTTTGATCATCGACCCTACCGCAAAGGCCAGCGAATACTGCGCCTGTGACGTGGTCTCCGGCATGCCGGGGAAAAGCGCTATGGCATTGGAAAAACTGCGAATATCAATGCGGGCCACCTGATCATGCGCGATGCCATGTGCGGCCCGCAACGCACGCGCGCCATCGATCGGGGCATGGGCCCAGCGGCAGATCGGATAGGGCTTGATATACTGCTGATCGATCTGCCAGACCGTGCCCAGATCGTCCCAGAAGTGCTGAACCTCCGGGTTCTCCACCGTGATCGCGGGTGCACCGGTAAAGCCCATTTCGGCCATCAAAGCCGCGGAAACCCCCACCAGCGCCCCCATGCCGGAGCCGTCGTGCAGCATGGTTGGATTGGCAATCTCGCGCATCATTTGGCTGCGCGGGCCGTGGTATTCGGCAATCCCCAGCGCCTCGCGCAGGGGTCCAGCCTCCAGCCCGCGCAACCGGGCAGCCATTGCAGCCACACCCAGGGCATTCCAGGCCCCCGAGGTGTGATAATCGCTCACCGTGTCATGCAGTGCCAATCCCGCACGGCCCGCGACCTCGTACCCCACGACAACAGAAGCCAAAGCTTCCCGCCCACTCAGTCCCGGCATATGCTGCGCAAGGCTCAAAAGCGTCGGCACCACAGCCACGCCGATATGCCCCTTGGTCGGATTGAACCCATCATGCCCGTCCAGATTGTCGGTCTGGCTGGCAATCGCAAAAGCAGACCCGGCAAGGCTCGCACTACGTCCGTCGAGCATCATCCAGGCGCCGTCCTCCGCCCGGCCTGCCCCATAAAGCCGAAACGCGGTCTCGCGCGCCAGAATGCCAGCCTCCATCGGCCCCGCCGCAATCGCGATCCCCAGGGTGTCCAGCACCAGCAAAGCAGTGCGCTCCAGCGTGGCCAGAGGGATATCACCCACAGGCATCTCACGGACAAAATGGTCGATGTGATTGGACAGCATAAGCGTCTCCTTTGCCACCTCATGATAGGCCCGGGCCCCCATCTCCCTTGAAGAAATGCGACAAAGCAGACCCGCCCATGTCGCAGACAGGCGGGGGGCCACTGGTCTCGCCCCGCAATCTGGGCAACAGTGACCGGGCAACAGGGGGCACCATGACCGATCAAACCACCACCCACGCGGCCGAAGACGACATCCGCAACCGCGACATCCAGATCTATGTGAACGGTGACATTGTGCATCGCGATGCGGCCAAGGTGTCGGTCTATGACGCAGGCTTCATGCTGGGCGATGGCATCTGGGAAGGCATGCGGCTTTATGATGGTGTCTGGGCATTCTTTGACGAACACATGGACCGCTTCTTTGGCTCCTGCAAAGCGATCTCCATCGATGTCGGCATGGACCGGGCCGGGATTGCCGCGGCCATGCGCGCCACGCAGGAGGCCAACGACATGCACACGGATGTGCATTGCCGCCTGATGCTGACGCGGGGGCTGAAGGACAAGCCATTCCAGCATCCGCAGCTGTCCACCAGCGGGTCGACGCTGGTGATTATTATGGAACATTCCAAGCCCGTCGACCGTCTGCAATCGGCGGGCATCCGGCTGGCAGCCGTGCCGCAGGTGCGCGGACTGCCGCATTCGCAAGACCCCAAGCTGAACAGCCACTCCAAGCTCAATTGCATCATCGCCTGTCTGCAAGCAGAGGCCGCAGGGGCGGACGAAGGCCTGATGCTCGACCCCCATGGCTTTGTGAACACCACCAATGCCTGCAATTTCTTTATTGTGCGGCAAGGAGAGGTTTGGACCTCCACGGGGGACTACTGCATGAACGGCGTGACCCGGCAAAAGGTAATTGACCTCTGCCGCGCAAATGACATCCCCGTGCATGAAAAGAACTTCTCGCTTTATGAGACCTACAGCGCGGACGAAGCCTTTCTGACGGGCACTTTCGGTGCGCAGACCCCTGTGGCCAGTATCGATGGTCATCCCATCGGTGACGGCAACCGGCCCGTCACGGCGCGTATTCAGGCGCTCTACAAAGAGCTGATTGGCTCCCATGTGAAGGACCGCCAGACATGAGTGCCCCGCGATCCTACCTTGATCCCATCGTTGTCAGAGGCCGCGAATCCCGGCCGCAACCCAAAGGCTTGCCGCTGGTCAATCTGGGCTTCAACGAATTGCCCTATGGCCCGACCCCGAAGGTGGCCGAGGTGCTGGAAGCGATGAAGCACAAGGTCGCGGCTTACGGCACGCCCTACTGCGACGCCTTGCGGGACCGGATTGGGGCGCTCAATGACCTCGACCCCGACCACCTGATCTGTGGCAATGGCTCCGAAGAACTTCTCGACGTGATTGGCCGTAACTTCGCGCGGGCAGGGGATGAGATCCTGATCTCCGCCTATGGCTATATCCAGTTCGAGATGTGCGCGCGCAGGCAGGGGGCCACAATCGTCAAGGCGCCTGAGGCCGCGTTCACGACGGATGTGGACGCGCTGCTGGGGGCGATCACGGATCGGACGAAACTGCTGTTTCTGGCCAATCCCAACAACCCCACCGGCACACTGCTGCCGCTGGAAGAAATGCAGCGCCTGGTCGATGAGGTGCCGGATCATATCGTGGTGGTGCTGGACCTTGCTTATGGCGAATTTGTCGATGATGCCTTTTGCGCCGCCGCCCACGCGATGGCGGCAGGGCGTAAAAACGTGATCGTGACACGAACGTTTTCAAAGGCTTACGGGCTAGCTGGCCTGCGGGTTGGCTGGGCACAGGTGCCCCCTGCGTTGCTCCCTTCGCTTTATGCCGCGCGCGGCATGGGTAGCGTCAATGCCTTCGCCCAGACCGCTGCGCTGGCCGCGCTGGAGGACCGCGACATCGCCCGACAGCGGATCGCCGAGGTCAGCAGCGAACGGGACCGCCTTGCCGGTGTGCTGACCCAACGCGGGATCGAGGTGTTGCCTTCGCACACCAATTTCCTTTTGGTCCGACCGGGCGATGCTGCGCTGACCGAACGGCTGGTGATGCACCTTTTCGACGACGCAGGCCTGATCGTTGGCCGCACGCGCGAGGCCGGGCTGGAAGACTGGATGCGGTTCTCACTGGGGACGCCCGCGCAGAATGACTTGCTGCTGGAGAGCGTGGGGCGGTTTTTGGAGGGGTGATGTTCCCTATAGGCGTTGATGTTCTGTTCAGAACGCAGTGAGGGGCTGTCCGGTACTTCGGCTGTGCTCATACCTGGGTGTCAGAGGTTCTATAACGGACCACTACCATAGAAGTATCGAAAATTGGGCCTTCAAGTTTTGCAATGCGCTGGCATTTCGCGCAGCCGCCCGACGCAGTCCGGGCATCGCCCGACCTCCCCCCGGAGGGCGATATTCCAACATCCGCCAAGCCATTGAGGTTGTATTTGTATCGATGTTTTGTGCCGTTCAACCGTATCGACCGCCCTCCAGGTCGGCCGATGCCCGGACAGCGCCTCAGGTGGTGATGGGTCCAATCAGGCCTTAGCGAAGCGCGTGCCCGTACGCACCCACCTATGCACCCCGAACAACCCCGCCACCCGCTGGCTCATTGACCCTTGCGGACGTGCTGCAATCAGCGGCAATCTGCCCGCAATTGCGCCAGGACTGAGCCGCCATGACCCGCCCCAACACCACCACATCCGGTGCGCTTATGGCGCTTCTCGCCTTTGCGCTTTTTGCCGTGCATGACGTGATCGTCAAACATCTTGGTGCCACTTATTCCACCTTCCAGATCGTGTTTTTCACAGCACTGCTCAGCTTTCCGGCGCTCACAATTGTCCTGATCAGCGATGAAAAACCCGGTACGCTGCGACCCCGCCATCCGTGGTGGATAGCGCTCAGATCTCTTGCCGGGGCCGTATCCGGGCTGTGCGCCTTTTACGCCTTCGCCACACTGCCGCTGAGCGAGGTCTACGCCTACATCTTTGCCGCCCCGCTGCTGATCACCGTGCTGGCCATCCCGGTGCTGGGTGAAACCGTGCGCCTGCGCAGGGGCCTGGCGGTGATGGTGGGTTTGGTGGGGGTCATCATCGTGCTGCAACCGGGTGCCACGGCGCTCTCACCTGGGCACATCGCGGCTCTGACGGCTGCCGTTGCCTCCGCTCTGGCCTCCGTCATTGTGCGCAAGGTGGGGGCAGAGGAACGCAAGGTGCTGATGATCCTCTACCCGATGCTCACAAACCTCGCCGTGACAGCGGTTGTGCTGCCCTTCGTCTACATCCCCGTGCCGTTGACCCACCTTGCCCTTCTGGCCGCCGACAGCCTGCTGGTGCTGGTCGCCATGTGGCTGCTGGTGATGGCCTATTCACGCACCGCTGCCGCGGTGGTGGCCCCCATGCAATATAGCCAGATCATCTGGGCCACCATCTTTGGCATCCTGCTGTTTGCGGAATACCCCGAGTGGCACATCTATCTTGGCACAGGGGTCATCATGGCCTCGGGTCTCTATATCCTCTGGCGGGAAAGCACGGAATCGGTGTCGGAAAACACCCCCGTCCTGCGCAACCGCACGCGCCCCGGACATGTGGTCAGCCTGCGGGTCAGCCAGTTGCTCAAGCGCAAGCGGGACAAGTGCTAAGCCTCACCCCCGCCAGATCACCGGGAACCAATCTTCGCGCAGCTTTTCACCTGCCTGCATCCCGTGCCCGGGAAAGGGCGGGGAGGTCGGGCCGGGGCGCTCCACGTAGCGCGCATCATCGCCCACCAGTCGCAGGGAAAACGCCCGGCGGCGGCCCGAGGACGTGTTGCCGCGCGCGCCATGCAACGTGCCGTAGTTGAAGGCCACCGCGTCGCCGGGTTCCATCGCCCATTCGCGCACTTCCATGCCTTCTGCATCCGGGTCCGGCACGGGCATGTATGGCGCGGGGTCAAAGAAGGCCTCATTCTTGGCCCAGCGGGTCGGCAGCACCGGTTTCTCCCACCGATGCGACCCCGCCACACACCGCAATGTCGCATCGCCCACAGGGTCAAGTGGCGACCAGAAGCTGACCGTGTGCTGGCCTTCAACAAAATAGTATGGCCCATCTTGATGCCAGGGCGTGGCCATCGACGTGCCCGGTTCCTTGACCAGCACATGGTCGTGGAACAACTGCGCCGTCCCGCTGCCCATCAGCTGCGCGCCAAGCTTGGCCACATCGGACGTGCGGATGACGTCCTCAAATTCGGGGATACGTTGCCAGTTGCAATAATCGTCAAAGAAACGACCGGTTTCCCCCTCTCGCTTGTTCTCAGATGCATAAGGCCCGGGCTCTGCCATGTTCCGGGCAACACCTGCGCGCAGGGTCTCCACATGATCGGCAAACAGGCCCTTGATCAGCACTACCCCGTCGCGCTGGTAGGTGTCGATCTGGTCTTGAGAAACGGCTGTCTTCGCCATCAGCCCTTGCGGCGCAGGCGGATCACCACATCAACAGAGGCAATCTCTGCCCCCTCAGGCGCATCTGGCAGATGGCTGATCACCAGATCCTCCGACGGCGCATCCGTCAGGTGGCCCTCGTCCTCCCAATAGAAATGGGGGTGATCGTGCGTGTTGGTGTCAAAGTAGCTCTTGGAGCCATCAACCGTGACTTCCTGCAACAGCCCCGCATCACAAAAGGCACGCAGCGTATTGTAGACGGTGGCCAGTGACACGGCCTCGCCATCACCTTTGGCCGCTTCAAACAGGCTCTCGGCGGTCACATGGCGGTGCTGGCCATCGCCAACCAGAAGACCCGCAAGGGTCAGACGCTGGCGTGTGGGCCGCAGCCCTGCCTGGGCCAGCCACCTGGTACCGTTCTCTGCATATGTCGCGTTCATGGGCCGTTTGCTCCGCTTTCGCCTCATATAATGCTTCTTGCGAGCCATTTTCAAATAGAAAACGCGACACGCAGTATGGCGTTGCGTCACGACCCTTGCGGGTGGTTGGGGCAGGGTGTTACACCCCGGCAACTGACCAATGCCCGAGCAGGAGCAGCCCAGATGTCCCAATACCCCACCAGTTTCGACCGCGAAGGCCTGCTGAAATGCGCACGCGGAGAGCTCTTTGGCCCCGGTAACGCGCAACTGCCTGAACTGCCGATGCTGATGATGGACCGCATCACGGATATTTCCGGTGATGGCGGGGCCCATGGCAAAGGCCATGTGGTCGCCGAATTCGACATAACGCCTGACCTGTGGTTCTTCGACTGCCACTTCCCCGGCAACCCGATCATGCCCGGCTGTCTGGGTCTGGACGGCTGTTGGCAGCTGACGGGTTTCAACCTCGGCTGGCGCGGCTGGACGGGCCGCGGCTATGCGCTGGGTGTGGGTGAGGTGAAGCTTAAAGGCATGGTGCGCCCTGACCGCAAGATGCTGACCTACCGGATCGATTTCACCAAGGCGATCCAGACCCGCCGCCTGACCATGGGCGTCGCTGACGCTGTGGTAGAGGCCGATGGTGAGGTGATCTACGAGGTCAAGGACATGAAGGTGGCGCTCAGCGAGAGTTGAGGGGCACCCTTTCAAACCCAGCAATAATCGCTCAAGCTGACCCTGAACACGCAGGGATGGCGGGCGCATGAAACTCACCGACAAAGAACGGGCCATGCAGGCGGGCGAATTTGGCCCGGCGTGCCAATGGGCCATCGATCACCAATTGCAGGTCGGTCGCATGTTTGATGCAGCGGATATGGTCGAAGTCTCTCAGGCCCATATGATGGCCGATCCGGAAAGTCTGGGGGACGCGGGGGTCGCCTTTGTCGAAGGGATCGCGCAGGGCGGTGCCAAGGTCGCCATTCCGATGATCACCGACCCGCGCGGTGTGGACCTCAACTGTTATGACCCCCTCGGCCAGACCGAAGAGATGGCCAACCTCGAACGCCGTTTCATCGCCGCCTGCATGCAGATGGGCATCATGATGACCGACACCTGCATCAACTATCAGACCATCATGCCGCCCGTACGGGGCGATCATGTGGCATACGGCGACACCGGCGTGGTGATTTATTCGAACTCCGTCTGTGGCGCGCGGTCCAACTTTGAAGGCGGGCCATCGGCTTTGGCTGCGGGGCTGACAGGCCGTACGCCGCGCTATGGTCTGCATCTGGATCAACACCGCCGGGCTACTACGCGGTTCATTGTCGAGGCAGAACCCAACGACCTCATGGACTGGGGCGTGTTGGGTGCCACCATTGGGCGCAAGGCGGGCAGCTATTGGGAGGTTCCAGTGATCGAAGGCATCACCCGCGCGCCAACCTCCGATCAGATCAAGCACTTCGGGGCGGCTATGGCGAGCTATGGGTCTACGCCGCTCTTTCACATCGTAGGGATCACGCCTGAAGCCGCCACCCTCGCGGACGTCGAAGGCGCGGCGCTGGGGCCCACCGTGATCACAAAGGCGGATACCGACGCGCTCTACCAGCCGTTTGGCGCGCGGGGTGAAGCCGTTGACGTGGTGGTCTTTGCGGCGCCTCAGCTGAGCCTTGTGGAAATGGGCCAGGTTGCAGCGCTTTGCGAAGGGCGCAGGCGGGCAGAGACAACCGATTTGATTGTCTGCACGCCCGCGCAGGTTTTCAGCGATGCCAAGCGCATGGGCTTTGTCGACGCAATCGAGGATTTTGGCGGCAAGGTGCTGACCGGGACCTGTTTCTACCAGCAATACGCCCGTGAAATCGGAGAGGCGAACGGCTGGAAACGCCTGCTCAGCAACTCGGCCAAGATCGTGAACATCCTTGGCGGGTACGGCTACCTCCCCGCACTTGCCAGCATGGAGGATTGCGTGACCTCGGCCGAGAAGGGGAGGATTGTGTGATGGTGGTAGAGTTGAAATGTCACGCAGGCATTGGCCCCAAGGTGCGGGGCAAGGCGCTTGTTGCAAATGACAATTTCTCAGCCAGGTACGATCTGGACCGGATCAACGGCATCTTTTCGCGCCCGCAACATGCGCTTTTTGGTCAAAGCTATCGCGATGTGATCCTGGTGCTGAACACGGCCAAAGGGGGCGTCGCCACGGCCTGGATGCTGCACGAGATGACCTCACGCGGGATCGCGCCCAAGGCGATCCTGTTCAATTCGGCCAACACAATTCTGGCGCAGGGGGCGGCGCTGGCAGGCATGGCGATGTGTGATCGGTTTGAGGATGGGGACGTGACGCAGTTGATCTCGACTGGGGACGAGGTGGAGGTCGATCCGACGGAGGGGGTGGTGCGAGTTTCTACACAGCCTTGAAGAAATACACCCCAGCCCGGAGTCAAGGCGTAGCCGCCGGGCCATCGCCTGCCCCCCGTTCGGGTAGGCGATTGGGTGAGGCTGGGTGGTTCGTTGAGAGGGAGAGTATGAGTTGAGAGATAAAGTGGCAGAGAACGGACGTGGGATCGCCCACCCCGGGCAGGCGATGGCCCGGCTTCGGTCGCCCAGGAACCTGTACGAGACTGGCTAAGGGTCAGCACATGTGAGCGTATTCTCCCCCGCCATATAAACCGCCACCCTGCTGAACCGCGCACCTTCCACATCTAAGAAGTTACAATTCGATTTGTGGGTCAGGCTGCCGTCCAGCTCCACGTTCTCCACCAGAAACTGAACAGCCAAGCGGGGGCCATCCTCAACAAACCGAAAGTCGCGATGCCGCACCTCACGGTGATTGGCCCAAAGCCGTCGAAACATGCCCGAAATCTCTTCATGTCCGCGCAGGACAACGCCATGAGTTTCCACGCTGAACACGCAATCGTCTGTCAAGAGCGCCAGGATGCCCTCCAGATCTTCCGAATCCACCGCCGCGAAGTAGCGCCGCACCATGTCCTCTGCGTCGCTCATACAACGATATCTACCCGCGTTTCTTTCAGACCCACACGGCCTGTGAATATCATGGAAACAGCCTGCGCTTCCGCCGCTGACATCCGGCGAAAAAGAGCGTCGCGGTCATTTGCCGGATGGCCTTCGATGTAGAACTGCGTGGTCAGTACCTCGCGCGACCCGTCCAGCACCTTTACATGAATGTGGGGCGTCCGGCCCGGATAACTGACCGGCATGATTGTGCGGAAAGTGTAGCCGCCGTCGGCACCGGTGATGTCGTGCCCAAAGCCCTGAAACGCGGCATCATGCCCTACGCTGCGGCTGTCGCGCGCATGAAGATACCGTCCATCAAAATCGCATTGCCAGATTTCCACGCGGTGATTGGGCAAAGGCTTGCCCTGACCATCCAAAACCCGGCCTGACAAGCGGATCACGTCGCCTCCGGCATCACGCACGGCGCCTGCGATCCGCACAAGATCGTTGTCCACATCAGGCCGCCGCATTTGCGGCGTCGGATAATAGGGTCCCTCGGCAGCACGCGGAGTAAGATCCCTGGCCAAAGCTGGCGCGCCAAGGCTGGCAAGCCCTGCCGCCCCCAAGGCGGTGCTGATCACCTTGCGGCGCGTGGGTTTCTGTTTGGTCACAGCAAACTCCTTTCATCCAATCCTAACACATCACCTAACGCGCGAACTTCACATTTCCGTCGCTTCCCGGATCCCCAGGGGAATCGCTTTTGAAATATTGACTATGCATCACGTCTGATTGGATTCATACGGATTGCGTCATTAGTAAAGGATGCGACCGCGATGGAAGATTTTTCTCATATTTTTGAGGGCGTTGAAGACCCTCGTACGAGCAACGCTACACGGCATGATCTTCATGAGATGCTTATGATCGGCCTGTTGTCGACCATGTGTGGCGGCGAGGGTTGCTGCGACATGGCGCTATTTGGCACGACGAAAGAGCCGTTTTTGCGCACATTCATGACACTGAAGCACGGAATACCGAGCCACGATGCGTTCTCTGACCTGTTCAACGCCCTCGATCCTGGCACGTTTCAGTCAGTGATGCTTCGCCTGACAGAGGGGTTCGCTGACCAGTTGGGCGAGGTGATTGCGGTTGATGGCAAGTCGTTGCGGCGCTCCTTCGACAGGGCGAAGAAGCAGTCGGCGTTACACCTCGTGCAGGCTTTTGCGGCTGAGGCCAGGCTCGTACTCGGGCAGGTCGCTGTTGACGAAAAATCCAACGAGATTACGGCGCTGCCCGCGCTGTTGAACATGCTGTCGTTGAAGGGGCGGATTGTGACGGCGGACGCTATGCACACGCAGCGCACTACAGCCGAGACGGTAACGCAGGCTGGCGGTGATTATGTTCTGGCGCTGAAACGCAATCAGGAGACGCTGCACGAGGATGTGGCACTCTGGCTGGATGATCCTGGAAATGTCGAAAACTGTGAAACTTATCAGAATGTTGACGCAGGACACGGTCGACTGGAGACGCGCAAGGCGTTGATCTCGCATGACGTTGCCTGGCTCGACGAGCGGCATCACTGGCCCGGGCTCAGGGCCATCGGAAAGGTCGTCGCCACCCGCGAAGTCGGCGATAAAACCTCATGCCAAACTCGCTACTTCCTCATCAGCGCGCCGCTCTCTCCCGAGCGTTTCCTGTCCATCACCCGCGCCCATTGGAGTATCGAGAACAGCCTTCACTGGGTGCTCGACGTCTCCATGAACGAGGACGCCGCGCGCAACAGAAAAGACAACGGACCCGAAAATCTCTCTATCCTACGGCGCATCGCTCTCAACCTCGCCCGCTCCGAACCGTCAAAAGGATCAATGCGAGGAAAGCTGAAACGCGCCGGATGGCAGGATACATTCATGCTCGAACTCATCAGAACCGCGACCAAATCTCAAAAGCGATAGCCCTGCCCGGATCCCCCTATCTGGTTGCGCCATCATGACCCTCTGGCCTAGATAGGGGCAAACCGCTCAAAGGAGTGCGCCATGCGCAGAGTTGTCGTCACAGGATTGGGCATCGTGTCCTCCATCGGGAACAACGCCGAAGAGGTCACCGCCTCTTTGAAAGCCGGGAAATCGGGGATTGAGGCCAGTTCCGAGATGGCCGAACACGGATTTCGCAGCCAGATTGCGGGCACGCTCAAGATCGACGTGACTGAGCATATCGACAAGCGCACCCTGCGCTTCATGGGGCCCGGCGCGGCCTATGCCTATATCGCCATGGAACAGGCGATTGCCGATGCGGGGCTGGGCGAAGACGTGGTTTCAAACCCGCGCACCGGGCTGATTGCAGGCTCTGGCGGGCCCTCGACCTCGGCGATGAAGACCGCACATGACGTGGTGGGCAAAACGGGTGCTACCAAGCGGATCGGGCCGTTTGCCGTGCCCAAGTGCATGTCCTCGACCATCAGCGCGAACCTCAGCACGGCATTCAAGATCAAGGGGATCAACTATTCGATCACCTCGGCCTGCTCAACTTCGCTGCACTGCATCGGATCGGCAGCAGAACAGATCATGCTGGGCAAGCAGGACGTGATGTTTGCAGGCGGCGGGGAAGAGCTAGACTGGACACTGTCGTGCCTCTTTGACGCCATGGGCGCGATGTCCTCCAAATACAACGACACGCCCGAACGCGCCTCCCGCGCGTTTGACGCCAATCGCGACGGGTTCGTGATCACCGGCGGCGGCGGCATCGTCGTTCTGGAAAGCCTGGAGCACGCGCAGGCGCGCGGGGCGAAGATTTACGCGGAAGTCACTGGCTTTGCCGCGACTTCTGATGGCCACGACATGGTTGCACCCTCTGGCGAGGGCGGCCAGCGCGCCATGGAACTGGCGCTGGCCACGCTGTCCGAAGGGCGCGCCGTCAGCTACATTAACGCGCACGGCACCTCGACGCCTGTAGGCGATGTGGGCGAGATCGAAGCGGTGCGCCGCGTCTTTGGCGAAGGCAGCACGCCCCCCGTCAGCTCCACCAAGTCGATGACCGGCCACGGTCAGGGCAGCGCAGGTGCGATGGAGGCGATTTTCTGTCTGCTGATGCTGGAGAACGATTTCATCACCCCCTCGATCAATGTTGAAGAGCTCGACCCGGCGCTGAAACCGGAAGAGATCGCAACAGAACTGGTCGAAAATGCCGGGCTCGACAGCGTCATGACCAACTCCTTCGGATTTGGCGGCACCAACGGGTCGATGATCCTGTCAAAATTCAAGGGGTAAGCGCGATGTCAAACCAGTTGAAAGGCAAGCGCGGCCTGATCATGGGCGTGGCCAATGAACGTTCCATCGCCTGGGGTATCGCCAAAGCGATGGCAGAGGCCGGGGCGGAGCTGGCGTTCACATATCAGGGCGAGGCTTTTGGCAAGCGGTTGGAGCCACTGGCGCAAAGCGTTGGCAGCGACTTCATGGTGGACGTCGATGTGACCGATGATGCCTCGCTTGATGCCGCATTTGACCAGTTGGGGTCACGCTGGCCGACAATTGATTTTCTGGTCCACGCCATTGCCTTTTCCGACAAGTCCGAACTGACGGGCCGGTTTCTCAATACGTCCCGCGCGAACTTCAAGCATTCGATGGATATCTCGGCCTACAGCTTCATCGAAGTCGCCCGCCGGGCGCATCCGCTGATGGTGGAAAACGGCGGCACATTGCTGACGCTGACCTATCAGGGGTCGAACCGTGTCGTGCCGAATTACAACGTGATGGGCGTTGCCAAGGCAGCGCTTGAGAGTGCCACGCGCTATCTGGCGAACGATTTGGGGCCTGAGGGCATCCGCGTGAACGCAATTTCTCCGGGGCCGATGAAGACGATTGCTGGGGCCGTCATAGGCGGGGCGCGCAAGACCTACAAGCACACCGTCCAGAATGCTCCCTTGCGCGCAAATGCCACGTTGGATGCTGTAGGTGGAACGGCTGTTTACCTTGCATCTGATGCTGGTTCTTGCACGACTGGAGAGATCATTCGCGTGGATGGCGGCTTCCATGTTCTGGGCATGCCGCAACCCGATCACCTGTGATCTTACCTGCCGGGTAATTGTCTGGCGTCTCCTTGTTGGCCTAACCCTCTGAGGATATCTCAAGGGAGGCCTGCAATGGACCGCGCATTTCACAAATTTTGGCTCAAGATCACGGCAATTGTCGTGGGCAGCTTTGGCCCGGTGTTTTTCCTGGGCTCAATGGAGCCACTGTCAGAGCCCGCCCGCCTGACGCTGGATATTCTCAAATGGCCCTACAACGGGCGGGAGACCTACGGGGAGCCGACAACCCGTTTCCTGTCTGCCCTGGCGGGCGGTTTTCTGTTGGGTTGGGGCGTGTTGATCTGGCGGCTGTCGGGCGAGATTTACGATGCCGCCCCCGATGCCGTGCGGCGTGCTGTTGTGTGGGGCGCGCTTGCATGGTTCGGGTTGGACAGCGCGGGATCTGTCGCTGCAGGGGCTGCGTCCAATCTATTTTTTAATACGGGCGTGCTGCTGTTGGCAGTGGGCCCAATGTGGGTACCTGCGCGAGAAGACAGCGCGAAATCCTCGGAGGATTACGGGGCGGAAATCTGATGAGATTTCCGGGGGGCACGCTGTCATTCGCCCGGCGCGCGCCTGGATTTCTCGCAGAAATCCAATCCGGAAAAGTCGTACTTTTCCGTGCCCCTCAAAACCACTGCCCCGGTTCCATCAACCCCAGGTCCAAAAGCTGCCGCGAGTGCCACTCAAATGGGGCCGAGTTGTGCCACTTGAAGCTCTCGATCTCATAGCGGCTGCCAGGGTTTGATTTCAGCGCCTTCGCTGTGCGGAACGAACAGATGGCCGCAGTCAGGTTGTGGTGCCACGGGCAGGAATAGGTGTTGTATTCCTCATCAGAGAACGTGTGATCATCGCGCAAACGCAAACCCGGCTTGGCGCGGAACAACGCGATCCGGTCAATTTTGCGCCGTTGGGGCGGGACGTGTTCCTCAAACCGCCACCGCAATCCGCCAAAGAAATCCAGCTGCCGCTCCTTGGGGTGGTTTTGGTTTGCTGCGTCATTGCGCGCCAAAGCGTAATAGCCCGAACGGTCCATATGCGCGGTATCAAGCGAAACAGCGTTGGGATGCACCTCCAGATCTTCGGCATAAAGGTCGACCACATAGGCCAACATCGCATCCCGTCGTTCTTCTGTATGGAAGTCCAGCATTTCGCCCACACTTCGGGTCTCACAAAACGGGTGGAACAGATATTCCGCATTATAGCAGTAATAGAGCCACTGCCCCGGCGCTGCCTCAATCACCCGGTTCACCGCCCCTTCAACAGCGCCTTCGGCTGAACAATTGAAATCAACGCGCAGCACCTTTTCCTGCAGATCACGGGGCAGCTCAAAGGTGGCCGGCATAAAGGCAAGCACCTGCGAAAATCCGGCCTGTTGGTGGTGGCGGAGGGACGTGTCCACTTCCACGTCGTCCTCGACAAATACCATTGCCAGCGGCCCCTCGGCCAACTGGGCCGAGGCCTCTTTGATCATCTGATCGACGCTTTGGTACTGCATGCCGCCCTTTTGGTGTGTTGTTTGGACTTCACTTTGGGCAAATCAGCCCACATTGCAAGCGGCCCCGCCCAGGGCTATCGCTTTTGAGATTTGGTCGCGGTTCTGATGAGTTCGAGCATGAATGTATCCTGCCATCCGGCGCGTTTCAGCTTTCCTCGCATTGATCCTTTTGACGGTTCGGAGCGGGCGAGGTTGAGAGCGATGCGCCGTAGGATAGAGAGATTTTCGGGTCCGTTGTCTTTTCTGTTGCGCGCGGCGTCCTCGTTCATGGAGACGTCGAGCACCCAGTGAAGGCTGTTCTCGATACTCCAATGGGCGCGGGTGATGGACAGGAAACGCTCGGGAGAGAGCGGCGCGCTGATGAGGAAGTAGCGAGTTTGGCATGAGGTTTTATCGCCGACTTCGCGGGTGGCGACGACCTTTCCGATGGCCCTGAGCCCGGGCCAGTGATGCCGCTCGTCGAGCCAGGCAACGTCATGCGAGATCAACGCCTTGCGCGTCTCCAGTCGACCGTGTCCTGCGTCAACATTCTGATAAGTTTCACAGTTTTCGACATTTCCAGGATCATCCAGCCAGAGTGCCACATCCTCGTGCAGCGTCTCCTGATTGCGTTTCAGCGCCAGAACATAATCACCGCCAGCCTGCGTTACCGTCTCGGCTGTAGTGCGCTGCGTGTGCATAGCGTCCGCCGTCACAATCCGCCCCTTCAACGACAGCATGTTCAACAGCGCGGGCAGCGCCGTAATCTCGTTGGATTTTTCGTCAACAGCGACCTGCCCGAGTACGAGCCTGGCCTCAGCCGCAAAAGCCTGCACGAGGTGTAACGCCGACTGCTTCTTCGCCCTGTCGAAGGAGCGCCGCAACGACTTGCCATCAACCGCAATCACCTCGCCCAACTGGTCAGCGAACCCCTCTGTCAGGCGAAGCATCACTGACTGAAACGTGCCAGGATCGAGGGCGTTGAACAGGTCAGAGAACGCATCGTGGCTCGGTATTCCGTGCTTCAGTGTCATGAATGTGCGCAAAAACGGCTCTTTCGTCGTGCCAAATAGCGCCATGTCGCAGCAACCCTCGCCGCCACACATGGTCGACAACAGGCCGATCATAAGCATCTCATGAAGATCATGCCGTGTAGCGTTGCTCGTACGAGGGTCTTCAACGCCCTCAAAAATATGAGAAAAATCTTCCATCGCGGTCGCATCCTTTGCTAATGACGCAATCCGTATGAATCCAATCAGACGTGATGCATAGTCAATATTTCAAAAGCGATTCCCCTGCGGCCCCGCCCCCTGCTAGAGGGTCGGCCTGCCCCCTGTTGCCGGATCGATACCATGACCGACCTTAAGAAGCTGTTCATCAAAACCTACGGGTGCCAGATGAACGTGTACGACAGCGAACGCATGGCCGAAGCGCTGGGCGGGCAGGGGTATGTGCAGACAAGCTCGGCTGAAGAGGCCGACATGATCCTGCTCAACACCTGCCACATCCGGGAAAAGGCCGCCGAAAAGGTCTATTCCGAGCTCGGTCGTCTGAAGAAACTGAAAACGGACAAACCCGATCTCAAGATCGGCGTGGCGGGCTGCGTGGCCCAGGCCGAGGGCGAAGAGATCATGCGTCGCCAGCCAGCTGTCGACCTGGTCGTGGGGCCGCAGTCTTATCACCGCCTGCCGCAGATGGAGGCCAAAGTGCGCGCGGGCGAAGCCGCACTCGACACGGACTTTCCCGAAGAGGACAAGTTTGACCACCTGCAAAACCGGCCCAAGGCAAAGCGTGCCCCGGCGGCTTTCCTGACGGTGCAGGAAGGATGCGATAAGTTTTGCGCCTTCTGCGTGGTGCCCTACACGCGAGGGGCCGAAGTTTCCCGCCCCGCCGACAAGGTTTTGGCCGAGGCGCGCGATCTGGTGGAACGCGGTGTGCGCGAGGTGACACTACTTGGCCAGAACGTGAACGCCTATCACGGCGGCAAAACGCTAGCCGGGTTGATCCGTGACCTTGCAAAGGTCGACGGGCTGGAACGCATCCGCTACACCACCAGCCACCCCAACGATATGGACGACGATCTGATCGCGGCGCATGGCGAAGTGGACAAGCTGATGCCTTACCTGCACCTGCCGGTGCAATCGGGCTCAGACCACATCTTGAAGCGGATGAACCGCAGCCATACGGCGGAAAGCTATCTCAAGCTGATCGAGCGCATTCGTAGGGCGCGTCCCGATATCGTGATGTCAGGGGACTTCATTGTGGGCTTCCCCGAAGAAACGGACGCCGACTTTGAGGCCACAATGGAGCTCGTGCGGCAGGTGCGCTACGGCTACGCCTATTCCTTCAAATACTCGACCCGGCCCGGAACCCCGGCAGCGGAACGCGCGCAAGTCGACGCGCAAGTCGCAGATGAGCGGCTGCAACGCTTGCAAGGCCTCATCACGCAACATCAGCGCGAAATTCAGGATGAGATGGTCGGACGCGAGGTGTCGGTTCTGATTGAAAAGCCGGGCAGGCGAGAGGGCCAGATGGTGGGCAAGTCAGAGTACCTGCATGCGGTTCACATCGAAGCGTGCACCGCCGGTGTCGGCGAGATCGCAAAGGTTCGGATTGTGGAATCGAAGCCGAACTCCCTGGCGGGTCAACTGATCTGATGTCAGCCCCTAGCCGCGGGCGCGGAATTTTCGAAAAATTCCGGACCGGATTTCTCGAAGAAATTCGCGCGCCCGGCTGAAGCGTCTAGTTCAATAGTTATGTCTGCGATGTGAAGCGCGGTCGCGCCAGATCTGCTCCATCGTTGACTTCAGCGCGCCCGGATTGCCGACCAGCGCCTGATCGCGGCAAATGCGATGGGCAATGGCGTGGGCCGTGGCATAGTCGTAGCCCACAGACACAAGACTATCGATAAAGACCGCGTTCGGGCGATCAATGATCACCTCGTTCCAGGGCCCGCGATAGCAACTCACCGTGATCTGCGTGCCAGTTGGCGCATGTGCGCCGTGCGTGTGACGGTGGTTTTTGCTGTGCGCCATGGCACCTGTTCCAAGTGCCGCAACCAGCGTTGCCGCAATGCATGTTCTGATCATTTTCCCATCCCCAACTGGGTTCAGCCTTCGGTGATACGATTCTTCGTTGGCTGTGAATCGGCGGGTTAGCAAAGGCTCCAAGTAACGTTAACAATTGTTAACGGAGCGCAGCGTCAGCACCAATACAAGGAATTTTGGGTTATTGTTCACGCTGTGGCACCAATCGAGGAATTTTAACTGAATTGTGGATGGTTACCTCGCAATCTTCACGCACTGAGTGAATTGCATTCCATAAGTGCAAGTAAGACCGCGAGGGGAGAGCCGCATTGTGGCCGCCCCAATTGTCCACAGCGGGCAGCGTTGGCAAAACGGGTGATCAATTGGCCGCAAGTGTCCGTTTTGATTGCATCCGCGCCAAGACAGAGAATCGGTTCAAGCGATTCTCTTTGCAGACCAATAAGAGATGCCTGAATTGTTATCCCCAACCTCCCCGAACTTGTCCCACTGGGCGGCAAACCCTCAATATCTGGTTCTAGAGGCGCGAAAACAAACCACAAACCTGATTCCAGCGCTTCACACCTGCCCGAATATTTCCTAACCTGACGATCATATGCGGGGCAGCCGCACCTGGGACAGGCTGCTCTTACAGTGGGGGAATAGTTAGAGGAAAATGGCTGTGGTAAACACACTCTCCAAAGCTCTGGGAGCACTGGCATCTTTTGCCTTTGCCGCAGCGCTCGTACTTCAGGCATCAGCTGCCGATGCTCAGACGCGCTCGCAACAGGGCCGTGACCGGGGTGTCTACATCCCGACCATCTGGGTGGACCCGGACGGATGTGAACATTGGGTTATGGATGACGGTGCCGAAGGGTATATGACACCGCACGTCAGCCGTCAGGGCATTCCGGTCTGCCGCCGGGGCAACGTTTGCGGCATGATGCAGTCGGACCAGTTCTTTGCCACCGACAGCTACCGGATCAACAAGCACGGTCAGGCCCGCCTGGCGCAGTTCTTCAAGGAAACCGGCGCGGTGAGCTACATCATCACCGGGCACACCGACAGCCGCGCCTCTGACGCCTACAACATGCGTCTGAGTTACAACCGCGCAGCAGCAGTGGCCCGCATCGCGCAGGCCAATGGTGCCCGCATCGCAGACGTGCGTGGCTACGGCGAACGCCTTCCGGCGGCCTCCAACGGCTCGGCGGCTGGCATGGCCAAGAACCGCCGCGTTGAAATCATCTGCATTCGCTAAGGGAACAGGAATATGATCAAGACAAAAATTCTCATGGTCACTGCCTGCGCCTTTGGCGTGACGGCGTGTTCCGACTTCGAAGGTGGTTTGGGTCGCGGCTATCCGCAGGACAAGACTGTGGACCGCGGCATTGACCGCAAGCACCTCAGCCAGCTTCAGGCCGGTATTTGGGTCGACCCCAATGGTTGTGACCACTGGATCATTGACGACGGCGTCGAAGGTTACCTCAGCCAGCGTCTAGACAAATACGGCAAGCCGGTCTGCTCCGGCGTGGCACCGCCGCACCAGACCGTGGGTGACTTCAAGGGTGGCTCCACCATCCGGGACCCGAACTGATCCTTGCGAGACACTTACAAATCAGGGGCCGGAGCGGATCACGCTTCGGCCCTTTTTTCGTCTGTCATAACCCTGTAAGGCAGTCCCTTCCTTATTGTATTGAGTCGCAACGCCCCCAAGGAGCAACATTTGAGCCAGAGTGACACAATCACCACCGCGCCTGCGCAGTCAGAACAGGTGGTAGAATTTCCCGACAACCGTCTGCTGATCGATCTGTGTGGTGCCTATGACGCGCATCTGGCGGCGATCGAAAAGGCGCTTGAGGTGCAGATCATCCGGCGCGGCAATCAGCTTGCCGTATTGGGTGAGGAAGATGCAGCGGCTGAGGCCGTTGCAGCACTCAACACGCTTTATGCGCGCCTCGAAGGGGGGCGTTCGGTGGAACAGGCGGATGTGGATGCCCTGCTGCGGATGGGCAATTCGGAAGCCGGCACAGGTGTGCGCGACGGCGACCAGATCGAGATGCCCATCGCCAGTGGCATCGAAATCCAGACCCGCAAGAAACGGGTGGAGCCGCGCACGGAGGCTCAGAAGGCCTATGTGCAGTCGCTTTTCGACAACGAAATGGCCTTTGGCATTGGGCCGGCAGGCACAGGCAAAACCTACCTCGCGGTCGCTGTTGGCGTGTCTATGTTCATCACAGGGCAGGTGGACCGCATCATCCTGTCCCGCCCTGCCGTGGAGGCAGGCGAAAAGCTCGGCTTCCTGCCCGGCACGCAGGACGAAAAGGTCGATCCCTATATGCAGCCGCTTTACGACGCGCTGCAGGATTTCCTGCCGGCCAAGCAATTGGGCAAGCTGCGCGAGGAAAAGAAGATAGAAATAGCGCCCCTGGCCTTTATGCGGGGCCGCACGCTGTCCCGTGCCTTTGTGGTGCTGGACGAGGCGCAGAATGCCACGACCATGCAGATGAAGATGTTCCTGACCCGCTTGGGCGAAGGCTCCCGCATGGTGATCACGGGCGACCGCACACAGGTTGACCTGCCGCGTGGCGTGCAGTCCGGACTGGCGGACGCCGAACGCCTGCTCAAGACCATCCCCAATATCGGCTTCAACTACTTCACCTCCAAGGACGTTGTGCGCCATCCGCTGGTGGCCGCGATCATCGAAGCCTATGAGGCGGACGCGGAACAGGGCTGATGGTCACGCTGGATGTGGGTGTCGAAGACCGACGCTGGAACGA
The DNA here is from genome assembly GCA_963422245.2 of uncultured Sulfitobacter sp. GTDB lineage: Bacteria > Pseudomonadota > Alphaproteobacteria > Rhodobacterales > Rhodobacteraceae > Sulfitobacter. The sequence goes on along the minus strand of CAXMWW010000029.1, from coordinate 171,951 downwards.
AGTCCAGATCGAAGATCTGGCGGGGCAGGCGATCGCTGAGACGCTCAAAGCCTTGGCGCTGGACCCATCAGTCTGTGAAGTCTCCCTGCTGGCCTGTGATGATGACCGGATCGCCACTCTAAACGGTGATTTCCGCGACAAAACGACGGCAACCAATGTGCTCAGCTGGCCAGCCGAAGAACGCGGCGCGGCCACCGCAGGCATGCGCCCCGCAGCGCCATTTCCCGGCCCCGACGGCATAATTGAACTTGGCGACATCGCAATCAGCTACGACACCTGCGCGGCAGAGGCGGCGGCCGCAAACAAGCCGCTTTCCGCTCATGCCACCCATCTGATCGTTCATGGAACTTTGCACCTTTTGGGCTATGACCATATCCGCGAGGCCGACGGCGACCTGATGGAGGCGCTGGAGGTAGAAATACTTGGCAAAATGGGTCTGGATGACCCATATTCATGACGTAGAGCGGCGCTTTTGCCGTTTTTGACAAGACAGGACTGATGGGCGAACAAGACGGATCCTCTAGTGCAGTGCGGGGCGCACTGTCGGAAGACGACGAACAATCCAGCGAAGATGGCGCACGGGGTAACGGCTTTTTCAGCCGGGTGATCGGGGCGCTCAGCCCTTCGGACACTGAAAACGGCACTGATGCCGAAACCTTGATTGCGGACAAGCCAACCACACACGGCATGATCAACCTGCGCCGGATGCGGGTAGATGATGTGGCGATCCCAAAGGCGGACATCACGGCTGTCCCGCTGGCTTCCTCGCTGGAGGAACTGGTGGCTGTTTTCAAGGAAAGTGGCCTGACCCGCCTGCCGGTCTATGACGGGACCCTCGACACGCCGGTGGGGTTTGCCCACCTCAAGGATCTGACGCTGAACCACGGGTTCAACGGCAAGGGCAAGGCGTTTGACCTGCAGGACATGCTGCGCCCGCTTTTGTTCGTGCCGCCTTCGATGACCATCGGCGTGCTGCTGACCAAGATGCAGGCCGAACGGCGCCACATGGCGCTTGTGATCGATGAATATGGCGGCACGGATGGGTTGGTCACCATTGAGGACCTCATCGAACAGGTGATCGGAGAGATCGAGGACGAACACGATCAGGACGAGGGCCAGTTCTGGACGGTTGAAAAGCCCGGCACCTATCTGGCTCTGGCCAAGACGCCCTTGGATGACTTCGAAGAAGAGATCGGCCAATCGCTCACAGATCACGAAGAGATCGACGAAGAAGAGATCGACACGCTGGGTGGTCTTGTGGCCATGATCTCTGGCCGCGTGCCTGCGCGGGGGGAGGTTGTCATCCACCCTGACGGCACCGAATTTGAAGTGGTCGACGCGGACCCCCGCCGCATCAAGCGCCTGCGGGTGTGCACCGGGCAAAACGGGTGAGCTATCGCCTGAGGCTGCTTTTGGCGGCAGCCGCAGGGGCAGTCGCGGCGTTTGGTCAGGAACCTTATGCGCTGCCTGTTGTGTTGTTGGTGGGGTTTGCCGGTGTCTGCTGGCTATGGCGTGCCGAGGACAGCCCGTGGCGTGCCGCGCTGCTGGGCTGGGTCTTTGGCACCGGCTATTTCATGCATGCCTTGCAGTGGATCGTCTCGCCTTTCTTGGTGGACGTGGCTCGCCACGGCTGGATGGCCCCATTTGCGCTTGTGTTCATGGGCGCGGGGCTCGCGCTGTTCTGGGGGGCCGCGTTCTGGGGCGCGCGGAAACTTGCTGCCATACCTCTGGCGTTGATCCTTACTTGGCCAGCGGCAGAGCTTGTGCGCGGCTACATCTTTACCGGATTTCCCTGGGCAATGCCTGCGCAGGCCACCGTGGATGTCTATTTGGTCGGTTTGCTGGCCAAGCTGGGTCCTTACGTCACCAACCTGTGGATCGTAACCGTGGCGGTTCTGGTGGCCTTGCCGACCTGGCCAGCGGAGTTTGCCAAGGGGGCCAAGGCCGTGATGCTGGTGGCTCTGGCATCCTTCATGGTAATGCCGCGCTTTGCGGATGAGGCTGATCTGACCGACCACACCATTCGCCTGATCCAACCCAACGCGGCGCAGCGCGACAAATGGGACCCCGAGAAAATACCCGTCTTCTTTGACCGACAGTTGTCCTTCACTGCGGCACCCCCTCAAAATGGGGGCCCTGCGCCTGATCTGGTGATCTGGTCCGAAACCGCGATCCCTTGGGCGCTCGACCTTGCAGGATCGGCGCTGGAGGAAATCGCGCAGGCAGGCGGCGAAGCGCAAGTCACGCTCGGCGTGCAGCGGCGCAGCGATACGCGGTACTTTAACTCCATGGTCACGCTCGACGCGCAAGGGGACGTCACCCAAGTCTACGACAAACACCACCTTGTGCCCTTTGGGGAGTACATGCCGCTGGGTGATCTGCTGGCCAAGGTCGGGGTCACTGCCTTTGCCGCGCGGCATGGCAATGGTTATTCGCGCGGGCCGGGGGCGAAGCTGTTGGACTTTGGGCCCCTGGGCAAAGCGTTACCGCTCATTTGTTATGAGGCCGTCTTTCCGCATGACGTAGGTGCGGCCCCCGAACGCCCTGATTTCCTGATCCAGATCACCAACGATGCCTGGTTCGGCAAGGGGGCGGGGCCAAAGCAGCACCTGGCACAGGCGCGTATGCGGGCCATTGAGCAAGGCCTGCCACTGGCACGCGCGGCCAACACAGGCATTTCCGCGATGATTGACCCGCGCGGTCGGGTTATTGCCGCGCTCCCCCTCAACCAGTCGGGCTTTGTCGATGCGCGCCTGCCCAAGCCATTGCCGCCTACACTATATAGCCGCACGGGCGATTTACCTTTCGCGATGCTGTTGCTGATATGTCTGGCCGCCGCCGCGATCTGGCGCCGCAGGAGTTAAAGATTGACCGCAGAGAGACAGGGCTATACTCCCGTTTGAGCGCGTCACAACGGCTTCCTGACGTGGCGCTTGTACTTTGATATTGGAGCACGACATGTCCCGCCAGAACTACCTCTTTACTTCGGAATCCGTTTCCGAAGGCCACCCCGATAAAATCTGCGACCGCATTTCTGATGCGATCCTTGATGCCTTTCTGGCGGAAGAGGAAATGGCCCGCGTGGCGTGCGAAACCTTTGCCACCACCAACCGTGTTGTCGTGGGCGGCGAAGTGGGCCTTTCCACCCGCGAAAAGCTGGACGCGTTTATGGGCGGGGTCGAAGGCATCGCACGCGAGTGCGTGAAAAAGATTGGCTATGAACAGGACGGTTTCCACTGGGAAAACCTGAGCTTTGAAAACCACCTGCATCCGCAATCCGCGCATATCGCGCAGGGCGTGGACAACGACGGCGCGGGCGATCAGGGCATTATGTTTGGCTATGCTTGCGCTGAAACGCCAGAGCTGATGCCGGCCCCGATCCAGTATTCCCATGCCATCCTGCGCAACCTGGCCGAGGCGCGCCATAACGGTGAGGTGCCGCAGCTGGGGCCAGACGCCAAATCGCAGCTCTCTGTCACTTACCGCGATGGCAAGCCGGTGGGCGTCACCTCCATCGTGCTGAGCACTCAGCACCTAGACGAAGCCATGAGCTCTGACGATGTGCGCGCTGTTATTGAGCCCTATATCCGCGAAACACTGCCCGATGGTTGGATCGGCAACGAGACAGAGTGGCATGTGAACCCGACCGGCAAGTTCGTCATTGGTGGCCCGGACGGGGACGCAGGGCTTACAGGCCGCAAGATCATCGTGGACACCTATGGTGGTGCCGCCCCCCACGGCGGTGGCGCGTTTTCGGGCAAAGACCCAACCAAGGTGGACCGCTCGGCGGCCTATGCCGCGCGCTATTTGGCCAAGAATGTCGTGGCCGCGGGCATGGCGGAACGCTGCACCATTCAGCTGAGCTACGCCATTGGCGTAGCCAAGCCGCTGTCGATCTATGCCGATACCTATGGCACCGGACAGGTCCATGAGGCCGAGATCGAAAAGGCGGTCGGGTCCTGCATGGATCTTACGCCGCGCGGGATCATCGAACACCTTGGCCTGCGCAAGCCGATCTATGAACGCACTGCAGCCTACGGCCACTTTGGCCGCGCGCCCGACGCGGACGGGGGGTTCAGCTGGGAAAAGACCGATCTGGTCGACACGCTAAAGGCGGCTGTTTGATCTGATGGCGCTGTGGGGCATAGCGCGGGTGGGACTGGCAGCGGCTGGGCTCTTGGCCTGCGCGCTGCTGCCTGCGTATGCCCAGAACGTGAAGGAGGCTGGGGGTCGTTTTGCGGTGCAGGGCGACACGCTGATCTATGACACGACGCTGAAGGTGAAGGGCAAGGAGCTCGACATTCGCTATTCGGATGTCGAGCAGATGCGCAATGTCCTGCGCCAGAACCCCGGCATCGCCACGCTTGAGATCACATCGACCGGCGGCGGGCATTACCCCGCGATGGAACTGGCAGCGTTTGTGATCGATTTTGGCATCGATACCCACGTCAGCGAGACCTGCGAGAGTTCCTGTGTCACGGTTTTTCTGGGCGGGACCAAGCGCACCATGTCGAAAGGCGCGCGCATCGGCTTTCACCAGCTCAGCTGGAACGCGGCATCGGTTGAAGATTACTACAACAAGCACCGTGGGCGGCGGGGCTGGGACACGTCTTTTGATTTTGCCGAATGGATGTATCAGGACACCCAGACCGAGACCTACAATCGCCTGACTTACATGGTGCGGCGCGGCGTGAATGCGGAGTTTGCAATCCAGACCTTGCGCAGGCCCGATACATCGATGTGGTTTCCCTATCGATCCGTTCTCAAGGCTGCTGGTGTCCTGACGGAATAGCCCCTGGCTTTCGTGTGCCGGATCTCAAATCTGAGATACCAACATCTTGCCGCGCCTTTGGCTTGCAGAAGGCAGACGCCCCAAAGACTGCTTTAGGCCAAATGCCCGAGGCCTTAGTGCGAGATCTTTGAAAAAGGGGAGGGCGGCACACGGGTCCGCCTGCCTTGGGCACCCAAGTCTGAAGGCGAATTGCCGGTAATGGCAAGCTCCATCATTTCAGGCCCGGTATGGCGCTCCAACTCAACCAGAGCCTCCCACATGTCCAGACAGGTTGTGTCCAGGGCTTCGAACTTCTGGTCTTGTTCCTTCCCCCGCAGATCGCGCAGCTGACGCAGCATGCGGCTGACCATCGGCTTGATGTCCCGGGCAAAGCTGGCGGCGAAATGCTCCAACACTGTTTCGACCTCCGATCTGGCAAAGCTTTGCGCCTCAATCTGGGTGGTAAGGTCAGACTTATGCAGCGCATTGGTGACCGCGCGCCGGAACGCATTTGCCGATAGCTCATCCTTCGTCAGGTAGTCCGCGCAGCCGAAACTGATCGCTTCCGCGGCGATGTCTTCCTGCCCCTGACCGGTGATCATGATGGTGGCCGCGTTGACGTTCGCAGCAGAGAGGCGCACCGCCTCCATCGCGTCCAACCCGGTGCCGTCGGGCAGCATGTAGTCCAGAAGGATCAGATCAAAACTCTGACCGGCCAGCAGCGATTTGAAGTCCGTGACCGTTGTGGCGTTGGCCACCGCGACCGAGACGTCGAGACCAGAGCAAAGGCGCGCCAATCTATGTCGGTCAAACCGCTCGTCATCCAGGATCAGCACGCGCAAAGGGGCGCTTTCGTTCAGGCCGCGTGACAAAAGCAGGCCGGGGTAGGCCCCGTGGGCCGTTTGAGCGGTTGTGATCATGGAGTGCTCCCTCAATATTTCGGAGAACATATAGGGGGTATCGCTTAAGCGGCTCTTAACGTGCGCGTCACCCTACAGCCCGTTGCGCCCGCGCCTCCAGACGGCTAAAGCCCCGCAGTATGAACACGCCAGAACGCCCCCGCCGCAACTTCTATGGCCGCCTCAAAGGCAAGGCCTTGAAGAAGAGCCAGTCCCGCTATCTGGACGAAGATCTGGTGGGCCTGTCCCCGGGCGCTGTCACGTGGGAGGATAACCCCGACCGGACACCGCTGGACCTTGGGGCGCTCTTCGACAACCGGCCTGTCTGGCTGGAAGTTGGTTTTGGCGGTGGGGAGCACATGGTGCATCAGGCCGCTCAGAACCCGGACACCGGCATCATCGGATGTGAACCCTACATTAACGGTGTGGCCATGTTGCTGGGCAAGATCCGTCGTGCGGGGGTGGACAACGTCGCGGTGCACCCCGGGGATGCGCGCGATCTGATGGATGTGCTGTCCGAGGCCTCGATCGACCGCGCGTTCCTGCTCTACCCCGACCCATGGCCCAAAGCACGCCACCACCGCCGTCGTTTCGTAACGCGCGAACATCTGGTGCCCCTGGCCCGCTGCCTGAAGCCCGGTGCGATTTTCCGCGTGGCCACCGACATCGAAGACTACGTGCGCCAGACGCTGGAGGAAGTGCCCCGTTTCGGGTTCGACTGGCTGGCTGAACGCCCAGCCGATTGGCGCGAGCCCTGGGACGATTGGATCAGCACGCGGTATGAGCAAAAGGCGCTGCGGGAAGGGCGGCGACCCCATTACCTGACTTTCGTGCGACAGGGCTGATTTCGCTTAAGGTTTTGCGAACGCATGATAGGGTGTCCGGACGACTTAATCCGTAGGACCACTTTCCAATGCGCCCCGTTTCCATCGCAATCACCAATTGCCACACGCATACGTTTACCAACAGCCACACGCCGCTTTACTACCCGCTTTTCTTCTTCGCGCTCTTTCGCATCATGCCTTACACGGTCGCCGCCTTGCGATGGCTGTCGTCCTGGCTTGGGAACGGATCACGGCTCTACACCTTTATGGTGCGGATGGAGAAATTTCATAACACCGGGCGGCGCGGCACGCAGCGCGACGTATTTCAGGAACTCGTGCGGCACTACCCGCGCTCCACCAAATTTGTCGTCCTGCCGCTGGACCTGTCGCCCATTGGCCACGGACCGATCCGCGAAGACATCGGCAAGCAGATGGCGGAACTCCATGAATTGGCTCAGGACCCTTTGCTTGGCCATCAGGTGATCCCCTTTGCGACGCTGCACCCCGACAACCCTGACGGCGTGCGCGAATTTCTCAAGGCCGTGGAGGAGTATGATTTTAAAGGTCTCAAACTCTACCCCGGCAGCGGATTTGCGCCCGATCACCCAGTGCTGATGCGAGAGGTCTACCCGGTCTGCGAGGCCAAGGGCCTGCCTGTCATGACCCATTGTTCGCGTGGCGGGTTGCGCCGCAAAGGCTGGACAAAAGCGCAGGCAGAAGCTGCCTCGCGCCCGCGCGCGTTTGAACCGGTGATGAAGTCGTTTCCCAAGCTGCGGATCTGTCTGGCCCACTTTGGCGGCGACAAGGACTGGCATGAATATCTCGACGACGGTACCGACCCCTACAATGCGCAGAACAACAAGGAAAACTGGCTGAAGGACATTCTGGATATGATCCGCTCGGGCGACTATCCGAACCTCTACACGGACATCTCCTACACCATCTTCAAGTTCGAAAAGTTTATTCCGCTGCTGAAGCTCTTTCTGGGGGATCCGGCGGAGCCCAAACCGCTGAAACGCGTGTTGGATGTGCGCGAGAAGGTTCTGTTTGGCTCGGACTTCTACATGACCCGCCAGGAAGGCCATTCGGAGAAAGAGATTTCCATTCGGCTGCGCAATGCGCTGGGGGAGCAATTGTTCCGCCAGATTGCCGAGACCAACCCCAAGGCCTACCTCGAAGGGGCCGCGCCGAAGAAGAAAAAGCGCGGGCGCAAGCTGTCGGATTATGGCATTCACTGATCTTTCGCCTGCATGCCATGGACGCTGATTTGAGGCTGGGCTAGAAGCGTTTCGAATTGAAGTGAGAACGCTAACATGTCCAGCCACGGTGACCCTATCCCCATGACCTCGCGCGCCTGCGGGCCTTTGACAGGCACTGCTGAGGTGCCGGGGGACAAATCCATTTCGCACCGGTCCCTGATTCTTGGCGCAATGGCCGTGGGCGAGACAACGATCCAGGGCCTGCTGGAGGGTCAGGACGTGCTCGACACAGCCAAAGCCATGCGCGCCTTTGGGGCTGAAGTGACCGATCACGGCGGCGGATCATGGTCCGTGCACGGCGTGGGGGTCGGCGGCTTTGCGGAGCCCGATCAGGTGATCGATTGCGGCAATTCCGGCACCGGCGTGCGGTTGATCATGGGGGCCATGGCAACCTCGCCCATTACGGCAACCTTCACCGGTGACGCCAGCCTCAACGGCCGCCCGATGGCGCGGGTGACGGACCCGATTGCTCTGTTCGGCGCGCAATCCGTGGGCCGGGATGGGGGGCGTCTGCCGATGACCATCGTGGGTGCGGCAGACCCCATTCCAGTGCGCTACGTGGTGCCGGTGCCGTCCGCGCAGGTTAAATCTGCGGTGCTGCTCGCCGGCCTCAACGCGCCGGGCCAGACCGTGGTGGTGGAGGCTGAGGCCACCCGCGATCACACCGAACGGATGCTCAGCGGTTTCGGGGCAAAGATCACGGTTGAGGACACAGACGAAGGCCGCGTGATCACGCTCACCGGCCAGCCGGAGCTCAAGCCGCAGCACATCGAAGTGCCGCGCGATCCATCCTCTGCCGCTTTCCCGGTCTGCGCCGCGCTGATCGTTCCGGGTTCGGACGTTTTGGTGCCGGGCATCGGCCTCAACCCCACGCGCGCGGGGCTCTTCACCACGCTGCGCGAGATGGGCGCCGACTTGACGTATGAGAACGAACGCACCGAAGGGGGTGAACCCGTCGCCGACCTGCGGGCGCGGTTCTCGCCTGACCTGAAAGGCATCGAAGTCACGCCCGAGCGCGCTGCCTCCATGATCGACGAATACCCGGTGCTGTCGGTGGTGGCGTCCTACGCGCAGGGCCAGACTGTCATGCGCGGCGTCAAAGAGCTGCGCGTCAAGGAAAGCGATCGGATTGACGCCATGGCCACCGGTCTGCGCGCCAACGGGATGGAGGTTGAAGAGGGCGAAGACTGGTGGATCGTGACCGGCAAAGGGCACGGGCAGGTTCCCGGCGGGGCAGTTTGCCAAAGCCATCTCGACCACCGCATCGCCATGTCTTTCCTGATCCTCGGCATGGCCTCGCAAAAGCCCGTGCAGGTGGACGATGGCGGGCCCATCGCCACGTCCTTCCCGATCTTTGAGCCGCTAATCGCGGGGCTGGGCGCAGACGTGACACGGGACAACGCGTGAACACGCTTGCCAGATGGCGCGGTTGGGCGCTGGCCGGTGCTGTCTTGTGTTTTGCCATACTCACATGGATGACCCACGGTCCGCTTGATGTGACGGATTTCGGCACCTTCGATGCGCCCTCAGACTACCGCTATGATGTCGTATCGGCGCGCGCCTATCTCGACGTGCTGCGCGACACGCCCGGTGCGACCCGCATGTATCTGGTGGGCCATCAGGTGGTTGATCTGGCTTTCCCGGTTCTCTTCACGCTCAGCTTGATTGGTTGTATCTGGGCAAGCACGGGGCATCTCAACACAGCAACGCGCTGGGCCATGGTTGTCCTTCCGGTGGTCTATATGGTGACAGACCTGTCCGAAAACGCGGGCGTCGCCGCTGTGATCAAGGCCCGGGCCGGGGTGCCGGATGCCGACATTCTTGCGGTCCGGTTTCTGACAAATGCCAAGATGGTCCTCTTTATTGCTGCAGCTGGACTGACATTGATTCTATGGTGGCGGCATCGCCGCGCCCAAACCGCTGGAGGCATGAAATGACATTCACAGTCGCCATCGATGGGCCTGCGGCAGCGGGTAAAGGAACAATATCCAAGGCTGTGGCGGCGCATTTCGGGTTTTCCCACCTCGATACCGGGCTTTTGTACCGGGCCGTCGGGGCGAAAGTGCTGGGCGGTATGGACGCAGGCGAGGCGGCGCGCACCCTTCAGGCCGACGATCTGGACGGTGAAACGCTGCGCACGCCTGAAATCGCACAAGCCGCCAGCAAGGTGGCCGCAGTGCCTGAGGTGCGCGCGGCGCTGCTTGACTTCCAACGCGCCTTTGCTGCGCGTGCAGGGGGCGCGGTGCTCGATGGGCGCGACATTGGCACGGTGATCTGCCCGGGCGCGCAGGCCAAGCTCTTTGTCACCGCCAGCGCCGAGGTCCGCGCGCAGCGGCGGTTTGAAGAATTGTCCGGCAAAGGCATGAACGTGACCTACGACACGGTACTGGCAGATGTTCAGGCCCGCGACGCCCGCGACATGGGCCGTGCCGACGCGCCCCTGCGCGCAGCAGAGGATGCGGTGGAGATCGACACCTCTGACATGAGCATTGCAGACGCCATTGCGGCCGCTGTGGCCGTGATTGTGGCCAAGCGGGGCAGGCTGTCCTGATATCTGAGTGGCTGTAACAGCCCGGTTCAGTCTTTCTTGGGAAAAGGCGGCGCCGCCCCGTTGGGCTGCGGTCCTTGGTCCTGTTGCCAGGCTCTTGTCCCGACAAATTGCGCAGTTTCAGGCAACCCCGGATGGGGTCATGAGACCACATATGCTGTGCTCGGGCGAGCACAGGTTTGGTTAACCGGGGGCAAGGTATAGCCCTGCGCCGTTAACCATTCCTGAGCAGAGCGCGCGGTGCTCACCGATTGGTGTATCGCCAGAGGGGTGGCCGGGGACTAGGTTAAGATCAAAGGAGTGCTGCCCCATGCTGATCCGTTCCATCCTCTTTGCCCTCATGTTCTGGCCCCTGGCCGCTGCCGCGCAGGATGAGCCCGAGGCGCCCCAGCCCGAAGCCCAGATGACAATGCAACGGCTGGGAGAGATTGTGCTGGCTCTGGACCCTGACGCCCGGGTGCAAGGGGCCGCGATTGAATTCACCCTGGAAGACATTCCGGTGATCGTTGTCGCGGACCCGATTGCCGACCGTATGCGCGCCATGGTGCCCATTGCCAGTGCCGAGGCGCTTACTCAGGACGATCTGATGCGCATGATGCAGGCGAATTTCGACAGCGCTCTGGACGCGCGCTATGCCGTCGCAAACGGACGGCTCTGGGGTGTATTTCTGCATCCGCTGTCGCCCCTGGAGAAAGACCAGTTCATCAGCGGCCTTGTGCAAACCATCACGGTCGCGCGCACCTACGGCACCGCCTATTCCAGCGGTGGCGCTGTGTTTGGCGGCGGGGACAGCAACGGGATCTATCAGAAACTGTTCGAAGAACTGCAGAAAAAGGGGCAGGAGTTGTGACTGACCTGATCCTGCACCATTCTCATTGAAAGCAGGAGGAGCCGCACAGATGAAAACCGCCAAAGACTATATGCAAGCTGCCAATGCCACCGTCCCCCGGATGGAGGCGGCAGAGGCAATCGCCATCCACGCCAAGGGGGAAGGCACTTTCATTGACGTGCGCGATTCAGCGGCCATCGCGGGGTCTGGCACAATCAAAGGGGCGCATCGCGTGGCACGCGGCATGATCGAATTCAAGGCCGACCCGGGCGTAGAGGCCTTCTATGACCCGATCTTCCAGAAAGACGCCGCACTCTACCTAATCTGCGGGGCAGGCGGGCAAGCGGCCCTCGCGGGCAAAACCCTGCAAGACATGGGCTACACCAACGTCACGAACATCGGTGGGTTTTCAGCGTGGAAAGAGGCGGGCGGTCCGACTGAGGATTAAGGCCGCCTTTACCGGACCGGTTCCCAGGCAAAAGCCGTGTCCGTTGCCCGGACCCGTCCCAGCGACGGCAAAGCGAAATGATTGCCCAAAACCAGGCAATCCAGATCCGCCGCACTGGCCAGCAAGGCGCTGCGCGAAACAGCGGCTTTCACCGGGTCGGCGTCGAAGGTGAAGTGCCACTCCGGATGCCAGCACTGCGCGGTTGAGTGCAAGGCATCCCCGGTTATCAGCGCACTTGCGCCGCCGCTTTCAATGCGGACGGACACATGGCCCGGGGAGTGGCCCGGTGTCGGGACCAAGTGAACTTCCTCGCAGAAGGTGAAGTCGCTGCCCACCCACTCTGCCTGACCGGCCTCGACAATGGGTAGGATGCTTTCAAGATAGATGTCCGAGTTGCGGCTTTCATGCATCTCTTTGTCAGCCTGGGGCATCAGGTACTTTGCATTCGGAAAGGTCGGAACCCACCGGCCATCGACCTTGCGGGTGTTCCAGCCCACATGGTCCGTGTGAAGATGGGTGCAAAGGACGTAGTCCACATCCTCGAACCCGACCCCTGCCGCCGTCAAAGCTGCCTCAAACCGGGGGCTGTTGCGCTGATGCCAATCCGGCGTGTTGGGGTTGGTTTTGTCGTTCCCCACGCAACTGTCCACAAGGATCAGATGCGATGGTGTTTTCAACAAGAACCCCTGCACCGGCAAAATGAGTTTGCCCGTCTCAGGGCAAAGCCCGCCGGGGACATGGCTTTCGATGATCTTTGCCACATCCGGCCCTGCCGTCGGATAAAGCTCTTCGGGCAATCGAAAGGGGGCGTGAATTTCAAGAATGCGCCAGACCTCGACCTCGCCGATTTTGCACAACATGGCGGCTGCCTTTCCCTGCGGTTTCGAATGCTCCAAGTCTGAACGCGCCGCTCCAGGGAATGCAAGAGGCCAGACCGGACGGCGAAGAACAGCTGCAGTATGCGCGCGCCGCAAAACCCCTTGCGCCACAGGCGCAAACCCCCTATACGCAGCCCGTCTAAGGGGCGGACACACGCACCGGACGCAGAACCTCGAGCAGGGTCGGTTTATCCCGGCCCTCTTTCTTTTGCGTCTGATCCCAAGGACCAACTGAAACCCAAAGACCGGCGGAGACAACCGCGCGGCCAGTCAAAAACGCGAAAAGGAAACGACACTTACATGTCAAAAGCTATGGATGAATTCGAAGCACTGTTGAACGAGAGCTTCGAAATGGACACGCCCCAAGAGGGCAGCGTTGTCAAAGGCAAGGTCATTGCCATCGAGGCCGGTCAGGTCATCATTGACGTGGGCTACAAGATGGAAGGCCGCGTTGAACTCAAGGAATTCGCAGAACCCGGTGAAGCGCCGAAGGTCGACGTGGGCGATGAGGTCGAAGTTTACCTCCGCCAGGTCGAAAACGCGCGTGGCGAAGCTGTTATCTCCCGCGAGATGGCGCGCCGTGAAGAAGCCTGGGATCGTCTGGAAAAGGCCTATGCCGCAGAAGAGCGTGTCGAAGGTGCCATTTTCGGTCGCGTGAAGGGTGGCTTTACCGTCGATCTTGGCGGTGCCGTGGCCTTCCTGCCCGGCTCTCAGGTCGATGTGCGCCCCGTGCGCGACGCAGGGCCGCTGATGGGTCTCAAGCAGCCGTTCCAGATCCTCAAGATGGACCGCCGCCGGGGCAACATCGTTGTGTCGCGCCGCGCGATCCTCGAAGAAAGCCGCGCCGAACAGCGCGCCGAAGTCATTGGCAACCTGACCGAAGGTCAGAACGTCGACGGCGTGGTCAAGAACATCACCGAATACGGTGCATTTGTTGACCTGGGCGGCGTTGACGGCCTGCTGCACGTGACCGACATGGCTTGGCGCCGGGTTAACCACCCGTCCGAGATCCTCGCGATTGGTGAAACGATCAAGGTGCAGGTCATCAAGATCAACAAGGAAACCCATCGCATCAGCCTCGGCATGAAGCAGCTGCAGGAAGATCCATGGGATCTGGTGGCCGCCAAGTACCCGCTGGAATCCACGCACACCGGTCGCGTCACCAACATCACCGACTACGGTGCCTTTGTTGAGCTGGAGCCGGGCGTCGAAGGTCTGGTCCACGTGTCTGAAATGTCCTGGACCAAGAAGAACGTGCACCCGGGCAAGATTGTCTCCACCTCTCAGGAAGTGGAAGTCATGGTGCTGGAAATCGACGGTGCCAAGCGCCGCGTGTCCCTTGGTCTCAAGCAGACCATGCGCAACCCATGGGAAGTGTTTGCAGAAACACACCCCGAGGGCACAGAGGTCGAAGGCGAAGTCAAGAACATCACCGAATTCGGCCTGTTCGTTGGCCTCGACGGCGACATCGACGGCATGGTGCACCTCTCCGACCTCAGCTGGGACCAGCGCGGCGAGGAAGCCATTCAGGACTACCGCAAGGGCGACGTCGTTCAGGCGGTTGTCTCCGAAGTGGATGTCGAGAAAGAGCGCATTTCCCTGTCGATCAAGGGCGTGGGTGGCGACAAGTTCGCCGAAGCGACCGGCGGCGTGAAGCGCGGCTCCATCGTGACCGTGACCGTGACCTCCATCGAAGATGGTGGCGTGGAAGTGGAGTACGAAGGCATGAAGTCCTTTATCCGCCGCTCCGATCTGTCCCGTGACCGTGCCGAACAGCGCCCTGAGCGTTTCTCGGTTGGTGACAAGGTTGACGTGCGCGTGACCAATGTGGACGCCAAGGCGCACCGTCTGGGTGTCTCCATCAAGGCGCGCGAGATTGCAGAAGAGAAAGAGGCCGTGGAACAGTACGGTTCCTCCGACTCTGGCGCGTCACTGGGCGACATCCTTGGCGCAGCGCTGAAAGGCGACGACGACAAGTAAGCCTTTGGCTTTTGAAATTTAGCGAAGGCCCCGCATCTCACCATGCGGGGCCTTTTCTTTTTTGCGCTCCATGAGGTTGAGTCCGGGCGGCACCATGCGGCGTTGGTAGATTGCACAGTCGGTAGGCAGGCTTTGGCCAACTTCCGACGTCATTCGCGGCAAACCAAAGGAATGTTGGCAGATGGTCAAAGTCTGATCCCAAGGTGAACAGAAACACCCCAAAGCAACAGAGCCAACTGGGGGCCGATCGACTAAGACAGTACTTGAAGGCGTCACCTGGAACGACTTTGTGGTGATCACGGATTGTGGCTCTTTTTCACAGCCGGGATAGCTTTCATCCCCGATGAAATTCTGGGTGCGGGACGTGCCTTTTTGGGAATCCCAACAATCGTTGCCCGGCCAGCTCTTGTAGGATTACACGCCCATCAAGAATGGTAGAAAAGTTGATCTGTAGCAGGCTCTACCGTATGCAGAGGCCACCAAGCTTGCATAGCGCGCTTGCCAACACACAGGCGAATCGCACTTGAGCATGCCCTGCCTGTGGGTATGTCGCTTGTGCAAAAAATGAGATTTCAGCAAGCAACCGCCAATATTACAACGAAAATCAGAGGTTTCGGTCCAAAAATGCAGCTGTGAACCAGATGCCACACCTTCACGGGAAGTTGCTTTGTTTCTATAGTCGGACGCAGACGGTAGAAAATAGACACATCTCGGGGGGGATATCGCGATGATCCGGTCGGAATTGATCCAGAAGATTGCGGATGACAATCCACATCTTTACCAACGAGACGTTGAACGGATCGTCAACACCATCTTTGACGAGATCACAGGTGCCATGTCGCAAGGCGATCGGGTGGAGCTGCGCGGATTTGGCGCATTTTCCGTCAAGAAGCGTGATGCGAGGGTTGGTCGTAACCCGCGGACGGGTGAAACTGTCCATGTGGAAGAAAAGCACGTGCCGTTTTTCAAGACCGGCAAACTGCTTAGGGATCGTCTGAACGGGAAGGCGTAAATGCGCTACATTCGGTATTTTTGCATCGCCGTTTTTGCAGTGGCGCTGGTTTCGGTCGCGCTGGCGAACCGTGCCATGGTGGAACTGAAAGTGCTGCCAGATGAGGTGGCGGGCTGGTTTGCCGTGACCCCTGCGGCGACGTTGCCGCTGTTTCTGGTGATCCTGGGCGCGATCGTTGCAGGCCTGCTGGTTGGTTTCATCTGGGAATGGATTCGCGAACACGGAGAGCGGGCGGAAAAAGCGCGGCTGGCCCGCGAGACCCGCAGGTTGGAGCGCGAAGTTGCCCGCCTCAAAGGGGAAAAGCATCAGGGCAAGGACGAAGTGCTGGCGCTTTTGGACGAGGCCAGCTAAGCCCTGCGCCCATGAGCGCTGTGAATATCAAGATATGTGGGCTGACGGATGCGGCGGCTGTGGAGGCAGCGGTGGCCGCTGGCGCGCGCTACATCGGTTTCGTGTTTTTTTCCAAGTCCCCGCGACATCTGACCGTCGAGGCAGCGGCTGCTCTGGCCGTCGATGTGCCACCGGGCGTGTGCAAAGTCGCGCTGGTCGTGGATGCGTCGGACGACCAACTGGACAACATCCTCGCGCGCGTGCCCATCGACATGTTGCAATTGCACGGAGCCGAGACACCTGCGCGTGTGGCGGAGATCAAGGCCCGTTATGGTTTGCCGGTGATGAAGGCGGTGGGCGTGCGGGATGCAGAAGACCTTGTCGCGTTGGACGCCTATGCCGCTGTCGTGGATCAGTTGTTGGTAGACGCCAAGCCGCCCAGAGAGGCTGTCCTTCCTGGGGGCAATGGTTTGGCGTTTGACTGGAAGCTGATTTCGGGGCGGCGGTGGCCGGTGCCATGGATGTTGGCGGGCGGGTTGAGCCCGGAGAACGTTGGGGCTGCGATCGCGATGACGGGGGCGGTGCAGGTCGATGTGTCCTCCGGCGTGGAAACCGCGCCCGGTGCAAAAGATCGCGGTCTGATCAACCGGTTTTGCCAGGCAGCTTTGGTTTCGGATCGCTGACGCGATCCGACGTGGGCTGAGTTTCTCGAATGGCTTGCGCCATCCGACCGGGGCGGGGCCTGCGGCCCCGCGTGGTAGGTTTTCTTGGAATTCATGAGTGGAGTGAGATGGTAGGGCTGCGGGACCCTCCAAAACCAAGCTTGAACGCAGACCTGCCCTTGCATGACCCCGTTCTGGCAGAACCTTCATCGCTGCCCAAGGAAAATCAACGTATCCCCTCCTGCGGGGGGCCCCGCGTGGATTTGCCTTGGCCATCGCTGCAGGTTCTGCCGTCTCGGTGCCACGCAAGGGCGGCTCCGAAACCAAGATTTGTCTGGTGTCAGGTAACTGCCCAGGTTGTCGGTGGCGTTTTTCGGCTGCGTCAAATCGACTCGGGGGAGCACATTCCGGTTTTCTGATTGAGGATTTCATGAGTCGATCAGGGCATGTCTGGCGAACCCACCCATACCAGCGGACTTGCTGAACTCTCGAAGTCCCAACTGATTGAATTGATCGAAACGCAGCGTGAGACGATTGCGTATCTTGTCGAGGAGAACCGGCGACAGGCAGAGATGATCGTTGTGCTTGAGCAGCGGATTGAGGGGCTTGAGCGTCGCCTTGCGTTGAACAGCCGGAACAGCAGCAAGCCTCCGTCGAGTGACAGCCCTGCGAAGCCGACGGCGAAGGGCAGGAAGGATCAGCGCGGGCAACTGGATCGCAAGCCCGGCGGTCAGCCGGGGCACAAGGGCACGACCCTGGAGCAGACGGACACCCCCGACGAGGTTGTCGACCATCATCCACAAGCCTGTCCCGACTGCGATCATGATCTGACGCAATGCCCCTCGCAGGGGTTTGCAGCCCGGCAGGTGTTCGACCTGCCGCCGCCGCCACCCCTCACGATCACTGAGCACCGGGCTCATAAGTGCACATGCCCGAACTGCGGAAAGCACGTGCGCGGCACGTTCCCGGAAGGGGTCAGGGCACCGGTTCAGTACGGCAATCATATTGCGGCCATGGCGAGCTATCTTCAGACGTACCATTGCATTCCCGATGACCGTCTGTCGCAGGTCTTTCGTGACCTGTTCGGCGTGCGCATTTCCGCCGCCACACTGGCGCGGCTGATTGCGAAGGTGGCGGAGGGCATGCTGTCTTTTGCAGACGCTGTACGTGACGCCTTGTGCGGTGTGCAGGTGGCGGTGAAACATCTGGATGAAACAGGTCTGCGGGTTGAAGGCCGAAACCGGTGGCAGCATGTCATCTGCTCATTGACCCTGAGCCATTTCCGGATGGGGGCGGGCAGAGGCGATCTGCTGTCCGGCGTATCGGGGATTGCGGTGCATGACAACTGGGCATCCTACGCCAGGATGGAGGAGGTCGTGCACGGCCTTTGCAATGCCCATCACATGCGCGAGTTGCAGGCGCTCGTCGATATCGAAAAGGAAGCATGGGCTGCGATGATGCAGACTATCCTGCTGGACGCGAAAAGGGCGGCCGCCAGCGCCCGGGCAAACGGTCGGGATCATGTCGCGGCGCATGTGGTCAAGGCCATCGATGAGCGCTACGACACCTGCATCGCGCAGGGGCTGTCGTTACATGAAAACCAGCCACCGCTGAAACCCGCACTGCCCGGCAAATCCCCCCGAGGACGACCAAAACGGCGAACCGGACACAATCTCGTGCTGCGATTGCGTGACCGCAAGGCCGATGTCCTGCGCTTCCTTACCGACTTGCAGGTTCCCTTCACAAATAACGAGGCCGAGAGGGATCTGAGAATGGGCAAGGTCCGTATCAAGGTCTCGGGATGCTTCCGCACACTGACCGGCGCGGAAAACTTCTGCACCCTCAGAACCGTGATCGAAACGGCACGCAAACAGGGCTGGTCAATAATCGAAACACTCCAGAAAACCGCCGATCAACTCATCCAGAAACTCGAACCGACCTGACAAAATCAAGCGTCTGAAACGCCCCAGAGACAACCTGAATAGTTACGGTGTCAGATCGTCTGGTCGTAGTCGCCAACGCCGGGTTCGGTGCGGATGATGGCGTTTAGGTCTGCGAAAATAGCGCGCATTTCTGCCTCTGATGTGGGGCTTTCGCAGACCACCACGAGGTTGGGCGTATTGGAAGACGCGCGCACGAGGCCCCAGCCGCCGCCTTCCAGCATGACGCGGGCACCGTTGACTGTGATGACGTCGATGACAGTGCGACCGCCAAGAGAGGTTGTCTGTTCCAGCTGCGTGACCAATCGCGCAAGGATGTCGTATTTTTCGGTATCCGCCGCATAGGGTGACATAGTGGGCGTGGCCCAGGTTTGTGGCAGGGCGCGTTTGAGGTCGGACATCGACTGGCCTGGGTTGCGGTCCATCAGCTTGCACAGCTCCACCGCCACGCGCAGGCCGCAGTCGTACCCGCGCCCAATGGGTTCGGCGAGGAAATAGTGGCCGGACTTTTCAAAGCCGGCCAGCGCGCCGAGTTCTTTCACGCGCCGTTTCATGTGGCTGTGCCCGGTTTTCCAGTAATCCGCCGTCACCCCGTGCCTTTGCAGCTCGGGGTCCGAGGCGAAGAGCCCAGTGGACTTCACATCTGCCACAAAGGTGGCGCCCGGGTGCAGCTTGGCCAGATCGCGGGCAAGGATCACGCCAACTTTGTCGGCAAAAATCTCCTCCCCTTCATCATCGACCACGCCGCAACGGTCGCCGTCGCCGTCAAACCCAAGGGCAAGGTCCGCGCCGGACGCCTTCACGCTTGCCGCCATGTCGTGCAGCATTTCCATCGCTTCGGGGTTGGGGTTGTAGTGCGGGAAGGTGTAATCGAGCGTGTTGTGGCTGGCCACAACCTCGACGCCCATACGTTCAAACAGCTTTGGCGCAAAGCGCGATGCGGTCCCGTTGCCGGTGGCGCAGATGACCTTGAGGGGGCGGGACATTTTGAAGTCACCCACAAGATCGTCGAGGTAGGCCTCTTCCACGCCGTGGACAAATTCGTAGCCGCCGCCAGTGCGGCGTTCGCCTGCGCCACTGAGCACGATATCGCGCAGTTCGGCCATCTCATCGGGTCCGTGTGTCAGGGGGCGCTCGAACCCCATTTTAACCCCGGTCCAGCCGTTGGGATTGTGGCTGGCGGTGACCATGGCAACCGCTGGCGCATCAAGGTGGAACTGAGAGAAATAGGCCATCGGGCTGAGCGCCGGGCCGATGTCCTTGACCAGCACGCCGGCCTGCATCAGGCCCAGCATCAGCGCGTTCTTGATCGCCAAAGAGTAGTCGCGATAATCATTGCCCACTGCAATGACGGGTTCGATCCCACGCCGGTGCATCTGGGTGCCAAGGCCGAGGCCCAAGGCGGTCATGCCGGGCAGATTGATGTCGTCCGGGTACTTCCAGCGGGCGTCATATTCACGAAAGCCCGTGGGCGCGATCATGGCGTCGCGCAGAAATTCCCATGTGTTGGGAGTGACGGTAGCGGCAGGTTTGGTCATGGGTCAGAGCACCACCGGATTGGCCTTGGCCAGCGCGTCGAACCGCATCAGCGTGTCGATGAGGGCGGGCATGTCTTTGAGATAGATGGAATTTGGGCCGTCAGAGGGCGCATTGTCTGGGTCCTCGTGTGTCTCAATGAACGCCGCCGCCACGCCGATGGCCACGGCGGCACGTGCCAGGACGGGGGCGAATTCGCGCTGACCGCCCGACGAGGTGCCTTTGCCGCCGGGGGAGGCCACCGCATGGGTGGCGTCCATCACCACTGGAAAGCCGGTCTGCCCCATCTGTGGCAGGCCGCGCATGTCCGTGACCCAGGTGTTATAGCCAAAGGAGGTGCCGCGTTCGGTCAGCAGCACCTTGCGGTTGCCGGTCGAGGTGATCTTGTCCACGACATTTGCCATCTCCCAGGGTGCCAGCCATTGGCCCTTCTTGACGTTCACTGCCTTGCCGGTGCGGCCTGCGGCCAGCAGCATATCGGTCTGGCGGCAGAGAAACGCTGGGATTTGCAGCACGTCCACCACCGCGCCTGCGATGGTGCATTGTTCTTCGGTATGCACATCGGTGATCACCGGCACGTCGTTGGCCTGACGCACGGCCTCAAGCACCTTGAGGCCCTCATCAATGCCAAGTCCGCGTTTGCCCGAAAGCGAGGTGCGGTTGGCTTTGTCGTAGCTGGCCTTGAAGACGTATTGCGCGCCCGCAGCCGCGCAGGCTTCTTTCAGAGTGCCTGCGATCATCTGGGCGTGATCCAGGCTTTCCAGCTGGCACGGGCCGGAGATGACGGTCAATGGTTGATCATTGCCGATGGTCAGCGCGCCGACGGGGACGTGGATCATGAGGTTACCTGTTCTCGCAAGATAGAGGCCGTCAGGGACAGCATCAGGTAGATGCCTGCAAAGATCAGGAATGCCAAGATCGTGTTTTCGAACTTGCGCGGATAAGTGGGTTCATCGGGGGGCACGGGTTCCACAGCGACGGTCAGATAGCGGACCTGGCGGTTGGCCTCGGTGCGGGCCTGATCCATCGCCGTTTGTGCGGCTTGCAGCACCAGATCAGCGGCGGCGAGATCTGCCTGCGCCAGTTGCAACTCAACCGAGCGTTGGGCCAGCGAATCCTCACCCACAGTGGCGGAGTTCAGGCGTTCGTTAAGCCGTGACAGTTGCTCTTCCAGGCGGCGCACGTCGCCGCGCGCGCCATCGACGCGGGCGCGGTTGGGGCGGCTGTTGTCCAACAGGGCCGAAAGCGCCAGCTGTTTTTCAATCAGCAGGGTTTCATACTGCGTGATCTGGGTGCGGATTGCGGCGATCTCAGCCTGTGGGTCCACGCCGTTTTCGACCTGCATTTTGATCAGCGCCTCCTGCACCTCGCGGCGCTTGGCCTGGGCCTGCTCAAAGCCCAGCAGCGCGTCGCGCATGCCGTCGTCGCGCTTTTGCCGTGAGCCGCTGAATGGGGTCAATGCCTGTGTCCGAGAAGTGCTGCTTGAAGTCTTTGTCCGCGTCCAGCCTGAGCATCGCGTCTTTGGATTGCAGATAGGCCTGCGTGGCGATGCTGTCCTGGCTGGTGGCGAATTGGGTGGGCAAAAGGCCACCAAAGGGGCTGGCACCCCCGCCCCCTTCGCTTTGGATGATCAGGAACTGGCTGTTGGTGGCGTACATTGGCGTCGCCACTTTGTAGAAATAGTAACCTGCGGCAAATGTCGGGATCAGCACAAAGAAGGCCAACCGCACCATGAGCAGGCCAAGCTTTTTGCGGCGACGGCGCGAGATGTCGCGCTGGATATCGCCAATCTCGCGCTGACGCCGCTCAGCCGGGCTGAGCTCCGTCGAGGGCAGATTGATACTGCCGCCTGCCGGGACGGTCTGCGGCAGTTGCACGCGGCCTTTGCCGGTTTCTTTCTGCGCGGGCAGAGAGGCCCGGGCGTCCGTTGGTCCGCCCTCCTTGCCCTGCTGCGGCACCACGAGTTCGAGCATGTTCGACCGCTGGAAAGGGTCGATCCCTTTTTCGCGCAGCAGGCGCACCGCGTCGAAGTCTGAGGTCGGGGCAAGTCCGTACTTCTGAGCAACCCGGCGAGCCATGCGCAGCTGGCGACCCGTCAGGCCTTCGCGACGGATGGCGTCGATGTCCTGCTCTCCACCCACTTCGGCGGCGCTGGAGACTTCGCCAGCGCGCAGGGGTTCGTTCAACTCCACCGGTCGGGGGCCCGAAGGGGGTGGGGTTGCAGTGACCGGTTCGGCCTTGGGGTCGGCTTTGGAAGGCGCGCTTGCAGGCGTGCTGCGCTTGACGCGGAACTTCCTAGCTTTGGGTTTCGTAGTCATAAAGCTGCTTGGCCTCTTCCAAGGTATCGAACATGTACAGCTGTCCGCCCAAAAGGACGGCGGCTGAACGGGCGAATTTTTCGAGCGTCTGTGCCTGGTGGCTGACGATGATGATCGTGGTGGTGCACAGACGTTCCTGCAGGATTTCCCCGGCTTTGCGGTTGAATTCCACATCCGTGGTCGCGGGCATGCCTTCGTCGATGAGGTACATGTCATAATCAAGGGCCAGCATCAACGCAAAGGAGAACCGCGCACGCATGCCAGCCGAATAGGTGCCCAAAGGCTGGTCGAAGTATTCGCCCAGGTTACACAGCCAGCGGCAGAAGCTTTCGACATAGTCGGGGTCCAGCCCGTAGAGCCGCGCGATGTAGCGCGCGTTCTCCATCGCTGAGACTTTGGTTACAACCCCGCCCATGAAACCCAATGGGAATGAGATGTTGCAGCTGCGCCGGATTTCGCCCTCGTCGGGTTTTTCCAGGCCTGCCATCATGTTGATCAGTGTGGTCTTGCCGGTGCCATTAGGGGCCAGGATGCCGAGCGAATGACCAATGTCCACGCGGAACGACACCCGATCAAGGATCACCTTGTGCTGGGTGCCTGTCCAGAAGGACTTGGATACGTTCTCGAATTCCAGCATGCCTGCTCCGGTTGCTGAAGTCTGTTGCCTGCCCCCTTTAACAGGGGTGTCTTAACGGTCTATTCACCGACTTTGTCGTTATTATGTCGTAATTTTCAGAAAATGTACAATGGTGAGGGCAGGGGGAAACTGAGGCCGTTCACAACCCTGCCAGCGCGGCGTGATCTGATTGCCGCGCTGACGCGCGATTACATTTGTGGGTGCTTGCCGCGGGGGCCGAGCCCAAACTTGCGTGCCGGGTGGTGTGTGGAGAGGGATTGTAGGCGCTGAGAAGCGCAACATGGACCAGTCTGCCCTGAATGCGCGCGTTCCAGTGTGTTTGCTATTCCGTCCGGCTTCAAGGACAAGCCCCGCTGCGCGGGGTCGTATGGCAGCGATCCTTGACCCCGGGCAGAATCACGGTGTGGTGCAATGTATCGTTCCGGGGCTAACTTGAATCGGAAATACCCAGCCACGCTTCGGGTTCTCGGGACATTTCCGATGCTCGATGTGTCAGGTTAGTCCTGAAACGCTTTAGTCGGGCTGTTTCTGCACACGCAACACGATGCCCGCGATGATGCTGAGCCCTGCAGCTGCGAAGCTGAAGAGCGCACCCATCTTGGCGGCATCCTGCACGAGGCCCGGTTCAAACGCGGCGGACGCGAAGAAGAGCGAAACCGTAAAGCCGATGGCGGCGACAAATCCGATCACGATCAGGTCCACGATCCGCATGCCCTGCGGTATGCCCAGATTAAGCGGCCTTGCCGCGATCCAGCCAAAGATCAGAATGCCTACGGGTTTGCCAATCAGCAAGCCTGCCAGCACCAGCCATGTCGCGTCGCCAATGGCGGAGAATTTCACACCTGCGTTGCAGAAGCCGAAGAGGAAGAGCACGATTTCGACGGGCGATTTTAGTGCATGTTCCATCTGGTTCAGGAGGTCCGTGAGGTATTTCTCCGCCTCCGAGAAGATGCCGAACGCGCGGTCCGCGTGGGGGATCGTCACCACGATGGGCAGTAGCCCCAGTGCCGGGTGCAGACCGGACCGCATGAAGCCGTACCAACTGATGCAGCCTGCGATGGCGTAGGGCCAGAAGCTGAGCTTGGTG
The DNA here is from genome assembly GCA_963422245.2 of uncultured Sulfitobacter sp. Lineage (GTDB taxonomy): Bacteria > Pseudomonadota > Alphaproteobacteria > Rhodobacterales > Rhodobacteraceae > Sulfitobacter. Next base: position 147,993 of record CAXMWW010000029.1, on the reverse strand, counting down.
CGGACCCAGGTGGAGGTCGGGCGGTCTTGCTTGCCCCGGTCCATCCTGCGCGGCAGCCAGTTGGCCAGATAGTAGACCGCAGCTGCTGCGGCCATGGACAGCAGCAGCCATCCCGGCGCAAGCTCGCCTGAGGGGTAGAAGATCGCCAGGATGATCAGGCCCGCGGCGTCATCCGCGATGGCCAGCAGCAGCAGAAAACGCACCGCTGGGTGGCCTGCACCAAAGACGATGCGCCCGACAAGATAGCTAAAGGCAATATCGGTGGCCGTGGGGATCGCCCAGCCGTTTTTGACCGCGTCATAGGTGTCAGAGCCCAGCAGCATCGCCATGCCAAGATAGACCACGATGGGGCCGACCATGCCGCCCGCTGTTGCAAACAGGGGCGTGGCTGCCTTTTTGCCGCGCAGGCTGCCGTTTTTGAGGATCACGGCCTCCCAGACTTCCTTGGCGGCGATGGCAAAGAACAGGGCCATCAGCACGTCGTTGACCAAATAGTGCAGTGTCAGAGTGCGGTGGCCGTCATGGTGGTGGCCAATAGGGGCGTCGCCCCAGATCTTGAACTCAACGAGGTTGTGGTAACTCTCGTAATCGATGTTCGCCCAGATCAGCGCGATGAGCGCGCCGATGATCAACAGCAGTGAGTAGTTGGTCAGAAAACTCCAGACGCGGTACATGGGTCCCCTCCCTTTAGCCAAATATTGCTACGCGAAGAGGGGTTATGGTTCAATGGTATAAGGCGGGCGTGTGGCCCGCCCCGGGTCAGGCTACGGCTTGCCAGAGGCTTCCGGCGATCACCGCCCCAGTGACGGCAAAGCCCAGGTAGGCACCAAATACGCGGGGTTTGACCAGGGCCCAGACCGCGATGGCGGCGGGGATGGAGCTAACGCCCCCTGCAATCATAAAGGACATCGCGGCCCCATCGGCCATGCCTTGCGCCAACAGGGCATCAACCAGCGGCACCGCAGCATAGCCATTGAGGTAGGCCGGTGCGCCCACAATGGCACCCAGCAGGATCGGGCCCGCGCCGTCACCACCCAGCACATTGGCGATCCACTCCGCAGGGACATAGGCCAGCATCAGCGCTTCGATTACATAAGCCAGCGCCAGCCACTTCAGCAGGAAGAGGCCGTTTTCGACACCTGTCTCGCGGAAGGTTTCGCGCCGCTCGGCCTCTTGCCAGAAGCGCCAGACGGGCGCACCGGAAAAGGGCTTTTTCACGCCACAGCATCCGCCCACTGCGGGGCGTTCGCGCAGGGGATCGGCGAAGATGGGCGTCTTGGCGGCCAGCATCACGCCGAACCCGCCAAACAGACCAAGGCCGACGGCTGCCAGCGTCTTTGCCAGTGCAAACTCATAGCCCAGTGTCCCCGAGGTGATGGCAAACATCGCAGGGTCCATCAGCGGGGAGGACAGCCAAAAGGCCATTACAGCGGACAAGGGTGCGCCGACCGCGAGCAAGGCTGCGATGAAGGGGATGACCTCGCAGGAACAGAAAGGGGAAAGGCCCCCCAACAGGGCGGCCATGACGATCATCCGCGCCGGATTGCCCTCGAACGCGCGGGCCAGAAGGTTCTCGGCACCGCTGGCCTTAAGGTAGGCAACAGCCACGACAGCAAAAAGGATGAAAGGTGCGGTGCCAAGCAGCGCTGAACCCGCAAACGTCAGTGTGGGCCAGAACTGGGCCCAATCGAGTAGGGCCAATGCGATCAGCAATAGCAGCGTCGCGATCCAGGCGGTAGGCCGCAGGTTGGCCATGCGGGAAGGGGATTGGGACAGTTCAGCCATGGGTGTGGTCCTTGTCCGACGCCACATCGGCGCAGCATTCGGTGAGCAGGAATTTCGACAGTGCCTCGACCTCGGCATAAGCCACGGCGGCGCAGATGATACTTCGGCCCTGTCTTTGTTGTTGGACCAGCCCGGCGGCGGTCAACAATTTCAGATGATGGGTCAGGGTGGAGCCCGTGACGCCGGAGCGTTCGCCAAGCTGCCCCATGCTGAGCCCCTCAGGCCCGGCGCGTACAAGGCAGCGCAGCACGCCAAGGCGTTGTTCAGACCCAAGGGCGGCAAAGCTGGCTGCAGCACGGGTGAGGGGGGACGTATCAATCGAGTCGTTTTTCATATTTCTAGAAATATCGAAATAATGGGTTGGCGCAAGCTTTATTTCGAGAAACGTCGAAATGATTTGATCAGGCGGCTACCGGGCGCCGAAGTCTTTTGAAGATTTCGTTCCGTTTTCTTTTGAAGAAAAATGGGGGGCCGTTCGAACCTTCGCCGTCCGATGCGAAAACGCAAGGGGTGCAAACCGTCTCGCGACACGCTAAGTCCCTGCTCATGACCATCCGGGAAGACATCGCCGCCTGCACGCTCTGCGCAGATCGCTTTGCGGCCACACATACCGCCCATGCGCCGCGTCCCGTTGTCTGGTTTCAGCCAGGCGCGCGGCTGTTGATCGCGGGGCAAGCGCCGGGGATGCGGGTGCACAAGTCGGGCAAGCCTTTTGACGATCCGTCGGGTGATCGGCTGCGGGACTGGCTGGGGCTGACGCCGGATCAGTTTTACGACCAGACCAATGTGGCAATCCTGCCCATGGCGTTCTGCTTTCCCGGCTACAACGCCAAGGGCAGCGACCTGCCGCCGCCCCCCATCTGCGCGAAAACCTGGCGGGCGCGGGCGTTGAAGGTTGTGTCGGACGCCAAGCTGAAAGTGCTGATTGGCGGCTATGCGATGAAGTACCATCTGCCGGGCTTTACCAAGGTCACCGCCGCTGTCGAAGGCTGGCGGGATCACCCAGAGGGTGTCTTTGCCCTGCCGCACCCCAGCTGGCGCAACACATCCTGGCTCAAGAAGAACCCGTGGTTCGAGGCTGAGGTTGTGCCGCGCCTGCGCACGGCGGTGGCAGGTGCCCTGTCATGAGCGAAGCCACTCCCCTTGATCAGGCCCATGCAGCCATGCAGGCGGCCCCCGAAGACGACGCTGCGCGTTTGCGGTTCTATGAACGTGTGGCGGATGTGGAGCTCTTCTTGTTGTTGGAGGCCGAGCCGGTGGGGGATCAGGCCACGCCGGTCTTGCTTGAGGACACCTATGTTCTGGTCTTTGACCGGGCCTTGCGTCTGGCGGCCTATGCAGGAGAGGCCGCGCCTTACGTTGCACTTTCGGGCCGCGCTATTGCCGGGATGCTCGAAGGCCAGCCGCTGGGCATGGCGATCAACCTCAATGTGGCCCCGTCCGAAATCCTGCTTCCGGCCGAAGCGGTGGGCTGGCTGCGCGACACGCTGGCACATGAGGCCGGAGAGGTCGAGGCGCGGATCGAGAGCGTTCTGCCGCCCAAGGGTCTTCCCGAAACGCTGATTGCGGCCATCGATGCCAAGCTGGCGACGGCAACGGGCATGGCAGCAGGGGCCTATCTGGTCGCGGTGGACTATGCAGGGGGCGGGCGCGGGCATCTGCTGGGTTTTGTCGGTGCGATTGACCGCGCACAAGACGCGCTGGTGCGCGCGGCCTCCGAAGCGCTGACCTTTTCAGGGGTCGAGGCCGGGGCCATGGACGTGGGCTTTTTTGCGCCCTCCGATCCAGTGGTCGAAAAACTGGCCCGCGTCGGTCTGCGGTTCGACCTGCCGCAAGGCGAAGGTTTGCAACATACGCCGCGCATGCCGCCGGGCTCTGACCCTGCAAAACCGCCGATCCTGAAATAATCAGGGGGATTTGCGCACGGAATGCTCGCGCGCCTCTCACATCGGCGCGAGGTTGCGGGGGTGGGGGGTGAATTGGGCGAAGGCCCCGCCTAACTTCACTTCAACGCAACCCAACAAGGAGCCTTCCGATGAACCGTTTCACCTACACTATTGCTGCCGCCGCAACCGCAATTGGCTTTGCCGGGGCCGCCTGGGCCGGCCCGCAGTACGTTGACGACACCGGTTTTGCCGTATCCGGGTATGACGTGGTGGCCTATTTCAGCCTGCCGCAGTCCGCCGTTGGCACTGCTCAGCCCGAAGGCGTGCCGGGCAAAGCCAACATCACAGCAGAATACAATGGCGCAACTTTCGCATTCTCAACTGAAGCCAACCGCGACGCCTTTGTTGCAAACCCCGCAAAATACGCCCCTCAGTTCGATGGTCATTGCGCTTACGGCGTGTCCAAGGGCGGCAAGGTCCCAGCCAACCCGAACCTGTGGCGTGTGGTTGATGGCAAGCTTTACCTCAACATCACCAAGAACGTTGTGGGCTTCTGGGAAGAAGACATCCCCGGGAACATCAATCTCGCCGGCAACAACTGGGCCGATCTTGAACCGACAGAAGCCTCCGACCGCGCTATTCCGCAATGGTCCTCCTCGGCTCCGCTGAAGTAATGTCCACCTCCGGTGCCCCTCGACCGGAAGGACCAAAGGCCCCGCCGCGCGTGTCGCGGCGGGGTTTTCTGCTGGCAGGTGTTGCCGTCGGCGTTGCTGGCGCAGCCTTTGCCGGGCGCTGGTTCAACGTTTGGGCAGAGGCCAGCGGCGATGCGCTTCTGAGCGCGCCAATGGCCCATGAAAAAGTGCGTGCCGGAGAGATCACGTTGGTCGATATCCGCCGCCCCGATGAATGGGCGCGCACGGGTGTGCCCGAGGGCGCGCTGGCGTTGGACATGCGGCGCCCAGACTTTACCGATGTGTTGCTGGAAGAAGTCGGCGGCTCGGCGGAGGCTCCGATTGCCCTCATTTGCGCACGTGGGGTGCGGTCACGCGGGCTTGGGGCCAAACTGACCAAGGCCGGGTTCACTCAGATCATTGACGTACCGGAAGGCATGTTGGGGTCGGGTGCCGGGCCGGGGTGGATCAAACGGGGTCTGCCTGTTGTGCAGGTCTCAGATTAGCAGGCTTGCCGCGCCTTCGTGGCGTAAGAGTGCGACTTTCGTTTCAACGCCGCCGCATCCTGAAAACCCGGTTAGCCCTTTGGCCCCCATCACCCGGTGGCAAGGAATGATCACCGGGATCGGATTGCCGCCACAAGCCTGCCCGACGGCCTGCGCGGGCACATCAAGGTCTTTGGCAATCTCGCCGTAGGTGCGTGTGTAGCCGAAGGGGATGGCCGACATGGCCGCGCAGACATCACGCTGAAAATCAGTGCCTTTGACTCTCAGTGGCAGGTCGAACTCTTCCAGCGTGCCAGCGTCATAGGCTGCCAGCTGCCGGGCTGCCTCATGGAGCAGGTCAGAGCTGTCCTCCCGTTTGATCCGTGTCCAGTCTAGCGCCGTGATGGCACCGTCCTCTTCGGTCAGGGTCAGGTTGCCGAATTGCGTCTGTACGGTGCGTTGTTTCATGAGGGCAGCATGCCTGTGCGGCGCGGAAGGCTCAATCCGAAAGCTGCGGGTTTTGTTTGATCTGGGGTGCGCGGCTCTTTGTGGGCAGTTGGCTGGCCTAAGCACCGATCTGTTTAGACACCGCCATGTAGACGCGTCTATATGGCGGTGTCTAATTCGTTGAGGGGATTGGTGCCCCGGTCCCGCTATGGGGCGTATGCCGCCGGTTGGCGCTCGGAACGACGCAGGGTTTCGGCCCCCTCTATCCGTGCCGGGTGTGACAACAGATGAAACGCCCAGCCTGTCCCAAGGAACGCACGGGCGTTTCGATTTTTCGGGAGGTGTTGACGCCCTAGTGGTCGTGACCGCTGTGGCCCGCTTTGCGTTCGTGGTCGACAGGGATCTGCACTTCAATGTCGCCTGCCTTCTCAAAGGTCAGGGTAACGGTGATCTCTGATCCTTGTTCCAGCGGTGCGTCGAGTCCCATGAACATCACGTGATCCCCGCCGCGTTTCATCGCGTGCATGCCACCGGCAGGTAGAGCAATGCCGCCTTCGATCTCGTGCATTTTCATCACACCGTTGTCGTCGGAAGTATGAGTGTGCAGTTCCACCCGCTTGGCCACGTCAGAAGTGGCTGCAATTAGGCGGTCGTCTTGATCGGTGTGGTTCATCAGCATCATGAAAGCGGCACCTGTGGGCGAGGACGGTGTGGAGGACCGCACATAGGCGTCCTTGATCATGATGCCATCGGCCAGAAGGGGCGTTGTGAATGCAAGGAGGGCAGCCGAAGCGGCTGTGAGAAGCGTTTTACGAGACATGTGTTTTGTCCTTTGATGGGTCTGATTGGGAGAGGGGTCAGACCGTCAAAGGGGGCGCGCGCGGGGGCGGGCTTGCTGCGCGAAAGCGCAGTGGCGCAGGGGCCGGGGCAGGAAACTGCCAGGTGAAGTGAGCCATGCGAGATGGCAGGACCGGGGCCGTGACCGCTTCGTCCAGCGTTGTGCTGAGCGTGGCATCCGGGCAGATGTGTGGCGCGGATGTCGGGGCACCGGAGGCATCCGTGTAGACCACTGTTGTGCCAAGGCCCGTGCAAATCACCATCTGTCCGGTTGCCGCAGAAGACCCACGCGCCACAGCCATGCTCTGGCTGGTCAGCGCCAGCATCAAAGCCAACATCAGGGACAGTAAACTGCGTGTCATAGTGGTGATCTAAGTCATCCCGCACGGCAATTCGAGGGCCAAAACGACGCAACCCCGGCGCACGTGCGTCCGGGGTTACGGTGTTCTCAGATCGTCTGAAGGATCAGGACAGGGCTTCCGCGCCTGCACCGGCCTTGGCAATCGCTTTTTTGATCTTCAGCGCATTGGCGGAAAGCTCAGTGTCCTTGGCCTTTGCCAGAAACTTGTCCAGACCGCCACGGTGGTCGACGGACCGCAGAGCGGCAGCAGAAATCCGCAGTTTGAAGGAACGGCCCAGAGCTTCGGACTGCAGGGTCGTGTCGTTCAGGTTTGGCAGAAAGCGACGCTTGGTCTTGTTATTGGCGTGGCTCACGTTGTTGCCCGACATCGGGCGCTTTCCGGTCAGTTCGCAAACGCGGCTCATCGGTTTATCCTCTCGACTTCGGGGCCAGCCCTGAGGGCGACGCACCATGTAAAAGGGGCAGCGCGAGGCTGCCCTGAATCTCGTTCGGAGGCTTTAAGGGGAATCGGGTGGGCCGTCAAGCGCAGCGGCTAGGCTGAGGGCGGTTTTTCAGATGCTCCAAGGTCTTCGTCAGATGGTCAGAACCTGGAGGGAGCCATTGTGCCGGGTCGCCTTGGCAAAATACCATTCTCGATGGCGAAGATCGGAGGCCAGACAATAACAATGCGCTAACGCAGACGCGTCGATATCGACGTGTCTACCTTTACGTCTGGGTAAGAAACTCTGGTCCGCGCAATGGGCCGTCCCGTCTGGGGCAGATGAAGATGGGAATGCGGCATCGCACCCGAACCCAAAGCGCCAGGCTACAGATCTTTTTCCAGATCAATCCGTTGATGCCCCATCGGATAGTCAAACCGCGCATAAACCCTGTAGCCGTGCCGCAGATAGAATGCCTCGGCCTGCCACGAGTAGGTATATAGCATCGCCTTGGTCGCCCCGCGTTTGCGCGCCTCCGCCTCGATCCCGCGCAGCAGACGGGAGCCTATGCCTGAGCCACGGAGCACGGCATCGACCCACAGCCCCCGAACCTCCAAAGCGCCCAGAAACACATAGCCCCGGCCCCCGGCCACGATCTGGTCATCCACGCGGTGCACGAGGCTAAAGCTCTTTGCCGCAGCACCCGCTGCTTCGGCGTTATACGTCACGAAGTTCGCCGAATACTCTGCATAAACCGCATCATCTGGCTCAATTAGGTCGAATTCGGGGTGCATTTCGGCCACGCGTTGCTCTGAGATACCCGCAGCCAAAGCCACGGGGGCGACAAGGTCAACCGCTTGCTGGCTTTTCCTTGCCAGCCGAATTTGGCAGACGGGAAAGCATGCTGAAGGCGTTGGCGCAATTCCTCATAATCGGCCTGCTGACTGTCGTGACGCAAATCGGCGGGCTGGCCTGGGCGCTGGCTCTGCTGGCCAGACGCCGGTGGCTGGCGTTTGCGCTGATCTACGCGGCCCTCTCGGCTGCCACGCTTTGGATCGCGCCGCTCACGGGCCGGGTGCCGCTGCCCTGTCTGGGCGAAGCCGCGCTGAAGGTGCAGACACCGCTCTATTGCATGCTGAACCGCCAATACGTTGTGCCAGAACTGAAAGCAGCGCTCGAAGACCACGCCGCGGCCATGCAGCAGGCGCATCCCGGCACGCAAGTACGGGTGTTGGACGCAAACTTCCCTTTCCTTGACGGGTTTCCGCTGCTGCCTCACCTGTCGCACCACGATGGGCGCAAAGCGGATCTGGCGTTTTACTATCGTAAGGACGGCACCTATCAGCCGGGACTGGTGCGCAGCCCGCTGGGGTACTTTGCCTTTGAGGAAGGGCCCACAGAGTGTATGCCTAGTTGGTCCTCAATGCGCTGGGACATGAGATGGGTTCAGGCGCTGTGGCCGGACCATCCGCTCGATGCCCCACGGATGCGCACCACCCTGCAGCTGCTCTCGGAAGACGCGCGCATCGGGAAAGTCTTCATCGAGCCGCATTTGGTGCAAAGCCTTGGTGTGTCATCGCCTAAGATCCGGTTTCAAGGCTGCCGCGCGGCCCGGCATGACGATCACATCCACCTCCAGCTTTAACGCACCGACTTTCAGGTGCCGATTTTCCCTTCCATCCCATCAGCCAATTTGCGACACACGCAGGCATGTCCATTCGCATCAAAGCCATGTTGGTTCATTTCTTCACCGCCTCAGGGGCGGTGTTTGCCATGCTGGCTATGCTGGCGGCGATTGATGCGGAATGGGATCTGATGTTCTTCTGGCTGGTGGTGGCCTTCTTTGTCGATGGCATCGACGGGCCTTTGGCACGGCATTACGACGTCAAGACCAACGCGCCGCAATTCGACGGCGTGATCCTCGACATGATCATCGACTATACCACTTACGTCTTTATCCCGGCCTTTGCGCTGTTCTCATCCGGCCTCATGGACGGGTGGAGCGGTTGGGTTATGCTGATCATCGTGACTTTCGCCTCGACCCTCTATCTGGGCGACACGCGGATGAAGACGAAGGACAATTCCTTTGCCGGCTTCCCGGCCTGCTGGAATATGGTCGTACTGGTGCTTTTTGCGCTGAAACCCGACTGGTGGGTGTGTTTGCTGGTGGTCACGGTGCTGGCGGCAACAATGTTTACCCCGGTGAAGTTCGTCCACCCCGTGCGCACCGAACGCTGGCGCAACCTGACGCTGCCCATTGCTTTGGCCTGGGTCTTTTTTGCCGGCTGGGCGGCCTGGGTCGACTTCCATCCGCAAAGCTGGGCGCATTGGGGTCTGATGTTGACCTCGATCTACCTGATGGTGGCGGGCGGGTTGCAGCAGCTGCTGCATGGGCGGGATGGCTGAAACAGAATTCGCTTGACCTGAAGTTGGGTTGAGCTTGCATGACTGTCGGACAAAGAGGTGTCCGATGACTGATACATCCCCCGAAGCCAACGCCTATGTGCCGTGGAAAGAGCTGCTGCGCAGCGGTCATACCAGCGCGCTGTTGCTGGTATGTTTGGCCGTCTGGCTGCATGCCGCTGACAGCCTGGTGGTGGCCACGATGCTGCCGTCGATGGTGGCAGAGATCGGCGGCGCGGCGCTTGTCAGCTGGACCGTGTCTATCTACGAGATCGGGTCGGTGGTGGCCGGTGCGGCCTCTGCCCTTTTGTCCATGCGCTATGGGCTGCGGCGGCCCATGGCGGTGGCGGCGCTCACTTTTGCCGTGGGCTGCGCGCTTAGCGCTGTCAGCCCTGTGATGGAGGGTGTGCTTTTTGGCCGCGCTTTCGAGGGCTTGGGCGGTGGCGGGCTGGTGGCCCTGGGGTTCGTCGCCTCTGGCGTTTTGTTCCCGCGCCGCTACCGTGCCCGGGTTATGGCCGCGATCTCGGCGTTCTGGGGGATGTCCGCGTTTCTGGGGCCGTTGCTGGGCGGGTTGTTTGTCGAGTTCGCGACTTGGCGGATCGGGTTTGGGTTCTTTGCGGTGCAGGCGAGCCTTCTGGCGCTGTGGATTTTCCTGCGCGAGGAAACCGTGCGCCCGCAATCAGAAGAAACAGCCAGCGGCTTCCCATTGTCCCGCCTTGCGCTGCTTTGCGTGGCGGTTGTGCTGATTTCCATGGGCGGGGTCCGGGTGGAGGCCCAACGGACAACACTTCTGATCCTCGCCGGGCTGGCCTGCCTGATCCTATTCCTGCGGCTGGACGCACGGGCGAGCACGGACCGTTTGCTGCCGCTCTCCCCGATGGACCCGCGCCAAGCCAGCGGGGCGACCCTGCTGATGATCGTGATGATCTCCATGGCGACTATTGCGATCCTGGCATACGGGCCCCTTCTTGTGACCACGCTGCACGGTGTCTCCGCCCTGACGGCGGGCTATCTGGTGGCGGCATCTTCCATCGGGTGGACGGTCGCCGCCGTGGCCGTCAGCGGCGCGCCGGAGCGGCAGGACCGCATGTGGATCGTGCTCGGCATGAGCCTCACCGCGCTCAGTATCCCCGGCTTTGCCTATGCGGTGCCTGCGGGGCCGATGTGGTTGATCGCCGCGTTGTCGTTCGTCGAAGGGGCCGGGTTCGGCATGGCCTGGACCTTCATCCTGCGCCGGGTCACGGCGCTTGCCGCGCCGGAGGAGGTCAGCCGCGTCTCAGGCGCTTTGCCCACTGTGCAACGCATCGGCTACGCGCTTGGCGCGGCCTATGTGGGGATCGTGGCGAATGCGGCGGGGTTCGTGACGATGGAAACGGCCGATGAGGTGGCGCAGGTAGCGCGGGTACTGTTCCTCGCCTGTGTCCCGCTGGCGGTCATCGGATTGCTCGCGATGCTGGGGCTGGTGCGGCGACATCCGCATGACGACACGCTGGGCTGAAGCAGTTACTCTGCCGCGATCTTGCTGCCTGCTTGCAGCAACCCTTTGTAGCTTTCCCGTGCCGCGCGGGCGCGGGTGACAATGGCCGGCTCGCGGATCGTGTGCGGACTGTCCATGCGCAACCCTTGGGGCGCGCGGGCGGCGAGGTTCACGCCCGAAAGCGCCGACAACGGCACAGCCAGCACGAGGCTGAAGACGATGGGGATCAGCCAGGGGGAGACAAGGCCCGCCAGCAATCCGCTAAGCAGAATGAGCCCCAGTACGGTTTCCATCCAGTGGAACTTGATCAGCGTCCAGAGTGTGAACCCACGTGCGCCGCGTTGCTGCGGGGCCCAGGGTTCTGAGCGCGTGAAGGTGGCGCGCAACACGGCGCGGGTCTGCTGGATCATCATGATCGGGGCGTAGGCGACCGACAGGGCGACTTCGGACAGGAATGCCATGCCAAAGGCGCGCGGGCCACCGTAGATGCGCGCGGCCTTGGGGGTCGCCAGGATCAACCCCGCGCTCACGACCTTGGGTGTCAGCAGCATGGCGTACATGATCACCAGGAAGACCGCGGAATCGATGTGTGTCATGGCAGGCGGCCAGTCGGGGAACAGCGGGTTGGTTTCGTTGAAATAGCGGATCACATTGGTCTGCGGGTCTTTTCCCAGCAGCGCCCAGAACACCAGCAGCATGAACCACGCAGGCGACAGCAGATAGGCCATTGCGCCGTGAAACAGGTGAAACCGGCTGACCGGATGCAGGCCTGCGGTGCGCAACAGGCGCAGGTGCTGCAGGTTGCCCCGGCACCAACGACGGTCGCGCAACACGTAGTCGATCAGTGTCGCAGGCGTTTCCTCATAGCTGCCGGTCACACGCGGCAGGAAGCGCACGCGCCAGCCTGCGCGGCGCAGCAACCCGGCTTCGACAAAGTCATGGCTCAGGATCAGGCCGCGCCCTTTCAGATGCGGCAGGCCCGCACTTTCGGCAAAGGCGCGGGTGCGGATAATGGCGTTATGGCCCCAATAGTTGCCTTCGGTGCGCGACCAGAGTGATAGGCCCTCGGCCAGCAGCCAGCCATAAGCGATGTTGGAAAACTGCTGGATGCGGGCAAAAAGGCTGCGTGCCTCGATAAGCATCGGGAAGGTCTGGATGAGACCCGCCTCAGGGTCATTGGACAGTTCAGAGGCCAGACGCGCAATCGCGCGGCCTGTCATCAGGCTGTCGGCATCCAGCACCACCATACCTTCGTAGTCTGCCCCCCAACCGGTGATCCAGTCCATCAGGTTGCCGACCTTCTTGTCGGTATTCGTGCTGCGGCGGCGGTAAAAGACGCGAATGCTCTCTGGCGCTTCGGCCTGTAGGCGGCGGAAGGCCTGCCACTCCTGTGCCGCGATTTCTTCGTCCCGCGTGTCAGAGAGCACAAAGAGCGTGTAGCGATGCGGGCCTTTTTGCCGGTCCAGGTCGGCCAGCATGGCGGCGGCGTTGCCGAATACGTCCCATGGGACTTCGTTGTAGATCGGCATCAAGAGTGCTGCATCGATCCCGGTTACATCCTCTGGCGATTGGTCGTCGGTGTTGGCACGCGCCAACAGGCCCGCAACCGCCACGCCCACGGTGCTGACTGAAAGGGTGACCCACACGAAAGTCAGGCCAATCATGCTAAGCAAAGCCCATTCCAGGCCCGTCATCCCGCTGCCCGACAGGACACCATGAAGGCCATAAAGCAGTAGTGCCGTGCCAATCAGCGCAGGGCCGAAGACCGCGAGCCGCCAGCCCGAGGATCGACGCTGCGGAGCGGCCCGGCGCAGCGGCGCGCGCGCAAAGTCCTGCGCGTCCATCTGCAAGGGCGCGCGCGGCGGCATGGCCTGCAGGGTTGGGGCCGTCTCCGTCATGGTTTGGTCCACCGATAGAGCCAGACTTCGCTCAGCGGCTCACCCTTGAGGCGCAGCTGAGCGCGGAACTCTGCCAGTGTGGCGTCGCCTGCATAGAAGGTAAAGGCGAGGCGGGGGCCGTTTGTCTCCGGATTGCGCTGAAGTATGCCGGTGCTGACCTCGCCCGCGTTGGAACGCACAAAATATTCCACCTCTGCCAAATCTTCGGGCACATCCGGGCCGTCGGCAAAGTCGATTACGATGATATCGCCGCCTTCGGGGCGCCCGCCCATCGCGGTGTTCAGGACTCGGACAGGCACGCGCGCGGTCGCAGGCACCGGGTCCGCGCCCCAGTGCAGCGTATAGGTCAGCTCATGCGCGTCGCCGGGGGCCATATCGGCCGAGGGGCGCCAGTAAGCCACGATATTGTCGTAGATTTCCTTGTCCGCCGGGATCTCAACCAGCGTGACGGACCCACGCCCCCAACCCTCGCCCGGGGTGATCCAGACGGCGGGGCGGTCGTGGTAAAGCGATTCAAGATCGGCAAAGTCGGAGTACTTGCGTTTGCGCTGCATCAGGCCAAAGCCGCGCGGGTTGTTGTCTGCAAACGCGCTGATCTGCAGGCGGGTGGGGTTGGCAAGCGGCCGCCAGATCACCTCACCTGCGCCGTTGTGGATGAGCAGCCCATCGCTGTCATGCACTGCTGGCCGGAAGTCGGAGAACCGCTGGCGCATGGTGTCGTCGAAAAGGAACATCGACGTGAGGGGTGCGATGCCCATGTGCCGCACGTCCTCGCGTGCGAAAAGCTGGGCGCGGACCTTCATCTCCAGCACGGGACCATGGGTGATCTCAAACCGGTAGGCCCCGGTGATCGACGGGCTGTCCAAGAGCGCGTGCAGCACTTGTGTGGGGTTGTCGGGCTCACTGGTCTCCAGCCAGAAGGCGGTGAAATCGGGGAATTCCTCGCCCGATGGATCGCCGGTTTTCAGCGCAAGGCCCCGGGCAGAGAGGCCGTAGATTTCGCCCGTCCCGATGCCCCGGAAATAGCTGGCCCCCTGGAAGACCGCGTACTCGGTGAAGATGCCAGGCGTTTCCAGTTCCGCGCGCAGGCGCAGGCCGGAGTAGCCCAAGGTGTCGTCAATCTCCACGTCTGGGAACTTGTCGGTGGTGTCGAACACGCCCATGTCAAAACCCACCGGGCGGGCCATGCCGTTTTCCACCACGTTGATGCCAACCCCGCGCGGGAAGTAGAGGCCGGGGGGGAAGACATCGACCCGTTGCGGCTGATCCGTCCCTTCCCACAGCGCGTTGCGGCCATCGAACCAGATCTTGCGGTACTGGTCGTAGGTCAGATTGCGCCAGCTTTCGGGGATCAGCGGGCGCGGCTCATACGGCAGGGTCGCCTGAATTTGCGCACGCTTGGCGAGGATCTCGTGGCTGAAGGGCGCAGGCTCTCCGGCCAGTTGCAGGCCTGGTTCCTCCGCATAAGCAGCGGCAGGGGCGGCGGCGAGGGCGGCAAGCGCCTTGAGGACATCTCGGCGCAGCATCATGCGGGCTTCTTTCCGCGCCAGGGCTGGGACTTGAACCACCCGGCGACATAAGCCGTGGCAATCAGCACGCAAGCGCCGGCAATGTTCACGGCCAGAGAGGTCAGCGTGTCGCGGCCCATAACGTCCATGGCAAAGCCCATCACGCGGGCGGTGAACATCGAGACAACGAAGACGGCAAGCGATTGCTGGCCCACCTTGAGGATGATGGCGAGCATCCGCTCCCACGCCTGGGCCAACGCCCCGGTGCCCCGCGCCATCAACCGCGCGCCCTTGTCCCCGGCGGCGACCCAAGCGAGGTAGGCCAGTGCAAGGAACTGTGTGTAGCGCAGGATGCCAAAGTCGGACTTATCGATCAGCGGTTTCCACTCACTGCGCCATTCGCGCGCCCATTCGAAGCCAAGCTCCCGCACGCCAATGTTGCTGAGCGGCACGTTGGCTACGACGATCACGGCGGCCAGCACGATCAGCCATGTGGTGACCGGTGGCTTGGGGATCCAGCCGCGCATAAAGGCGAAACCGGTGAAGAAAATCAGCTGCCAGCCGAAGGGATTGAAGAACCACTGCCGCTCCGTCCAGGGTTCGGCGGGGAAGTTGATGTGCAGATGCGGGACGCCAAGCACCGTCATCAACGCGTCTTGGGCCAGTAGCCAGACGGCGACGACAAAAGCCGCCACGTACCACAGGCTAAAACGGCTAAGGAACATGATCACCGGCATCAGGATCAGCACGACCATATACATCGGCAGAATGTCGAAATAATTCGGCACATAGCGCAGCGTCATGAAGCTAAGCAGGATGTTGGAGTTCTCCCACTTGTCACTTTCCACGAACATCATCCAGAGGTTCAGCTGCCCCCAGTAATTCCGCGTGCCCCAGCCGGTCTCCGTCAGCCAGACGGTCAGCGCCAGCGTGGCAAAGAACAGGCCCACATGCGCCCAGTAGACCTGCCAGACGCGAAAGCCCACGCGGGCGGACCCCAGCACCCAACCCATGCGGTCGAATGCTCCGCCAAAGGCAATGGCAGAGGCCATGCCGGAGCAGAAGACAAAGATCTCTGTCGCGTCGGAAAAGCCCCATCGCGCGGGGATCCAGGAGGTCAGAAAATTCCCGGGCGTATGAGCGATCAGGATGATGAACATCGCAATGCCACGGAAGAAATCCAGCCGCAGGTCGCGCACGCGGGCACCGCCTTGCGCTGACGCGCCAAGGGCAGTCACCGGGCGGGAAGGAACATGGGTGGCGTCAGCAGCGGTCATCGGAATCCGGGATTCGGTGTCAGGACGGTATTATGTCGGTATCGCGTCAGTGGCAAAGCCCGCGCGCCTTATTGCGCGGGAATGCGGCGCACGTCAGCAATCTGCGCAAAACGCGTGGCGGCAAAGCGGTCCTCGTGCCCGTCTCGCAAGGCCAGGCGGTCCAGCAGGATCGCTTCTGCGGCGTCGAAGTGCCCGGCGCGCAGGCCTGCGTCGATGGTCATACGCTCAAACACGTCGCGCTGGGCGTGGCTGCCACCGATGCATTGCATCTGCGGGCGCGCGGCGGCCAGCTGCGTGAAGGCATCGCCATAGCGGCCTTCGGCAAATGCGTTCAGACCGCCAAGAGCGGCAACGCCGGGGTGGGTGACGCGGGCGGCCATATCGCCCGTCTGCTGAGCATCATGAGCAAACCGCGCGGTCATGGCGTTTTGGGCGTCCTTCTTGCCTGCACCGGCAAGCGCCAGCTGATAGTGAAGATCGGCAAAAACCACGCAGCCGTCGTCAATGCGGTTTTCGGCCAGTGCGCCCAGCTCATTCCAGCGCGCGCCCACTTCCATGCCTTCAAGCTCCAACCGCATCAGCAGGGAGGTCGCATTGGCAATGTCGCGGTAGTCGTCGGTTTTCTCAGCCCGGATCTGATCGTCATAAAGCGCCAGGGCCACGTCCAGCTCGCCCCGGTCGAGGTGCAACAGCGCCTTGTGCCACCAAACATGGTAGCGGAAGTTGTTCGAACGGCTCCACGCGGCAGTGTGGTTTTCGATCAGGCGAATGCCCAGATCAGGCTCAGCCCGCATGTCGTGCACATGGGCCACCGCGTGCAGACCCCAGGCGTCGTCGGGGGCGTGGATCAGCCCGTGCAGACCCTCGCGTTCGGCAGCGGCATAATCGCCGGTTTCTTCAAGCGTGAAGGCGTGACAGCCCAGCATGTAGCCCCGCAGCGGATGATCGCAGCCATGGGCCGGCAGAACACGCTCGATCGAGGCGCGCATGCCAGTTGCATCGCCCAGCACAAAGCGGATGGCCTGACTGACCTTCGCGGCAAGGCTGTCTTGCGGCCAGGTGTCGAGGATGTGTTCCATTGCGGCGACGGAGCCTGTGGGGCTTTCGGCCAGCCAGCGGTCGAGGGCCACGATGAACCATTCTTCGCGCTGCGTGATCGGACCTGCCGCCCGCGCCTGATGCGCCATTCTGCGGGCGTCCTCGGTGACCTCCCACATTTCGGCCCGGCCCATCAGCAGCGAAAAGATTCCCTTGCAGGCAAAACCCATGGCAAAGTCAGGCTCAGCCGCCAGAACGGCCCCCAGATGGGTCGGCGTTTCGGCACTGTGCGCCAGAAACGCACGGATCATGCCGTTCCAGCTTTCCAGCGTTTCCGACTCTTTCAGTGAAATCGGTGCGCCGCAAATGTCACTCGTCATCAGTAAGGCCCTTCATCGTCGTCGTTCGGGATAGCAGTACCTGTAATCTGGGCACCAATGAACGCTTTAGCGGTTGAAACACGCCAACGTGAAGGGGCAAGTGGGTTTTGTGAGCATTTGTGTCAGTTCCCGCCGCAAGTGTGGGCGGTTTGAGCGAAAAACCGCGTGAATGCGGTGGGTTGGGGTGGGGCAAGACCGGCCAGCCCGTGCTTTGTTGCAGCTTCGCGTTGATGGTTTTGCCGCAAATGCCTAGGTGGCATCTATCACCTGGATAAGAATTTGGCATGTCGGACATTTCCCAAGCGGCCCCCATTGCTGCGGATCAGCGCATTCAGTCGATTGATACCCTGCGCGGCTTTGCGCTGTTGGGCATTCTGGTGATGAACATCCAGTCCTTCGCGATGATTGAGGCGGCGTACTTTGATCCTTCCCGACACATGGACCTCGACGGGGTCAACTGGTGGGTCTGGGCGGTGTCACATGCGCTGGCAGATTCGAAGTTCATGTCCATATTTTCCATGCTTTTTGGGGCGGGCATCATTGTGCTGACGGAGCGGCGCGAGGCGGCGGGGCAGGCCGTCTGGGGGTTGCATCTGCGGCGCAATCTCTGGCTGCTGGCATTTGGGCTGATGCATGCCTGCCTGATTTGGTATGGCGACATTCTGGTGACCTACGCACTTTGTGCGCTGCTGGTCTTCTGGTTCCGGAACTTCAGCGTGTGCTGGTTGCTTGTCCTCGGCGGCCTGGTGTTATGCGTCGCGCCGCTGCTGGGTCTGCTTGCGGGGGCGGACATCGCTTCCGCCCCGGCCCCGATCCGCGATGAGATCGTCAGAGGTTTCGCACCTTCCAAAGCCCATGTGGTCTATGAAATCGCGGCCTACCGCAGCAATTGGGTCGATGCGCTTCGCGTTCGGCTGATGACGTTGCAGGGAATGTATACCGAAGCGCTGCCGTTCTATCTGGTATGGCGGGCAGGCGGGCTGATGCTGATCGGAATGGCGCTTTTCAAGGCGGGGGTACTCTCCGCTTCGCGGAGTGCTGCGTTTTATAACCGTCTGATCTTGGGTGGTTTTATCATTGGCTTGCCGCTGGTGGTGCTAAGTGTGGTGCAGAACGCCGCCGCGGAATGGCATCCGCTTTTTTCCCTTTTGGGGGTCGGATCGCTTTACAATTACGTAGGCAGTCTGGGGATGGCTGCGGCCTATATCGGCGTCGTCATGCGGTTGGCGCA
Source organism: uncultured Sulfitobacter sp. (assembly GCA_963422245.2). Taxonomy (GTDB): domain Bacteria; phylum Pseudomonadota; class Alphaproteobacteria; order Rhodobacterales; family Rhodobacteraceae; genus Sulfitobacter. The sequence continues at coordinate 129,890 of CAXMWW010000029.1, read as the reverse complement.
GTCGGGCGTGTGGGGTGCCATGCAACGTCGCTTGGCTGCCGTCGGGCGGATGGCTTTTACCAACTACATCGCGCAGTCGTTGATCTGTACGTTTGTCTTCTATGGCTTCGGGTTGGGGCTCTTTGGATCAGTCGAGCGTTGGGGTCAGGTGCTGATCGTGCTGGGCGTATGGGCGCTGCAGCTGATCATCTCACCGCTTTGGCTGGCGCGCTATCGGTTTGGCCCGCTGGAGTGGCTGTGGCGGTCGCTGACCTATTTCAAACGGCAGCCGATGCGGCGGTAACGATTTGCTGCAGACCCCTTGTGATACCTAACAGAACGTAAAGGCAGACGTGTCGTTATCGACGCGTCTACGTTAAGGGGTTGTTAGGTTTTGGGGGTGTTTTGTAGGGCGTCGCTGAGGCCAAATTCGCGCAGAACCTCATCCGTGTCCTGCCCCACATGAGGCGGCGTGCGGTCATAACGCACTGGCGTCGCAGAGAGTTTTAACGGGTTCGCCAGCAATCGCAGATCGTCACCATCGTTGCGTGGCACGTCAACCACCGCGCCCCGGGCCTGCGCCTGCTCAGAGGTCAAGGCTTCCCCCACCGAATGGATCGGGCCGCAGGGAACCTTTACCTGCCGTAGCCGCTCCATCACCTCGGCGCGGGGCAGGGCCAGCATCGCGGGCCGAATGAGCGGCATCAGCGCCTCTCGGTTGTTGATCCGGTCGAGGTTGGTGGTGAAACGCGCGTCCGCGGCGACCTCCGCCAGCCCCATCACGTCGCAGAAACGTGCAAACTGCGCATCATTACCGACCGCCAGCAGGAACCAGCCATCGGAGCATTCAAAGGCATCATAGGGCACAATGTTGGGATGGGCGTTGCCGCGCCGTACGGGTTCCTGCCCGGAGGTCAGGAAATTGCAACCCTCGTTAATGAGCCAGGCCATCTGGGCATCAACCAGCGCGAGATCAATGTGTTGTCCTTCACCTGTTGCATCGCGGTGACGCAACGCGGCGAGAATCCCGATGGTCGCATACATCCCGCACATCACGTCCGCGATGCCGACGCCCACTTTGGTCGGCACGCCATCCGGGTCGCCCGTCAGCGCCATGATCCCACCGTAGCCTTGCGCCATCAGATCATAGCCCGGCTGATCGCGGTTTGGTCCGGTCTGCCCGAAGCCGGAGATCGAGCAATAGACCAGCCCCGGATGCTTGGCCCGCAAGGACGCATGATCGAGCCCGTATTTCTTTAGCCCGTCCGGCTTGAAGTTCTCAATCACCACATCCGCGCGGGCGGCCAGCTGGTGGATGATCCGCTGACCTTCGTCTGTGGCGATGTCCACGGCGATGGAGCGCTTGTTGCGGTTGGCGGACATGAAATAAGCGCTCAGGTCGGTACGGTTGCCTTCCGCATCCAGCGCATAATTCGGCCCCCAACCGCGCGTGTCGTCGCCGCCGGTCTTGGGGTTTTCGACCTTGATCACGGTGGCCCCAAAATCCCCCAACAGCTGCGTGCAGGTGGGACCTGCAAGGATCCGAGAAAGGTCGAGGACAAAAAGCCCGTCCAGCGCGCCCTTAGATGCGGCCATCGTAGGCCGCACGTTCGATGATCGCTGCGATCACGGTGAAGGTTTCAGAGGTCATTGCGTCTTTCAGCGCGGCCTCCAGTTCAGCGCGGCTCTCCACCGTCACGCCTTCGCCCCCGAATGCCAGTCCCATCGCCGCAAAGTTGTGCTGGGCAAAATCCACGCCCCGGTTCGTCATCTGCCGCTCGCGCTGTTTCTTTTCGATGAGCGCAAGGGAAGCATCTACAAAGACCACAAAGATCGGTGCCACTTCGAGTTCCGCCGCTGTCGCCAGTTCGCCTGCAACCATCAGGAAACCGGCATCCCCGGTGAAGCCCACCACGGGACGTTCAGGCGAGGCAAGTTTGGCCCCGATGGCCATCGGCACTGCGCAGCCCATGGTGCAAAGCGCAGAGGATTGCATCAGGTCGCGCGCGGCGTAGGTGTCCCACATTTGGCTTAGCAGAATGCGGTGCGCACCGCTGTCCACACTTGCCAGTGTGTCGCGCGGCAAGACCTTGCGGCAGGTGTCGATGACCGCTGCAGGCCCCCAGTCTTCGTCTTTGGGGAAGGCGGTGTGCAGCTCTGTCTTGACCTGATAAATCTCGCCCTCTTCCCAGGTGCGGGCCTGATCCAGCCCGTCGCTGAGCGCCCTAAGAGTGGCCGCGCAATCGGTACGGAAGTTGAGCGAGGCCTGATGCATGTAATGGTGATTGGGCTCAGGGCTGATATCGATGATCCGCTGCTCGGCCGGGTCCCAGACGTTTTGCCAACCGGGGCGCATTTCGATGGGGTCATAGCCCACCAACAGGATCAGGTCTGCGTCTTCGACAAAGGGCAGAAGCACCTGATCGGCCTTTGGGGACAGCCCCGCGCCGCCAAGCGACAGGGCGTGATCCTCCGGCAGGATGCCCTTGGCCTTGTAGGTCGTGATCACTGGGCACATGTGGTGTTCCGCGAAGGCCGCGATCTCAGCCCCGGCGTTCTGGTTCAGCGCATCCACGCCCACGATCATCACCGGGCGCTGCGCGGCTTCCAGCCAATCGCGGGCGGTTTCCAGATCAGCACCTGCCGGGGCTGACGCGGACGCCGGGCGGCGGGGTGCAGTTGCCTTGGCGGGGATACGCTGGTCTGCCACGGCCACGGGCACGTCGATGTGCACCGGCCCCCAATGCCCTTCGGTAGCGATGGTAACTGCCTTGTCGGCCATGACATGCGCCGCTTCAGCCGTGAGCGTAAAGCTCGCCTTGGTGATCGGTGCAAAGACGGCGCGCTGGTCGACGACCTGATGGGTGTAGGTCTGTGCCTCGGATGCATCGACGCAGCCGGACAGGACAATAAGCGGCACCTGATCCTGCAGGGCATTGGCAACAGTGTTGACCCCGTTGAGTGTCCCCGGCCCGATGGTGCCGACAAGGATGGCAGGCGCCAGGTCGCGGTGATGCACCCCTTCAGCAATAAAGCCTGCCGCGTTTTCGTGTTTGGCCAGAATGAAGCGAATACCCGCCTGCTCCAGCGCGTCAATGAGGGTCAGCACTTCCCCGCCCGGCATACCAAATGCAGTGCGGCACCCTGCAGCGTAGAGGCGGCGGGCTAAGGCGTCAGCAGCGCGGATGGTGTCGGGCATGGGGTGGCCTTTCGGGGCTTAGGTTCTTTGGGCGTTGAACCACGTCGGCAGGGGGAAAGGCAACTCACGGCTGAGTGGGGATTGTTGCAGGGAAAGGTGGCGGCGGATTTGGGACGCAGAGGAGACTAGGGCCATCGCCTGCCCGGGTGGGCAGGCGATGGCCCGACGGCCACGAACTGAATCCGGGCTGGGGTGGTTTTCTGTGATGGCAGCTTCACTCGCGATGCTACCGTTCAAGGGATGTCTTTGGTCGGTTGAAACAGACCCTGAGCCTGATCTCGGACCACCCGCTTGATGGGCATTCGGTTGCTGTCATCGGGGCGATGCTTGTTTTGGGTGACTATGGCGAAACGTACCGGCCTTTTCCGGGGGTGGGGGTCTGCTTCAATGGCGACCCATTCCGCCTTCAAAAGCCACCATCATTGCCGCCCTTAGCCGCGCTACATCTTCGTCCACGGTCACCTCGGGATCGCAGACGAAAGACGGCAGGACCTCGACCCGGATGGTCCCGCTTCGGGGCAGTACTTTGCCGGGCGGCAGCAGGCGGTCGGAGGCGTGGATGACGACGGGGCGGATTTTGCGACCTGTCTTGCGTGCGACCATCACGGCACCGGCTTTGAACTCCCCCAGGCTTTCGCCTTTGGTGCGGGTACCTTCGGGGAACAGCACAACGGACCGGCGCGCGGGCATGTCGTGGACAGCCTGACTGAGCGTTTCCATCGCTACTGAGCCGCTCTTTCGGTCAATCTCAACTAGGCCCGCACCCCTGAAACCGGTGCGCAGAAGCCGCGCGTCGAAAAGCTCCTTTTTGGCAGCGAAGGTGATCCACTTCGCAAAAGGCATCACGTCCATTAGGGCAAAGCCATCCAGGTGACTGCGGTGGTTGATCACGATGATGCTGTTCGTATCGGCAGCCAGCGTGGCTTTGTCGGCCTCTGTTATCTGCGTGCGGATGGAGAGCAGCCACAAAAGCCAGGTGCAAGCCCGTTTGACCTGTCGCCAATACCAGCCACGAAAGCCGCGTCTTTTGCTGCAAAGCAGGGGGGCGAAGGCGATGCAGAGGAAATAGATCGGCCCAAGAAGGAACAATGCCGCCCGCTTCAAGAGGCGCAGAAAGGTGGGGTCTTTGGCCGTCGAAGCGGCCTGTTCGTCCGGTAATTGGCTGGGCATGGGTCCCCGTCGCACTTGTTGCTTGTCGGGGGTAGGCACGAGGGTTCCCTCTGGGCGAAAGGCCCGACAAGCACCCTGCGCAAGGCTTCTATGCGGCATAGGGGGGTGTGTGGCAATGGGGCGTAGTCCGTCAGCCTTCGGATGAACGTCTCAAACGACGCCGACAAGCGGCTTCCGCTCTTCTCTCGCCCCGCGCGGCGCGCTGTCCTTCGGCTCAGTCTATGCCCTCATAGGGGAATATTGAGTCAAACTCCCCTTTGGCCAGAGCTTCGGGGGAAATCCAGAAAACAACCCAATCGCTGTCACGGCTCAAGCCATAAAAGAAGTCCCGGGCAAAGGCACATAGTGGCACCAATTGCGTTTCATAAATCACTTCTCCATCGACCAGCCGTCCGAAAGAAGCCGGACCCGCGAACATGGAGTGAAGCACACCATCGCCACCCTGCAACTGCCTGAGGCGGTCGTCTTCTTCGATGTTTAGCTCCGCTGCTCTGGTCAGGGCGGCAGGACCAACACCCTGCAATTCGAAAAGGGCGTGTCGATCAATGGACATTCGCGGTTCAAATAGGATGCCGCATTTGTCCAATGCGCAGAGCGAAGACAGATGGTCGTACTCTTGGTCCAGCTCGCCAAGTGGCAGAGACGTCAGGTCGAATTTCGGCATCTTGCGTTCAGGAAGATTAAGGGTGTCCGCGTCTGTCCAGAGTACGGCTGTAGTGCTAGAGGCATACTCATGCCGTGGGCCATACTTGGGTTCGATGAAGAAAAATAGCGTGCCCGACTTTGGGGCCTCAGGGTGCCCTTCCAAAACGGGCAGTGAAGCCAAATTAATCTGCGCAATGAAGGTAAGCGGGGTGGGCGGTGTGTCGTAGCAATCCGTATAGGGCCAGTCCATGTTTGCGGGCATCGTCGGGGATCCCCCGAAGTAGCACCCTGGTGCAAAGTCACCCTGTTTCGCCGGCACACGCCGCAGCAGGAAACCATCGCGCCGTGCTTGGGCCAAGACGCTTGCGATATGATCCTCTGTTGCTTCCATCGGAGCACCTCTTACGGTCTTGTTTCAGGATGGCTGACTGACCAATCGCAAAATAGACAAGAGTGTGAACGCTAAAGATGGCCAAAAGGAGGTCATTTTGAGCTTCTTGAACCGTCAAAATCTGACCGCAAGGTCGTGCGTTGCCAATTGAACCCCGGATCCGGTTGGGAACTTCCAAAAACCAAGGATTAGCCCTGTCCGCAAACCTTGCAGCGTCTGGTGCCGCGGGCGAGCCTTTGGCTACCGCCGCCGGTCCCGACGCGAGCTCATCGGCTGGAACGCCACGCCCACATGCGCCTCGCAGTAGGGCTTGCCCTGCATCACCGGCAGGCCGCAGAACCAGAACTCATCAGTGGCCGGGTCGCCCACGGGCCATTTGCAGGTCCGCTCGGTCAATTCCATCAGGCTGATCTTCTTGGCCTTCTTTTCGACCTCGTTGACCTTTGCCAAAGCCTCTGGCGAAATCTCGTTGGCTGAAGGCTGCGGGGGTAAAGGCTGACCGGCAGGGATGATTTGTTTGCGGGCGTTGATGGCCGACTTGGGCGGGGCCGCGCTTTCGGTTTTGGGCTCGGCGCTTTCTGTCTTGGGTTCAGGCTTGGGGGCTGCCTTGGCTTTGGGCTCCGCCTTGGCTTTGGGTTTCGCCTCTGCCTTGGCACCGCCGCTGGATGTGGCGCGGTTGGACAGACCCAGACGGTGCACTTTGCCGATGACCGCGTTGCGGGTCACACCTCCCAATTCCTTGGCGATGACGCTGGCGGATTGCCCTTCGCCCCACATCTTTTTCAGGATCTCAACGCGTTCATCTGTCCAGGACATGCGGGGCTCTCTTATGGTAAAAAGCGGCCCCTTGGTCTGGACCGCTTTGTTATGGCTGGGCCATAATTTAGGCCGCGTGGGCGCGGGGTGCAAGGGTGCGTTGTCAGGCGGTGGGCTTGTTGCGTGCCTCGCGCAACGCCAGCCACACGGCGCCTGCGATGATGATCGCCGCCCCGGCCCATGTGATGGCGTCCGGGATGACGTCATAAAAGAGCGCATCATAGATCGCGGCAAAGATCAGTGTGGCATAGCTGAAGGGGGCGACAAAGCTGGCGTCAGCGCGCGCCATGCCGTTCACAAAACAGGCCTGAGCAGCAGCCATGCTAACGCCCACGCAGGCCAGAACAGCCCATTGCGCAGCGTTGGGCATTTGCCAGAAAGCAAAGGCGGCGAGCGAGGAAATCACCAGACCCAGCGTGTTGTTGAAAATCAGGATCTGAAAAGGCCCCTCGCGCCGGGCCAGTTGTTTGATGAAAATCAGCTCTAACCCCATGATCATCGCGGCCCCAAGCGCAATCAGCGCTGCAGGCTGAAAGCTGGCGGGCGTGGGGCGCAACAGGATGAGCGCGCCAATGAGGGCCATGGCGGCGGCCATCCAGCGATAGCGGCCTACCTTTTCGCCCAGAAGCGGAATGGCCAGCATCATCGCAAAAACCGGGTTGAGAAAGGAAATCGCCGTGGCGTCGGCCAGTGGAATGTAGGCCACAGCGCCGAACATCGCGGACACGCCGATCCAGCCGCAGACCGTGCGCCCGATATGCAGCCGCCAATGGGGGCGTTCAAGGGCGGGGCGCAGGATAAGCGCAGCTGCCATAATCGCGATCCAGGCAAAAATGAAGCGCCCCTGGCTGATTTGCAGGGGGTGCAGCGGGTCGCCAAAGCTGCCTGTGCCAAGGGCTTTGGCTGCCAAGGTGGAGGCTGCAATGAACACGCCCGACAGGGTGATGAACCCTGCGGCGAGGATGTTGTTGGGTTCCTTGGCGACAAACATGAGGCCGCTATGCGCCTGCCCCGCAAAAGCTGCAATGGCAAACTGGGGGTTTACGCGCGGCAGACTTTGGGACTAAGCAACCCTCATGATCAAAGTGCAGACCAACCGACGACGCTGACCTGCCCGCCTTTGCGCCACATGCAAAGGCTGATCCATCTGCCACGCCTTGCTGGCAACCTTCCAAAAACCATTGACGTAACTTTGCCGCCATGCCCTTTTGGGCTTTCTTTTGCGGCCCACCACAAGGATGATCCCCATGATCTCTTCCGTCTTGCCGACCTATTCACGTGCGCCTTTGAGCTTTGTCAAAGGCGAAGGCACCTGGCTGATTGAGGCGGACGGGCGACGTTTCCTTGATCTGGGGGCGGGCATTGCCGTCAATGCGCTGGGCCACGCGCATCCCGCGCTGGTCAAGGCGCTGACGGATCAGGCTGGGGCACTTTGGCACACGTCGAACCTCTACCAGATCCCCAATCAGCAGGCGCTTGCGGACAGGCTGGTGGAGCACACCTTTGCCGACACGGTATTCTTCACCAACTCTGGCACCGAAAGCTGCGAATTGGCCGTCAAGATGGCGCGCAAGTACCACCACGACAAAGGCGCGCCGGAGAAAGTGGAGATCATCACCTTTGGTGGCTCCTTCCACGGCCGATCCTCTGCGGGAATTGCGGCGGCAGGCTCTGAGAAGATGACCAAGGGCTTCGGGCCTTTGCTGCCCGGGTTTGTCCACCTCGCCTTTGACGATCACGACGCGATTGCGCCCGCGATCAACGAAAACACGGCGGCCATTCTGGTGGAGCCGGTGCAGGGCGAAGGCGGCATTCGCCCGCTGCCGGATGCCTGTCTGAAAGGACTTCGGGATCTGTGCGATGAACATGGCATCCTGCTGATCCTTGACGAGGTGCAGTGCGGCGTGGGCCGGACCGGCAAGCTATTCGCCCATGAGTGGGCCGGTATCAGCCCTGACATCATGATGGTGGCAAAAGGCATCGGCGGGGGCTTCCCGTTGGGGGCTGTGCTGGCTACAGAAGATGCCGCATCCGGCATGACCGCAGGCACCCACGGCTCCACCTACGGCGGCAACCCGTTGGGCTGTGCAGTGGGCTGCGCGGTGATGGATGTCGTCAGCGATCCCGCGTTCCTAGATGACGTAAACCGCAAGGCGGGCCTTCTGCGCCAAAAGCTCGAAGGGTTGGTGGCCGAACATCCGGATGTTTTTGAGGCTGTACGCGGGTCCGGCCTGATGCTGGGTCTCAAGTGCAAGGCGGTGAACGGTGACGTGGTGGCCGCAGGCTACGCGAATGAAGTGATCACAGTGCCAGCCGCAGACAATGTCATCCGCCTGCTGCCGCCCCTCACCATCACCGACGAAGAGATTGGCGAAGCCGTCACCCGTCTCAGCAAAGCTGCGGCCTCACTCACCAATTAACTGTCTTTCTGGCCATAAATATACCTCGGGGGTTGCCCATTGTGCGCCATTGGTAAAAGCCCAGTAGGCGACGGGCAGACAACCCCCAGGTCCCTCAACTCAGAGACCCGATATGAACCATTTTCTCGACATTCACACGACCAATCCCAAAGACCTGCGGGGCATCATCGACAACGCGATTTCCGCCAAGAATGCGCGCGCAGGCCGCCCCAAGGGGGCACCCGACGACGACCAGCCTCTTGCAGGGCATATGGTCGCGCTGATCTTCGAAAAACCCTCCACCCGCACAAGGGTCAGCTTTGACGTGGGCGTGCGTCAAATGGGCGGGCAGACAATGGTGCTTTCGGGCACGGATATGCAGTTGGGGCACGGTGAGACCATCGCAGACACCGCTCGGGTGCTCAGCCGCTACGTCGACCTCATCATGATCCGCACGTTTGAGGAAGCCACCCTGCAGGAGATGGCGGAATACGCCGATGTACCCGTGATCAACGGGCTGACAAACCGCACGCACCCCTGCCAGATCATGGCGGATGTCATGACGTTCGAAGAACATCGTGGGCCTATCAAGGGCAAAAAAGTCGTCTGGTCGGGGGACGGCAACAACGTTTTTGCCAGCTTCGCTCATGCGGCCAAACAGTTTGAGTTTGACCTCACTTTCACCGGCCCGCCACCGCTGGACCCTGAACCGGCCTGGGATGGGATGTATCAGATCGAACGTGATCCGGGCAAAGCGGTGGAGGGTGCGGACCTTGTCGTCACCGATACCTGGGTCAGCATGCATGATCCGCAATCGGCGCGCGAACGGCGGCATAATCAGCTGCGCGGGTATCAGGTTAACGATGCGCTGATGGCGCAGGCCAAGCCGGACAGCCTGTTCATGCACTGCCTGCCCGCGCACCGCGATGATGAGGCAACAAGCTCTGTCATGGACGGCCCGCATTCGGTGATCTTTGACGAGGCCGAAAACCGGCTGCACGCGCAGAAAGCCATCATGCGCTGGTGCCTTGGCGTCTGAGCCGCATATTGCTGTTGCCGGTGCGGGGGCCATCGGCTGCTTTGTCGGCGGCCTTCTGGCCGCTGCAGGCAAGCGCGTCACGCTGTTGGTGCGGCCCCGGATCGGGGCCGAGATACGCGCGCATGGTCTGACGCTCACAGATTTTTCCGGCATGGCGGTGAAGCTTGCGGCTGAAGACATTGGCCTGGCTGAGGACCCCTCGGCGCTGGATGATGCGGACATTGTGCTGGTCACCGTGAAATCGGGTGCCACAGCAGAGATTGCCGCGGCGATAGCGGCACACGCGAGCGGTGACGTCCGGGTCGTCAGCCTGCAAAACGGCACGGAAAACGCGACGGTCCTGCGCGAGATGCTGCCCGACCATGATATCCGCGCAGGCATGGTGCCGTTTAACGTGGTGCCCATGGGGCAGGGCTGTTTTCACCGGGCGACCAGCGGGGATATCGTGATTGGCGAGGGTCCCCAGATGCTGGCCGATCTGCTCACCACATCGCATCTGAAAGTCACCGAAAGTGCAGAGATCACGGCGATCCAATGGGGCAAGTTCCTGACCAACCTTATCAATGCCATCAACGCGCTGTCGGGGCTGACCTTGCAAGACATGTTGCGCGTGCGGAGCTGGCGTCGTCTGACGGCAGACCAATGGATTGAAGCACTGCGCGTGCTGCGCGCCCATGGGATCAATCCGACGTCTACAACGCCGCTGCCTGTGGGCATGATCCCCTGGGTGCTGCGCCTGCCTACGCCCCTGTTTACCCGTGTGGCGGCCCAGATGCTGACCATTGATGCACAGGCCCGATCCTCAATGTCCCATGATCTGATGACCGGGCGCAAAACTGAAATCGACGTGCTGCAAGGGCAAGTCGTGCGGATGGGCGCAGAGGTTGGGCGCAAGACACCGATCAATGCGCGTATTCAGGAACTGATCGAACTGGCAGAGGTCGCGGCAGAGGGTTTGCCCAACCTCCCCGTTGGTGCGATCCGATCCGCCGAGTGACCAAAATCCTGCGAGGATTTTGTGCCCGCGCGAAGATCAAAAGGCGCGCAGAATATCCTGAAGCTGTGGCTCATCCACGAGTTCTGCGGCCTCTTTCGGCGTAAACCAGGCACGCTGGCGTTCCTTGGCTTCGGGATAGTCGCTGCGCAACTCCTGCACCTCGGCGGCAAAAACCTCTGTGCGCACCGGCAGATATTCTCCGTCCTTCAAGCGCTTGTCATAGTCGAAACTGCCAACGGCTTCGGTGTCACCGGTTTTCCTGACCCCGGCCTCTTCCCAGGCTTCTTGCAGCGCAGCCCCCGCGGCATCGAGACCCTTGATCGGCCACCCCTTGGGGATGATCCAGCGGCCGGTATCACGGCTGGTGATCAGCAGAACCTGCTTGCCCGCGTCTGTCTTGCGGTAGCACAGCGCGCCGACCTGCGACTTTCGTGGTACAAATAAAAGTGGCATGAGCGTTTCCGCCCAGGCGCGTTTCAAAACGTGCATCATGTGCTGTCCTGCCTATCGGACTTTTTTTGTTATCCCCTGTGGATAACTTCATTTTCGTTAAGAATCAATGAAGCTTACCCCTTGCGGCTCGTGGGGACGCGCATCAGTGTGGTGCAAAATCGCGGAGGGTGAGATGGCAAAATCTTCAAAAGGGGCAGATATCGGGGTCTACGGATTGGGCACGATGGGGTCTGCGCTGGCGCTCAATTTGGCAGACAAAGGCTTCGATGTAGCCGTGTCCAACCGCGAAGCCGAGTGGATCGGGGATTTCATCAAGGAGGCCGGGCCGCTGGCCGACCGTCTGGAAGGCCATGCGGACCTTGCCGACTTTGTCGCAAGCATCGCAAAGCCGCGCAGCATCCTTTTCATGATCCCGTCTGGCGCGCCGATGGATGCGATGATCCAGGCGATCACCCCCTATCTTGAGGAAGGTGACACGCTGATCGATGGCGGGAATGCGGATTTTAACGCCACACGCCGCCGTTCTGCCGACTTTGAGGGAACCGGGTTTCATTTTGTCGGGATGGGCGTTTCTGGTGGGGAGGAAGGCGCGCGGCATGGGCCGTCCGTGATGGTTGGCGGCACCGCGCATTCCTGGGGGCAGTTGCAACCGATGCTTGAGGCGATTGCGGCCAAGTTCGAAGGCACGCCTTGTGTGGCCCATCTGGGCCCGGACGGAGCCGGGCATTTCGTAAAGACGGTGCACAACGGCATCGAATACGCGGATATGCAAATGATCGCAGAGGTTTACGGTCTGTTGCGGGATGCAGGCGGGCGCAGCGCGCCGCTGATTGGTGATCTGTTCGAAAGCTGGCAGCAAGGCCCGCTCAGTTCCTACCTCATCGAGGTTTCTGCCGCAGCCTTACAGTCTGTTGACGCAAAGACCGGGGAACCCATAGTAAATGTGATCCTTGATCAAGCAGGCCAGAAGGGCACGGGCCGCTGGACGGTCATAGAAGCGCTCAAGATGGGACAATCGGCCTCTGCCATTGAGGCCGCGGTGGGCGCGCGGGGCTGGTCGGCTGAAAAAGAAGTGCGTGTGGCAGCAGAAGATCTGCTGGAGGGTGGGAGGCTTGAGGGGGCAATGCCGGATGATGCAGATCTGGAGCAAGCCCTGCTAGCCGGGCGCATCCTGGCCCATGCGCGAGGCTTTCGCGTCTTGGCTGCGGCGTCAGACGAATTTGACTGGGCATTGGATTTCGCCACAATTTCAGAGATTTGGCGGGCAGGGTGCATAATCCGCTCGGCTTTGCTCGACGCTTTTTCAGAAGCCTTCCGTGCGGAGCTGCCTCATGATCACCTGATCCTTGCCCCTGCGATGCGCAAACAGCTGGCGGCCAGTCTGCCCGCATTGCGCCGTGTTGTGGCGGCAGGTGTAACACAGGGTGTGGCCTTGCCGGCATTGTCCGCCGCACTGGCCTGGTACGACAGCATGCGGCGCGGGCGGGGGACAGCAAACCTCATTCAGGCGCAGCGAGACTTCTTTGGCCGCCATGGGTTCGCACGGCGCGATGACGCTGAAGGTAAGCACCACGGTGACTGGAAACCAATTGGGTGAGGCCGGGCGGTGTTTTCCTGCGAGGAAAACATCGGAATTCTTGGAGAATTCCGGACCCCTAGCCGAAAGGGTTGTCCGGATAATCAACCTGCGACAAGTAGAGACCTTCGGGTGGGCACACCGGTCCACAGGCGGCGCGATCCTTCGCCTCCAGCGCGTCGCGGACCTTTTCTGGCCTCCATGCACCAGTGCCCACGCGTTCCAGCGTGCCCACGAAACTGCGCACCTGATTATGCAGGAAAGACCGCGCGCGGACGTCGAAATGGGTCTCTGGTCCGGCAGGCGTTTCGACGCGCGTTACGGTCAAATGGTCCAGCGTTTTGACGGGGCTGTCGGCCTGGCAAATGGTTGAGCGAAACGTTGTAAAGTCATGCAGTCCAATCAGAAAGTCAGCCCCCGCCTGCATGGCCTCGACATCCAGTTCATGTTTGATCTGCCAGACCAGCCCCGCCTGATGTGTGGCAGGCGCGCGGCGGCTGAGGATGCGAAAATGGTAGCGGCGTTCGCGGGCGGAAAAGCGGGCATGAAAGTCGTCAGACACGCGCGCGCAATCCACAATCGCCACGGGCCGCGGCTTGAGGTGGTAATTTAGCGCTTCTGACAGGCGGAACGGGTCCCAATCCTGTTCCATGTCGCAGTGGGCCACCTGCGCCAGCGCGTGCACGCCTGCATCCGTGCGACCGGCGGCGGCAATTGTGTGATCGCGTGGCTCTAGGCGCGCCAGCGCGGCCTCTATCGCCCCTTGCACAGAGGGCTGATCCTTTTGGCGCTGCCAGCCTGCAAAGGGCGCACCGTGGTATTCAATTTTGAGGGCATAACGCGGCATTTCCCCGCTCTACCCCCATGCTCCGGTTCTGGCAATCCTATGCACCCGCCCTTATGTTCGATCCAACCGGGAACCCGAAGACAGGTGCAACTTTGGTCATAGCAAGACTTGCCGATGGCATCTGGCGTCAGGTGGAGAACGTGGGCGATACGGTGTCAGAGACCTTCTTTGAACCCGTCATTCGCCTGGGCGTCACCGGGCTCGCCCGATCGGGCAAGACGGTTTTCATCACCTCGCTGGTCGCCAACCTGCTGGACCGGGGGCGCATGCCGGGCTTGCTTGCGGCCTCTGAGGGGCGGATCGAGGCGGCATTCCTGCAGCCGCAACCGGATGATACGGTGCCGCGCTTTGAGTATGAGGCGCATCTGGCTGCGATGACAGGAAAAACCCCGGATTGGCCTGAGAGCACGCGCACAGTGTCGGAGCTGCGACTGTCGCTGAAGGTGCGCCCCAGTGGGTTGCTGGCGGGGCTTCAGGGGCCGCGGACGATCCATCTTGATATTGTCGACTATCCAGGCGAGTGGCTGCTGGATCTGGGGTTGATGGATCAGACGTATGAAGCCTGGTCGAGTGCGACATTGGCAAGGATCAGTAACCGCGATTTTGCGCAGGATTTCATCACATTGGCGCAGTCTGCCGATGCAACAGCTCAGCATGACGAGAGTTTTGCACAAGCCCTTGCGGATAAGTTCACTTCTTTTCTGAAAACCGCACGATTGGAGGGCTTTTCTGACTGTACGCCGGGGCGTTTTCTGTTGCCCGGTGATCTGGAGGGATCGCCCGTACTGACATTTGCGCCGATCCCAACGGATGGGCGGTCAAAACGCCGGTCTTTGCACCGCGAGATGGCCCGCCGGTTCGAGGCCTACAAGCGACAGGTGGTGCAGCCCTTCTTTCGCGATCACTTCGCCCGCATTGACCGTCAGGTGGTGTTGGTGGACGCGCTGGGAGCGATCAACGCGGGTCCCCGCGCGGTGGAGGACCTGCGCGGTGCCATGGCTGAGACGCTCAGCGCTTTTCGGCCCGGCCGCAATGGGTTTCTGACCAACCTGTTGGGTGGCAAGCGAGTGGAGAAAATACTCTTTGCGGCGACAAAGGCGGACCATCTGCATCATGCGCAGCACCCGCAACTGACCGCGATCATGGAGGCGCTGACGCGCGAGGCCCGCGACCGGGCGCAATACGCAGGCGCTGGCACGGCAGCGATGGCGATTGCCTCGCTGCGGGCCACAACCGAGGCCAGCATGGATCATGAAGGCGAGACGCTTGATGTGGTGCGAGGCACCTTGCTAGAGGACGGCAGACAAGCCGCGTTTTACCCCGGTGATCTGCCCAGGGACCCTGCCCATCTGCTCAACCCTGCGCGTGAGGGCCAGGAAAAATGGCTCGACCAGGACTATCAGGTGATGCGTTTTGCGCCCGCGCCGCTGGAACTGCGCCCGGGCGACGGCCCGCCGCACATCCGGCTTGATAAAGCGGTGGAGTTTCTGATCGGGGACCGGTTGTGATCCGTTTGCGGGTGGCTCAGCAGACCGATGCGGGCGCTGTGGGCGCAATCCTGTCGGAGTTCGAAGACACAACCGATTGGATGCCCCGCGTGCACACCCGGGCCGAGGACGTGGCCCATGCGGGCATGATGATCGATCGGGGTTGGGTCACTGTCGCGGAGCAAGCAGCGGGTGTCGTGGGCTTTGCCGCACTGGACGGGTCCGAGGTTCACGCGCTCTATGTGGCGCAGGATCAGCGTGGCCGAGGGGTCGGTTCGGCATTGTTGGAAGGCGCGAAGGCGGGGAATGACACGTTGAGGCTTTGGACGTTCCAGGCAAACGCCGGGGCGCAGCGGTTCTATCTGCGTCATGGCTTTGCCGAAGTGCGGCGCACCGATGGTGCGCAGAATGACGAGAAGCTACCGGATATCCGGTTTGCTTGGACGCGGGAGGCGGGGTGATGGCCAAAGGTCCGGTTCTGTTTGAGATCGAAGAGGACGTCACGGCCCCACCGTCTGTGGCCGAAGCCCCGCCTGTGCCGGATATTGTGGAACCCGCCCCCGCTGGCCAGGCGATGCAGATCGCAGCTCGGTTGGCCGCGCGCAAGCCGTCGCGGTTGGTGCGCCTGTTCTGGTGGCTGGCCACGGCGCTGGTCGGGGCCATTGCCTCAGTTGCTGCCTGGAATTTCGTAACCGGCCTGATGGCGAACTCGCCTTTGCTGGGCTGGGGCTTTACGGTCCTGTTTGCTGTGTTCCTGTTGGTGCTGGCGCTGCTCAGCCTGCGCGAAATGGCGGCTTTCGGGCGGCTGACAAGGCTTGATGGATTGCGCCATGACGCAGGCGAGGCGCTTGCGCAGGAGGATCTGACATCTGCCCGGAATGTGACCGACCGGCTGGTGCGGCTTTATCGCGGGCGCGAGGACACGCGGTGGGGGCGCGACAGGCTTGCGGAGTTGCGTGGGGATCAACTGGATGCCTCCGGACTGCTGGGGTTGGCCGAGCACGAAGTGCTGGGACCGCTTGATATTGCAGCCAGCCGAGAGGTCGAAGCGGCAGCACGTCAGGTGGCCACGGTCACCGCGTTGGTGCCGCTCGCGTTGGCGGATGTGGCAGCGGCGCTCACATCTAACTTGCGGATGATCCGCCGGATTGCGGAGATTTACGGGGGGCGGTCCGGCTTCTTTGGCTCCTGGCGGCTGACGCGGGCCGTGCTATCTCATCTGGTGGCCACGGGGGCTGTGGCAGTCGGCGACGACTTGTTGGAACCCGTGCTGGGCGGGTCGATCCTGGGTAAGTTGAGCCGCCGGTTCGGGGAAGGCATGGTGAATGGGGCCTTGACCGCCCGCGTTGGCGTCGCCGCGATGGAGGTCTGCCGCCCGCTGCCGTTTTCGCAGGCCCGCAAGCCATCGGTGCGCGGCATCATCGGGCGCAGCCTGACGGGGCTGTTTGGGGGCAAGGCGACGGGTTGAACGTCAGCGCCGGATGCAATGGGCGCGAATGAAGCGCGCGGCTTTCGCGGCCAATAGTCGTGAGGTTGCCAAGGACCGTGTGCGCAAAAGAACCGGCAACCTGTCCAGCCAATTAAATTCGTCTTGCAATTTGTTCCCCTGATAGAGCCGCCGTTTGCGCAGTTCTTCGGCGACGCGTTTCGCTGTTTCCGGCTGATGTTCGATCAGGTGCAGCAGATGGTCGGCAAAGACAGTCCGATCCACAAGATGCAGGATAGGGTCTTCAAAATACGTACTTTCCCTGGGGTCATATGAGATTTCTGCCAGAAAGGCATCCGCGTCCTGCGTGAACATCTGTTCCAGACCAGCAGCGGCGGTTGGGAGTTCAGCATCGTACACACGGTTCATGGCGGATTTGAGCGTTACAACCAAAGTCAGAGAGACTTCGTCGGGTTCAAAAACATACCCGCCAAAGTTCACAGACCCATTTTCGTGGCCAAAGATGTAACGATGTCTTTCGCGGCCTGCTGGCCTGCGGGCGGGGAGTTTGCCCAAGCGTTCCAATTCCAGTACATAGGCTCGAAAGTATCGTGCAAGGGGCCTGCGACGGATGCCCAGCCCATTGAAGCGGTTCAGAAAATCCAGTGCCGCGTAGGTTTGCACCAGTTCACCGGGATGGGTAAGCTCGAATTTCCAAATCGCCCGAAATGTCCGATCCAGTGCGGCTTGCAGCTGTGGGGCGGGAGTGCTCTCCCAGTTCCATAGGGTGATCCAGTCAGGCTGATCCTTTGGCGCGCTGAAGTGATGTCCTGCACGCAGGTCCGTGTTGATCGTCCTCGCGCTGGCATAGCCATCGATCAGCAGTTTGCAGACCAGATCGACTGACAGGATGGAGCGATGGAAGGCACCGATGTCGCAATCTGGGTGGTTTGAGGCCAGTTCAACGAGAGATTGGATTTCGTCAGCCGGATCCGGGTTGCCGAACAAGTGTTTGCCGAAAGCGCGGTGATTGTCGCGGGCTTTCAGGTCATTATCTGACACATGCCCTGCGGCATGGGCCATGTGCAGAGCCATAAACGTCCTGGTCAGCCGTAGCATCGGCGCTTCATGTTCGAACAGCTCTGGGCTTATCTTTTCAAGAAGACCAACGGAAGCGTGCAAAGCGCGTTTGAGCAGGCGCAGATTTTGGTGCTTTCCTTGTTCAAAGACGCTGCGGATCATGGCTTGATTATCCTGCAGGAAGGTCTTGCCTGTGCCGTCCTTCAGTGTGCTCCAGCACGATTGCAGTGTCGGTTCAACGTCCGGCTCAACCCGAAGGTGTCGCCCGATCAGTTTTTCCGCCGTCGTGTCGAACTTGGGCTTTTGGTCCGGGTGGATCTTGTCGGTATTGGCAATCAGGATCACGCGACGACGATCATGGTCTATGAACCTGTTGAGCAGCCCGGACAGGACCGATTGAGGCATCTCGCTGCGTTCCAGGTCGTCAAAGATCAGCGTCGGCGGTAGTTTTTCCCGAAGCCCTTCGAGCAGGGAAAGGCTGCTTAGGTTCACTGAGAATCCAAAAGCGCGGCTGCCGGAGACCAGGTTCTTTAGCTGCTCTCCCCGTTTTCGAACGGTTTTTTCCAACGTGTTCCCGGGGCTGGCGATAAAGGCGGCGAGCAGGGCTTCGTTGAACGCATCAGCCGTTTCCAGACCAAAGAGGCTGAGATAGAGAATGTTCTGGTCTGTCTCATATCGGGTTTGGGTTTTGACAAAGGTTGTCTTGCCAGCACCCCAGGGCGCGTTGACCAGAAGGGCAAATCCGGGGTCTTGCGCCGTAAGGTATTCCTGCAGGATCAGGGCGGCGTTCTCGTTTGGCATATTTTGGGCTCTTATTGAATGGTGATGTGCAGGAGAACCTTGCAGGATCTTTGGCATATTGTTGAGGGGGCAGAGGAGGGTCTTTTTGGTTTCGCGTTGTGATCATTACCGTTTGTGGAGAATACTGTGATGCTTGATCTGTTGGAGCGGCTGCGCCGCGCGCGATTTTACTTTTTGCTGACGAGGGACGCTGTCCCTCGAGCTCCCTGGGATATTTTCAGCCAGAAAGAGGGGGCTTGTTCGTCCTATGGGGCGGTTTTATAAGCCGGGTTATGACTTCGTTCGTGGCGATCATTATTCGAATTATATCCCCGGCGCTCTGACCCCAATGAGCCGCCGGGCTTCAGGCGTTTGAGATGCTCGCGCCGACTTCCGATTTTTCCCAGATACGACCATCAAAGGACGCCACCCATGTGCGCCGAGACACCTGACTACAAATCCACCTTGAACCTGCCGAAGACTGACTTTCCCATGCGCGCGGGCCTGCCTAAGCGTGAGCCGGACTGGTTGGCGCGGTGGGAAAAGATCGGGGTTTATTACCGTTTGCGCGAGAAAGAAGGCCGCAAGGTTTTCACGCTGCATGATGGCCCGCCCTATGCCAACGGCAATTTGCATATCGGTCATGCGCTGAACAAGACGATCAAGGACATCATTGTCCGGTCTCATCAGATGATGGGATTTGACAGCCGTTACATCCCCGGCTGGGACTGTCATGGGTTGCCGATCGAGTGGAAGATCGAGGAGCAGTACCGCAAGAAGGGTCGCGACAAGGACGAGGTTCCGATCAACGAGTTTCGCGCCGAGTGTCGCGCCTTTGCCGCGCATTGGGTGGATGTGCAGCGTGAGGAGTTCAAGCGTCTGGGTGTGACGGGCAATTGGCCTGAGCCGTATCTGACCATGGATTTCCATGCGGAGCGGGTGATTGCCGAGGAGTTCATGAAGTTCCTGATGAACGGGACCCTTTATCAGGGCTCCAAGCCTGTGATGTGGTCGCCCATTGAGCAGACGGCGCTAGCCGAGGCGGAAGTCGAGTACCACGACAAAGAGAGCTTTACCGTTTGGGTGAAGTTCCGGGTGCTTGGCAACCCGGAGATGGCAAGTGCGGGCAATCCGGTGCTGGAGACTCTCGGTGCGGGCAACCTTTATGTGCTGATCTGGACGACAACACCCTGGACGCTGCCGTCCAACAAGGCCGTCGTTTATCGCGATGACATTTCGTATGGGGTGTACGAGGTCACGGGCCGTCCGCAGGAATGCTGGGCCAAGATCGGGGATCGCTACATCATCGCAGATAAGCTGGCCGAAGAGGTTCTGGGCCGCGCGCGCCTTACGCCTGAGATGTATCGCCGCGTGGGCGACATGCCGACGGACGCCATGGCACAACTGTCGCTTGCTCACCCGCTTGCCGGGGCTGAAGGGGCAGGCGGTGAGTGGGATCAGCCGCGCGACTTCCGACACGCCGAATTTGTCACTGACGAGGAAGGCACCGGATTTGTCCACTGCGCCCCGTCCCACGGGATGGAGGAATATGAGCTCTACCGTGATTTGGGCATGTTGCAGGAGGTCATCACCTACAACGTGATGGACGATGGCCGCTTCCGCGATGATCTGCCGTTCTTTGGCGGGCAATACATCCTGTCCCGCAAGGGCGGTGAGGGGAAGGCCAACGCGGCTGTCATCGACAAGCTCGTTGAGGTTGGCGGGCTGCTGGCCCGTGGCAAGATCAAGCACTCATATCCGCATTCCTGGCGTTCCAAGGCGCCCGTGATCTATCGCAATACGCCGCAGTGGTTTGCCGCCATCGACAAGCCGGTGGGCGATGGGCTTGATACCCATGGGAAGACGATCCGCGAACGCGCGCTGACAGAGATCGACAATGTAAACTGGACGCCCCGGTCCGGGCGCAATCGTTTGTTCTCCATGATGGAAGCGCGGCCCGACTGGGTGCTGTCGCGTCAGCGGGCCTGGGGCGTGCCGCTCACCTGTTTCACCAAGAAGGGCCTGCTGCCCACGGATGCGGACTTCCTTCTGCGCAATGAAGAGGTGAATGCCCGGATCGTGGAGGCTTTTGAAGCCGAAGGCGCTGATGCCTGGTACGAGGACGGCGCCAAGGAGCGGTTCCTCGGTGGGATCGTAGACCCGGAGGACTATGATCAGGTCACCGACATTTTGGATGTGTGGTTTGATTCAGGCTCCACCCATGCGTTCACACTGCGTGACCGCGATGATGGAACGGACGACGGGATTGCGGACGTCTATATGGAAGGCACCGACCAGCATCGTGGGTGGTTCCATTCCTCTCTCTTGCAGTCCGTTGGCACCACGGGCCGTGCACCTTACCGGAATGTTGTCACGCACGGGATGACGCTGGATGAGAAGGGCTTCAAACAGTCGAAATCATTGGGCAACATCACGCCCCCGCAGGATGTGATCAGCCAATATGGCGCGGATATTCTGCGCCTGTGGGTGGCACAGACCGACTACACCGCGGATCAGAGGATCGGTCCGGAAATCCTGAAAGGTGTGGCTGATGGCTACCGCCGGCTGCGCAACACTATGCGGTATATGCTGGGCGCATTGAGCGATTTCAGTGAGGCGGACCGGGTTGAGCCTGCAGACATGCCGGAACTGGAGCGCTGGGTGTTGCATCGCTTGGCGGAGTTGGATGTGCAGGTCCGCGAGGGCTATGCCGCGTTTGATTTCCAGGGGGTGTTCCAGGCGATCTTCACTTTCGCCACCGTGGATCTGTCGGCCTTCTATTTCGATATTCGCAAGGATGCTTTGTACTGCGATGGCGACACGCTGCGCCGCCGGGCCACGCGAACCGTACTGGACATACTGTTTCACCGGCTGACCACGTGGCTTGCCCCGATCCTGGTGTTCACCATGGAAGAAGTCTGGCTGGAGCGGTTCCCCGGCGATGAGAGCTCCGTCCATTTGGTGGATATTCCGGAGACACCTGCCGCGTGGCGCGATGAGGTGCTGGCGACCAAATGGGCATCTGTGCGTGCAGCGCGCCGCGTGGTGACGGCTGCGTTGGAAGTGCAGCGGGTGGAGAAGGTCATTGGCGCGTCCTTGGAAGCGGCACCGGTCGTGCATGTGGAAGATGCGGATCAGCTGGCGGCCTTGCAGTCGGTGAGCTTTGACGATGTCTCCATCACCTCGCAGATATCGCTGACGGCTGATCCCGCCCCGGCCGAGGCGTTTCGCTTGCCGGAAGTCCCCGGTGTCGCTGTGGTCTTTGAAAAGGCGCAAGGCGAGAAATGCGCGCGCTGCTGGAAGGTTCTGCCGGATGTAGGGCTGCATGCCAATGCGGGTGTCTGCGGGCGGTGTGATGAAGCTGTTGCGGAAATTGACTGAGGCTGAGATTGCGCGACAGGTAAATGCGCGGGGGGCGGGCAAAACCATCTGCCCCTCGGAAGTGGCGCGGGCGCTGGATGCGGAATGGCGGGCGTTGATGCCAGTTGTGCGGGCAGCTGCGGATGCGATGGCGGTGCGCGGTGAGATTGTGGTGACGCAGAAAGGGCGCGAGGTTGCAGCCTGTCGGGCGCGGGGTCCTGTGCGCATTGGGTTGCCGGGGTAGCGATTTCCTGCGAGGAAATCGGATCAGAATTCTGCGAGAATTCTGGGGGCCCTTTCGGTGAGATCAGGACTGAAAATCCTCGCGGGAACTCGTGCCGGTGGCCTCGCGGAACTCCGTCTGTTCAGCCCTGCAAAACTTCGTCCACCCACTGCGGCACCGTCGTTCCGGCAGGCCCCGTGCGATGTTCCATGAACTGACTGCCGACCGCTGACGGTTCCAGGTTGAACTCAATCGTATGTGCCCCTGCGCGCCGCGCCTCTGCCACAAAACCCGCTGCCGGGTAGACGTTGCCAGATGTGCCGATGGCGGCAAAGACATCTGCCTCGCTCAGGTGCTGAAAGAGCCTGTCCATCTCATAAGGCATTTCGCCAAACCAGACGATGTCCGGCCGCGCGGCGGGGGCCCCGCAACTGGGGCATGCGTCCCCCGGAGCCATGACCATCGGCGCTGGCCAGCGGTGATCGCAAGCCGCGCAGAGGGCAGAATTCAGCTCTCCATGCATGTGGTACACCCTTTGAGAGCCACCACGTTCATGCAGGTCATCGACATTTTGGGTAATCAGAACCACCTCACCCTTGTGCTCTGCTTCCAGCCGCCCCAACGCCTGATGCGCGGGGTTGGGGTGGACCTCGGGCAATTGCGCACGGCGCGCGTTGTAGAAGTTCACCACCAGGTCGGGATCGCGGGCGAACCCTTCGGGCGTGGCCACGTCTTCCACCCGGTGCTGCGCCCAAAGGCCATCTTCGGCGCGGAAGGTTTCGATGCCACTCTCGGCGGAGATGCCCGCCCCTGTCAGGATCACGATCTTTGTCATGAGGCCACTTTGGCGCTTGGGCAGGGTGCCTGCAAGCGGGACTTGCAGGGTCGATCAAAGCGGCAGAGGATGGAGGGCAATCCAAGGAGAGTATCCATGAAGATTGCTGCCGCTGCCTATCCGCTGGATGAGCTGTCCACTTGGGCCGATTATGAGGCCAAGATCACACGCTGGGTTGGGGAGGCGGCGGGGCTGGGCGCTGAGCTGCTGGTCTTTCCCGAATACGGCGCGATGGAACTGGCCTCTTTGGCAGGGCCAGACGTTTCAAGTGATCTGGAGCGGGCAATTCATGCGGTCTCTGATATGTTGCCGCAGGTCGATGCATTGCATCAGCGGTTGGCGGCGGCATATGGCGTGCATATCCTTGCCGGATCTGCGCCTGCAGCGACACAGACCCGCCCGGTCAACCGTGCGCGCCTCTTTTCCCCAACGGGTCAGATCGGGGTGCAGGACAAGCAGATCATGACCCGTAGCGAGGAGGACGTTTGGGATGTCGTCCCAGGTGGCCCCTTGCAGGTTTTCGATACCGCGCTGGGCCGGATTGGCGTTCTGATTTGCTATGACAGCGAATTCCCATTGCTGGGCAGGGCTTTGGTCGACTGCGATGTGATCTGCGTGCCTTCTGTCACAGGCACCCTCTCCGGCTATTGGCGGGTGCGCATCGGGGCGATGGCGCGGGCGTTGGAGAACCAATGCGTGACGGTCATGTCTTCGATCGTGGGCGAGGCCCGCTGGTTTGAGCGGCTGGAAAGCTCCTTTGGGGCTGGTGGTATCTTTGGCCCGCCAGACCGGGATTTGCCAGCCACCGGCGTCTTTGCGGCGGGGGAATTGAACACGCCCGGCTGGACCATTGCCGAGGTCGACATGACACAGATCGCTGAAGTGCGCCGGGATGGCATTGTCCTCAACCGCAAGCGCTGGGTTCGGCAAGAAGGCCGCGATGCAAAGGCAGCGGAGGTGTCCTTACGATGAGTGCAACTTCCCTTTGGCGGGGCAACCGGAATTTCCGGCTGATCCTGATGGCGAGCGCCACGTCAAACCTGGGGGACGGGATTGCGATGGTGGCCTTGCCCTGGCTTGCCACGCTGCTGACCCGTGACCCGATGTTGATTGCCGCTGTGGCAATGGCGGGGCATTTGCCCTGGTTGCTCTTCGCCCTGCCAGCAGGTGTCTGGATTGATCGCGGCGACCGGCGGCAGCTGATGCTGCGGGCCGACATCGCCCGGATCGGGCTGACACTGTGCATTGTCGGTCTGATCTTCAGCACCGCCCCTGCTGCCGCTGGCAGCGATATGATGTGGCCGATCCTGGCCCTGGCGCTGATTGCCTTTCTGTTGGGCAGTGCAGAGGTCATCCGCGACAACGCGGCCCAAACCATCCTGCCTGCGCTTGTGCAGACCGACCAGCTTGAGCGCGCCAATGGCCAGATCTGGAGCGCAGAGCAGGTCATGGGTCAGTTCATTGGTCCGCCTCTTGCCGGTCTACTGATTGCGCTGGGTGTGGCGGTACCCTTTGGGGTGAACGGGTTTGTCTTTACGCTTTCTGCGGTGCTGATCTGGATGATCGTGCTGCCTCCGCGCAAAAACACGTCACGACAGCCGTTCTGGCCCGCCTTCAGCGAAGGCATGCGATGGATGCGGGGTAGCGGCGTGATCCTGCAATTGGCGATCATGCTCGGCGTGATCAATGCGGTTTTCACCGGCACGATGACGATCCTGGTACTTTATGCGCAGGAAAACCTCGGTCTATCGCCCACCGGCTACGGTCTGCTGCTGACCTGTGGGGCTGCGGGCGGAGTGTTGGGCGGGCTTTTCGCCCCGGCCGTGGGCAAGCGCTTGGGGATGCGGCGCAGCCTGCTGGTCACGATTCTCCTTTTTATCGGGATCGACCTGGTCTTTGGGCTGTTCGCCTCGATCTCTTTGGCCGCTCTTGCGATGTTCATTGAGGCTTTTGGTGCCATGCTATGGAATGTCGTGACAGTCAGCTATCGCCAGCGCGTCATCCCTGAGGACCTGCTGGGCCGGGTGAATTCCGCCTACCGGTTCTTTGGCTGGGGCGCGATGCCTTTTGGTGCCATAGCCGCTGGCGCGATTGTGAGTGCCGCCGAAGGCCCCTTGGGCCGAGAAGCAGCACTGCATCTGCCCTATCTGGTGGGGGCTGTGATCAGTCTGGGGTTGCTTGGTTACGCATGGCGGCGTCTGCATTTTCCGAAGTTGAGATGAGCGGCAGTGCGGATCTTTCTGGTGCCGTCTCCGACAAGCCTCTGACAGGATTGCGTTCTTTCGGGAAAACACCGCCATGTAGACGCGTCTACGTGGCGGTGTCTCATCTGAAGCTGTGTCATGGGTGAGGCCACGGCCTGTTGACGTGCTGCCCATCCCGGCCCCGATGCACTTGCCAACACCATCTGCCCCAAGAAAAGCCTTGAAAACCCGCAGAAATACGCTCATTTAAGCGGCGTCCCCACGAAAGGGGGCAAGCAAACAAGGAGAGACCATGGCCAAGGAAGACATTCTCGAATTCCCCGGCGTCGTGAAGGAACTCCTGCCAAACGCGACATTCCGGGTCGAGCTCGAGAACGGCCATGAGATCATCGCGCATACGGCAGGCAAGATGCGCAAGAACCGCATCCGGGTTCTGGCAGGCGACAAAGTCCAGGTGGAAATGACGCCCTACGATCTGACCAAAGGTCGGATCAATTATCGGTTTAAGTAGGTCGAAACCATGTTTCGACCTCGTGTGGTGAAAGTCCCGCAAAGCGGGGCGCGGCCACACACGTTGGCCATTCCGGGCACCGGTCTTGCACGGGCAGGCGTATGAAACTCATCCTCGGATCAGGCTCTCCCCGTCGTCTCGAACTGCTCGCCCAGATTGGCGTTACCCCGGACGACGTCCGCCCGCCCGACATCGACGAAACCCCAATGAAGGCGGAGCTGCCGCGCCCCTACTGCGCGCGTATGGCGCTTGAAAAGGTGCGCGGTGTGCAGGCGGACGCGGATGACATCGTGCTCTGCGCAGATACAACTGTCGCCTTGGGCCGGCGCATCCTTGGCAAACCGGCAGACGCGGCGGAGGCTGCGGGCTTTCTGCGCATGATGTCCGGTCGGCGTCACAAGGTGATCACGGCCATTGCGGTCAAACGCGCAGACCGGATCTGG
The DNA here is from genome assembly GCA_963422245.2 of uncultured Sulfitobacter sp. Lineage (GTDB taxonomy): Bacteria > Pseudomonadota > Alphaproteobacteria > Rhodobacterales > Rhodobacteraceae > Sulfitobacter. Next base: position 104,030 of record CAXMWW010000029.1, on the reverse strand, counting down.
CAACGCGACGTTGAAAGCACTGTGCGGATGAAGGCGCTCTCAGAGGCTGAAATCGCAGCCTACCTCGCCACAGGCGACTGGCAGGGCAAGGCGGGTGGCTACGGCATTCAAGGACCTGCCGGGGCGCTCATCCCGTGGATCAGCGGGTCTTTCCCCGCGATCGTTGGCTTGCCGCTGGCAGAGACGGCCAATGTGCTGCAAGCCGCCGGCTACCCGCTATACGGAGGTCCCTCATGAAAGGTCGCACCATCCTGCTCGACCACATCAGCACCCGTGAGGCCGCAGCCTTGATGGTAGACGGCAAACTTGACGATCTGCTGATTGACAGTGACGCGCCGCGCCCTGGTACGGTCTATCGCGCTATTGCGGACCGGCCCGTGAAAGGGCAGGGGGGCATGTTCCTGCGCACGCCGGACGGCAGTGCATTTCTGCGCCAGATCAAAGGGTTGTCGCCCGGTCAGCCGATCCTGTGCCAGGTGACGGGTTATGCTGAGGCGGGCAAGGCGATCCCGGTCACGGCCAAGGTCCTGTTCAAGAGCCGCTCTGCCATTGTCACGCCCGGAGCGCCGGGGCTGAACCTCTCCCGCCGCATCCGCGACGAAGACGAACGCGACCGCCTGCTTGAGATTGCCCATGACACTATGGGTGATGCTGACTATGGCCTGATCCTGCGGTCGTCCTGCGCCGGGGCCAATGCGGATGAGATCGCAAGCGACATCAGCACCATGCGCGATCTCGCGATCCGCGTCATGGAGGATCAAGCAACAGAGATGGAGCTCCTCGCCGAAGGCGACGGCCCCCACCTGCTGGCTTGGCGCGACTGGACCGATCCGGCAGAAGTGGTCACAGCGGAAGGCTGCTTTGAGGACCATGGCGTGCTGGACGGCATCGACGCCGCGCGGCGCGCAGAGGTTCCGCTGGGTGGCGGTGCCTCCATGTTTGTCGAACCCACCCGTGCGCTGGTCGCTGTCGACGTCAACACGGGCCGTGACGCCTCGCTGGCGGCGGGGATCAAAGCCAACATGGCCTGCGCCCGCGCCCTGCCGCGCGCTCTGCGGCTGCGGGGCCTGGGAGGGCAAATCACGCTCGATCTGGCCCCTATGCCAAAGAAAGATCGCCGCACCTTCGAAAGCGCCCTGCGGGCCGCGTTCAAAGGGGATGAGGTTGAGACCACGCTGGTTGGCTGGACCCCGCTGGGCCATTTTGAACTACAACGCAAACGTGCCCGTATCCCTCTGACGGAGACCCCCGCATGACTTGCCCGATCTGCACCAAAGAGACGGTCCAAAAATACAGACCCTTCTGTTCCAGGCGCTGTGCGGATGTGGATCTGGCCAAGTGGATGAACGGCACATACGCCGTGCCAAGCCAGGATCCCGAGGACTTGGATGCTGCCTTCGAGACCCTCCAGGACGGCGATACAGGCACCTCCAAACCGCACTGAAGCCTCTGTTCTCGCAAAGGGAACGGATGGCTCAAAAAGGCACTGGACACCCCCGCTGCAAAACCCTAGAACCCGCTCACCCGATCTGACATGAGATCACCCGTGCCCGGGTAGCTCAGGGGTAGAGCAGTGGATTGAAAATCCTCGTGTCGGTGGTTCGATTCCGCCCCCGGGCACCATTAAGCTAGAACATAGCTGAACATGGTTACACATAGATATATGTTAAATATAGATAAATATTGATTTCTTGACGTTTGTCTGAACATCACCGAACATAGTTTCACAGATCCTGAGGTGGGCTAAAAGGTGGGCTGATTTGCCCGTCATCAATATGCTCTCGCAGATGAAGGTGAAAAACCTCGACAAGGGGAAGTTTGCCGATGGCCAAGGACTATGGCTTGTCAAAGCGCGCAAAGACTCTGGAAAATGGATCCTTAGAATCGTCGTGGCCGAAAAGCGACGTGAAATGGGCCTCGGTCGATGGCCGGATGTCTCCATTTCCGAAGCGCGAGAGCGCGCGAGTGCGGCTCGCAAGCTGCTAAGGGATGGCGTTGACCCGATCCAATCGCGTAGGTCCCAACAAATGAAAATGAACAGCATGACCGTGTCCGATGCAGTGCGGGCTTGTTTCGCTGCTAGACAAGCAGAACTCAAAGACGGTGGCCTTGCTGGTCGGTGGATGTCGCCGCTTTCGGTTCATGTGCTTCCGAAGATTGGAGAGGTTCCGATCGAAGGAGTTGATCAACATGAACTGAAGCGAGTCCTCGAGCCTATCTGGCATGAAAAACCCGACACCGCTCGCAAAGCCATGAACAGAATGAGCCTTACGTTAAAGCACGCGGCGGCCATAGGGTTGGACGTGGACCTTCAAGCGGTGATGAAAGCTCAAGCGCTGCTTGGAAAACGTAGGCATACTGCCAAGCACATTCCCTCGATGCCATACCAAAAGACCTCTGCTTTCTATCGGTTGCTTTGTTCAAAAGGCACTGTGTCCGCACTTGCATTGCGATTTCTCATCCTAACAGCCGCCAGGACGAGCGAAGTACGATTTGCCACTTACTCCGAGATTGAGGATGACATCTGGATCATACCTCCAGAGCGTACCAAGACTTCTAGGGAGCATCGTATTCCACTAACCAATGAGACACTTGCAGTTGTCGAGCTGGCTCGGCGAGATCGAACGCAAGAACTGCTATTTCCAACAATTCGCGGAAAGCCGATGTCGGATGCAGCCATGAGCCGACTTATGCAGCGCGAGGGTTACGAAGCTAGGCCACACGGTTTTAGGGCGACTTTTAGGTCGTGGGCTGAAGAACAGACGCATGCCGCTTATGAAGTTAAGGAGACTTCGCTTGGACACAAAGTTGGAAGCGACGTCGAAAGGGCATACCAAAGATCAGATTTGTTGGAGAAGCGTAGGAGCCTGCTAGTTGCCTGGTCGACCTATCTGATCGGGGCAACAACCTGACGTGCCTGCAATTATAACATATCCCCCAAATACAGATAAACCAACCTGTGCTGCCCCGCTCCAAGCTCACTTTTGAATATCGGATTGCACCTCCGAAATGAGTTTTGAACTGGACCCACAAATCTGCACTCTGAAACAAATCGTGAACGCCATCACATACTGAAATACCGAACCACATAGCCGCTTACGTCAGAACATACCGAACGGTGACAAGTGAGTAATGGCCTGCTTGCTTAAGGTCTCAAACTCGAGGAGATCAACATGGCAAGCTTTGGTGTTTTTGCGGGCATTTCTGTAAGTCGAGGTCGCAAGCGAAGACGAACAACCCGTCGTCGGTTCACAGCTTCAAGGCGTAGGCGAATACCCCGCTCGTGTCGGCGAACAAGGCGCAGACGGTAGGGCACTGACGGGCGGCGGCACCCTAGTCACCGCCCTTCTTTTTTGGTAACTGCCCAGGTTGTCGGTGGCGTTTTTCGGCTGCGTCAAATCGACTCGGGGGAGCACATTCCGGTTTTCTGATTGAGGATTTCATGAGTCGATCAGGGCATGTCTGGCGAACCCACCCATACCAGCGGACTTGCTGAACTCTCGAAGTCCCAACTGATTGAATTGATCGAAACGCAGCGTGAGACGATTGCGTATCTTGTCGAGGAGAACCGGCGACAGGCAGAGATGATCGTTGTGCTTGAGCAGCGGATTGAGGGGCTTGAGCGTCGCCTTGCGTTGAACAGCCGGAACAGCAGCAAGCCTCCGTCGAGTGACAGCCCTGCGAAGCCGACGGCGAAGGGCAGGAAGGATCAGCGCGGGCAACTGGATCGCAAGCCCGGCGGTCAGCCGGGGCACAAGGGCACGACCCTGGAGCAGACGGACACCCCCGACGAGGTTGTCGACCATCATCCACAAGCCTGTCCCGACTGCGATCATGATCTGACGCAATGCCCCTCGCAGGGGTTTGCAGCCCGGCAGGTGTTCGACCTGCCGCCGCCGCCACCCCTCACGATCACTGAGCACCGGGCTCATAAGTGCACATGCCCGAACTGCGGAAAGCACGTGCGCGGCACGTTCCCGGAAGGGGTCAGGGCACCGGTTCAGTACGGCAATCATATTGCGGCCATGGCGAGCTATCTTCAGACGTACCATTGCATTCCCGATGACCGTCTGTCGCAGGTCTTTCGTGACCTGTTCGGCGTGCGCATTTCCGCCGCCACACTGGCGCGGCTGATTGCGAAGGTGGCGGAGGGCATGCTGTCTTTTGCAGACGCTGTACGTGACGCCTTGTGCGGTGTGCAGGTGGCGGTGAAACATCTGGATGAAACAGGTCTGCGGGTTGAAGGCCGAAACCGGTGGCAGCATGTCATCTGCTCATTGACCCTGAGCCATTTCCGGATGGGGGCGGGCAGAGGCGATCTGCTGTCCGGCGTATCGGGGATTGCGGTGCATGACAACTGGGCATCCTACGCCAGGATGGAGGAGGTCGTGCACGGCCTTTGCAATGCCCATCACATGCGCGAGTTGCAGGCGCTCGTCGATATCGAAAAGGAAGCATGGGCTGCGATGATGCAGACTATCCTGCTGGACGCGAAAAGGGCGGCCGCCAGCGCCCGGGCAAACGGTCGGGATCATGTCGCGGCGCATGTGGTCAAGGCCATCGATGAGCGCTACGACACCTGCATCGCGCAGGGGCTGTCGTTACATGAAAACCAGCCACCGCTGAAACCCGCACTGCCCGGCAAATCCCCCCGAGGACGACCAAAACGGCGAACCGGACACAATCTCGTGCTGCGATTGCGTGACCGCAAGGCCGATGTCCTGCGCTTCCTTACCGACTTGCAGGTTCCCTTCACAAATAACGAGGCCGAGAGGGATCTGAGAATGGGCAAGGTCCGTATCAAGGTCTCGGGATGCTTCCGCACACTGACCGGCGCGGAAAACTTCTGCACCCTCAGAACCGTGATCGAAACGGCACGCAAACAGGGCTGGTCAATAATCGAAACACTCCAGAAAACCGCCGATCAACTCATCCAGAAACTCGAACCGACCTGACAAAATCAAGCGTCTGAAACGCCCCAGAGACAACCTGAATAGTTACCTTTTTTGTTTTTCGGCGAGGAACCATCATCTTGCGCCTCGCGAACCTCCAATAGTCAGCAAGTCAATCCACAATCGCTTGTCAAAGTGTTGCTCTAAGTTGAGCCAATAGTCTTCTGACGGAGGAACCGTTGTCCGAAAAGAGTTCGGAAAACCACTCTGGTTGGGCACAAGAGGAGTTTTTTCGCGCAATTATTGGAGCAAGCCCGATTTGAGGGCTAAACACAGCGGTGTTTTGGTCAAGCAGGAGTTCGACACTCAGGATTTTGACTATTCGCTCCATTTCCTCCGGCGTTGCCATTTTGATAAGCACCACAACGCTATTTAGGAGTTCGGAAACTTTGACGACGTCTTTGACAAGGTCCCGCATGCTTTGCTCGGACAGCTCGCTTTCATGGTGAAGTTCGTCGATTTCGGTTTCGAGCCGAGCACGCTCATTGGCAAGTGAGGCGGGATCATAGACTCCGCTTTGGAGCAGGGTGAGCTGATTGGACCGGAGGTAGTCGAGATCATTGGTTAGCCGGGAACGGCGTCGTGCAACTTCGCGTTCGTTTTTCCGTTGTCTCTCAGTCAAAAGAGCAATCTGAGTGTCCGCAGCAGCATCGATCTGTGCTAGCTCTTCCTTGGTAAACTCGATCGAGGCCATCAGTGCTCTGATTTCACCAAGGACGAAGTTCAGGTTGCAGTTGCGCCTTTTGTTGCCGCAGGCCTTGGCACAGCGAGCCCCGAAATAGAGGTGTCCCTTCTTGGTATACGGTGTGTACGTGCGACCGCACTGAGCGCACCGCAAAAAGCCCCGAAATGGGAGATCGAGCTTGGTGGTGTAATGGGTGCTAACTCGTTTCGTGGCTAGTTTCTGCTGAACCCGTTCAAATGTCGCTTTGTCGATCAAAGGTTCATGGCTGGTGCTAGGTATCGGCAAACCCTCCGGGTTCTTGATCATGCCGACATAGAAGGGGTTGACCAATATCTTTTGGATGCGGTTGTAGCCAATTGGGTGACTGACCTTGGGGCGATCCTGCAAGTCTTCTCCGTCGTCGGCCAGCATCTCTTCGCGCGTACGTTTCTTGCGCATAGGTGGCGTGGTCAAACCCTGCCTACGCATATGTCTTGCAAGGTCATGCAGGCTCCAATCGCCGGAGGCATAGAGCTCGAACATCTCTTTGACGAGCGGCGCGCGTTCGGGATCAAAGGGCTTGTGATCCATTGATCCCGTGTTGAGATAGCCAATAGGAGCCCTATAGGTGCATTTGCCTTCTTCCCGCTTTGCACGTGTTGCCATTCGCACCTTCTCGCTGGTTACTCGGCTGTGGTGCTGAGCGAACATGCCATCGATATCCATGTGCAGTTCGCCGGCGCTAGATTGATCGTAGTTGGCATAAACAAAGCGGATATCCACACCACGCCGCATGAGCTTGCGGATGACAGCATCGTCACTCCGATTGCGGCTGATGCGATCCCAACAAAGGCAGACCACACCACGAAAGTGACCCTTATTGAGATAACCCAACAACTGCTGGAACTTAGGGCGGTCGATCTTGAACTGGACTCGACCATCTGGTTTGATTTCGAGTTCGTCAGTCTCTTTGAACCCGGAGTGCTTTTCGGCGATCACGCCATTGGTGCAAAACCCCGGAACGGAGATGTCGGCGATCCTGATCCCTTGGCGCTGCGCAAAGCGACAGTTCTCGCTGCCTTGGTATAACAGTGAGTTTTTTTGGTGTTCCGCTTCATCGGTGCTCTTCCGGCTGTAGATGAGGTACTGCGCTTCGAACAGGCCACGCCTGATTTGGACCTGAGCGTCTTTTGTGTCGGTTGTCATATCTTATGGATTTGGTTGCACCAGTTGCCCATCGACCAATTGATATCCTTCTTTCTGCAGACGCAGATAGATGGTCTTCAGAACGATCCCGAGTTCATGCATGGCCCGCAGGATGTTGGGGTCACATGAGTGGGTGTTGGTCAGGGTCATTGCTGCTGGATTACGCTTGTAATTGGCGGCACAGTCTCCATCGAGAAGGCCCTAGACCTTTCACCCCCTACAAGAAGGCGGCAGTATGCACGATGGTTGGGCAGGTTCTCAATGTCGCGCGCGGTAAAAGGTGGGAAGAACGGCGCGGTCGTGCGAGCATCTTCTGGACCAAGGCGGAATAGGATATGGGTGCCAATGTTGCCCCAAAGACTGGCGCGTACTTCAGGTGAAGCCTGAGCCCTATGCTGGGCCGCCAAGGTATAGGAAAGGCCATACTTCCGCGCCTCTGATAGGCCTTCGGCCAGACTGGCGGTGGTAAAGGCATGATGTTCGTCCACAAGCACGTGGAAGGGCCTGCGCTGCTCTGGTGGCAGCTCGACCCGAGTGAAGGCTGCATTCTGGATCGCAGCCAGGAAGAGCCCTCCCATAACGTTGGCGGCCTTGGCTCCAACTCGTCCTTTGGCCAGGGAGATCACAGTCACCGTCCCTTCATCCATGAGCGTTCTGAACCGCAACATCTTGCGATCATCGACTAAGAAGCCACGCAGGATAGGATGAGAAAGGAACGCCCCCAGCTTGTTGGTGATTGGTGCCACCCCGTCGAAGGCCGAAGTGTAGCGCAATGCGCCAAACTCCTGATCCCAGAAACGTCGACACTCGGGATCGGTGATACCCGGCACGACCGCTTTGCGGTAGTCGCGATCAGTTAGCATCGGAATGATGTCTGAGATGGTAGCTCGCGGCATCTCCAGCAGCGCCATCAAGGTCCAGCGCAATAGGTTCTCCATCCGCGGCCCCCACGCATCCGCCCATTGGTGTTCAAGGGCGGCGAGAAACCCATCTGCCACCAGGGCTCGGTAGCGCTTGGAGACCGCAGTCAGCGGATTGTAGCCCCAGGGAGAAAAGGGATCGCCCAGGTTCACGTAGAAGCAGTTGCGATCGCAAGCGTTGAACACAGCCTCGGCTAGATCACCGTGCGGATCGATGAGGCAGACCCCGGCACCCGAGCGCGCATCGGACAGCGCCATGGCTTGCAACATGGTGGATTTTCCGGTCCCGGTCTGTCCCAGCAAGGAGACATGATGCATGCGATCCTTCGCAGTGATGGCAAAAGGGACTGGATCGGCCCTGGTATGGGCAAGCCCAATAGTGTTGGTGAATGACATGGCTCCAGTCTGCCAAACTGAGGCATTCTTGCCAGACACCGGCTCACCACATTTTCATGACAATCCTTTGCTCTTCGGGGCCAGAGGCTGTCGCATATATGGCGGTCGTCTCCATAGCCGCATGCCCCATCCACTTTTGCAGCATGTGGAGCTGAATCCCACAAAGCGTTGCATGGACGCCAAATCCGTGCCGGAGCCCCTTTGGGCAAGCCTGAGGGCCACTGACCTCAGCCCAATTCATGACACGCTTAACCCAGCGATAGGCCAGGATACGCGCTGGCGGGCATGTCCCGCGGGAGAATAGGTATCCCTCACATCCTATATGCCCTTCTGAGCATGCCGTCTGGAATTCATCGACCAGCTGGGATGGGATAGGCACCTCACGTGTTTGCCCCGATTTTCGCCGCTTGAGCGTTTGGAAGCAGATGAGGCATTCGTCCAACTGCAAATCTTCACGACGCAAGTAGCGAGCTTCACTCAACCGACAACCGGTGTAAGCCAGCGTCAGGCAAAACAGGCGCATTTCTGTTGGTGCCGCTGCAGCGGTTCTGATGAAAGATGCCCGTTCGCTCTGGTTGAGGTAAAGGCGTCGGTTGTCGTTTGTGAAGAGCCGCATCTCAGAGGCAGAGGTGGATTGCTTGGACATATGTTGTGATTGCTCTTGAACCTGAATTGGTAATTCTGTTTCAGGTTCTCAATTCTCATTGTATAACAACACCTTATTCCCGCCAAGTCTCCCAATGCTTCTCTGCGCAGAAGACCGTATTTCCGACTAACCCCTTGATAACGAGCCCTTTGTACAAAATTACCAATTTTGTATCGCTAACGCGGTTGATCAGAAACCAGCGGCCAAGTCACTTGGGGCGCTCAACTGTAGGGATTGGATGAAAAGAGGTATGTCCAAGTATCTGGCAACATTCCGTAACTATTCAGGTTGTCTCTGGGGCGTTTCAGACGCTTGATTTTGTCAGGTCGGTTCGAGTTTCTGGATGAGTTGATCGGCGGTTTTCTGGAGTGTTTCGATTATTGACCAGCCCTGTTTGCGTGCCGTTTCGATCACGGTTCTGAGGGTGCAGAAGTTTTCCGCGCCGGTCAGTGTGCGGAAGCATCCCGAGACCTTGATACGGACCTTGCCCATTCTCAGATCCCTCTCGGCCTCGTTATTTGTGAAGGGAACCTGCAAGTCGGTAAGGAAGCGCAGGACATCGGCCTTGCGGTCACGCAATCGCAGCACGAGATTGTGTCCGGTTCGCCGTTTTGGTCGTCCTCGGGGGGATTTGCCGGGCAGTGCGGGTTTCAGCGGTGGCTGGTTTTCATGTAACGACAGCCCCTGCGCGATGCAGGTGTCGTAGCGCTCATCGATGGCCTTGACCACATGCGCCGCGACATGATCCCGACCGTTTGCCCGGGCGCTGGCGGCCGCCCTTTTCGCGTCCAGCAGGATAGTCTGCATCATCGCAGCCCATGCTTCCTTTTCGATATCGACGAGCGCCTGCAACTCGCGCATGTGATGGGCATTGCAAAGGCCGTGCACGACCTCCTCCATCCTGGCGTAGGATGCCCAGTTGTCATGCACCGCAATCCCCGATACGCCGGACAGCAGATCGCCTCTGCCCGCCCCCATCCGGAAATGGCTCAGGGTCAATGAGCAGATGACATGCTGCCACCGGTTTCGGCCTTCAACCCGCAGACCTGTTTCATCCAGATGTTTCACCGCCACCTGCACACCGCACAAGGCGTCACGTACAGCGTCTGCAAAAGACAGCATGCCCTCCGCCACCTTCGCAATCAGCCGCGCCAGTGTGGCGGCGGAAATGCGCACGCCGAACAGGTCACGAAAGACCTGCGACAGACGGTCATCGGGAATGCAATGGTACGTCTGAAGATAGCTCGCCATGGCCGCAATATGATTGCCGTACTGAACCGGTGCCCTGACCCCTTCCGGGAACGTGCCGCGCACGTGCTTTCCGCAGTTCGGGCATGTGCACTTATGAGCCCGGTGCTCAGTGATCGTGAGGGGTGGCGGCGGCGGCAGGTCGAACACCTGCCGGGCTGCAAACCCCTGCGAGGGGCATTGCGTCAGATCATGATCGCAGTCGGGACAGGCTTGTGGATGATGGTCGACAACCTCGTCGGGGGTGTCCGTCTGCTCCAGGGTCGTGCCCTTGTGCCCCGGCTGACCGCCGGGCTTGCGATCCAGTTGCCCGCGCTGATCCTTCCTGCCCTTCGCCGTCGGCTTCGCAGGGCTGTCACTCGACGGAGGCTTGCTGCTGTTCCGGCTGTTCAACGCAAGGCGACGCTCAAGCCCCTCAATCCGCTGCTCAAGCACAACGATCATCTCTGCCTGTCGCCGGTTCTCCTCGACAAGATACGCAATCGTCTCACGCTGCGTTTCGATCAATTCAATCAGTTGGGACTTCGAGAGTTCAGCAAGTCCGCTGGTATGGGTGGGTTCGCCAGACATGCCCTGATCGACTCATGAAATCCTCAATCAGAAAACCGGAATGTGCTCCCCCGAGTCGATTTGACGCAGCCGAAAAACGCCACCGACAACCTGGGCAGTTACAAGTCTTCAACATATCCCGGCCAGCATGCGCATAGCTGTTCCCGTCGGTGGCGTATGGACCTTCGGGGCGACGCCCCGAAAATTCCAGAAAAGTTGGTTACAATTGACATGTAACGGGTTTCAAGGTCCCCATTGAGCGAGATTCGTCAAGAAATTTCCTTTGAAGGGCTCAAAAATGTGAAAAAAGCGGGGGGCAGCATTCGGGACGTTGCGCAAGCAACAGGCTTTTCCATTGCCACGGTATCACGGGTGATGAACGGCAATGTGCATGTCACCGAGGCGACCCGCAAACGTGTGTTGGAGGCCTGCGAGGCGCTCGATTACGTGCCCAACCCTGCGGCGCGGGCGCTTACGACAACCCGTTCAAAGACCGTGGCTGCGATCATCCCAACCATCGAACACTCCGTCTTTGCGAAGTTCATCTCGGCCATCGAAGGCACGCTCGGCGCGCATGGCTACGCGCTGGTTCTGGCGGTCGCGGGATCGGGGGAGGAAGAAGAACTGGCCGCCGCCAAAAAGCTTTTGGGCCTGGGTGCCGAGGCTTTCATCCTAAGCGGCATGGCGCACAGCGCGCCCTTGTTGGAGATGCTGAACCGGCGCAGGGTGCCGCATGTCTTTACTTCCGTTTGGAATGCGGAGAGTGAGGTGCCGACCATCGGCTATGACAACGCGGGGCTATCGACTTCGGCCGTCCGCTACTTGTACCAGATGGGGCATCACGACATCGCCGTGATCCACGGGCAGCTTGCTGACAATGACCGCACGCGGATGCGCAAACAGGGGATCGTGGCGGACCCGCCAGCAGAGATGGCCTTTCGTTTCTTTGAAACTGAGATCAGCGTGGCGGGGGGGAAACGGGCGATGAACGAGGTCATAGTCCACTACCCAGCCTGCACAGCCGTTCTGTGTTTTTCGGACGTTTTGGCGATGGGTACCTATTTCAGCATCGCAGAGGCCGGGTTGTCGGTGCCCAAGGACTACTCCGTCATGGGGTTCGACAACATCGATTGGGCCAGCGAAACCGTGCCCGCGCTGACTACAATTGACTTGCCTGCCGCGCAGATGGGGCAGGCGACAGCGGCGGAGATCATGAACGCGCTTGAAACGGGCGAGCCGTGTCAGCGGCATCTGATCGCCGCGGATATTGTAGAACGGGCGTCTGTTAGACGGCGCGGTTAAGCCTCAATCCGGAATGTTAACCCTGCGTTGGCATGCAGCCGGTCAACGATGTGCTGGCCAAAGACGGCTGCCGGGGTCAGCACGTCCCCGGGGGCATCCGCCACTTCCTCCAGCAGACAAATCGCGCATTCGGTGATCATCTTGCTGGTCGACCCATAGCCCGGGTCACGATCGCCCGTGACACCAACAATCGCCCGTTCCCCGCTTTCGGAAAGCCCGGCGAACATCAGTTCATAGCTGCCCTTTTCACGCTCTTCCTTTGACGGGCCGTCACCCGGTTTCAGCGCGGCCGACATTGCGGCGATGTCCGTTTTGGCGACCTTTTCGGCCATCGCAGCGCCCTCATCCCCTTTGCCGGTGAACATCATTTCCTCATAGGTGAAGTCCTGCCCGTAGGGATGGACCATCAGCATGTTGGACCGGTGGATATTCTTGGTGTTGATCGTCGCCATGAAGAACGGCGCGACCCAGATGCCAAACTCCTTGTCCTCATTTGGCTTGTGGCCCGTGGGCTGCGGTGCGCTGTCAAAGCCCGGGGTCAGGGCAAAGGGGTTCATCATGCGTTGAAAGACCTCTGGGTCCGACTTCGCACGCCGCATGGTTTCGGCACCTGAGGCTGTCGTGCCCCCCGACGCCGTACCCGCCATGCCGCGTACCCGGCATTTCACGTCACGCAGCGGCGCGCCAAAACGCTCCTGTGCCGAGGCTTGCAGTACGAAAACGCCCATATCGAAGGGGACGGAGTCAAAACCACAGGAATGCACGATCCGCGCGCCTGTTTCGCGTGCCTTGTCGCTGTATTTGTCGATCATCTCCCACATGAAGGGCGGCTCGCCGCACAGATCGACGCAATCTGTCCCATGGCGCGCACAGGCGGCAACCAGCGGCTCACCATAGAGCTGATAGGGCCCGACGGTGGTGATGATCACCCGCGCGCGTTTTGCCATTGCCTCAAGGCTGGTGGGATCAGACGCGTCCGCTTCGATCAGCGGAGTGTCGGCAGGCAGGCCCAATTCATCCCGCACGGCGGCCAGTTTTTCGGCGCTACGTCCTGCCATCGCCCAGGGTCTGTTTGGATAGGTGGCGTGGACATATTCCGCAACGAGTTTCCCAGTGAAGCCCGTGGCCCCGTAAACGATCAAATCGAACTCGGCCATTTAGGTTCCTTCCCGCTGGCGATCCCTCTTTCGCTCAGTATTGCGTCTTCGCACCAAATGGCAATTGCGCAGCAAAGCAGCATTCGGCGGCGTGCGGAATGTGATTTGACTTCCATGACTTACCCGTCAACCATCGCTTGTATGTTTGGGGCCCAGCGTCCCACAGACCCAAACGCCAGAGGCCCCTATGAACAAAACCGTCATCTACAAGCTCAGCGCGTTGGAGGATCGAAAGCCGGAATATGCGCTGGTAGGTGAAGTTGATCTGGTTGTTGTCCGTTTCGATGACGATGTCTCGGTGCTTTATGGCCGCTGCCTGCACCGGGGCGCGTTGATGTCGGATGGCTTTGTGCGGGGCAAGGATCTGATCTGTGGCGTGCATGACTGGGATTATCGTCTGGACACCGGCGTGTCGGCCTATGCCAACGAGGAAAAGCTGCCCAAGTTCACCTCTTGGATAGAAGGCGATGATGTTTGTGTCGATGCGGATGAGATTAACGCCTGGGGCGAGGATAACCCGCAACCCTTCAACCGCGACGCTTACCTTGGGCTCTACGCGGACACCTCCCACGGGACCGAGGAGGAGCCATACGCGGGGCTCATTCAGCAATATGCGCGCAGCGGGCTGAAGCGGACGGGGCATCATGGCGCTGTCACCTCCATGGGTGTGCCGCGCGGTGAGTTGCCCGATTGGGACGACATCCAGCTTCTCACAGCCCAACTGGCCAAACCGCCGTTGTTGGAGGATGAGACGGTCGGCACAGACGTGGTCATCGGCCCCAACGCGCAGAAACCCTTGCGGCTGGAGATCCCGCTCTTTGTCTCAGACATGTCTTTTGGGGCGCTGTCGGAACCAGCGAAGGTGGCATTGGCAGCCGGGGCGGAAATGGCAGGCACCGGCATCTGTTCGGGTGAGGGCGGCATGCTACCGGAAGAGCAGGAAGCCAATTCGCGCTACTTCTATGAGCTCGCCTCTGGCCGGTTCGGGTTTGGCTGGGACAAGCTGGAAAAGGTGCAGGCATTCCACTTCAAAGGCGGGCAGGGGGCCAAGACGGGTACGGGCGGGCATCTGCCGGGGGAGAAGGTGCAGGGCAAGATCGCTGATGTGCGCGGGCTAGCGCCCGGAACATCGGCCATTTCCCCGCCGCGTTTCCCGGATTGGACGGATGTGGCGCAGATCAAGGATTTCGCTGACGAGGTCCGCGATCGCACAGGTGGTATCCCAATCGGCTACAAGCTGAGCGCGCAGCACATCGAGAAGGACATCGATGCCGCACTAGACGTAGGGGTGGATTACATCATCCTTGACGGTCGCGGTGGTGGCACGGGTGCGGCGCCAGCGATCTTCCGCGACAATATCTCTGTGCCCACCATCCCTGCGTTGGCGCGCGCCCGGGCGCATCTCGACAAGGCAGGACGGGGGGACGTGACGCTGGTGATCACCGGCGGGCTGCGCAAACCGGCAGACTTCATCAAGGCAATGGCGCTGGGTGCCGATGCGATTGCGGTGTCAAATTCGGCCATGCAGGCCATCGGCTGTCTGGCCATGCGGGCCTGTCATACCAACAATTGCCCGGTGGGGATCGCCACGCAGAAACCTCATCTTGTCAGCCGTATCATCGTCGACAAATCGGCCAAGCGCCTCGCGAACTTCTTTGAGGCATCGACTGAGCTGATGCAGGTCATGGCGCGGGCCTGCGGGCACGATCACCTGAACCAATTTAACCGCGAAGATCTCACGACATGGAAGAAAGACATGGCTGAATTGTCCGGGGTGGCATACGGGGGCCTCTCGTGAACCAAGCTGAAGCGATCCTGCTCGCCTTGCGCATCTGGGGCAGCATCGGCGCGGTCGTCGCTGCGATCTTTCTGACCATCGGCATGGACCGGATTGATGAGGACGCCCAAGGGGCCTACGTTTTCCGCCCGCTGTTGATCCCCGGTATTCTGGTGATCTGGCCGCTCGTGCTGTGGCGTTGGTATGTCTACGAGAGTGGCCGCGAGGTGCTGGGCAAGCGCCATTTGCCGCCGCGCAAGGCGCATTTTGTGGTGGGGTGGATCCTGCCGATTGGCATCGCGTTGATCATCCTGACAGGCCTCAACCTGCGCCAGACCTGGCCTACAGATATCGCGCCTGAACAGTTGTCCCAAGCGGAGGTGCTGGAATGAGCGTCAAGTACATCCCCGTCCAGTGGAACCCGAACAAATGGATTTACGATGGCGTGATGCTGGCCGGCGTTTGCCTGTTTCTCTACGTCTTTCTCTATGCCTCACCCGGCATTCTAAGCCACGAACGGCCCATCAATCCGCAGGTTCACAACGCCCGCGCTTTTGGGGCCTGTGCGTTCGTGATGCTGACGGTGATCCTTTGTATCGGCCCGCTGGCCCGGCTGGATGAACGTTTCCTGCCGCTGCTCTACAATCGCCGGCATTTCGGTGTCATGACGGTCTTTGTGGCGCTCACGCATGCATCTTACATCGTGGATTGGTACTTTGCCTTTTCCAGCTCAAACAAATACGAAGCGCTGCTGTTTGCCAACACCAGTTACGGCCAACTGGCGGGCTTCCCCTTTGAAGTCTTTGGCGTTTTTGCCCTGACCGTCCTGATCATCCTGGCGGCGACCAGCCATGACTTCTGGATGAAGTTCCTCAGCCCGCCCGTGTGGAAGCGCATTCACTACCTGATCTATCCGGCCTATTTGGCCGTTGTGGCGCATGTGTCGCTGGGCATTCTGCAAGATCAGCAAAACCACGCGTTCACCGTGCTTTTCGTCGGCGGGGCCGGGGCCGTCGGTGTTCTGCATTTGATGGCAGCGCTGAAAGAGCGGCGCAGGGACGCTTCAGTGGTCGGCGAGGGCTTGGATTGGGTTGCGGTCTGTGATACCTCCGAGATGACCGAGGGCTTTGCGAAGATCAAACTTCTGCCCAATGGTGAACGCGTGGCCGTCTTCCTGATGGAAGGTCAGCTCAGCGCCATTTCCAACGCCTGCGCGCACCAGAACGGGCCTTTGGGTGAAGGGCGTATCATCGATTGTCTGGTGACCTGTCCCTGGCACGGGTTTCAGTACAACGTCCGCAACGGCCAGTCGCCCGCGCCGTTTACAGAGAAGGTGCCGACTTACAATCTGCGGCTGGAGGGGACCACCGTGCAGGTCGATCCCAACGCCAACCCACCGGGGACACCGGTTGATCCTGTCCCGGTGCCGGAGGGCGTGGCATGAGCGATCCGAAGAAACCCTTCTTTGTCGGTTACCTTTCTGCCCCGGGCGGTTTGCGGCGGTTCCTGCTGGCGGCTTGTGTGTTGTTCGTCGCGGGCTTTGCCGCTGTCGGCCTGACGATGGGGGTGGCACAGGACGATCCCGGTGCAGCCGCTTTCCGCTTTGACTATGGCCGTCAAACGGTGACTGGCGTGGTGGAACTGACCCCTTATCCCCTGCTGCGTGTGACCGAGGGCAATGATCGGATCAAACCAGGGGCGACCCTGATGCTGGCCGGTCAGGGCAAAGGCAATGTCGACAGCCGCGCTATCCCGCTTGAAGGTAAGTTGGCCACGGTTTCCGGCATTGTTTTGCAGCGCGGTGATCTGAATATGCTGCAATTGCGCGGCGGTCGGCGTGGCCTTGATGCCGCTGAAGGTGATGCTCCCGCCCAAGAGACGGAAAGCCTCGGGCGTTGGAAACTGGCCGGAGAAATCTGTGATGGCAAGTGCCTTGCCGGGGCCATGCGACCGGGCCGTGGGCTGGCGCACAAGGCATGTGCCAACCTTTGCCTGTTGGGCGGCATCCCACCGGTCTTTGTGTCTACCCAACCGATTGAGGGCGAAGAATTTCTGCTGATCACCGGCCCTGATGGGACCGCGATGCCCTTATCGGTTTACGACTACATCGCTCAATTCATTTCTGTCGAAGGCGAGGTTGAGCGGCGCGGCGACCTGTTGGTGTTCAGCATCGATCCTGCGACGCTGGAGGTGCTGGAATGACCCGTCGCGTTGTAACGCTCTGTCTGATCACCCTGCTGGCGTTGGTCTTGTTCTATATCTCGCGTTTCTGGTTCCTGCAGCTCTGGTCGCGCCCCGGGCTCTTTGGGCTGGAACAACTGCGCCCGCAGGGCGGGCTGTTGGCGCAGTGGCTGCGCGGCACCTTTGCTGCCCCTTTCGAGCTGCTGATCTGGGCTGTTGGTGGTTTTGTTGTGCTGACCTGGGCACAGAAGCTTTTTGATCGATTGACGACCCCTAAGGGAGACGAAGATGGCTGAAGAAACGCTTGATTGGATCCGCGTGGGTCATGTGGATGACCTGCCAGAGGGACGTGTAAAGACGGTGACGGCGCGTACGACCTCTATCTGCCTGGTGCACTTCGACGGCCAATGGGCGGCGATGAACAACCACTGCCCGCACCAGCGCGGGCCGCTCGGTGAAGGCTCGATCGAAAAGGGTGTCGAAGGCAAATGCTGGATCCGCTGCCCCTGGCATGGCTGGGACTTTGATCCTCTGACCGGCAAGCCCCCGGGCGGGCACGAGGACAGTGGGCAAGACACCTATCCGGTTGATATCCGGGATGGCGAGATCTTTGTGGGCATTGAGCCCGAGCCGCCGCATGTGCGGACCGTCACAGACGTGATGGTCGACACTCTATCCAACTGGGGTGTGCAGTCGGTCTTTGGCATGGTGGGCCATTCAAACCTGAGCCTGTCGGATGCAATCCGGCTGGCAGTCGGTGACGGCAGGATGCGCTACTACGGCATCCGGCACGAAGGGGCGGCAGCCTTCGCGGCCTCGGCCTATGGCAAGCTGACGGGCAAGCCTGCGGCATGCCTCACCATCGCGGGGCCGGGGGCCACGAACCTGCTGACCGGCATGTGGGACGCCAAAGTGGACCGCGCCCCGGTGTTGGCCTTGACGGGGCAAGTGCAAACGCAGGTCATGGGGCCGGGGGCCTTTCAGGACATCGATCTGAAGTCGGCCTTTGATGCGGTCAGCACGTTTTCGCAGCCCGTTTTGGGCAGTTCGAACCACGCTGAACTCGCCTCTCTTGCCTGCAAGACCGCAATTGTGGAACAGGACGTGGCGCATCTGATCTTCCCAGATGATGTGCAAACCAACCCCTCGGATCAGGATGCTTCTGGCCCGGATGGCCGCGTGGCAGCCGCCCCCGTGCAACCCGCCCCCAGCGAAGTGGCCCGCGCTGCCGACATGATTGCAAACGCCAAGCGCCCGATCATCGTGGTGGGCCACGGAGCCTATCCGGTACGCAAAGAGATTGCAGCACTCGCCGAAAAACTGCGCATGCCGGTGATGACCACCTTCAAGGCCAAGGGCCTGATCCCCGACGACCACCCCAACGCGGGCGGTGTCATGGGGCGCTCAGGCACTCCCATCGCCAGTTGGTTCATGAACGAATCTGATCTGATCGTTGCGCTGGGCACCAGCTTCTCGAACCACACCGGGATTACGTCTTACAAAGAGATTATCCAAGTCGATCACGAACGCATGCAGCTGGGCAAGTTCCACCCTGTGACCTTGCCAATCTGGGGCGACGTGGGTGAGTTCTGTGCGGCCCTCTCAGCCTCTTGCACGCCCAACCCGGAAGGCGACGATCAAATCACTGAACTGGCGGACCGCTGGGACATCTGGCGGCGCGAAAAGCAGCAGCGGCTGGCCGAAGATCTGGGCAAGGGCATCCATTCCTTCGCAATCTTTGAGGCTTTGGGACGATTGGTGCCGGACAACACGATCTTTGCCGTGGATGTGGGCAACAACACCTATTCCTTTGGGCGCTACCTTGAAACGAAGGGCAGCCAGCGTGTGCTGATGTCAGGCTATCTGGGGTCCATCGGTTTTGGCCTGCCCGCGGCCATGGGGGCCTGGGCGGCGACGCAGGACATCGAAGACCTGAAGGGTTGCAAGATCGTGTCGATCTCTGGCGATGGCGGCTTTGGCCAATACCCGATGGAGTTCACCACAGCCCAAAAGTACGGGATGGATATCACCCATATCCTGCTGCACAACGGCGAGCTTGGGAAGATTTCGAAAGAGCAGCGTTCCGGCGAATGGCCTGTGTGGGAAACAGACTTGCACAACCCCGGCTTTGCCGCCTTTGCGCGGCTTTGTGGCGGGCATGGCGTCAAGGTGACGGACCCGGCAGAGATCGAAAGTGCCATCCGCGAAGCGCTCGATCACAAGGGGCCGGCGCTGGTTGAAATCATGACCGACGCTGATCTTGTGTAAGCCACACTCTGCCGCGATAGTGGCGTGAATTTGCCGGGGAATGCAGGACAATGAAACAAGTCAAACTGGGCCAGAATGGCCCAACAGTCAGCGCTGTGGGCTATGGCGCAATGTCGTTCACGGATTTCTATGGCCCTGCTGATGATAGTGAGAGCGCGCGGGTCCTGGATGCCTGCGTGGACATGGGCATCACGCATGTGGATACGGCGAATGTCTACGGGATGGGGCGGTCAGAGACCGTCATTGGCAACTGGTTACGCGCGCGTGGAGGTGAATGCCCGTTCACCATCGCCACCAAGGTTGGCATCACCCGCGATCCGGACCATCGTTTCAACAACGCGCCTGAGCATATGGCGGCAGAGCTGGACGACAGTTTGCAGCGTCTCGGGGTGGAGGCCATTGACCTCTACTATGTGCATCGTCGGGACACGCGCCATGAGATTGAAGAGGTGACCGAAACGCTTGCCGGGTTCGTCAAGGCGGGCAAGGTCAAGGCCATCGGCTTTTCCGAAATCGCCCCCTCTTCTCTGCGCCGCGCGCACGCTGTGCACCCTGTTGCCGCCGTTCAGTCTGAATACTCACTCTCCACACGCTCACCTGAGTTGGGACTTGTTCAGACCTGCGCAGAGATCGGAGCCACAATGGTTGCCTTCTCACCGGTTGGACGGGCGCTGTTGACGGACCGCCCGCATGACCGAGCAGCGGTAGAGACGATGTCGTTCATGAAGGACAACCCGCGCTTCATGGAGCCGAACCTCAGCGCAAACCTGGCTTACAATGCCAAGTTCTGCGCGCTGGCCGCTGACATGGGCGTGCCCGCCGCAACGCTGGCCATCGCCTGGGTGCTGCATCAGGGGGACCATGTGCTGGCCATCCCGGGCACCCGGAAGATCGCGCATCTGGAAGAGGTTGTTCAGGGAGGCGCCATGACCCTGACGGCTGAGGACATTGCCGGGATCGAGGCGGTTTTGCCCATCGGCTGGGCGCATGGTGATCGTTATTCAGCACCCCAATGGATCGCGCCAGAGCGGTATTGCTAGGCCCGATCTAATACGCTGCCACCCACCAAGGATTACCAACCGGTTAATGCAGACACGTCGAAAACGACGCGTCTGCATTAACAGTTCTAAAGTAGTACTCTCGGGAATAGGCGTAGATGTTGGTTACGACCTGCCCAATCTAGCTGAACGACTTCTCGATCCGGTCCAACGTCTGCATGGCCGACAGCGTATCATGCACCGACCCGTTCGGTTCGCGCCCCTCGCGGATGGCGGCGATGAACTCCCGGTCAATGAGCTCAATCCCGTTGTTGGACACGGCCACATCGCTCAAATCGATCTGGTTTTCACGCCCGTCAAAAAGGTCATCGTAACGCGCCAGATAGGTGCCGTTGTCACAGATGTAGCGGAAGAATGTGCCAAGCGGCCCATCGTTGTTGAACGAAAGTGACAGCGTGCAGATCGCGCCCGACGGCGTCTTCATGCCAATCGACATGTCCATGGCGATACCCAGATCCGGATGGTGCGGCCCTTCGAGACCGTAGACCTCGGACGCGACCTCGCCTGTCTGGTACTGGAACAGATCCACCGTATGACAGGCGTGGTGCCACAGCAGGTGATCCGTCCAGCTGCGCGGTTCTCCCTTTGCGTTCATGTTGGTACGGCGGAAGAAGTAGGTCTGCACGTCCATCTGCTGGACCTTCAACTCGCCTGCATCGATCTTGTTGCGGATCCATTGGTGGGAGGGGTTGAAGCGGCGGACCTGGCCCGCCATCGCCAGCACACCGGTTTCCTTTTGAACGGCACAAATACGTTCGCTGTCTTCCAGGCTGTCGGCCATGGGGATCTCAATCAGCACGGGCTTGCCCGCTTTCATGCAGGCGACCGCCTGATCCGCGTGCAATTGGGTCGGCGTTGCCAGGATCACGGCGTCGACATCATCGCGGGCGATGCAATCATCCAGCGAAGTTGAGGCGTGACCAATCCCGCGTTCTGCTGCCAGGGCGTCGATCTTTTCCTGATGTGGCCCCATCACCGAAGTCACGGTCACATCGTCGATGTTATCCAACGCTTCCAGATGCTTGGTCCCGAACGCGCCATAAGCGCCAGCTACGCAAAGTCTCATGTCCCGGTGATCCTGTCCTTGTTGTTTTCCAAGATGATATGCCCGACCGCAGTGTTGGAGGCGGGCACATGGTAGTGGCGGTGGATCTCCGTCACGTCATCATCAAGCGCACCGCGCATGACATGCCACATGACCATTTCAACGCCCTCGGACCCGGCCTCGCGCAGGTATTCCACATGGGGCGTCTGTGACAGCCCGACGGGATCTGACGTGAGCCGATCCAGGAATTGACCGTCCCATTCGCTGTTGATCAGCCCCGCGCGTTTGTACTGCAATTGATGGCTCATGCCTCCTGTGCCGAAGATGACGATATTGAGATCTTCTTCGTAGCTTTCAATTGCCCGGCGCACGGCCTTACCGAGGTTGAAACAGCGGTTGCCGGTCGGCGGCGGGTATTGCACCACATTCACGCACAAGGGCACCACCAGGCAGGGCCATTCATCGTCCTCTCCATGATCGCCAAACATGACGGACAGCGGCACGGTCAACCCGTGGTCCACTTCCATCTCGTTCATGATGGTGATGTCGAATTCGTCCAGTATCAGGGACTGCGCGATGTGACTGGCAAGTTTCTGGTGGTTCTTGACCACGGGTACGGGTCGCGGCCCCCAGCCTTCATCGGCGGGTTTGAACTCTGGCGCGCAGCCCAAAGCGAAAGTCGGGATGCAAGAGGCATCAAAGGCGGTGCAGTGGTCGTTGTAGACCAGAAAGACTACGTCCGGCTTGGCTTTCTTCATCCACTCGCGCGAGGTCTCGAACCCGTCGAACACCGGCACCCAATAGGGCTCATCGGTGATGTCCTGATCCATCGCCACGCCTATGGCGGGCACGTGGGAGCACCCCACACCAGCGGTGATACGCGCCATCAGGTCTCTCCCTTTTTATCCCATTCGTGTTGGTAACGGTTGCCTTCGGGTGAACGCCCCCCGTTCACCATCATCTCGCGGTAAGCTTCGTTGCCCATGCCGGTCATCAGTCCTGCCAATTGCTGAAAGTTGATCCCGTCATTCGCCGCCAGCTTGGAAGTGTAGTAGATGTTTCCGCCCAATTCGAGCAGCCTGTTCCAGTCCCTGTCCCGCACCGCCTGCCGTTGCTCTGGCGTCATCGAATAGGCATCAAGATAGCTTTCCTCATCTGCATTGAATGCCTCCCGATTGGCCGCAAGTCGCAGGGAAATACAGAATTGATTGAGCTGATAACCTTCACGCCCCCGGTCCGCGTCAAACACAAAGGTACCGGGGATGTCCTCGTAGTCTTTCTTCATTCCGTGTTCCTCCCCTCGGTCCGCAGCCGTTTCAAGATCGCCCCTGTCAGAGCCTTCAGATCCGTCTCCCCGATCTCTGACGCATCGAGGCCCATGGCCCCGACCTGATCCTGCCGGGCCACTGTGCCTGTGGTCATTGAAGGGTCAATCCCAAGATCCATCAAGTTCTTTTCGACCTCCCGCATTTCAGCCGCGCGTCGGATGCCGTGGGTCATAGCACGCTCGATCATGTAGGGCGCGCGCGTGGGCCAATCAAACCCAGGGAAGCTCGCGTCAAGTGAGGCCATGATGTCGTCCTCGATCCCATACTTCCTCGCAGCCAGAAAACACTCCAGCGTGAGCGCCTCCAGTCCCTTTATCATGACCGAGCGGATCATCTTGCGGCCCGAAGCCGCCCCGACCTCGCCGCCAGCGATCTGCACATCCATGCCAAGGGTCTGCATGAGGGCCTGAGCTGCCTGCGCATGCGGTCCGGCCAACAAGCAGGGGGCTTTGTGGCGTTTGGGATGCACGGGCGCCATCACGGCGACATCCACGTAGCGGCCACCCGCAGCCTCGATCATTTCACACGATTGCCGCTTGGTCTCCGGCGCGCAGGAGTTGCAATCGAAGAACAGCGCGCCCGCCAGCGGGTTCTGCGCAGCTGTCGCGGCGGCTCTGCCCGCCTCTTCAGCCGTCACCAGAGAGAAAATTGCCTGTGCCCTGTTACACGCGGCGTCAGATGTTGCAGCCCCATCGACCCCCAGACGGGCATAGACCGCCTGCATCATTGCCGCATCAGGGCCATCTGCCTTGACGTCATAGGCCCGAAGGTCAGGGGTGCCATCCTCGTCCCCAAAACCGGACGCAAAAGCCTGACCCGCCTCGCCGAATCCAATGAACGCAATATGTTCCCCGGTGCGCGCCATGCTGTCGTCCGTCTCTTACCCACATCGCAAACTTGCAGAAAATCAGGGAAAGACGCCACCACATTCGGTTTTCGCCCCGTTCCTGCGGAAATAGGTCTACACATGGGCGGTAAAATGGGGTTGCCTTGCCACGATGCTCAGCCGACCAAACCCTGGGGAGATGAATGTGACGGACAAGAAAACAGCGCTGGTGATCAGTGCGCATTCCGCGGACTTTGTTTGGCGCGCGGGTGGGGCGATTGCCTTGCACCAGAAGAAAGGTTTTGAGGTGACGGTAGTCTGCCTGTCCTACGGCGAGCGCGGAGAAAGCGCCAAGCTGTGGAAGCAGGACGGCATGACGCTTGAAGCCGTCAAGACCGAGCGCCGCAAAGAGGCGGAGAATGCCGCCGCCGCGCTTGGTGTGAATGACATTCGGTTCTTTGATGTGGGCGACTACCCCCTCGATCTGGGGCGCGAAACGCAAGACCGGATGGTCGATGTAATCCGCGAGGTGCAGCCCCAGTTCACGATGTCTCATTCAAAATGGGATCCCTACAACACCGACCACATGGAAACGACGCAGTTCGCATTGCGCACCCGCATGATAGCACAGGCCTGGGGGCATAACCCCGGCGAAAAGGTGCTGGGCGCGCCGCAGCTTTATTTGTTTGAGCCGCATCAGACCGAACAGATGGAATGGAAGCCAAGCGTGTTCCTCGACATCACGGATGTTTGGGACAAGAAATGGGCCGCGATCCAGTGCATGCAGGGCCAAGAGCACCTGTGGAATTTCTACAAGAACGTTGCGGAGAACCGGGCCAACCACTTCCGCCGGAACTCGGGCGGACAGGCCGGGGGGCGTGCCGCGAAATATGCCGAAGGGTTTGAGACCGTCTTTCCCCGCACCGTGGACGTATTGGAATGACCCATCAGCCGGGACAAACGGGCGTCGTTGTTCAGAACATCGAACGGGCCGACGCGGACACTATCGAAGGGCTTGCAGCATGTGGTGTGGCCACAGTGCACGAGGCGCAGGGCCGCAAGGGCTTGCTGGCTGACTACATGCGCCCGATTTATCCCGGCGCGCGGATTTCGGGCTCCGCTGTGACCATTCTGGCTCCGCCCTGTGACAACTGGATGGTGCATGTAGCGATTGAGCAGTTGAAGGCAGGCGATGTGCTGCTGCTGGGCACGACCTCGCCCTCAAATGCCGGGTATTTTGGCGATCTGCTGGCGACTTCTGCGATGGCCCGAGGCTGTCGCGGGCTGATTATTGATGCAGGCGTGCGGGATGTTGCGGACCTCACGCAAATGGGCTTCCCGGTCTGGTCCAAAGCGGTGCATGCGCAAGGCACGATCAAAGAGACCTTGGGTTCGGTGAACGTGCCGGTTGTCTGCGCTGATGCGCTGGTCAACCCTGGGGACATTGTGGTTGCCGATGATGATGGCGTCTGCGTGGTACGGCGGGAAGAGGCCGCGTCGGTGCTGGAAAAAGCCCGTGCGAGAGAGGCCAACGAAAGCGACAAACGCGCGCGCTTTGAAGCCGGGGAGCTGGGGCTCGATATCTACGACATGCGCGGGCGACTGGCCGAGAAGGGCCTGAAGTATGTCTGACAGCCTGCGGGTCATGTGGATGCGGGGCGGGACCTCTAAAGGCGCGTACTTTCTGGCCTCGGACCTGCCCCAGAATAAGGCTGCGCGCGATGCGGCCCTGCTGCGGACCATGGGCTCGCCCGATGTGCGGCAAATCGACGGGATGGGGGGCGCGGACCCGCTGACCTCCAAGGTCGCAGTTGTGGGGCCCTCGGCCCGCGAGGGTATCGAAGTCGATTACCTCTTTCTCCAGGTCTTTGTGGATCAGCCGATTGTGACCGATGCGCAGAATTGCGGGAATATCCTCGCTGGCGTTGGCGGCTTTGCCATCGAGCGTGGCTTGGTCGCGGCGCAGGACGGCGTGACGCCCGTGAGTATCTATATGGAGAACACCGGTCAGGTCGCCGTCGCGCGGATCAGCACGCCGGGCGGCATGGTGTCTTACAAAGGAGACGCTCAGATTGACGGTGTGCCGGGCTGGGCGGCCGCTGTGCCTTTGACGTTCAAGGATACCGCAGGGTCGTCCTGCGGCGCCTTGTTGCCCACCGGCAATGCGATGGACGTAGTAGAGGGCGTCGAAGTGACACTGATCGACAACGGCATGCCCTGCGTGGTGCTGCGCGCGTCTGACATGGGCATCACCGGCAATGAAACGCCTGAGGATCTGGAGGCCGATCAAGACTTGCGCCAAAAGCTTGAGGCCCTGCGCCTTGCCTGTGGGCCGATGATGAACCTTGGTGACGTGGCTGAGAAATCCGTGCCCAAGATGACCATGATCAGCAGGCCGGGCAAAGGGGGTGCGATCAGCACCCGGACCTTCATTCCGCATCGCTGCCACAAGACCATTGGTGTACTCGGAGCAGTGAGCGTGGCCACCGCCTGCCTGACGCCTGGCTCCCCGGCCCATGACATGGCCGACCTAGGAGAGGGCGATGAACGCAGCCTTTCCATTGAGCACCCGACGGGCGAAATGACAGTGGTTGCTAAGCTGGACGACGATGGCGCGGTGGCAGAGGCCGCGATCCTGCGCACCGCGCGCAAGCTGATGGACGGAGAGGTATTTCTGTGACCGAACAAAAGATGGATGCCGATTGGCTGGTCTTTCACCCCGACCCCAAAGCGCCGGACTTCAAGCTGCCGGAAGGGGCGGTTGATGCCCATTGCCATGTTTTTGGACCGTCGCCAGCATTCCCCTTCGCGCCCGAACGCAAATACACGCCGTGCAACGCGGGCAAAGATCAGCTCTATGCCCTGCGGGATCACCTGGGCTTTGCCCGCAACGTGATTGTGCAGGCGACGTGCCATGGCAAAGACAATGCGGCCATGGTGGACGCCTGCCGCACCGCAGGCGATCTCGCGCGCGGCGTGGCAAGCGTGGGCGCGGATATCTCAACAGGCGAGCTGGAGGACATGCATGCCGCAGGCGTGCGTGGCGTGCGGTTCAACTTCGTCAAACGTCTGGTCGATGCCACGCCAAAAGAGGTGTTTCTGGGCATTGCCAACAAGATCCAGCAGTTCGGCTGGTCCATCGTCGTCTACTTCGAAGCCTCCGATCTGGAAGAGCTGGAGCCCTTCCTGAAACAACTCCCAGGGATCGTCGTGGTCGACCACATGGGCCGCCCGGATGTGACCAAAGGCGTGGACCACCCCGACTTTGACCGCTTCATCCGCCTGATGGCCGAGAACGACAACATCTGGACCAAGGTGACTTGCCCGGAGCGGCTGACGACCGCTGGCCCGCCCTATGACGATGTGGTGCCTTTCTATCAACGGGTGGTGGAGTCCTTCGAAGACCGCGTGCTCTGGGGCACCGACTGGCCGCACCCCAACATGAAATCCCACATGCCGGATGACGGCGCTTTGGTCGACTACATCCCCCGCATTGCACGCACGGCCACGCAGCAACGTGCATTACTGGTCGACAACCCCATGCGGCTTTATTGGTCCTGAGGCGCAGGCCTCATCCGCCAGATCAGCGGGATCATGGCCAATAGCATCACGGCCCCCAGCAGGAACGGCGCACCCGGCAGGTAAGGCCCGCTGCCGCTGACGAAGTACTCGAACACGCCCGTCATGACCAAGGGGCCGACAACCGCAGCGATGGATGATAGGGATGCAATGACGCCCTGCACCAGCCCTTGCAAGTCCTCGCCCACGCGGTTGGCCGCAAAGGCGGTCATTAAAGGCGGTGCCATATCCGATAGGGCCGCAATGGGCAGCACGATCACCGCCACCCAGACGGCGGTGGCCAGCCCAAAGCCCACCAACCCAATCAACCCGGCGACCAAAGCAATCAGCAGCGTTCGGTAGTCCCCCAGCCGCCGCGTGAGTTGCGGCAGGATGCCGGCCTGAACGGCAGCAATCAGGACGCCATACGCCGATAGGGACAGCCCGATGGTGAACCCGTCCCAGCCAAACACCTCGCGCCCCCAAAACGCCCAAAGGGCGACGTAGACAATGTTGATGAACTCAAAGATGAACAGGCACACCAGCGGCAGCGCCAGCCCCGGCATGGCAAAAGCGCGCTGAATGATGCCGATGGGGTTGAGGTCCCGCAGGCCGAAGGCGCGGCGGTTCTCCGGTTTCAGAGATTCCGGCAGGATGAACAGCCCGAAAGCCACGTTCAGTGCGGACAGTGCGGCGGCGATCCAGAAAGGCGCGGTGATGTGCCAGCCCGATGCGATGCCACCAAGGGCCGGGCCCAGCACAAAACCAATGCCAAACGCCGCGCCAATCATGCCAAAGGCGGCACCGCGTTCTTCAGGTTTCGCAATGTCAGAGATATAGGCCGTCGCTGTGATGTAAGTGGCCCCCGCCATTCCCGCCAGAATGCGCCCGAACAGCAGCAGCCAATAGGTCTCTGCCAGCGCCATGATCACGTAGTCGATGGTCAGCGTCACCAGCGCGATGATCAATACAGGCCTGCGGCCCCAGGCATCTGACAGGCTGCCAATCACCGGGCCAAACAGGAACATCGTGGCGGCATAGGCCGACATCATCACACCGCCCCAGAACGCGCCTTCGGCCGTGCTGCCAGCACCCACACGGTCCATCAGGTCCGGCATGATCGGAAAGACGATGCCGATGCCAATGGCATCGATCAGGAGGGTCGCCAGAATGAAAAGAAAAGGACCGCTGAGTTTCATGCCGCCACACCTAGCTGGATTATCGGGCCATGCAAGACGAGAGCGCAGCGACGGGCCTTTTCCATTGCGTTGGCGCGCTGGCGGACCGCTGGCATAAACGCGGGAACAACGCGAAGCTAAGTGCAGCAACGGGCAAGGGAGGCGCTTGTGCAGATCACTCACATCAGGGCGAACGGCATCACATTGGCCGTCGAGGATGCTGGCCCGCGCGATGCACCTGCGCTTGTTTTAATCCGGGGGCAGGGGTCTCAGATGGCGCATTGGCCCCGAGAATTGATTGCGGGTTTCGTCGCCGCCGGGTTCCGTACCCTCGCGTTCGACAACCGCGATGTGGGCTTGTCTCAGCGTTGCCCTGTGGCAGAGGCGCCAGCAGATGCCGACAGCATCCTGGCGAGAGTGCGGGCGGGGCACCCTTTGCCCGCAGCCTACGGGCTGGATGATATGGCACGCGACGTGACCGACCTGATGGACGCGCTGAACATCGAAAAGGCGCATGTTTTTGGCATCTCGTTGGGAGGGATGGTCACGCAGCAAGTGATGATCGACGCGCCAGAGCGGCTTTTGTCCGCAACGATTGTCATGTCGTCCTGCCGTCCGGCGAATGAGCGTTTCGCGGGCAGTGATCTGTCCATGGTCGACCTGATCGAAAGCCTGTTGGTGCGGGACCTGACGCGCGATGAATATGTGGCTGCACAGATCGAAGAACATGCAAACTGGGGCAGCCCCGGCTACCCGATGGACCCTGCCGAAATCGCGGCAATGGCCAACCTGGCTTTTGACCGGGGTGTCGATGCCGAAGGCAAGAACCGCCAGATACTGGCCGCAGCAAACGCGCCGGACAGGCGGCCCAAACTGGCGCAGACCAAGGTCCCTGCTCTGGTCATCCATGGCGAAGAAGACAGGCTGCTGCCCTTAGACATGGGGCAGGAAATCGCAGACGTTATCCTAGGCAGCAGGTTTCACGCAGTTGCAGGTATGGGCCACATCATCACCCCAGCCCTTGCGCCGATTATCGTAGAGATGGTGCGAGACTTTATCCGCCCAAACGGATGATGGGTGAACTGGCAACTTCACCCGACAGTGCAGGCCAACCCAAGCAACTGTTAGGCAATACGGTCAGACAGCGGGCTTTCGTCCATCTGCGCAATCAGATGGTGGTTCAGCCGTTCGGCCATGTTGGCCCGGATGTGACTGTGATCGGGGCTGTCCCACAGGTTGTGGGTCTCGCCCGGGTCAGCGGTAAGATCATAAAGCTCTCCCCACACCTGATCCAGATAGACGGTATAGCGCCACTGCGCCGTGACAATCGCCCGTACGCGCGCCGGGCTTTCAAACCCCAGCCGTTTGCCGCCGTCGTTGTATTCGATCAGTGTCTCGCTGCGGGGGCCGGGACCGCCCTGCGTCGCTTCCAGAAAGCTCTGCCCCTGATTGCCGTTGAAGGGTTGCAATCCTGCGCGGTCGAGAATGGTCGCAGCCAGATCCACGGTGGAGCAGAGCGCATCAGTGGTCGCCGGTGCCTCTGCCGCTGGATCGGACCAGATGAAGGGTACCCGGGTGATCGAACGAAAGGGCATCGCACCTTTGAGGATCATGTTGAAATCGCCCATGTAGTCCCCGTGATCCGAGTTGTAGCAGATCACGGTATCCTCGCGGAGCCTTGCCTCCTCCAATGCGCCCAACACCGCGCCCACGGCATCATCGATGCAAGCCATCATGCCCGCCGACAGCGCCATCGCCTCCTTGATCTGTTGGTCATCCAACATCATCGCGGTTTGCGGCGTCATTTGTTCGCCGCCCCCTTTCCAGTTGCCATGCAGCCATTGCAATGGCGGGGGTGGGTTCTGGTGCGCCTCGTAGGGTTGCGGCACATCAAAATCATCTGGGCTGTACATGTCCCAGTACTTGCCGGGCGGATTGAACGGGTGGTGCGGGTCGGGGAAGCTGACAAAGGCAAAGAAAGGCGCATCCTCATCGGCGCGCGAGGTGATGTAATCAATGGCCCGGTCGCGGATGTAAGCTGTTGGGTAAAGTTCTTCCGGAATGGGCGTGCGGTAGGCCTGCGGGCAGGAATAGTTGTGCGGCAACTCATTTGCCGGATCGTGGAGAGCTTTCCAGTCAGGGGCGTTCTTGCGGAACCATTGCCCGTAATGCCCGCCGCATCGGTCTCCGTGAGAGGTGACCATATCGACATGCTGATATCCGTAGTAGGGCGTCTTGATCGGGTAGCGGTCTTCGCCTTGATAGTTCGGGGCTTCTTCGGCGTAGGCGTCCGGGGCGTCGATGCCTTTCCAGGCCTCCCCATTGTCGGCATTCGCTTCCCGCGCCATGGGCGGCATTCCGGTGAAGGGCTGCAGGTGGCTCTTGCCAATGGCTGCTGTGTGATACCCGGCCCCAGCCAGTACGTCGACAAAGGTGTTGGCGTTCTCTGGCAGCACACAGCCGTTGTAGCGCAGACCGTGCAGGCTGGGGTAGCGCCCCGTTAGCAGCGATGCGCGGTTGGGCATGCAGACGGGGGAGGCGGCGTGAAAGTTCTCAAACCGCGTGCCCTTGGCCGCAATACTGTCGATATTCGGTGTCTTGAGCACAGGATGGCCATAGCACCCCAGCCAATCGGCGCGTTGCTGATCAGTGATGAAAAACAGAAAGTTCGGTCTTTTGCCCATGTCCGCTCTCACGCTGTCTGCAGGCGACGCGCGCCGATATGGTGCCATGCCAGCAGGGCAACAGCCGCGGCCAGCGCGCTGAGATGCAGGATCTCGGGTCGGGTCATGATACCGACGGCAAGCACAAGCCGTGCCGCGATCCAGACTGCCCCCAGCGGACGGGCATCATGGGCTGCAAGTGCGCTTGCCACCAGATAAAGCGAGAGAACGAGTCGGGCCAGCAACCAGGCAAGCGCGCCAAGCTCCACCCCGTTTTCATACCCGGGCAAAGGGGCGCGGCTGGGGCTGGAAGGGTCGATCAACGCCTGATCGACCAGCAGCAGTTCAGGA
Organism: uncultured Sulfitobacter sp.; assembly: GCA_963422245.2. GTDB lineage: Bacteria > Pseudomonadota > Alphaproteobacteria > Rhodobacterales > Rhodobacteraceae > Sulfitobacter. The sequence continues at coordinate 72,757 of CAXMWW010000029.1, read as the reverse complement.
TAGAAGGCAAAGACAAAGGGGATGACAAACATCACAATACCGGACCGCACCGCGCTGAAGCCTGTCGCCATCGGTTCGGCCTTGGTGATCGTTGACGCGGCGAAGGCGGCCAGTGCGACGGGCGGCGTGATGGCCGAGGCTATGGCGAAGTAGAAGATGAACATGTGGGCCGTGAAAGTCGCGATCCCGAGGCCAATCAGAAGCGGCCCCATCAACAGTGCAACATTCAGATAGGCGGGCACGGCGGGCATTCCCATGCCCAGCAGCACAGCCAGCAGCATGGTGATCCCCAATGCCACGAATTGGAAACTCACCGAGCCTCCGCTACCCAGATTGAACCCTTGCAGGAACTTCAGCACGTCGATGGCCACGAAGTCCGACAGCCCGGTAAAGTTGAGGCTTACGTCGATGACCGTCACCGCCAGGAGCATCAGATAAAGCGTCGAGATTGTGATCCCCGCTTCGGCCAGTGCATCGAGGATCTTGCGCGGCTGCGCGCGGAAATCCTTGTCGAGGAACAGCAGGACCAGAACAAATATCGCCGCCCACCAGCCGGTGGCACCGGCGTCACCGGCAGCGTTCTGGAAGATCTGCAGCACCCAGGGCAGGGAGGTCACAACGCATCGCCCGTCCTGCAGGACCGCATCCGCCCCCAACACCCAAGCCAACGGACCGCATCCGACCATATCCTTGGGCGTCAGCAGCAGCACAAGGATCAGCAGGATCGGCAGGAAAATCTGGCTGAGGTGCAGGATGTCCGTCCGGGTGATGCGCATGTCATCGGTCAACTCGCCAATCGCTTCGATGCCCTGCTTGCGGGACTGGAAAGAGGCGCTGAGGAAGAGGCAGAGGAAATAGGCGATGGCAGGCAAAGTGGCCGCGATGATCACATCGCGGTAAGGTACGCCCGTCATGGCTGCAAGGATGAACGCGGCCACGCCCATCACCGGTGGCATGATCGACCCACCGGAGGAGGCCGCGGCCTCCATCCCGCCTGCGAACACCTTGGAGAAACCCCGCTTGATCATCATCGGGATGGTTAGAACGCCAGTGGACAGGACGTTCACGACCGGCCCTCCGGTGATCGTGCCAAACATGGCAGAGCTGACGATGGCGGCATGGGCCGGGCCGCCGCGCAGCTTGCGGGTCCAGCGAAAGGCAAGTTTGATCAGCGTTTGCCCACCTGCTGATTTGCCGAACAAGGCACCAAGGATGATATAGGGGAAGACCACGTTCATGATCACGTTCATGAAGCGCCCCAGAATGCCCGAGGCGTTGTTGACCAACGCGTCATGCACATTTGGCACGCCATCGAGGAAGGTGCGCGGCTCGCCCCCCAGCTTGGTCATCAGGTACTTGTTGATATTGTCCGGCCCGTGGAAGTACCACACCAGCACGGTTCCGATGGTATAAAGGGCTACGATGATGGAGATTGCCACCAGCGGCAGGCCCCAGACTTTGATGTTGTAGCCCAAGAAAATCAGGATCGACACGCCCATGATCGCCACCAGCCAGACACCTGTGGTTGCCACGCACTTGGGGTCCTCAACGGTGTCGGGGACGGGCAGACCCATCGTCTCGGCAAAGGCAATCTCGGCCTTCAAAGTCTCCGCCATGATCCGGGCGCGTTCGCCGGTGATGGCATCAATCAGGCAGACACTGTCGATCTCAATCAGGTAGGTCAGCGAAATCGTCGCCGCAGCCACGACCAGTGCCACATCCATGAAGGCCCCGAAACCGGCGCGCGACGTGCCTTTCCACGCCCGCCACATGGAGTGTTTGAGCGCCACGATCAGCATCATGATGAAAAAGACGATCGGATAGAACCATTCGGTCGCAAAGGCACGGACCTTCAGCTTTTCGACGCCCGTGATGCTGCGCCACATGTCCTCCCATCCCGGGATCGACGGCATGCTGTTCACCAGCCCGATGGCCACAAAGATGAGGGCAACAGCATAAAGCGTGGTGCTGGGGAAAAGGCTGTCCTGCGCGGGTGCATCCGAACGGTTGGTCATGATCGGGCCTTTAGAGATATCCGGTTAAAATGGCGCCGCCAGTTAAGGCGACGCCATTTGGTTCAGACAAGCTGGCGTTTATTGCGCGACGGCACAGTCATCGAGCTCAAAACCCGCATCGCGCCACGCCCGTGCCGCTGCAGGGTGATACTGCACGGGGTTCGCCCCGCACATGCCCTGCATCGGCTCGTCAAAGGCTACGCTGTTGCCGAAAGGTGCCTTGGCTTTCAGATCGTCCATTGTGGCGACGTATGCGGACACCAGATCGTAGACGAGCTGATCGTCCATGTCCTTGTGCACGACCATGCCCCCCACCGTAGCAAAGGCGCGGAAGGTGTCGTCTTCGGACACGAAGGTCCAGTCCTCACCCATGGTCGCCTGAAGATCGGCAATCGGCATGGTGAAGGGCGCGCTACCGGGGGCTACCATGTATTTCTGCATGGCTTCGCCTTCGTAGACGTCCTTGGGCATGGACCAGCCGGTCATTTTGCCTGCCGCTGCAACAGTCGTCAGACGGCTGCCGGGGAAGAGTTCCGGCAGCACCACGGCGTCCGGCTCCCCGCTGGCGATGATGGAGGACGCCTGACCCCAGTTGGCCTGCATGCCTTCGTAGTCTTCACCGTCTTTGAGACCTGCGATGATCTGGATCATGCTGCGCGCGTTGGTCAGGGCACCGCCACGGGGCGGCCCGTTGTAGACTTTGCGGCCTTTCAGGTCGTCCCAGCCGCCGATGTTCTTGGCGTCATAGGCAAAGAGGAAGAAAATCCCCAAGGTCACGGGCGTGATCGCACGCAGGTTGCCCGCAAGCTCTGCGCCTTTCTCAGCCCCGAGAGAGCCATAGGGCCCCACGCCTCGGTTCATAAGGAACGGCAGGATGTAGGGCGTGCCTGCGATGTCGGTCTTGCCCTCTGCGACGTTCTGGATGGAGTTGGTCAGCGTCTGCCCATCGGCCAGTTGGATGTTGGCAATGCCCTGGGTCCCTGCGACTTCCGTCAAATGCGCGGGCGACAGGTGCACCGCGCCGCCCGGGCTGGCCGTCTCTGCTGTCAGATTAGCCTGCGCAAATGCGCTCGTGGCCGTGAAGACTGCGGCAACCGAGGCCGCGATCCATGTCATTGGTTTCATATTATCCTCCCTGATTGAGAAACCCTTTTGTTCTTGAAGCGATCTATGCGCCCCCATTTGTAGTCCTGTCCGGTGTTGGCACTTGTGGCCCTGTCATGCGGACAGTCTGTCATCCTCCTTTATCTGTTGGCGTGGCCCTATTGGCCGTTCAGATTGCGTCAGAGTGTCCGCAGCCAGATTGGCCAGCGTCAGCAGCTCTTTGAAGTCGTGAAAGTGCGCATCGCTCAACTCATCCGTGACTTGTTTCATCACATGGCGCGCGCGAGGCCAGATGCGGTCGAACGTGGCTTTGCCCGGGGCCGTGAGTGAGATCAGCTTGCGGCGGCGGTTGTTCGGGTCTTCGTGGCGTTCGATCAGGCCTTTGCGTTCCAGCGCGGTGATCGCCCGGCTGCCGTGTGCCGGATCGATAGACGTACGGTTGGTGATATGCGCCAGATGGCAGGTGCCAAAACGGGCGACAGAGAACAGCAGCTGCCATTCCAGGACCGGCATGTCTTCGTCACACAAGGCTTCATTCAGAATCGCACGCTGCACTTTGCGCGCAAAAGCGCGGATGCGAATGATAATGAAATCATCAACTTGATCCGCTGGAATGAGCGATGGATGCAAGCGTCGTCCCCCCACGATCCTTGACCCTTCGACATTAGGTGGCAAATGCAATATCTGGCAAGCGCAATATATCGATGCGGGCAGGGTCTTCTTCTGAGCTCACGCTTGAGGGCTCAAATGAGCGTCCTGCCAATAGCGTCCCAAGCCGCAGCAACTGGTGTTATGACCCAAACCCATGACTTCGACTATGTTATCGTTGGCGGCGGTGCTGCTGGCTGTGTGATGGCAGCGCGTCTGGCCGCGGACACGCAGTGCAGCGTGGTTTTGTTGGAGCGAGGGCAGCAGGACAAATCGCGGTGGATCCACATCCCTGCGACGTTCTTCAAAGCACTGCAATCGCAGGACGCCGATACGGTGGCCTCTGATCCGGACCCCACGCTGGGCGGCCGTCCCTATCTGGTCCCGCAGGGGCGGGTACTAGGGGGCGGATCGTCGGTCAATGGCATGATCTACATGCGCGGCCAGCATCAGGATTATGAGGACTGGGCTGACGTTCATGGCTGCGCCGGGTGGAGGTTTGCGGATGTGCTGCCAGTCTTCAAACGGCAGGAAAACAACCAGAGGCTGGCGGGGCCATTTCATGGTCAATCCGGCAGGCTCAACGTCGCAGACCCGGCAACCCCGCACCCCATTTGCGATCGCTTGATTGCCGCGACCAAAGCGGCGGGCGTGCCCGGAACGGATGACTTCAATGGGGCAACCCAAGAGGGCGCAGGCTGGTATCAGGTCACCGCGCACGGCGGGCAGAGGCAGTCTGCCGCAACCTGCTTTCTGCGCCCCGAGATGGCCCGCGAAAATCTGACCGTTCTAACTGGTCACTTGGCGTCCCGCATCAAGGTCCTGAACCGCCGGGCGGTTGCGGTGGAAGCGCGTGACGCATCGGGTGAGGATGTGGTGATCAATGCCCGACGCGAAATCATCCTGAGCGCAGGCAGCTTTCATAGCCCCAAGCTGCTGATGTTGTCAGGGATCGGCCCCCGGGATGAACTGAACCGTCATGGCATCGAGGTCGTCCATGAAGCGGATGAGGTGGGGCGAAACCTGCAGGATCACGTGGGGGTGCCAGTCACACGCCGCTTGAAGGGCGCAAAAGGGTTGCATGGGGCGGACCGGGGACTGGCGGCAGTCGGTCATGGCGTCGCCTACCTTGCAGCACGTCGGGGACTGCTGGCCTCTAATCTCTTGCAGGCGGGTGCCTGCGTTGACACCGCAGGTGCCGGACGGCCCGACGTGCAGTTGAACCTTGCGCCTTTTGCCCCTGATGCGCCGGGCAAGCCGCCTCTGCCTTTCCATGCCGTGCAGGTCCACTCCATGACCATGCGGCCAACGTCACGCGGGCGTTTGGGCCTCGCCTCTCGTGATCCGGGGGATCAACCCAAGTTTGCATCACGCGCCTTGGCGGAAGAGGCGGACATCGACACATTGCGCCGGGGCGTGCGGCTGGCGCGTAACATATTCGAGACTGTTGAGATGCGCGACGTCGTCGGAGAAGAAATCTGGCCCGGCCCCGATATCAGCAGCCGCGCGGGCTCAAACCGGTTGGATGATGCCATCCGCGCCCATGCCCGCACCATATTCCACCCTGCGGGCACCTGCCGGATGGGACCAACTGATGCTTCAGTCGTGGATCTGAAGCTGCGCGTGAACGGCGTGGAAGGCCTGCGTGTTGCGGATTGCTCCGTCATGCCTGCGCTTGTGTCGGGAAACACCAATGCGCCCACAATGATGATCGCGGACCGGGCGGCGGATTTCATATTGGAAGACCTGTAAGGGTTCATCCCCCCTGCAATGCGTCTGAGAAAATCTGTCCCTGCCCAAGGGCCGGATGGTTGCGAAATTCTTGACTCAGTGTGCGCCCACTGACAATCTCGATATACGGAATAGTTGTGCTGATATGCGGAACAATCAGGGAGAAAAACTGTGCAAAAAGTAGGTGGATATGTAATGGCAGCAGCGGCTGCCTTGGGGATGCTGGGTGTGGCGGCACCGGCAGCGGCTGAAAGCCCGACGCTCAAGACCGTACAGGAGCGTGGCACGCTCCTTTGTTCAGGTCACAACGGCAGCTACTTCGGCTTTGTCGAGGTTAACGACAAGAACGAGTGGAAAGGCCTGGACATTGACCTTTGCCGCGCGCTGACCGTGGCCATTCTGGGCGACAAGGACGCGAACCAGATTGTGCCGCTCAGCTGGGCGCAACGTTTTCCGGCGCTCCAGTCAGGTGACGTGGATGTGGTGATCAAGGCCACAGGCTGGACTATGGGCCGGGACACGGAACTTGGTCTGCAGTTCTCAAACCCCTACTTCTTTGGCGGCGCTCAGTTGATGGTGCGCAAGGAATTGGGCGCATCTACGGCAACCGATCTGGATGGCGGCACCGTTTGTGTGGCCGCAGGCACAACCATTGAACGCATCGTGGCGGACCATCTGAAGTCCGAAGAGGTCGAGCACACAATGGTCAGCTTCGAAAAGACGGCAGAAGTGATCGGCGCCTACAAGTCTGGCCGTTGCGATGCATACGCGGCCTGGGGCCCGTCGATTGCGGTGCTTCTGGCCACACAGTTCGAGGATGCAGACACCCACATGATCCTGGAAGATAAACTGTCGGCTGAACCGATCTCTGCTGCGATGCGTCAGGGTGACGACGAATGGGTTGATATCGTGAACTGGATGCTGGCCGCCCTTCTGAAGGCCGAAGAAGAAGGTGTGACCTCGGCCAATGTAGAGGAAATGGCAGCCAACCCGCCCAACCCGACCGTGGCCCGCCTGCTGGGCGTGAACCCCGGCATGGGCGAACGTTTGGGCCTGCGCGAAACATGGGCGCGGGAGATGATTGCGGAGATGGGCAACTTTGCCGAAATCTATGACCGTAATCTGGGCGAGGGGTCGCCCTACAAGCTGGACCGTGGCCTGAACAACCTGTGGAGCAATGGCGGTGTCCTCTACACCCCGATCCTCGACTAAACGTCCGGGATAACGCGACATCGGGCTGCCCCCATCGGGGCGGCTCTTTTTGACTGAAAAGGCAGGCAGATGCTGGGATGGAAAGACCTCCACCGCATGACCCCGCGCGAGATCGCGGTGCAGGTCATTGTTGTGCTTCTGGTGGTTGCCATCGCGCTTGGCGCCTATTTCAGCGCCCGGATCAACCTGCAGGAAATGGGCCTGACCTCCGGCTTCAATTTCCTCAACCGGGACACCGGGTGGAGCTATTCTTTCTCGCTCATTGATCGCAACATCGACGACACCTATCGCAAGACGCTCTTCATCGGGTTCCTGAACACGGTCTTTGTCGGCCTGATCTCGATCTTATTTGCGACCATTCTCGGCTTCCTCATTGGGACCATGCGCGACAGCCTCAATCCCGGTTTGCGCGCAATCTCAAGCGTTTACGTGCAGATCTTCCGCAACGTGCCGCTGATCCTGCAGATCGTGTTTCTCTATTCGATCCTCATCCACTTCCCCAGCCCCAAACAGGCCTATTCGATTGCCGATATTGTCTTCATGTCGAACCGTGGGATCATGATGCCCGTGCTCACGCTGCCTCTGTGGAGCGTCACTGCCATCGTCGTCGGTGCCGCCCTGCTGGCCTGGGCGCTGATCCGTTCCACTATCGGCCTCTGGCGGGCTCTGCTGATCTGGATCGCCGCTGTCGCCGCCGCCATCGCCCTTGCTGTCGCCACTTTGATACCGGAGGGCAGCAACATCCTCTCCGTCCCCTTCCTCAAGGGCCTGAAATTCCGCGAAGGGCTGACGCTCTCGGTCGAACTCGTGGCCATGATCATCGGCATCGTCCTCTATTCCGCCGCCTATATCGGCGAGGTTGTGCGCGGGGGACTGGACGAGGTGCCCAAAGGGCTGGTTGAGGCGGGCAAGGCGCTGGGTCTGGGCCGATTTGCCGTCTGGTGGACGATCAAGGTGCCAATGGCCTTGCGGTCCATCATTCCGCCCTTGGGCAATCAGTGGATTTTCACGATGAAGGCCACGACCGTGGGCGTGGCCATCGGATTCTCCGACCTGTTCTACATCGTCTCCACCTCGATCACCCAGTCGGGGCAGACGCTTGAACTTATTGCGATCCTGATGGGGGCTTTCCTGCTGGTGAACTTCGTGATCGCGCGGCTTGTGTCACTGCTCAACGCCCGGCTGGCGTTGAAGGGGTATGGGTCATGAGCGCGGCAGGCCAAAGCGTCTGGTTGCAGGATTGGCGGCGGCGGGCCTTTGCCACACCTCTCGACACGGCGCTGACGCTGGGCGTCGGGCTGTTACTTTTGTGGCTGGTTTGGATCGCGGTTGATTGGGCGCTGCTGCGGGCTGTGTTCCGGGCTGAAGACGTGGCTCAGTGCCAGGACAAGGCGGCGGGGGCCTGCTGGTCCGTGATTGATGCGCGGCATCGGCTGATCCTGTTTGGCCTCTATCCTTATGACGAACACTGGCGCTCCACCTCTGCCGCAATCGCGATCATTGCCACGGTGGTGCTGTCCTGCATCCCGTGGTTCTGGAGCGCGCGGCGGATTGTGGTGCTGTGGATTGCGGGCTTTGCAACCTATTATCTGCTGATGGAAGGGAGCCTGCTGGGATTGCCGCAGGTCACAACGGACAAATGGGGCGGGCTTTCGCTGGTGCTGTTCCTGTTTTCTTCGGTGGTGTTGCTGGGGATGCCCATGGGGCTGGGGCTGGCCCTGATGCGCCGTTCGCGCCTGCCGATCCTGCGTCTGGTGGCCACGTTGATCATCGACTTCGTCCGGTCACTGCCTTTGCTGACGACGCTGTTTACCGCGGCCGTTGTGCTGCCCATCCTGCTGCCCGGCTGGCTGCAGGGGGACAAGATCTGGCGGGTGATCATCGCCTTTGCGCTGTTCTTTGCCTGTTATCAGGCTGAGGTCTTTCGCGGCGGATTTCAGGCGATCCCGGATGGCCAGTATGAGGCGGGCAAGGCACTGGGCCTGGGCAAATGGCAGGTGCTTTGGTTGATCGTGATGCCGCAGGTTTTCCGCCATGCGTTGCCTGCGACGATCAACATGGTGGTTGTGACGTTCAAGGAAACCGCCGTGGTGATCATCATCGGTTTCTTTGATCTGCTGGCTTCCGCTTCGGCGGCTTTTGGCACCGGAGAGTGGGTCGCCTACTATATGGAGACCTACCTGTTCGTCGCCTTCATCTATTGGGCCTTTATCACGTCATTGGGTCGCTATGGCGAGTATCTGAAAGACCGGATGCGGCAGGAAGAACACTAGTTCTTGTAGGGCAAATACCCTCGGCGCTCGACCTCTGGAAAGGCATCACCACGCCGGACGTAGGACTGATGGACGGCAGGCTGTGGTGTGAAGTCCCAGATTTCCTGCCGACCTCGCGACAGTGCATCGTCGACAACCTTGCGCGCGGTCTGGGATGCCACAACATCTGCCGCCAAGGCCTCAAGGTCCCACATCTCATCCGCCATGGCTTTCAGACGCGCCTCTTCCGGGTGGCCTTGCCCCGCCAGATCGGATTGTTCCAACGGGTCAGAGCCAAGATCATAGAACTGCGGTGGATAGGCCTTGGAAATCACCAGCTTGCTGTCGCCCTCGCGGATGCACACGCGCGGTGCCAAGGTGCCTCCGTCGATGTGTTCGGCATAGATCGGGACCGTGGGCAATGCGCCCTCCAATGCGGGCAACAAGCTGCGTCCGTCGATGGGGGTTCTGATCGCCTCAGCTGGAACACCGGCGATGTCCAGCAGAGTGGGAAAGATGTCCACAAGGCTAACTGGCGTCGCTTCCCGCCCCGCTTTGCCGCCTGGCATCGCGAGGATCAGCGGCACCTGAATAGCAGGATCAAAGAGCGTCTTTTTGTACCACATGCCACGCTCCCCCAGCATGTCACCGTGGTCTGAGGCAAAGACAACAGCCGTGTTCTCGGTCAACCCGCTGTCTTCTAGCGCAGAGATCACCCTGCCGAAAAGGTGATCGATATAGCTGACCATCCCATAGTACCCGCGCCTTGCCCGTCGATAGTCCTCGTCCGTCAGCGGGCAGGCATCCTGACCGTAATGATAGTAGAGGGACCTGCTGTGTGGGTCACGGTCGTCGACCGGTACATCGGGGACCCGCAGGTCTTCAATATCGCTGTCCTGGTAGAGGTCCCAATAGGGCTGTGTGATCACGTAGGGATCATGCGGATGGGTCAGCGACACCGTCATCATGAAGGGCCGCTTGTCTGTCCCCCGCGCACGGTTAAAGATCTCGCGGGTGGCGTGGTGGATGACGTCCTCGTCGTAGTCAATCTGCATGGACCGCGCGACGGGGCCTGCATCCTTGACGCCATCAATGGTGGAAACGCCAAAGACGTACGGGCGTTCCTCATCCGTGTTGTCGTGCGCATGTGCCGGGTCCAGGGTCCACGACATGTCTGCGGGGTAAATCTCGGTCGTCAGGCGTTCCTCAAACCCGTGATACTGATCCGGTCCGACGAAGTGCATCTTTCCGCTGATGCAGGTGTAGTATCCCGCCGAACGCAGGTAATGCGCGAAGGTGGGGGTGGAGGCGGTGAATTCTGCCCCATTGTCGTATGCCCCGATACGAGAGGGCAGGCGGCCCGACATCATCGAAAACCGCGAAGGCGCGCAAAGCGGGTAGGTGCAGTAAGCCGTGTCAAACACCACGCCCCGCGCCGCCAACCTGTCGATATTGGGCGTTTTGCAGGCCGTCCCGCCATAGCTGGAAAGGACAAAAGACGTCAGCTGATCGACCATGAACAGCAAGATGTTGGGCGGCTTGGTCATGAGGGCTCCTCAGGTCATGGTGACAGGTCCTGCGGGTGTAGAAAGGGCAAAGGACAGCGCACGAGGGCCTGCGCTGATGGTCGCCAGATGCGCCACGCCCAAAGCCTTGAGCGTTGCGGTCAAGGCGGCAGGGTCAGGGTGTTGCAGCTCAATGCGTTCCAGCTTTATGCCGACGTCTTGCTGACCTGTGCTGGGGTGAGGGCCCGGCGACCATTCGATAAAGGCCGGGATCAGCCCACCCTCAGGCAGGCTTCCGTCTTTCGGGACGGTCAGCCGCCACGTCCGGTCCCCCCGCTGGAAATGCACGATCTCTCCCAAATCAATGGGGGAGGCGGCGACAACAGCATCAAGATCGGAGGTGTTCACCACCCAGCATAAGGCTCGGGGGCCATCCGCAAGGCGCGCCTGCGTGGCAGGATCATCCAGCGTGAACCACCGCACGCGGCCCGGATCAGGAGCGTCGGGGTCTATGGCGATCAACTCCAGAAAGCTCTCATTCCCGGCCTGGCAGACGCAGTTGCGCGTGCTCATCGCATCGTGTTTGGACCCCATCGGCAACGTTGCCCCCAACATCTCAGCCAGCGCGGCCTGCCCTGAGTGGAGGTCACTTGTTCCAACCGTGAAGTGATCGATGCGATTGTCCATGCTATTCCCTTTGATCTGATGCATGATCAGCGATGACAGCGCGTGTCGAGTGTGTCAATTATTGAAATATCTATTCCAGATACCGGCACAATTCATGCGCTCCAGCACCAAAGAAACCTTGACCTCGTCCCATTGGGGCATTGGTGTCGTGCGCAGCAAAGGCGGGCGGGTTACATCCGTGACTGGTCACGCCAGCGACCCGGACCCCTCAGCCCTGAATGGTAACATCGCGGATGGGTTGAGCGGACGTGCGCGCGTTTTGAGGCCTGCGGTTCGGGCGGGCTGGCTGGACGGCGGGCGGGGCGAGCGCGGGCGTGATCCCTTTGTGCAGGTGTCCTGGGACACCGCGCTTGATCTGATCGCGGATGAGCTCACCCGGGTACGGAAGGATTACGGGAACGAAGCGATTTTCGCGGGTTCCTATGGATGGGCCAGTGCGGGGCGCTTCCATCATGCCCAAAGCCAGCTCAAGCGCTTTCTGAACACGATTGGCGGGTTCGTCCGTTCGAAGGGCAACTACAGTTACAATGCCGCGCTGGTGGCCATGCCACACATCGTCGGGGGTAGTTATCGCCAGCACATCGTCGAAGCGACGCGCTGGCCGGTCATTGCCGAACACAGTGAACTGGTTGTGCTATTTGGCGGGATGGCGATGCGGAACACCCAGATCTGCGATGGTGGTGCTGCGCGCCACCGCATGGCGGAAAACTTCGCGGCCTGCGTTCAAAACGGCGTGCGGTTTGTGAGCTTCAGCCCCCTGCGATCTGATGTTGACCCATCTGCCGAGGCCGAATGGCTGGCCCCGCGGCCCGGAAGTGACACGGCGATCATGTTGGGCCTTTGTCATACGCTTATGGTTGAGGGGCTGACAGATCAGGCGTTCCTGGACAGGTACACCGTTGGTTACGACAAAGTGGCGGGCTATCTGCGGGGCGATCATGACGGCCAACCCAAAAGCGCGGATTGGGCGGCCGGGATCAGTGGCATCGCCGCGGACCGCCTGCGCGCCCTGGCACGCGAAATGGCAGGCAGCCGGACAATGATCGCCTGTGCCGCTGGCTTGCAGCGCGCGGATTGGGGGGAACAGCCGCTATGGGCCTGCGTCACCCTTGCCGCGATGCTGGGGCAGATCGGGCTGCCTGGCGGGGGGTACACCATCGGCTATGGGGTGAATGGCCACATCGGCAATGTTTCCCGCCCGTTCCGTTGGGGGCCTTTCCCGCAAGGCACCAACCCGGTGGAGGATTTCATTCCAGTGGCCATGAGTGCCGAAATGATGCTGAACCCGGGTGCGACCTATCGCTATGACGGGCAGACGCGCGTGTTGCCTGATCCGCGGTTGGTCTGGTGGGCGGGTGGCAATCCTTTTCATCATCATCAGGACCTCAATCGTCTGCGGCAGGCGTTCCAGCGCCCTGAGACGGTTATCGTGAACGAGATCAACTGGACGGCGACCGCCCGACATGCCGACATTGTGCTCCCGGTGGCGGCAGCGCAGGAACGGACGGATTTTGGGGCAGGCCAGACGGACAATATTCTGGTGCCCATGCCGAAAGCCGTTGATCCGCCCGGAGAAGCGCGTGTGGAATACGACATCTACGCCGCGCTGGCAGAACGGCTGGGCACGCGGGACGCCTTCACAGAAGGGCTTGATCCCGAGGGCTGGTTGCGCCGCATGTGGGCGGAGACTCAAGAAGGAGCCGTGGCGCAAGGCCTGACACTGCCGGACTGGGTTAGTTTCATCGCGGGCGAACCAGTGGAATTGCCTGACCCGACACCAGACCGGGTGTTTTTGTCAGAGTATCGCGCCGATCCCGATGATCACCCACGCCAGACCCCAAGTGGCCGGATCGAGCTCTTCTCGGACACGGTAGCGGGGTTTGGGCTGTCAGATTGCGCAGGCCACGCGACTTGGAACGCCCCGCGCGATCAGGTCGCGGAGGACTGGCCGTTGGCCCTGATCTCAGGTCAACCTGGGACACGCCTGCACAGCCAATTCGACAATGGTGCAACAAGCAAGGCGCGGAAAATCAAAGGCCGCGAACCTGTGCTGATACACCCGGAGGATGCAGCCGCGCGGGGCATCGAAGATGGCGATATCGTCGAGGTGTTCAATCATCGCGGCACATGCCTTGCCGGCGCGCGCGTTACGGATGGCGTTGCAAAGGGCGTGGTGTTTTTGTGGACCGGGGCCTGGTACGACCCGGACTTTGATGCCGCAGATCATCGCGACCGTCATGGTAATCCGAATGTCCTGACCCATGATTTGCGTACATCGGAGTTCAGCCAAAGCCCTGCCGCCCATTCAGCACAGGTGGACATTCGAAGGTTAGAGGGTGATGCACCCCCTGTTCTGGCACATGAGCCGCCAGCCTTTGTTACCCACCCCAAAGCGAGGAAGTCCGATGAATGAGCCAAAGGAAAAACGCGTCGATTCCACGCTGTCCAAAGGTTTGGCCATCCTCGAACGCCTTAATGCGACCCGGGGCAGTTTGGGCGTCTCCGAACTGTCGCGCCAGCTAGGGCTGACGAAGTCGAACACCTTCAGATTGTTGCAGACGCTTTCCGCGCTGGGCTATGTGCGGCATGAGGCCGACAAGACCTACAGCGCGACGCTCAAGACCTGGCAAACGGGCCGCCAAACGGTGGAGAACCTCAATCTCCGGGCTGCTGCAGCGCCGATGTTGAAGTACCTTGCCAATGAAACCACTGAGACTGTCTATCTGGCCGTTCGTGACGGCTTGAACGTGGTCTACATCGATAAAATCGAAAGCCTGAAGCCAATTCGGTCATGGAATCCGATTGGCGGCACCGCTCCCTTGCATTGCGTGGGGACGGGCAAATCCATGTTGGCCGAAAGCTACCCCATGTTGCGCGACGCCATAGCCGCGTCATTGACGCCGTTCACCGAGCGCACGCTGACGGATATCGCCGCACTCGACAAGGACATGTCTACAACGCGGCTACGCGGTTATGCGGTGGACACCGGCGAATACCGCGCGAACATTTTTAGCATCGGGGCGGCGATTAAGCTGCCGGATGGAGGCGTTGCGGGGGCTTTGGGGATATCGGTGCCTGATGTGAATCTGGGCGACGGTGATGTCGAGAAGTTTGGCGCGTTGGTGAAACATGCGGCTTCAGCCACGTCGAACGCACTGACGCGGCTCTAGCGCTATTTGGGAGTGTTTGACGATCCCAAATGGGCCTTGCCAATATTTCGCGGAACGGCGCTCGAGAGTTTCGCGCACATTAAAGTAGACGCGTCGATTTCGACACGTCTACGTTAACCTTTTATTAGGTTTGTGCGGCGTCTGGAGCGTGTGACCTCCCTAGTCTCTTGGTACCACCTGCTCCACCGGGCCGCCCTGTTTTTCCCAGGTCGAAAACCCTTCGCGCAGGTGGGCCGCATCGAACCCCATGTCCTGTAAAGTGGCGACCGTCAGCGCAGACCGCCAGCCGCTGGCGCAGTGAAACACGTATTTCTTGTCGTCTTGCCCGAACACCTCCTTGAAGTAGGGGCTTTCAGGATCGACCCAGAACTCCACCATTCCGCGGGGGGCGTGCACGCTGCCGGGGATGAACCCGGTGCGCTGGCGTTCGCGGACATCGCGGATGTCGACGATCACCACATCCGGGTCCTCGACCATCGCAATCAGATCAGGCGTTTCGATTTCCTCGATACGCGCGCGGGCCTCGGCCACCATGGTTGCGGCTGATTTCTTGAGGGGCATGGGGTAGCTCCAATCGTGCTGGCATATGAAACGGTTATTCGGAATATTGACACGCTGTGCTTCACTCCGCAAGGTGACCGGGTCACCTCTCACGGAAGCATCTGACGTCTTCATGGAACGCACAACACCCATTTCTCTTTGGGACGCCACCGCAGAAGAAAAAGACCATCAGGGGGCGTTTGCTGCTGGCGGCCATGTGGACGTGGCCATTGTCGGTGGGGGGTTCACGGGGCTTTCTACAGCCCTGCATTGCGCGGCCAAAGGACTGTCGGCGCAGGTGCTGGAAGCCAACCATATCGGCTATGGCGGATCAGGGCGAAACGTTGGCCTTGTGAATGCAGCCCTATGGCTGCCGCCTGCCAAGGTACGGGCAAAACTGGGAGAGACCTATGGCCCCCGCTTCGTTGAGCGTTTCGGCAACGGGCCGCGCACCGTTTTTGACCTGATCGAAAAACACCAGATCAGGTGTGAGGTGACAAAGACAGGTACCGTTCATGCAGCTCATGCCCCGTCAGGGTTTCAGGACCTCAAGGAACGCCACGCGGAATGGCAACGGTTGGGGGAGCCCGTTGATCTGATCGACCGTGATCAAGTGGCAGAGCTGATCGGGTCAAAGGCATTCTACGGCGGGCTGCTTGACCACCGGGCGGGCACCATCAATCCGATGGGATATTGCCGGGGCCTTGCCCGGGCGGCTATTGGCGCAGGGGCAGAGATCAGCACTGGCGTGCGGGTTACCAAACTGGACAAGGAAGCCAAAGGGTGGCGGGTCATCACCGAACAGGGAGAACTGACAGCCACCAATGTGGTGCTGGGCACCAATGGGTACACCGATGAACTGTGGCCCGGGCTGCGTGGTGTGTTTACCATGATCCACTACCTGCAATTTGCCACCACACCGATGGGGCCAGAGGCCGCACATATCCTGCCCGGGCGACAGGGGCTGTGGGATACCGGACAGGTCATGTTCAACTACCGTCGCGACGCGCGGGACCGGTTGTTGATCGGAACCATGGGCCGCGTCATTGGAACCAAAGACCGTGGCTTGACGCACCGCTGGGCAAAAAAGCAGATCGCCCGGGTCTTTACTGATCTCGGCCCGGTCGATTTTGAGGAAGCATGGCATGGTCAGATTGCCATGACGCCGGATCACCTACCGCGTGTGCACCAGTTAGATCAGGGCCTGTGGACCGCCATCGGCTATAACGGACGCGGCATCACCACGGGGACACTCTTTGGTCAGGCCTTGGCGGATTTGTTGACAGGCATGGATCCCGAAGACCTGCCTTTGCCGGTCACCAAAATGACACAGGCCCCCCGATCCGGGCTGACTTCCAAATTCTATGATATGGCTTTTACGGCCAACCAGATATGGCGAAGCCTGCGCTAGCCATCCCCCTTCAGGAGACATGATATGACACAACGACCCATTGCGATGGTAACCGGTGGCGCTCAGGGCATTGGCCTTGCCTGCGCCCAAGCTCTGGCCGAAGACGGTTATCAGTTGGTGCTTGTCGACATCAACGCGGACGGCGTCGCCGACGCAGCAGCTGAACTGGGCGGAGATACCCAGGCCCTGGTCTGTGACATGGGTGACCCCGCCGCGATCAACGATCTCTTTGACAAGGTGGAGGCAGACATTGGCCCGGTCACCGCATTGGTCAACAACGCTGGCGTGGCAATGCCGGGGGATTTTCTGGAGTATGATCTGGAGACGTTCAACCGCGTCATTTCCATCAATCTCAACGGTGTGTTCCTGGCCACGCAACGCGCGGCCAAGACGATGATTGCCCATGGCATCGAAGGGGCCATCGTGAACATGTCCTCGATCAACGCACAGCTCGCGATACCCGCGATCCCGGCCTATTGCGCGTCCAAGGGGGGTGTCATGCAACTGACCAAGGTGGCCGCCCTTGCGCTTGCAAAGAACAACATCCGGGTCAATGCGGTTGGCCCAGGTTCTATCGACACGGCCATGATGGCGGGTGTCAACGCCAACCCTGAGGCGTTCAAGACGGCCATGTCGCGCACCCCGCTCGGGCGCGCTGGCACCGCGCGCGAGATCGGCAATGTCGTGGCCTTCCTCGCAAGCCCCAAGGCAAGTTACGTCACCGGAGAGACGATCTATGTGGATGGCGGACGTTTGGGGCTGAACTACACCATGTAGTGACAGAGGAGGCTTCTGCACGGGATCCCTTTCTTTCAGGTGCTCTACCGTGTGAGATGCATGGAAAGGCTGGGATCAGCCTGCGATTGCCCCTAATCTGGCGCCATCGGGAGGAAATGCATGTCCAGTCAGACGCCGCCATTCATGTTTTGGGCCATCGCAGGCGTTGGCCTGCTGTGGAACCTCATCGGGTGTTGGAACTACATCGTCCAGACAAACCCCGAAGCGGTCGCAGCCATGCCTGAGGTCTACCGACTGGTGATCGAAAACAGACCGGCCTGGGCGACGGGTGGCTTTGCTGTATCGGTCTTTGGCGGTGCAGTTGGTTCGATCTTGTTGTTGCTCAGAAACCGCGTCGCGATTGGCGTCTTCATTCTATCGCTGCTTGGCACGGTCGTGATCTTCTACTTCTCGTTCCGGGTGCTTGGCCTTGAACCTGCTACGGGCTCTGCGTTCCTGATGTCCATCGCGCTGGTGTTTTTCGCGCAGATATCATTGCGCAGGGGATGGATCAGTTAAACAATAAACGCGCCCCGGCAGGCGAGGCGCGCTTTTGGGTGCTGTCTTGTTCAGACGTCCAGCGTATTCACCCGCTCCCATTCGGAGAAATGCGACACGTAGGAGTTCCACTCCTGCATCTTCATCTTGAGATAGGCGGCGGAAAATTCATCCCCCATGGCCGCCTTCAACGCCTTGTCCTTGTCATACGCTCGCAGCGCGTCGAGCATGTTGAGCGGCAGCTTCGGCGCGCCGCGCACCTTGTGGCCCTCGGCGTACATGTCGATGTCATGGCGTTTGCCCGGGTCCGCTTTGGAGCGGATGCCGGAAAGGCCCGCCGCGATGATCACGGCCTGCAGCAGATAGGGGTTGGCCGCCCCATCGGGCAGGCGCAGCTCAAACCGGCCGGGGCCGGGGACGCGCACCATGTGCGTGCGGTTGTTGCCGGTCCATGTGACCGTGTTGGGGGCCCAAGTCGCACCCGACATGGTGCGTGGTGCGTTAATCCGCTTGTAGCTGTTCACGGTCGGGTTGGTGATCGCAGCCAGTGCGCTGGCGTGCTTCATGATGCCGCCAAGGAAATGCTTACCACGCTCTGACAGGCCGACCTCGCCGGTTTGCCCTTCACCTTCGCCTGCAAACACGTTCGTCTTGGCCTTGTCACCCGGCGCATCCCAGACAGAAATATGCGCGTGACAGCCATTGCCAGTGAGCCCTTCGATGGGCTTGGGCATGAAGGTCGCGCGGAAGCCGTGCTTTTCCGCGACCGATTTGGTCATGAACTTGAAGAAGGAGTGTTTGTCCGCCGTCCGGAGCGTGTCGTCAAACTCCCAATTCATCTCAAACTGGCCGTTCGCGTCCTCGTGGTCGTTCTGGTAGGGACCCCAGCCCAGTTCCAGCATATAATCACAAATCTCGCGTACCACGTCATAGCGGCGCATCACGGCCTGTTGGTCATAGCAGGGCTTCTCGGCGGTATCGAATTCGTCCGAGATTTGTTTCCCATCCGGGGTCAGCAGGAAGTACTCTGCCTCGATCCCGGTCTTGACGTGCAGGCCTTCTACGGCGGCCTCATCAATCAGGCGGCGCAACACGTTGCGCGGGGCTTGGGCCACGTCCTCGCCTTCCATCACGCAATTGCCCGCAACCCAGGCGACCTCCGGCTTCCAGGGCAGCTGGATCACCGACGAAGGGTCTGGCACGGCTAACATGTCGGGATGCGCAGGCGTCATGTCGAGCCAGGTGGCAAAACCCGCAAAGCCCGCACCTTCCTCCTGCATATCTGCGATGGCTTGCGCAGGGACCAGTTTGGCCCGCTGGCCGCCAAAGAGGTCGGTAAAGGAAATCATGAAGTATTTGACGCCATTGTCTTTGGCGAATTTGGCGAGATCTTTGGCCATTTTGTTCCCCGTTGTTCGTTGGTGTTGAAAAAGCAAGGGGCGCGTCCCGTTCCCGGTCGCGCCCTCGTTGTTAGTATGATGTTCCCGGCTTGCCGGGGTACCAGTCTGTGCCTGCCAGCGGGACCTGCGCCATTGCGGCGGCCTCAATCGTGAGCGCCACAAGGTCTTCGGGCTCCAGATTGTGCAGGTGGTTCTTGCCGCAGGCCCGGGCGATGGTCTGTGCCTCAAGCGTCATGACCTTGAGGTAGTTCCTGAGCCTGCGCCCGCCTTCGATGGGATCAAAGCGCGCCATCAGGTCAGGGTCCTGCGTGGTGATGCCGGCGGGGTCCAACCCTTCGTGCCAGTCATCATAGGCCCCGGCTGTGGTGCCGAGCTTTTGATATTCGTCTTCCCATTTGGGGTCATTGTCCCCCAGCGCGATCAGCGCCGCCGTGCCGATGGCCACCGCATCCGCGCCCAATGCCATGGCCTTGGCCACGTCGGCACCCGACCGAATGCCGCCTGACAGGATCAGTTGCACCTTGCGGTGCATGCCCAGATCCTGCAGCGCCTGAACGGCGGGGCGCACAATGGCGAGCGTCGGCTGGCCCACGTGTTCGATGAACACATCCTGCGTGGCCGCTGTACCGCCTTGCATGCCGTCCAGTACAACCGCATCAGCGCCCGCTTTGACAGCCAGCGTGGTGTCATAATAGGGTCGCGCACCCGCGACTTTGACATAAATCGGCACCTTCCAGCCCGTGATCTCTCGCAGCTCGAGGATCTTGATCTCCAGATCGTCCGGGCCGGTCCAGTCGGGATGACGGCAGGCGGACCGCTGATCAATGCCCTTGGGCAGATTGCGCATCTCGGCCACGCGGTCGCTGATCTTCTGACCCAGCAACATGCCGCCACCACCGGGCTTGGCGCCCTGACCCACGACGATCTCAATCGCGTCGGCCTTGCGCAAATCGTTGGGGTTCATACCGTAGCGGCTGGGCAGATACTGATAGACCAGCTTGGAGGAATGACCCCGCTCTTCCGGTGTCATACCGCCATCGCCGGTGGTGGTCGATGTTCCCGCCGCTGAGGCACCGCGTCCCAAGGCCTCTTTTGCCGGGCCGGACAGCGCGCCAAAGGACATGCCTGCGATGGTGATCGGGATGTCCAGCTCAATCGGGTTTTTGGCATGCAGACCGCCGATGGTCACCGATGTCTCACATTTCTCACGGTAGCCTTCCAGAGGATAACGCGAGATCGAGGCCCCCATGAACAACAAGTCATCAAAATGGGGCACCTTGCGCTTGGCCCCACCGCCGCGGATGTCGTAAATCCCGGTCGCCGCCGCACGGCGGATGTCGCTGTTCACGTCTTGGGTAAATGTCGCGGATTGGCGCGGTGTGGTGTGGGGAATCCCGTTGGGTTTGGTCATGGCTCTCTTCCCTCAATACGCGCCAGCGTTGTCGACGTCGAAGTTATACAGGTTCCGGGCTGATCCATAGCGCGTGAACTCTTTCGGATCAGCGTCCATGCCCGCTTCGTCCAGAAGCGATTGCAGCAGTTCCAGATGTTCCGGCCGCATTTCCTTTTGCACGCAGTCCGCGCCGAGGCTCTTGACGGAACCCCGCACAAAAAAGCGCGCCTCATAGCAACTGTCCCCCAGCGCATCGCCCGCGTCGCCCAAAACAACCAGATTGCCCGACTGTCCCATGAAGGCGGACATATGGCCAATATTGCCCTGAACGACGATGTTGACGCCTTTCATGGAGATCCCGCAGCGCGAAGACGCGTTGCCCTTGACGACAATCATGCCGCCATGGCCTGTCGCACCAAGATACTGGCTGGCGTCGCCCTCAATCACGATCTTGCCCGACATGATGTTTTCGCCCGTACCGGGCCCAGCCGAGCCTTTGATGTTCACCGTCGCCTGCTGGTTCATCCCAGCGCAATAGTAACCTGTCGATCCCATGACAGAGACCTCAATCGGCGCGTCCAAGCCGCAGGCAATCGCATGGGCCCCTTTGGGGTTCACAATCTCCCACGCCGTCTGATTGGTGTCCTCAGCCTGATCGTGAAGTGTTTCGTTTACCTTGCGCAGGCCAATCTCCTGCAAATCGAGGGTCTGCATCTCACGCGGCTTTCTCAGTTGTTGTGGGGGCGTTGTTGTGGCTCCAGAAATAGACAGTGGCGGGCTCCGGCTCCCAGACGTGCGCGTCTTCGATGCCCGGCAGGTTGACCAATGCCCGGTATTCGGAGCCGAAGGCCACATACTGGTCCGTTTCGGCCATGACAGCAGGCTTGCAGGCAATAGGGTCGCGCAAGACCCCAAAGCCGTCCTTTGTGCCAACCACAAAGGTGAAAAACCCATCCAGATCATCCAGCGCGCTTTCCAACGCCTCACCAAGGCTGGCCCCTTCGCGCATCCGCCACGTCAGGTAAGCAGCACCGACCTCTGTGTCGTTTTCAGTCTCGATATGGATACCCTCGCGCTGCAGCTTGCGGCGCAGGGAATTGTGGTTGGATAGGGATCCGTTGTGCACCAGACATTGATCGTCTCCGGTGTTGAACGGATGCGCACCCATTGTCGTCACAGCTGATTCTGTAGCCATGCGCGTGTGCCCGATACCGTGCGTGCCCGCCATCGCAGAAAGGCCAAATTGAGCAGCGACATCCTTGGGCAAACCCACTTCCTTGTAGATTTCCAACGTCTCACCCCGGCTCATCAGCCGCGTGTTTGGCCGGAGCGACGAAAGCGCCATACGCACGTTGTCGGCAGCATCCGCGTCCATCTCCAGCAAGGCATGGGTGGCATTCACAGACACAGTGACTTCGGTGCCGGCTGCGGCGCTCAGGTCAGCGGCAAGGCTGTCAAAGTCTGCATCAGGCGCGGCGGACTGCACGGTCAACTTGGCTTTGCCGGGCGTTTCAGCGCCATAAATGGCGATGCCCGCGCTGTCTGGGCCCCGATCTGTCATTGTGATCAGCATTTCGGTCAGCAGGAACCCGAGCTGTGGCTCAAGCGATTCATCTTTCAGGAACAGCCCAACAATACCGCACATTGGCACAATCCTTCTGTTGAGTGGGTCGCGGTGAGAAAACACCATTTCTGGATGTGCCACAACCGGGAGGAATATTTTTTTCACATGAGGCAAGATGGCTGGGGCGGTTGTACTTCCCGGCGGAGGCTTTGGGGCCGGGAAACCACATGACGTCCATGTTCAAAGGGCAAAAGTGCCGTGACGGCGGTCGGAGTAGGGTCTCGTTTCAGGTCAGCTAGCCTGCGGATAAGAGATGACAGACAGATAACGGGCGGGCAGTTCCACCAGCGTTTCAGGTCCGTGCGGAGCGTCCGCGTCGAAGAACAGCGTGTCGCCGGGCCGAAGGGGATAGATTTCATTCCCATGACGATAATCAACCGCCCCATCCAGCATATAAATCGTCTCGATCCCGCCATGCTGGAAGGTTTCAAACGTATCGCTCTGGGCGGTCAGTTCGATCAGATAAGGCTCCACAATCACGCCGCTGGAATTGCTTCCGATGTGGCCTAGCAGATTGTACTGATGGCCCGCCCGCGTGCCCGCCCGCTCTGCCTCAAGACCTTCACCTGCCTTGGTGTGCACCGCTTCGCGGCGTTCTTCATATTGTTTGAAAAAGGCGGTCAACGGCACGGACAGCGCATCGGCTAGCGTTGTGAGCGTCGAGAGTGACGGTGATGTACTGCCGTTTTCGATCTTGGACAGCATGCCGATCGACAGGCCAGTCTGTTCCGAAAGCTCGGCTACGGTAGTGCCCTGCGCCTTACGAAAACCCCGAACTTCACGCCCGATGGCCACCTCAAGCACCTTTTCGCGTTTGCCTGGGGTGGCGTGTGGATCCTGTGTAAGACGTACAACCATATCGGCGACTGCTTTTGCTGCGTCCATCCGGTTGTCTTCGTGGGACGCGAGACATGACGCAGCCACACAGGGGTTCAACCGGCTTTCATTTTGCTACCGTATTGTTCCTGTCAATAATATCAAAGGTGAATGAGAAGAGCCGCAGTGGGTTTGGAGTTGGCCCCGCCGATCTGGGCAGCTCTGACACGCCAAAGCGTCAACGAGAGCAAGTCACAATTAGGTTCGGCGAGGTAGCAGGGAATAAAGTGGCTGGGGGCGTAGTCTTGAGCTACCCGGTCTCGGAGTTTCCCTGCTACGAGGGAAGACAACAGAGAAATTGTGAAATCCCGCGCTCCTGATACAACCCAAGCTGAGCAAATCGCATTGAATGGATGAGGTTTTCCGTTGCAATTCCCTAGTCCTCTGAGCAGGGACCCATCGAAGTTGTGTAATACGAATGACGTGAACGCGATGTGAAGTGCCAAGTTCATAGTAGGAAAGGACTATGACCCTGATGCCCGCAAGCACGCGGCACGGCGAATGCTCGAAGCTTTTGAGATGCAGGCTTTGACCGTTGAGCTTTCGGAGAACGCCAGTCGACCGCCGTGAAAGCCCCTAGAAGTTGATGCCTTTCTGCAGGGTATGGCAGGAGTTAAGTCTGCGCCCCAAATAAATTTCGAGCCAACATCGCTTGGTAGCAAGCTTTGGACGAACAGCTTGACTGCTTATATCTATGCAGTCGTAGAACGCGCTTTTTCGAGAGCGGCAAGGATGCCGGGTGCGAACCGTGCAGGATACCAAAGGGAGCTGAAGAATCTTCGAGTTTGGGCCAAAAAGCAGATTGATAACCCTGGGCAACCAATTCTGAAGTACTTCGCCGCAATAACGGCAGTCTATTTTGCGGATGGAGTCCTTACCCAGAGGCGGCCCGAGAGAATGGACTTGCTATTCCGTATTGAACGCGCTTCGCCTCCACGCGACGCTGATCTCTTGCAGCTCATCGAGTAGATTTGCGACGATCTTTCCGACGAGAATCTGACCAAGGGAGGACGCCCAGAAGACTATCAACGGATTGCTTTTGCGGCGGAGATTGCAAACCTGTGGAACAGACTGACGGGTCTGCCAATCACTCGAAGCCAAGATACGTATTTTGGCCGCTTTGTGGTCGCCTGCTGGCAGAGTGGCTTCCCTGGAGGCGCTCTTAGAACAAACTTCAATCGGATAATTAGAGAGCATCTCTTCGAAGACCCCAATTCAACTCCATGCCGACGCTGCAAGTGTTGCAGAAATTCCGGGATATGTGAACGGATCCGCTATTTCGGGCAGTAAACTCCTTCAGCAAACCTCCCTAATTCTGGGCTGCGGAACAAACTGGGAGAAGAAAGTTGTCAAGAAGAAACCCCGAGACCGAGAATGAAATCCGGAAGTTATCAGCGCTCAGGTGCAGCGCGGGCAAGCCTCCTTGTTTCCGGCTTTCTTTCATTTCGGGTAACTATTCAGGTTGTCTCTGGGGCGTTTCAGACGCTTGATTTTGTCAGGTCGGTTCGAGTTTCTGGATGAGTTGATCGGCGGTTTTCTGGAGTGTTTCGATTATTGACCAGCCCTGTTTGCGTGCCGTTTCGATCACGGTTCTGAGGGTGCAGAAGTTTTCCGCGCCGGTCAGTGTGCGGAAGCATCCCGAGACCTTGATACGGACCTTGCCCATTCTCAGATCCCTCTCGGCCTCGTTATTTGTGAAGGGAACCTGCAAGTCGGTAAGGAAGCGCAGGACATCGGCCTTGCGGTCACGCAATCGCAGCACGAGATTGTGTCCGGTTCGCCGTTTTGGTCGTCCTCGGGGGGATTTGCCGGGCAGTGCGGGTTTCAGCGGTGGCTGGTTTTCATGTAACGACAGCCCCTGCGCGATGCAGGTGTCGTAGCGCTCATCGATGGCCTTGACCACATGCGCCGCGACATGATCCCGACCGTTTGCCCGGGCGCTGGCGGCCGCCCTTTTCGCGTCCAGCAGGATAGTCTGCATCATCGCAGCCCATGCTTCCTTTTCGATATCGACGAGCGCCTGCAACTCGCGCATGTGATGGGCATTGCAAAGGCCGTGCACGACCTCCTCCATCCTGGCGTAGGATGCCCAGTTGTCATGCACCGCAATCCCCGATACGCCGGACAGCAGATCGCCTCTGCCCGCCCCCATCCGGAAATGGCTCAGGGTCAATGAGCAGATGACATGCTGCCACCGGTTTCGGCCTTCAACCCGCAGACCTGTTTCATCCAGATGTTTCACCGCCACCTGCACACCGCACAAGGCGTCACGTACAGCGTCTGCAAAAGACAGCATGCCCTCCGCCACCTTCGCAATCAGCCGCGCCAGTGTGGCGGCGGAAATGCGCACGCCGAACAGGTCACGAAAGACCTGCGACAGACGGTCATCGGGAATGCAATGGTACGTCTGAAGATAGCTCGCCATGGCCGCAATATGATTGCCGTACTGAACCGGTGCCCTGACCCCTTCCGGGAACGTGCCGCGCACGTGCTTTCCGCAGTTCGGGCATGTGCACTTATGAGCCCGGTGCTCAGTGATCGTGAGGGGTGGCGGCGGCGGCAGGTCGAACACCTGCCGGGCTGCAAACCCCTGCGAGGGGCATTGCGTCAGATCATGATCGCAGTCGGGACAGGCTTGTGGATGATGGTCGACAACCTCGTCGGGGGTGTCCGTCTGCTCCAGGGTCGTGCCCTTGTGCCCCGGCTGACCGCCGGGCTTGCGATCCAGTTGCCCGCGCTGATCCTTCCTGCCCTTCGCCGTCGGCTTCGCAGGGCTGTCACTCGACGGAGGCTTGCTGCTGTTCCGGCTGTTCAACGCAAGGCGACGCTCAAGCCCCTCAATCCGCTGCTCAAGCACAACGATCATCTCTGCCTGTCGCCGGTTCTCCTCGACAAGATACGCAATCGTCTCACGCTGCGTTTCGATCAATTCAATCAGTTGGGACTTCGAGAGTTCAGCAAGTCCGCTGGTATGGGTGGGTTCGCCAGACATGCCCTGATCGACTCATGAAATCCTCAATCAGAAAACCGGAATGTGCTCCCCCGAGTCGATTTGACGCAGCCGAAAAACGCCACCGACAACCTGGGCAGTTACCATTTCGGAGCTAAAGCCAAGTCCCCGAAATGCACGCACGCACTCAAGGAAACAGGTTCGCCAGATCGCGGACAGTATTCGCGCGTTTGGCTTCAACAATCCGATACTCGTTGATCAAGATTTTGAGGTGATCGCGGGTCACGGCCGTCTAGCGGCCGCTAAGGCGTTGGGAATGCTGAAGTACCTGTAGTTCGGATCGACCATCTGAGCGAGGCACAGAAGCGCGCCTATGTTCTGGCCGATAACCAGATCGCTCTGAACGCCGGCTGGGACCGAGAACAGCTTTCGGTGGAATTGGGCGAATTGGCCGACTTGCTACCCGAAATCAGCCTTGATGTAGAAATCACTGGTTTTGAGACCGGTGAAATTGATCTGCTCCTCGCAGACTTTGAAGAGCACGATGTGGCCTCCAAATCGGATGAAGAACCGCCCGAATTGAGCGAAGATATAGTCAGCAAACCCGGCGATATCTGGCAGTTGGGTCATCATCGACTGATCTGCGGTGACGCAAGAGATCTTGGCGTTGCAGCAAATCTGTTCGACGGAGATCTCGCCGAACTCGTGATCACTGATCCACCGTACAACGTCAGGGTCCAAGGACACGTGGGTGGTCGAGGCAAGACCAAACATTCGGAGTTTGCTTTCGCCTCCGGGGAGATGTCTGATGAAGAGTATCGGCGTTTCCTGAGCGACAGCATCGAAGTCATGAGGGATTACTCTAAAGAGGGCTCGCTGCTCTACATATTCATGGACTGGCGGCACATCGAGACTCTGCTTGCCGTGGGACGGGAGCTTGGCCTTGCCCTCAAAAATATCTGCGTTTGGAACAAGACCACTCCAGGGCAGGGGTCCTTCTATCGTTCTGCGCATGAGCTGGTGGCAGTGTTTGCCAAAAAAGGCGGCTCGACAACCAACAACGTGCAACTCGGAAAATTTGGGCGAAACAGAACCAATGTATGGGCTTATCCAGGGGTCAACGCATTTCAAGCTCAAAGCGGGGGCGAGCTCGGACTGCACCCCACACCGAAGCCAGCCGCGATGATCGCTGAGGCAATAAAGGATGCATCCAAGCGAGCAGAGATCGTTTTTGATCCATTCTTGGGATCGGGAACCACATTGCTTGCTGCCGAGAAGGTGGGAAGACACTGCTACGGCATGGAGCATGAGCCAAAATTCGCCGATGTCGCGATCCGCCGGTGGCAAGACATGACGGGAAAAGACGCGATCCTTGTCAACAGACTGGGCGGCGACGGCGGTCCAAGAGTTGCCGCGGGGACTACATTCGACGAGGTCGGCGAACTGGGCGTTATATCTGGGCAGAGTGAGCAATGACAAAAGACAATAATCGCCTGAAGCCCGACTACGAAGTTGGATACGGAAAGCCGCCGAAATCAACACGGTTCAAGCCAGGCCAAAGTGGCAACCCTAAAGGTCGGAAGCGTAAGCCAAAGTCGGTGGTAGACCAGCTCAGAGCTGTCCTTTCCCACAAAATTCCGATCACCGAAGGAGACCGAACAAAGCGTATCCCAGTCATGGAAGTGATTTTGCGAAACACTGCAAATAAAGCGGCAAAGGGTGATCTCAGAGCTGTGTCGTTCGTCATCAATCTGCTGAACTCTGCTCCGGCCGCAGGTTCCGAAACTCTCGACACCGCCGCACTCTCAGAAGAGGACCAGGCACTGTTTGAGCAAGCAATGGGCGAGCTAGGTTTTGGCATGGAGATGCACACGGAGCCCGACGAAACCTCCGATCCTTCAGCGGCACCCGGAGCAGAAGAGTCCGGGAGGAGCGCTGCACCCAAACAGGTGCCTGAGCGGCAGGGTCGGGAGGATCCAGACAGTGATGCATAGATCCGCTACGCACAGCGAGAAGCGCGAGTTTCTGGAGCGCAATCCCCGGCTTCTGCTGAACCATGCCCTGCGGAATGGGTTTAGGTTCTTCATCCAGAAGTGCTTTGCGACCCTTAATCCGGCGACGTCGTTCCTGCCGAACTGGCATATCGAAGCCATAGCCTGGCATCTGGAGCAGGTCCGGATCGGCAAGATAAAGCGTCTTATCATCGCCATGCCGCCGCGGTCCCTAAAGTCGATTGCAGCGTCGATCGCTTTTCCGGCCTTCATCCACGGCCATGATCCCACGAAAGAAATTGTCACTGTCTCTTATGCGCAAAACCTCGCAAGCAAGCTACATAATGACTACCGTACGATCCTGACCTCGAACTGGTACATGGCGCTGTTTCCTGAGACCCGCATCGACCCCAAAAAGGAGACTGAGCAAGAGGTTCGGTTCGGCAAGCGCGGCAGCCGTTTCGCGACATCGGTTGGTGGAACACTCACTGGCCGAGGTGCAGACATCGTCGTTGTTGACGATCCACTCAAGGCCGACGATGCCTACTCGGAGGCGCACAAAAAAAGGTGAACGAGTGGTTTAGTTCGACGCTATTGTCTCGTCTCAACCAGAAAAAGGATGGGGCGATTGTGATCGTCACACAGCGGCTTCATGTCGACGACCTCGTTGGCTACGTCACAGAATACGATGACGCGTGGGCGGTTCTGAAGTTGCCTGCGATTGCGCCAGAAGACCGGCGCGTCGAAATCGGGCCGGGCCGTTTCTATGATCTACGTCAAGGCGAACTGCTTCATCCTACGCGAGAAGACCAAATGGTTCTGGATGAGCTGAAAGCCAACATTGGAGCCGAGGCTTTTGAAGCCCAGTATCAGCAGTGCCCTGTGCCGCCAGGCGGCAACTTTTTTAATCGGGAGTGGTTATCGTACTATGATCTCAGGCCAGCGATCACGGAAAACGACACCGTGTTTCAAAGTTGGGATACTGCCTCAAAGACTGCGCTTGAGAATGACTGGTCTGTTGGGACTACGTGGCTCTACAAAGACGGCTTCTACTATCTCTTGGACGTCATTCGCGAAAAACTGAACTACCCTGATCTGAAAGCCCGGATGCTTGCCGCTGCCGAGGCCTATGATCCCTGGCTCGTTCTCATCGAAGACACCGGCGTCGGCACCGGTCTGATCACTGAGCTTCAATCTGCGGGCCTAGATGCTGTCCCCATTTGCGTCACGAATTCAAAAGAAGCGCGTGCGCACATCCAAACAGCGAAGTTTCAATCAGGGCGCGTTCTGATCCCAAGATCAGCTCCTTGGCTCTCAGAGTTTCTGTCAGAGCTCCTCGCCTTCCCAGGAGGTCGTCATGACGATCAGGTGGACTCGCTGGTCCAAGCGTTAGCTTACGATCAAGTTGAAATGGGGAGCGTCGAATACCTTTAGAGCTGCTCGTTGGACAATCGTTCTCTTGGAAGGCCGAGTTTGAAAAGTTGGTCGAGAGGTGACGGACAGCGCGAATGTCCGATCAACCGCATGTCACGCTGCCTGAACTTGCTTGTCCGCGGTAAAGTGTTGCCGCTCAGAGATACTTACGGTGGTGAAACCCGAATTACGTTGTACTCATTCATGGCAAAATGCGCAAAAAGGGCGTATTTCGTTGAAAAACTCTGGGTTGATCGAGGGGTAAGTCGCTGATTCAATTCGTCCTGTAGGGAGGGATTGGCGATGATGGGACCGAGGCAAGAAGCGCAGGCGGCGCTGTTCTACGAGTTCTCGCTTGAGGATCATGTCCCGCAAAATCATTTGCTGAGGTCGATTGATCGCTTCGTCGATCTGACCAGTATCCGCGCACATCTGTCAGACTTCTACAGCCACACGGGCCGTCCTTCGGTCGATCCTGAGTTGCTAATCCGGATGCTGCTTGTCGGATATTGCTTTGGCATACGGTCCGAGAGGCGGCTTTGCGAAGAGGTGCATTTGAACCTGGCCTACCGGTGGTTCTGTCGGCTCGATCTGACGGACCGTATTCCGGATCACTCAACTTTTTCAAAGAACCGTCATGGCCGTTTCCGTGAGAGTGAGCTGCTGCGCCACTTATTTGAGACGACCGTCGGTCGCTGTATTGAAGAGGGCTTGGTCAGTGGCCAGCGCATGGCCGTTGATGCCAGCTTGATCGAAGCGGATGCGAACAAGCAGTACTCAGCACCGAAAGGCGAATGGGACGCCGCTCGGATCGACAAAGGTGCGGCACCGCGCGCTGTGAAGGAGTATCTCGACACACTTGATGAGGCCGCCTTCGGTGCTGCAACACCAGTGCAGCCAAAGTTCACGTCCTTCTCTGACCCGGCCAGCCAGTGGACGGCAGCGCGCAAAGGTCCTGCATTCTTTAGCTATTCTGACAACTACCTCATCGATACAGACAACGGCGTCATCCTCGATGTTGAGGCGACGCGGTCGATCCGGCAGGCTGAGGTCGGATCGACCAAAACCATGCTGGATCGGGTGAAGGCCAAGTTCGACTTGCGTCCCGAACGCCTGATCGCCGATACGGCTTATGGTTCTGGCCCGATGCTGGGCTGGCTGGTTGACCGCAACATTGCGCCGCACATCCCGGTCATCGACAAAGCGGGGCGCACCGACGGCACCTGGTCCCGCGCCGACTTCGAATGGGATGCCGAGAACAACCAATACATCTGCCCCGAAGGTGAGGCTCTGAAGCAGTTCCGCCGGAACTACTCCGACCCCAACCGCGGGCCGACAAGAAAGGGTGTCGCCAAATACCAAGCGCTGAAGCACACCTGCCAGGCATGTCCGTCCAAGCCCAAGTGCTGTCCGAAAGCTGATGCCCGCAAGATCACTCGCGAAGAACATGAGGACGCCCGGGATGTCGCCCGTACCATCGCGAAGACGGCCCAATACAAGGTATCGGTGAAGCTCAGAAAGAAGGTCGAGATGCTCTTCGCGCACCTAAAGCGCATTCTCGGTCTGGGAAGGCTCCGATTACGCGGCCCGTGCGGGGCCAAGGACGAGTTCCTCCTCGCCGCCACCGCCCAGAACCTCCGCAAACTGGCGAAGATCTTTCCTGCACCGCAGCATCCGCGAAAGGCCTGACCAGAAAGGCGCGCTCGTGCCGTTCAGCGCTTCACATTCTGCACCCGCAACACGTTGTTTTTCCACAGAATCGGCGGTAAGCGGAAGTTCGCTGCGGGTGCTAAGTTGGATACCTTAAAGCAAAAAGCAGACATTCAGCTACTTGCACCGATCCCAAAAGGGGTTGAACTATGCCAAAGTTCGTAAAGCAGTGAGAGCCCTACTGAGGCTCTTGGTCAGATGGTCTACATGGTCGCGTTCAATGATCAGCGGCGGGGATAATATGATGCGATCTCCTACCGGACGGACAATGCAGCCTTCCGCAAGACAGGCGTTGAAGACGCGATCAGATGCTTCGAAAGACGCCTCAAAGGGGCGTTTTTCATCCGGTGCCTCCATCAAATCGATTGCGGCCATCAGGCCGAGACCGCGGACATCGCCGACGTGCTGGTCTGCGACCAGGCGACGTAGGCTGGATTGAAAATAATCACTGACCTCTCGTACATGCGACAGGATCCCTTCGCGTTCGATGATCGCGATATTCTCCAACGCCGCGCGACAGGCCACGGGATGGCCAAAGTAGGTGAGGCCCATCGAAAAGACACCACCTTCAGATTGTGGGCGGCTGATGACCTCGTAAATCTCATCTGAAATCAAAGTGGCGCCAAGCGGGATATAGCCGGAGGTGATCCCTTTGGCGCAGACCAGAATGTCGGGTTGGTAGTCGAACACATCCTCCGACGCGAACCAGTGGCCCAGCCTTCCAAAGGCGGTCACGACTTCGTCGGCGATGTAGAGCATGCCGTGGCGCTTGCAGACCTCCCACATCCGCCGGTGATAGCCTTTGGGGGCCACGAGAACGCCGCCAGCCCCCATGATCGGTTCCGCGATAAACGCGGCGCAGTTGGCGGGGCCTAGCTGCGCGATGCGGGTCTCAAACTCTTGCACAAGGTGATCGCAGTAGGCCTCTTCGCTCATATCGGCAGGCTTGGCGAACATATCGGCGGCCGAGATATGGTCAATGAAGTTTTCACCCACTTTGTCAAAGCTGTTTTTTGTGCCGTGAATGCCCGTCAGTTCGGCCGCCACATAGGTTGCGCCGTGATAGGCGTTGTTGCGCGAGATGATCTTTTTCTTGCGGTGATCCCCGCGCATCGTGAAATAGTAATGCACCAGCCGGATCGCCGCATCGTTTGCCGTTGAACCACCACATGTGTAGTACACATGGTTCAAGCTGCCCGGCGCATTCTGGGCGAGCCAGGCGCCAAGTTCAGCGGCGGGTTCATTCGTGGAATGGCCAAACGGGTTATAGTACTGCATTTGCATGACTTGATCGGCAATCGCCTCTGCCATGTCGCGCCGTCCGTGGCCGATATTCACGCACCAAAGCCCGGCTATGCCGTCGATGAATTTGCGGCCATCAGCGTCCGTGACATACATGCCCTCGGCGCCGGTAATGACTTGGCTGCCTTCCTCATGAAAACTGGAAAAATCCGTATAGGGATGTAACACGTGAGCCTTGTCTTTGGCCCAGGCGGAATTTGCGTCAGCAATTGTCACGGAATGGCTCCTCTGCTTGTCTGGGGCCAGCTTAGCTCAGGCCGTTTCGCATTGCCTCTCCCCCACTCGGGGTAGGTCTGCAGGCTTACCGCGTTTTCAAATACTGCAACGGGTCGCCTTTGCCCCCGGGCGGCATGGCCCTCAGCGCGTCCAGAAAGAGCGGCAAAAGCGCGCCTTGGGTCGCCAGCCCAAGCTTGGAATAGATCCTGCGCCGGTGCGCCTTAATCGTTTCGGGGCTGTTGTTGAACATCAAGGCGATGGCCTTGGTGGAATGGCCTTTTAGAATCAAACGCGTGATCTCTGCTTCGCGCGGGGACAAAACCGAGTTGCCAAAAGCCGCAAAAGACTCGTCGAGGTGAGCTGCAAGCCTGCCCGAGCCGTCCGTGCTTTCCGGGGTCAAGACTGTCCAGTGCCGCCGGGCCAAGGCCGCAATCACCGGCAACATCGCCCTAAGACGGTTTATCGACATGGCGCGGTCATCATGCACGCCCATAGATAGAAACAACGCGGCCTCGGACGAGATTGGCAGCATCAGACCGCATTCATCTGTCAGCGCCAAGTCCCGGAAAAACCGTTCATAGTATTCCGACTTCAGAAAGTCATCTGGCGCGATGTCGCGCAGGCTATCGACCCGGTCCGTTGCTGCACTCAGGAACAGCTCATGAAACGGGTCAAGCACAAAGGCGACGTCAAAATAGGTCTCCAAAGCGCTTACCGCGCGCGCTTCGGTTCGGGACGAGAAGATCTCCAGCGGTTTGTCAGACTTGAAGAATGCCGAAAGGTGGGCGGCTTCTGCATTAGCCAACCCCATACAAAACACAGCAAGCATTTCGGGAAAGGTGCGTTGCCCGATAGCCTTGATCGCGGCAGTCAGGGCAGCGGTGTCGTCAGACGTAAGCGCGGCAGTTTCAGTCACAAGCGGCAGAATGGCAGGTTCAGTCCCTGTTTTCAAAGCCTTCCAATACATTGACCGTGTTCACTCCGATTTCGGCAATGTCATAGCCGCCTTCCATGACAAACAAGGTCGGCAAATCCAAGGTGGCAATGTCAGCCCCAAAGGTGGCGAAATCTGCGCTTTTTAGCTTAAAGAAGCTGATCGGATCGGTCTCAAACGTGTCGACGCCAAGCGAGATGATCAAGATGTCTGGGGCATAGGCCGCAACCTTGTTCAAGGCATCGCTCAGACTTGCGCGCCAAGTTACAAAATCGGTGCCGGGTGGCAGCGGGTAGTTCACATTGAAGCCATCGCCTGCGCCTTTTCCCGTTTCATCAGCATGGCCGAGGAAGTGTGGAAACGCGTCCATTGGGTCCCCATGTAGCGACAGGAAAAGCACGTCGTCGCGCTCATAAAAGATATCTTGCGTCCCGTTGCCATGATGGAAATCGACGTCCAGGATCGCGATACGCGCAGCCCCCTTGTCCAAAAGACGCTGCCCAGCAATAGCCGCGTTGTTCAAAAAGCAATAGCCGCCATACATGTCGAGCGCTGCGTGATGCCCAGGAGGGCGGCAAAGCGAAAAGGCGATTTTTGCGCCTTGGCGCAGGCGGTCTGCACCGGTCAATGCCACCTGCGCAGAGGCATAGGCTGCCTCCCACGTTCCGTCTGAAATCGATGTTTCGCAAGCCAGCGCGTAATACCCAAGCCGGCCCTCGACATGTTTGGGAATATGCGGCGAGGTGCGGCGCGCGGGCCAAACGGTTGGGATCGCTTCCCCTTTGAATCCAGCGGCCTGCCATTCGTCCCATGCGGTCTGCATGAAGGCCACGTAGTTGGGATCGTGGACCGCCAAAATGGGATCCATTCCAAAATCATCTGGTGCGCAGACGGGGCCGAGACCAACCGCATGCACACGTTCAATGATATACTCAGCGCGTGAGGGGCGCTCGAACGGTTCCACCAATTCACCGCCGTAGAGCTCTGTTTTCGAGTTTCGCCGCTTGTGGGCTTCGGTAAAGATCGTTTCCAAGGGTTTGGCCAGCTGCAAAGTTGGGTCCGGCGCCCACAAAGGGCGCCGGGTCGTCAGTTTACTTCTTCAGGTTTGTCCAAATCTGGTCATAGACCGCTTGCGTGGCCTCATCACAAACCTGGATGAACGCCCCAGCCCCCGCGCCGGGTTGTGGATTGGCTTCGGGCAAGGTGGCCAATTCGGGGTCAAGGAACTCAGCGGTGCCTGACAACCCGTTTCCATAGCGGGCAAAGTTCGACACGGCTGCAATGTTTTCCGGCTCTAACAGGAAGTCCATGAACTTGATGGCGCTATCGCGGTTCGGCGCGTCTTTCAGTAGGACCACGTTGTCCATCCACACAACATACCCCTGTGTTGGGAAGGCATAAGTGATCGACGCTTTTTCTTCACGCGCCTTGGCAGAGAACCCGTCATAAATCATGCCCGCCGCCGCATCACCCGACACAAGCACTTCTTTCGCCGTGTCAGAATTAAAGGACGCCCAATGTTCTTTGGCCGCCTGAAGCATGTCGTTCAGGGCCTTCAGCTGATCGCGATCGGTCGAACACTGTGGAATGCCCAGATGCAGTGATGCCATCGCCAGCACTTCACCCTGGCTGTCGAGCATGTTGATCTTGCCCTTCAGTTCTTCTGGAGGGTTGAACAGGATGTCCGTTGTGTTGATGTCGCCGGAATAGGTGCCGGTATCTACCGAGAACGATGTCGACCCCCACTGGTACGGGATTGAGTGCTGCCAGCCCGGATCAAAGCTCGGGTCTGCCCACTGCGGCGCGATGTTGCCCTTGTTTGCAAGTTCGCCGTCACCGATCGTGTCGAGCATACCTTCGCCGATCATGATCTCGACCATATAATCACCCGGCACCGCGACATCGTATGTCCCCAATGCGCCGGCTTTGAGAGAGGCCAGCATGGCTTCGTTGCTGTCATAGGTGTCCATGGTGACAGTGATGCCGGTTTCGGCAGTGAATTTGTCCAGCAATTCCTGTGGGATGTATTCAAACCAATGGTACAGAACCAATTCCCCTTCGGCCTGCGCTGCCCCTGCGGTCAGTACCACGGCAAGCGCCGTACTTGTTAGAAACTTCATGTCTTTCACTCCTTGTTGGCTTTTATTTCGTGTTGTCCCATTTCGCGACGAAGTAGGAAATTGCGACCATGATCACCGACACGCCCAGAAGCATGGTGGAGATGGCCATGATGTTGGGCTTAATGCCCTGTTTCACCGATCCAAAAATGGCCGTGGGCAGGGTTTCAACCCCTGCGCCTTTGACAAAATTGGTGATGATGAAATCGTCGAGGCTGACAATGAAGGCCAGCAAGAAGCCGGAAATGATGCCGGGGATCATCAAGGGAAGCAGGATCCGTCGGAACGCCTGAAAGCGCATCGCGTAGAGATCCATGGCGGCTTGTTCATAGGTGTCTTCCAACCCCTGCATACGCGCTTGGATCGGCAGATAGGCAAACGGAATGCAGAAGGCGATATGCGCAATCAGGATGGTCAGGTAACCGCGCGAGAAACCAATCGAGTTGAAGAAGATCAACGTGGCAACGGCCAGTACAATCTCTGGCACCATGATCGGCAGCGTGATCAGACCAAGTGACGGCAGGCGCAGCCGATACCGTCCGGCCCGAACGATGGCGGTCGCGGAGGCCACCGCGATTGCGGTCGCAACGGTGGCTGCGATCAATGCGATTGAGAACGAGTTAAATGCAGCCTCTTTGAACTTCCCGCTTTCGGGGCCCACGAACACATCCACATACCATCGCAGCGACATCCCTTCCCAAACAGTGATCGAGCGGGAGTCGTTGAAGGAATACACCGTCACAACAATAAGCGGCGCATAGAGGATGAACAGGCAAAGCAGGGTAATGCTGAAAAAGCCAGCATAGCTACGAATGTCGGCGGTAGACCTCATTTTGCCCCCTCCGACCGGCGCTGTAGCCGGGTTGAGATCAAGAGGGCAATCAGTACCAGCGTCAGAAGGATCATCGACGCGGCCGCGCCAAACGGCCAATTGCCAGCATTGCCTTTGAACTGCTCCTCAATCAGCGAGCCGATCATGAAATTCTTCGCACCGCCCAACAGGTCGGGGGCAAGGAACGCCCCAAGGCTTGGGACAAAGACCAGAATACAGCCAGCAATGATGCCTGGTTTCACAACCGGGAAGACCACGCGGCGCAGGGTGGCCCACTTGCTGGCGTAGAGGTCGGCAGCGGCCTCAGAATAGGTGAAGTTATAACGCTCAACCGCGGCGTAAATGGGCAGCACCATGAACGGCAGATAGCTGTAGAACAGCCCAAGCTGCACGGCGAAGTTCGTATTGATCAGCCGCAGTGGGTCGTCCAGCACGCCCAGCGATAGCAACATGTCGTTCAGCGGCCCTTGTTCCCGCAGAAGAAACCGCATCGATACTGTCCGGATCAACAGATTTACCCAATAGGGTATGGTGATCAGAAAGACCCAAATGGCGCGTGTCTTTTGCGGGCGCGTCGCGATGAAATACGCCGTCGGAAACCCGATCAGCAGGGACAACACCGTCGCCAGCGCCGCCTGCCAAATCGAGCGCCAGAAGATGGTGATGTAGGTCCACTCCATCTTTGGCGGCTCATCCCCAAACAACCCCCGGTCAAAGAAAAACTGATCATAAGCGCCCAGCGAAAACTCCCAGATGACACCGCCGCGAAATTCTTTGGTGAGGAATGAATAGACCAGCATCATCGCGACCGGTGCCGCGACGAAAATCAGCAAAACGGCCCAGGCCGGTAACAAAAGCGGATAGCGCGCAGATGCGTAGGTTTCCGAGACCGTGTTTTGGCCGGATTGTACGCCTCCGCCCGTCACTAGTCTGTCAACAGGCGCGCAGCGCCTGCCTCTACAGTGACAAAGACCTTTGCGCCGGTCTCAAACAGCGCGCTGCGGGCCGAGTTTGAGCTGCGAACCGAGACTTCGGGACCTCCGTCGACCTGAAGACGCGTGGCAATGTCGGTCCCTACAAAAATGTTCTCAACAACTCTGGCGGGGATCGCGGTGCCAGAGCTGTCCTTTGCCGACAACACCATTCGTTCAGGCCGGATAGAAAGATGCGCCGCGCCCGAAACACCCTCCGGCGCTTCGCAGGTGATCGCGTGGCCTCCGCCGATTTGGCAGGAGACCTTGCCATCGCTTACCGCGCCGACCGTCACGTCCAGCAAATTGGTCTCACCAATGAAATCCGCGACGAAACGGTTCTGCGGACGCTCGTAAATCTCACGCGGATCGCCAAACTGCTGCAACTCTCCCGCCGACATCACAGCAATCCTGTCAGACATTGTCAGCGCTTCTTCCTGATCGTGGGTGACGAAAATAAATGTGATGCCTGTCTCGCGTTGTATGTGTTTCAACTCAATCTGCATCGCCTTGCGAAGCTTGAGATCCAGCGCCGATAACGGCTCATCCAGCAAAAGCACTTTGGGTGACGGAGCAAGAGCACGCGCTAGGGCGACGCGCTGTTGCTGTCCCCCTGATAGTTGCGCAGGCTTTCGGTTGGCGAATTGCGACAGCTGCACAAGCTCCAGCATTTTGCCTGCGTGTGTTTGCGCCTCAGATTTCGGCTTGCCCAACATCTCCAGACCGAAGCCAACGTTCTCAAGGACCGACATATGCGGAAACAAGGCGTAGTTCTGAAAGACCGTATTCACTGGGCGCTTGTTGGGCGGCAGGGATGCGATCGCAGAGCCGAACAACAAAATCGCCCCTTCGGTCACATCTTCAAACCCAGCGATCATGCGTAGCAGAGTCGTCTTGCCGCAACCGGACGGGCCCAGGAGCGTGAAAAATTCATTGTCGCAGATGCTGAGCGAGATGCGCTTTAGCGCAGTGAAATCGCCATAGCGTTTGACTGCATTCTGCACATCGACTGCAATGTCAGCATTGTTCGACATCAAAGAGCCCTATTCGTCTTGGTGAGGCTAACGGTTGGAAGATATGAGAGTCTTGTCACCCGTTAGGGGGAGGTGATTCAGGTCGGGATTGCATGTTTGCCTAATCTCCGGGACATTTGACCGCCAATTCATCTTTCTCCGAACGCACGACGGAGATAGCGTGCGGCCAAACTGGCCGTTTGTCAGCGACGCAAGGAAGGTTCGACAATGGAGAAAATCGATACCTTGGTTATTGGCGCCGGTCAGGCGGGGATCGCAGCAAGCCGCCATCTGACCGAACAGCGGGTGCCCCACATTGTTATCGAGAAGGACCGCATCGCAGAGGCGTGGCGCAGTGGGCGGTGGGACAGTCTGGTCACAAATGGGCCGGTCTGGCACGACCGGTTTCCTGACCTTGCGTTTGAAGGGGATGCGCCTGACGCCTTTGTGGGCAAGGACAGGGTCGTCACGTACCTAGAGCAATATGCTGCGATGTTTAGGGCACCGATTAAAACAGGCGTCGAGATTCTGAAGGCGTCCCGCAATGAGGGAGAGGCAGGCTTTCATGTCACGACAACGGCCGGTCCCATACATGCGCAACGCATCGTCGCCGCCACGGGCGCGTTTCAGCATCCTGTCATCCCACAGATCGTGCCGGATAGTGCGATTTCGCAAATACACTCTCACAATTACCGCACTGCCGATCAGCTAGAGCCAGGCGCGATCCTTGTCGTTGGCAGCGGATAATCAGGGGCCCAAATAGCCGAAGAACTCAACCGCGCTGGGCGGCGTGTCTTCCTGTCCGTCGGCCCGCATGATCGCCCACCTCGCAGGTATCGGGGGCGGGATTTCGTCTGTTGGCTTGGGGTCCTAGGCCTATGGGATCTGGCCGCGCAAGAACCCGGAACAGAGCATGTCACCATCGCCGTCAGTGGCGCATATGGTGGCCACACGATGGACTTTCGAAGACTGGCGCATGAAGGCGTCACCCTTGTCGGTATGACGCAAGGTTTTGCAGATGGCGCCCTTACTTTTGCAGATGATCTTGCAGCCAACATGGCGCGGGGGGATAAAAACTATCTCGGCAATTTAGACGCCGCCGACCGATACGTCGCCCGCATGGGGCTTGATTTACCCCAAGAACCAGAGGCACATCAGATGCTTTCTGACCCCGACTGCCTGCGCGATCCGATCCATTCGGTCGATCTGAAAGCCGAAAGCATTACCACGATCATCTGGGCCACCGGATACCGGCGCGACTACGACTGGATGCAGTTTGACGCCTTCGATGAGGACGGCGCGCCCATCCATCAGCGCGGCGTGTCTTGCGAGCCCGACGTCTATTTCCTTGGATTGCCCTGGCAATCGCGACGTGGATCAACCTTTCTGTGGGGCGTCTGGCACGATGCAAAGTTCGTCGCGGACCAGATCGCCATCCGCCGCGCCTATGAACACTACATGCCCTAACGCACTCACGGAGACCGCATGGCCCACACCCGCCTTCGCAAATTCAACACTGCGGACACCTACCCAGAGCAGAAGCTGGACAACGATCTTTGTCAGGCAGTCGTCACCACCGGCGGCAAGACCGTTTGGCTGAGGAGGCAATGCCCGCAAAATTTGGATGACGCCCGGAACATCGACAGTCATGACCCTATCGAACAGACCCACAAGGTTATGCAGAACATCAAACAACTGATCGAGGAAGCGGGCGGCGAGATGGCCCATTTGGTGAAGGTCGTCGTCTACATCACAGATGTCCGCCATCGCGAAGCGGTGTATCGCACCATGGGCGAATATATCAAAGGCGTGCATCCGGTCTCAACCGGCTTGGTCGTGCAGGCCCTTGCCCGCCCGGAATGGCTCGTCGAGATCGACGGCACAGCGGTGATCCCGGACGGGTACAGCAAATGACCTTTTCACTGGTGGCCCGCTGCGCGCAGACTGGCATGTTTGGCGTCGCTATCGCTTCCTCCTCGCCAGCGGTTGCGGCGCGTTGCGCCTATACCCGCGCAGGCGTCGGTGCTGCGGCCAGCCAGAACATCACCGACCCACGGCTTGGTCCATTTGCGCTGGACCTCATGCAGGGCGGGATGTCGGCGGGTGAAGCCATCGCGGGTGTGCGCGATCAGGGCCAGTTCATCGCATACCGTCAGGTGCTAGCCATTGACAAAAACGGGGGCACAGCAATCCATTCCGGCCCCAATGCCTTGGGCGTTTGGACCGAAGCCTCTGGTGTCGATGTTGTTGCTGCCGGAAATCTACTGGCAAATGACGATGTGCCCGGCGCTATCGTCATTGCCTTCGAAGACAGCACCGGCCACCTCGGCGACCGTTTGATCGCGGCCCTTCAGGCCGGTCTCAAGGCCGGTGGTGAAGCAGGGCCCGTGCATTCCGCCGGTCTGCAAGTGTGTGACAATGTGCCGTGGCCGGTGGCGGATCTGCGGTGCGACTGGACGGATGACTGCCCGATCGAAGCTGTTGCCACCGCTTGGCAGGTCTACAAACCTCAAATGGATGCCTATGTCCAACGCGCCCTCGACCCACGTGAAGCACCGTCCTACGGTGTTCCGGGCGATGAATGACGTGACCCCAGCAAACACCACCTGACCGGAGAGCCATTGTGCGCGACCCACGCTACGACATCCTTTTTGAGCCGGTTCACATCGGACCGCTCACCGCAAAGAACCGCTTCTATCAGGTCCCTCATTGCAATGGTGGCGGTTATCGTGACCCGTCGGCCGCGGCCGCCATGCGAGGATCAAAGGCCGAAGGTGGCTGGGGCGTCATCTTTACAGAGCAATGTGAAATCCATCACACCTCAGAAATCACGCCCTTCATCGAACTTCGGCTTTGGGAAGACAAAGATATCCCGATGTTGCGGCGTATGTCAGAGACGATGAAAACCCATGGTGCACTGGCGGGCATCCAACTAGCCTATTCCGGTGTCAACGGTCCCAACCTTTACACACGTGAAGTGCCTTTGGCTGTCTCTGCCCAACCCATTCGCACCTTCACAAATGATCCCTTGCAAGCGCGGGCCTTGGCTAAGTCCGACATTCGCGATTTGCGCCGCTGGTTTGTGAATGCAGCAAAGCGGTCTAAGGCAGCGGGGTTCGATCTGATCTGCTTGTATGGCGCTCATGGCTTTGGCATTTTCCAACACTTCCTCAGCCGGGTCACCAACCACCGCACCGACGAATATGGTGGCAGCTTGGAAAACCGCGCGCGCTTTGCACAGGAGGTTGTGGCGGATATTCGCGATGCCGTTGGCGACACAATGGCCCTGACGATGCGCGTATCACTAGACGAGACCATCGGCGATCTGGGCTTCTCCAATGCCGAAGTGCGCGACTTTGTCGAAATGAACCGCAACCTTCCGGATGTCTGGGACCTTGCCCATGGAACGTGGGAAGATTGCAGCGGCCCCTCGCGGTTCAAAGAAGAAGCGGCACAGGA
The DNA here is from genome assembly GCA_963422245.2 of uncultured Sulfitobacter sp. Lineage (GTDB taxonomy): Bacteria > Pseudomonadota > Alphaproteobacteria > Rhodobacterales > Rhodobacteraceae > Sulfitobacter. The sequence goes on along the minus strand of CAXMWW010000029.1, from coordinate 31,006 downwards.
AACCCTTGTGCGCGGCATTCGCGAATTGACTGATCGACCGGTTGTGGGCGTCGGACGGTTCACCAGCCCGGATGTCATGGCGCGGATGATCAAAAGCGGCACGCTCGACCTGATCGGTTGCGCGCGTCCGTCGATAGCTGACCCTTTCCTGCCCAAAAAGATCGAAGACGGCCGCATCGAGGACATCCGCGAATGCATCGGCTGCAACATTTGCATCACCGGCGACATGACCATGTCGATTAGTCGGTGCACACAAAACCCGACCTTCATGGAGGAATGGCGCAAGGGCTGGCATCCCGAGCGCATGAACCCAAAAGGCAGCAGTTCGAACGTGCTGGTTGTGGGGGCGGGTCCGGCCGGGCTGGAGGCCAGCCTGGCCCTCGCCAATCGCGGCTATGACGTCGCACTGGCGGAAGCAAGCAAAGTCCTTGGTGGGCGGGTCGCCAAAGAACGCAATCTGCCCGGTCTCGGCGCCTGGGGCCGCGTCGCGGACTATCGCGAATATCAACTCAGCCAGAAGGCAAATGTTGAAACCTATTTTGACTCGGCGCTAGACGCCGACAGCATCCTCGAATTTGGCTTCGAACATGTCTGCATCGCAACCGGTGCAACATGGCGGCGCGATGGCGTCGCCCGTCAGCATGTGGTGCCTTTCCAAACAGACGCGGCCATGCCGCTGTTCACCCCCGATGATCTTATGTCCGGGAAAATGCCATCTGGCCATGTGGTGATCTACGACGACGACCACTATTATATGGGCGGCGTCCTTGCAGAGCTTTTGATCCAGAACGGCTGCACTGTCACCCTTGTCGTGCCCGCTGCTATGGTCAGCGAGTGGACTGTCAACACATTGGAACAACACGAAATTCACCGCCGTTTGGCGCAGATGGGGGTGACCATTGAACTGAACCGCGGCGTGACCGCCATTGGCCCGGGCCATGTAGAGACGCATTGTATCTTCACAGACCGCCGCCTGCATGTGCCCTGCGATGCGGTGTTGCTTGTGACCTCCAAACAGGAAAACAACGCGGTCTATCGCGATCTCACGTCACGTCAGACTGCGTGGTCAGATGCCGGCATTAAATCTGTGACCTTGATCGGGGACGCCAATGCCCCCGGGCCAATTGCATGGGCAACGTATGCCGGGCACAGATATGCGCGCGAATTGGATGGCGAAGACATCGGCGATGCGCTGCCATTCCGGCGTGAAGTGACCCAATTGGACGCGGAGACGTGACCCAAACGCTGGACATCTTAGAAAAGTTGATCGCGTTTCCCACCGTCAGCAGCTAAAGCAACCTGGACCTGATCGATTGGACAGAGCCGTTGTTACACAACGCCGGGTTCGAAGTCACCCGGATCCTGTCTGCCTGTGGCAAGAAAGTAGGTCTTTTCGCGCGCATTGGCCCCAACGTAGATGGAGGGATCTGCCTGTCCGGGCACACAGATGTTGTGCCGACAGACGGCCAAAACTGGACGCGAGACCCGTTTCGGTTGAGCCGCAGTCAAACACATGTTTTTGGACGCGGGACCACCGACATGAAAGGCTTCGTGGCGAGCGCACTTGCCTTGGCGCAGCGGGTGGATCCCGCAAAGTTGTCGGCGCCGCTCAGCATCGTGCTGTCCTACGATGAAGAGGTGGGCTGCGTCGGCATCAAAGACATGTTGCCAAAACTCACCCCTCTTCTGGGGCGACCAAGGCTGGTTGTCGTGGGAGAGCCGACTTCGATGCAGGTCGCTGTCGGACACAAAGGAAAGACAGCCCTGCGCGTGAAGGTCTGCGGGCAAGCCGGGCATAGCGCGCTTGCCCCGAAATTTGTAAACGCAATTGACGTCGCCGCGCGCTTTGTTGTGGCGAAGAGCGACTTGCAAGAACGCGTCGCCAAGGGGCCTGCAGATGCGGATTATGAAATCCCATATAGCACGGTTCACATTGGCAAATTCCAAGGCGGACGCGTGGTGAACATCGTTGCGGATGAGACGACCATCGACATGGAAGTCCGCTCTGTCTCCGCATCAGTTGGCGAAGAGATATTGTCAGAGATCCAAGCTATCGCATCATCACTGGGGGACAAGGAAGGCGCCGACGTTTTGGTGAGCGAAACCAATGCCTACCCAGGCCTCAGTCCGGTTCAAGATCAAGCGTCGCTGAATGCCGCCATGAAACTGGCTTGCGCAACAGACCGCGTCAAAGTCGCTTTCGGCACAGAAGCTGGATATTTCGCCGGCTTGGGGCTCAACACATTTGTTATTGGTCCTGGTGACATGGCAACTGACGGCCACAAACCGGACGAGGCTCTCGCGCTCTCACAACTCTCGGAATGCGACCGGATGATGGACCGGTTTGCGTTCGAGTTGGGTCGAGGGTGAGCAGCTCCGCAGTCTGGAGTGTCGCCTCCGCCTGTTTCGAACATGCGGTGCGAACAACCGCAATGTAGGCTGCAACCGTAGCATTCGAAGACTGGCGTCAACGGCCGCTTTGGGCCGCCCTTGAAGGCGACCCAACTGGCCTAGATTTCAATTGCTTCCGCAATGGCCAAAGCATCCTCAAGTTCGACGCCGAGGTATCTGACCGTACTGTCCATCTTGGTGTGACCTAGAAGGAGCTGAACAGCACGAAGGTTGCCCGTGTTCTTGTAGATCTGAGTAACCTTTGTACGGCGCATTGAATGGGTGCCATAAGCGCTTGCTTCCAGACCGATAGATGTGACCCAATCCCGTACGATCCGCGCGTATTGGCGTGTCGAGATGTGCAGACGCTCATGGAAGCGGCCTGGCCAAAGGTACTCGGAGCCGACCATGAGCTCGTCCTCCATCCACTTTTCGACCGAGGCTCTTGTGCCTTCGGATATCTCAAAGCGCACAGGTTTCTGCGTTTTGCTTTGCAGGACTGAAGCGCGCTCCTTGATCTGACCAGAGGCCATCACATCCACGACTTTCATCTTCACGAGATCACAGCCGCGTAGCTTGCTGTCGATTGCCATGTTGAACAGTGCGAGATCCCGATGGTTCTCGGCGAGTTCAAGGCGAACCCTGATCGCCCAGACATGCTTTGGCTTCAGCGGACGCTTTTGACCGACGATGCGGCCCTTGTTCCATGCCGGGCGAAGCGCGCGAATGGCTGGTAAGTTTGGTGTTTCCATGACTGATCCTCCGATCCGCCATGCCCTCCCACAACGACAACCCGACGTTGACCAGCCCAACATATCACATGATGCTGCACTGCCTTCGAGGTCGGCACTGAGCCCAAATTTCCTGATGCTGCGCAAACTACGAATGGCGGCGGTTATAGTTTCAACGGATCGCAGATCCGGTAAAGAAGTCGGTTCTGATCTATGAACAAGTGATCGATTGAAGTGCAATCCGATAAATGTTCTGAATAGATATGACGTTCGAACAACTCCGCACTTTCCTTTGGGTGGCACGCCTCGGCGGTTTTCGAAAAGCATCGGACCGCTTGCACCTATCGCAACCGGCAGTGTCCACACGCATCTCAAATCTGGAAGATGAGCTGGAAGCGAAGCTCTTCGAACGTGGCCCCGGTGATTTGGTTCTCACAAAGAAGGGGCAACAGCTTCTTGGCTATGCAGAGCAAATGCTCTTTGTAGAAGAGGAGATCAAACAAAGGGTCGCAAACCCATCCGAAACAGAAGGTTTGTTTCGACTAGGTGCGTCAGAGACCATCGCACAGGCATGGTTGCCGTCCTTCATTGAAGCATTCAGCGCACAGTTCCCGAGAGTGAATGTCGATCTGACCGTCGACATCTCGTTGAACCTCCGTGCTGCTATCCTTGAACGCCGTCTCGATCTTGCGTTCCTGATGGGTCCTGTGTCGGAGTATTCGGTGAAGAACGTTGCGCTCCCGCAGTTCGATCTACATTGGTATAAAGCCAAGCAACTTGGCGCCGTTGATCTGTCAGAAATCCCGATCATCTCCTATTCGAGCCAAACACGCCCCTATCGCGAGCTGACATCGGAGCTGGCGCGGCGGGTGGGCCCAAAGTCTCGGGTGTTTTCGTCGGCGTCTCTGTCAGCCAGTCTAAAGATGATTGCGGCTGGAATTGCGGTCGGGCCATACCCGCGCATCCTAGCCGTTCCGCACCTTGAGGCCAATGAGGTTGAAGAATTCGACCCAGGGTTTGTTCCACCTCCATTGGAGTTCACAGCTTCATATCTTGCCGAACCTCGCAGCTTTCTTGTGGAAAACAGTGCGGAAATCGCCCGAGACGTGGCGGTTGACTGGCATAAGTCGCATCCGAAATAGTTTCAAATAATCTATCACCATTTATAAAATATGATAATTTGAATGAATGTTTCCCGTGTGTGAAGGTTTGGTGACACTTTCACAGGGGGTAAAATGTCACTTCCGCATTCGAGCGATATGAATTTTTCACTCCTGTCGAGTGGCGAGATCAGAACCCGAATAAGAGCAGGCCAGTATGCCTCGCATACGGCGGGGCTGGCACCGGGAAAGCTTCAGTGCAACCTTGCTATTCTCCCCGAGGACTATGCACTGGACTTTCTGCGGTTCTGCCAACGCAACCCGAAGCCATGCCCGCTTGTCGGCGTTGGTGACACTGGCAATCCAATGCTGCCCACACTCGGTCGAGATATAGATATTCGGACCGATGTCCCACGCTACAGGGTTTTTCGGGATGGTGAGTTCGTTGAAGAGGTGACGGACATCTCATCGTTGTGGACCGAAAAGCTGGTCACTGTCGCATTGGGGTGCTCGTTTACATTTGAGAATGCTCTTGTCCGCGCCAGTATTCCGGTACGCCATATTGAGATGAGTCGGAACGTCCCGATGTTCCGGACAAATATCGCGCTCTCATCGGCCGGACCGTTTGTCGGAAACATGGTCGTAACGATGCGACCTTTGCGCGAAGACCAGATCGAAAAAGCAAAAGCCATCAGCGCAAAATACCCACAAGCGCATGGTGGCCCAATTGCGATGGGCGATCCTGCATCCATTGGCATCGCCGACCTCAGCCAACCCGATTACGGAGATCCCGTAGATGTCAGACCAGGAGAAATCCCGGTCTTTTGGGCCTGCGGTGTCACGCCGCAAAACGTCTTACGCGCAGCAAAGCTACCACTCTGCATCACGCACGCGCCTGGACACATGCTCATCACCGATGTCACGGAAGATGCAGAAACAACAATCTACCAAAAACCCATCCAACAAGGAGTGAGTACATGAAACGTACACTGAGTGTTTTGGCCGCAACTACGGCCTTGGCCGCTCCAGCAATCGCCGAGGACCTTTCCGTCGTCGGTAGCTGGTCTAGCCTTCCATTGCACAATCAATATGAGGCACCCTTCTGGTCTGAGACTTTGCCAGGGGCAGGTGATTTCAATGTTGAGCTGACGACGCACAATCAGATGGGCCTGGGCCTGTCAGAAATCTACCCGCTTCTGGGTCAGGGCGTCTACGACGTGGCGATGACCGTTGCTGACTACGCAGTTGGCGATGCTCCGGAACTCGAAGGTCTCGATGTGCCGCTATTGGCTTTGACGGCCGATGAAGCGCGCGCCATGGTCGATGCCGCTCGCCCAATGGTGTCTGAAATCTACCGGACTCGTTTCAATTCCGAAGTCTTGGCGATCGCGCCTTATCCTCCGCAGGTGGTTTTCTGCAATGCTGAGATCAACAGTTTTTCCGATTTGGAAGGTCTGAAAGTACGCGCCTCTGGCCGCATGACAGCACTTTTCCTTGAGGCGCTTGGTGCCGAAGGCGTAAACGTATCGTTCTCGGAAGTTCCCGGCGCCCTGCAAAACGGTGTTGTTGATTGTGCGGTGACCGGCGCTGGCTCCGGCTATTCTGCTGGCTGGTGGGAAGTCTCCACGCACCTGCTGCCTATCCCGCTCGGTGGCTGGGATCATGTTGTAACAGCCATGAATGCGGATCGTTGGGACGCTCTGAGTGCAGACGACCAAGCGTTGATCCGGGAGCAGATTGCATCTGGTTTCGAAGAGCCTGCTTGGGCTAGTGCACAAGATGCCCTTGTGAACGACATTGCATGTCTCACAGGCAATGGGGAGTGTCCATCGGGCGAAGCTCGTGACATGGCCCTCGTGGAAATCTCCGATGCGGACTTCGAAACAGCGAGAGGCATTCTAATTGGCGAGGTCCTTCCCGATTGGGCGGAACGTGCGGGCGGTGACTGGGCTTCCCGCTGGAATGCGTCTGTTGGTCAAGTTGTTGGCGTGACCATCGAATAACCACGCAGACGACAAGGGACGTTCGAAATGGAACTGGCGTTGATCAACAGGCTAAGGAAACTCAATCGCACCATCGCGATTGTGGTTGGCTTGGGCCTCTTGGGAATGGCGGCCTTCGTGGTCGCTGACATTGCACTTCGCCAGGTCCATGCGTCCTTTGGCGGTTCAGATGAGTTAGCAGGGTATACAATGGCCCTCGTTAGCTCTTGGGGTATGGCCTACGCCCTTTTGGAACTGGGCCATATCCGCATCGACCTTTTGCGTTCACGGACACAAGGGACGCTCCGCGCCCTTTTCGACATTTTTTCAATGATCATCATGTCCTGGGTTGTTGTTACGATTGCCATCAAATGCTGGCCTGTTGTCGAGCGCGCAGTGGAAAACGGCAGTCGGGCAAACACACCATTGGCCACACCGCTAGCCTGGGTACAAATTCCCTGGTTCGCGGGCTGGGTCTGGTTTGCTGTAGTGGCCTGTCTCGTGACCCTCGCTGCGATCAGCCTGTTCGTGCGTGGTCGCGGAAGCGAAACAGAACCATTCGTTGGAGCATTTGCGGAACAGGATACTCTGAAATGATCACTTATGTATCCGCCGGATTGCTTGCCCTGCTTGCCCTCTCAATTCCAGTCGGCATTGTTCTCTTCCTGTTAGGCTTTGGTGTTGACCAATTTTTCTCCAACTTTCCGCTCAGCCGTGCGCTTGGCAACATGGTCTGGTCGTCCTCAAGCTCAGCAACACTGATTGCCATTCCCTTCTTTGTGCTTTTGGGTGAAGTCCTTGTCCGCTCAGGTGTGGCTACTCGGACCTATGCCGCTTTGGACCGTTGGGTGAGCTGGCTTCCGGGTGGGCTGGTACACGCCAATGTGGCGACAGCCACAATGTTTTCGGCAACGTCCGGATCATCTGTTGCTACGGCAGCGACAGTTGCGACTGTGGCCATGCCACAAGCGGAAAAGCTGGGTTATGACCCCAAGCTGTTTTCTGGCGCAATTGCAGCCGGTGGCACCTTGGGCATCATGATCCCGCCGTCGATCAATCTGATCGTCTACGGTTTCCTCACGCAATCTTCGATCCCGCAGCTTTTCCTTGCAGGTCTTATTCCTGGGCTTGGACTAGCACTGGCGTTTCTTGTCATCACGGCCATCCTATGCACCTTGCGCCCTGAGCTAGGTGGAAACCGTCGCGTCTTTCCGTTTTTGCAAATGGCCCGCGCCCTGGTGGATCTTATCCCGATCCTCATCCTCTTTGCTCTGATCGTTGGTTCCATCTATCGGGGATGGGCCACACCGACTGAGGCCGCGGCTGTCGGTGTCGCCGGAGCCTTGCTGATTGCGCTCGCCTTTGGCGGAGTGAACTGGACCATGATGCGCGAAAGCCTGCTTGGCACCATCAAAGTCACGTCGATGATCATGTTGATTATCATCGGCGCGTCATTCTTGAACTTCACATTGTCTTCCGCTGGACTTGGACGTGAACTGACGGCCTTTCTTGAGGGCCTTGGGCTATCGCCTCTCGGCTTCATCATGGTCGTGGTGCTGATCTACATTGTCCTGGGCTTCTTCATCGAAACCCTCTCCCTGATGGTCGTTACGATCCCGATCATCGTGCCGATGGTGCTGGCGCAGGGCTACGATGTGATCTGGTTCGGCATCCTAATGATCGTCTTGATCGAGATGGCTCTGATTACGCCTCCGGTCGGCTTGAACCTCTACGTTGTGCAGGGAGCGAGAAAGTCGGGCAATTTGAACGAAGTCATGCTTGGGGCTCTGCCTTACTGCCTGACCATGCTGGCCATGGCCTTCGCTTTGATCGCGTTTCCAGAAATCGCGCTCTGGCTCCCAGCCGCCCTCGAATAGCGGCGAAACCGAATTGAATGAATTGAAATGCTGCGGTCCAAGGGCTGCAAACGAAGGAGAACTGTCCGATGATGTGGCAATTTTGGGTAGATCGTGGTGGCACGTTCACGGACATCGTGGCGAAGACGCCGACGGGTGATTTGAAAACGCATAAACTCTTGTCGGAAAACCCCGAGGTCTACAAAGACGCTGCGGTCCACGGCATTCGCGAGTTGCTTGAGCTAGATGCCGATGCGCCTGTCCCGAGCGGCTTGATCAATGCAGTGAAGATGGGCACGACAGTTGCAACGAATGCGCTCTTGGAACGAAAGGGCGAGAGGACTGTTCTGTTTATTACCAAGGGCCTGAAGGACCTACTCAGAATCGGCTATCAGAATAGGCCCAAGCTCTTTGACCTCAACATTCAGCTTCCCGAACTGCTCTATGAAGATGTGGTGGAAGTTGATGAACGCCTGGACTCTGATGGCAACATTCTCAACGCATTGAATGTGCCGGAGGCACGCGATGCGCTGTCTCGGGCCTATGCAGAGGGGTACCGTTCAGTCGCGATTGCGCTGATGCACAGCTATCGGTTTGCAAACCATGAAAAAGTGCTGGGAAAAATCGCTCAGGAAGTAGGGTTTTCTCAAATCTCGCTTAGCCATGAGGTCAGCCCGCTCATTAAGTTGGTTGGGCGTGGAGACACGGCTGTGGTCGATGCTTACCTTTCGCCCATCCTGCGACGCTACGTTGATCAGGTTGCGGGGGCCCTTGGCGCAAATACAGGCGGTTGTGAGCGACTGATGTTCATGCAGTCTAACGGCGGATTGACCGACGCTCGCCTATTCCACGGGCGCGATGCGATCCTGTCCGGTCCCGCTGGCGGCGTGGTCGGCATGGTCCGCTCGGCTGGTGAATTGGGATATGAGAAGCTTATTGGTTTTGACATGGGCGGCACGTCTACCGACGTCTGCCACTATGCTGGAGAGTTTGAACGCTCCTTCGAAACCGAGGTAGCTGGCGTGCGAATGCGCGCTCCAATGATGTCCATACACACGGTGGCAGCGGGCGGCGGCTCGATCTTGTCTTACCGCGATGGGCGGATGCAGGTGGGACCAGAAAGTGCAGGGGCCAATCCTGGACCAGCTGCCTACCGCCGTGGCGGCCCTCTGACCGTCACGGACTGCAACGTCCTTTTGGGTAAGTTAAATCCGCATCATTTCCCGCATGTCTTCGGCCCGAACGCAGATCAGCCGCTCGACAGAGAAGTTGTGCGGGAGAAATTTGAAGCCTTGGCCGCAGAAATCGGCGACGGAAAGACACCTGAGGAGGTGGCGGAAGGATTCTTGCGCATCGCCGTTGAGAACATGGCCAATGCGATCAAGAAGATCAGCGTCCAGCGGGGCTATGACGTTACCAAGTATACGATGAACTGCTTTGGTGGTGCAGGCGGGCAGCACGCCTGCCTCGTGGCAGATGCTTTGGGCATGGAACGCATTTTCATTCATCCCTTTGCCGGAGTTCTGTCCGCCTTTGGCATGGGCCTGGCAGATGTGCGCGCGATGCGCGAGCGTCAGTTTGAGAAATCGCTGAATGATGGCAGCGCGGCTGAGACACTAAGCGAAATGTCAGATAGTGCCTTTGACGAAGTAAAAGACCAAGGCATCGACCCTGCTGACATCATCATTTCAGAGCGCGCACAGATCCGGCCAAGGGACGCGCAGCAAAGCCTCGAAGTCGTATTCGCAAGTCCTGAAGCAATGGAAGCGGCCTTTGTTGAAGCCCATCAGCAGCGGTTCGGCTTTGCGCCTGACACAAGTGACCTGATCATTGATGTCCTGGTTTCCGAGGCAATCGGTCAGACGGGCGAGCAGGTCAGCCTCCCCGATCAAACCGATGTCGCGATTGATCAAACGCCGGTATCTGTTTGCTTCGACGGAGCTTGGCAGGAAGTTCCATTGGTCAATCGTGATGGCCTTGCGCTCGGGCAATCCATTGATGGACCCGTCATTTTGACCGAACCTACTGGCACCAATGTTGTTGAGCCAGGCTGGCGCGCGACTTGTGCGAAGGGCGGGAATCTCATCCTTGAGCGGGCTGTGCAGATCGAACGCGCCGAAGCGATTGGGACCTCGGTTGATCCCGTCATGCTAGAGGTCTTCAACAACCTTTTCATGTCCATCGCAGAGCAGATGGGGGCCACCTTGGCCAACACGGCTTATTCGGTGAACATCAAAGAGCGGCTAGATTTCTCCTGCGCGATCTTCGACCAGCATGGCGATTTGGTTGCGAATGCCCCCCATGTGCCTGTCCATCTTGGGTCTATGTCGGAAAGCGTTCGGACGGTCCTGAAAGAAAATGCAGGCAAAATCCTCCCCGGCGACGTGTTCATGATGAACAATCCGTACAATGGCGGCACCCACCTGCCTGACGTGACTGTCATCACGCCCGTTTTCAGCGAAGACCAACAGGACATCATCTACACAGTAGCATCACGTGGCCATCACGCCGACATTGGGGGTAAGACGCCCGGCTCTGCTCCACCCGATAGCCGAACTATTGAAGAAGAAGGCGTCGTCATCGACAACTTCCTACTCGTTGAACAAGGCCAGTTGCGAGACGTCGAAACGCGAGCCCTTTCGGCATCCGGTACATTTCCTTGCCGAAATGTCGATCAGAACATGGCTGACTTGGCCGCACAGATCGCGGCCAATGCGACGGGTGTTTCCGAGCTGCAGAAGATCACACGACAATTCGGGATCGACGCTGTTCACGCCTATATGGGCCACGTTCAAGACAATGCCGAAGAAAGCGTGCGGCGCGTGCTGGACGTCCTCAAGGACGGCAAGTTCAGCTACGCTATGGACGACGGTGCCAAGATCGAAGTCGATATCCGCGTCGATAAGGCTAGCCGTTCAGCCACCATTGATTTTATGGGCACCTCACCGCAAAGCCAGTTCAACTACAATGCACCAATGGCCATCTGTCGTGCGGTTGTTCTCTATGTCTTCAGGACATTGGTTGGCCGCGACATCCCGATGAACGAAGGGTGCCTCAAACCCCTAAAGCTGGTCGTGCCAGAGGGGTCGATGATCAATCCAAACTCTCCGGCAGCGGTGATCTCAGGCAACACGGAGGTCAGCCAGTCCATTGCCGACACGCTCTATGGCGCGCTTGGTGTCATCGCTGGCAGCCAAGGGACCATGAACAACTTCGTCTATGGCAATGATGTTTACCAGAACTATGAAACCATCTGCGGTGGTACGGGGGCTGGCAACGGCTTCCACGGCACAAGTGCAGTTCATAGCCATATGACAAACACCCGTATGACCGATCCAGAAGTGTTGGAAACGCGGTTTCCCGTCCTCGTTAATGAGTTCTCGATACACGGAGGCTCCGGCGGGCTGGGGCAGTTTGTCGGGGGCAATGGCATCGTCCGTCGACTGACTTTCAATGAAGCCATGACAGTGACTACCCTAAGCTCTCACAGAGTTGTTCCGCCGCAAGGCGCACATGATGGAGCATCTGGCGCAACAGGGGAAAACTCTGTTCAGCGTGCGAACGGCGAAATTGAGATTCTTGCGGGCAACGATCAGGCTGAGTTGGAACCCGGTGACACCTTCATCATGAAAACACCTGGCGGCGGCGGTTTTGGGAACCCGGATTCATGAAATTTCAACATGCAGGCTCCGAAATCGACCTTCCAGTCGAGCATCTGTACGTCGCCGGATGGACTGGTCGGAATACCGAAGCGGTTCAGCATCACATCGACGAGCTTGCTGAGATTGGCGTGGCACCACCAAGCGAGGTGCCACTCTATTATCGCGTGTCCAGCGGTCTTCTTGTTCGTACGAACACTATCGAAGTGCTTGGGCCTGAGACATCTGGCGAGGTTGAACCACTCATTATTCAAAGCGCTGGTGACTTGTGGCTCGGGCTAGCATCGGATCACACTGATCGTGGCTTGGAAGCGCATTCAGTCGCGGCTTCCAAGCAGATTTGCGCCAAGCCTGCTTCGAAGGAAGTTTGGCGATTTTCCGACGTTGAAACCGACTTGGACGACCTGGTGTTGCTCTGCTCAATCAAAGAAGACGGAGCCTGGGTGATCTATCAAAAAGGCACTCTCTCGAAAATCTTGCCGCTCCAAAAGCTTTTCGAGGGCTCTGGCATGGGCGACAACTCAGCCATGCTTTGTGGAACGCTTGGCGCAATCGGCGGTGTCCGGCCTTCACAGGCTTACAGGATGGAACTGGAAGATCCGAAGCGGAACCGGCGGCTCACATTGGAATATTCGGTCCGTTCGCTACCAGTGGTCCTGTAGGAGAACCAATGTAAGGAACGCGGCATCGATGCCCGCCAAAAAAAAGACCTGGCAGTCCCAATGCCGCCGTTGGCGAAGACGCAGCGAAATGGTGCTTTGTCCTGCGAAGTGTGAGTCCGATGAAGCCAGGATTTAGCGCTTGCAGCGAATGTCTCCTTCGACGAGCCGCGGCGCAGCTACAAGAGCCCCGGACGAACGGCCGCTTTGGGCCGATTCTGTGGAAAAACAACGTGTTGCGGGCGCAGAAAGTAGCGTTTCAAACGGGACGCGAGTACCTTTCTTGTCAGGCTTTCCGGGTTTGCTGCGGTGCAGGAAAGATCTTCGCCAATTTGCGGAGGTTCTGGGCGGTGGCAGCGAGGAGGAATTCATCGTTCGCGCCGCATGGGCCGCGTAATCGGAGCCGTCCCAGCCCGAGTATTCGTTTGAGGTGGGCAAACAGCATTTCGACCTTCTTCCTGAGCTTCATCGAGATGTCGTACTGGCGGGTCTTGGCGATGTCGCGTGCAACTTGGCGGGCGTCTTCGGTTTCTTCGCGGGTGATCTTACGCGCATCAGCGTTCGGGCAACATTTGGCTTTAGATGGACAAGCCTGGCAGACCTCTTTGAGTGCGCGATAGCGCGCCGTGCCTTTGCCGGTTGGGACCCGGTTCGGGTCAGAGTAGTTGCGGCGGAATTGCTTGAGGGCGTGACCTTCGGGACAGATGTATTGGTCATTCTCGGCATCCCATTCGAAGTCCGCCCGGGACCAAGTACCATCCGATCTGCCTGCCTTATCAAACACAGGAATGTGCGGCGCGATCTTGCGATCGACAAGCCAGTCCAGAAGTGGCCCGGTGCCGTAAGCTGTATCCGCGATCAGGCGTTCGGGGTGCAGATCGAACTTGGCCTTCACCCGCTTTAGCATCGTCTTAGTCGATCCAACCTCAGCTTGCCTGATGGAACGTGTGGCTTCGACATCCACAATGACACCGTGGTCTGTGTCGATTAGATAGTTGTCAGAATAGCTAAAGAAGGCAGGGCCTTTGCGAGCGGCGGTCCATTGGCTTGCCGGATCGGAATGCGACGTGAACTTGGGCTGCACTTCGCTGGCCGCGCCGAATGCAGCCTCGTCCAATGTGTGGAGATACTCGCGGACAGCACGTGGCGCATCTATCGGGTTGATGTCAGAGGCGTTCCACTCTTCCTTCGATGTCGAGTTCTGTTTGTTGGCATCGGCTTCAATCAGGCTGGCATCAATCGCCATGCGCTGACCGCTGACCAACCCTTCTTCGATGCACCTCGCCACAGTCGTCTCGAACAGATGGCGAAGCAGTTCGCTGTCGCGGAACCGTCCATGCCGGTTCTTCGAAAAGGTGGAATGGTCGGGAACGCGGTCGCTGAGATCGAGACGGCAGAACCAGCGGTAGGCGAGGTTCAGATGCACTTCTTCGCACAGACGCCGCTCGGACCGAATGCCGAAGCAATAGCCCACCAACAGCATCCGGATCAGCAGTTCAGGATCAATCGATGGGCGGCCTGTATGGCTGTAGAAATCTGCAAGATGGGCGCGGATGCTGCTCAGATCGACGAAGCGATCAATCGATCTCAGAAGATGATCTTGAGGGATATGATCCTCCAGCGAGAACTCGTAGAACAGCACCGCCTGCGCTTCTTGCTTTGGTCCCAACATCGCTGATCCTCCGGTTCGTTGGGGGAAGTGAATCAGCAGTTCATGCACCAATCAAGGAAGAGTTTTTCAACAAAATACGCCGAATTCAACTGAGTGCGAAAAGCCGAAATTGGATAGCATTCGCCGGTGGTGCGGCCGATGAGATTATCACTTGACCGACATCTTTAGGTTACTGAAAAGTGCGGGCTGACCTCATGATTTACTTGTTCGCGGAGAAGAAAATTGATCGAAGACGTTAGACTAGTTCCCAAGATCGATATCTCTCATGCGCCCGTTTCCGGCTGGCGAATAGATGAGCAAGACTTGGAACTATACCATGATGGCACTGCTGAGAGTGTTGATCTAGGTTTTGTGAGATCAAACTACGGAAATGGATATTCCGGCATTCAACGGGACTACCGCGCGAGGCAGCGCCTTCGCTATTCTCCTGCAGACTGGAGCGATGTGGTGGGCGGTTGGTCCTACCTGATGTTTCCGACTGCTGCCGCTGAGAGCGCGTTCGATTTCCTTGTAGTGAACTGCTACGACTCTGCTGCATTTACATGTGGCTTTATTCAACTTGCCGCCCATACAGACAACGACCTCTTGCCATTTGTGAAGATTCTGCTTGAGGAGCTGCCGGGCGAAACTTCGACTTGGTTTCCAGAGCTTAGACTTATAGACGGCCGCGTCTCCTATTCATCGGAAAACCGATACATCTACCTTGATGAATGGGCGAGACCGTTGGACGACGGGCAGTACACTAGAAACTGGATGGTCGGTCGCTTCATGCACTTCTTAAACCCGAACCGAACAGCGTTTGACCGAGAGGAATTACATTCCGTTGCTAGATGGGTCGAATGGTCGACAACATCTCATGAGATGAGAAAACTGCAGGTCATCAACTCGAAGAAAAACATGATCGCATCGGTCGAGAAGCTGCATCTCGAGCTACTACAGCGCTCACAGTCACGGTTCCCAAATGGAGTCGACGGAATGCGATGTGACCTTTTGGCTGCAGCTATTCCAATACCACACCGGACCGAGTCGTTGACCAGTGGTGCGGTGGACGCCCTGCTTTCCAGTGATCCGTTGAGAAACCTATTTTCGTTCAGCTACCGTGATGGAACGGGGCGTTCAAGCTCCGTGAAATGGGGTTTTCAGATGGTTAGAGAGGAGTTGGCGAGCATGACCTACGACTATGGCAGCCATTCACCGAACCCGCTCTAGACTGTGTAATCTAGAACCGGACGGCTTCATTGAGGCGAGCAGTGACCCGCGGCTTTACTGAAGGCAGAGATCATCCCCACGTTGTCCCCCATCGCGTGCAGATTGCGCTCCATCTCGTAGACTATTTTTTGCTGTGTAGCTTTTTCCGCATCCGCATCCGCATCTGCAGGGAATGTCTTCTCCATGCGTTTCGGCGTAGCACGGCGAAGTCGAATTGAACGGCAGCTCTCGGCTGTCATCGCTTTCCAAGTCGACCTAACCTTGAAAGCTGCGCAAGCATCCGGGCACCTGTTCCGGTCACATCGCCGGGAGTAGCTGCGGTTGGTCCGCCCGCTGTATTTGGTCTGCTTGGCAACGCTTGCACGCCAAAGAATTGTCGCGCGCGCAGGGCTGCGTACTCCGCGCCAGTCGCACCTCCGATGGCGTATCGGTTGTAGACTTGCTGGCTGCCTGCGAGCCCTCGGGCAAAAGCATAGCTGCCGCCGAATCCAGCCGAAAGCGCAGGCATCATGATGTTTCCAGAAATAGCCCGAACAAGGAATGGCGTCGCTATGATGAACCCCTTGGCCATCAGGACCATCATGAAGAAGGGGATGAGCGCACCAATGTTGGAAGCGCCTTCCGGGTCGCCCAGCTCAGCAAGTAGCGCACGAGAGACACCTGTGATCGTCGCGAACACGCCGGCAACGACGATCGGGTACATCGCAAAGGAAATCAGCGCCGAAAGCCAGCGCGCGAAATAATCCTTGGTCACTTCAAACAGTGTCAGGAAGATCATAACCGGCGCGATCCCGATCAGCAGAGCGATCATGAGCCTGGACGCAACGACGATAAACGCCGCCAATCCACCGAGTATTGAGAGCAGCAAAACCCCAAGGGTGTCCAACAGGGCACCGGCCATCCAGTTCAGTTCAGACCCCGCGGCATTCAAATAGTCTCCGAGCGCGGCGATCAGGTCATCGAACTCCTCTGCGAAGGTGCCGGATGGGCCGGGTGATCCGCCGCCGACAGAAGCCACAAGCGATCCGGCAATGCTGTCGATCCCGTTCAGGATCGCCGCAGCAAGGCTGTTGAACTGCACCCAGTTGGTTGCAAATGCGCCTATCAGTCCAATCTTCACGGCCAGCCAAAAGGCCGTGCGCCCGTCCATGGCGCGATACTGGTAGATCGTGTTGATGAAGACCAAGACTACAACGAGCGTAGTGCCGAGGACGAGCATCGCTCCGACTGTTGCGGCTACCGCGCCAAATTGCGTCTCGGCAGCTGTATTGAGATAGCCTTCAGCCGTTTCCACGAAGTAGGTGACGACGCTCATGGAACCCTACCAGTTTCCAACGGCTTCGCAGATTGGCATGGCTTCGCGCCGAAGCTCATTTGCCCGGCGTTGGTATTCCGACTTCGCTTCCACGATGTCCCAGTATTCAGATGCGGCGAATTGGTCGACGAAGACGCCTTCAGCAGCCTCCCAAGACGGATACCGCGTGGGACATTCGCAGCTTTGGGCTTCAACGATGCGTTGCATGCTCTGTGCCCGATAAATCTGTTGGATCAGGAGCCGTTTGTGGGACTCGCGAACATCTATGTTTTGCATCCACTCTGGCTCTGGAGGTTGATTAGAGCAGACATCCGGCTGGTTTTCGAGGTTTGGGATCAGGTTCCGTTCAGCCACGCCAGCGGTTGCGCTGAGAACGACGAGCAGGCTTCCGATTGCAACGGCTCGAATCATGCCGTTGCCGCCTTGATATCAACTGTCTGGCGCTTCAAGAACATAGTATAGCCGTAGTCACCGGCTTCAGCTGTGATGACTTCCCACCCCTCCGCGCCGCGCTCATTCAAAGCGCTTCGCATCACCTTGTAGTCCTTTTGCTTTTTCAACTGGAAAAACAGGATGTCGTATTCAAAGGTCTTCATTGGGAAGCTCCGATCTGGGTTGCGCCTGGAAGATAGAATTCGGTGATGCCGCGTCTGCCGTCGTGGCGACCGGCTTGGATGATCACGTCGATGGAATTCTCGATGTATTGGATCATGTCTGCATAGGTCATCGGGATCTCCGTTTTCAGTGCTGCGATTGCGAGGCGCTGCACGGCAAGCTGTGGGGTTTCGGCATGTAGTGTGGTCATGGACCCGCCATGGCCGGTATTGATCGCCTCGAGGAAAGTCATCGCTTCCTTGCCGCGCACCTCGCCCAGAATGATCCGGTCGGGGCGCATGCGCAGGGTAGCGGTGAGCAGAACATCGGCGGTCTGTAACTCCGCATCGCGGTTGGCAATCAGGGTCACGGCATTCGGCTGGGTCGGCAGAAGCTCGGCGGCTTCTTCGATGGTGACGATCCGTTCTTCTGCAGGCACATGAGAGAGGATCTTCCGCGCGGCGACGGTCTTGCCTGTGGAGGTGCCGCCCGAGACGATCATGTTGAGCTTGTTGTCGACACAGAAGGCTAGGGCGTCATCAATGATACCAGCAGCCACCACCTCGCGCAGTTCGCGGGTTTTCTCGAGGCGGAGTTCTTCAAGTTTGCGTTCCTTGCCATAGAGGAAATCCAGCGCGATCCCCTCGAGTGGCAGGCTCGAGAAGAACCGCAGGCTGATCGACATCGCCGAGAGCACGGCGGGTGGCGTGATGACCTGTGCCCGGATCGGTCGCCCCTTGTAGGTGATCGAGACCGAGACGATCGGGCGGTCTTTGCTCATCGTGGTGTTTGCGGAAGAGGCGATTTGGTTGCCGAGGTCTCTTACTTCGGTTGCGGTCAGCTTCTGGTCCAGCGGCCGCATGAAATGATCGCCCTGGAATTCTCCCCAGCAGGTGCCATCGGGATTGATGCAGATTTCGATGACATCGTCGCGGGCGGCGGCGTTGATCCGATCAAGCGAGGTCTCGAGATAGCTGAGCGACATGGGTCTAGAAAATCTCCAGATCGCGGTCGACCATCACCGTGACGCGCGCGCCTTGGTCGACATTGATAACGGGGCCGATCGAGAGGTAGTCGCCGATCACGCTGTCCGTGGCATCGGCAAGATCATCACCCACGTCTTCGAGCACATCCGCGGCGGTCTCATCCTGCACGTTTGCAGCTGCGGCGCTTGGCGCGGCGGAGATCAGCGAAATCAACGCTGCCGAGCCAAAGCGCTCATCAAAGCGCGTGTCGACAAAGCCGGTTACACCAGAGCGACCCAGTTCATCACCCCCAAAGGAGCTGATCTGGATGGTTTGATTGTCAGGTAGGATGATCCGGTCCCAGGCGATGGTGACCCGGCGCTGCGCGATATCGACCCCCGAACGATAACGCCCGATAAGACGGGACCCGCGCGGGATAAGGAGGCGCGCGCCATCGAAGCTATAGACATCTTCAGAGACCACGGCCCGGGTCTGGCCGGGCAGGGAGCTGTCGAGTGCGGTTTCCATGACGGCCTGGATCATTGTGCCTTGGATGATGGTGTTGGACGGGTTGGCGATGACTGTCCCCATTGACAAGCCCCCAGCTTTGCTGGGGGACCCCTGATGTTCTACATATGAGGAAGATTTCCTAGAGGGTTTCGACCGCTCGAAGCCCTGCAAGGGAAATCTTCCAATGTCATCAGAAACGACAAATCACCTTAACCACAGTACTTGGGAGTGCAAATATCACGTGGTTTTCACGCCCAAATACAGAAAGAAGGAACTTTACGGCTACCTGCGCCGAGAATTGCGTGAAGTATTCCACCGACTATCGCGCCAGAAGGAGTGCTCAATTGAAGAGGGGCACCTGATGCCAGACCACGTGCATATGTTGTTGAGCATCCCACCCAAGCACTCGGTCGCGCATGTGATCGGGTTCATGAAGGGAAAAAGCTCGATCTGGATCGCGCAGAACATCAAGAACCGCCGCCGCAATTTTGCGGGGCATAAATTCTGGGCACGTGGTTATTTCGTCTCGACGGTCGGCGCAGATGAGCGCACGGTGCGAGCTTATATCCAAACGCAAGAGCAACAGGACAAACGCCTCGACGACCTGTTTAACAGGTAATCTGTAACCCCAACCGCTTCGAGCGGTTCAAGCGAAGCGTTTCAAACCTCCACTTCAAGTGGAGGTTATTGGCTGGTTTTCGCTCGGGTTTCAGGCGGAAATTGGCGGCAAGTCCGTTGACGTCGCACCGCTCATCGCCAGTTTTCTGGAGCAGATGCGCACCGATTGGGACGATATACCGGATGCGGAAACCCTGAGCGATTATTTGGCGGAACATCCCGTCTATCTGGACCTGGGCAAGGCGGGCTATGTGGCGTGCGATCTGAGCCCGCTGGCCGGTCTGCTCCATCTCTTTTTGATCCATTATGCCGAACTTGGCGCGCTTCATCCCGCCGATGCCGGTGTCGCCCGCCTGGTGGAAGAGGCGCTTTCCGGCAGCGCGGTGCGCTTTGCAGACCATGCCGGGATATTGCCCCTTGCGCGCAGCCTTGAGGCTCTGGCCGCAGCAGAAACGTTTGAGACGCCCGACGGGCTCAAGGCCGAGTTGCGCGAGTATCAGGCCTACGGGGCGGCCTGGATGGGAACCCTGGTGGAAGCCGGGTTCGGGGCGGTTCTTGCCGATGACATGGGGCTGGGCAAAACAATACAGACGCTCGCCTTGCTTTTGGCGCGGCGTCAGACCGGAGCATCCGGACCTGCGCTTCTGATTGTGCCCACCTCCCTTTTGTATTCCTGGCAAAGTCAGGCGGAGCAGTTTGCCCCGGATATGCGGCTGATTGTACTGCATGGAACAGGGCGCGCAAAGTTGCGGGACCAGGCCCTGAACGCAGATCTCGTTCTGACAACCTATCCGCTGCTTGCGCGGGATAAGGCATGGCTGGCAGACCAAAACTGGCCCTTGGTGATCCTTGATGAAGCGCACACGCTCAAGAACCCGGCGGCGCAAATGACCAAGGCTTTGCGGGCCATCCCGGCGGCGGGCCGCATCGCTCTGACCGGCACCCCGCTGGAAAACTCGCTACAGGACATCTGGACCCTGATCGACTGGGTCAACCCCGGCCTTCTCGGGGACCGCAAGAGCTTTCAGACGAGGTTCCGCAAGCCCATCGAAGCGCAGGGGGACCGGGCCGCACAGGCGCGGTTGAACAGGCGTCTGCACCCGTTCCTGTTGCGCCGCACCAAGGAGGAGGTTGCCGCCGAACTGCCTGCCAAAACGGAGATCGTCGAACGGGTTGAGCTTCCCGCGAGCCAGCAGGCTCTTTATGAATCGGTGCGATCCCTCATGGATGCAAGGGTGCGTGAGGCCATCGGTATCCGGGGTCTGGCGTCTGTGCGCATTACGGTTCTGGATGCCCTGTTGAAGCTGCGACAGGTCTGCTGCGATCCGGCGCTGGTGAAATCGGATGCGTCGCGCGCGGTGACGGAGAGCGCGAAACGCGCGCGGCTGCACGACCTCCTGGTGGAACTTGTCGCGGAAGGGCGCCGTGTTCTGGTCTTCTCGCAATTTGTGGAAATGTTGCGCCTTATCGAGGCGGACCTGAAAAAAGCGGGCATCCCCCATCTCGTGCTGACCGGGCAGACGACGCGCCGCTCGGACGTATTGGAGGCATTTTCGCAAGGCGATGCACCGGTGTTTTTGCTCAGCCTGAAGGCAGGGGGCGTTGGCCTGACCCTGACAGAAGCCGATACAGTCATCCTGTATGATCCCTGGTGGAACCCTGCGGTTGAACGTCAGGCTATGGACCGGACCCACCGCATCGGACAGGATAAACCGGTCTTTGTCCATCGCCTCGTTGCGGCAGGAACGGTTGAGGAAAAGATCCTTGACATGCAATCCCGCAAGCAAGCGCTCGCAGACGCGCTTTTCGAGCCCACTTCACGTGCAGCGCCGGTGCTGGATGAAGAGACCCTCCACGATCTCTTTTCCCCCTTGAGTGCTTGAGGGTGCCTGATGTGCCAGAGGTACCACACAGCGCCTGCGCTTCGGGCAGTTCGGGCAGTTCGGGACGCGTGGGTTCGGCGCTTGCGCGGAGGCAGATCGCGTGCTGGCGACACTATGGAACGGGGGCTTCAGGGCTATCGCTTTTGAGATTTGGTCGCGGTTCTGATGAGTTCGAGCATGAATGTATCCTGCCATCCGGCGCGTTTCAGCTTTCCTCGCATTGATCCTTTTGACGGTTCGGAGCGGGCGAGGTTGAGAGCGATGCGCCGTAGGATAGAGAGATTTTCGGGTCCGTTGTCTTTTCTGTTGCGCGCGGCGTCCTCGTTCATGGAGACGTCGAGCACCCAGTGAAGGCTGTTCTCGATACTCCAATGGGCGCGGGTGATGGACAGGAAACGCTCGGGAGAGAGCGGCGCGCTGATGAGGAAGTAGCGAGTTTGGCATGAGGTTTTATCGCCGACTTCGCGGGTGGCGACGACCTTTCCGATGGCCCTGAGCCCGGGCCAGTGATGCCGCTCGTCGAGCCAGGCAACGTCATGCGAGATCAACGCCTTGCGCGTCTCCAGTCGACCGTGTCCTGCGTCAACATTCTGATAAGTTTCACAGTTTTCGACATTTCCAGGATCATCCAGCCAGAGTGCCACATCCTCGTGCAGCGTCTCCTGATTGCGTTTCAGCGCCAGAACATAATCACCGCCAGCCTGCGTTACCGTCTCGGCTGTAGTGCGCTGCGTGTGCATAGCGTCCGCCGTCACAATCCGCCCCTTCAACGACAGCATGTTCAACAGCGCGGGCAGCGCCGTAATCTCGTTGGATTTTTCGTCAACAGCGACCTGCCCGAGTACGAGCCTGGCCTCAGCCGCAAAAGCCTGCACGAGGTGTAACGCCGACTGCTTCTTCGCCCTGTCGAAGGAGCGCCGCAACGACTTGCCATCAACCGCAATCACCTCGCCCAACTGGTCAGCGAACCCCTCTGTCAGGCGAAGCATCACTGACTGAAACGTGCCAGGATCGAGGGCGTTGAACAGGTCAGAGAACGCATCGTGGCTCGGTATTCCGTGCTTCAGTGTCATGAATGTGCGCAAAAACGGCTCTTTCGTCGTGCCAAATAGCGCCATGTCGCAGCAACCCTCGCCGCCACACATGGTCGACAACAGGCCGATCATAAGCATCTCATGAAGATCATGCCGTGTAGCGTTGCTCGTACGAGGGTCTTCAACGCCCTCAAAAATATGAGAAAAATCTTCCATCGCGGTCGCATCCTTTACTAATGACGCAATCCGTATGAATCCAATCAGACGTGATGCATAGTCAATATTTCAAAAGCGATTCCCCTGACGGGGGCTTGAATAACGGTGGACCGAAGTGGCGGATTTTTGCTATCGTCAGGGAATGAGGCAAACAAGCTGGTTATATGCTCGATATAAAATAACGGTTCCAAATTGGACATTTGGAGACGGCGACGTGACCGAAAAAGCAAATATCCCATTGACACAGATCGAGGACCTGCAACGATTCAGCGGTCAGCGGTCAGCGGTCAGCGGTCAGCGGTCAGCGGTCAGCGGTCAGCGGTCAGCGGTCAGCGGTCAGCGGTCAGCGGTCAGCGGTCAGCGGTCAGCGGTCAGCGGTCAGCGGTCAGCGGTCAGCGGTCAGCGGTCAGCGGTCAGCGGTCAGCGGTCAGCGGTCAGCGGTCAGCGGTCAGCGGTCAGCGGTCAGCGGTCAGCGGTCAGCGGTCAGCGGTCAGCGGTCAGCGGTCAGCGGTCAGCGGTCAGCGGTCAGCGGTCAGCGGTCAGCGGTCAGCGGTCAGCGGTCAGCGGTCAGCGGTCTCAGGCGAACACGTCCGGCACTCTTCACCTTACCACGGGTCTTTACCAGCCAGTAAAAAACCCACGCCTGCGCGACAGAGGCCGGTCAAAGGATGCCCGTTCAGAAGCCGGGTGCGAACAATTCGCATGTCTGGTTTCATGATCGGGGATGAGGTGGTCGCACAGCGCTGGCGTTTTATACCAGCATCAGGGCGTGCCTCTGCCCGAGACTGCGCGGCACCCTGTGGATCGATGCGTTGCGTTCGGGTGCAGGGGGCAGGCATGATCGGGCGGCCCCTCCGGAGCCGCAGCGTCGGCATGGTGTCGTGTGCGCTGCTCGTCCTAAACTGTTCGGCCCATCTACATCTAGAGGCAAATGTGCGATCTTGTCGTACCTCCGGGAAAAGGCTGATGAAGCAAGTAATTCTCCGTCGGAGGGGACTGGTGTGGCCGCCATGAGGACCGTAAGGGCTGCGGGTTTTACTTTGTTCATGATCGCCATGATCGTGTTGGGTGTGTCCGGGGGGCTGGTGATCTCGACAGCGGCGCAGGCCCAGGAATTGCGGACAAATTACAACCTTGCCCGGGGTGATGGCGCGACTGCCAGCCAGTCTTCTACGCTTGGTACAAGTTATGCCTCTCTCGCGATTGATGGGAACCGGTCAGGGCGTTTTGCCGACAGTTCTGTTTCGCATACCGCTTTAGGGACGGAAGACCCCAACGGTGCCTGGTGGGAGGTCGATCTAGGGGACCTGAAGCACATCGACACAGTCAGACTGTTCAACAGGACGGACACATGCTGTGCAGCGCGGGCGACGGTTTTTTTCGTCTTTGTCTCAACGGTGCCAATTACAGACAACACCGTATTGGGTGCCACCCGCCAGACAGAGCAGACAGGTGGTAAGGTTCTTGTTGAAGAAGGACAAATGGGCCGCCCATCGGAGTATAACGTCGGCATACGCGGGCGATATGTCAGGGTTCAGCTTGCGAGCACAGACGATACCTTGAACTTGGCCGAGGTCGAGGTCATTGGCGACGATTTGGACATGGCCCCGACAATTGAATCGGTAAAACGCCTGAATGATTTGGAACAAAGAGCTTCTGGGAACATTGGTTTGACGTGGCGGATCACGTTCTCCGAAGCGGTCACCAATGTCGATCGAGATGATTTTGCTGTGCGTGGTCACTCTACGGTTGGTCCTGTGTCCGTCGCTCCGGTTGCGGGGCAGATGGGCACATATGATGTGACGGCTGAACCACAATTCGCAGGCGCTCAAAATGCAGAACTGACATTGACCCTGGCGGCCGACAACAACATTGCGGACACGGCTGGCAAGCCGCTTCAGGGTGGTTTTCCAGCAGGCGCAGAGACTCGTTACATCATTGATGACGATATCCCCCCGCAGCCCATGATCAGCGGTCATCCTGCTGTCACCAACGAAACGCCGTTCAATATCACGGTCACTTTTTTGGAGCCCGTCGCCTACGCTAACCTGGCGCGTCTTGATGGCGGGACATTGGTTACCGAATTTGCTGTCACCAACGGCAGTGCCATGTTTCTCAACCCGCCGGCACGAGGCACCTTCGCTACTGAGTACACCGTCCAGATCACGCCCAACGGCAACGGCGATGTCACCATTAACGTTGGTGGTGCGGGCTTGGCGCGTGACGCTGCGGGCAATACCATCAGTGCGGGCCAACCGGTCACCGTCGCCTTTGACGATACCCCCCCGCAGCCCATGATCAGCGGTCATCCTACTGTCACCAACGAAACGCCGTTCAATATCACGGTCACTTTTTTGGAGCCCGTCGCCTACGCTAACCTGGCGCGTCTTGATGGCGGGACATTGGTTACCGAATTTGCTGTCACCAACGGCAGTGCCATGTTTCTCAACCCGCCGGCACTAGGCACCTTCGCTACTGAGTACACCGTCCAGATCACGCCCAATGGCAACGGCGATGTCACTATTAACGTTGGTGGTGCGGGCTTGGCGCGTGACGCTGCGGGCAATACCATCAGTGCGGGCCAACCGGTCACCGTCGCCTTTGACGATACCCCCCCCGCAGCCCATGATCAGCGGTCATCCTACTGTCACCAACGAAACGCCGTTCAATATCACGGTCACTTTTTTGGAGCCCGTCGCCTACGCTAACCTGGCGCGTCTTGATGGCGGGACATTGGTTACCGAATTTGCTGTCACCAACGGCAGTGCCATGTTTCTCAACCCGCCGGCACTAGGCACCTTCGCTACTGAGTACACCGTCCAGATCACGCCCAATGGCAACGGCGATGTCACTATTAACGTTGGTGGTGCGGGCTTGGCGCGTGACGCTGCGGGCAATACCATCAGTGCGGGCCAACCGGTCACCGTCGCCTTTGACGATACCCCCCCGCAGCCCATGATCAGCGGTCATCCTACTGTCACCAACGAAACGCCGTTCAATATCACGGTCACTTTTTTGGAGCCCGTCGCCTACGCTAACCTGGCGCGTCTTGATGGCGGGACATTGGTTACCGAATTTGCTGTCACCAACGGCAGTGCCATGTTTCTCAACCCGCCGGCACTAGGCACCTTCGCTACTGAGTACACCGTCCAGATCACGCCCAATGGCAACGGCGATGTCACTATTAACGTTGGTGGTGCGGGCTTGGCGCGTGACGCTGCGGGCAATACCATCAGTGCGGGCCAACCGGTCACGGTCGCCTTCGTGGACAATTTGACGGTGACGGCGACAAGCCCTGTTGCGGCGGATGGTGTTGCGGCGTCCATGGTGACGGTGACGCTTCTGGACGCGCAGGGCAATGCGCTGGGGGCCAGCGGCGGCACGGTTGTTGTTGCGGCGAGCGGTTCTGCGGTGGCCTCTTCGGTGACGGATCATGGCGATGGCAGCTATTCCGCGACGCTGACGAGCACGGTTGCGGAAACCGTGACGGTCTCTGCGACGCTGGATGGCACGGCACTGACGGATACGGCGCAGGTGGTGTTCACGAATGTCGCCCCCACCGCCGCGGCGGGTGCAGACCAGCGCGTCGCCTCGGGCGCGGCGGTGACCCTTTGGTCACCGTATCCGCGGCGCTGTCGATCAGCCCGTCATTGACGGTGAGCGCAAATTCCAGCACCCGATCCGCATCCCCGGGCAGAAGCGTGGGCGCGGTGAAGGTGGGCTGCGCCACGCGGGCATCCGACAGCACCACATTGGGGCCAGAGGTCTGGGTCCAGGCATAGGTCAGGCTTTGCCCGGCATTGCCCGGATCAGAGGCGCTGCCATCAAGGGTCACCGCCGCCCCCGAGGCGACGCGCTGGTCTGCACCCGCCGCGGCGGTGGGCGCACTATTGGCCGGGGCCGTCACCGTGATGGTCACCGTATCCGCGGCGCTGTCGATCAGCCCGTCATTGACGGTGAGCGCAAATTCCAGCACCCGATCCGCATCCCCGGGCAAGAGCGTGGGCGCGGTGAAGGTGGGCTGCGCCACGCGGGCATCCGACAGCACCACATTGGGGCCAGAGGTCTGGGTCCAGGCATAGGTCAGGCTTTGCCCGGCATTGCCCGGATCAGAGGCGCTGCCATCAAGCGTCACCGCCGCGCCCGAGGCGACGCGCTGGTCTGCACCCGCCGCGGCGGTGGGCGCACTATTGGCCGGGGCCGTCACCGTGATGGTCACGGCATCCGCGGCGCTGTCGATCAGCCCGTCATTGACGGTGAGCGCAAATTCCAGCACCAGATCCGCATCCCCGGGCAGAAGCACCGGCGCGGTAAAGCCGGGCTGCGCCACGCGGGCATCCGACAGCACCACATTGGGGCCAGAGGTCTGGGTCCAGGCATAGGTCAGGCTTTGCCCGGCATTGCCCGGATCAGAGGCGCTGCCATCAAGGGTCACCGCCGCGCCTGCGGCGACGCGCTGGTCTGCACCCGCCGCAGCGGTGGGCGCACTATTGGCCGGGGCCGTCACCGTGATGGTCACGGCATCCGCGGCGCTGTCGATCAGCCCGTCATTGACGGTGAGCGCAAATTCCAGCACCAGATCCGCATCCCCGGGCAGAAGCACCGGCGCGGTGAAACCGGGCTGCGCCACGCTGGCATCCGACAGCACCACATTGGGGCCAGAGGTCTGGGTCCAGGCATAGGTGAGGCTTTGCCCGGCATTGCCCGGATCAGAGGCGCTGCCATCAAGGGTCACCGCCGCGCCCGAGGCGACGCGCTGGTCTGCACCCGCCGCGGCGGTGGGCGCACTATTGGCCGGGGCCGTCACCGTGATGGTCACCGTATCCGCGGCGCTGTCGATCAGCCCGTCATTGACGGTGAGCGCAAATTCCAGCACCCGATCCGCATCCCCGGGCAGAAGCGTGGGCGCGGTGAAGGTGGGCTGCGCCACGCTGGCATCCGACAGCACCACATTGGGGCCAGAGGTCTGGGTCCAGGCATAGGTGAGGCTTTGCCCGGCATTGCCGGGATCAGAGGCGCTGCCATCAAGGGTCACCGCCGCGCCCGAGGCGACGCGCTGGTCTGCACCCGCCGCGGCGGTGGGCGCACTATTGGCCGGGGCGGTCACCGTGATGGTCACCGTATCCGCGGCGCTGTCGATCAGCCCGTCATTGACGGTGAGCGCAAATTCCAGCACCCGATCCGCATCCCCGGGCAGAAGCACCGGCGCGGTGAAGGTGGGCTGCGCCACGCGGGCATCCGACAGCACCACATTGGGGCCAGAGGTCTGGGTCCAGGCATAGGTGAGGCTTTGCCCGGCATTGCCGGGATCAGAGGCGCTGCCATCAAGGGTCACCGCCGCGCCCGAGGCGACGCGCTGGTCTGCACCCGCCGCGGCGGTGGGCGCACTATTGGCCGGGGCCGTCACCGTGATGGTCACGGCATCCGCGGCGCTGTCGATCAGCCCGTCATTGACGGTGAGCGCAAATTCCAGCACCCGATCCGCATCCCCGGGCAGAAGCGTGGGCGCGGTGAAACCGGGCTGCGCCACGCGGGCATCCGACAGCACCACATTGGGGCCAGAGGTCTGGGTCCAGGCATAGGTCAGGCTTTGCCCGGCATTGCCCGGATCAGAGGCGCTGCCATCAAGGGTCACCGCCGCGCCCGAGGCGACGCGCTGGTCTGCACCCGCCGCGGCGGTGGGCGCACTATTGGCCGGGGCCGTCACCGTGATGGTCACGGCATCCGCGGCGCTGTCGATCAGCCCGTCATTGACGGTGAGCGCAAATTCCAGCACCCGATCCGCATCCCCGGGCAAGAGCGTGGGCGCGGTGAAGGTGGGCTGCGCCACGCGGGCATCCGACAGCACCACATTGGGGCCAGAGGTCTGGGTCCAGGCATAGGTCAGGCTTTGCCCGGCATTGCCCGGATCAGAGGCGCTGCCATCAAGCGTCACCGCCGCGCCCGAGGCGACGCGCTGGTCTGCACCCGCCGCGGCGGTGGGCGCACTATTGGCCGGGGCCGTCACCGTGATGGTCACCGTATCCGCGGCGCTGTCGATCAGCCCGTCATTGACGGTGAGCGCAAATTCCAGCACCCGATCCGCCGCCCCGGGCAAGAGCGTGGGCGCGGTGAAGGTGGGCTGCGCCACGCGGGCATCCGACAGCACCACATTGGGGCCAGAGGTCTGGGTCCAGGCATAGGTCAGGCTTTGCCCGGCATTGCCCGGATCAGAGGCGCTGCCATCAAGGGTCACCGCCGCGCCCGAGGCGACGCGCTGGTCTGCACCCGCCGCGGCGGTGGGCGCACTATTGGCCGGGGCCGTCACCGTGATGGTCACCGTATCCGCGGCGCTGTCGATCAGCCCGTCATTGACGGTGAGCGCAAATTCCAGCACCCGATCCGCATCCCCGGGCAGAAGCGTGGGCGCGGTGAAGGTGGGCTGCGCCACGCGGGCATCCGACAGCACCACATTGGGGCCAGAGGTCTGGGTCCAGGCATAGGTGAGGCTTTGCCCGGCATTGCCCGGATCAGAGGCGCTGCCATCAAGCGTCACCGCCGCGCCCGAGGCGACGCGCTGGTCTGCACCCGCCGCGGCGGTGGGCGCACTATTGGCCGGGGCGGTCACCGTGATGGTCACCGTATCCGCGGCGCTGTCGATCAGCCCGTCATTGACGGTGAGCGCAAATTCCAGCACCCGATCCGCCGCCCCGGGCAAGAGCGTGGGCGCGGTGAAGGTGGGCTGCGCCACGCGGGCATCCGACAGCACCACATTGGGGCCAGAGGTCTGGGTCCAGGCATAGGTCAGGCTTTGCCCCGCATTGCCCGGATCAGAGGCGCTGCCATCAAGGGTCACCGCCGCGCCCGAGGCGACGCGCTGGTCTGCACCCGCCGCGGCGGTGGGCGCACTATTGGCCGGGGCCGTCACCGTGATGGTCACCGTATCCGCGGCGCTGTCGATCAGCCCGTCATTGACGGTGAGCGCAAATTCCAGCACCCGATCCGCATCCCCGGGCAGAAGCGTGGGCGCGGTGAAGGTGGGCTGCGCCACGCTGGCATCCGACAGCACCACATTGGGGCCAGAGGTCTGGGTCCAGGCATAGGTGAGGCTTTGCCCGGCATTGCCCGGATCAGAAGCGCTGCCATCAAGGCTCACCGCCGCGCCCGAGGCGACGCGCTGGTCTGCACCCGCCGCGGCGGTGGGCGCACTATTGGCCGGGGCCGTCACCGTGATGGTCACCGTATCCGCGGCGCTGTCGATCAGCCCGTCATTGACGGTGAGCGCAAATTCCAGCACCCGATCCGCATCCCCGGGCAGAAGCGTGGGCGCGGTGAAGGTGGGCTGCGCCACGCGGGCATCCGACAGCACCACATTGGGGCCAGAGGTCTGGGTCCAGGCATAGGTCAGGCTTTGCCCGGCATTGCCCGGATCAGAGGCGCTGCCATCAAGGGTCACCGCCGCCCCCGAGGCGAGGCGCTGGTCTGCACCCGCCGCGGCGGTGGGCGCACTATTGGCCGGGGCGGTCACCGTGATGGTCACCGTATCCGCGGCGCTGTCGATCAGCCCGTCATTGACGGTGAGCGCAAATTCCAGCACCCGATCCGCATCCCCGGGCAGAAGCACCGGCGCGGTGAAACCGGGCTGCGCCACGCGGGCATCCGACAGCACCACATTGGGGCCAGAGGTCTGGGTCCAGGCATAGGTCAGGCTTTGCCCGGCATTGCCCGGATCAGAGGCGCTGCCATCAAGCGTCACCGCCGCGCCCGAGGCGACGCGCTGGTCTGCACCCGCCGCGGCGGTGGGCGCACTATTGGCCGGGGCCGTCACCGTGATGGTCACCGTATCCGCGGCGCTGTCGATCAGCCCGTCATTGACGGTGAGCGCAAATTCCAGCACCCGATCCGCATCCCCGGGCAGAAGCACCGGCGCGGTGAAGGTGGGCTGCGCCACGCGGGCATCCGACAGCACCACATTGGGGCCAGAGGTCTGGGTCCAGGCATAGGTCAGGCTTTGCCCGGCATTGCCCGGATCAGAGGCGCTGCCATCAAGGGTCACCGCCGCCCCCGAGGCGAGGCGCTGGTCTGCACCCGCCGCGGCGGTGGGCGCACTATTGGCCGGGGCGGTCACCGTGATGGTCACCGTATCCGCGGCGCTGTCGATCAGCCCGTCATTGACGGTGAGCGCAAATTCCAGCACCCGATCCGCATCCCCGGGCAGAAGCACCGGCGCGGTGAAACCGGGCTGCGCCACGCGGGCATCCGACAGCACCACATTGGGGCCAGAGGTCTGGGTCCAGGCATAGGTCAGGCTTTGCCCGGCATTGCCCGGATCAGAAGCGCTGCCATCAAGGCTCACCGCCGCGCCCGAGGCGACGCGCTGGTCTGCACCCGCCGCGGCGGTGGGCGCACTATTGGCCGGGGCCGTCACCGTGATGGTCACCGTATCCGCGGCGCTGTCGATCAGCCCGTCATTGACGGTGAGCGCAAATTCCAGCACCCGATCCGCATCCCCGGGCAGAAGCGTGGGCGCGGTGAAGGTGGGCTGCGCCACGCGGGCATCCGACAGCACCACATTGGGGCCAGAGGTCTGGGTCCAGGCATAGGTCAGGCTTTGCCCCGCATTGCCCGGATCA